>NZ_BMKV01000004.1:0-538027 GCF_014644515.1 Pseudarthrobacter scleromae | reverse complement strand
AACGGACCTTTTCACATGAGGCAACGAAGCAGCCTTCCCGGACCTATTGACGTGAGGCAACAGGGGGGAGCGGCCAGCGTTGCTTTAGGTTTAGACAGTGAATCTCTCCGGAAACGTGGGCCCCCACCCGCACAACCTCGAAGTGCAGGACCTGGACAGCTTCGACCGGCTGGTCAGCGCCGGCGCGGTGGACATGCGTGGCTGGCACGCCCAGTCCCTGGACCTGCGGGGGAGGACCGGCGCACTGCAGCGCCTCAACGTGGAGGGTGCCATCTTCCTGGGCTGCACCTTCGACGACGGCGTGGAGGGCCTGCTGCGAGGACGGGGAGCATTGATCTTCCCGCGGCTGGAGACCGTGCCCTTCAACCCCTACCGGGCCGCCTTGTACTCGCCCCAGGAACTGTACGCCGGGCTGCCCGACGCCCCCTACGAAGCCCTTCCGGACGCCCGGATCTACCAGTGGAGCATCCAGCCCGGCATGCGGCACCGGCTGGACGCCACCCTGGCCTCAGCGCTGCACGACCACGCCATCGGCGACGCCCTGGACGATATGACCAGGACAGGCCCGTTCCACGGCCGGGCCATGGTGGGTGTCATGGGCGGGCATGCCGCGCAGCGCGGCAGCAGCGGATTTGCCCAGGCCGCCCTGCTGGGCAGGCTCCTCGCGCAGGACGGGTACGTGGTGGCCACCGGCGGGGGACCGGGGGCCATGGAGGCGGCGAACCTCGGCGCGTACCTCAGTGAAGTGGACGACGGCGGCGTGCAGGCTGCGCTGGACATTCTCGCCTCCGTCCCCGGCTTCCGTCCCTCGGTGTCTGCGTGGGCGCGTGCGGCGGCCGCCGTCGTCGAACGCTTTCCCGGCGGCACGCCGTCGCTCGGCATCCCCACCTGGTTTTACGGGCACGAGCCGCCCAACTACTTCGCCACGCACATTGCAAAATACTTTGCCAACGCCATCCGGGAGGCGATCCTGCTGGAACTGTGCACGGGAGGCATCGTGTTCCTGCCTGGGGCTGCCGGGACCGTCCAGGAGATCTTCCAGGATGCGTGCGAAAACTACTACGGGGCGCGGGAAAAGGTGACGCCCATGGTGCTGGTGGGCCGGGACCACTGGGAGCGTCAGTACCCTGCCTGGCCCATGCTGCAAAGCCTTGCGGCCGGCCGGCCGATGGAGGACCGGATTTTCCTGGTGGACACTGTCCAGGAGGCGGTGGAGGTGCTGCGGCTGCCCGCCTGAGCCCGGGGAGCAGCCGGCCGGTCAGAGATCCTTCCGGCACTGCGCCTTGCTGAGCTCATAGAGCCCGTTGAGGTCCCCGGCGGACAGTCCTTCGGGGGTGCCGATCTCGGGATACATCAGCTGGGTGGGGTCGTCCACGTGGTCGAGGCCCATCACGTGGCTGAGCTCATGCAGGATCACGGCGCGTGCGTACAGGTGGCCGTCCGGGTTCAGCAGTTCATCGGCGATCTGCGGCGCGTCCAGGTCCAGGCCGCCCGTAACAAAGGCCTTGGGGCCGTCGTCATAACTGAAGTGGGTGCTGCCCCCGGTGCCGATCACCTTGCCCTTGAGCTGCGGAGCCACCTCCGGTGTTGTCCAGGCGATCAGCAGCGGCGCCCAGCGCTCGCCGTAGGCCTCGGGCTGGTACGGCGGACGTTGGGGGGAGGGCTGCTCCGCGGTGGTGCCGTCGTAGATGAACCGGATGCCGGTGGCGGCGGAGATGGTGGCGATGGATTCGGTGACCAGCTGCTGCGAGCCGGCCGGTGCGAGCTCGTCATTGATGACGTAGTGCAGCGGCCTGCAGGGGGAATACCCCACCGGGCTGCCGTCCCCGTTGACGGCGAGGAAGCGGTAGGAATCGCTGCCCAGCGGCGGAGGGTCTGCGGCGGCCAGGGGAGCGTCAGACTCCTCCAGCCCAGGGGGAGGCGCGCCCAGCCGGCCCTCGGCCCGGGGCGCCTGGCCTGCTTCCCCTGCTGTGCCCGGGTCCTGCTGCCCGGCGGACTGCCCGTTTCCTGGGCCGATCCGGACGTCCAGCAGCTCTTTGAAGCGAGGGTCGTTCAGTGCCAGTGCTGCTCCGAACACAGCGCCCGCGGTCAGCGCGGCGGTGAGCAAAAGCTCCACGCGCCGGCGCACGCCCAGGCGGGCTTTGGTCCCCGCATGGCGCGATGGCGCACGGTGCGGTGGCCGGTTTTCCACTAGCCCACAACTGTGCCGAAGGCCAGCCCCAGCAGGTAGGTGATGGCCGCAGCGCCCAGGCCGATGGCCAGCTGGCGGAGTCCACGCGTCAGCGGCGACGTGCCGGAGAGCAGGCCCACCGTGGCGCCGGTGACCAGGAGGGCGAGGCCCACCAGAATGCCCGCCGCCACCAGGGCGGCGACGCCGGTCAGGCCGAACAGGAACGGCAGGATTGGCACGATCGCACCGGAGGCGAAGAAGCAGAAGCTGGACAGGGCCGCGCCCCACGCGGTCCCCACGGCCTCATGCTGGTCCTCGACGTCGGGCAGTTCCGGCTGCAGCGACAGGCTGGGATCGCAGTCGCAGGGCAGCAGGCCCATGCGTTCGGCCACCCGGTGCTCGGCCGCTTCCTGGGTCATGCCCCGGGCCAGGTACACCAGCAGCAGTTCGTTGTGTTCCAGGTCCAGCTTGGGGGCCGCCAGCAGGGTGACCTGGGTGGGGCGCGTCGCCGCGAGCAGTTCGCGCTGCGACCGGACTGAGATGAACTCCCCGGCGCCCATGGACATGGCCCCGGCCAGCAGCCCCGCGATTCCGCTGAGCAGCACCACACTGCTGGCGACGCCGGACGCGGCCATACCCATCACCAGGGACAGGTTGCTGACCAGGCCGTCATTGGCGCCGAACACAGCGGCGCGGAAGGTGCCGGCCAGGCGGTTGCGCCCCCGGGTCGCCAGCCCTCGGACCACTTCCTCGTGGATCTGCTCGTCCGCCGCCATCGCCTCCGTGGCATTGGGGTCCTTGGCGTAAGGGGAGCGGCCTTCTGCGCGCTGGGCCAGGGCCAGCACGAACACCGACCCGAAGTGGCGGGCCAGGAACCCCAGCATCCGGCTGCGCACCGATGCACGCCGGGGCTTGCCCGCACGTTCACCCAGCAGTCCCAGCCAGTGGGCTTCATGGCGGCCTTCGGCTTCGGCCAGGGCCAGGAGGATGTCGCGCTCTTCACCCTGGCGGTTCTGCGCCAGGTCCCGGTAGACGGCGGCTTCCGCCCGTTCGTCCGCGAGGTACTGCCGCCACCGCTTGACGTCCGACGGCGAGGGCTGGGCCTGCTGCCCGGCGCCGGCTGGTTCCTGGGGTGCTGAAGGTTGCGCTTCTTGCGGCGTGGCGTGGCGGTTGAACCTGGCGTGCTGAGACACGGAAACTCCTGGGCTGGATGGGGCATGGCGCGGCCCCATTGCAGTGCAAGCTTACTGCGAAAATCCGCCGATTTTTGGCCGGTCAGCCTCCTCCGGAGATTTCGGTGCGCCTTAAACGGGACGGGTCCTTGAGGTCCTGTGGCAGGCTATTGACCCCTCTGCGGTGCGGTGCTGTGATGAAGGTGTGGCGCGGCCAGCGCCCTCACTGAAAGAGCACGTCAGGCGAACAAACGGAGGTTCAATCATGAGCACCACCGGACAGCACCCGGACATGCCGCACCTGGATGCCGTAGAGGCGGATCCCGCCTATGACTACGCCGAGGATGCACCGGTAGTTGAGGACGACTGGGATACCGAGGACGAGCTCCTGGACGAGGAAGAGCCGGTGGTCCAGGCGACTCCCGTCGTGGTCGACGCCGAGGACCGCGTGGTCCCGCTGGATGACCCTGACGAGGTCCGCGAAACCGACTAGGAAACCAGGACCAAACGACAGCGGCACCTCCCCTTCGCCGGAAAGCGAAGGTGGGGTGCCGCCGTCGTGCGTTGCTCCTGTTGTCCTACCCTGCGGGGCCTAGCGGGCAGCGGTGGGAAGTGGCGCTTCTTCTGCAGCCTGCCCTGCCACCCGGCGCTGCCAGTTGCGCATTACCTGCGGGTCGGTCGGTTTGCTCAGCAGGGAAACCGCAACGTAGACCAGGGCGGACGCCAGCAGGCCGTAGTAGATGGGCTCGTTCGCGTAGATGCCGTCCAGCGGTGCCTCGGCGTTGATTTCCAGGACGATCATGGTGCCCAGGGTCACCACGGAACCCACAGCCATGGATGCTGCCGCGGCGATGCCCGTACCGCGCTTCCAGACGAGGCCGCCGAGGATCGCCACGAGGAGGCCGCCCACCAGGATGTCGTAGGCAATGGTCAGGGCTGCCACCACGTCCTTGGTGATGATGGCGATGACGATCGCGATGATTCCCAGGGCAAGGACCCAGATGCGGTTGGCCTTGACGTCGTGCTCAGGGTTGTCCGAGTCCTCGGTGTTGATGTCCTTGCCGAACCAGCTGGCAACGAACGGCAGGACGTCGGCGCGGGCCACGGTTGCGGCGGCGATGAGGGCGCCCGATGCGGTGGACATCATCGCTGCCACCGCCGCTGCCAGGACCAGCCCGCCGATGCCGACGGGAAGCAGCGTCTGGGCCACCTCCGCGTAGACGTCGTCCTTGACTGCGATGTCGACGCCGGCAAGGGCAACGCTGGCGGCCATGCCGATCAGGGCGCCGGCAACTCCGTAGAGGATGCAGTAGATGCCTGCGGTGGCGCCGCCCCAGCGTGCCACGGTGGGGGTCTTCGCCGTGAAGACGCGCTGCCAGATGTCCTGGCCGATCAGCAGGCCCAGGGTGTAGACAACGAAGTACGTGATGATCGTCTGGACGCCGATGCCGTCGATCTGGAAGAAACTCTCGTCCACCCGGCTGCGGATGCCCTCAAAGCCGCCCGCCGCGTTGAGCGTGAAGGGCAGCATCAGGAAGAAGATGCCCACGGTCTTGATGATGAATTGCACCTGGTCGGCCAGGGTAATGGACCACATGCCGCCCACCGTGGAGTAGACCAGAACGATGGCTCCGCCAACGGCGATCGCAATCGGACGCTCCCAGTCGAAGAGCACCACGAAGATGGTGGCGTAGGCGCCGGTGGATGTGGCACACAGCATCAGGGTGTAGGCGAGCATGACAATGCCGGAGGCCTCCGTGGCCCTGCTGCCGTAGCGCAGGGTAAGCATCTGGGAGACCGTGTAGATCTTCAGCTTTTGGATGGTTCCGGCAAAGAGGAGGCTCAGCAGCAGGACGCCGGCGCCGATGGCCACTACCAGCCACATGCCGGAGATTCCGAATTTGTAGCCGAGGCCCACGCCGCCCACGGTGGATGCGCCGCCCAGCACGACGGCGGCCATGGTCCCGGTATAGAGGAAGGGCCCGAGGCGGCGGCCGGCAACCAGGAAGTCGCTGTTGTTCTTGGTGCGGGACTTGCCCCACCAGCCGAAGGCCAGCATCGCGAGCAGGTACACCACCACGATGGCGATGTTGATGAAACTTGCATCCATGTTGGGCTCCTTGGAGCGTGTTGGCAGCGTGGCGCACGCCGGAAGGAAGGTGGACCGGGCGCCGCTGCAGGATTTGGGGGAGTGAGAGGGGATTCTCGGCTATTGCTCTATAGGCAACAAGTGTTTCCAAAGCGTAGGCTGTGACGGTGATAACAGTCAAGACCGCGTTGGGCCACGGGCCACGCGTGCAATGAGGCGTCACAGAAGGGGCCGGCCACTAGTATTGCTCCAAAGTGGGGCCGGGCTGCCGGCCATGAAAGGTTCGTAGATGAAGGCACTGCCAGTTGAGCCGAGCAACGTTCCAGTGGCCATCGGCTCGAGGATCCGGGCCGCCCGGCAGTCGCAGCGGCTGACCATTGAGCAGGTTGCTGACGCGACGGGGCTGACCAAGGGATTCCTCAGCAGGGTGGAGCGCGACCTTACGTCCCCGTCCGTGGCCTCCCTGGTCACACTGTGCCAGGTCCTCTCGGTCTCGGTAGGAGACCTCTTTGCGGCGCCCGAGACGCACCTGACCAAGCGCAATGACGGGCCGCGGATCTCGCTGGGCGGGCAGGGCATCGTGGAGCGGCTCCTCACAGCGCGCTCGGAGCGGCGCGTCCAGATCATCCAGGCCTGCATCGAACCGCACGGCCGCGGCGAATCCGAGCTCTACGCGGTGGACTGCGACGTTGACGTCCTCCATGTGATCAAGGGCAGCATCCGGCTGATCCTCACCAACGAGGAATACGACCTCAGTGCCGGCGACACCGTCACCTTTCCCGGGCGAGAGCCGCACACCTGGATCAACCCCACCGACAAGCCCGTCGAGGTTCTCTGGGTCCTGGTGCCGGCCGCCAGCCGCTAGCTCCTGCCGGCCCGGCCGTCCCGTGCGCTCTGTGCGCTCCCGCCCAGTTGCCCGGCCGCGCTCCGCGGATTTGCGCTGCACCGCGCCCGGCCGGCCCTCGGCCACCGCAGGAAACTGGGCGGGAGCGTCCACTTGTCAGCCTCGGGTTGCCAGTGCGGCCCTGATCTCGGAGACAACCTGCTCTGGGTTGAACCAGATGTGCTCGGGCATGTAGCGGAGAACGGCGTAGCCCTTAACCGTGGAGGAATTGTTCCTGTCCCGGTCCCTGAGCATGTCCGCCCGCTTGGAGTGGAACGCGTAGCCGTCAATCTCCACGATAAGGAAGCCGTTGAGGAGGAAGTCCACGCGCCCAATTCCGGGTATGTGGACCTGAACTTCAAAGTCGATGCCGTTCACCCGGAAAAGATGCTGGGCGTCCACCTCAACGATGGATTCGGCGCGGAGATCCAGGTCCTGGAGAGCCCGCAGTGCCGGCGCGGACCGGTCCGCGTGGAGTTCCTGTTTCAGAAGCTCCAATGGCAGGCTGTAGAGCCGGATGGCCGATGTCGCCAGGGCAGTTGACGCTGGCGGCGGCAGGCATCCCAGCGCGTGCAGCACGACGTCTTCGACGCCCGCCACTGGCAGGGTTGGGTGGCCGCTGAAGCGCACCGATCGATGCCGGATGAACCCTGCACCGTGGCCATGGTTGCAGGCCAGATGCAGTTGGGGTGGCGCCTTCCTGAGCCAGAGCCCATAGTGCGGGGCCGCGCTCGCGCAGGTCAGCCGCGCGTTGTGATGGATGGCTGCCGCCAGCTCTTGGGTGCAGTTGGGCGCGAGGAAGACTCCGCGCTTGGGCTGGTAGGCGCCACGCTGCGTGAGCCGGGCTATGTCCCTTCGCGAGTACCCGGCGTCGAGCAATTGGGCCGTCCGGGCGACTCCGCCGGCTTGCTTCAGGTGCTCGAGGATGTCCATCTGGCAATTCCAGCCGGACGGGACCGGCAATTGGAACAGTGCCCGGGCCGTATGTGGATTCGGTGGGCAGCGCTCTGGCGAGAGTGGATCCAGGACGGGACCCTCCAGCAGAGTAAACAAGTGGTGCACATAAGGAAACCACCTGTATGATTGCAGTCACACCAGTCCCTCAACTCCTCGAAGGAGAGGCCTCCATTGGAAGAGCTGCGCATCGAAGCCAACGGCAACCTTGGCCCCATCGATTCATCCCGGATTCCGCGTTACGCGGGAGTCGCCACCTATGCCCGCCTTCCTCGCCTGGACCAGGTGGCCAGGGCTGATGTCACCGTGGTGGGCGTGCCCTTCGATTCCGGCGTCTCCTACCGCCCGGGTGCCCGCTTCGGCGCCAACCACGTCCGCGAAGCAAGCCGGCTGCTGCGCC
Source organism: Pseudarthrobacter scleromae (assembly GCF_014644515.1). Lineage (NCBI taxonomy): Bacteria > Bacillati > Actinomycetota > Actinomycetes > Micrococcales > Micrococcaceae > Pseudarthrobacter > Pseudarthrobacter scleromae. The sequence goes on along the minus strand of NZ_BMKV01000004.1, from coordinate 530,359 downwards.
CGTATAACCCGGCATGGGACGTCAGCCCCTTCGAGAACATCCAGGTTGCCGACGCCGGGGACATGGCCGTCAACCCGTTCAACATCAACGAGGCCATCGACACCATCCAGCAGAACGCCCTTGACCTCACGGCAGGCGGCGGCAAGCTGGTGACCCTGGGCGGTGACCACACCATCGCCCTGCCGCTCCTCCGCGCCGCTGCCGAGCGTGCCGGCGGGCCCATCGCCATGCTGCACTTTGATGCGCACCTGGATACCTGGGACACCTATTTCGGGGCCGAGTACACGCACGGCACCCCGTTCCGCCGGGCCGTCGAGGAAGGCATCCTGGACACGGAAGCCATCAGCCACATCGGCACCCGCGGCCCCCTCTACGGCAAAAAGGACCTCGACGACGACCATCGCTTCGGGTTCGGCATCGTCACCTCTGCCGACGTCTACTACCAGGGCGTCCTGGAAACTGTGGCGAAGGTCCGTGACCGGATCGGCAACCGCCCGCTGTACATCTCCGTTGACATCGACGTCCTGGACCCCGCCCACGCCCCTGGCACCGGCACCCCCGAGGCCGGCGGCATCACCAGCCGCGAGCTGCTGGAAATCATCCGCGGCTTCCGCGGCATGAACCTCGTGGGAGCGGACATCGTGGAGGTGGCCCCCGCCTACGACCATGCCGAGCTCACCGGCGTGGCCGCCAGCCATGTCGCCTACGAACTGGTCACGCTGATGGCCGACAATGCCGTGGCAGGGGACCGCTTCGGAGAAGCCAACGGTTACGCCGCCCAGGCCCTCGGCCAGGAAGCCCGCCGCCCGGCAGGCTTCGCCCCGGCAGGCAAGGAGTAGCCGCGTGGGCGACGTCACTGCGGGCGCGGCAGCCGCACCCGCTGCAGAGAATCCGGGCGAGGGTGCGCGCAACGGCGGGGACCTCGTCGTCGAAACCCTTGAGGCGCTGGGCGCCAAGACCGTCTTTGGCATCCCGGGCCAGCACGCCCTGGGCCTCTTCGATGCCATGGGCCGCGGAAACCTGCAGTTCGTCTCCTCCCGGGTGGAAAACAACAGCGCGTTCGCCGCGGACGGCTACTCCCGGGCAACGGGCGAGGTGGGAGTCCTGTTCCTGTCCACCGGCCCCGGCGCACTGACGTCCCTGGCCGGGCTGCAGGAAGCCTACGCCACGGGGGTTCCCATGGTTGTGGTGGCCAGCCAGATCCCGCTCGAGGGTCTGGGGGCCAGGCGCAAGGGCATGCTGCACCAGCTCGATGACCAGAAGGCGTCGGCGGCCAACGTCACCAAGAGCCAGCGCCTGATCCAGCACGCGTCCGGCATCCCGTCCGCCATCCAGGACGCCTGGACCGAGGCGATCTCCTCGCCCCAGGGCCCCGTCTGGCTGGAGATCCCGCAGAACGTCCTGCTCGATCCCATCATGGTGCCCCCTGTTGAGGACGCGCTTGCCGAGGCGGCGGACAATCCACCCAGGGTGGAGCTGGTCCGGGAAGCGGTGAAATGGCTGCAGTCCGCGGAACGTCCGGCCATCATCGCCGGCGGCGGCACGCGGCGGGGTAGGGCCGAAAAATCCCTGCTATCAATTGCCGAGAAGCTTCGTGCACCCGTGATCTGCACGCCGGGCGGAAACGGCTCCTTCCCCTGGAACCACGAACTCTCGCTGCAGTCCTGGATCGAGGACCGCTACATGACCGACCTGCTGGAGGACGCTGACGTCCTTGTGGTGATCGGATCGTCCCTGGGCGAGGTCACCTCCAACTACTTCACATTCGAGCCGCGCGGCCGGATCATCCAGATCGACGCCGAACCGAGGGTCCTGGAGTCCAACCGCCCCGGGCTGGGGATTCGGGCAGACGCAGGCCAGGCGCTCGCCGCCCTTGATGAAGCCCTGGACGCCGGGGCTGGCCGGACCGCGCCCACCTGGCACGGAAAACCGCCCGAGGAGCTCGTCAAGGAATCCTTGGCGAAGGTCCGCGCCCGCCTGGAGTCGCAGGACCTGTCCAAGGAGCTGACGTTCATGGCGGACATCCGCGCGGCGGTGCCGGCGGACATGCAGACATTCTGGGACATGACCATCGCGGCCTACTGGGGCTGGAGCTGCTGGGACGCCCGCGAGGGCCAGTTCCATTCAGCCCAGGGCGCCGGGGGGCTGGGCTTCGGGTTCCCGGCAGCCATCGGCGCGGCCGTGGGACTCGAGACTGTTGGCAGGCCCGCTGGCTCCGCCCGGGTACTCGCAGTGTCCGGCGACGGATCCTCAATGTATTCCATCTCTGAACTTGCCACCGCGAGGCAGCACAACGTTCCGGTCACCTGGCTGATTGTTGACGACGGCGGCTACGGCATCCTGCGCGAATACATGGTGGGCGCCTTCGGCAAAGCCACAGCCACCGAACTGGCCCGCCCGGACTTCGTCAAACTTGCCGAGGCTTTCGGTGTGCCTGCCACCAAGGTGGCGCCGGAGGACGTGGGGGACGCGCTGAAGGCAGGATTCGCCGCTGACGGGCCGAACGTCGTCGTGGTGGAAACCCTGCTGAAGATGTTTGCGCCCACGCACGTGGCGGAATGACCCGCCACTGCTCCTGAACCCCTGGATGCCCGGAAGGCCCCAGCTCGCATAGAGCTGGGGCCTTCTGCGTACACCCCGCAAGCGATTAGTTTCCCAAAGCAACAAGTTTTGAGATATGGTTGCTTCAGGCAAACAACTGAGGAGCCCTTCAACCATGGCAGTAGCGCCTGATACGGCAGCGGATCTTGTGTACCAGATCTTCGACCTCCAGCGGGCGGTGCGGTGCATCGCCACCGCCAGCGTGCGCGGGCAGGACACGGGGGTTGCGCTCCAGGGCGTGCTGCGCTTCGTGGGCGAGGGGGAGGCCAGGGCCACGCGCCTTGCCGAGCGGCTGGGCGTCAGCGCGCCCGTGCTCAGCCGGCACATCGCGGACCTGGAGGAGCATGGGCTGGTTGTCCGCAGGCAGGACCCCGACGACGGCCGGGCCCAGCTGGTTGCCCTGACGGCCTTGGGCGCGGCAAAACTCCGCCACATCGAGGACCAGCGGACGGCGGTCCTGCAGGACTACCTGCGCGACTGGAGCGAGGAAGACGCCGGCAACACGGCCAGAATCCTGCACAAGCTCACCGAATCACTCAAACAATCAGCCCGGGCAACGGCGGCCGGCACCATCACAACCACCGCTTAGGAGCAGACCCATGGCAAGAACTGCCGCCCCCGCCACATCAGCCGGCGCCCCCGCAGGCACTCCGCCCGAGATGTCCCACCGCCAGATCATGGAAGCCCTCACAGGGCTCCTCGCCGCCTTCTTCACGGCGATCCTCAGCAGCACCATCGTGGCCAACGCGCTGCCCACCATCATGTCCGACCTGCACGGCACCCAGACCGACTTCGCCTGGGTCATCACCGCCGCGCTGCTGGCCAACGCCGCCACCACCCCCATCTGGGGCAAACTCGCCGACCTCTATAACAAGAAGGTCCTGGTCCAGCTCAGCATCATCATCTTCGTGGCCGGCTCGGTCATGGCCGGCCTGTCCGAAACCATCCCGCTGCTGCTGGGTGCCCGCGTGATCCAGGGCGTGGCCATGGGCGGACTCACGGCGCTGTCCCAGGCCATCATCGGCACCATGATCCCACCGCGGAACCGCGGGAAATACTCCGGCTACATGGGCGCGGTCATGGCAGTCGGCACCGCCGGCGGACCGCTGCTGGGCGGCTTCATCGTGGACAGCCCGCTCGGCTGGCGCTGGACCTTCTTCGTCTGCGTGCCGCTCGCCGTCGTCGCCCTCATCCTGCTGCAGGTCACACTCAAAATCAGCCATGTCCGCCGTCCCGCCAAGATCGACTGGCTGGGCTCCATCCTGTTGACCTCCGGCGTGAGCCTCCTGCTGATCTGGGTCTCGTTCGCCGGCAATCCCGCCTACTACGACTGGATTTCGTGGCAGACCGCCGCCATGGTGGGCGGCGGAATCCTCCTGCTGGCCCTGCTGGTGCTGGTGGAATCCAAGGTGGAGCAGCCCATCATCCCGCTCAAGATTATCTCTGAGCGCACCACGGCGCTGGCCATCCTCGCCTCCGTGGCCGTGGGCGTGGCAATGTTCGGGTCCTCCACCTTCCTGGGGCAGTACTTCCAGGTGGCGCGCGGTGCCAGTCCCACGGAAGCCGGACTCCTGACCCTTCCAATGATCGCCGGAAACCTTGTTGGTTCAGTGGCCTCCGGACAGCTGATCAGCCGGACGGGCAAGTGGAAGGGCTACCTGATCGCCGGCTCCATCCTGCTGATCGGCGGGCTGGGCTTGTCCGGAACCCTGGACCACACCACCGAACTTTGGCACGCAGGGGTCTTCACCGCAGTGCTGGGCCTCGGCCTGGGCATGCTGATGCAGAACCTCGTCCTGGCCGTGCAGAACACTGTCCGGGCGTCAGACATCGGCACGGCAAGTGCCTCGGTTGCCTTCTTCCGGTCCGTGGGCGGCGCCATCGGCGTCTCCGTCCTGGGCGCCATCCTGGCCAACCGGGTGAGCGAGCTGGCCACGCAGGGCCTGGCAACCGCAGGCATCCCCGTTGAAGGAGGCACGGCCGGTGCCAGCATGGACCTGGCGCACATGCCGGAACCTGTCCGCGACATCATGCGGGCTGCCTATGGTGACGCCACGGCGGAGGTGTTCCTGATCTCCGCCGCCGTGGCCGTCGTGGCGCTGGTGTCCGTGCTGTTCATCAAGGAGAAACCCCTCCGGCGCACCGTGGACATCCAGACGGGTGCCGGGGAGAAGAGCACGACGGCGGAGCTCGCCCCGGCTGGCAGGTGACCCTGAGGGGTAATCCCCGCGGATGATCTTTCCCGGAGCCTGTTTCACCACGGGGAGGAGTTTCGTAGAGTGGGAAGGCTGAGGATGTCGGCCCCGGCTGCTACTACTTAAGCCTCCTACTCTTTACGAACCCATCATCGAACTCATCCCTAAGGACCCGTGGGCATGCTCCTCACCCTCATACGGCGGTTTTCCCGGCCGTATAGGCCGTTCATCGCGGCCGTCATCGTGTTCCAGCTGGCGTCCACCATCGCGGCGCTGTACCTGCCCAGCCTGAACGCCCAGATCATCGACCAGGGGGTGTCCCGCGGGGACACCGACTTCATCTGGCGGACGGGCGCGGTGATGCTGGCGGTGGCGTTCATCCAGGTGGGCACCGCCATTGCAGGTGTGTACTTCGGCTCGAAGACGGCCATGGCCATGGGCCGCGACCTGCGCCGCGGGGTGTTCCGCAAGGTCACCAGCTTCTCGGCCATGGACGTCAACGCCTTTGGTGCCCCGACGCTCATCACCCGCGGCACCAACGACGTCCAGCAGGTCCAGATGCTCGTGCTGATGGGCCTGAACTTCATGGTGGCAACGCCCATCATGTGCATTGGCGGCATCATCATGGCGCTGCGCGAGGACCTCAACCTGTCCTGGCTGGTGTGGGTTTCCGTGCCCCTCCTGACCGTGGTGGTGGGGTACCTGGTGGTCCGGCTCATGCCGCTGTTCCGGTCCATGCAGAAAAAGATCGACCGCATCAACGCCGTCCTGCGCGAGCAGATCATCGGTATCAGGGTGGTCCGCGCCTTCGTCCGGGAGCCGTATGAAACCGAGCGCTTTGGCGGAGCGAACAAGGAACTGACGGATGTCTCGCTGAAGATCGGCGCCCTGTTTGTCCTGATGTTCCCTGCCATCGGCATGATCCTCCACCTGTCCACCGCGGCCGTGCTGTGGTTTGGCGGGCAGCGCGTGGACTCGGGCGAGATGCAGGTGGGCGCCCTGACCGCCTTCCTACAGTACCTGCTGCAGATCCTGATGGCGGTCATGATGGGCACCTTCATGGCCATGATGATCCCGCGCGCGTCAGTCTGCGCGGACCGTATTGGCGAGCTGCTCGACGTCGAGCCCTCCATCCACGATCCGGAACGCCCGGAAGTGCCGGGCACGCTGGCCGGCGTGGTGGAGTACCGGAACGTCACCTTCGCCTACCCAGGCGCCGAGTCGCCGGTGCTGAGCAACATCAGCTTCACGGCGCAGCCCGGCCAGACCATCGCGATCATCGGCTCCACCGGCTCGGGAAAAACCTCCCTCCTGTCCCTCCTGCCCCGGCTCTACGACCCCGCCGAGGGGGAGGTCCTGCTGGACGGGGTCCCGGTCAGCAGGATGGACCGGGCCGACATCACCCGGCGGGTGGCCCTGGTACCGCAGCGGCCATACCTCTTCTCCGGAACCATCGAGCACAACCTGAGGTTCGGAAAGACCGAGGCCACGGACCAGGAACTGTGGGACGCACTGCAGGTGGCGCAGGGCGACGAGTTTGTCCGCGCCAAGAAGAACGGCCTCGGATCCCGCATTTCCCAGGGCGGGACCAACGTCTCCGGCGGCCAGCGCCAGCGCCTCTGCATCGCCAGGGCACTCGTGAGCAGGCCCCGCGTGTACCTCTTCGATGATTCGTTCTCCGCACTGGACGTGGCCACAGATGCCCGGCTCCGGGCCGCGCTGAAGGGCATCACTGCAGACGCCACCGTGATCATCGTGGCGCAGCGGATCTCCACCATCACCGAGGCTGACCAGATCCTGGTGCTGGACAACGGACGCATCGTGGACCGCGGTACGCACCAGGAACTCCTGGAAACCTCGCCCACCTACCAGGAAATCGTTGAATCCCAACTGAGCGTGGAGGAAATGGCATGAACGCCCGCAGGAAGGACTCCACCGAGATCAGCGAATCAGCAGCTGACCAGGACGCACCCGACGCGGAGCTGGCGGACAAACCCGTCGAGGACGACGACTTCGTGGAGGAGGAGTTCAAGCCCTCCGAAGCCGACGGAGACATGTTCGGCGGGATGCCCGCCAAGAAGGCCCAGCACTTCTGGCCCTCCGCCAAGCGGCTGATGGGGCTGCTGAAGCCTGAGGCTCTGGGAATCTACGTGGTGGTGGGCATGGTGGTGATCGCCGTGGTCCTGAACGTCATCGCCCCCAAGATCCTGGGCCAGGCCATGGACGTCATCTTTGCCGGAGTGGTGGGAAAGCAGCTTCCGGCCGGCGCCAGCAAGGAACAGTTCGTGGACGGTCTGCGCCAGCAGGGCCAGGACAACTTTGCGGACATGGTCTCCCGGATGGAACTGGTGCCCGGCACCGGCATCAACTTCGACAAGCTCAGCATGCTCATCGCGGTGGTCCTGCTGATGTACTTCGTGGCCAACATCTTCCTCTGGCTGCAGGGCTACGTGCTGAACCGCATCGTGATGAAGGTGATCCGGCGGCTCCGCGATGACACCGAACGGAAGCTGAACCGCCTCCCGCTCAACTACTTCGACACCCGCCAGCGCGGCGACGTGCTGTCCCGGGTAACGAACGACGTCGACAACATCCAGCAGGCGCTCCAGCAGGCCTTCGCCCAGCTCATCAACTCGTTGCTGACCGTCATCGGCATCGTGGTGATGATGTTCATTGTGTCCTGGCAGCTGGCCCTGATAGCGCTGGTTGCCCTTCCCCTCTCGGGGGTGGCAGCGGGCATGATTGGCGTGCGCAGCCAGAAGCTCTTTGCCGCCCAGTGGAAGAACACGGGGGCGCTGAACGGGCAGATTGAGGAATCCTTCTCGGGGCATGACCTGGTGAGGGTGTTCGGCCGCGACGCGGACATGCTGGAACGGTTCGAGGAACGCAACGAGGAACTGTACAAGGCCAGCTTCGGGGCGCAGTTCGTCTCCGGCATCATCTTCCCGGTCATGCAGTTCGTCTCCTACCTCAGCTACGTGGGCATCGCCGTGGTGGGCGGATTGCGGGTGGCTTCCGGGTCCATGTCCCTGGGCGACGCCACCGCGTTCATCCAGTATTCCCGCGAGTTCACGCAGCCGCTGGGCCAGATGGCCGGCATGGCAAACATGCTGCAGTCCGGCGTGGCCTCCGCTGAACGGGTCTTCGAGTTCCTCGACGCCGATGAGCAGGATGAGGAAACCGCCACCGAGCACCTCCCGGTCAGGACTGACGGGCACGTTGACTTCAACAGCGTCACCTTCAGCTACACGGAGGACAAGAAGCTGATCGAGGACCTGTCCTTCACCGCCGAACCGGGAAACACCGTGGCCATTGTGGGGCCCACTGGCGCCGGAAAGACCACCCTGGTCAACCTGGTCATGAGGTTCTACGAGCTCAACGCCGGTTCCATCATGCTGGACGGCGTGGACATCACCCACCTCAGCCGCTCCGAACTCCGCTCCAAGGTGGGCATGGTGCTGCAGGATGCCTGGCTGTTCGGCGGGTCCATCTACGACAACATCCGCTACGGCAACCTTGAAGCCACCGAGGAACAGGTGATGGCCGCTGCCAAGGCCACTTTCGTGGACCGCTTCGTGCGGGCCCTGCCGGAGGGCTACAACACCGTCATCGACGAGGAAGGCAACAACGTCAGTGCCGGCGAGAAACAGCTGATCACCATCGCCCGTGCCTTCGTGGCGAATCCCTCGCTGCTGATCCTCGATGAGGCCACCAGCTCCGTTGACACCCGCACAGAGCTGCTGGTGCAGAAGGCCATGGCCGCGCTCCGCACGGACCGCACCAGCTTTGTGATTGCCCACCGGCTCTCAACGATCCGCGGCGCCGACACCATCCTGGTGATGGAAAACGGCAGGATCGTGGAACAGGGCAACCACAAGGTCCTCCTCGCCACGAGAGGCGCGTACTACCGCCTCTACATGTCCCAGTTCGCCGGGGCGGACGCAGAGGACGTCCCGGTGGACGATTCGACGGCGGTGCACAGTTGAGCACCAACGGAAGCCAGCGGATCGAGGTCCTCATCCCCATGCGCTGGGGAGACATGGACGCCTACGGGCACATCAACAACGTGCAGATTGTCCGGCTGCTTGAGGAGGCCCGCATCGCGGCCTTCGGCCCGCCCCGCGGTGCCGGCCTGCCCGGAGTTGACCCGCACGTCTCCCTGTTTAACGACGTCCCGGACGGCACCATGGCTTTGGTGGTGGACCACAAAATCCGGTACGTCAGGACTCTTGAGTACCGGAACGTGCCGGCCGTGGTGCAGGTGTGGATCGGCGCCGTCAAAGGGGCCAGCTTCGACATCCACTACCTCATCCAGGACCCGGTCACCCGGGAGGACTGCGTCAAGGCGAGCAGCCACCTGGCGTTCGTGGACGAGGCCACGGGAAGCGTGCGGCGGCTGACGCCTGAACAGAAGGAACGCCTGGCACCGTTCACGGCCTGACGCGGATGCGCCGGCACCGGCACGACCGGTTGCGCAGGAGCAGCAAGCACCGGAAACTGAAAACCTAAACAAGGAGCAAACATGGCCCAGAAAAAGACCTGGAAAGAAATGTCCCCGTCAGCAAAGGCCGGCACCATCCTGGTGGCCATCGCGCAGGTGTCCCTGCTGGTGGCGGCGCAGCGGGACATTTCGAAGCGGCCCGCGGCACTCATCAACGGTCCGAAGGCCGCATGGCGGGCAGCATCCTTCATCAACTTCATCGGCCCCGTGGGCTACTTCACCTTCGGCCGGAAGCGTCCCGGCGCCGGCAAGTAGCGGCACCGGAGCCGCCAGGGGCCAAAGGAGACTAGACCGGCACCCGAAATGTGAAGGTGGTCCCTTCGCCCAGGGCGCTGTCCACCTCGATGGTCCCGCCGTGTGCCTCGACGATCGCCTTGCTGATCGGCAGGCCGAGGCCCACGCCGGGGATGGCTGTCCTTCGGACAGTGCTGGCGCGGAAGAACTTGGCGAAGACTTCGGACGCGTCTTCCGGGCTCAGTCCCATGCCGGTATCGGTGACCCGGCATGCCAGGTGTCCGTCCTCCCGCGCGAGCGAGACCATCACGCTGCCGCCGTCGGGGGAGTACTTGATGGCGTTGGACACCAGGTTGTCCAGCACCTGAGAGATCCTGGGCCCGTCCACGTGGGCCTCCAGCCGGTCCGGGGTATCAGCCTCCAGCTCAACTCCCGAAGCTGCTGCGCGGGGGATGGCAGAGGAAACGCTGGAGCGGACCAGTTCTGCCACGTCCACGGCCTCGGGCGTCACGATCAGCTGGCCGTTCCGGCTGGACAGCAGGTCCGATACCAGCGTCAGGAGCCGTTCGGAGTTCCGGCGGATGATTTCCAGCATGTCACGCTGGGTGTCCTCGGGCTCGTCGCCAAGAAGGATTTCCACGTAGCCCAGGATCGAGGTCAGGGGCGTCCGGAATTCGTGCGAGACGCTGGAGACGAAATCATCCTTGGCCGTCAGGGCGTTCACCAGGTCCGTCACATCGCTGAAGACAATCACGGAACCGGCAAACGCGCCGTCGTCGTCCTTCATGGCCCGGGCGGTGGTCACGAAGGCGCGCTGTTCTCTTCCGGAGCCCAGCCACACAAGATAATCGGTGAAGGTTTCCCCGAGGACGGCGCGGCGGACCGGCCGCTGCTCAACGGGAACCAGCGTCACGCGGTCCGGTCCGAAGACCAGCAACTGGGACTCGTTTGGGTCCGCGATGTCCTTGGGCCGGGCGAGTTCGTGGTTGATCCGCTGCCTTCTGTTCATCAGGACGTCGTGCCCGTCCGCGTCGACCGCAAGGACCCCCAGGTGGACAGTGTCCAGGATGGTGTTCAGGAGCGCCCCCTGGCGCTGGCTGGTGCGCAGGTTGTCCTGCAGCTGGGCATCCTTCTCCTCAAGCGCGCGCTGCTGCCGCGTCATGCTGAGCGTCAATACGCTGACGGACACCCCGATGCCGAGCATCATGACCGGAAGGAGCAGGGACCGCGCCAGGTCCTGGGGCGTCGGGCTCCCCTCCAGCAGCAGCGGGACCCAAATGATGGCAAGCGGGGCCAGGAAGGACAGCCACAGGGATGTCCGGGGGTAGTATCCGGACGCGCACAGCCAGATCACCGGGAACACTGCCAGCAGGCTGATCCCGGTGAGGCTTTCCTGCCCGCCGCCTTCCCGGCCCACGGCGATGGAGACAAAGTCCAGCAGCGGAATGATGAGGAAACTCGTGTACGGCAGCCGGTCCCACGGAATGAGGTAGCAGAGGGCCATGATCACCAGCTGGGACACCAGGAAGGCCACGAACAGCGGGTTGTCCATGGTGACGGGGAAAAACGCCCACACCAGGAATGCCGTGAGGAGCGTGGTCACGAACAGCGGCATCTGGCTCAGCGCCACCCGGTCCGTAAGCCGGTACTCGTGGAAGGGCCGACGGAAGAACCTCAGCTTGCCCGAGGACCAGGCCACGGGGTGGTCCATGGCACGGAACTTGCGGGGCGGGGTGTGTGAAGCCATGCCAGCAGGATATCGGCAGCCAGCTATACTTCAGACGTTGGCTGCTGAGGGGGCGCTATGAGTGATGCACGAGTGGGACTGGTCATCGAGGATGACCACGACATCCGGGAACTGGTACGCACCGTGCTGTCCCAGGCCGGGTTCGACGTAAGCGTTGCCAGCAGCGGGGCAGAAGGTGTCCTTGTGGCCAAGACCCTCAATCCGGATGTCATCACCCTGGACCTCGGACTGCCGGACATCGACGGGTTTGAGGTTTCCCGCCAGATCCGCGAGTTTTCGGACGCCTACATTGTGATGCTCACGGCGCGCACCGAGGAGCTGGACACCCTGATCGGGCTGGAGTCCGGGGCTGACGACTACCTCACCAAACCGTTCCGCCCCAGGGAGCTCCGCGCCCGCATTGCGGCGATGATGCGCCGCCCCCGTTCTGTCGCCGATCCTGCTGACGCCATGCCGGGAGATGCCGCGGCCGACGGTGGAGCCGCCCACCCTGAGCGGGGGAACTTCAGCCACAACGGACTGGAACTGAGCTACGCATCCCGGACCGTGGTTGTTGACGGCAAGGAAATGAACCTGACCCGCACGGAGTTCGAACTCCTGCACGCCCTCCTGGAGGCCGGCCGGACGGTCCGGACCAAGTCCGACCTGGTGCGCCGGCTGCGGGACGAGGATTACGACGTCGGCAGCTACATCAGCGAGGCAGACGAACGGTCCGTCGAGGTCCACATGGGCAACCTTCGCAAGAAGCTGGGCGACTCACCGCAGAAGCCGCGCTGGCTCCAGACCGTCCGTGGCGTGGGTTATCGCCTGGCTCCGGGCGAACACTGAGACTGCAGGCGGTGCATGGTCTGCCGGCTGCACAGGTTGATGGGCCGGAGGAATGCGGCGGCAAGCTGCGGCAGGACGACTGCCACATCTGAGTGGCGGGCTTCGCTGCGGAGCTCACCCTCCAGGTCCATGGCCAGGCCGGCCAGCCGCTCGGCACCCACCATCTGGCTGGAGGTTTTCAGGCTGAGGACTGCGTCCACCGAACCTTCCAGGTCTCCCGTGGTCAGCGCCAGCCGGAGGCGTCCAATCCGGTGCGGCAGGTACTCAATGAAGTTCCCCACGAAGACCTTGCAGTACCCCTCGTCCTCTTCCAGCTCCTCCCTCAACCGGTCGAGAACCGACTGGTCCACCAAGGGCCGGGGGGCATCATCTGCGGCGCTCATGACGGTCCTTTCGGCGGGAACAGTCCCTTCCTGGAAGGGGGCGGTTACGTGGGGCATTTGTTTCACTTCAGGTTAGGGGCGTTGCTTTCGCGCGACGGGTTTTGGAAACAGAATTGTGGGTTTCTTGATGAGACTGCGGGTTTACCCCTCGGCCGTGGGCCCGTGGTTTTTGTGCCCGGTTTTGCACCCGGTTCCCAGCTTGGGAGCGGTTGCAGCGGGGCTGGGAATAGGGTTGTGGTTTGCCTGGATTTGAACCCATCCATATTTCTTGCCAGCACTCAAGAACTGCGGCGGGAATGCCTAAAGATTGGCTCAAGATGCCTTGAAAGCGGCGAATCCTGATTGGGAGCAGGCACGCAGGAGCGGCGATTCAGCGGCCGGTTTCCAGGAACCGCACCAGCTCGGTTTCCAGCGCGGAGCTGTCCTTGAGTTCGCATTCCCACACGGTGAGGACCTGCCAGCCGGCGTCTTCCAGCAGGCGGCGTTGATGGGCGTCCCGGTCGCGGGTCCGGCTGCGCTTGGCAGCCCAGAATTTGGCGTTGGCCTGGGGCGCGTGCAGGCCCACGCGGCAGTCATGGAAGTGCCAGAAGCAGCCGTTGACAAAGATCACTTTGCGGCGGCCTGCGAACACCAGGTCCGGGTTGCCGGGCAGGCGGGTGGCGCCGGCTCTGCCGTGCAGCCGGTAGCGGTATCCCTTGGCATGGAGGAGCCTGCGCACCAGCAGTTCCGGCTTGGTGTTTTTGCCCCGGATCTGGGACATGTTCCAGCTGCGCCGCTCAGGAGTGAGCTTGTCCGCCATGCCTTCAGTCTAGGAGCTCCTAGATTTCGCGTTCCGGCTGTTCGCCGAATTCGAAGTGGCGGCCGCTGACGGACGTGGGCTCAATCTCCACGTAGAAGTCCTTCAGGGTGGGCACCCAGGTCTTCAGCCCGAGTTCCTCTACCGCTGCCAGCTCTGCAGAGTTGCTGAGGACTCGCGCCTTTCCACGCAGCACCACGGACCAAGCCTCCTCCGAGAGGATGCCGTCCGTTTCGAAGAGAACCATGGAGTTGATGGTTAACTGGGCCAGCTTGTTGCCCGGAGCCGTCCGGAGATAGATTTTCCGGTTGGCCGTGACGTAGTTGACCGGGAAGATATCCGGCTCTCCCGCTACGGACACCACCAGCCTCCCGTGCTTGGTGCCCTCCAGCAGACGCCAGGACTGTTCGTCGTCGAGTTCCAGAACGGGTTGTCCATCCACATGTTCAAACATCATGACGCCATTCTTCTACGTAATGTAGAAACACGCCAGAGGTTTTCAGGAACTTTGGGCGCCGGTCAGGAGGTGGCGGTTCCATGCCTTGAGCAGCTGGCAGTCCAGGCGTGGGGTGACACCTGGACCTTGAGTCGGCGCCCGCACTGGCCGCAGTAGCGCGGCGGTTCCAGCTGAAGCCGGGCAGCGCACTCCCGGTGAGCGGTGCCCGCCATGTGCACATCGCCCGTCTGGAGGACGTTCGACGGCGGCGCGCTCCCGCCGTCGAACGTTTCCGTTGGGTACAACTCGCCGCAGTGGCCGCAGACGCTCCCGATGATTGAGCTGGTTGAGCGGTTGGGGATCATAGGGTCTTCTGGAGTTCCTTGATGGGCATGTTGAGGTCCACCAGCAGGTTAAGGTCGGCGGCGGCGGGACGGCCCAGGGTGGTGAGGTAGTTGCCCACGATGACGGCGTTGATCCCGCCCAGCAGGCCCTCGCGGGTACCGAGGTCGCCGAGGGTGAGCTCCCGTCCGCCGGCGTACCGGAGGACGGTGCGGGGCATGGCCAGCCGGAATGCGGCGATGGCGCGGAGGGCGTCCTTGCCGTCCATCAGTTGCTGGTTTTCCAGCGGCGTGCCGGGCCTCGGATTGAGGAAGTTCAACGGCACTTCGTGCGGTTCCAGGGCAGCCAGTTGCGCGGCCAGCTCTGCGCGCTGTTCGAGTGACTCGCCTATGCCGATCAGCGCCCCGCAGCACAGTTCCATGCCGGCATCCTTGACCATGGCGCAGGTCTCCAGCCGCTCCTCGTAGCTGTGGGTGGTGACCACCTGCGGGAAGTAGCTCCGTGCCGTCTCGAGGTTGTGGTTGTAGCGGTGCACTCCCCATGAAGCGAGCTGGTCGACCTGGTGCTGGGTGAGCATGCCCAGGGAGCAGGCGATGTTGATGTCCACTTCCTCATTGATGCGGTCGATGGCGAACTTGATCTGGTTCATGAGTTTGATGTCGGGTCCGCGAACGGCTGCCACGATGCAGAATTCAGTGGCCCCTGTTGCTGCTGTTTCTTTGGCTGCCTTGACCAGCTCCGGGATGTCCAGCCAGACGCCGCGGACGGGGCTGTCAAAGAGTCCGGACTGGCTGCAGAAGTGGCAGTCCTCCGGGCAGCCGCCGGTCTTGATGGAAATGATCCCTTCAACCTCCACGTCCTCACCGCAGTGCTTGAGGCGCACCTGGTGGGCAAGCTCCAGCGCGGCGGGGACTGCGGGATCGGGGAGCCGCAGAACCTCCACCAATTGAGCCTCCGTGAGGCCGATCCCATCCTCCAGGACCTGTTGCCGGGCGGTCTCCAGAATTGGATATTCCGTGGTGCGGGAAATGGTTGTCATCGCCGTCCTAGCTTTCGGTTGTGATCTCCTTCCGACAGTAATTCCGGTATCTTTGGCCGGTTTTGTGGAAGGGCAACAATGGGCGGTAACAGCTTTTGTTTACGGCAACAGTCAAGGCACAAGTCCTCCGAATAGCCGACAAGCTCCTCTGCCACGTGACCGGCATGGAGTTTGAACGTCCGGACATGGTGCGGTCGGCGAAGGACGCGCCCGACGGCGGCCCGCAGTATGTCGCGTCTTCCACGGACAAGGCGGGGAGTTGGTGTTGCCTCCGTAGAAGTAGCTTCTCCAGGGCAGGGCTTTGCCGTACCAAAAGCCGGCGCGTGAATGCACCGGCTTTTCCTATGACTTCCTTCAAGGTCTCCAGAGAG
This sequence comes from Pseudarthrobacter scleromae, assembly GCF_014644515.1. Classification (NCBI taxonomy): domain Bacteria; kingdom Bacillati; phylum Actinomycetota; class Actinomycetes; order Micrococcales; family Micrococcaceae; genus Pseudarthrobacter; species Pseudarthrobacter scleromae. The sequence continues at coordinate 514,886 of NZ_BMKV01000004.1, read as the reverse complement.
TGATAAAACCTTGGGCGGGTGTCTGTGGATAAGTCTTATCGCCGAAATGTGACCTGGGCTACCCTTAAGTCATTGTCCGGAGTTAGCCGTCTTGAAACTACTGGGGGATTAGCGGCCCATGACATCAATCAACGTCTCCACGCCTTGGGGAATCCGCTTAGCTGCTGCCGGTGCTGTTGTTGCTGCGGCACTCATCCTGGCCGGCTGCGCGGGTGGGGCGCCCGCAGATCCAGGTGCAGTGTCCTCCACGCCAACGGGTTCGGCCACGACCAGCCCGCCGTCAACCCCGACCCCGACACCCACCGCCGTGTACAAGCCGGCCGACGCCTCCGGCCCCGCCCAAAACGTCCCCGTCCCCGTGCTCCCCGAGGTGGCGAAGACGGAGACGAAAGAGGGGCTCGAAGCGTTCGCAAAGTACTGGTTTGAACAACTCAACTACGCCTATCAAACGGGCGACATGACTGGCTTTCAAGCCATGACGTCGCCAAATTGCGAGTACTGTTCAAAGATCAGTACATCCCTCACCACGAACTATTCAGGTGAGCGTTGGTTGGCAGGTGGAGAAATTACCCTTCCAGTCGCCACAACGTCATTTGAACGGGCCGCTGACGGTAACTATCAGGTCATACTTCAGGTGCAGCAAACTCCGATCAGCTACTACCAGGCGGGTGGCTCGGAATTTCGGGCTGCAAGCGGCGCTTCCAATACGGGTAACGTGCTTTTGGCTACTTTTGAAGATTCTGCCTGGCGCGTCAATGGGCTTCATCCACTACGCTGATGAGAGCATCAATGCGGACATGGACGAGTCTGGTCATGGTAGTGATGTTGCACTTGGAACTGACGCCGTCAGATCCGGCATCTGTTCATGACGGTACTGAAGCGAATTTCGGCGCAATTGGCGTAGACGTTGGTGGATTGGTCAAGGATCCACTGACAGGAGAGATGGTTCCAGAAGCTCCGGGTGCGGTGCCTACCGACCCCAACGAGTACAAGTACGAACTCCAGTGCCACCTCGGTGGGGGAGACTTCGATACTCCTTGCCTTGGCCGCCAGCTGGAGTGCAAGGATGGGCCCGACGGCGAAGAAGGCATTCCCGTCACCTGGCTCTCCCGGCCCCGGGGTGTACCCGGCGCTGTGTGGGCTCATCACTCCGGCCCAACGTGCCTCTTCGACGCCAGGCCCGAGGACTTGCTGCCCAGGATCGCAGCTGACATCCAGCGGGAGTTCCAGAGCCTGCCGGTGAATGCTGGAACGGTGGTGGCCCAACCCAGCCCGCACACGTTGCGGGGTGCTGAGACCAACTTCTATGCGGACGCAGCCGAGCAGCAGTTCGACGTCACCATGTTCGGGCAGCAGGTACACATCGTGGCCACCCCGGTCCAGTACACGTGGAACTACGGCGACGGAACCGTGTTCGGGCCCCAGCCATCCATGGGCGGGCCGCTGCCCCAGGACCGGTGGGGTGAAAAGACCCGGACCAGCCACGCCTACGGGGCTACCGGCGACTTCCAGGTGATGCTGACCACCACCTTCCAGGGAACCTATTCGGTCAATGCCGGGCCGCCCCTGCCGATTCCCGGCCAGGGCCAGTTCAGCGCTCCTCCGCAAACCATCAGCGTGTGGCGCTCGCTGACTCGCAACTACGCGGACGACTGCAACGCCAACTCCCAGGGCCAGGGCTGCCCCGGGACCGCCAGGTAGGAGGCGGCCAATAGCCCCGAAGCCCAACGTCCACGTGCTGTGATTCCCATCGCAACAGGAATAGTTGCGGCTGCATCCCGGTTGGCGAAGGCAGTAAACCTTCAGCCTTCGAAAGGAACCGCGCATGCTGTTTTCCCCCCTCAACCTTGGCGAACTTGAGCTTCCGAACCGCCTGGTCATGGCACCCTTGACGAGGCTCCGCGCAGGTGAGGCAGGGGTTCCCGGTCCGCTCGTCGCAGAGCATTACCGCCAGCGCGCGTCCCTCGGCCTCATTGTCAGTGAAGGAACGTTCCCAACCCCGGTTGGCCGCTCCTACGCCGGCCAGCCCGGCATCGTCACCGAGGAACAGGTGGCCGGCTGGAAGAAGGTCACCGACGCCGTCCACGCCGAAGGTGGTCGCATGTTCGCCCAGATCATGCACGGCGGACGGGTATCGCACCCTGACATCACCGGCGGACTCGAGTTGGTGGCCCCCAGTGCCGTCGCAATCGACGGCATCGTCCGCACCCCGCAGGGGAAGCAGCCCTACCCGGTACCGCATGCCCTGACCACGGACGAGCTCCCCATGGTGATCCAGGAATTCGTCAACGCGTCACTCAACGCCATCGAGGCCGGATTCGACGGTGTGGAACTGCACTCGGCCAACGGGTACCTGCTGCACGAATTCCTGGCCCCGAACTCCAACGTGCGGGACGACAGCTACGGCGGCTCACCTGAGAACCGTGCCCGGTTCGTCATCGAAACGGTCAACGCCGTGGTGGCAGCCGTGGGCGCCAACCGCGTGGGCATCCGCATCTCCCCGGAGCACAACGTGCAGGGCATCGCCGAGACCGACGCCGCTGCTGTCCGCGCCACCTACGAGGTGCTGGTGGACAGCATCGCCCCGCTCAACCTCGCCTACCTGAGCATCCTGCACCACGAGCCTACGGGTGACCTGGTCCAGGACCTCCGGGTCCGTTTCGGCGGGACCTTCCTGGTCAACACCGGCTTCGGCGTGATCACCACCCGCGACGAGGCAGCGTCCCTGGTGGACGACGGACATGCCGACGCCGTGGTGGTGGGCCGCCCCGCCATCGCCAACCCGGACCTCGCCCGCCGCTGGAAGGAAAGCCTTCCCCTGAACGAGCCGGATCCCTCCACGTTCTACGCTGACGGCGCGGAGGGCTACACGGACTACCCCGCCTACCAGAACTAGGACGGCAATTAAACGACGGCGGCGGCACCCGGCTTGGGTGCCGCCGTCGTTGGCTGCGCGGTGTGCTGTCCCGGCAGCGGGCGCCGCAGGCCATCCGACGGCCTTTGGCTCAAACTCTGGAGATTTGGCCCGCCGGGTCCTCCAGGATGCCGGCGGTGATCAGATCGTACTCCAGCGAATGGACTTTTACTAGGGCCATATTTGAGCTGTTTCAACCCGCTACAGCAGCGCCTCCCTGCCGGTTCCTTCCTTCATGACAAGCCTGCCGTCCTCGATCGAAACCAGCACGCTCTTTGGCCTGCCGCTCACCTTGGTGATTGCCTTCAGGCCGCGGTTCGTCACCTCCACGCCCACCTGAGCGCCCTTAGCCGGCAGCTCCACGGACACCTCGTTGGCGATGCCAAGGATCGGATTGGTGGAGACCCCAATATCCCGCCGCGCCTGCTTCCCGTTAACCGTCACGGTGATGTTGGCCTCGTCGAACCCCTCCTGAAAAATGATAAGCAGTTCCCTCATGGTGGCCTCTTCCTCGAGCATTGGGTGCCTGTGACGGCACCTCAACTACAGCACTTTGCCGGCGGCAGCGGAATACCCTTGCCCGGAACAGCCGGTGTGGCGCGGACCCGTGATCAGCAGTGGAGCCGCGCAACCCGGTAAGGCAAGATGTTCTGGTGACTCAACTGCCGCAGGCCCCTTCCGCCCCGTCCGCCTCCCCGACAACGGACGATGCCATCCATACCCAGATCGCCGCCGAGCTGGGCGTCAAAGCATGGCAGGTGAAGGCAGCCGTTGAACTGCTCGACGGCGGATCCACCGTGCCGTTCATCGCCCGCTACCGCAAGGAAGCCACCGGGACACTGGACGACACCCAGCTCCGTGAGCTCGACGAACGGCTCCGCTACCTCCGCGAACTTGCCGACCGCCGTCGTGCAGTCCTGGAGGCGATTGACGCGCAGGGCCAGCTGACGCCGGAGCTGAAGACGGCCATCCTCGCGGCGGACACCAAGTCCCGGCTGGAGGACATCTACCTGCCCTTCAAGTCCAAGCGGCGGACCAAAGCGCAGATCGCGCGGGAAGCCGGCCTTGAACTCCTGGCCGATTCCCTGCTTAAACGGCCGGACCTGGACCCGGAACGCGAAGCCGGCAAGTACCTCAACCAAGAACACGCCATCACCGACGCCGCAGCGGCGCTCGCCGGGGCACGCTCCATCCTGGTGGAGCGGGTGGCCCAGGACCCGGACCTGGCCGCCGACCTGCGCGAGCGGCTGTGGGCGCAGGGCCGCATGGTCTCACGCGTGAAGAAGGGGAAGGAAAGCGACGGCCAGAAGTTCGCTGACTACTTCGAGTTCGCCCAGGCCCCTGCGGGCATGCCGTCCCACCGGGTGCTCGCGCTGCTGCGCGGAGAAAAGGACGGCGTCCTGGAGCTGGACCTTGCCGAGGCAGACCCACAGGACGACGCCGCCCTTGCCGCCGCGCGCACGCGCTACGAGTCGGCGGTGGCCAGGTGCCTCGGGGTCGCCGACAGGGGACGTCCCGCCGACCCTTGGCTGATCCAGACCGCGCAGGTGGCGTGGCGTTCCCGCCTGCTGTCCCGGCTGACGGCCGACCTTCGCGGCAGGATGTTCGCCGCCGCGGAGGACGAAGCCGTCCGCGTTTTCGCGGCGAACCTGCGGGACGTCCTCCTGGCTGCCCCGGCGGGAAACCGGGCAACCCTTGGCCTGGACCCGGGGCTCCGGACCGGCGTCAAAGTGGCCGTGGTGGACGGCACCGGCAAGGTCGTTGCCACCGACACCGTGTACCCTCACGCCCCCTCGCGGAAGTGGGACGAAGCACTGGCCACGCTGGTCCGGCTGGCCCGGCAGCACGCCGTCGAACTCGTGGCCATCGGTAACGGCACGGCGTCCCGGGAAACCGACAAGCTGGCAGCCGAACTGATCAAGCGGCTGCCGGATGTGGACCGCAAGCCCCAGAAGCTGGTGGTTTCGGAAGCGGGCGCATCCGTGTATTCCGCCTCGGCACTGGCTGCGGCGGAGCTTCCGGGCATGGACGTGTCGCTGCGCGGCGCGGTTTCCATTGCCCGCCGCCTCCAGGACCCCCTCGCCGAGCTGGTAAAGATCGATCCGAAATCCATTGGCGTGGGCCAGTACCAGCACGATGTGACAGCCTCGAAACTGGACCGCAGCCTGGACGCGGTGGTGGAGGACTGCGTGAACGCCGTGGGCGTGGACGTCAACACAGCCTCACCCGCGCTGCTCAGCCGCGTGGCCGGCGTCGGACCCTTGCTGAGCGAGAACATCGTGGCCTACCGGAACGAACACGGCCCCTTCGCCAGGCGAAATGACCTGAAGAAGGTGCCACGGCTGGGTGCGAAGGCGTTCGAGCAGTGCGCGGGCTTCCTCCGGATCAATGGGGGAGCGGAGCCGCTGGACGCCTCCAGTGTCCACCCCGAGTCGTACTCGGTTGCCCGGAAGATCCGGGCCGCGGCGGGATCGGCACCGGCCTCCTCCTTGGACCCCCGTGACTTCGTGGACGAGACGTTCGGCCTGCCCACGGTCCAGGACATCCTGTCCGAGCTGGATAAACCGGGACGGGACCCGCGTCCCGCGTTTGCGGCCGCAACTTTCTCCGACGGGATTGAGAAAATTTCCGACCTCAAACCAGGGATGGTGCTGGAAGGAACCGTGACGAACGTTGCGGCGTTCGGCGCGTTCGTTGATGTGGGGGTCCACCAGGACGGACTGGTGCACGTGTCCGCCATGGCGAACCGCTTCGTCTCCGATCCGCGGGAAGTGGTGAAGTCCGGCCAGGTGGTCCGCGTCAGAGTTCTGGAGGCGGACCCGGACCGGAAGCGGATCTCCCTGACGCTGCGGCTCGATGACGAACCCGCCGCCGGACGCACGGGCACGGGGCGCGCCGGCGGCACCCCGCAGAACCCGGGACGCGGCAGGGAGCAGGGCGGTAGCCCGGGGCGGAAGGCGCCTTCGCCCGGCCGTTCCGCTGCGGCGCCCGCGCCTGCGAAGAGGGAAGCTCCCGTCAACACGGCCATGGCTGAGGCGCTGCGGAAGGCCGGCCTGGGCAAGTAGCTGTTGCGTGGAGGTTCAGGCGAGCGACAGGACGAACGCGAGGACAAACCCTGCCGCCGTGCTGAGGGCTACCGCGGGGCCGCCGTGTTCGTAGGCCTCCGGCATCAGGGTGTCCGCGAGGGACGCGATCACGGCTCCGGCGGCAAAGGCCAGCGGTATGGATATTGCTTCCGGATCGGTCCCGGACAGGGGCCCGGCGCCGAGCACGACGGCGATGACCAGCAGGGCGGCACAGGCCACCCAGAGCCCGATGATGCTGCCCGCCGACCGGCCCTGGCTCCGCATCGAGGCTGAACCCACCAGCGCTTCAGGGAAGTTGGAGACAAAGATTGCGGCCAGCAACGCCAGCCCGCCTGTTCCCTCACCTAGGGAGATTCCAAGGGCCATGTTTTCCGGGACGCCGTCCAGTGTGACGGCGGCCAGCAAGGCCAGTCCGGCCGCCCCGCTTGTGGACGCTGAGGTAGGGCGTTTGTCGCTTGCTGCTGCGTCAGTATCGAGCTTGGCGCTGCCCTGGACCTCGTCCGCCGCCGTGGCCTGCTTTGCGTCTCCGGGTTGTGCCCACCGGTCCAGCAAAGCGCTCAGGACCGTGAAGACCACCGCACCCAGCATCAGGCCAAGGGCGGCGCGGATAATGCCGCCGCGTTCGTAGGCGTCCTCGAACAGTTCGAAAGCGAGGGCGGTGATGAGGGCGCCGGCGGCGAAGGCCAGGAGCATGGCCAGCAGCCGCTTGGGCAGTTCGAACCGGACGCCGATCAAGGCACCCAGAACCAGGGCGCTGGATGCTATGACGCCAAACCACAGCGACATCATCCGGCAAGTATAGGAGCGTCCGGTTGACGTGGGAAGATGCCGCATTGGCTCAGTGGACACCTCCGCGGAGGCGGGCTTTCGGCGCCAGGGAGATTCTGCAAAGGTGGTTTCATGACGTATTTCCTGGAGTACACGATTCCCGCGGCAGGCGACGACGCCGGGTTTGATTTTCCCCACCACGAGATCAACCCCGGCACCACCATTCCGTTATCGGAGACGGGAGCGGAGACCGTGCACACCACGGAGCTGCCAGCCAGGACTGGCATCATCGGTGCCACCGTTCCGGAGGCGAAACTTGAAGCTGAACAGCTGATCAGCCACAGCCGCGCCTCTGAAGGCTCCCTCTACTTTGACCCGTCCAATTCGCTCCAGTCCGGGGTCGGAACGCTCGTGGCCACCTTCAGCGAGGGCCGGGGCTGGCAGGACGCCTGACTTCCCGGCGCTGGCTTTGCTCCCGGCCTTAACCCCGAGCGCCGGTGACCACCCTCGGCCAGCCGAACTGGGTCCGCACCCCCGGCGAGTACAGGACCGATTCTGGCGGGCCATCCACGTCAATGCCTGCCGAGCTGATGAGTCCATCGTGAAGATCGTGGAGATCAGCCTTGTGTAATGCCCAAGGTTCATGGGTGTTGGGGATGTGGATGGTCCGCCCGTGGAATCTGCTGTGCAGTCCGAACCGGGCTGTGACGTGGATGGACAGGGGGTCGTCAGCCACCGAATGTGGGTCGGGAGTGACGCTGAAGCGGCTGGACGCGCCTTTCCGGAAGCGGCTGACGGAATAGCCGCTGGGGCCGCCACCCACGTCTTCAGGCGGTGTTCCCCATGACCGGATGCGGGACCACACATACGGTATTCCCGCTTGCCGGGCAGCCAGGACAACGGGAAGCCGGTTCGCGTCAAGGCTCAGGAACACCACGCCCCTGGTTCCGTTTGGCTCCCGCGAGTAGAGGCGCACGTTGACCTCGTTGAAGCTGCCCAGGTACGGAATTCCGGGCCCGCGGCCTATTCCGGCGCCCTTCATGCGGAAGCCGATGAGGCCCACCCAGGAAGAGCCGTCGAATACGTCCGGCGCCACCCCTGGCGGCATGAACCGGGCAGCGGATGATTCGGGGATCCGCCAATGCAGGAAAACCGCGTTAAGCCAGCGCTGGTCCATGATGGCCGGCAGGGGCAGGACAGGCGGATCGGGCCAGAGGGCAGCGGCGCTCGGGCGTTGTTCCATGGCCAGGATCCCTACGTAGGACGCGATATTAAAGCGAGTACACATTACTGGTGTCTACCTTGCGGGGCCGACCCTATGCTCAACCTACCCGGGGCCGAGGAAGGAACCAAGGCCCGGTGATTGCTCCTGCAGTGGGGCGTCCAGCGGCCGGAGTTCTCTAAGTCCAGTGAAGTGGTGAGGCGTTTGTCCATTTCCACCCAGCCCCCAAAATCTTTTTCTAAGCCTTCGGCCGCGCCGGAGGGAGCGTCTATCAGCGTGGTCATTCCCACCCTGAACGAGGCCCAAAACATCCCCTGGGTCCTTCGGCGCATGCCGTTGTATGTGGATGAGGTGGTGATCGTTGACGGCCGTTCCACGGACAACACCGTCGGGGTGGCCCAAGCACTGCGCAAGGACATCGTCGTGGTGAACGAGCTGCGAAAAGGCAAAGGCGTCGCGCTGCGGTCAGGATTTGCCGCAGCCACGGGCGATATCATCGTCATGCTCGACGCCGACGGAAGCATGGATCCAAGGGAAATCGGCTGGTTCATTTCTCCACTCCAGCATGACTACGACTTCGTCAAAGGCTCCCGGTACGTCACGGGAGGGGGGTCGGAGGACCTGACGTGGCTGCGGCGCACAGGAAACCGTGCGCTGACCGGGCTGGCCAACGCGGTCCTGCACAGCAACTACTCTGATCTTTGCTACGGCTACATCGCATTCCGGCGGGAGTGCCTGGACGTCCTGCAGCTGGAATCCGACGGATTCGAGATCGAGACTGAGCTGATCGTCAGGGCCGCCAAGGCCGGCCTCCGGATAGCCGAGGTCCCCAGCCTGGAGTTGAACCGCATCTCCGGGGCATCAAACCTCCAGACTTTCCGGGACGGCTGGCGGGTGCTGGGGACAATGGCACACGAGTGCCTCCTCTGGGAGGCCCCCACTGCCGGTGCACGTCCCGAGGCGCTGCGTCGCGTGAAGTACGCCTATGCCAATGTGAGCTTCCCGCGAACGCCCACCGATCCGATGAGTGTCCTTCCTGCCATAAGCGTGGCGTGAACATGACGCATGTTGTGTTCCCTACGGTCACCGTGATCATCTGCGCTTACACGGCTGAACGCTGGGTGTGGCTGCTGGACGTCATCGATTCCCTCCGCTTGCAGACCTGGGCACCCAACGAAGTCTTCGTCGTTGTTGACCACAACGAGGAACTCTTCGAGCAATTAACCAAGACCGTCGATGACGTCACCGTCGTCCGGAACACCGGCCCCCGCGGACTTTCCGGGGCACGCAACACGGGCGTGGGCCTGGCGGATTCAGACGTCGTCGCCTTTCTCGACGATGACGCAGAGGCCGCACCGGACTGGCTGGAACGCCTGATCACCCTGTACGACGATCCCGAGGTGCTGGCAGTGGGCGGGCGGGTGGAACCTGTCTGGGAAAAGGGCCGTCCCGGGTACTTCGGTGAAGAGCTGGACTGGATCGTTGGCTGCAGCCACCGGGGCCTGCCACGGGTTGCAACCGAGGTCAGGAACGTCATTGGCGCCAATATGTCGTTCCGGCTCGATGTCATACGAACGGTGGGCGGTTTCAACCTCTCCTTGGGCCGGCGTGGTTCCATCCCGCTGGGCTGCGAGGAAACCGAGATCTGCATTCGGTCGAAGATGGGGGCGCCCGGATCCCGCATCGTTTACGAGCCGGCCGCGCTGGTGCGCCACCATGTACCCGCCAGCAGGGGAACGGTCCGCTACATGCTTTCAAGGTCCTGGTCGGAAGGTATCTCCAAGGCCCAGGTCAGCCACATCGTAGGGCACAAGCGGGCCCTGGGCCCCGAGCGCAGGTACGTCCGAAGAATCCTGCCCCGTGCCATCTTTGCAGGGATGAGGGACTGGAGCCGTGGCGATCCTGCCGGCCTTGGCCGCGCGGTTGCCGTGGTGGCGGTCGTGGCCTTTACGTCTGCGGGTTACTTCCGGGGACGCCACCTTGCCCACTTTCCCGGGCGCCCCCTGGACCAGCCGGTCCTGGCCGGGGTCAGTCCGTGGCGGGAGGTGCAGTGAACGTCGCCACCTGCCACCGCGACGCCACCGCGGACACCGTGGACACGGCCGGCGCCGTCCACATCATCTGACCGACACCACCCAGACAGGGGACGACAATGCGCACCTCGCAGACCAACGCACTGCACTTCGATATCCACGGACGCGTCACGATCCGCGTCGACGCCAAGGCGCCGGCAGCCCACCAGCTCCGGAGCATGCTGGCCTGTTTCGCCACCGACGCCGAGCGGCCGGCCGACATTGTCGTCGATGACCAGCCGGAGCCGATGCCTGATGCGGGCCTGCTCGAGCACGAGCTTGCCTATACGGAGGACAGCGTCCGCTTCAATGCCGACAGGGTCCAGGTGGTGAGGGACGGAGAACAGTGGCGCATCCACGGCGCGGGCGAGCTGCTGACCTCCGTGGTACCTGTCCTGGACGCCGCCATGATCGGCCGGGGAGCCGCCATGATCCACGCGGCAACAATGGCTTACCGGGGCCAGGCCATCGCGCTTCCCGCCGCCGGTGGCACCGGCAAAACGAGCACCGCCGCCAAGCTGATGCGCCGCGACGGGTGGTCGTTCATGGGTGACGACTGGGCCTTCCTCGCCGAGGACGCCACACTGCTCGGCTACGCAAAGCCTATGTTCATCAAACCCCATCACCGGGCCATCTACCCGCACCTGTTCGAAGGTGTCCGGAAGCCCCTCGTGCCGTCGCGGCTCTCGCAGAGCGTCGGCAGGCTCACCACGATCGTGCACCCGTACGTCATCCGTTATCCGCGTCTTGCGGACTTCTCCCGGAGATGGTCGCCGGAGCACCGCATGGTGACGGCGGAGACCGCGTTCCCCGGACGGAAAGTCACCACTGCGGCCCCACTTGCGGCCGCAGTGTACGTCGAGCGCTTCGAAGGCACACGGACCCGGATTCTCGAGCGGACAGCGGATTGGATGGTCGACCGCATGATCGGCAACTTCCATATCGAGATGGCGGGCTTTTCGCAACAGGTTGTGACCGGCCTGGCGGCCACGTCCGTTGTCCCGTGGCGGGAGCACTTCGCGGCCAAGGGGGTCGTGCTGAGCAAGGCACTCGACGGACGGCCCTGCCACCTGCTGCAGGTGCCTTCCGCGTACACGGCAGACGAGGCATCGGACGACATTGTCCGGCATCTCGAACAGCTGCTGCCGTCGGTCCTCGACGAGCAGGCCTAGGGGGCGGACACCGTGGATCACAGTCCTGCCGAGGTCACCGCGGTTGTCCCTGCCCGCAACGCGGAACTTATGCTGCCCCGTTGCCTGGAGGCCCTGCGAGAGTCGGGGGTCGCCGAGATCATCGTGGTGGACGGATGCTCCACGGACGGAACCGTCGCCATCGCCCGTGCCGCCGGCGCCCGGGTGGTCAGCGACGAGGGCCGCGGCCTGCCGTGGGCGAGAACACTCGGTGTGCGGAACAGCAGCACCCGTTGGGTCCTGCTGGTCGACTCCGACGTGGTGTTCGGGCCCACGGGGGTCGCCGACCTGCTGACAGAGCTGGTGGAGGGCGGCTATGACGCCCTCCAGGCCGGGTTGGAGAGTGTCGGCGGACCGGGATACTGGGGACAGGCGCTCGCACACCACCATCGCACCGGGCGCAGCCGCAACTGGTTCGGGCTCGTCGCCACGCTCGTTGACCGGGAACTGATGCTGGGTATGGGTTTCGACGACTCGTTTAAGTCGGGGGAGGACATTGAGCTGCGCTGGCGGATGCGGGACTCGGGCCTGCGGACTGCTGTGTCGCAGCGAGTGATGGTCGAACACCGCTTCGCTGCAGACGATTTCGACTTCGCGCTCGACCAGTTCCTCATGGACGGAACCGGACTGGGCAAGATGATCCGCAAACACGGCTGGCGCGGTGCGAGGCTGGCGCTGCTGCCCGCCGCCGCGGCAGTCCGGGGCAGCGCCTTGAGCCTTGCGGCGGGCCAGCCCCGGTGGCTGCGCTACTACGTTGCCTTCTGCTGGTACAACTACGCAGGCCTGGCGCGGGGTCTCGCGTCGTGAGGGCTGGGCGGGGAACAGCCGAGACGGACGCCTCAACCGTCCGGCACTCCGCCCTGCGCAGCTCGCTCGGCCTCGTCGTCGCAAAAGCCGCCCAGACGGGCGCAGGTTTCGCTTTCTGGGTCGTGGCCGCGCGCGCTACGTCCGACCGCGAGGTCGGGCTCACCATGGCCGCGGTCTCGGCGGTGATGCTCTGCACGCAGCTCGCGGTGCTCGGTGCAGGGTCGGCCGTGATCGTCTCGGTGGGACGCGGGGAGCCGCCCGCGCGGGTGCTGGACGCCGCGTTCGCCATCGTGGGGGTGGCGGGCACCGGACTGGCCCTCGGCTACCTTGTGCTGCAGGCGGCCGTGACGCCGGATACAGCCTCCCTGTCGGTTCTCTTCTGGCTCACTTTCCTTGTTGCTGCCGTCACCGGCACCCTGGTCATCGTGCTGGACCAGGCGCTCGTAGCCCTGGGACGAGGTGCCAGCGCAGCCCCAAGGTACGCGTTGGGCGGCGGCGTGGCACTCGGGGCCGCGGGGCTCGTGGCCTGGCGGGCGCACGGTGCCTCCGCCGATGTGCTGATGGCCTGCTGGACGCTCGGGACCACCGTGGCGTGCGTCGTGGGTGCGATCCAGCTGCGAAGACTGGTCGGCTACCGGCCGAGGCCCACCTTGCGTGCGGCGCGCGGCCGTTCACTGCTGGCCCTGGGCCTGCCGAACCAGATCCTGACGCTGACCGAGCGCGCTCCCGGGCTGCTGCTACCGCTCCTGCTCGCGCACCTGGTGTCGCCGGAGGCAGCCGCCTACTGGTATCCCGCCTGGATGATGGCCTGGGCCGCCTACACCGCTCCCATGCTGATGGGCATCGTCCAGTTTTCCGAAGGTGTCCGCGAGCCGGACCGCCTGGTAGCCACCACCTGGGCGAGCCTCCGATGGTCGCTCGCCGTAGGAGGCCTGGCCGCCGTCGTCCTCGTCGTCTTTGCCCGCCCGCTGCTCGGGCTGATGGGCGAGCGCTACGCCGACTCGTCCGCGGACGCCCTGCGGCTGTTGGCGGCAGGACTGGTGGCATATGCCGTGCTGCAGGCCTACAACGCCGTGTGCCGGGCCCGCGGACGTTACGCTGAGGCGATCATCGTTGGCGTGACGCTCGGAGCCGCCCTCTGCGTCGGAGCCCTCCTGGCCGCCGAGCGTGGGGCCAGCGCCATGGCGCTTGCCTGGCTGGTGGTGCTCTCCATCGGTGCAGCGGGGGCCGGCATCCGGCTGGTGGCCGTCCTCCGGCGAGTCAAGCAGGACTCGCGATGACCAGCACGATCGATGCCCCCAGCCGTACCGAGCGACGCTGGAAGCTCCGCGACGTGGGGTGCGTTGTGGCTGGCGCCGCGTCCCTGGCTCTCGCCGCGGGGGCCGCCTCCACGGTGGAGGTACCCATTAATAGCGACCTAGGGCTCCTCGCCGTGCTGCCCTACCCGTTCTGGGCTGGGGTCCTGCTCCTTAACGTCGCCTTCGCCGTCGCTCTGCGCGGCGACGACGAGGGCCCGGCACGCCGCCCGGTCATGCTGTGGCTCATCGGGGTGCTCGTGCTCATGCTCTTCGGGACCGCGGCCTTCGTGACGGATATCCCGCGGGGGGAGGTCGCCTTCCGCCACCTCGGCATCGCCGACGCCCTCTCCGAGACCCAGGGGATCAACCCGGACATCGACGCGTACTTCAACTGGCCGGGCTTCTTCGCCCTCCTGGCGACCATCCTGGGGGCGACCGGCCTCGACCCGGTCGCCGTTGCGCTCTGGGCACCGGTTTTCAACATGGGTCTGTGGCTCGCCGCCATGGGCGTGCTGACACGTTATCTGACGCGCGATCCGCGGCGTCGGTGGCTTGCGCTATGGCTCTTCTGCCTCGGCAACTGGCAGGACCAGGATTACCTTTCGCCCCAGGCCTTCGGATTCTTCCTCTACCTTGTCGTCGTGGCACTGCTCGTCGGGCCCCTGGCCGCACGGGCCCCGGCCTTCGGCGGCTTCAAACGCACCGCCCTTGAATCGTGGTGGCGGCGGCGGTCGCCCGCCGAGCCGCGGCATGCCCACCGGGTAAGCGCCATCGCGGTCGTTATCCTGCTCGTCACGGTCATCTGCGCGAGCCACCAGTTGACGCCGTTCATGCTGCTCATCGCCATGATCGCCCTCACCCTGAGCGGACGTGTCTGGCCCAGCCGGCTGCCCCTGATCACCGCTGTGGTGCTGTCACTCTGGCTCGTCTACCCCGCCAGTGCCTACCTCGTGGGCCACCCGCCCCTGGAGGACGCAGGCCTGCTGGCCGCGGCCGAGGCAAACGTCGTCGACCGCGTGAGCGGGACCCCCGGGCACGTGTTTGTGGTCCAGGTCCGGATGGCCCTCACGGTGGTGCTGTGGCTGCTCGCGGCGGTGGGAGCGCTGCGCGACTGGCGCAGGGGGCGCCTCGACATCAGGGTGGTCCTCCTGGCTGTCAGCCCGCTGCTGCTTTTCCCCGCACAGCTGTACGGCGGGGAGATGCTCATCCGCGTTTCGCTGTTCGCGCTGCCCTTCGTGGCGGTCCTGGCCTGCTCTGTCCTGCTTCCCACGCGTCGCAACAGGCGCCCCTCTGCCGGAGCCGCGGCCGGGCTAGCCCTTGCCTGCACCCTGCTGGCCATGCTGACCGTGACAGGGCGCTTCGGGAACGCCCAGTATGACGTCTTCACCGACGGCGAGATGGCCGCCGTCGTCGCCGCACAGCGTCTGGCGCCCCCAGGCTCCGCGATCATCTCGGCAGCCCACCCGACGCCTTGGCGCAGCGACTCCTACCTTGAGAACAAGTACCGGACGATCGACGAACTGTGCCAAACGGACTTGTCAGCGGAGGTGTGCGGCCCCCTCGTCTACAACTACGCCCGGCACAACCCTGCCGGTGCCGTGCTGCTGCTCACGCGCTCGTCCGAGGCGAGCCTCGTGCTGCAGGGTGCCACCAGCGAGAGCGGCTTCGCCGAACTGGAGGACTGGCTGGGGGCACAGGACGGCGTGGAGTTCGTCTTCGGCAACGCCGACGCACGCGCGTACCGGGTGGCGCCATGAGCGGCAGCGTCAGCCGGCTTACCCTGGCGCTCGGTCTTGCGGCGGTGGCACTGTCGCTGGTGACGCTCGTCGGGCTGCCGACACCGCTGCAGGCGGTGGCGGCGACGGCCGTCCTCGTCCTGCTCCCGGGGCAGGCCCTGGCCCGGCTCACGCCGGTGACCGACGCCGCGCTCGGCGCACTGCTCGTCCTGGCGCTCGGCCTCGCCACCCTCGCGGCGGTGTCCACGGCGATGTTCTACCTCGCTGTCTGGTCGTGGCAGGCGTGCGTCGTCACGATGGGCGCCATCACCGTCCTCGCCTGCCTGGCCCGCGCGCGAAGGGAGACGGCATGATGATCGACGTGTTGATCGACCTGGCGGGCCTGCTCGCGGCCGCAGCACTGCTTTTTACCCTCGTCGCGCTCGAGGTCCGGCGCACGCAACCGGACACCGGGCAGCCCGCGCGTCCAAGGATCCTCGGCCGGACCGTGGGCACCAGGGTGGTTGCCGCCATGTGGGTGATGTACCTGGTCCTCTTCCTTCCACGCGTGCTGGGACTGCTCGTATGAGCGGCGCTGCGCGGTGGCTGCTCCTCAGCGACCTCCATCTGGGCGTGACGGACCGCGATCCCCGGTATCCAGGCAGGATGCTGACCGGGTTCCTGCGGCGCGAGGTGCTCGCAGCCTCCGGTCCGCGGCAGCACGTCGCGTTCGTGGGCGACACGTTCGAGCTGGTCGGCTGCAGCGGGGACGGGAGCGTGGCCCGGCTTGAGTCCATCCGCGCCCGCCATCCCGGAACGTTCCAGGCGCTGGAGGAGTGTGCGGCGCGGGGCGTGCAACTGCACTTCGTGTGCGGCAACCACGACGTGGAGCTGGCCCGCCCCTCGGTGGCTGCCCGCCTGGCGGCGCTGCTGTCACCGGCCGAGCCCGCACGGGTCCAGGTGCACCCGTGGTTCCTGCACGTCCCCCGCGTGCTGGTGGCCGAGCACGGGCACCAGCACCACGCGCTGCACCGCATACCCGACATTCTCCGCGCTGCGGTCAACGGCACCGACGGACTGGACCTGCCCCCGCTCGCCGCCTGGAACGCCGATCAGTCAAGGTCGCGCCTGGGCCGTGCCGGGGCGGTTGCCCAGGCCTGCCTGGCGTCCGAGCGGGCGGAACGCCGCGTGCGGGAGCCCGCATACGCCGAGCTGTTGCAGGCCGAGTCGTTCCGGCTGGGGCTTGACGGGGTGGCTGTCCGGGACTTGGCGCGCCTGTCCCGGTTCCGGACCGTGTCCGCGCTCCCGGTGGCCGCTACCCGCATGGCGCTCGCGGCCGCCGGGCGCAGCGCCGCCGGCGGAAAGGCCCCTGCCGCGGCGGTCCGGGTGGCCCGTACCCTTGAGGCGCACGGTGCCGGGGTGGCCTGGTACCTGTCGGGCCATACCCACCGTGCCCTGGAGTTGTCCCTCGGGGCCTGCGCCACCCGGTACGTCAACACCGGCACCTGGTGTTCTGACGTGCGCGGCCGCGGGCCCGACCAGTCGGACCGCCGGGTATTCCCGTATGCCGTGGTGGACGTCGCCCCCGACGGCGGCACCAGCGGCGGGCTGCGGTACTGGCGTTCGGACGCCGGCTGAGCCGCACCGGCCGGCTGCAGCACTGCGCCGGCGCCGGCAGCCAGGCGGGAGCTAGGGGTGGCGAACCCCGGCGCCGGCGAGGACGGCCCGGTACCCCTCGCGGAATGAAGGATAGGTGAATGCGAATCCGGTGCTGCGCAGGAGTCCGTTGCTGCAGCGCTTGTTGCCGCCCCGCGCCGGCCCGGCATCGCCCACCGGGGGCTCCGCGAGGCCCATCTCCGTGGCGAGGAAGCGCAGTACCGTGCCAAGGTCGGCGGGATCGTTGTCCACGCCAACATAGGTTGCTTCGGGATTGGCGGCCATCGTGGTGAGGTGGACCATGGCAGCAGCAGCGTCGTCCCGGTGGATGCGGTTGGTGTACCGGATATCCTCCGGAACAACGGCGGAACCGGTGCGGACCTGGTCGATCAACCTGGTGCGCCCAGGGCCATAGATGCCGCCCAGGCGGAGGGACGTGGCTGTGGTGGCCGTGCCGCTGAACCGGTCCCGGATGAGCTGCTCGGCTTCCAGCAGGACGCGTCCGGAAAACCCGCCGGGCGCAGTCGGGGTGTCCTCATCCACCCAGCCGCCCCCGGCATCACCGTAGACGGCGGTGGAGGAAACAAAGAGCACCCGGCCCGGCTGTACGCCGTCGCGTTCCAGGGCGTCGAGGACGTGGGCGGATCCATTCACATAGGCCGCGCGGTAGGCCTCCTCGGAGGGCGAATCGGCAGCAACGGCTATGACGACGGCGGTGGTGTCGGCGGGAACCGGCGGCAGTCCGGGTGCGCCCAGGTCAGCCGCGACACCTTCGATGGCGGCCGGCAGTTTCGCGGGGGAGCGGCGCCAGCCCACCACGCGGTGGCCCAGGGCGTGGAACCGCAGCCCGGCTTCGGTCCCCAGGTCACCACAGCCGGCGAGGAGGATGGTCATGGGTTACGGTGCCTCCACCGGGAAGAACACGCGCGGGTCCTGCAGGAGCGCCGGGTAGGTGAACGCGGAACGGTCGATGACTTCGGTGACCGTGAAGTTCCTGCCGAACCTGCCGTCCTCCAGCGTGATGGGCCGGCCGACCACCTGCCCCACCGCGAACTTTGCGCCATGCTCGAACGGGACGGCAACGGGCGTCTTTCCGGGAAGGGTCGAGAAGGCCTCCTCCTGCGCCAGCCGCTTCCGGGTGGGCTTCTTCACCAGTTGCTTGGGCGGTGCTTTGCGGGACTGACGGGACGGGCGCCGGGACCCGTCGTCGACGAACACGGGGGAGTAGTCCCCGTCCGCACCCGGCGCATCAGCGGCGGCAGCGGTGCTCCCGTTCACCGGCGGAAGGGCCACGGTATCGAGCGTCTGGGGATCGACGTCGTCGTGCGGGGACCTCAGGATCCACAGGATGTCACCCTCAGGCTCCTGCGGCAGGAACTCATGGCGCGGCTCCGGCCAGACGTAGTCCATCTCCGGTATCGCATCCGCGAAGACCGGGGTGTAGAACTTGGGTTCCTTGCGCACCAGCTTGGAGCGGTGGCTCAGGTGGAAATCCGGGTCGCCAAGCCACGGCGGCATGGGGATCTTCGCCGCGTAATCCGGGTGGGCTGCCTGCGGCGCGAACTCCGCGATGTTGGCCCGGGTGTTGTCCGGGTGCCCGCGCTTGGTCCACTCGTCAACCATTGCCAGCCCGTACATGGTGAGGGCCGGCACGTACCCCATCCACATCCGGATGGCCGGGTGGGTCTGCCAGCCGTAGCCGGGAATCACCAGGGCTCGCAGTGTCTGCAGCGCCTCAACGCGCTGCTTGCCCAGCCTGGCGGTGTCCAGGGCAGCGGCGCTCTGCCGGAAATCAGGGTACGGGAGGAAGGTTTGCATCCCTTCAGTCTGACGGCACCTGGCGGATGTGCCAATTGCAGTGCCACGGACCACATGCGTACGGGCCGGATGTCCACATGGTGGACCTATGCATACGCAAGTGTCCTTCACCCACTAGGATCACCGCAACCACCCCAGCGTTTTGGAAGCTCCCTCATGACATCAACACCTGAAAAGACCACCGCCACCACCCCCGCCCTGCCCCGCTACGGGCAGATGCTGGGCCCGGAAGCAAAGGGCATTCTTGTCCTTGACGAGTTCACCATTGATCCCGCCGCGGCCCGCAAGGAACAGCACCGCTTCCGCGACGGCATGGCCGCAGTCGCCCTGACAATGCGCCGCATCGCCGCGCTCCGCATTGTGATCGCCATCGTGGCCATCGGAAACCTGCCGCTCTTCCTGCTCTCGAGCGGCTGGTGGATCTACGGCGTTTCGCTCACCCTCGTGGTTGCCGTCCACGCCGCCGTCACCTGGCTGAACCGGCACGAGCCGCGGCTGAAGCAGCGCTCTGCCCTGGAACTGCACAAGCACCGTGAAAGCAGCGCGAACTACCGCAAGGTCCGCGACGCCGTGAAATACATGATCGATACCCCAGCAAGAATGAACGAGCACCTCTACCTTGAGCTGCTCGCCGCCAAGCGCGTCGCCCTCAACCTGGCCCACGGCACAGTTGCCCTGCTGGACACCAGCGACGATTCGGCCTGGAAGGTGCGGATCGTCAGGGAACTGCCCGCCGCCGCATAAGGACCCCCTTGCTGCGGCCTGCAGGCGTTAAAGAACGACGCCGGCACATCCCCTTGTGGGGGCGTGCCGGCGTCGTACGCGGTCAACGGAATTTGTCTATCGCCGACCTGATTTTGGTGCCCCGAAGGGCAGCTGCTTCGACAGCCACTAGGCCGGAAGCTGGATGACCTGTCCCGCGAATACAAGGTTGGGATCCGCAATGGTGTCCAGGTTGGCGTCGGCAAGGTGCTGCCAGCCGCCCTGGATCCCCAGCTTCTCAGCCACGATGCTCAACGTGTCCCCGGCCTGCAGCGTGTAGGTCTCTCCGCTGAGGGCCACGGCCGTTACGTGCTTCGCAACCGGAGCCGCCTGCACGGCGGGTGCGCTCTGCTGCACCGGTGCGGCCTGGACCGGAGCCGCCTGCACGGGTGCGCTCTGGACCGGAACGGACTGCGGCGCAACGCCGGTGCCGCTGCCGCTCAGGCCCAGCTGGGCGGAGCAGGAGGGCCAGGCGCCCCAGCCCTGCGAGGCCTGGACCCGCTCAGCTACGGCAATCTGCTGCTCGCGGCTGGCGTCAGCGGCGGAACCCGTGCCGCCGAAGGCAGCCCAGGTGGTGGGGCTGAACTGCAGGCCGCCGGAGTAGCCGTTGCCGGTGTTGATGGACCAGTTGCCGCTGCTCTCGCACTGTGCCAGGGCATCCCACGTGGAGGTGCTGGTGGCATTGGCAGCGGTGGCTGAGAGAGCCAGGCCTGCAGCGGAGATGGCGGCTACAGTTGCTCCGCGGCGTGCGGCAGTACGGAATTTGGTGTTTTTCATGATGGGTGATGCTCCTGAAGGCCACCTGCGCTGCTTCCGTCCCCGGAGATCATCGCGCCACTGCCCGCCCCTGACGAATAGAGGTCGTTTCGGTGGCTGCATGCTGGGCAGTTGTGGTGAAGGCAGCACCGGGCATTCATGGGTCCGCCAGCGGCGGGCATGCCTTTCACGCTAAGACATTGCGCCGCCGTTATCAAATCGAGATGTTTCTGGGCGTTGGCTGGTGATTCCCTGACCGAGCGCGGTTGCCAGGTACGGGGCGGTGCGGCTTTCGGTGGAACGGGCGACGGCGGCAGGCGTCCCGGTTGCCATGATCCGGCCGCCCTTGTCCCCTCCTGACGGGCCGAGGTCAATGACCCAGTCGGCGCCGGCAACCACGGCCATGTCGTGTTCAACCACCACCACTGAGTTGCCGGCGTCCACCAGGCCGTGGAGCTGTGCCATCAGGAGCTGCACGTCGGCGGGGTGCAGGCCGGTGGTGGGTTCATCCAGGAGGTAGAGGCTGTGGCCGCGCTGTGCCCGTTGCAGCTCCGTGGCCAGCTTGATTCGCTGCGCTTCCCCGCCTGAGAGCTCTGTGGCCGGCTGCCCCAGCCGCAGGTAGCCCAGGCCAACATCCCGCAGGCTCTTGAGGCTCCTGGCCGCAGCGGGCACGGCGGCCAGGAACCCGGATGCGGCATCCACCGTCATGGCCAGGACCTCGGCGATGTTCCGGCCGCGGTACTGCACCTCAAGGGTCTCAGGGTTGTAGCGGGACCCGGCGCACTCCGGGCACGGGCCGTAGCTGCCGGGAAGGAAAAGCAGTTCGACGGCGACGAACCCCTCGCCCTGGCAGGTTTCGCAGCGCCCGCCTGCCACGTTGAAGGAAAACCTGCCGGCGCCGAAGCCGCGGGTCCTGGCCTGCTCCGTGGCGGCGAATTCCTTGCGCACGGCGTCGAACAGCCCGGTGTAGGTGGCCAGGTTGGACCGCGGGGTCCGGCCGATGGGCTTCTGGTCCACAGTCACCAGGCGGTCAATGCGGTGGCTGCCGAGGACGCTGCCCAGCTCCAGGGGCTCCGCGGAGCCGTCCTGCTCCGCGGGGGTCCTGAGTCCTGAGCCCACAGCCTCGCCCAGGACCTTGCTCACCAGCGTGGACTTGCCGGAGCCGGATACCCCGGTGACCGCCGTCAGCACGCCCAGGGGGAACTCGGCATCCAGCCCGCGCAGGTTGTGCCGGGTGATGTCCTTCAGCTCCAGCCATTCCTCCGGTTTCCTGGCCCCGCCGGCACCGGAACTGCCGAGCGGGACGGATCCGCCGTCGTCGAACAGGAACGGCCTGGTAACGGACTCCTCAACCGAGGCGAGGCCGTCAACCGGCCCGCTGTAGAGCACTTCGCCGCCGCCTTCGCCGGCGCGGGGGCCCACGTCAACCAGCCAGTCCGCCCTGCGCACCACATCCATGTTGTGCTCCACCACGAACACCGAGTTGCCGGAGGACTTTAGCTGCTCCAGCACCTCCAGGAGCGGCTCGGCGTCGGCCGGATGAAGCCCGGCAGATGGCTCATCCAGCACGTAGATCACACCGAACAGGCCGGACCGCAGCTGCGTGGCAATCCTGAGCCGCTGCATCTCGCCCGGCGAAAGGGTGGGGGTGGCCCGGCCGAGCGCCAGATAACCGAGCCCGAGGTCCAGCAGGACCGTGATGCGCTGGAGCAGGTCGCGGGTTATGGCCACCGCCACCTCGTTGGACTCTCCGGAAAGCTGCGTGCGGGAGGCCGTACCGGCGTCGTCCAATACAGCGGTGGGACGGACAACCTCGGCGAGTTCCACCATGGGGAGCCCGTTGAGTTCCGCAATGGTCCTGCCCGCAAACGTGACGGCCAGGGCCTCGGGCACCAGGCCCGTCCCGGAACAGCGGGGGCACGGCCCGGACTCCATGAAGGCCAGTACGCGCTCACGCATGGAGGCGCTCTGCGAATCTGCCAGCGTATGGAGGACATAGCTCCTGGCGCTCCAGAAACGCCCCTTGTAGGGTTTGGCCACGCGGTCCCTCTGCGGTGTCACTTCCACCACGGGCTGTTCCTCGGTGAAGAGGATCCAGTCACGGTGTTTTTTGGGCAGCTTGCGCCACGGCACGTCGACGTCGTAGCCCAGGTGGGTGAGGATGTCCCGCAGGTTCTTCCCCTGCCAGGCACCCGGCCAGGCCGCGATGGCGCCGTCTCGGATGGTCAGGGACGGATCGGGGACCAGCGAGGACTCTGTCACGGTGTGCGCGACGCCCAGGCCGTGGCATTCCCGGCAGGCGCCGGCGGCGGTGTTGGGGGAGAAGGCGTCAGAGTCCAGCTGGGTGCTGCCGGCGGGGTACGTGCCCGCCCGGGAGAACAGCATGCGGAGGGAGTTGGAGAGCGTTGTGACGGTTCCCACCGTGGACCGGCTGCTGGGAGCGCCGCGGCGCTGTTGAAGGGCGACGGCGGGAGGCAGCCCGCTGATCAGCTCCACCTTGGGGTTGTGCCCCTGCTGGATCAGGCGGCGGGCGTAGGGGGCGACGGATTCGAAGTAGCGCCGCTGGGCCTCGGCATAGATGGTGCCGAACGCCAGGGAGGACTTGCCGGACCCGGAGACGCCGGTGAACGCCACGATCGCATCGCGCGGGACATCCACATCCACGTTGCGGAGATTGTTTTCGCGGGCTCCCCGGACCCGGACAAAGCCGTCGGTGGCCGGGGCAGGAACCGGGTACTGCAGGTCATCAGCGTGCTTAGCGTTCTGCATTGGTTCGACTCTAGTGGTGATTCCGGCGCGGGGCATTATCCTGACCCGATGGATAACTTTGCCGGCGGCACTGCCGTGCCCGAAACAGAACTGGACGCAGCAGAGCTGGAAGTCCCCGCCAGGATCCTCCCGGTGGCCGAGCTGCACCTGCACATTGAGGGAACCCTCCAGCCGGAGCTGATCTTCGCGCTCGCGGAGCGGAACGGCATCGCGCTCCCGTATGCAGGTCTGGACGAGCTGCGGGAACGGTACGAGTTCACGGACCTGCAGTCCTTCCTCGACCTGTACTACGCCAACATGGCAGTGCTGCAGACGGAGCAGGACTTCGCCGATATGACCCGCGCCTACCTTGAGCGGGCCGCTGCCGCAGGGGTGCGGCATGCCGAAATCATGATGGACCCACAGGCGCACTTCTCGCGCGGCATCCCGCTGGAAACGTGCGTCAACGGCGTTGCGTCCGTCCTGGCCACGTCCCAGGAGGAGTTCGGGATCTCCACGCTGCTGATTTCCGCCTTCCTGCGGGACCTCTCCGAGGAATCCGCGCTGGAGGTCCTGGACGGCCTGCTGGCCATGAACGCTCCGATTGCTGCCATTGGCTTGGACTCCGCCGAGGTGGGAAACCCGCCGTCCAAGTTCGAGCGGCTCTATGCAAAAGCCCGCGAGGCAGGGCTGCGGCTGACCGCACACGCGGGGGAGGAGGGGCCGGCGTCGTACATTATCGAGGCCCTGGACATCCTGGGCGTGGAGCGGATCGACCACGGCATCCGCTGCATGGACGATCCGGATTTGGTGGAGCGCCTGGTGGATGCGCGCATCCCGCTGACGGTATGCCCGCTCTCCAACGTTCGGCTCCGGGCCGTGGACACCCTGGCAGACCATCCACTTCCTGCCATGCTGGCGGCCGGCCTGAACGTGTCCGTGAACTCCGATGATCCGGCCTACTTTGGCGGCTACGTGGACGACAACTTTGCCCAGCTTGGGTTGGTCTTTGAGCTCTCCGACTTCGACAAGGCGAGGCTCGCCGCGAACTCCATCCACTCGTCCTTTGCTTCCGAGGAGCGGAAGGCGGAGCTGCTGGACGAACTGAATGGCGGGGATGTGGTGCACCCCTAACGTGTCCGAGGCAACAGCAGCGCCGTCGTACCGCTAAACTGGGTGCCGCAGGCGTGTCCGGGAAGTGCAGTGCGGCACCCATGTCAGCGCTCAAGGGTTGTGCAGCCAGCCCGTTTCCCGAGACCTCAGCCTCACTTGTTGGGACGTCCGCTTAATAGTCGGTCACGACACGCAGTGTTAACCATTTCAAGTCGCGCGATTTAACGGGCAGTTGGCAAGATGCCTAAGACCGATCGCTTTTATAAAGGGGAATCATGGCCAAGTCCACCGCAGAAAACACCTTCCTTCGACTCAAGACCGTGCTGGATGTCCTGACCGAAGGTGTGTGGTCCGGCGATGCACTGAACGCGGGCCAGGTCCTCGCCGAGGCAACGGCCCGGGTCCCGTTCAACGAGCATGAAGCCGAGCTGCTCAGCGGCGGCATTCCCCGCGGCCACAAGACGCTCACCTCGGCCACCGCCAAGCTGGTCAAGGCCGGCTGGCTGGTCAAGGGCCGCTCCGGCTGGACCATCACCGACGAAGGCATGCGCGCCACCGTCGCCTTCCCGGACGCTGTCTCCTTCGCCAGCGCGCTCGACGCCGGCACGCCCATCCCCGCCGACGTCCAGGTTCCCACCGCTCCCGAGGGCTTCGTCCGGAAGACCACCGCGGTTCCTGAAACGGCAGCTGCCGGCACGGACATTAAGAAGACCACCAAAAAGACGCCTGCCAAGAAGGCTGCTGCCGCCGTTGGCAAGGCAGCCAAGGTGCTCGAAGACGCCGTCGAACCCGTGGTGAAGGCTGTCCGCAAGGGCAAGGCGCCGGCCACAACGGAGGAAGCTGCCGCTCCCGCAGCGCCGGAGGCCTTCGAGGACGCGGACGTCGAGACGCACCCGCAGCCCGAAGCCGTGGCTGTTGCCGGCGACTTCAATACCTTCCTGGGCGCTCCGGAGAACTGGGCGCCGCAGTATGACGAAGCGCAGATGGAGTTCGATTTCCTGGACCAGATCTGGAAGAAGAGCGCCGAACTGCCCGCCGGTTTCTACACCTTCAAGATCGCCATCAACCGCTCCTGGGATGAGAACTACGGCGCTTTCGGTGCGTTCGACGGCCCCAACCACGAACTGCACCATGCCGGCGGCACCGTCACCATCCGCTACAACCACAGCACCCGCGACATCACCATCAACTAACGGGTTGCCCGCCCGCCCAACCAGGTAGCAGTTAATGTCGTTTTGGAGGCTCAAAATGACACTTACTGCTACCTGGTTGGGCCGGCGGCGCTGACTTAGGGGAGGCACCATGGCGAGGCACGCAGGGCCGTCATCCGGAGCACCTGATGGGCGGGACAATGACGCTGCGGCGGGCGCGGTCCGGCTGGAGGCGCGCGTTTTCGGCATGGTGCAGGGAGTGGGCTTCCGCTTCTGGACCATGGGCAAAGCGGAAGAACTGGGCCTGGTCGGCGAAGTGACGAATCTCGGCGACGGTTCGGTCGCCGTGGTTGCCGAGGGCCCCGAGCCACAGGTCCGGGCGCTTCTCGACTGGCTGAATTCCCGGAACACCCCCGGGCGGGTGGAGCGGGTTGAGGACTCGCTCTCCGTAGCCCAAGGCAACTTCCGCGGGTTCAGGGCCCACTGACCCGCATCTCCCGTCAGGCGCGCGGGCTAAGGCCCAGGAACGCGCCCAGCTCCTCCAGGGCTGCGGGCCGGTGCGGCATGTAGCTTGTGAGCTCGGGGGAGCGGATGATGACTGCCCGCCACTGCCCCCGCGAGACGGCAACATTGATCCGGTTCCTGTTCAGCAGGAACTCGGCTCCCCGCGGCGCTTCAGCCACGGCCGAGCACGCCATGGACACGAGCACCACGGGTGCTTCCTGCCCCTGGAACTTGTCCACCGTCCCCACCCGGACCTGCGGCAGGCCGGCTTCCTCCAGTGCCTTGCGGACCAGATGGACCTGGGCATTGTAGGCGGCCACCACCAGCAGGTCCTGCTGCCCGAGGGGCCGGAACTCATTCTCGGCACCAGGCTTCCACTTCAGGCCCAGGTGCCGCCGTGCCTGCCGGACCACCGCAGCGGCCTCCTCCGGGGATGCGGTGGTATTGCCGGAGTGTTCCACGAACACGGTTTCGACGCCGGGCGGCAGCTCCTCGAGGCTGCGCAGCGAAGCCGCCGGTGCGGACTGCAGCTTTCCTTCATAGCTGAGCCGGGACACCGCACGGCACAGGTCCGGATGCATCCGCCAGCTGTCTGCCAGGAAGTACCCAAGGCTCGCAGGCAGGGTGGCGTGCCCCGCGGCCAGCCAGCCCAGCGCCGATTCATCCACCGGCTCAGGGTGGGCACCCTGGGTGACCTGGGGCAGCTGCTGCGGATCACCGAGCAGGAGGAGCCGCTTGGCCGCCCGCGCAACGGCAAGGGTGTTGGCCAGCGAAAACTGTCCGGCCTCGTCGATCACCAGGAGGTCCAGCGAGCCAGCCGGGACCTCCTTGCCCGTCATGGTCCACGCGGTGCCGCCCACCAGGCAGCCGCCGGGGGATGCGAGCAGCTGGGCGACGTCGCCGTCCCCCGTGCGGGTCCACGGGACGTCGTGCGGCGCAGCCAGCTTCTTGGCCACGGCCGAGGGGGAGACGCCGCCCGTGTCGATGGCACGGCAGAGCAGGTTTTCCACCACGTTGTGCGACTGGCCCACCACGCCAATCTTCCAGCCACCGGCCACCAGGCTGCCGATGACGTGGGCGCCCACGTAGGTCTTTCCGGTGCCGGGTGGACCCTGGACGGCCAGGTAGGAGTGCTCAAGGTCCCGGAGCGACGCCGTGATGGCTGCGGCGTAATCCGGGGAGCCCACGGTGTCATGGCGTACCTCCACCGGGCCGGGCAGCGTGCGCAACCGCGGGGCCTTTTTCCGCAGGATGTCCAAGCCGGGGTGGGGTGGCAGCGACGGCACGGAGGAACCAACCGTGCGGGCAAGCTCGGCGATGGCAGCCTCAATGCTGGTGGTGGCCAGCGGCTGGTCCTCAGTGAGCGCGATGGGAAGGTTCGGGTAGGCGGCCACCTTTCCGGTCTCCCGCTCGGCCACGGTGATGATGGTGTGCTCCGGGTTGTCAGGCGCCGGGGCGACGTCGCTGATCCTCGTCCCAAACGAGAAAGCCCGTGCGCCTGGAGCAGCATCCGGGGCCGCCATGCCTTCCGGTGGCGGCGCGTCGTAGAGCCGGCACCACGTGGAGTCCGCGCGGAAGTCCGAGCCCTCCGTCATAGTGCCGCGCAGCCGGAGGGTCCGGGTCCGCATCCGTTCCCGGGGTTTGGCCAGCGCCCAGTCCGAGGCAACCTCCGCCGACGACACCAGGAACACGTTTCGCTGGTCCGCCCAGTTCTCGGCTGGTGCCTCGACCCGATCGAAGTGCTGCCACCAGAACTGCTTGCGTTCGCGGCGGTGGTAGCCGGTGGCGGCGGCCACCATGGCGATGGCGCGTTCGTCGTCAGTCCAGGCCCGGTCCTCCGGCAGGCCTGCCAGGTATTCGCGCAGCGTGGTTTCCTCAGGAGTTTCCTGGGCCGCTTCCGGGCGTGTTTCCTGTTTCGTTTCCCGGTCCGCGTCCCCTGCCGCTGCTGGCAGGCGGGTCTCGGCCTCTCCGGCTGCCGTTCCGCCGGCCTGCCTGGCGACGTCCAGTAACCAGTCCCGAAGCCGGAGCGTGGACAGGCAGTCGTATTGGTTGTAGTCCGAGATGGACGCCAGGACCTTGCCTGCCTCGGCGTGATCCCCCGCGTCCCTGGCCGCGCAGTAGGCGGCGTAGGCCACCACAGACGCGCCGGCGTCTTTGACGTCACCCGAGCGAAGGTTGCTGCCCATGTACAGCGGTTCCAGTTTCTTGATGGAGTAGGACGCCTCAGAGATGCGCAGCGACTGCCGGACCGTGGCGTAAAGATCTACCAGCAGCCCTTCCCGCAGCCAGGAGTCCACGGTGTCCTCCCCGGCCTGGTGTGCCAGGGAGAGGTTGCGCAGGGCCGTTTTTTCATAGGCGGCGTAGTGGTAGACGTGCATGTCCGGGTAGCGGGCGCGGCGTTCTTCCACGTAGGCGAGGAAGTCCAGGAAAGCGCGGCGCTCCTCGGACCGGGAATGGGCCCAGAACGGGCGGAACACGGGATCGCCGGGATGGTCCGCGTCCGGCGCCTCAACAACGCCGAACAGGTACTCGATGCCCCAGGCGCCGGTAGCCGGATCCTGCCAGAGGGGATCGCCCTCGAAATCGAAGAAGATGTCCCCCGGGCTGGGCGGTGGGAGCAAGCCTATGGTGTTGTCAGGCAGGACGGTGAACGAGACGGTGTGGGGCCTGCCGTCCTTGGTGAAGGTCCGGGACCCCGCCACCGCGTCCAGCCCCAGTTGCATCCGCGCCTGGGCCCGCAGCCGGACCACGGAATTCCTGGCGTCGGCGGCAGGCATCGCCGCCAGTTCATCGATGGTGGTGATGCCTGCCGCGTGGAGCTTCTTCCGCTGCACCACGGACATTCCGGCCACCATCAGCAGGTCCCGGTGCGCCTGGACCTGCTCGGCGCAGTAGTCGCACCGGCCGCAGTGGACGATCCCCGGTTGCTGCCACTTCACGGTAGCCTCACCTGCCCTGTGCTCCGCGGTCAGCTCGCGGAAGCGCCGGCGCCGTTCACGGAAAACCGGCAACAGGTCGGGAAGGGAGTGGCTGCTGCGGAGCCAGTCTTCGCCCACGCGGGTCGCCAGTACCAGGGTGACCACCGGCGAGGGGTCCAGCCCCATCCCTAGCAGTTGGTCGCCGTAGGCCGCGAGCTGCAGGAGGGCACCCACCTTTGCATGCCGCGCCAGTTTGGTGTCCCAGACCTCGTACCGGCCCGGGCTGCCTGTGCCCGCGGCCTCGTTGACCAGGAAGTCCGCGTAACCCAGGAACTCCCCGTCAAAGAAGGTGGCCTGGAACACCACGTCAGCCCCGGACCGCAGGGCGAGCTCGGTCTCCGCATGCTTGGCCTGCAGGTCCCCGCGCAGGTTCTGGCCGCGTTCGAGCGAATAGACGCCGGCGCCGTGGCTGGCATCCCACTCTCCGTACCGTGCAACCAGGCTGGCCAGGACGGTCTGCTCGTGCCGGTCGCCCAGCTCGCCGGCGCGGACCTGCATCTCGTCCGCGGGGAACTCCGCCTTGGGGGTACGGCCCAGTTTCTCGTCCAGGATCCGGAGCGTGCGGTACTCACACTCGCTGGCGGCAACCAGGTCGCTGGCCGAAAACACCAGGTCCGGCGGCGCGCCGGCCGCTGCGGCTTCGAGCAAGAACACGGGGCCTCCCCATCGACAGCCGGGCTGTCATCGCCGGGCCGGAAGCGGTTCCCCTGGCCCTGGTCCAAACGTAGCAAGGGGCACTGACAAACAGACAAGCTTCAAAGTAGGTAGCAGCAAGTGTCGTTCTGAGCCCTCAAAACGACACTTGCTGCTACCTGGTTGGGTGGGACGATCAGTTTTCGGCGGCCGCCCGCACCTGGGCTTTGTCGTGTTCGTCGTGGGCTTTCCGCAGCAGGTCAAGGAACTCGGTCTCGTTGCGGATGAGCCGCTTGTACTTCTCCGGAAGCTTGCGGATCTCGTTCTCCTCGCGGCACATCGCGGCGAAGATCTTGTCCCGCTCGTTCATGTCCGTCTCGTAGTTGAGGTCCAGGTACTCGACGGCGTGCCGCCGGGCGCCGGAAACGGCATTCTTGGCCTTGCCCTTGGGGCTGAAGATGGACGCCAGGACCGTGATCACCAGGACGCCGAGGATGACGCTCAGCGAAACGCCCGTGCTGACTTCCACCACGCTGACGTGCTCGCCGTCGTTGATGAACGGCAGGGTGTTCTCGTGCAGGGCGTGCAGGATGAGCTTCACGCCGATGAAACCCAGGATGACGGCGAGGCCGTAGGACAGGAAGATCAGCCGGTCCAGCAGTCCGTCGATCAGGAAGTAGAGCTGGCGCAGGCCCATCAGGGAAAACGCCGTGGCCGTGAAGACAATAAAGACGTTCTGGGTCAGGCCAAAGATCGCCGGGATGGAGTCCAGCGCAAACAGGATGTCCGTGCCGCCGATTGCCACCATCACCAGGAGCATCGGGGTCAGGACGCGCTTGCCGTTCTCAACGGTGAACAGCTTGTCGCCGTCGTAGTGTTCGGACGCCGGCAGGAACTTCTTGGCGAGCCGGACCACCAGGCCCTCGGAGTCGTCGTCGTGGCTGCCCGGCTTGAGCAGGTTTCCGGCGGTGATCAGCAGGATCAGGCCGAAGATGTAGAACACCCACGCGAAGCTGTTGATCAGCGCAGCGCCCAGGAGGATGAAGCCCGTGCGGGCGATCAGGGAGAAGACGATGCCGAACAGCAGCACCTTCTGCTGGTCCGCGCGGGGTACCCGGAAGCTGGCCATGATGATCAGGAACACGAAGAGGTTGTCCACGGACAGTGCCTTCTCCGTGATGTACCCGGCGAAGTATTCGGTACCCATGGTGGGTCCGCCGAACAGCAAAACGCCCAGTCCGAAGAGCACCGCGATGCCCACATAGATCGAGGACCAGATGGCAGCTTCCTTGAGCGAGGGCGTGTGGGCCTTGCGCACATGGAAGAAGAAATCGAAAGCCAGCAGGCCCACGATTCCGGCAATGGTCAGGGTCCAAACATAAGCAGGTACTTCCATGCTGCGGGCCTTTCGTCGGAGTCTCCTTAAAGCCTACCCACCTATGCCGGCTTCAGGAGTTCGTGTTCCACAACGGCGGCGCGCGAGAGGGTCTTGTAGCCCTCGTGTTCGAACAGGACGGTGATGACGTCCTCCTCGTGCCGCATCACCAGGCCCGGTCCCCACTCTTTGTGGACCACGGCGGACTGAAGCGGGAACGGTTCCGCCGCCCGGCCACCCGAGGCGGCGCCGCCGTCGTCCGCCCTGTCACTTGCGGGGTGCCGGGCGGCGTCGGCGCAGGCATCGCAGTTGCCGCACGCCTCCGCCAGCTCCTCGCCGAAATAGCCCAGCAGGAACTGGTGGCGGCAGCCGTCCGCCTCGGCATAGGCGCGCATCATGGTGAGCCGGGACTGGTCAACGCGCTGGCGGGCTTCTGCGAGTTCGACGGCGCCGCGCACCAAGGCGGGCAGCTTGGCTTTGGAGGCCAGCCGGACACCGCGCTTGCCAAGCGAGACAGCGCCGGTTTCCTCCAGCTGGTTCAGCAGCCCGGTGATGCGCCGGGACGGAAGCCCCGTGAGATCAGGCAACGCCGACTTGGGCGTGGGCCCGCCCGCTGCCTTGAGTACTTTCAGCAGCGCCAGCAGCGAGTCGGGATCGGGGGAGTGGGTGGCGAAGAACTTCCGCAGGCCCAGGTCCTCCGAGCGGTAGTGGAGCACGGCGGACGCAGGTTCCCCGTCACGTCCGGCCCTGCCGATTTCCTGGTAGTAGGAGTCCAGCGATTCCGGAATGTCCGCATGGACCACGAAGCGCACGTTGGGTTTATCGATCCCCATGCCGAAAGCGGTGGTGGCCACCACCACGTCGAGGCCGTCCGACAGGAACTGTTCGTGGATGTGCTCCCGGTCTGCCGCGGAACGGCCGGCGTGGTACGCCTCCGTGCGCAGCCCATCCTTGCACAATTTTGCAGCGTACTTCTCGGTGTCCTTGCGGGTGGCGGCGTAGAGGAGCCCATGCCCGTCGCGGGCCAAGGCGGCCACCTGCTTCAGCACGGCCTTGCGTTTGTCCTTGTCCTCGTGGTGGCGCACGACGTCCAGCCTGATGTTGGGCCGGTCGAATCCGCGGACCAGGACCAGCGGGTCCTCCATGCGCAGCCGCGCCACGATTTCGTCCCGGACCGGGGGTGATGCGGTGGCGGTGAGGGCGGCCACGGGAGGATTGCCGAGCTGTTCGCGGACGTGGCCCAGGCCGAGGTAGTCGGGGCGGAAATCGTGGCCCCAGGACGAGACGCAGTGGGCCTCATCCACCACGAACAGGGAAATGCCCAGGGCTGCGATGCGGTTCACAGTCTTGTGCTTGGCCAGCTGCTCCGGGGCCAGGAACAGGAATGTGGCTGTGCCGCTTTCCACCGCCTGCCAGGCCGCCTCCACCTCGGAATCACTGTGGGAGGAGTTGACAGCCACTGCCGCACCCGGACCCAGGTCCCCGTCCAGCCCCTCCAGCTGGTCCTCTTGCAGGGCAATGAGCGGGGAAACCACGACGGCGGGACGTCCCGTGGTGTTGTGCAGGTGCTGCGCCGCGACCTGGTAGATCGCGGATTTGCCATAGCCGGTGGGCATGACGGCCAGGACGTCGCGGCCGGCGGCGAGGGCTGCCATGCCGGCCAGCTGGCCGTCCCGCAGGTGGGGCAGGGAGAAAGAGGAGGCCGCGAGGGCGGCAAGGGCAAGATCGTCGGACATGGGGGGCTCCGCGCAGAGTGGTTCCTCCGGCCGCTTGCTTCAGCCAAGGTAACCAGCCTAACGCCAGCCGCGTGCCGCCGTCGTCCGTTGCCCATGGTGCCCGCCGGGCAGGGGAGCCGCCTCCTTGACTTCCCCGCCACCCTGAACAAGTGTGGGGAAGGAACCGGCCCGCCGAAACATCGGAAGACGGCCGCGCCTGCAGAACGCAAGGAGAACCAGCCGTGACGCGCAAGAATCCCGAAGTTGAAGAGGCCGACGAATCCGACATTGAAGTCAGCGGCCACCCGAAGACATGGGCAGCGGGAGTGCCGGGCGTCTACCATTCCATGCAGCCGGCTCTGAAGCACATGGGCCTGGAACGGTCCAGGAAGACACTTTTGGCGCTGAACCAGAAGGATGGGTTCGACTGCATGAGCTGCGCGTGGCCGGACCCGGGCCACCGCAAGACGTTCGAATTCTGCGAAAACGGCGCCAAGGCCGTGACGTGGGAGGCCACCCCGGTGGTGATTGGCTCCGACTTCTGGCAGGAGCACCCCGTCAGCGAACTGCTGAAGCGCTCCGAATACTGGCTGGGCATGCAGGGACGCCTGACCGAGCCGGTGTACAAACCAGCAGGGGAGGACCACTACCGGCCCGTCAGCTGGGACGAGGCGTTCGGGATCATTGCGGACAAGCTGACGTCCCTGCCCAGCCCGGACCAGGCCGCCTTCTACACCAGCGGCCGCACCTCGAACGAGGCCGCCTTCCTCTACCAGCTGTTCATCCGCGGGTACGGCACCAACAACCTGCCGGACTGCTCCAACATGTGCCACGAGTCCTCCGGCTGGGGCATGGGCCAGACCATCGGCGTGGGCAAGGCCACGGTTTCCTATGACGACTTCGCCAAGGCGGACCTGATCATCATCATGGGCCAGAACCCGGGAACCAATCATCCGCGGATGCTCACCGCACTGGAGGAGGCGAAGGAAGCGGGTGCAAGCATCGTGGCGGTCAACCCGCTGCCTGAGGCCGGGCTGATGCGCTACAAAAACCCGCAGAAGGTCAAGGGCATCATCGGCCGCGGCACCGATCTGGCGGACCAGTTCCTCCATATCCGGATCGGCGGGGACATGGCGCTGCTGCAGGCGGTGTCCCGGCGGGTCCTCGACGCCGAGGCCGCCAACCCAGGAACCGTGCTGGACCATCAGTTCCTCGAAGAACACTGCCAGGGCCTCGAGGAGCTGCGGGCGCACCTTGCCGAATTGGACGAGGCAGCGGTCCTGGAAGCCACCGGCCTGCGGGCCGAGGAAATCGACGAACTGGCCGACCGCTACCTCCGTGCGGAGAAGGTCATCATCACGTGGGCTATGGGCATCACCCAGCACAAAAAGGGTGTGGCCACCATCAAGGAGATCATCAACCTGCTGCTGCTGCGCGGCAACATCGGCAAGCCCGGCGCGGGCGCCTCACCCATCCGCGGGCACAGCAACGTCCAGGGGGACCGCACTATGGGCATCTGGGAGCAGATGCCGCCGGCGTTCCTGGACGCCCTGGGCAAGGAGTTCAGCTTCGAACCGCCGCGGGAGCACGGGGCGGACGCGGTGGAAACCATCAGGCAGATGCGCGACGGCGGGATCAAGGTTTTCATCGCGATGGGCGGGAACTTCGTGGGCGCCATGTCCGACACCCGTGCTGCCGAGGCGGCGATGAGCGGCACGGACCTCTCCGTCCAGATCTCAACGAAACTGAACCGGTCCCACGCCGTGACCGGCTCCGAGGCGTTGATCCTGCCCACGCTGGGCCGCACCGAAATCGACATGCAGGAGTCCGGCCCGCAGTTCGTCTCGGTGGAGGACACGGTCTGTGCCGTGCACGCCTCCCACGGCACCGTTGCACCGGTGGCCCCGAACCTGCTCTCCGAGGTGGCGATTGTCTGCCAGCTGGCGCAGCGTGTGCTGGGAGACAGGATTTCCGCAGACTGGGCCGGATTCCAGAAGGACTACGACCTGATCCGCGAGCATATCTCCCACGTGGTGGTGGGCTGCGAGGACTACAACCGGAAGATCCGGCAGGAAGGCGGCTTCGTCCTGCCCAACGGGCCCCGCGATTCCCGCACGTTCAACACCCCCACCGGCAAGGCCATGCTCACCGTCAACGAACTGGAACATGTGGAGCGTCCGGCCGGCACCCTGATCCTGCAGAGCATGCGCTCGCACGACCAGTTCAACACCACCATCTACGGCCACAACGACCGGTACCGGGGGATCAAGAAGGGCCGCGAGGTGGTGTTCGTGAATCCGGAGGACCTGGCCGAGCTGGGGCTTGAAGACGGGCAGCACGTGGATGTGCGCGGCGTGTATCCGGACAACGTGGAGCGGGTCCTGCGGAACTACCGCCTGGTGTCCTACCCGTCAGCGCGGGGATGCGCGGCCGCCTACTATCCGGAAGCGAATGTCCTGGTGCCGCTGGAGAGTGTGGCGGAAGGCAGCCAGACGCCGGTCTCCAAAGCCGTGATCGTAAAGCTGGAGCCCATTACCGCGCTCGAGGAGGAGCCGACCGCCGCGGGCTAGGGTGCCTGGCCCGCACGAGCGGCCCGCGCCCGCATAAGCGGCCCGCGCCCGCATAAGCGGCCCGCGCCCGCATAAGCGGCCCGCGCCCGCATAAGCGGCCCGGGGCCGCTATTGGGCTGTGTCCGCCCAGCCCTTGCTGGAGGGGCCGCCGTCGTGCCCGTCTTCGCACAGCTGGAACGCCACGTCTGCTGCTTTCGCTATAGAGGCCGTTGATGCTTCCTTGGTGCCTGCACTGCCCGTGCCGGCTTCCAGCCCGGCGGCGTAGCCCACCATGAACGTGGTGATCGGGGCTGCGGCATGGGTAACGGAGTCGGCAGACTTGCGGGCCAGGTCCAGGAGCAAATCGTGGTCCACCTTCAGGTCCAGGATCTGCAGCGCCTGGGCCAGCCGGTTGCTCCATTGGTCCAGGATCTGCATTTCGTCCTCGTTGGCTGGCATGTCCGCTCCTTGGTTAACGTCAGTGTCGGGACAGTGGATCGTCCTCCGTGCCGAGACTACAAGGCTTCGCAGCGGAAGTCATCGGTTCCGGCGGATGCCCGCGTAACCCCCAATCCACAAACAGGTAGTCAGCCGGGCTTACCACCCCTAGATATGGCGGCGGTCCGTGCTTAGACTGGGCGCACCCCACTCCGGGAAGCTCTCCGGCAACTGATCCCCAGCCATCAGCAGATGCTGGACGGTGCCTGTCCGGCGGGGCGTGCATCACCACTCATGAATCACGGCCGCCCTACCGGGCGATCCGTGGGATAACAGGAGAAAAAGATGACAGGGAACAAAGCCGTTGCCTACAAGGGGCCAGGGAAAGTCGAACTGATCGACATCGACTACCCCACGTTCGAACTGAAGGACGGGCCGGGCGTCAACCCGGCAAACGTCGGGCGCGCCGTCAACCATGGCGTGATCCTGAAGACAGTGGCCACCAACATCTGTGGCTCGGACCAGCACATGGTGCGCGGCCGCACCACCGCACCGCCGGACCTGGTGCTGGGGCATGAGATCACCGGCGAAGTGGTGGAAGTTGGCCGCGACGTTGAATTCATCAAGGTAGGGGACCTTTGTTCAGTCCCGTTCAACATTGCCTGCGGCCGTTGCCGGAACTGCAAGGAGCGCAAGACGGGCATCTGCCTGAACGTGAACCCGGACCGCCCGGGCAGCGCCTACGGTTACGTGGACATGGGCGGTTGGGTGGGCGGCCAGGCCAACTACGTGCTGGTGCCGTATGCCGACTGGAACCTGCTGAAGTTCCCGGACAAGGACCGGGCCATGGAGAAAATCCTGGACCTGGCCATGCTTTCGGACATCTTCCCCACGGGATTCCACGGTGCCGTGAGTGCCGGCGTGGGGGTGGGTTCCACGGTGTACATCGCGGGGGCCGGTCCCGTGGGCCTGGCAGCGGCCACCAGCGCACACCTGCTGGGCGCCGCCGTCGTGATTGTTGGCGACCTGAACGAGGACAGGCTGGCGCGGGCGCGCAGCTTCGGCTGCGAAACGGTGGACCTCACCAAGGGGGGACCGGCGGAGCAGATTGAACAGATCCTGGGCGTACCGGAAGTGGACTGCGGCGTGGACGCGGTGGGCTTCGAAGCACGCGGCCACGGACACGGCAAGGACGCCGAAGAGGCTCCGGCCACGGTGCTGAACTCGTTGATGGACATCACCGCTGCCGGCGGTGCGCTGGGCATCCCGGGGCTGTACGTGACGGGCGATCCGGGCGGCGTTGACGAGGCAGCCAAGAAGGGTGCCCTGAGCCTGAGCCTGGGTACCGGTTGGGCGAAGTCGCTGAGCTTCACCACGGGCCAGTGCCCCGTGATGAAGTACAACCGGCAACTGATGATGGCCATCCTGAACGACAAGGTGCACATCGCCAAGAACGTGAACGCCAAGGCCATCACGCTGGAGGAGGCGCCCCAGGGCTACGCGGAGTTCGACGCCGGCGCGGCCACCAAGTACGTCCTCAACCCGAACGGCTACCTGAGCTAGGCCGGAACGGGCCAGGCGCCGCCGCAGACGGGGCGGCGGACGGTGATGTCCGGTAAGGGACGGGTGCGGAAATAGATGCCCTTCGGCTGAGGTTAGGCTGAAGGACACACCGCATCGAAGGAGATCCCCTTGAGTGACATCACCGTCCGCCACAACCCCGACCGCGACCGCTTCGAGATCCTCGACGCCGGCAACGTGATTGGCAAGGCGGCGTACAAGGAGTACGACGGCGGCGCCTCGCCGGAGCGGATTTTCTACCACACGGTGATCAACGAGGAATACGGCGGGCAGGGCCTTGCGGGCCAGCTCGCCACCGTTGCCCTGGACGAGACGGTCAAGGCGGGCGTGGGCTTTGTTCCCGTCTGCCCCTTCATCAAGAAGTTCCTCGCCAAGCACCCCGAATACGCCAGCGATGCGGTGGCCGTGAAGCCCGCGCACCTGGAGTTCCTCGATGGGGCCCTGGCCAGCCGCGCCCGCTGACGTGCAGGGCGTCCGCCCGACTGTCTGATCGTCGAGTTGGCAGGCGCCCTGGGACGGTAGGTTCCCTCAAAGTCGCGCGGGCCCAGCGGTATACAGCAGACTGTTTCCGTGAGCAACAAACCCCGGACTGCGCTGGCCGTCGCCGGCCTCAGCCTGGGCACGGCACTGAACCCCCTCAACTCCTCGATGATTGCCGTCGCCCTGGTGGTGCTCCGCGCGGACTTTGGGCTCGACGTCGCCGCGGTCACCTGGGTGGTCACCTCGTTCTACCTGGCCTCGGCGGCGGGCCAGCCGGTGATGGGCAGGCTTGCGGACAGGTTTGGGCCGAGGCGGATGTTCATGCTGGGCATGGCGCTGGTGGCGGTGACCTGCGCGCTGGCGCCGTTAGCCCCGAACTTTGTGCTGCTCTGCGTGGCCCGGGCCGTGATGGCGCTGGGCACGGCCACCGCCTATCCCAGCGCCGTGGTGATGGTGGGCGCCATTGCGCACCGGGCCAACGTGGAACCGGCAGGCCCGCTGGGCATCCTGCAGATGGCCAACACATCGGCGGCAGCGGTGGGGCCTGTGGTCGGAGGGCTGCTGGTGGGCTTTGTGGGCTGGGAGGCGTTGTTCCTGGTCAACGTCCCGCTGGCACTGGCCGCGCTGCTGATCGTGCGGCAGGCGGCGCCGGCGGACAAAGCCCGGGAACGCGGCAGCGTGGCCGAGCTGCTGCGGGACTCGGACATTCCCGGCATCCTGGGCTTCGTCACCGCGCTGCTGCTGGTGATGATGGCCGCCCTGAATGTCGTGCCGGGCTACCGCTGGTGGATGCTGGGAGCGGGAACGGCAGTGGCGGCACTGTTTGCCTGGCGGGAGCTCCGCTTCGCCCGCCCGTTCCTGGACCTGAGGCTCCTGGGCCGCAACAGGCCCCTCATGCTCATCTACGTCGCCTTCGCGGTGTTCAGCAGCGTCTATTACTTCGTCTTTTTCGGCCTGCCCCAGCTCCTGCAGGAGGCCGGCGGCTATGAGCCCGGCGTGGTGGGCCTGCTGATGCTGCCCCTGGCGGGCATGTCCGTCCTGGCCACCCCCTGGGCGGTGAAAGCGATGGGAAGGTTCGGCGTGCGGCGGGTGCTGATTGCCGGCGTCATGCTCCTGACTGCGGCCGCCGCCCTGATGTGGTTGCTCACCGGCACCCTGGCGATCCCGCTGGTGGTGGTGCTGACAGCCCTGATGGGTATCCCATACGGGACCGTGGGCATCGCCACGAACCAGGGCATGTTCGTGTCCATCCGGCCGCAGGAGCGCGGTGTCGCGGCGGGCATCTACCAGACGTGCCGGTACGTCGGCGCGATCACGGCCACGGTGATGATCGGCGTGTTCGCGGGCGGCGGCGTGGACCAGGAAAGCTGGGCCCGGATGGTCCTGGCAATGCTGGTCCTGTGCGTGGTGACGTTCGCCGTGAGCCTGCTGTGGCGGCAGCGGACGGAGTAGCCGGCATAAAGCGCACCTAGGTGTACATCAGCGAGCCCGGGGTGGTCAGTTTCTCTCCGGTCTCCAGCCAGGTCTTCAGGCCGGAGAGGATCATGGGCCAGCCGCCGTAGAGCTGTTCGTTGGCGCCTTCGCGGAGGTCGCTGTGGGTGACGGTCAACCGGCAGGAATCGCCTACCGGCTCGATCTCCCATGTGACCTTCGAGGTTCCCTCGGCCTTGACGTCCTCGCCCCAGAGGGCCCGCATGGTCTGGACCAGCCGCCGGGGCGGCTGCACCTCCAGGTTCTCGCCCTCGCCCAGCGGAGCACCCGCCTTAACGTTGTTCATGGTGAAGCTGCTGCCCGGCGTCCAGTCCGTTTCTATGGTGTTCCCGAACTGGTACTTGCTGCGGATGTCACTGTCCGTGATGGCTTCCCAGAGCCGTTCCGGCGTGGTCTTGATGTAGATTTCGAAGATCTTTTCCATGGGACTTTCCAATCTGGATTTGAGGTCGCTGAGGCCAGCGGCCCATGGTTCTGAATATTTGCTCACCCAGCGGTCGTGGATGAGCCTGATGGGCACGGGATTCAGGAAGTGCAGCTTTTCCCGCCCCCGACGGCGGGTCACCACCAGGCCTGCATCTTCCAGGAGCTTGAGGTGCTTGGCGATCCCGAAGCGGGTCATGTCGAAGCGGGCCTCAAGCGCACTCAGGGACTGCCCGTCCTCGCGGAACAGTTCATCGAGGAGGTCCCTGCGGGTGGGGTCGGAGAGTGCCTTGAACACTGCGTCCATAAAGAAATGATAGGTGACCATATGGTCACCTATCAAGGGTTTTTCTCTGGTTGGTGAGGAGCCTAGGAGCGACCGCCCACCTTTTCCGGTGCCGGTGTGGCGACGGGCCGCGGCTCCAGCCACACCCGCTCCCGCGGGCCCTGCGGGTAGGCGTGCTTCTTGTTGGCCAGGGTGATGATCCAGGCTGCCACTACCGGCAGCGCCGCTGCCACGGGAACCAGCATCGGACCGCCCACCACGAGCGCCGCGGAGCCATACAGCGCACCCACGGTGATGCCGAGCTGGATGGTCAGCACGGTGAGGCCGTTCGCGGCTTCCTGGTACTCGCCGCCCGCCCGCAGGATGGCGGACTGGTTGTAGATGCCGATCGCCCCGAGCCCTGCACCCCAGACGGTCATGAGGACCAACGCCACGGCGAAGTTGCCCACCGCGAGGGGCAGGAAGAACATGGACAGGGCGATCGCCGCCGTCGTGACCAGCAGGGAACGCCGCGGCCGGGAGTCCACGGTGAGGCCCGCGATCCAGATGCCCAGCAGCCCGGAGCCGCCCAGCACAGTAAGCGAGAGGCTGATGGCGTAGTCGGGGAAGCCGGCGTCGCGGATGAACGGGGCGATGTACGTGAACAGCGCGAAGTGCGCCAGGACCAGCAGCGGCCAGGCAATGGCCACCGGCTTCACCCCGGGCTGGGCTATGGCCTTGCGGAGTGAAGGGCGGACGGCGTCGGAAATCCGCTGGACGCGCGGCAAAAGGAAGAACGCCAGGACGGTGAGGACCAGGCCGAACCCGGCAAGCACCATGAACGCGGCCCGCCAGCCCAGGAAGCCGCCCAGCGCGGTGCCCACGGGTGCACCG
Source organism: Pseudarthrobacter scleromae (assembly GCF_014644515.1). Taxonomy (NCBI): domain Bacteria; kingdom Bacillati; phylum Actinomycetota; class Actinomycetes; order Micrococcales; family Micrococcaceae; genus Pseudarthrobacter; species Pseudarthrobacter scleromae. Next base: position 474,484 of record NZ_BMKV01000004.1, on the reverse strand, counting down.
ATGGCCAGGCCCAGGCTGTTCCCGCTGAAGACGATGGCCAGGGCCTTGCCCACCTTGTCCGCCGGGACCACCCTGGTGACGAACGGGGCCATGGTGGTCCAGAGCAGGCCATGGGCCAGGCCGCCCACCAAACGGGCAATCATGGCGGACGTGAAGTCGGGCGCCAGTCCCACCATGGCGTTGCTGGCGGCGAACGTCAGGACCAGCCCCACCAGCAGCGCGTGCCGCGGTATCTTCCCCAGCAGCCGGGCAGCCGGAACCACGGTGACCACAATGACGGCGGCATAGGCGGCAGCCAGGTAGCCGGCCACCGGTTCGGACACGTTCAGGCCGGCACTGATCTGCGGCAGCAGCCCGGACGGGAGGAGCTCGGTGGTGATGGCGGTGAACGCGATGGTGGCCAGGACCACCATCGCGGCATACGGAAAACGGGCAGGCGCCGGCGCGGAAATCGCGGAAGACATGGGGGCGGGATCCATTCAAGGGGGAGGGGTGGAACGCGGCTCGCTGGCCGGACGAATTCCTCCCTTAAATTTACAGGATCCTGCCCCCTGCTCCGTGCCGTTCCCGGCGCGTCCCCGCTGCCGTTTTCGGCGCGTCGGGCCGCACCTGTGGATTCAGCGGGCGGCCGGTTCCCTGACCTGCGTGGCGGCGGTTAGCCGTGCGTCCAGCAGGCCGGCCGCGACGGCCGGAGCGAGCCCCGGCGCCAACGGAAGGCGCGGCACTACCAGGCAGTGCCAGAGGTGGTAGATGTCCGCCTTGCCGGACCATACGGTGGAGGTGACATTGCCGTGCTCGTCGAGCTCCTGCTTCCAGGATCCGTGCTCGTAGTCGATGAACCAATCGCGGGCGTGGTCCCAGATCCGCTCGTACCAGTCCGAATACTTCTTCTCGCCGGTGGCAATGTACAGAGCCGCCGCCCCGCCGATTGCCTCCGCGGGAACCCAGCGGATGCGGGTAGTGACCACCGGCTTGCCCTCCCAGTCGACCGTGTACACAAATCCGGGATTGCCGTCCGGTTGCCAGGCGTCGCGGATGGCGGCGTCGAACAGGCCGCGAGCGTCTTCGAGCAGCCAGTCGGGGACGTCCAGGCCGCGGGCCTCGAGTCCGGCACGGAGGTGCAGGAGCAGCCGCGCCCACTCAACCCAGTGGCCGGGGGTCCCGCCATAAGCCCGGAACTGGCTGGCCCGGTCGTCGGTGTTGTACTCCGGCATGGGGGTCCAGTCCGGGTCGAAGTGCTCGAAGACCCGGTAGTTGTTGTTGCGCGCAAATTTGTGGATCAGCACCTCGGCGATGTGGAGGGCCCGTTCCAGCCAGCGGTCCTCCCCGGTGACATCGGCCACGATGAGGTACGCCTCAACCGAGTGCATGCTCGCGTTTCCGCCACGGTAGGCCTCGGTTTCCGTGAACTCCCGGTTCCACGAGTCGAAGCACATGTTGGCTTCATGATCCCAGAACCTTGTGTCGGCTATCCGCAGGGCCTCGTCGAGCAGTTCCCGGGCTCCTGGACGTTCTGCCGCAACGGCGCTGGCGGCGGCGAGGAGCACGAAGGAGTGCTGGTAGCCGGATTTGGTGTCGTTCACCGGCCCGTTCCCGTCCACCTCGGCGAACCAGCCGCCGAACTCGTCATCGTGGAACACGCCGTTGAGCGCCGCGATGCCGTGGTCCACGAGCGTCCCCGCACCCGGCCGTCCCATCAGCGCGGCGACAGCGAAACTGTGGACCATCCGGGCGGTGATCCAGAGATGGGTCGGCTTGTCGGTGAATACCTTGCCGTTGTTGTCGAGCCAGCCGAATCCCGTGGGCACCTTTGACGCTGCGGCAAAATTGATCAGCCGGTCGGTTTCTGCCTCGAGCCATCGTGCGTGGGCGGCACTGTTAAGCCACGTCATGTCATTTCCTCTTTCTGATGCGGGTGCACGTCCGAAACTAGTCCAGTTAGCGCGTGCCGAAGTCGGTATCTGTGTATGCGCCGGCGCGCCGGGCAGCGCCGCCACGGCTGCAGTCGTGTCCAACGTCAAGCTGAATGGTCACCGGAGCGCCGGCATCAACCGTCAGCGAGATGGTTTCGCCGTTGCTGGTGGACACGCGCAAGGGGCTTTTGTGCGGGGAGGTGGCAGTCATGGCCGCCCTTTCGTTAGTGGTGTTCGTTGGATACATGCATTTGTTACCCGACGGCGTCGAGCACGCCGCGGACAATGGTGGCTGCCGCGCCCAGGTAGGCCAGGACAATCAGCAGGATCTGGGCGGCGCGGGCGGGGACAAAGCGGGCAGCGACGTCGCCGAGTACCAGCCCGACGAGGCAGGCCCCGGCAACCGCCGCCCACATGGCAACGGGAAGTGAGGGGAACGTCGCGGGCGCCGTCAGGGCTTTCGAGGCCAGGGACAGCGCGCCGATGGTGAAGAAGTACGGCTGCATGGTGGCAGCGAAGGACTTGTGCTGCCACCGGGTGGCGATGGAGTACATGCTCACCGCTGGCCCGCCGACGCCAGCCGCAGTGTTCATGAACCCGCTGAGGCCGCCCGCGGTGAGAAGGTAGCGGCGCCGGGCCGGCAGCGTGGCGGACTTCAGGGCCAGCAGGACGGTCAGCCCGACGGCCAGGATCACTCCAATAGAAATCTCCAGGACCGCCGGCGGGATGAGCCGGATCAGGAAGGCCGCCGGCACGATCCCCAGCACCGCCGACGCCGTGAGGGCCGCGTACCGTTTCCAGTCGATGTCCCGGGCCACCCGGAAGATGATGGCACCGGCAGTCACGGCGCCGCACACGTTCACCAGCACCACCCCTTCCACCGGGCCCAGGAGCAGGACCAGGAAGGGCGCGGCCACCAGGGCGAAGCCCATGCCGGTGATGCGCTGCATCCCGGCACCCATGACGACGGCGCCCAGCACCAGCCCGGTGGTCAGCATCTAGGGCCGCCAGGCCACGTATTGGACCTCCTCGAACTCCTCCAGGCCCAGGCTTGCGCCTTCCCGGCCCAGGCCTGACTGCTTGGCACCGCCCATGGGTGCGAAGGCCACGGACGGCAGGGGGTCGTTGACGCCCACAATGCCGGCTTCGAGCTGCTCCGGAATGTCCCAGCCTCGCTTTGGGCTGCTGCTCCAGACGTAGGCGGCCAGGCCCATCTCGGTGGCGTTGGCCTTCCGGATGGCGTCCTCCTCCGAGGAGAAGGTCACGACGCCGGCTGCCGGACCAAAGACTTCTTCGGTCACCAGGGGTGCGTCGTCCGGAACGTCCGTCAGGAGTGTGGGCGCCAGGAAGGAGCCCTGGGCCGGCACCTCGGTCCGCTGGGTGACGCGGCGGGCGCCGCGTTCCAGGGCGTCGTCCACCAGGGCCTGCACGGCTGAGACCCGCTCGGCGTCGATCACCGGGCCGAGGTCCGGGACCGGCGTGCCGTCGTCGGGAACGCCGTGGCCGATGCTCATCTCGTCGAAGCGCGCGGCCAGCCTGGCGGCGAACTCCCCGGCGATGCTGTCCTGGACCAGGAAGCGGTTGGCTGCCACACAGGACTGGCCCGTGTTGCGGAGCCGGCCCAGCACTGCCCCCTCGACGGCGGCGTCCAGGTCGGCGTCCTCAAAGACGATGAAGGGCGCATTTCCGCCCAGTTCAAGCAGCGGCCGGACCACCCGGTCCGAGGCGGATGCCATGATTTGTTTGCCCACGCCGGTGGACCCGGTGAAGCTGACGGCCCGGACGGCCGGGTGCTTGAGCAGGGCCGCGGTGATCTCCCGGGAGGGGCCGTGGACCAGGTTGACCACGCCCGCCGGGAATCCGGCGTCGTGCAGCACCTCGAAGAGGCCGGTGGCGGCCAGTGGCGCCTTTTCCGAGACCCTGCCCACCACGGTGCAGCCTGCGGCGAGCATCGCGGCGAGTTTGCGGGCCTGGATGGAGACCGGGAAGTTCCATGGGGTGAGGCTGAGGGCCACGCCGATGGGCTTCCGCAGGCTCAGGTGGCGGCGGCCCTGCAGCTCGGGCGGGCTGACGGTGCCGGTGGTGCGCCGTGCTTCCTCGGCGAACCAGCGGAAGTATTCCACCGAGAAGTCCACTTCGCCCTGGGCTTCGGGGAGCCGCTTGCCTGCCTCGAGGGCCAGGGTGTGGGCGAGTTCATCGCGGCGTTCGGCAAGGAGGTCGGCTGCGTTGCGGAGCAGGTCGGCGCGGTTCCGCACGGTGGTGCGGGACCAAGACCCAAAGGCCTCGGCAGCCGCGTCGGCTGCCTGGGTGGCGTCCGCGGCGGTGCCCCAGGCGACCTCACCGACGGTGCTGCCGTTTCCGGGGTCCGTCACGTGCTTGGAGGTGCCGGTGGCGTGCCAGGTGCCGTTGACGAGGTGTTGGGCTGATTTGAGGTTCACGGATGATGCCTTTCGTGGGGCAGGGAGAAGTCCGGGACGGCGGGGCGGGCGCGGAAGTCCGCCGCCGCCGTCGTAATGCTCATCCCTTGCTGGCGCCGGCGGTGATGCCGGCAACGAAGTACCGCTGCAGGAAGACGTAGGCCACCACCACGGGCAGGGAGGCCAGGATGACGCCGGCAAAAAGCAGCGGGTAGTCGGTCTGGAACTCGCCCTGGAAGCTCAGCAGCGCCAGCGGCAGGGTGCGGTTGCCGGGCGACTGGATAAACAGCAGCGGGTACAGCAGTTCGTTCCAGTGGATGACGAACAGGAAGATGGCAGCCGCGGCGATGGACGGGGCGGAGAGCGGCAGGGCGATGGAGATGTAGGTCCGCCAGGGGCCGGTGCCGTCAATCGAGGATGCTTCGTAGAGTTCCTTGGGCAGGGTCCGCATGAACCCGCCCAGGATGAAGACGGCGATGGGCAGGGTGGACACCAGGTTTGCCAGCACCAGTCCGGCCAGGCTGTCCAGTAGACCCAGGCGGCCAAAGAGGACATACAGCGGAACCATGTTGGCCTGTGCCGGGATGGCCATGCCGAGCACCAGGAAGCCGAAGATGGCCCAGGACATGAACCCCTTGAGGCGGGAGACGGCGTAGCCGGCCAGGCTGGCCAGGAACAGGGTGAGCGGGACGGAAATGGCGGTGACAATCACGCTGTTCATGAAGGACGAACCCAGGTCCTGGCCGCCGATCACCTCTGCGTAGTTGCCCGGTGACAGGGACTGCGGCAGGCTGAACGGCCCGGCAAACAGTTCCTGCGTGGACTTGAAGCTGCCGAACCCCACCACGGTCAGCGGAACGATGATGATGACCGCGTAGATCGCGAGAATTCCGCGGCGGGTTATTGACGAGAGCATGATGTCATTCCCCCTTCGGGGTGAGGCGGAGCAGCCGGCGCTGGAGCCAGGTGACCAGGGCGATCATGGCCATGAAGATGATCGACTGGGCTGCGGCGTAGCCGAACTCCGAGTTGGCGAAAGTGCTGTAGATGCGGGTGGAGAGGATGTCCAGGGACTGCTTGGGCGGGTTGCCCGCGATGCCCAGGATCAGGTCGAAGGCCTTGAACGACTGCACCGTGGTGTAGGCCACCACAATGGACGTTGCCGGGGCCACGAACGGCCAGGTGATGGACTTGAACTGCTGCCACTTGTTGGCACCGTCCATCTCTGCTGCCTCGTAGAGTTCCCGCGGAATGGCCTGCAGGCCCGCGATGTACACCACCATCATCTGGCCGGCGTGGAACCACACCTGGGTCACGGCCACCCAGTACAGGGCCTGGGCGTCGTTGCCGAGGTAGGAGCTCTGGAGGGCTTCCAGCCCCACGCCGCCCAGCACCGCGTTGGCCAGGCCGAAGTTGGGATCGTAGATGAACTTCCAGATGAAGGCCACGGACACCGAGGACAGGATGGTGGGGAAGAAGAACAGGGCGCGGAGCAGGACGCTTCCCCGCGAGTTCTTGGTCAGCAGCAGCGCAAGGATCAGCGAAAAGAAAGTTTGCGCGATGACCACCAGCAGCACGAACTTGAGGTTGTTCGTGAGGGCGTTCGTGAACAGTGAGTCGTTGGTGAACGCCCGGATGAAGTTGTCCAGCCCCACGTAGTTGAACGCCGCCGAGAAACCGTTCCAGTCCGTGAGGGCGTACTGGAAGGCCTGCAGCGTGGGCATCACCAGGAAGAAGGCAATGACGGCTACGGCGGGAAGCGGGAAGAGGTACAGCACCGGATTCACCCGGGTGGGCGAGCGGCGGCGCCCTTTGTTGGCATTCACGTCGGGAGGGCTGCCTGGTGCCTTCCGCTTCGCAGGCAGCCCGGTATGGGTGCTCATATCCGTTCGTCAACAATCTTCTGGGCGGCCTCTGCTGCCTGCTCGGGGCTGGTGCCCGAGATGACGGCGGTGGCGCTGGCTTCCACGGCGTTGCGGACATCCAGGTTCTGGAACTGGAACCGGGCGGCCAGTGCTGTGTTCTTATCCAGCCAGGGGCTCAGGCGCTTCAGGTCCGGGTTGGTGTAGTCCACGTCCTTCACGGACACGTGCTGCGCCGTCTCGTTGGCGTAGTAGGCGGCGTTCTCCGGCTCGGAGAGGAAATCGATCCAGGCAGCCGCTGCGGCCTGGTTCTTGCTGGCCGAGTTGACGCCCAGGATGAAGGTGGCGTTGTACACGCCCTCATACTTGGCGTTGCCGTCGGAGGTGTTGGGGAACACCAGCTCGATGGGGAACTGGGCGCCCAGGCCGCGGACGGCAGCAATGTGGTATGAGCCGGTGGCAAGCATGGCTGCCTGGCCCTGCGAGAACAGGTTCTGGGCAGGCTCCACAGCGGTGCCGGTGGCGTTGGGCTGGAGGTACGGAACCAGGTCCTTGTACTGATTGAGCATTTTGATGAACCAGTCGTCCGTGACCTTGAGCTTGCCCTGTTCGATCTGGGCGCACATGTCGTCCACGGGGGCGTTGTTGGCGATCATGCAGTTGAACAGCTGGCCGCCGTTTCCAACATCGCCGCCGGGCCAGGAGATCGGGATGACGCCGGAGGACGCCAGCTTCTCGCACATGGCCAGGAACGAGTCCCAGTCCTTGGGTGCGAGGTCGGCGCCGGCCTTGTCGAACAGGTCCACGTTGGCCATCGGCATGGGGAACACCACCTGGTACGGCAGTCCGAGCTGGCTCTCGCCCGACTTGCCGGCGGAGAGCAGCCCCTCCTGGTAGTTCGAGACGGCCTTGCTGTCCTTAAGCTCGGTGTAGATGCCGGCCTCGGTGAAGTTCTTGAACTGGGATCCGCGGAAGGTGGCAAAGGCATCGCCGATGGAGCCGCCGCGAAGCTTCTGCAGGGCCTGTGCGTTGTAGTCGTTGGACGTGGAAATGTCCTGGGCTACTTCAACGCCGTCGTGCAGTGCGGCAAAGCGCTTGATGAGCTCGTCGAAGACCACCTTGTCCTCACCGCGCCAGTGGGCGAAGGACACCTTGCCGGTGATGTCACCGGTGGCGGGGGCAGCCGGACCGGTGGCGCCGCCCGGTGCCGTGGATCCGCCGGGGCCGGCGCAGGCTGCGGCAGTGGCGCCGAAGCCCAGGGCTCCCAGGAGTGCGATGGCCTGCCTGCGTGAAATCTGACTCACAATAATCTCCTCGTTGAGTGTTTTGCTGTGCCTGTTGTTGACTGCGGAACGGGGTTGCCACGGTTCTGACGCTGTGGCCCTCCGGGAGTGTTTATGCGTTGGTCCTTTGCGCGGTGACGACGTCGTCCACCACGGCACAGAGGCGCTGCAGCCGCCGGACGGCGTCTGTGGACAAGGATTCGACGACGTCGGGCGCTCCGATGCAGGAGGCCCAGACGGCGCGTCCGGAGAGGAAGCCGCTGGCACCTTCCAGGCAGGCCCACCGGACTGCATCCGGGAAGACGTCTTCGGGGACGCCGGAGGAGAGCACCACCCAGGGGCCGTCGATGGCGTTGGTGAGCTCGGCGCATGCGGCCCGGACCTCGGCTTCGGGGGCCTGGCCGTGGAAGGGGACCTCGGCCTTGTACAGGTCCGCCCCCAGGCTGCCCAGTTCCCTGGCGGCGGCGAGGATGCCGGCGTTCCAGTCGAAGTCCCCGCCGGCCAGAGGCTTGCGGGAGACGGGCTCGATGATGCTGATGAGCCCCGCGGACCGGCAGCTGTCCACGAATTCGCGGACCATTTCCACCCTGCCTTCGGCGGGCTCGTCCGGGCGGTACAGCACCAGGAGTTTGAGCGCCTTGACGCCCAGGGCCTTGTACTTGTGCGGGTCCACCAGGCGGTCGATGGTCACCTCGCCCACCAGCTCGCCGTGCGCGGATTCGAAGTGGTCCGCCGAGGCGATCAGCCCGCAGCTGGGGTCCACCACGTTGTCCGCGATGGCCTGGTCCAGGGCAAACTGCCGGTCGATGAGGACGCCGGACGCGTAGGGGGTGAGGATTTTAGCGGCCTGAAGCTTGAAGTCCTGGAGGTCCTGGTCCGTGACGGGCTGGTCCGTGTGTTCGGCGAACATGTTGCGCATGGCTTCGCGCTGGTCGACGGCGAGCATCGCGAAGGCGCCTGACGGGCGCTGGAGGGGTGAGAGGTCTGTGGGGCTCATGGGCTGCTTCTTTCAGCTAGGCGGTGTGGTTGGACGTAAGGACTGGGGTGATGGTCTGGTGCGGGATGGTGGAGCGTCCGTCCAGCCCTTCGCAGGAGGCGGAGGCAGTGCGGCCGGCGAAGGCTGCCGCGTCAGCCAGGGAAAGTCCGGCGGCGACGGCGGCGAGCAGGGCACCGTGGTAGACGTCGCCGGCGCCCAGGGTGGAGACGATGGCGGCGGGCGTTGCGGGCACGTGGAGCGGGTCCGCGGTGCCGTCCTTGACCCAGGCACCGTCAGAGCCGGCGGTGGCGACGACGGCGGAGGCGCCGTCGTCGACCGCTTTGCCCAGGAGCGCCTCGGGGGAGTGGTGCCCGCCGTACTCTGCCTGGAGCCGTTCGATGGTTGGGACGTAGAGGGCCACGCCCCGCAGGCTGAAGGACGCGATGGGGTTGCCGGCATCCACACTGACGTTCAGGCTGCCGGCGCTGAAGGCCGGAAGGGATGCGACGGCGTTCCAGCCCAGATGGTCCACGTGGACCCAGGCTGCCGATTCCACCAGCGCGTGGAACCGGCTCCCGGCCGGAAAACTGACCGGCGGCACGGGCCGGGTGACAATCGCCCGGCTTTCGGATGCCTTGCTGACCACGATCACGCTGGCACCCGTTTTGACGTTGGGATCGCGGATCACCGCGGAGGTGTCCACGCCTTCGGCCTGCAGGCCGGCAATGATGCGGTCGCCTTCCTCGTCGGTGCCGAGGACACCTGCGAAAGCTGTGTTTGCACCGGCGCGGGCCGCTGCCACGGCTGCGGTGGCGGCCGGGCCGCCACCCGCCGTCGCGAAGTCCGAAGCGACGGTGCGGCTGTCCGCTGCGGGGTAATCCTCCACCAATGCGATGGAGTCAAGCGTGGCGCAGCCTACGAAGAGCAGGGTTCCAGTTGACGGTTGGGGCACGTTCCACCTCGTTGTAGTTCCGGCTGGTACTGAAGAAATATACACACGCTATGTTGGAATAACAACACTTTCGGTATAGTTCTGTTTGGGATGCAACGCCACGGTCCCCCCAAAAACTCAACGTAGAGAAACGGAGCAGCACATGTCATTGCCTTCTGCGGAAACGGTCCGGACCATCCGATACGGCCTCATCGGCGCCGGCCACATGGCCCGCGAACACGTCCGGAACCTCGCCCTGATTCCCGGCAGCCGGATCACCGCAGTCTCCGATCCCCAGCCCGCATCCCTGGAGGAGACCGCCGCTGAGATCGGCTACGAGGTGCAGACCTTCCCCTCGCACCAGGAACTGCTCGCCTCCGGGCTGGTGGACGCGCTGGTGATCGCCAGCCCCAACGACACGCACCTGGCCATCCTCAAGGACATCTTCGCCAGCGGAACCAACCTGCCCGTGCTCGTGGAGAAGCCGGTGTGCACCACCGCCGCGCAGGCAGATGAACTCGAGGCGCTCGCCGCGGACTACCCTGCACCTGTGTGGGTTGCCATGGAATACCGCTACATGCCGCCGGTCCAGGAAGTCATCCAGGCCGCGCACAACGGCAAGCTCGGCAACATCTACATGCTGTCCATCGTGGAGCACCGGTTCCCGTTCCTGCACAAGGTGGATGCCTGGAACCGCTTCGCGGAGCGGACCGGCGGGACCCTGGTGGAAAAATGCTGCCACTTCTTCGACCTGATGCGGCTGATCCTGCAGGATGAGCCCGTGCGTGTGTACGCCAGCGGCGGCCACGACGTGAACCACATGGATGAGGTGTACGACGGCCGTGTGTCGGACATGATCGACAACGCCTATGTGATTGTCGACTTCAAGGGCGGCCGCCGGGCGATGCTGGAACTGTCCATGTTCGCCGAGGGCTCCAAGTTCCAGGAGCGGATCTCCATTGTGGGCGATGCCGCCAAGATCGAGACGCTCATTCCGGTGGCGGCCAACCACTGGATCGAAGGCGATGAAGCGGAAGCCACCGTTGAGTTCAGCCCGCGCTCGCCGCTCGGACCGGAAAAGCACGAGGTCCCGGTGGATGAGGCAGTGCTTGCCGCGGGCGCCCACCACGGCTCCACCTACTACGAGCACCTGGGGTACCGGCAGGCGATCCTGGGTGAAGGGCCGGTTGAGGTGACGGTGGCCGACGGCCTGCAGTCGGTCCGGATGGGACTGGCGGCAGAGCGTTCCATTACGGAGGGACGCCCCGTAGAGCTTACGAATGCCGGTGCCGGGGTACGGCACTAGGTAAGTTGGTGTTGGAAAAGCAACACTTCGCGGGCCGGGGGCCGGCGGGTGGGGCAGGAAGAAGGGGATATGAGCACCGCACGTGAAGAGGCGCCGCTGACGCCCCGCCAGCGCACCATCCTGGAGGAACTTGGCCGGCGCGGGTTTATTTCCACGACGGACCTGGCCGAGACCTTTGCGGTATCGGACATGACCGTGCGCAGGGACACCAGGGTACTGTCCAAGCTGGGCCTGGTCAGGGTGGTTCACGGCGGGGTCAGCGCCATCCATGGACAGGGCCAGAACGCGGACTTCGCCGCCCGCGTGCGGGAGGACGCCGACGCGAAGCTCCGGGTGGCGCGGGCCTGCATCTCCATGATCGGGGAACGGGACGCCGTCATCCTGGACGCCGGGACTACGACGTACCAGATCGCGCAGGAGCTGCCCACGTCCTTCACAGGCACCATCATCACCCACTCCGCACCCGCCATCCAGCGCTGCCTCCAGCTGACCGCTGCCCGCACCATCTGCCTGGGCGGGGAACTGCTCCTGGACAGCCAGGCGTTCAACGGTCCCATGACTGTCAGTGCTGCCGCCGGCCTCCGCGCCAAGACGGCTTTCATCGGCGTGAGCGGTATCCACGACGAAGCGTTTTACATAGAGCGGGACGTGGAGCGCGCCACTAAGATCGCCCTCATGAACTCTGCGGAACAGGTGGTAGTAGTGGCAACACACCAGAAAATGCTGCGGTATGCGCTGGCCCGGCTGGCAGCCTTTGACGCGGCGGACGTTTTGGTGACGGACGCGCCGCCGCCGCGGGAAATCGAGACGGCGCTGCGTGCCGCGGACGTGAAGCTGGTGGTGGCCGCGTGAGTGCACCGCTGCAGGTTTCCCTTCCGGACCAGAAACTGCTGGACGCGCTCGCGCCCACTGCCGGCGTCGAATTTTATGTGTGGGACTTTTCCGGGCCTGCCCCGGCCGGGCGGTTGGACATCGTGGTGCCGCCGTACATGCGCGGGCCCGAGGTGCTGGCCGCGCTGGAGTCCGTGGACATCGGCCTGGTCCAGAGCCAGTCGATAGGGTACGACGGCGTGGCGGACGTGCTGCCCGCCGGCTGCGTTTTCGCCAACGCGGCAGGGGTCCATGAGACGTCGACGGCGGAGCTCGCCCTGGGCATGATGATTGCCAGCCAGCGCGGCATGGACGACTTCGTGCGCAACCAGGCCACCGGGACATGGGACAACAGCCAGCGGCCCAGCCTCGCGGACCGGCGCGTGTTGCTGGTGGGTTACGGGGGAGTGGGCAAGGCCATCGAGGCCCGGCTGCTGCCGTTCGAAACGCACGTGACCCGGATGGCGAGCCGCGAGCGGGAGGATTCCAGCGGGAAGATCTTCGGCATCGACTCGCTGTATGAGCAGCTGCCGCTGCATGACATCGCGGTGGTCAGCGTGCCCCTCATTGAGCAGACACGGCAGCTGGTGGACGCGAAGTTCCTGGCCGCCATGCCGGACGGGGCGCTGCTGGTCAATGTGGCCCGCGGGGCGGTGGCGGACACGGATGCGCTGCTGGCGGAGACATCCACGGGCCGTTTGCGTGCTGCTGTTGACGTGACGGATCCGGAACCGCTGCCGGTGGACCACCCCCTGTGGTCCACACCCGGCGTGCTGATCACTCCGCACGTGGGCGGGGCCAGTTCGGCGATGTTCCCGCGGATGGTCCGGCTGGTCCAGCAGCAGATCGGCCTGATGCTTGAGGGCAAGGAGCCGGTGAACGTGGTGTTGGGCGGCGCTGCCGAGTAGGGGCTCGGGTCGAGTCTGGGCGTTATCCACATAGCGATTTCCGCAGCCTCTGATTGTCAGGGGTCGCTGGAAGACTGTGGTTATGGAGGGCACCGTTCAGGATTTGATTAGCAAGGTTCGGTGTTTGCCCGTGTCCTCTGACAGTGCCGCGCTGGTTGACCAGTTGCGGGGCCTGGAGGAGCTGAAGGCGGCCATTGCGGCTGCGCAGGCGAGGGTTGCTGTGGCGTTCGATCTTGCCCAGCGCGCTGAGCAGGCCGAGGCCGGGATTCCTGCGGCGGAGCTGGGCCAGGGGGTGGCGGCGCAGGTTGCGTTGGCCCGGGGTGAGTCGCCGTCCCGGGGCGGGCGGCTGCTCGGGCTGGCCAAGGCGCTGGTGGCGGAGATGCCGCGTACCCTGGCTGCGCTGGATGCTGGCCGGCTGAATGAGTGGCGGGCCACGCTGGTGGTGCGGGAGACGGCGTGCCTGGGCGCGGCGGACCGGTGCGCGGTTGATGAGGAGTTGGCCGCTGACACGGGTACTTTTGCCGGGGCCGGGGACCGGGCCGTTGTGGCTGCGGCGAGGGCTGCGGCGTACCGGCGGGACCCCCGTTCGGTGACACAGCGGGCGGCCCATGCTGCCGGGGAGCGGTGTGTGAGCCTGCGTCCGGCCCCGGACACCATGGCGCGCCTGACGGCGCTGCTGCCGGTCGCGGAGGGCGTGGCGGCGTATGCGGCACTAAGCGCGCATGCTGATACTTTGCGTGCCGGCGGTGATGAGCGTTCCCGGGGGCAGATCATGGCCGACACCTTGGTGGAGCGGACCGCCGGCACCCCCGGCGGTGTCAGTGGTGTGGAGATCCAGCTGGTCATGACCGACAGGACTTTGTTCCAGGGGGATCCTGAACCGGCACGCCTTCCCGGTTACGGGATTGTCCCGGCCGGCTGGGCCCGCAGCCTGGTCAGCGCTGGCGTTGGGGCTGGCGGGCAGGATTTCAGGGTGTGGCTGCGGCGACTGTACACGGCCCCGGGGGCGGGGGACCTGGTGGGGATGGATTCGCGGGCGCGGTTGTTCCCGGCCGCGTTGCGCCGTTTAATCCAGGCCCGTGATGACACCTGCCGCACGCCCTATTGTGATGCGCCCATCAGGCATCACGACCACGTGGTGGCCTGGCATGCCAGCGGAGCCACCAGCCTGGGCAACGCCGCCGGGCTGTGCGAGGCCTGCAACCACACCAAGGAAAACCACGGCTGGAAAACCATCCCGCGGCCGGGCCCAAGGCACACCATCGAATACCGGACCCCCACCGGCCACACCTACCACTCAACAGCACCCCCACCACCAGGAAGCCCAATAGCAGGTCAGCTGGTGCGTGCCGCGAAGCTGATGCGTGCTTAGCTATCCTGCCGCGTGCCACGCAGCTCTTGGCTGCTGGCCTTCCGTATGGCGTTGGTGACGCGATCGAGCCGTGGTGAGTCCAAGGTCCAGGTCTGCCAGTAAAGCGCGACGTCATGGTGCTCGCGCTCCTTCAACACCACCAGGGAGCCGTCGGCGAGGTCCGTTCCCAGCTGCAGCTCGGGAATCATTCCCCATCCAAGGCCTGCCCTCAAACCTGCAAGGAATCCCTCGGATGAAGGGATGAAATGTGTTGGTGGCGCCTGCTGTACGCCGCGGGCCTTGAGCTGCAGCTGCTGCAGGTTGTCCTTGGCATTGAACTGGAGCATGGGCATGCGCTGCCAGTCCACCCCGCTGCCGGCTTTGAAGCGCTTGCGCAGCCCCGGGGTGGATACGGGCAGGTAGCGCATAAAACCCAGCCGTTCCGCCCGGCACCCGTTGACGGGCGTGGGGTCGGAGGTGATCGCCCCGAGAACGTCACCTCGGCGCAGGAGCTGGCTGCTGTGGTCCTGGTCCTCCACATGCAGATCCAGGGTGGTCTCCGACCAGTTGCTGGCCTCATGGAGCACGTTGACGAACCACGTGGCAAGGGAGTCGGCATTCACGGCAATGGGAGTTACGGCCCGGGAGGAAACACCAGTTCCCAGCGACTCCCACGTTTCCGCCTCAAGGACCTGCACCTGCCGGGACATGCGCAGCAGGATCGAGCCAGCATCGGTGGGGGTGCACGGTACGCTGCGGCGAACCACCACCTGCCCTACGGACTTTTCCAAGGCCCTGATGCGCTGGCTGACGGCGGAGGGGCTGATCCCCAGCAGATCAGCCGCGGCCTCGAAAGTTCCCTCGTCCACGATCGCGGCGAGGGCACGGAGATGTTCGAAGTTCATGAAGATATTCTAATGGAACTGCAGAATCTATCGTTTGTCTTCATCTGCAACGCCGGGCTACGGTCAAGGCATGTGGAGCATCTGGACTACCGGACTGATGACGGGCCTGGCATTGATCATTGCCATCGGGGCGCAGAACGCGTTTGTGCTGCGGCAGGGAATCCGCCGTGAACACGTGGGCGTCGTGGTGGCGCTCTGCATGGTCAGTGATGCGTTGCTGATCCTCGGCGGCACAGTGGGGATCGGGGCTTTGGTTTCCCGGTTTCCAATGGCACTGGACGTGCTGAGGTGGGGCGGAGCTGCCTACCTGACATGGTGGGCGGTACGTTCATTCATGTCTGCACTCAAGCCCTCAACCCTGACGGCCGACGCCCCGCGGTCCAAGGGATCGGTCATCGTCACCACCCTGGCGCTGACCTACCTGAATCCCCATGTGTACCTGGACACCGTGGTGCTGCTGGGCGGCCTGGCCAACCAGCACGGTCCGGACGCCCGGTGGGTCTTCGCGACCGGGGCCGTGGTGGGAAGCGCCCTCTGGTTTTCGGCCCTGGGGTATGGAGCCCGAAAGCTTTCCGGGGTGCTCAGCAGCCCGCGGACGTGGCGGATTGTGGACCTGGCCATCGGCGTGGTGATGCTCGCCCTGGCCGTCAAACTCGTTCTCGGCTGACACAGGCTCCAGCGGCACCCCGGGCCCTGGAGTCACGCAGGAAGTGGCTTCATCGAAACAGGGTGAAGCCCGCGGGGAGCACTACCGCCTGAATTCGATACGGACGGAGTTGTCGTCCGGCAGGACGATGACCGTTCCGTCCCGCGGCGTCCAACCGTCGTGCAGGAAGAAGAAGCGTCCGCCGCTGAGGACCAGCAGGCGGAGGCCGTCGTACCGGTAGAGTGCTGCATCCCCGGTTCCCACCTGGACCTCCGTGACCGCGGCAGAGCCGATGCCCAGCGGTTTGGGTGAGTAGACCTCCGCCCGGGGCATGTACTGCACGCCCTGTTCGAAGTTCAAGGCGAGCCGCCGGCCCACCGCCTGGGCGTAGTCGGCCGTGCCCCAGAAGAGCAGCAGCGTCACGATGCTGAGGATCAGCGAGGTTTCCACCGCCCGCTGCTCGGAGCTGAGGGCGGGTGATGTGCGGTCCCGGCCCAGCCGGCGCAAGCGCATGCACCAGGTGGCCACGAGTACGCCCAAAGCCATCAGATACGGAGTGAACAGCGCTGTCCGGGCGGGTTCTACAACCGCCAGGACCAGGCTGACGCCTACGAGGAGTCCGCTGAGCAGGGCTGTTATGCCGGCGGCCTTCAGGATGAGGGCCCGGCCGCGGCTCTCTTCGATGCGGCGGCGCAGCCAGCGGTCCAGGGCGAGCCAGACGACGCTGGCCGCCAGGATGCAGACGAGCGGCAGGAACAGCGCGTTGATGCTGATCAGGATGTAGTCCTGCACTGCGTACCCGAACAGGCTGACGTTCAGGCCCATCTGTGCCGCCTGTGCCTCCGCGCGGGCCCAGCCGAAGTAGAACAGCAGGGCCGTGGCCACCGTGACCGGCGGGCCGATAGCCGAGATCACTCCAAGCGCGCGGGACCAGGAGGAACGTTCGTCCCCGCCGGTCTCCGTCATGGCGCGGTGCCTGGCGCCTGCGGGCATGTGCCCTGGTCCGTTGCGTACTCGAAGGAAGCGGATCCGCTCACCGGCCAATCGGCGTCGGCAATGCTGACCTCGGCAGTGGTTGGCTGCCCCGGGTCGAGGGGCGGTGCCAGGAAGTAGAACTCAAGCGGGTGGTTCGTGTCGATGAAGCTTTGGCGCTGCAGGACCGTCGCCGTTCTCGTACCGACGTAAACCGAACGAACAGTCCCTGTAGGCAGGCCGGTGATGTTTCCGGACAGGACAATGGCCTGGCCGGGACAGACCAGGAAGGGCGGGGAGTTGCCTTCGCTGTCCTCCAGGCCCGAGAGTTCCGGCGGGCATGCGGTTCCGCGGCGAGGGGCAAGCTCCACGGAGACGCCCGGATTCTGTTGCCGGACCACAGCTATGGTGCGGAGGATCTCGAGGGCGGTGGCGGACCAGCAATCGCCCTCGAATGGCGGCGGCATTGTGTCCAGCGCAGAGGCTCCCGCCTCCCAGGCAGCCTGGTCTCCCGTCAAGCCGAGGCACAGCGTTTTCGACGCTTCCTCGACGGTGTTAAAGGGTCCGGCGTATTCGGGAAGGGACCCGCAGTCCATGCCCCTCAGGTTCCTGTACCAAATGGGGTCGCCCCTGCCCACCGGGCCGATCGGCAGCCAGTCGAGCACCACGGTCTCCGGGACGGGCGGCAACTGCGGAGCGGGCGGTCCCGGAGGCGGGGCGGGTGGCTGGTTCGCGGCAGGCGGGGCAGGCGGGGCAGGCGCGGCGGGTGCGGCGGGCGGCTGGGCCGGTGCGGGCGGGCCCGGTGGCTGGTTTGGGGCAGGCGGGCCGGGTGGCTGAGCGGGCGGTTGTGCCGGCGGCGGTCCAGGATCGGGCCGCTGCTGCCCTCCGGGTACGGGCCGTTCCTGGCCCTGTTCCGGACTTGGGGACTGGCTGCGCGCTCCGCCGCTGGTGGGGTTGCCGCCAGGGCTGCCGGACTCAGTGGGCTGGCTCGATTGTGACGTGCTGTTGCTGGGAGCCGGCTCACCATCGCCGCCGGTTGCCATGCACGCAGACAGCAGCAGCGCCAGGGTGACCGCCCAGGTGAGGGCGATCGGGCGGCGGCTGCAGGAGTGCATCTCGCACCATCACTATCTGTACTGCCCGGGTTCCAGCCTTGGGTAGGGTCCCGGCGGCCACGGAAGGCATGGACCGTCAGGCGATCATTGCGTCCACTGGAATTAGACCCTCCAGGCGTTACAGCGGCGTTACTGCCTGCGGACAGCGAACGACGGCGGTGCGGGCCGCCGAAGCAGCCCCACCAGGGGTGCCTCCAGGCGAAGTCCGCAGCGCCGCCGTCGTCCGTTGCCTGGTTGCGTTGACCTAGACGGCAGGCTCGCGGCGCCGCCGGAACACCAAGCGGAGGTTGTCCCGGAAGCTCAGGCTGCTCCGCCGGCTGACCACAATCACGGCGGCCACGGCCGCCAGCAGCACGATGATCCCTCCGGCCGCCACCGACCAGCGGGCGCCGAACTCCGAGCCGATCCAGCCCATGAGCGGAGCGCCCACGGCGGTTCCGCCCTGGAGCACGGCAAGGTACAGGGCCAACACCCGCCCGCGGAACTGGGGCTCCACCGAGAGTTGGATGCTCGTGTTGCAGCTGTTCAGGAAGGTGATGGAGGCCAGGCCCACCGGGATCAGGACTGCTGCATACAGCCAGAACGACGGCGATACGCTTCCCAGGAGGGTAAAGGCGCCAAGCCCGAGCGCCCCGCCCAGCAGGAACCTCAGCCGCGGACCGGCCCTCCGTGCGGCAAGGAGCGCCCCGGCCAGGGTGCCCACCGCCATGATGGAGCCCAGCAGCCCGAACTCGCCGGGGCCCACCCCGAACTCGGTGGTGGCCATGAGCGCGTTGGTGATGGGAAAGTTCATTCCGAACGCGCCGAGGATGCCCACCAGGACCATGATCAGCACCAGGTCCGGGCGGTTGCGCACGTAGCGGACACCTTCCGCCACCTGGTGCTTGCCCCTGCTGGCGGGCGCCGAGGGAGCAAGTTCGGAGGTCCGGATCCGGAACAGCGAGATGATGACCGCGCCAAAACTGGCGGCGTTAAGCAGGAACACCGGGCCGGTTCCCACCCAGGCAATCAGGACGCCGGCGATGGCAGGGCCGGTAAGCCTGGCCGTGTTGAAGGACGCGGAGTTCAGGGCCACCGCGTTGGAGATGTTGTCCTGGCCCACGAGTTCGGAGACGAAGGCCTGCCGTGAAGGGGCGTCCACGGCGCTGGCAATTCCAAGGCAGAGGGCGGCGAGGTAGGCGTGCCACAGTTCGGCGGTGCCGGTGACCACCAGCAGCCCCAGCGCCAGCCCGGTCAGGCCCATGGCCACCTGCGTCCACAGCAGGATCACCCGTTTGCGGTAGCGGTCCGCCAGCACTCCGCCATATGGTCCGAGGATCAGCATGGGAAGGAACTGCAGGCCGGTGGTGATGCCGACGGCGGCGCCGGAGTAGTTGGTGAGGACGGTCAACACCAGCCAGTCCTGGGCTATCCGCTGCATCCACGTGCCGATGTTGGACACCAGCGCGCCGCTGGCCCAGATCCGGTAGTTCCGGTTCTCCAGGGCCCGGAACATGGCGCTCATGTGCCGCTCATTTCCTGCATGATGTGCGCCGCGCGGCTGAGGATCTGCCGGTCCTCTTCGCTCAGCCCGGCCACCCGCTGTGCCAGCCATGCGGTCCGCTGGTTCCGGGCCTCGGCCAGGACTGCCCGGCCGGCGTCGGTGATGTCCACGCGGACCTGGCGCCCGTCGTCGGGGTTTGCCGCCCTGGACACGAAGCCCTGGTCCGCAAGCGCGTTGACGATCCGCGTCATGGACGGAGCCTGCACGTGCTCGCTTTCGGCAAGTGCGCGGAGGGTGCTGGGCCCGTTGCCGTTCAGGAGGGCCAGGACCGTGTACTGCCCCGGGGTGATGGCGTCACCGGTGGCCTCGACGCGGAGCCGGCGCGAGGTGCGCATGACGGCCGTGCGGAGATCTATGGCCAGGCTGTCCGGGCTGGCCGATCCGGTGGTTTTGGGGTTCTGGGTGTCGGTGGTGGTCACGCCGGGATTGCGCCTCCTGAAAATACTTAGCACTGCTAATTAGTCCTGCTAATAAGTATGCTCCTGTTCCTGATGTCCGGCAAGGAAGTGTGCCTGGACTAACAGCCTTCCTGGGCCTTCCGATACTTTCCGTGTTCATCAGGAAGGGCCGGTCCGCGCAGTTCTTTAGGCCGGACGAGGTCGTTTCAGACCAGACAATCCGCCGCTGACCTGCGCATCGTCTGCCCCAAGCGGATTTTGCCCCTCCCGCGGGAGGGCGCTTTCACTTCATATAAGACTGTTGTTATTGCTGAAACTTTACGATAGTTTCTACGTGTGATGCAGGTCGCAACGGTGGGGAGCCGGCGGCCATTTGCCTACCAAAGGACAATGATGACCAGCGAGCCTCGCGCCAGCACCCCCGAAACCCGCCTCAAACGCCTGCACGAGAGGCTGGGCGGCATAGCCTACGGCGGGGACTACAACCCGGAGCAGTGGCCCCGCGAGGTGTGGGAAGAGGATGTCAGCCTCATGAAGGAGGCAGGGGTCAACCTGATTACGCTGGCTGTCTTTTCCTGGAGCCGGCTGGAAACCGCGGACGGCGTCTATGACTTCGGTTGGCTGGACCAGATCATGGGCCTGCTGCACGAAAACGGCATCGGCGTGGATCTTGCCACTCCTGACGCCGTCCCGCCGGCCTGGCTCGTTGCCCAGCACCCGGACATCCTTCCGGTCCTGGCGGACGGCACCACGTTCGGTTTCGGGTCCCGCCAGCACTTTGACGTCTCCCACCCCGCCTACCGCGAGAAGTCCCTGGCCATGGCCGAGAAGATGGGGGAGCGTTATGCCGGCCATCCCGCCCTCTGCATGTGGCACGTCAACAACGAATACGGACCCGTTTCCTACGGACCCCACGCGGACCGGGCCTTCCGTGAATGGCTGCAGCAGAAGTACAGCAGCCTGGACGGTCTCAACACCGCCTGGAGCACGGACGTGTGGGGCCAGGTCTACTCTGACTGGAGCCAGGTCAACGCCCCCGCCCAGCCCCGCACCTGGTCCAACCCCTCCCGGCGCCTGGACTACCACCGGTTCACGTCGGACAGCATGCTGGAGCACTACAAGGCCGAACGGGACATCCTGCGCCGGCACACCCCGGACCTGCCCATCGTCACCAACTTCATGCGCTTCTACAAGAACAACGACTACTGGGCCTGGGCCGCGGAGGAGGACGCTGCCGCCCTGGATATCTACCCGGACCCACGCGAGGAAGACGCCCACGTGGCCGCCGCCCTCAACTTCGACCTGATGCGCTCGCTCCGGAATGGCCAGCCCTGGCTGGTCATGGAACAGGCCACCGCCGCGGTGAGCCAGTGGTCCGTCAACGTCTCCAAACTCCCCGGGAAGATGCGCCTGGGCTCCTACCAGGCGATCGCGCAGGGCGCGGATTCCATCCTCTTCTTCCAGTGGCGCCAGGCCAAGGGCGGCACGGAACGCTTCCACTCCGGCATGGTCAACCACGCAGGGCCCAACACCCGTGTCTTCCGGGAAGTCTGCGAACTGGGCCGGGAACTGAAGGACCTTGGCGGCATCACCGGCACACGGTCCGCTTCCAAGGTGGCCATGGTCTTCGACTGGGACTGCTGGTGGGCCCTGGAACTGGGCAACTCGCCGCGCTCGGACCTGAACTACACCCAGGAAGTCCTCCGTCTCTACCGGCCCTTCTTCGACGCGAACATTCCGGTGGACTTCGTCAACACCGCCTCAGTCCTCAGCCAGTACAGCCTGGTGGTCCTGCCGGCGTCGTACCTCCTCTCCGACGATGCCGCGCAAAGGTTCGAGGACTACGTTGCCGGCGGCGGGCGCCTGGTGGCCAGCTACCTCTCCGGCATCGTGGACCCGGACAACACCATCCGTCTGGGCGGCTACCCGGGCGCCCTCCGCAGCGTCCTGGGCGCCTGGAGCGAGGAGATGCACCCGCTGGCCGGCGAGGGTGAGGAAGTAAAGATTTCAACGGCCGACGGCGGCACGGCTTCGGCCAGTTACTGGACTGAGCACCTGCATACCGAAACAGCGGACGTCCTGGCGAGCTACGCGTCCGGACGTCTTGCCGGCTCACCCGCCGTCACCCGCAACACGTTCGGCAAAGGAACCGCCGTCTACTTGTCCGCCAGGGTGGACAGCGCCTTCCTGGAGGACCTGCTCGCGGCCGAGCGCGCTGCTGCGGGGATCCGCCCGGAACTCGACGCTCCGCCGGGAGTGCAGGTCCGTCGTCGTACCGGCAAGGGACGCAGCTATCTGCTGGTCCTGAACCACAATGACGCACCTGCCCGCGTGGACGTCAAAGCCGGCGGCGCGGACCGCCTAACCGGCAACGCCGTGCAGGGAACCGTCGAGCTCGCAGCCCACGGCGTCCTGGTGATCGAAGAACTTACAGACCCCAACCCCTCAGACACCGCCCGATAGGAGGCCCCACCATGGCCATGCGACTGGAAGTACCTCCCGAGGCGGTCACCCCGGACCCGCCCGGCACCACCCGGAACCGCCGCAACAAACCCGGCAGCTGGGGGCTGGCCCTGAAACGGGACTGGCGGCTGTACACGCTGGTGCTGCTGCCGCTGGCTTACTTCGCCGTGTTCCGTTACCTGCCGATGGCCGGCAACGTGATCGCTTTCCGGCAGTTCCAGCCAGGCGGCAGCATCTTCGGCGAGAAATGGGTGGGACTGAAGTACGTCACCCTCTTCATCAACGATCCCAGCTTCTGGCAGGCATTCCAGAACACCATCATCCTGGGCGTCCTGACGCTGCTGTTCTGCTTCCCGATGCCCATCATCTTCGCCTTGATGCTGAACGAGCTGCGCTCGCAGAAGTTCAAGAAGTTCGTCCAGACCGTGGCGTACCTGCCGCACTTCATGTCCGTGGTGATCATCGCCGGCATGATCCTGCAGAACTTCTCCATGACGGGCACGGTCAACCAGATCGCCAATACAGTGTTCGGCACCACGGTGAACTTCACCCAGGACGCCGGCTGGTTCCGGCCCATGTACATCAGCTCCGAGGTGTGGCAGACCATGGGCTGGGGCGCTATCCTCTACCTCGCCGCGCTGACCCGCGTGGACGAATCGCTGTACGAGGCCGCCCGGATTGACGGTGCCAACCGCTGGCAGCAGACCTGGCACGTGACGCTGCCGGCCATCCGGCCCACCATCATCACCCTCCTGATCCTGAACATCGGCACGTTCATGGCCGTGGGCTTCGAAAAGATCCTCCTGATCTACAACCCGCTCAACTACGCAACGTCAGATGTCATCTCCACCTACCTGTACCGGGTGGGCCTGGAGTCCAGCAACTTCAGCTATGCCGCAGCCATCGGAATGTTCGAATCCGTCATCGGCCTCACGCTGATCCTCTCCGCCAACGCCATCTCCAAGCGGCTCGCCGGAACGAGCCTGTGGTGAAAGGGCCAACCATGAAGGGCGAAACCATGAACCAGGCCGGCACCACTGAAAGTTCCAGCACCGCGCCGGGCACCGCGGGGGAGGAAGGCTCCGGCAGTAGGCCCGCCGGCGCCAAGCCCCGCTTCCGCGCCGGGCGCAGCCCCAAGGAAACCGGGGTGCTGCTCAAGGACATGAAGGTCTCCCGCGGCATGCGCGTGTTCAGGATGTTCAACCTGGTCTTCCTGCTGGTGGTGGTGTTCCTGACGCTTTACCCGTTCATGAACATCATCGCCCAGAGCTTCTCCAGCGAAGGGTTCATCAACGCGGGCCAGGTCAACCTGTTCCCCATGGGGTTCAATACCGAAACGTACAAGCTGATCCTCGCCGACTCCACTTTCTGGAACAACTACGGCAACACGGTCCTGTACACGGTGGTGGCAACGGCCATCTCCATGGTCCTGACCACCAGCTTCGCCTACGCCATCGCCAAGAAGGACCTGAAAGGCCGCAGCGTGTTTATTGGCATCGCGGTGTTCACCATGTTCTTCAACGGCGGCCTCATCCCCAACTACGTGCTGATCAGCTCGCTGGGCATGCGGGACACCCTGTGGGCCGTGGTGCTGCCCAATGCCATCAGCGTCTTCAACCTGCTCATCATGAAGTCGTTCTTCGAAAACATGCCCCGCGAACTGGAGGAAGCCGCCGCCATTGACGGGCTTACCCAGTACGGTGTGCTGTTCAAGGTGGTCCTTCCCCTGAGCAAGGCCATCGTGGCAACCATGGTGCTGTTCTACGCCGTAGCCAACTGGAACTCCTGGTTCCAGGCCTTCCTCTACCTGGACAATCCGGACCTGTTCCCGGTGACCATCTACCTCCGCAACATGATCGCCGGGGTCACCACCGCCGACTCTGCCGGCGGCACGGCGGAGAACCTCGGCCAGATCGCGGCGAACATCCAGTCGGTCACCATCGTCCTCACCGTCATTCCCATCTTGTGCATCTACCCCTTTGTCCAGAAGTACTTCTTCACGGGCGTCATGCTCGGTTCCGTCAAGGAATAACCCCTTATGAAAGGAAAACCCATGATCCGCAGACGAGAGTTCCTGGGCCTCTCCGCCCTCGCCGCGTTCGGCCTGGTGGCGGCAGGCTGTGACTCCGATTCAGGCACCAAGGTGGACACCTCCAAGGCCCGCACCGGAGCCATGGACAGCTTTGGGGTGGGGGATACGTTCAAGGCGACGGCGCCGGTGAGCTTCACCTTCCTCTTCAGCGACCAGCCCTCGTACCCGTTCAAGAAGGACTGGCTGCTGTTCACCCAGATGGCCACCGCGAACAACGTCACGCTGGAACCCACCATCGTGCCGAGCAGCGATTACGAGCAGAAGCGCAGCCTGCTGATCAGCTCGGGCAACGCCCCGGAAATCATCGCCAAGACCTACCCGGGCCAGGAGAGCGCGTACGTCTCGTCCGGGGCGGTCCTGCCGGTCAGCGACTACGTGGACCTGATGCCGCACTTCCAGGACAAGGTGAAGAAGTGGAAGCTCGAGCCGGAGATCGCCGGACTCACGCAGGAGGACGGCAAGTACTACGTGCTGCCCGGGCTGCATGAGGAGCTGTGGCCGGACTACACCCTGGCCTTCCGCACCGACATCCTGGAGAAGGAAGGAATCGCGGATCCAAAGACCTGGGACGAGTTCCGCGAGGTGCTGCGCAAGCTGAAGAAGGCCTATCCGGACGTGGTGCCGTTCTCTGACAGGTTCAACGGCAACAGCGTGCTGAACATCGCCGGCAACGCGTTCGGCACGGTGGCGGGCTGGGGACTGGTGGACGGGCTGAACTTCGACGAGGACAAGAAGGAATTCGAGTTCGCCGCCGGCACCTCCAGGTTCAAGGAACTGGTGACCTACTTCAATTCCCTGGTGTCCGAGGGCCTGATGGACCCCGAAAGCTTCACGCAGACGGACGATTCGGCCATCCAGAAGTTCACCTCCGGCAAGTCGTTCGTCATCAGCGCGAACTCGCAGAACATCATCACCTACCGCACGTCCATGGAGCAGTCGCTGGGCAAGGGCAACTTCACCGTCCGCAAGATCACGGTCCCCGGTGGCCCAGCGGGGGACCTCATCGGCGGCTCGCGGCTGGAGAACGGCATCATGCTCAACTCGTCCGTGAAGGACAAGGACACGTTCGTGGCGCTCATGCAGTACATCGACTGGCTCTTCTACAGCGATGCCGGGCAGGAGTTCTCGAAATGGGGCGTGGAAGGCACCACGTTCAGCAAGGAAGGCGGGAAGCGCGTCCTCGCCAAGGACATCAATTTCCAGGGACTCAACCCGGCCGGCACCAAGGACCTGCGGGTGGAATACGGATTCTCCGGCGGCAACTTCGCGTACGGCGGCACCACGGACCTGCTCCACTCCACCTTCAATGAGGAGGAGCTCGCGTTCCAGGAGGCCATGAAGAGCAAGACCCCGAAGCCGGTGTCCCCGCCCGTGCCGTTCAGCGACGTGGACCGCGAGCAGGCCACCTTGGTGCTCACCCCGCTGAAGGACCACGTCAAGCAGAACACCCTGAAGTTCATCACGGGGCAGCGGAGCCTGGGCGAGTTCGACGCCTACCTCAAGGAACTGGACAGCAAGGGCATGTCCAAATACGTAGAGTTGGCGAACAAGGCGTACACGGCTTACGCAGATAAGAAGTAGGAAGTACGACGGCGCCGGCCGCCTTTGCCGGCAACCGAAAGGCAGTGCGTGGTTCAGAAAAAAGCGGAATACGGTGCCGGCCCCCTCTTCAGGGTGGCCGGCGCCGTGGCCGGCGTGATGATGGGCCACGCGCTGCTGGTGCTTGCCAACGTGCTGCTGGTGGTAACGCCACTGCTGGGCAACTGGCTCCTGGTGCTGCTGGCCTTCGTCCCGGTTGGCCCGTCCCTGGTGGCTGCCATGTACGCGTTCAACCGGCTGCTTGCCGGCCATGACACCGGGGTGTTCCGTGACTTTGTGCGGGGCTACCGGATGAACTTTGTGCAGGCCCTGGTGGTGTGGCTGCCATACCTGCTGGTGCTGGCCGTGGTCACCTTGAACCTGGCCGGCCTGCCACTCATCCCCGGCGCCGGACCCGGCGCGGAACCCGCCATCCGGGTGGCGCTGCTGGTCCTGGCGCTCCTGGTGGCAACGGCGGCACTGAACGCCTTGCTGCTGCTGTCCCGGTTCACCTTCCCCGTCCGGGACATCTACCGGCTGTCGCTGTACGGCTTCGGTGCGCAGAAGAGGGTGGCGCTGGGCAACGCCGGCATCCTGTTTGTGGCTGCCTTCCTGCTGCTGATGTCCACCACCTACTTGATGCTGGTGGTTGCCGGGGCCCTGGTGTTCCTGGTGTGCCTCAACTCCCGGCCGCTGCTGCGGTTCATCGAGGACAGGTTCACCAAACGCTGAGGGATCAAACTGTGCCTGTAGGCTCTGGTCCGTGATTGCTCAAGTCTTAGGAGAAGGCCTTCCGCTCGTAGTAATCCACGGATTCGGCGTTGATCATCGGGTCATGCTTCCGTTGGAGGACGCCCTTGATGGCTCCGGGTGGCGACGGATCTATATCGACCTACCGTGGGCCGCGGGAAACGCTGACACGAATGTCTCCAGCGCAGACCACGTCGCGCAAAGCGCTCTGAACGATATCCATAAGTGTCTTGGAGACCGGCCGTTCGCCGTGATCGGCAACTCCTTCGGAGGCATGATTTCCCGGCACATAGCCCACGTGCTTCGGGATCAGGTTCTTGGCTTGGCTACTCTTGCGGGCGTGTACGAGCCGACCCATCAGGCTCGCAGCCTTCCCCGCCGGCAGGTTGTCCGGGAGGACCCGTCTGTCCTGGCTTTGGCTGGCCACGTGCGGGAGGACTACGAGGAAATGACCGTCGTCCAGAGTCAGGCCACGCTGGAGGCATTTACCCGGTATGTCCTTCCTGGTCTTCGCGGAGCGAACCAAGCAATCCTCGAACGAGTGGCGGCGGAGTACGCGCTCTCTGTCGAACCCGAGGTGGCACACCCTGCTCCCTTTGAGGCACCCTCGTTGCACCTTTTCGGGCGTCAGGACCACGTGACTGGCTACGAGGATGGGTGGAAACTGCGCAGCCACTATGTCCGGGGCACCTACGCGGTACTCGACGCCGCTGGCCATAATGCCCATCTCGAACGCCCGGACCTTACTGCCGCGCTGGTGAAAGATTGGCTCGCGCGGACCAGGGCGTCTGCCCAGTGAAGATCGGCTATCGGGCGCCAGAGGTGACATTCAGCGCTGCGATTCACAGCTGGACAGCCAGGCCGTTCTGTGGGAAAGGCCTTGGAGATGAGAAGCCCCCATGGCTGCACATCGTATCGGCTACGTCAGAGTGTCCACGCGCGACCAGAACCTTGATCTACAGTTGGCCGCCTTTAGGGGTGCGGGATGCGATCGCGTCTTTGAAGACACAATGAGCGGGACCAAGGCTGGCCGCCCCGGTCTCGCCGGAGGCCTGAACAGGCGGGGCATTGGCTTTGTCAGTCTCACCGACTCGATCGACACCACCACCGCCTCCGGACGCTTCTTCTTCATCGTCATGGCTTCCCTGGCGCAGATGGAACGCGAGCTTATGGTCGAACGCACCCAGGCAGGCCTACAGGCAGCGCGCGAACAGGGCCGGCTCGGCGGACGCAAACGCATTATGACGGAGGCCAAGATCCGCTCCGCCCGGCAGCTCCCCAGCCAGGGAACGACATCAACAGTCCTCTGCACTCGGCCCGTTCTCTTCACCGCCGCTGCACGATGCCGACGACATACCTGCCGCTCCGCTGGCACACTAGGGGCGCCGGGACGTCGCTCTGGAGCGTCTTCCGGTACTCAACCAAGGCTATGGGACGGAGGCAGGCCGCGACTGGGAAGGCGAGTGGATCGTTGCCGTAGTGATGGGTATGCTCCCGTCCGACCTGCGCCGATAGTCACAGGAATCAGTCCCGGATCCGTACTGCCGTTTCCCTGAGATAAAGGTCCACCCGGGTGTATGCGTCTCGGGTCAGGGCTTTCCACAATTCGAGCGCAAGCCGCTCATCCTCCGACTCCAATCGCGATATCGCGTCTGCCGTGAGGAGTTTGATGGTGACCTTCCCTGTGGCCTTCACCGTGGTTTCCTGCCGATCATCGCTGCCCAGCGCAAGTTCTCCGAAGGTCATCCCCGCACTCAGGGTAGTCAGTTTCACCCGGTGCCCGGTGGGACCGAGCACCGACGTGGTGACGCCGCCGGACAGGATGAAAAACACTCCACCGAAGGATTGACCGATGCGGCGGATGACGTCGCCGTCGTTGTAGGTTCGGTCTTCCATCCGGTCGGCGAGCTTTTGGATGTCCTCATCGCTGAGCGGACTCAGGGCGGGGCACTGCGCGATGTTGACCCGACTTGGCAAATCCAGCTCGGTGCCATAGGTCTCGATGAGCCGGTTCTCGCACCATTCGACAGCTGCCGTCCGTGTGTCAAAAGTCGGGACGTCACGGTCGACGTCCCGGAAAGCATCGGCGAGCGTACCTTCCGCATCTATCAGCACCAGCTCCCGGCCATCAGCGACGAGGTTCTCACGAACCTCGGCAAGGAGGCGCATCGATACGTCCGCAACCTCGTCCACACGACGCAAGTCGAGGATGATGAGCTCCACTTCATCGTTCAGACTGCTCAGTTCCCGGACCATCGACTCCGTGCCGGCGAAAAGGAGGTCGCCGTTCAGTTCAACCACACGGGCGCGGTGACCATGGTCGCGGAGGAGATCCATAGCCTCGTCACCACGGCGGATACCCGAGGGAGCAGCCGAGATGTCGTAGCTCGAGCGAATTGCGGACTTGCCGACACGTGCCGCGCGGACAAAATGGAGCTCCATATCCTGCGAAAGCCGCTGGCTCGTTGCGATGCCGCGCACGCTGCTGCCGTGCTCGTCGAGCGGCGGGGAATAGACAGCCAGGCCCACCTGTCCGGGGAGTACGGAGATGGTCCCGCCCCCGACTCCACTCTTCGCAGGCATCCCGACGGTACTGATCCAGGATCCGGCGTCGTCATACATTCCGCAGGTGGTCATGACCGAGAGGACCCGCTCCACCGGCAAGATCTCCATCACCTGTTTCCCGGTCATGGGGTTCCGGCCGCTGTTGGCAAGGGTTGCCGCCATGAGGGAGAGGTCCAAACAGTTCACCAGGACGGAACACTGCCGGAAATAGTCTTCGATGACCGGCACCGGGTCATTCTCGATGATATTGAAGGACCGCAACAGGTACGCCAGTGCCCGGTTCCGGTGACCATGCTCCAGTTCCGAGGCGAAGATCTCCTCGTCGATGGACAGTTCTCTTCCTGCGAAGGCCGAGTACGTGTTGACGATGCGCTTGATCCGGGTGATGCCGCCCGACGCTTTGATCAGAGAGGTTGCCGTGAGGGCACCTGCGTTGATCATTGCGTTCGCCGGCCGTCCTGTCCCTTCGGCGAGGGAAATCTCGTTGAAGGAATCCCCCGAAGGCTCGACGTCAACCTTCTCGTCCACCTTGTCCAGGCCAAGGTCCGCCAGTGCCAGACCGTAGGTGAAGGGCTTCGAGATGGACTGGATGCTGAACTCTTCCCGGGTGTCCCCGATCTCGTAGACATAACCGTCCACTGTTGTGAGGCAGATCCCGAAGTTGTCAGGGTTGACGTTCGCCATGGCCGGAATAGTGCTGTACGGCTTTCCGTCCTTCAGTTCCGAAATCTCCCGATGAATCCGCGCCAGGTAGCCTTCGATTGGAGATTCCATAAGGGCAACACTATGGGGAGGTATGCGCGGTGCTCAATTCCGTATTATTCAGCGCTTCCTACGGCTGTGCATGATGAGCGAGAGGGCGTGACTGGCTCACGCCTCGCCTGTTCGATCCGCTTGGCATTCAGAACCCGCAATGGGCACCGGTGCCCGTTGGGTTGGATCATCGGAGGGAGCGGATTGGAACTCCGCACAGAAGAGCTAGCACGGATAGGCCGTCTGCTTCATGGCGTCTGGACGGCAAGTATGGGCAATACGTGGTCATCGATGAGGCGCAGGAGGCAGCAGTGACTATCACTGCGCACGAAGAGTCACGCGATGGCGCCTCGCGGAACTTGCCCACGCGGCGATCAGAGACGTGTGCATGGGCTAACTACCGTGCTGGGTGATCCTCACCGGCGTCAGCATTTCGCGGTCGAAACCCACCACGCGGCGCTCGCCGTGAAGGATCACTTCATGGGTGTAGACGTCCTGCGTGCTTGAGGTGGCCACGTGCAGTTTCACCAGACCGGGCGTGACCACGCGCTTCAGGTCCACGCCGGTGAAGGACGTGCGGTCCGCGTGCACGGTGAACTCGACCCTTGCCGAGGACCTGGCCGCGAGTTCCACCCGGGCAAATCCGATCAGCTCCCGCACCGGCCGGACCACCTCGCCCACCGGATCCTCCAGGTAAAGCTGCACCACCTCCGCCCCGTCAACGGGCCCGGTGTTGGTGACCGTGCAGCTCACGGTGACCGCTTCCGCCGTCGACATCGCAGGGGCGCCGGCCACGTGGTCCGAGAACCCGAACCTTGTATAGGACAGCCCGTGGCCGAAGCCGAACAGCGGCGACGGGTCCAGGGCGCTGACGCCGGACGGGCCGGCCAGCCGGCTGCGCAGGTAGGTGCCGGGCTGCCCGCCGGGGGTGCGCGGAACGGACACCGGTAGTTTGCCGGAAGGATTGACGACGCCGGTCAGCGCGTCCCAGAGCGCCTCGCCGCCCTCCTCGCCGGGGAAGAAGCCCTGGATGATGGCGCCGGCGCGGTCCACGAAGTCCCCGAGCGCGTAGGGCCGGCCGCTGAGGACCACCACGACGGTGCGCGTCCCCGCAGCCTCGGCGGCCGCCAGTACGCGGTCAAGCATGCGGTGCTGGTCACCCGGGAGCCGGAGGTCGGCGGCGTCGTTTCCTTCCCCGGACGTGCCGCGGCCGAAGAGGCCGGCGTTGTCGCCCACGGCGATCACGCAGGTGTCCGCCCCGGCAGCGATAGTGCACGCCTCCTCGATCTGTTCCTCCGTGATGGTCTCGCAGGTGCCGGTCGCGGCGCTGCGGACGGACCCGAAACGGGAGGCAGCAGCGTCAGCGACGGTGGGAATGCGGATGCCCATTGGCACGTCAGGATGCGAGGCACCAACGTGGGCGTCGAAGGAATAGCAGCCCAGCATTGCGAAAGGGTCCTGTGCCAGCGGCCCCACGACGCCGAGGAGACCGCTCAAGGTGCCGGGCAGCGGCAGCGCGGGGCCGCCGTCGTGCGTCCTGTTGCTCAGCAGCACCAGCGACTGTGCTGCGATCTCCCGCGCCAGCTCGCGGTTCACCGCGGGGTCAAGGTTGATGGTTCCGGCGGCAAGTGCCGGGGGAGCGGGGTTGAAGTCCGGGGACAGCAGTCCGGCCTCCTGCTTCTGGGTCAGTACGCGCCGCAGCGCGGTGTCCACCAGCGACTCGGCAACTGCGCCCCCGCGGACCCGTTCCTGCAGCGGCATGCCGTAGCAGTTCACCGTGGGCAGTTCCACGTCCACGCCGGCGGTCAGGGCAAGGGCGGCGGCTTCGCCGGAATCGGCGGCTACGCCGTGGGTGACGTTGAGGAAGGCAACGCCGAAGTAGTCGGCCACCACCGTCCCGGCAAAGCCCCACTCGTCGCGGAGCAGGGAGGTAAGGAGCGCACGGTTGGCGGCCGCCGGGAGGCCATCCGTATCCGTGTAGGCGTGCATCACGGAACGGGCTCCGCCGTGCTTGATGGCCAGTTCGAACGGCGGCAGCATCACATCGGCCAGCTCCCGCGGGCCCATGGACACCGGGGCGTGGTTGCGGCCGGCGCGGGACGCGGAGTAGCCAACGAAGTGCTTGAGGGTGGCCACGATCCCTGCCCCCTCCAGGCCCTCCACGTAGGAGCTGGCCAGGATGCCCACCAGGTACGGGTCCTCGCCGATGGTCTCTTCCACCCGGCCCCAGCGCAGGTCGCGCACCACGTCCAGCACAGGGGCAAGGCCCTGGTGGACGCCGAGCTGCCGCATCTGGTCCCCGATCAGGCCAGCCATCTGCCGGACAAGGGCGGGGTTGAAGGTGGCGCCCCAGGCCAGGGGCACCGGGAACGCCGTGGCCTTCCATGCAGCCAGGCCCGCGAGGCATTCCTCATGGACCTGCGCGGGGATGCCGAAGCGGGAGGCTGCCATGATCTGTTCCTGCGCGGCCGCCAGCCGGCGGGCACCCTCCAGCGGCTCCACGGGGACGGTGCCGTACATGCGGGTGATCTGTCCCAGGCCGTGGGAGATCACTTCCTCCCAGGAACGGCCATCACCGGCCATCTCGCTTTGCAGGGGAGCCACGGAGTCGCCGTCCGTTGAGGCATTGACCCAGACGCCGGCCAGCTGCGCCAGCTTCTCTTCCAGCGTCATCTCACGGATCAGGCGTTCGACGGCGTCGCTGCCGCCGGCCGGAACGCTGTCCTGGCGTAATGCTTGCTTCTCGGCGGCACCGCTAGTCACGGGCTTCTCCTAGGGATCGTGTGTGTTTCTCTGAAACTATCAGAAACTTATTACAACTTTCTAGGTCCAAAATCCTTGACGGGGGATCAATAAGCTCCATACGGTTGATTGCAGGCGCGGAAAGAAGCTCAACCTTGTGTTCGAAACTTCTGTATTTGCCTTAGAAAGTTTCGAATCCTTTACGGCAACAACATTTACTGCAACGACGGAGAAATCATGCGGACGTACAGAGTGGCCATCGTGGGAACCGGCGGGATAGCGGCGGTGCACGCGGACAACCTTGCCCGGACAGGCGGGAGGGCGGAGCTCGTGGCTGCATGCGATGTGGACCAGGGCAGGCTGGACGCCTTCGCCGGCCAGCACGGCATTGAGGGCAGGTACCTCGCTCTCGCCGACCTGCTGGCCGGGGCCAAACCGGACATCGTGCATCTCTGCACCCCGCCCATGTTCCATATCGACCAGGCCATCGAGTGCCTGGAGGCGGGCGTCCACGTCCTGTCCGAGAAGCCGCCGGCGCTTAGCCTCGCTGACTTTGACCGGCTGGAGAAGGCGCAGGCAAAGGGTGGTGCACAGTTCTCCTGCGTCTTCCAGCACCGCTTCGGCGATGCGTCGGCGGCTGCCAGGGAACTGATCGGAGCCGCGGAATTCGGCCGTCCTCTGGTGGCCCGCTGTGACACGCTCTGGTACCGGCCGGACAGCTACTGGGACCTGCCCTGGCGCGGCACCTGGAACGCCGAAGGCGGCGGACCCACCATGGGCCACGGCATCCACCAGTTCGATCTTCTCCTGCACCTGCTGGGCCCGTGGGCGGAAGTCACCGCCATTGCCACCCGGCAGGACCGTGCCACCTCCACCGAGGACCTGTCCGCGGCGCTGGTCCGGTTTGAAAACGGCGCGGTGGCCACCATCGTCAACTCGCTGCTGTCACCCCGGGAAACCTCGGACATCAGGATCGACTGCGAGTTCGCCACCGTGGAACTGAGCCACCTTTACGGCTACAGCACCGACAACTGGACCATCACGGCCGCCCCCGGCCACGAAGAACAGGTCAACAACGCGTGGACAGGGCAGCCGCTGGAACGGGGGAGCGGGCACTCGGCGCAGTTCCTGGCCATGTATGACGCGCTCGACGCCGGGCGTCCCCTCCCAGCCGACGCCGACTCCGCACGGCAGACGCTGGAACTTGCCGCCGCCATCTACGCCTCCGCCTTCACTGGCACCCCGGTCCGGCGCGGCGACATCGTCCCCGGCCATCCGTTCTACGCCGGCATGGACGGCGAAGGACTGGGCGCCGAAGTGCTGGATGCCACCGCACTCCGCGCCGCCCGCGCCTGACAATCCACACCTTTCAAGGAGACTCCTTATGACCACCCCCGCAGCCACCACGACCCGCCAGCTGGCCGTCCTGGACGACGGCGCGGCCCTGAGCTTCAGCGCCTACGGCCGGACCATCGCCACCTATACCTACAAGCCCACCGACGACCAGTACGAAAGCCCCCGGCCGTTCTTCCACCCGCTCACCACCCTGGACGGCGACGAGGTCACCATTTCGCGCCCGTGGGACCACGTCTGGCACAAGGGCCTGTCCTGGGCCCTGCCCAACGTGGGAAAGCACAATTTCTGGGGCGGCGCCACCTACACCCGCGCCACCGAGTACGCGAACCTGGACAACAACGGCGCCATGACCCACCAGGCATTCGCGGCGGTCAATGAGACTGAAACCGGGATCACGGCGTCGGAATCCCTTACCTGGACCTCCCAGGACGGCGAGCCGGTCATCGCGGAGAACCGCCGTTTCACCATCCGGCTCCTGGACGCCGAAGGCACGGAGGGCGCCTACGCCATCCTGTTCGAGTCCGAAATGAGCAACATTTCCGGCGAGGTCATCACCATCGGAAGCCCCACCACCGAAGGCCGGGACAACGCCGGCTACGGCGGGCTGTTCTGGCGCGGCCCGCGGTCCTTTACCGGCGGTGAGTTCCGCAGCCCGGAGGGAACCGGCGGGGACGAGTTCATGGGAACCCGCTCACCGTGGATCGCCTTCACCGGGAAGCATGACGACACATGCCGGTCCTCCACCATCCTCTTCACGGAGGACAGCACCAACCCGGGCGCCCCCGCCCAGTGGTTCGCCAGGTCATCGATGTTCGCGTGCTTGGGCTCCGCCCCGTTCTTCAGCCGGGAAGTGCCGCTGGAGGAAGGCTCACCGCTGACCTACCGTTACGCCGTGGTGATCGCCGACGGCGCGGTGGACGAGGCGCGTGCCGGGGCCCTGGCCGGGGCGGCGCAGCAGGCACTGGAAAGCTGGGCATAGCGGTGGCGTCCACTTTCCCCGGGGCCACCGGACTGTCCGAGGTCACCATCTATGACTGGCCCGGCGCGGACGGCTGCGCCGGCGGTTCACCGCACATGCACACCGCCTCCACGGAAGCTTATGTGGTGCTGGAAGGCACAGGCCGGCTGGAGACCCTGAACTCGGACGGCTTCACCTCCACGCCGCTGGAGCCGGGAGTGGTGCTGTGGTTCACCCCCGGAACGGTGCACCGCGCCATCAATGACTCGGGCGATCTCAAGGTCCTGGTGGTGATGCAGAACGCCGGGCTGCCGGAAAATGGGGACGCCGTCATGACGTTCCCGCCCGAGCACCTCACGGACGCCGAATCGTACGGAAGGGCCGCCGCCCTGGAGATTAAGGATGCCGACGCCGGACTGGCCGAAGGGGAGGAAGCGGCCCGCCGTCGTCGTGATTTGGCGCTGGAAGGGTACTTTGCGCTGAAAGCCGCCGTGATTGAGTCCGGGCCCGCGGCCCTCGCGGAGTTCCATGCCGCGGCTGCCCGCCTGGTGGCTCCCCGGACCGCAGCCTGGGCCGAGGTGCTGGCTGGAGGCGCAGCGGAGCAGGCGGAGAACACCCGGCAGCAGCTGGCCTCTCTGGACGCGGCGGAAAGTTTCTACCTGGGCAAGGCGCGGACTACCATGGGGCAACGGAAGAATCGCAGGGTTTACGGCATGTGCGGCCGCATCCAGACGTGGGAACTTTCCGATAGCTAAGCCGGGCGCTGTCCCGGCCGAAAGGACGGCTTGGTGAGCAAGCAGGACACGGGACGCGCCACGATCAGTGAGATTGCCCGCGAAGCCGGGGTATCCGTTCCCACTGTTTCCAAAGTGCTGAACGGGCACGCCCATGTGGCGGCGGAGACCCGGGCCCGGGTTGAGGAGATCATTGCCCGGCGTGACTATGCCCGGCGCCCGGCCAAGCAGCGGAAGAAGGCCGGGCTGGTGGACCTGGTGTTTCCGGGAATGGGCTCCGAATGGGCCCTGGAAATCATCGAGGGCGTTGAGCGCGTGGCGCAGCTTGCCGGCTACGGCACGGTGGTGAGCAGCCTCAGCCTGGACGGCTCGCGCATCCGCCCGTGGCTGGCGAACGTTGCCGAGCGGAAGTCGGACGGCCTGCTGATGGCGGTTTACCAGCTGGACGCCAAGCAGATCCAGCGGATCAAGTCGCTCGGCATCCCGGTGGTGCTGATTGATCCGGTGGGGCAGCCCGGCCCGGACCTGATGACGGTGGGCGCAGCCAACTGGGACGGCGGGTACTCGGCCACGCAGCACCTGCTGCAGCTGGGCCACAAGCGGATCGGCATGATTGGCGGCCGCGAGGACCTGCAGTGCAGCAGCGCGCGCGAAGACGGCTACAGCTCCGCGCTGCGCCGGGCAGGGATTGAGGTGGATCCTGCACTGATGGTTCCCGGCGACTTCTCCATCGAGTCCGGCGAGGCCGCCACCCGAAAACTGCTGCAGCTGGAGGACCGGCCCACCGCGATCTTCACCGGCAACGATGATCAGGCGCTGGGTGCCTACCGGGCCGCGCGCGCGGCTGGGCTGAGCGTCCCCGAAGACCTGTCCATCGTGGGGTTTGACGACATCCCCGCGGCCGAGTGGGTGGAGCCGGGGCTGACCACAGTCCGGCAGCCCGTGGTGCAGATGGCCGAGACGGCCATGCGCGCCCTGCTCCGCCACCTGGACGGGGACGAGGAACTGCCCCAGCGGATCGAGCTGGGAACCGAGCTGGTGGTGCGCGGCTCCACGGCCCCACCGCGCAAGGGCTGACCAGCCGCGCGGCAGGTCTGTTGCCGGCGGCCCAACGCCCATAGGGTGGGGCCATGGCTGAGTCATTTCGGCCGTCGGGGCGGCGGTGCGTAAGGCGATCCGGGCTGCGAAAGCGTAGCGCGAAAGCCCGGCGTCGCCGGGCGTACGCCCGGGTCTAGACTGTCCGCATGGGTGACGTTGCCGATTCCCTTGCCGCCATGGCTGAGCCTGAACGCGGCTGCCTGCAGCGGGTTATCGCGGCCGCGCAGCGCATCGTCCCGGACGCCGAGGAAGGCCGAAGCTACGGGATGCCTGCCCTGAAGCTGGACGGCAAACCGCTGATCGGCGTGGTGGCGGCCGCCAAACACCTGTCCATCTTCCCGTTCTCGCCCGAGGTGGTGGACGCCGTCGCACCCAGGCTGGAGGGCTTCTCACTGTCCAAGGGCACAGTCCGCTTCACCCCGGACCATCCCGTCCCCGAGGACGTGGTGGAGGAGATGGTCCGGCTGCGGCGGGCGGAGATCCGGAAATAACGCAGGGGTCCACGCGGCCCTTAGGGAAGAGAAGCAGGAAGGGAACCGTGAAAACCAACGAACTGCTGCTGGACGCCTTTGGCCGGGTCCGGGAGACCTTGGAGGCTACCCTTGAAGGGCTCGACGGCGGGACGCTGGCCCAGCGGCCAGGCGGCACCGGCAACTCGATCGCCTGGCTGGCCTGGCACCTGGGCCGCGTGGAGGATGCGCAGGTGGCGGACGTCGCCGGCCGCGAGCAGGTGTGGACCGCGCAGGATTTTGTGGGCCGCTTCGGCCTGCCGTTGCCCCGGAAAGACACCGGGTATGGACATTCCAGGGAGCAGGTGGACGCGGTGCGCGCCGAGCCGCGACTGCTTTTGGACTACTACAACGCCGTCCACCGGCAGACCGTGGACTTCCTGGAGACCCTCGGTGATGGCGACCTTGACCGTGTTGTCGACACGCGCTGGGACCCGCCCGTCACGCTCGGTGTGCGGCTTGTCAGCACCCTCGCCGACTGCCTCCAGCACGTTGGACAAGCCGCGTACGCCAGGGGCCTGAAACCGCCGCAGGACGAGTAAAAATCCCCTATTTCCGTGGGCGCAATTCGGTTCCATAATGGCCTCGTAGGCTTCGGGGACCCTGGCGCCATTGATGGCTGGCGGGGCACGCAGAGTTCCAGGTGGCCGCCCCGGCAGTGGCGCGAAGGGCGGCCATGCGCTCCGCACCGGAATGCCCCGGGGAGCGCAGCCGGGGGAGAGCAACCGCCATCAGCGCGAACAAGTGCACAAAGGAATCACCATGCTCAAGGATTCAGCAATCATGGCTGTTCTTCCCGCGAAGGACATCAACAGGGCCAAGGATTTCTACCGTGACAAACTGGGGCTGGAGCCCTCCGAAACCATCGAGGACAGCCTGATGTACCGTTGCGGCAACGGCACCAGCTTCCTCATCTACCAGACCGACAACGCCGGCACTGCAAAGAACACCCAGATGGGCTGGGAGTCGGACAACCTTGAACGCGATATGGAGGAACTGCGCGGCCGCGGCGTCACGTTCGAGGACTACGATTTCCCCGGCCTGAAGACCGAAAACGGCGTGGCTACCGACTCATTCGGAAAGGGCGCCTGGTTCCTGGACAGCGAGGGCAACATCCTCAACATCGCCCAGCGCGCATAGTTCAGGGGGCGGTTCCCGAAGGGAAGGTTACGACGGCGGCGCGAGCCGCCGTCGGCCGCCGCACCGTGGTGCGCAGGGCTTTTTGTCCGCAGTGTTACACCAAAGATCAAGGCGGGATCAAGGCAGAATCAACGTTGCCTCAGGCTTCCCGCAGTTTCCGCATTTCCGGGTGTCCCGGGAAATAGGCTCCTCACCATAACCACTTGTGGCTAAGCAAAAGGCCCGGCGTGCTGCCGGGCCTTTATTTGTTGGGGGAAAAATCAATGACGAACCATGGGACCGGGCTGGGGCCTGCCCCGTCGGCTTCGACGCCCGGGCCGCGGCCGCGGCCACGGCGGAAATCCGGCGCCATCGCACTCGGGATCTCCCTGGCACTCTTCGTAGCCGGAGCCGCTTCGCTGCCTAAGGCATTCTCCGGAGACCTGGAGCCCGCCGCCGCGCAGAGCACAGCTACGGCCGCCCCCTCCGCAGCCAGCACGGCCCCCTCAGCCACGCCGCCGCCGTCGTCCGCTCCACCAGCCCGGGACATGGGCGCGCCGCTGGATCCAGAGACCACTGCCCTGGTGGCGGAGGGTGCCACGGTGGAAGCTCCTAGGCCGCAGCCTGCCTTCGCCACCAAGGCGGCCCACCTGCTGGTCACCCTGCCCATCAAGGGCCGCGCGCCCAAGACGGGCTATGACCGCGCCTTGTTCGGCCAGGCGTGGGCGGACGTGGACCGGAACGGGTGCGACACCCGGAATGACATCCTCCAGCGTGACCTGACGGGTATCACGTTCACGAACAGTGTGCCCTGCAAGGTGCAGTCCGGGATGCTGGCCGACCCGTACACAGGAACGTCCATCAGCTTCCTGCGGGGGAGCGGGACCAGCAGCAAGGTCCAGATCGACCACGTTGTGGCGCTCAGCGACGCCTGGCAGAAGGGTGCCCAGCAGCTGACCACGGAACAGCGGACGGCGTTCGCCAACGATCCGCTGAACCTGCAGGCGACGGACGGGCCCACCAACCAGAAGAAGGGCGACGGCGACGCCGCCACCTGGCTGCCGCCGAACAGGGGGTTCCGGTGCGAATACGTAGCCCGGCAGGTTTCGGTGAAAGCGACGTACGGCCTGTGGGTCACCCAGGCCGAGCACAACGCGATGGCCGCCATCCTGGCCAGTTGCGCGGACCAGCTGGCGCCAACCAGCCAGGCTCCTGCTGCTCCAGCGCCCGAACCAGCCCAGGCCGAGCAGCCACCGGTACCGCCCGCTCAGGCACCGGTAGCCGCGCCGCCCGCGCAGGCTGCTGTGCCGCCGGCTCCCGTTGCGCCCGCACCGGCGGTGCCCGTGCCTGCTCCCGCTGCCCCGGCACCTGCCGCCGCCTACTACGCCAACTGTGCCGCTGCCCGCGCCGCCGGTGCTGCCCCGATCTTCGCCGGCCAGGCAGGTTACCGGGCCGGCCTGGACCGCGATTCTGACGGCGTGGCCTGCGAACGCTGACCCACTGACTTGGGGTTCTCACACCCCATGTGCATCACCATCACAACCATTTCCTAGGGGGAAACATTGAAGAAGACACTGTCATTAGTTCTGCTGAGCGGTCTGATGCTCACTGGATGCGGTGGCCAGCAGGCGGCGGTGCAGCAGGCAGAAACCGCCACCGCAGTTGCGGTAGTTGAAGAAGCCGTCACGCTTCCGGACGTTATGGGCCTGACCCTGGATAAGGCTACGGACCAATTGAAGAGTCTCGGGCTCGATGTTGAGGCCGTGGATACAGCCGAGGGCAAGACGATCGTGATGAAGAAAAACTGGCAGGTGACCTCCCAGGACCCCACGGGCGGCGCAAGCGTGTCCAAGGGCTCCACCGTGAAACTGGGCGTCACGTCATTCGACAAGCTGGCGGCGGACAAGGCTGCCGCGGAGAAGGCGGCGGCAGAAAAGGCAGCCGCTGAGCAGGCCGCGGCAGCGCAGGCTGCGGCGGAGAAAGCAGCGGCGGACAAGGCTGCAGCGGACCAGGCAGCCGCCGCTCAGCTCGCCGCAGAACAGGCAGTAGCGCGGCAGGCAGCGGAGGCGGTAGCTGCTCAGGCCGCCCAGCAGGCTGCACAACAGGCACCCGCCGCACCGGCACCTGCTGCACCCGCGCCGTCGTCCGTCCAATATGCCAATTGCACTGCGGCGCGAGCGGCAGGAGCAGCGCCCATCTATGCCGGTACACCGGGCTATGGAAAGCACCTAGATAGGGATGGCGACGGCATCGGTTGTGACAAATAAGGCTTGCGCCCGAACGGGCCCATCGTCGAATTAGCCCTCGGCAACACGATGCCGTGGATACCCTCGCAGGGTGTCCACGGCATTTTCGTTTGGTTGGTCCCGGCGTCCCACCTGTCAGTGCGACGTCAGTTCGCGCAGCAGTCCGAGCTGTCCCAGGAACTCCACCTGGTCGAAGTAGAAGTGGTGGGACGTGATTTCGCCTCCTTCGACCCGGGCGATGTCGCAGCTGCGGACCCTGATCTGCTTACCCGTCGCCGGCATTGTCTCGCCGGTCGGCAGGCTCAGCGGCCCGGTGTTCGTCCCTACGACGAAACCCTCGTCAATGGCCACGTTCCCGGCTTCGTAGCTGTCACCGTGCTCATACCGGACGTCGGGCATCGACTCCCAGAAGTGGAAGAGATAGTTGGTGATGGCGTCGCGCCCGGTCAGTTCCCCTTCGTCGGGGGTGTAGGCAACAGCGTTGGCGGCGTAGCACCGGGCCAGCGTCTCTTTGTCTTTTTCGTCCATGGCCGTGGTGAGACGGTCCATGACTTCGCGTGCCTGTCCCATTGTGGACCTCCAATTTTTGGGCGGCCTCACGGAAGCGGGGGCCGCTTCGTGGATTGGCTTCGGCTGCTGCCGGAACCACTTTAATTGCACGTCCGCCGCAATTTGCTGTCAACGGACACGGCTACCCTGCTTCAGAACGGCAGCGTCACCAGCGCCAGCAGGGCCGGAACAGTGGCGCCCAGGGTGCCCGGGATGCTGTCGCCCTTCTTCGGATAGTGGCCCAGCATGTCCGCCAGGAACATGGCCGGAGCGGTCAGCACCATGTTCAGGCAGCAGTAGACCACCAGGGTGTAGCCCACCACCACGTAGCCCATGTTCACCGCGGCCACCCCCGCCAGGACTCCCAGGCCGATCACCAGGTTCCGGAACCCGGTGGGAATGGCCCACATCATCACGGCCGGAACGTTCCGCGGCGGTGTACTCAGGAACTTCTGCGCCCACGGCCGGTGCATCAGGAAGCTTTCCAGCGGAAACACCGCGATGTACACCACGGCGGCGAGGACCGCGAAGATCTGGGATACGGCGTTCATGAGGGAAGAGTACGACGGCGGTGCTCACCTTCCCCATCCCCTGCGAGGGTGTTCCGGGGTGCTCTGGGAATCCCCGCTTTGGGGGATTGCGGTGCGGCCACACGGGCGGATACTGGAGCTATGTGGGAGGAGCGCGCTGAGCGTGCCCGGCGGGACATCGCCGCCCTGGCCACCAGCGGAATGAACCTGGCGGAGCTCTACCCTGCGGCGCTCGCCGTGGTGCAGCGGACGGTGCCGTTCGAGCAGGGGTGCTGGGCCGGCGTCGACCCCCAGACCCTGGTGATGACGTCCATCACCAACTGGAAGCCGTGGCCGGTGCGGAAAGAGGAATTCGTGGAGTACTCGGCCCGCTTCGCCGAGACGGAATATGCGGGCAACGAACCGAACACCTTCGCCCAGCTGCTGCGGCGTCCCCGTCCCATTGCACGCATGTCCGACGCCCCGCACCGGGAGGTGGTCCGCAGTGTCCGGATCAATGACCTGCTCAAACCGCAGGGCCTGGAGCACGAACTGAGGGCGGCCTTCCGGGTGGACGATACCTGCTGGGGTGTGGGCAGCATCTTCCGCGATGCCGGACGGGACTTCACGGACCGCGAGGTGGAATTCCTGGCGGCGGTGACAGCCACCCTGGCGGCCGTCACCAGGATCGCGGTGAGGGCAGGGCACCCAACCAGGGCCGCCGCCGTCGGACCCGTGATTGTGATAGCGGGCCGGCACGGGGAACTGAAGGCGGCAACCCCCGCCGCCGCTTCCTGGCTGGCGGAGGTGGAGGACGCCTCACCGGGCCGCTTCAGCATGGTGCTGTATTCGGTGGTGGCGCAGGCTTCCGCGGCCGTTTCGGGCACGGCCCGGGCCAGGATGCGCGACGCCGGGAACAACTGGGTGGTGCTGCAGGCCAGCCGCCTGATCACCGGTGACGATCCCGAGCAGATGGTGGTCACCGTGGAGCCCGCCACCACCCACGAGTTGGCCACCCTGCTGCTGGCCGCGTACGGCGTCACGGCACGCGAGCAGGAGGTCTGCCAGGAGGTGCTGTCCGGAAACCCGACGGCGGACATCGCCCGGCACCTGTTCATCTCGCCGCACACTGTGCATGACCACCTGAAGTCGCTCTTCGAGAAGGTGGGTGTGGGCAGCCGCGGCGAACTGGTGGCCAGGCTGGTGGCCTGAAGGCCCCGGTGCTGCCCTGGAAACGCGCCACGGCGCCAGTACTGTACGGCTCTTCCTCGCCGGTGCGGGCGCTTGTATGCTGTGGATCGGAGAGCCGGGAAGCCTGGTCGGCCCGCAGTCAATGCCTGCGGAACGCTTTGGCGCCGCCAGGGGCGTTCGCGTGACGAGCCAAGGAGCGGACTGCCGATGAATGCAGCAGCACAACCCGTTATTGAAGCCCGCGGCCTGGTCAAGGACTTCGGCAGGACCCGGGCGCTGGACGGCCTCAACCTGAGCGTGGCGCCGGGGGAAGTGCACGGATTCCTGGGTCCCAACGGCGCCGGCAAATCGACCACGCTGCGGATCCTCCTGGGCCTGATCCGCCCTACCGCGGGCACCGCCCGCGTCTTCGGGCTGGACCCGTGGGCCGACCCGGTGGCCGTGCACCGGGACGTTGCCTACGTTCCGGGCGACGTGAGCCTGTGGCCGAACCTCTCGGGCGGCGAAGTTATCGACCTCCTCACCGGCCTGCGCGGCGGTGCCGACGACGAGCTGCGCCGCGACCTCATCGCGGAGTTCGAGTTCGATCCCCGCAAGAAGGCCCGGACCTATTCGAAGGGCAACCGGCAGAAGGTCGCCCTGATAGCGGCCTTTGCCCGCCCTGCGCGGCTGTACCTGCTGGATGAGCCGAGCGCCGGCCTGGACCCGGTGATGGATGCCGTGTTCCGGCGCCAGATTGCGCGGGTCAGCCGGGATGGAGCCACCGTTTTGCTGTCCAGCCACATCCTCAGCGAAGTGGAACAGCTCTGTGACCGGGTGACCATCATCCGTGCCGGGACAGCCGTGGAAACAGGCACCCTGG
Organism: Pseudarthrobacter scleromae; assembly: GCF_014644515.1. Taxonomy (NCBI): domain Bacteria; kingdom Bacillati; phylum Actinomycetota; class Actinomycetes; order Micrococcales; family Micrococcaceae; genus Pseudarthrobacter; species Pseudarthrobacter scleromae. The sequence goes on along the minus strand of NZ_BMKV01000004.1, from coordinate 431,014 downwards.
GCGAGCTGCGGCACCTGCAGCGCACGCATTTCCGCGTCACCGGGCTGGCTGATCCGGCACGGCTGGCTGGGATGCCCGGCGCCCACGGGGTGAGCATCGCCGGCAGCGCCGCGGAGTTCGACGCCGACCCCGGGGACCTCGGGGCTGTCCTGGCCGGCATCGCGGAACCGGGGATTAGCGGCCTGTCGGTGGCTCCGCCGTCGCTGGAGTCGCTGTTCCTGCGCCACTACAGCGACGGCAACGGGGGACAGCAGACGGGTGGAAAGCGGGCCGGCAACGGCAAGGACAGCAGCGAGCGCACGGACAGCGGGGTGCTGTGATGTCCGGGGTGCTGCGGCTGCTCCTGTTCCAGGCCCGGCGGGACAGGGTGGCGCTGCCGGTCTGGATCCTGGGCATCACCCTGCTCAGTTTCGCCACCTCCACCGCCGTTGCCACCCAGTTCGGGGATGAGGCAGCGCAGGCTGCCATCCTCACCCTGGCGGCAGCGAATCCGGCGTTCCTCTTCCTCCGCGGCCTGCCGGACGGAACCGGCGTGGGCGCGGTGGTGTTCTTCCAGGGCTACGCGTTCACCGCAGTCCTGGCCGGCCTGATGAGCACCTTCCTGGTGGTGCGGCACACGCGCTCGGATGAAGAGCTGGGACGGGCCGAACTCCTCGGTTCGGTGCCCATCCCGCGGGCCGCGTCCCTGGCGGCAACGCTGCTGCTGGGAACCGCGGCCAACCTGGTGCTGGCCGTCTTTGTGGCCGGTGCCTTTGTTGCGGCCGGACTGCCCGCGGCCGGTTCGGCTGCGGCTGGTGCCGCCGTCGGGGGCGTGGGCATCTTCTTTGTGGCACTTGCGGCCGTGGCCGCACAGGCACTGCCCTCGGGACGGAGCGCGAACGGTGCCGCCGCGGGACTGGTCGGCGTGGCCTACCTGGTCCGCGGAATCGGAGACGCGCTTGGGACCCCCTCAGCTGACCTGCTGCACGTTACGAGTGCCTGGCCGTCGCTCCTCTCGCCCATCGGCTGGGGCCAGCGCACGCGGCCGTTCACCAGCCCGGACCTTGCGTTCCTGCTGGTTCCGCTGGCTGCGGCGGCCGTCCTGGGCACCGTGTCGGTGATGGTCCGACGGCGGCGGGACGTGGGTGCCAGCCTGCTGCCCGAGCGCGCCGGCAGGGAGCACGCAGGGGTGGGCGGCACCTCCTTTGTGGGCCTGGCGTGGCGCCTTCAGCGGGCCACGGTGGCTGGCTGGTGCATCGCGGCGGCAGCCCTGGGTGCCGTGGCGGGTGCCCTTGGCCCGGCAGTCACTGAGACGGTATCCAGCCTGGGGCCGGTGAAGGAGATGATCGAGCGGCTGGTGCCCGGCGGGCAGGCCGGACTGATCGACGTGTTCGTCACGGCGCTGCTGGGCATGGCCGGGGTGTTCGCGGCCGCCGCCGGGATCCAGGCAGTCCTCCGGATGCGTGCCGAAGAGGCGGAAGGCAGGGCGGAGATCCTCCTGTCAGCGCCGGTATCCCGGGCCCGCTGGCTGGGCGCCAACCTGTTCGTCGCCGCGGTCTCCGCCGCCGTGGTCTCCACGACGGCGGGAGCCGCTGCCGCCGTCGGCCTGGCTGTCTCAGGGACCTCCGATGGGCCCGCCTGGTCACTGGTGCCGGCGGCGCTGGCGCATGTCCCCGCAGCCCTGGTGTTCCTGGCCGCGGCCGCGGCCGCCTTCGCGCTGGCACCGCGGCTAAGCATCCTGGTGGCATGGGGCGTGCTTGCTGTGGCTATAGTCCTGGGCGAGTTCGGGGAGCTGTTCGGCCTGCCGGCGTGGCTGCAGGACGCGAGCCCGTTCCGGCACTCTTCCGCCATGCCGGTGGAATCCTTCAACCAAGCGGGGGCGGCGGGCCTGCTGCTCGTGGCGGCGGCCGGGGCTGCGCTGGCCGCCTACTCCCTGCGCAGGCGGGACCTGGCAGCATGATGCCTGCATTTCACACGACGGGACGGACCATGAAGCCATGAAGATGATGCTGCTGACCGCGGGGACGCGCGGCGACGTGGAACCCTTCTTTGCCCTGGCCCGTGCCGCCGTGGCCCGGGGGCACCAGGTCCGGATTGCCATTCCGGAGAATTCCGGCGCGGACACGGCCGGTCTGGACACCGTCAGCCTGCGCATGGACTTCGCCCGGCTCGTCAGTGACCAGGGGGTTTCTCCCCGGGCTGCGGCCAGGACCTTCCGGACAGTGATCCGGCCCGCCGTTGGCCAGCTTCTCTCCGCGGCCGTGGAGCATATCGTGGCCTACGCCCCGGATGTGGTGGTCTATCACCCGAAGGTCCTCAGTGCTCCGGCCGCGGCCCGCAGGCTGGGGGTCCCGTCAGTGCTGGTGGAGACCGTGCCTGCGCTGACGCCCACCTGGGAGTTCCCGTCGCCCATCATTCCAGCGGCCAGCCTGGGCCCGCTGAATCGGGCCAGCTACGCACCGGCGAGGGCGGCCACACTGATGTTCAGGCGGGAACTGAAAGCTGCCCTGGACCTGCTGCCGCCAGTGCGAACGCCGGCAACGGAAACCCGCGCCACACTGATCCCCGTCAGTCCCCACCTGCTTCCCCGCCCGTCCGATTGGCCGGCGTCGGTGCACCTTACGGGCCACTGGGCCGAAAAGCCCGCGGCCGCGGAGATCGACGACGAGCTGTCGGCTTTCCTGGACGGCGGGGACTTTGTGTACGCGGGGTTCGGGTCCATGAAGGCCGGCGACGCCGGGGCCCGGGGCGGGTCGATTCTTGAGGCGGCCCGGAGGAACGGCCTGCGGGCGCTGGTTGCCACGGGCTGGGGAGGTATCGACGTTCCGGCGGCTGCGATGGGCGGCGACGTCCTGGTCAGAAAATCGGTGGCCCACCACCTGGTCCTGCCACGCGCCGCGGCCGCCATCCACCACGGCGGGGCAGGAACGGTCCATGCCGTGGCGCGGGCAGGGGTTCCGTCCGTGGTGGTGCCGTTCATCGCTGACCAGCCGTTCTGGGGAGCTGTCCTGCACCGGCGCGGCCTCGGCCCACAGCCCGTCCCATACCGGAAACTCACCGCGGACAAGCTGGCCCGTGCCCTTGGCGAGGCAGGAAGCTGCCGTGGCCAGGCCGCGCGCACCGGTGAGCTGGTGCGCGCAGAGGACGGGACCGCCGTCGCGCTTGGTGTCCTGGAAAACCTGGCGGGTGCGTAGGCGCCCCGGTTCGCTGTAGTGTCGTGGCTACTACAGTATGGGGGTGCTGGTAGATGTCGCAGACCAGGTTGCGCGGCCACCGGCGCTGGTGGATCCTTGCGGCGATCCTGATTGTTGGCGTGATAGCTGCGGTTCCCGTTGCCAGCGTCATTCACCACATGTTTGATAACGCCGTTGGGCGGACCACAGTAGTCAAGAACGCCGACGGTACAGAACGAACCGTATATTGGCGAGAATATCCGGGTGTCGCGGGGATCGATCCCCAACAGGTTCTGGACGGCCCCACTCCGCAGCAGGGCTACGACGCCGGGCAGACGATGATCACCGAGATTAAGGCTGCTCTCTCGGAGGAACTCCGGCTCCAATGGGCCCCGGTGGCCGACAAGGGCGGCAGCCCGTTTCATAGGCCTATCGAGAACCATTATGGAGGCGAGTCCCTCTTAATAAATGTCAACGGTCCCGAATCCCAGAGCATCACCGTGCCGCAGACGTGGGAGGAAAAGCAAAGGGCAATTAGCATCATCGAAGAGGTGGCCCGCCGATACGGCTTTGACGCGCTGGCAATCGATGGCTTGGAAAGCTGGTCTGCCGAAGACCGCATCCGGGATCTTGGAGGTCTCACTCCCGACCAACAGGTTATTGTTTCCGGTGTGGCGCTGGGCCGTGCCGGTCAGTGGCTGGCCTTCAGGTTCCAGGATCTCTCGAAGGACGCCAAGGGCACCTTCACAGAACGGCTTCGGCCGCCAGAAGGAGCACAGTGGCAGATGAATACGATGGCGCTGAGCTACGGAGCTAACGGTCTTCTGGCAGCGGAAGACCGCAACGAATTCGAGTCCCGGATGGAGTCCTTTCATGGACTCATTCCGCCGGCGCCTTTGGAGAGCTAATGCTCCCGGCCAAACGTCACAGAATTCTGCAGGGGCCCCGAGGCCGCCGCCTGTGTCTTGAACTGGCACTGCAGGTGGATTCGGAGATCCGCTATGCGGCGTTCCGGTTGGCCCAGGAACTTGAAGGCGGCAGAGGGGTATCACGGGTTCTTTTGAACGCTGCTCCCGCCAGTGACACCGAGCCTCGGCCCCCTGCCCCGTCTGTGGAGAGCTTTGCGGAAAGGCTCAAATTCACGGACTTCTCAAACCTCGATGACAACCTGATGCAGGCCGCTCTTGAGCGGTCCGTTGACAGTGCAAAATATTGGCAACCGCCCGATGGCGAAGACGTCCTGGCTGGACTCCCGGTAGTAGCTGAGGCGTTGTCCCCGGTCGCCGAACAGTTCATGGCTGCACGCCATATGCAGTGGTGCTGGCAGCCCCGCCAGATAGAGCAGTGGGCGATCGACTGGCGCCTTGCCGACGATCCAGCACCCCTACCGAAAAACCCAGGAAAGACGCTGGCAGAATGGGCGCGTAAGGAACGCGCGGAGGAAGTAGCGGCGGCGCGAGAACGCCCCAGCGACCCCACCGCTAACGTTTCGGGAACGTGGTGGTCCATCCCGCACGGTCTGATCCAAACCGTCGGGCAACTCCCGGCTGGGCTTAGTTTGGTGGAAGATTCTCTGGGGTGGGAGCACGCGACGACGATTCCCGTTCGCGGATCCGGCAAGGTACTTGAGATAAATACGGCAGGGGACTGGGTAGAGCTCTGCCGCAAGTTCCCGCTGGAAGTCACAGCGTCCAGGCGGCATGACTGGTTCCACACCACCGGACGGCATGGAAGATGGGTAATCCCGGACTGGGAAAAAGCCACCGGCGAGTGGGACGCCATGCACCTTACAGTCATGGGCTACCTGAATGCCGCGGGGCGCCCACTTCAGGTCGATCCTGAAACAGCAACGGTCATTGCGGGCTGGGACCCCGACAGCACGATCTGGCTGACGGACGTAGCGCGTGAATGGATCGGACCCCGGCAGCAATGGCAGCGAGACTCGAATCGCGACGAATGGATTCGAGCACAATGATGGGGACAGAGGACACCATCTTCGGCCCCTAGAAAGCCGCCTGTCCGTCCGCGGGAGTCACCCGGATCCGGGAGATGCGCAGCCGGTCCATCGCCGTCACGGTGAGCACGTGGCCGGCCACCTCCACGCTGTCGCCCACCCGGGGGAGCCGGCCCAGGCGGTCGATGACGTACCCCGCCACGGTCTCGTAGTGGCCCTCCGGCAGTTCGATGCCGGATGCGGTTTCGAACTCCTGCAGGATCAGGGCGCCGTCCACGTCCACCGTCCCGTTGGCCCGGATGATGCGGTCCTCGGCGTCCACGCCGGTGTCGTACTCGTCGTAGATCTCGCCCACCAGCTCCTCCACCAGGTCCTCGAGCGTGACGATGCCGTCCGTGCCGCCGTACTCGTCCACCACCAGCGCGATGTGCTGGCCCAGCCGGCGCATCCGGGACAGCGAGGGCAGCACCTTGTTGGTGCCCGGCAACGGAAGGATCTCCCGCGCGATACCCCGGACCGGACCGTCGTCGTACTCTCCGTCGCGGGGCATGAGGTCCCGGATATGGACAAAGCCCAGGACGTCGTCGGGCGTTTTGTCCATGACGGGATAGCGCGAGAACGGGCCGTCCCGCACCATGCTGCGCGCCTCGGCGATGCTCATGCTGCCGTTGATGAAGGTCACCTCGGTGCGCGGGCGCATCACCTCCTGCAGCGAGCGCTCGCCGGCGCCGAACACGTCGTTGAGGATGCTGCGGCTGTGTTCCTCCAGCATGTCGCTCTCGGCCACCATGTCCCACAGTTCCTCGGAGCTGATGCTTTCCTGCTTGGCGTGGGGGTCGCCGCCGAAGAGCCGCACAACCGCGTTCGTGGAGACGGACAGCAGCCAGACGGCGGGCCGCATGATGTCGGAGAGGACGCCCAGCGGCGGTGCCAGGACCCTGGTGAAGCCGACGGCGCTCTGCATGGCCAGGCGCTTGGGCACCAGTTCGCCGAGCACAAGGGAAAGGTACGCCACCAGCAGCGTCATGCCGATGAAGGCGACTGGTTCGGCGGCGGAACCGAAGCCGATGCCTTCCAGGAGGGGCTCGACGTCCGGCGCGATGGTGGAGGCGCCATAGGCGGCGGAGAAGAATCCGGACAGGGTGACACCGATCTGGACGGTGGACAGGAACCGGTTGGGGTTGCCCGCCAGTGCGGCGATCCGCGCCCCGCGCTTCCCGGATTTCTCCAACCGCCGGACCTGGCTCTCGCGGAGGGACACCAGCGCCATCTCCGTGCCGGCGAACACCCCGCCCAGCAGCACAAAGAAGAGGACCAACAGAAAATTGAGCAGGGTGGCACCGTCCATGATCAGACACTACCGAATGAAGCCGCGGGTTACGCTCCGGGGCTTTGCGGCGTAGGGTCTGAGGGACCATGACAGAACAGCAACCCTATGAGCTCGTGAGGCGATACCCGCACTTCGAGCTGCGCCGCTATCCCGCCTATGCTGTGGCGGAAGTCCAGGTCAACGCGACTTTTGACCGTGCCGGGAACGCCGCCTTCCGGCACCTCTTCAACTACATCAGCGGCAGCAACACCGCACGGCAGAAGCTTGCCATGACGGCGCCCGTTATCCAGGCGCCCGGGGCCTCGCAGAAGCTGGCAATGACCGCCCCCGTGCTCCAGAGCGGCCCGCTGCAGGGCGGTGCACCCACTGATTTTTCTGTTGCGTTTGTTCTGCCCACGGGCGTCACTGCAGAGACGGCGCCCGTGCCGCAGAATCCCGACGTGAAAATCCGTCCGGTCCCCGGCTCCCTGACCGCGGTTGTCCGGTTCTCGGGCAGCGGTTCGGAGGCTGCGTTTGCCCGGTACAACGAGGGGCTGCAGGCCGCGCTGAACCTGGTGGGGCTGGCGCCGGTGGGTCCGCCCCGGTTCGCCCGCTTTGATCCGCCGTTCAAGCCGTGGTTCCTCCGCCACAACGAGGTGCTGCAGGACGTCGCGGACGCTTAACGGAATGACGACGGCGGGTGCTGCGTGCCGCCGTCGGACCCGCCCCTGGTGGTTCCTGCTGTGGCCAGGAGTGCGCTGGCCAGGGGCGGGTTGGTCAGGACGCGCGGTCCTTCGCCAGGAACCGGCGCAGGACGGTGGCCGTCAGCCAGGTGACCAGGCTGCAGGCCGCGGCACCCCAGAGGATGTCCGTTACGGCGACGACGGCGGGGAAGTCCTTGAGCACGGCAAACGCCGTCAGCGCCCAGGTGGCGTAGGTGAAGAAGCCGAACAGCGCCGCGCCCGTGACCCGCTGCCGCATGGTGGCGTGTGCGTCGTTGGGCCGGACGCCGTAGTGCACCATCCCGGCCACAAAGATGAGGTAGAAGGCCACGGCTCCGGCAGCGTTGGGCCTGGGGGCAATCAGGTGGCCGATCTGGCTTTGGTAGAGGTTGCTCGCCACAAAGCTGATCCAGACGAGGTCCAGCACAGCGAAGATCACGGCGGTGACCGCGTAGGAAATCAGCCATCTCTTGGTCCGGGTGTTCATGCTTGGCTCCTTGACTCGGCGTAGAGGTTCTCCACGATGTGGCGGGCGCGTTCGGTGAAAGCAGTGCGTTTGAGTTTCATGGTGGGTGTGACCATTCCGTTGGCCTCGCTGAGGTCGGCCAGCAGGAGCACGAACGTGCGCACCTGCTCGGAGCGGGCCAGCTTGGCGTTCGCGGCAGTGACCGCCTTGCCAATGGTGCTGAGGAGGCGCGCATCCTCGATCTGGACGGCGCCGCCGTCGTCCGGGATCCGCAGCCCGGCGAGATCGTTGATGCCCTGGCGCTCGGCCCATGCGGTGACGGACTCGGGGTCCAGAAGCACCAGCCCGCCCAGGTACGGTTTGCCCTCGCCCACCATGACGGCGTGGGCCACGAGCGGATCGCCCTCCACATAGCCTTCCCAGATGGCCGGGGTGATGGTCTTGCCGCCGGCGGTGACAATCACGTCCTTGATCCGGCCCTTGAGGGTGAGCCGTCCCAGTTCGTCGAGCTCTCCGAGGTCCCCTGTGTGGAAGTACCCGTCCGTGAACGCGTCCTGGTTGTCCGCCGGTTTGCGGTAGCCGGCGAACACGCCCACGCCGCGGGCGAGTACCTCGCCGCGGTCCGAGATGCGCACGGCGGTTCCGGGCATCGGGACGCCCACCGTGCCGGCGCTGATGGCGTCCGGCATGTTCCCGGTGAGCGGCGCGGTGGTTTCCGTGAGGCCGTAGCCCTCGATGACGGGCAGGCCCAGGCCGCGGAAAAACAGGGACAGCTCGGCGTCCAGCGCGGCCGCGCCGGAGAGCAGGTAGTCCAGGCGGCCGCCCACCAGCGCGCGGAGCCGGGCGTAGAAGAGGCGGTCGAACACGGCGTGCCTGGCACGCAGGCCAAGCGGGGCGCGGACGGAGGGGTCGGCGTCGTGCGCTTCGGCGAACCGGCCCCACTCCACAGCGGCCTGCTGCGCCGCAGCCCACACCCGCCCAAGGTGTTTCCGGGCCGCGGCGGCGGCAGCGGACGCCTGGATCTTCTGGAGCACGCGGGGGACCACCACCAGGAACGTGGGCTTCAGGACGCCCAGGGCGGGCACCACGTCCTTGGGATCGGAGAGGTGGGCGATGCGCATGCCGTTGGCCAGGCAGATCAGCTGCAGGCCGCGGGCCAGCACGTGGGCCATGGGCAGGAAGATGACGGTGTTGCCGCCTTCGCGGACCACACCCGTGTAGGCGGCGCCCACGTTGAGCACCTGGCCCACGAAATTGCCATGGGTGATCAGGGCGCCCTTGGGAGCGGCGGTGGTGCCGGAGGTATAGACGATGGTGGCTACCGAGTTCAGGTCCGGCAGCAGGCGCCGCTCCTCAACGGCGCTGTCCGGGACGGCGGCGCCGCGCTGCGTCAGCTCGGCAAGGTCCGCACCGGGACGTGCGTCCATGGTCCAGACGCCCAGGTTGGTCCGCCCGGCCTGTTCAAAGCCCTGTTCCAGCAGGAGGGCATGCCCGGCGGTGCCGGCGACGGCCAGGCGGACGGCGGCGTCGTCCAGGACCGCGGCCACCTGGGGCAGGGCGGAGGTTTCGTAGACGGGGACCACGACGGCGGCGGCGAACCACGCAGCCATGTCCGCCACCGCCCACTCGTACCGGGTGGGGGACATGATGGCGAGGGATTCGCCGGGCTGCAGTCCGGCGGCGATGAGGCCTTTGGCCAGGGCGCGCACCTCCCCGACGAACTGCCGGGTGGTCACCTGGCGCCACGGATCCGTGATGGCGCCTCCCGGGGTCCGCACCTCGAAGGCAACGTGGTCCGGGGACGTCCTGAACCGCTGCATCAGCAGCTCCGTGGCGTTCCGGTGGCTGGACGGTTCAACCAGCAGCGGGGTGGAGAACTCTCTCAAGCGGTGTCCTTTGGTGTAAGCGTGTGCAGGTGGTCCTGCATTAGGCGCTGGGCGGTGTGGAGGAACCCGGCCACGGCGTCCTGCTGGGCGGCCGGCAGCGATTCGATGTGCCGGTTGGTGGCGTCCATGAGGGGCCGCATCAGGTGCATGATGTCCCGGGATGCCGCGGCCGTGGCGCTGACGTGGACATGGCGGCGGTCGCCTTCGCTGCGGAGGCGTTCGGCGTAGCCGCGGGTTTGCAGCCGGTTGACGATCGCAGTGGTTGTGGCGGCCGTGGCGCCCAACTTCACAGCGAGGGTTCCCACCGTCATGGGTCCGGACTGGGACAGGGCGGAGAGGGCGCGGTAATCGGTGAGGTTCAACCCCAGCCTGCCTGCCACTTCGCGTTCGGTTTCGTTGGCCAGTGCCAGCACGGCCTGAAGGGCGACGGCGGCCGGATGGTACGTAGGTGTGCCCATGGTTCCTCCTCTCCTTCGCTAGTCTATATAGTAATTAGATAAGCTTGTAATCAAATCAGTTTGAAGAGGCGATTGTGCCGGTGCCTCCTGCGGCTCCCGGCGCGGCGTGGGAAAGGAACATCCTTATGAAGGATTCGGACCGTAAGGCGCTCATCATTTTTGTGGTTGCGGTGCTGGTGGGGGCTCTCGTTGCCGTCGCCGGCAGCCAGGGTGGTGCCACCGTGGGCGGCTTCCCGTTGTTCGGCCTGGGGGTGGCGGCGGCGTTCCTCATCCAGTGGCTGGCCTTTGTCCCCGCGTTCAAGGCGCAGACCGAAAAGTACTACGACCTCACCGGCGCCCTGACCTACATCTCCATCACCGTCCTCCTGGTTCTGCTGACTCCCGGCGTTGATGCGCGGGGGCTGCTGCTGGCTGCCATGGTGGTGGTGTGGGCGGGGCGGTTGGGAAGCTTCCTGTTCCGGCGCGTCAGCAAGCACGGCAAGGACGACCGCTTCGACGAGATCAAGCCGTCCTTCCTCCGCTTCCTGAACACCTGGACCGTGCAGGGGCTGTGGGTGGTCCTTACCGCGGCCGCGGCCTGGATCGCGATCACTTCCGCCACTCGGGTGGGCCTGGACTGGTGGGCATTGGCGGGCTTCCTGGTGTGGGCTGTTGGCTTCGGCATCGAGGCAGTGGCGGACAGCCAGAAGGGCCGGTTCAAGGCGGACCCGGCCAATGAGGGCAGGTTCATCTCCACGGGCCTGTGGTCCAAGTCCCGGCACCCCAACTACTTCGGCGAGATTGTGCTCTGGATCGGCGTGCTCCTGTTCGCCGTGCCGGTACTGGAGGGGTGGCAGTGGGTGGCCCTGCTGTCCCCGGTCTTCGTGGCGCTGCTGCTGATCAAGGGCAGCGGCATCCCGCTCCTGGAGAAGAAGGCGGACAAGAAGTGGGGCGGCGAGCGCGAGTACGAGGAATACAAGAAAAACACCCCGGTCCTGATTCCGAAGCTGTAGGAGGAGCTGGCGAGCTTCCTTCCGGCCATCCGGAGGGGTGCCGCGGAGTACTACAGAAGTAGTGACATTGGGTGGCTCGAGTAGTAGCTTGTATCCATGACAGGAGCCGCTGTCACATGAACCCGCTCAGCCAGTCCATCGCCGGACTCTTCGCCGTGGTCCTCATCGCCGTCTTCGTGATGGAGGTGTTCTTCCATCACCGCCCGGAGCTCTCCAAGTTCACGCTCATCAAGCCTGGGGATGTGAATCCTCTGGTGCGCGTGGCGGCCATCAACCTCGGGTTCTACAACCTCAGCTACGCCGTGGGCCTGATCACCGGCCTGGTGCTGCTGAACACTGACTGGGTGGAAGCGGGCCGGGCCCTGGTGCTGTTCGGATGTGCGGCCCATGTCCTTCTCGGCATCGTGCTCTATATCTCCGAGCGGCGGCTGTGGACGGGCGCCCTGATGCAATCCGTTCCACCCTTGATTGTCCTCTTGGCCAACTGGATGTGGGGATGAGTGGTCTTCCGTTCGACGAGGCCCCGGCCCGGAGATAGGGACGCAGGGCCCTAGCTCTCCCTGTCCCTGATGGGTACGGTGTCCGAATGCAGAAGATATCGATTGATGCCCTGGCCCGCCAGCAACTCGAGGCGGCGGTGGCGGTTCCCAGCGGGCGGGCGGCGGACACGGCGTTCGGCGGCCACGAGAAGAAGCTGCGCCAGACGGTGATGGCCTTCCGGGCCGGCACCCAGCTGAGCGAGCACCAGAACCCAGGCGAGGCCACGGTTTACGTGATCAGGGGATCGGTCTGGCTGAAGGCCGGTGGTGAGGCCTGGCAGGGCAAGGCCGGTGACCTCCTCATCGTCCCGGACGGGCTGCACAGCCTGGAGGCGGAGGAGGACTCGGCGGTGCTGTTCACGGTGGTCAAGACGGACCGGTAATTTCTGCGGTCCTCAGCTGGGCCAGGAGCCATACGGTCCGCGGGATGGGCCAGATGACCGCCAGCCCAAGGACGGGCACCAGCGAGACCCCGACGTCGGGAAACTGGCGGATGATCACGGACAGGTGGGTGTCGAACCGGGCGGGCGCGTAGGCGAGGCACAGCCACAGGGCGAAACCGTCCAGGGCGAGCGCGGCCGTGCCCACGGCGAGGGGTGCGAGCCGGCGCCCCGGGGCGGAGCGTCCCCGGAGCAGGAAGTGGAGCGAGAGCGACAGGCTCAGCACCTCCGCCACCAGCAAAGCCAGCGCAACGGCCCAGCTGTAGCGCTGCAGCCAGTCCTCGTGGATGACCGCGGGCACGGGGGAGTGGCCGTGGAGGATCCGCAGGATGTTGGTGTCGATGGCCTTCAGCCGGGATGGTGCGGCAGTGTCGTTGCCGTTGATCACCAGCGCTACGCCAAGGCCGGAGGCCGGAACCATGGCCAGGTAGGTGTGGCTGTTGCCCCATTCCCCCTGGTGCTCCAGCAGCAGCGGCAGGTCCCCGTCCGGGACCGGCCGTGAGGGGGCCACGGACTCCACCAGCGGCCGGGTGAACCAGCCCATGGCGTACCCCTTGGACCCGTCCACCTGCACCCGGGGTTCGAACATCGCCGCCACGCTCGACGGCTCAAGGATCCGCACCCCTCCGTACCGGCCGCCGTCGAGCAGTGCCGCCAGCCCGTTGCCCAGGTCCTCGGCGGAGGCGTAAAGGGTGCTAGACGGCATCCCGGCGAGGGGTGCGGGGACGTCGGTCGGCAGCCAGGACGAGCTGAACCACCGGGAATAGCCGGCCGCAACATTGTCGTCCTGCGCGGCAGCCCGGGTGGGATGGCTGTGAAACATGTCCAGTGGCCCAAAGACGTGCTCTTCCAGATAGTCCCCGAAAGGCTGGCCGGAGACGGTCTGCACCAGGACGCCCAGAATGTTGAAGTTGGCGCTGGCGTAGTGAAAGCCCCGGCCCGGTTCACCGGCCAGGGGAGCGTCCGCCAGGGCGCGGACCGTTTCCTCCAGTGCTTCCGGGTCCTGGCGGCGGGAGGCTTCGAAAGCGGTGTCCCGGGAACTCATGCCACTGGCCTGGTGGAGCAGGTGCCTGACGGTGATGTCCGCCGACCGGGGGTCGTTGAGCGTGAACCACGGCAGGTAGGTCCGCACGGGCTCATCCAGCCGCAGCCGCCCCGCCTCAACCTGCTGCATCACGGCGATTGCGGTGAGGGACTTGCTGGTGGAGGCAAGCAGGACAGGGGTCTGGGCAGTCATCGGCCGTCCGGAAGGGTCAGCGTGGCCGAAGGCTGCGGAGTGCACCCGGGTCCCGTCACGGACGACGGCGATGGCGGCACCGGGAATGCCGAGCGTATCCATTTGTTCCCGCAGGAACGAGTCCACGGCCTGGTAGTCCTGCCCGCGCTGGGCAGGCGGGGCAGCAGCACCGAGAGTGGCGGCCAGGAGGAGGCACAGCAGGAGGCCGCGCGATAACCAGGAGATACTCCGCATGGCTGCACCTGCTTCGGCCGACCGTCCCTTCACGGTAGGGCGTGGCGGAACGGAAAACAATGAGGCCGGGCGCCTGCACGGAAACTCACCTGGTCGGTGGCTAGGCTGGCGCAATGGACTTCCAGCTTCGCCAGGCCACACCCGAGGACGCCGAGGCGGTGGTGCTCATGCAGACACTGGCGCATGAGGAGTGCTACCCGCACCTGCTCTCGCCCGGGTTCTTCCGCGGCCGCAGGGCCAGCATCCCGGAACGGGTGGAGCGGCGCCGGCCGCACCTGGCTGTCCCGGATCCGCGGGTCATCGCCGTGGACGCCAACAACGAACTGGTGGGCTTCGCGGACGCCGGACCGGGCCGCGACGTCGACGGCCCCGAAGCGCTGGAGCTGTACTCGATCTACACCCTCCGCCGGACGTATGGAACGGGGCTCGGCGCAGCACTGATGCGTGCCGCCATCGGCGACGGGCCAGCCTACCTCTGGGTGGTGGAGGACAACCCGCGGGCGCTGGCCTTTTACCTCAAGCAGGGCTTCCGTCCCGACGGGAAACGCAACACGCTGCCACCCGAGTGGGAGTCGCTGCCTGAATTCCGCATGGTCCGGGACGGCACACGACCTGCAGGCCCTGGCATAGACTCGCCAGCATGAGTGACAGCCGGATGGCGATCGACTGGGATTCCGCACGCGCCAGCAACCTGGCCAACTGGGAGGACCGGGTCCCCCTGCACGAAGAGGCGTACGGTATCAGTGCACTGGATGACCCCAAATATCTGACCAGCGTGGTCCGGACGGACCTCGCCGCCCTGGTGCCCTACCTCCCGAACGGCACGGTCTCCGGCCTGGACGTGTGCCACCTTCAGTGCCACATCGGCACGGACACGCTGTCCCTGGCCAGGGCCGGGGCCCGCGTCACCGGCGTCGACTTCTCCCCGGCCGCCCTGGCGTCCGCCGCCAGCCTGGCCGCGCGTCTTGGCTTGGACGCCACGTGGGTGGAGACGGACGTCCTGGAAGCCCGCGCCGCTGTCGTCGGCTCTTTCGATCTGGTGTACACAAGCATCGGCACGATCAACTGGCTGCCTGACCTGGAGCGCTGGGCGGTCCAGGTGGCAGGGCTCCTGCGGCCGGGAGGGACCTTCTACATCAGGGACGGGCACCCGGCCCTGTACGCCATTGACGAGCACGCGGACGGACTGCAGCTCCGGTACCCGTACTTCGGAACAGGCCAGGCGCAGGTCTGGGACGACGCGACAACCTACGCGGGGGACGGCACGGTGGCGCATGCCCGGACCTATGAGTGGGCGCATCCTTTGTCCGCCATCATCAACTCCCTGATAGGAGCCGGCCTGCAGATTCTCCGCCTGGAGGAGGGGAGGACCCTCCCGTGGAAGTTCGCGCCCCGCATGGTGGAGGTGCCGGACGGTTTCGCGTGGCCCGAAGCCGAGCGGGACCGTGTGCCCTGCACGTACACGGTCATCGCCCGGAAGCCGGGGGAGCGGGCGGAGCCTGCAGGACCTCCGGAAGGAACCCGGACTACTCCGTAACGGCCGCCGGAACCGCCTCGCCCTGGCGCTGCACGGGAGTGCTGCGGCGGCGCCAGTAAGCGGCCAGCACGGCTCCGGACACGTTGTGCCAGACGGAGAAAATGGCGCCGGGCAGTGCAGATTCGGGGGTCAGGTACTGCCGGGCCAGGCCTGCCGCGAGGCCCGAGTTCTGCATGCCCACCTCAACCGCGGTGGTGCGGCGGGAAGGAACCGGCAGCTTGAACAGGCGGGCGGCGCCGTAGCCAAGGGCATAGCCGAGGCCGTTGTGCAGGATGACGGCCACAAGGACCAGCAGCCCTGCGGCGAAGATGGCCTTCGCGCTGGCGGCAACCACCGCAACCACCACGGCCGTGATGGCGAGGACCGAAATCCAGGGGAGTGCGGGCAGCGCCTTGGTGACCAGGCGCGGCAGGAAGAGCCGGATAATGAGCCCCAGCAGCACGGGGAACAGCACGATCTGCACGATGGACCACGCCATGGAGCCGGCATCCACCGGCATGTACTGGCCGGCCAGCCACAGCGCCAGGACGGGGGTCAGCAAGGGAGCAAGCAGCGTGGACACGGTGGTCATCGCCACGGAGAGGGCGACGTCGCCCCGGGCCAGGTAGGAGACCACGTTGGAGGCTGTTCCGCCGGGGCAGCAGCCCACCAGGATGACGCCGGCTGCCAGCGCCGGCGGCAGCCCCAGCGCCGCCGCGATCAGCCAGCCCAGCAGCGGCATGATGGCGTACTGCGCCACCACGCCGATCACCACGGGGACGGGTCGTTTGGCGATAACGGCAAAGTCAGGGGGAGTGAGGGTCAGCCCCATGCCGAACATGATGACCCCCAGCAGGGGGTTGATCCAGGGGCCGAGTCCGGTGAAGGAGGTGGGGGTGGCAAGCGCCACGGCACCTCCGGCCAGGATCAGCACGGGGAAGAGTGTGACGGCGATGCGGGCGCTGCGTTCTTCGGCGGCTGAAGCCGTCGTCGAAGATTCGGGTAAGGAAGACATACCTACCGGATTATCACAGCGGAGGTTCTGTTCCAGAATCAGGGGCCTTGATGACGCCGCCGTTAATGGCGCCTCGATGACGGCGGGGGTGTGGCCGTGCGCCGCGCAAACGGCGCGGCGCACGGCCCAGTGTGTACTCAGTGCATTGTGTACTGCGTACGGTGCGTACTAGGCGCGGGCGGATTCCTTCTCGCGCTCGGCCGGCTTGTAGGACTCCCAGAAGGTGGCCCCGGTGATTCCGAGGGGCCGGGGGTCGAAGACCGGGTCGAGGCCGAGCTTCTGCTGCCGCTCAAAGTCCTTGAGCGCCTTAAAGGCCGGCTTCTGCAGGATCAGGATGCCGATGATGTTCAGCCATGCCATGAGGCCGACGCCGATGTCCCCCATCACCCACGCGTTGGCGGCGGTGTTCACGCAGCCGTAGGCGACGGCGATCAGGATGCCCACCTGCAGGGCCATGGTGGTTACGCGGCCCACGCTGGCACGGATGCCGGGGATCACCTTGTTGGAGGACTTGCCCACCAGGAACCGGAGGTTGGTTTCCGCCATGTAGTAGTAGGCGATGATCGTGGTCAGGCAGAAGAAGAACAGGGTGACGGCGATGAACGCGGCACCCACGCCGGGGAAGACGGAGTCGAACCCGGTCTGCACGTACTGGGGCCCGACGACGGCCGTCGCGGACAGCAGGCCGCCCTCGGCGAGGATCTCACCGTCTTCGGTTCCTCCGGAGAAGACGCGGTAGGCGCCGGTGGAGAGGATCAGGAAGCCGGTGGCCGAGCAGACGAACAGCGTGTCGATGTACACCGCGAAGGCCTGGACCAGGCCCTGCTTGGCCGGGTGGGAGACCTCGGCGGCGGCAGCGGCGTGCGGGCCCGTGCCCTGGCCGGCCTCGTTGGAGTAGACGCCGCGCTTGACGCCCCACATCACGGCCAGGCCGATGATGGCGCCGAGGGCGGAATCCATGCCGAAGGCGCTGCGGAACACCAGCGAGAGGATCTCCGGGAGCTGGGAGGCGTTGATGAACACGACGATCAGGGCGAGGATGATGTAGCCGACGGCCATGAACGGCACCACGAACGAGGCGACGCTGGCGATGCGCTTGACGCCGCCGATGATGACGAACGCCAGGACGATCACGGAGCCGACCGAGACGATCCAGGGGTCAATGGTCCAGGCACCGGCGATGGCGGTGGCCATGGAGTTGGCCTGGACACCCGGCATCAGGACGCCGCAGGCCAGGACGGTCACGGCGGCGAAGACGTAGCCGTAGACCTTGAAGAAGCCGGCGCCCTTGGTGTGGGAGAGCGCGCGGGAGAGGTAGTAGGCCGGGCCGCCGCGGTATTCGCCGGACAGCGGGTCGCGGGTCTTGTAGATCTGGCCGAGGGTGGACTCGATGAAGGACGTGGAGGCGCCCAGGAAGGCCACAGCCCACATCCAGAACAGGGCGCCCGGTCCGCCGAAGGCGATCGCGGTGGCGACGCCGGCGATGTTGCCTGTGCCCACGCGGCCGGACAGGGACATGGCCAGGGCCTGGAACGAGGAGACGCCGGAGGCGGACTTTTCGCCCCGGAACAGCTGCTCGATCATTCCCTTGACGTGCCGGACCTGCAGGAAGCGTGTCCGGACCGAGAAGTAGACTCCGGTGGCGAGGCAGAGATAAACCAGCCAGTCGCTCCAGATCACGCTATTTATTGCTGACAAAACACCGCTCATAAGTGTGGGTTCCCTCCATGGAAGAGCGCGGGTGATGCGGTTCGGGGGTGGACGCTGTTGGGTGAACGGAAGTGGCGCACACCACACCAAAACCTGTGAAGTGTCGCACAAAGGCCCGTCGTCCGTCCATTTGACTAATTCGCAGGCTGTCGTTCACGTCACATTGGCGAATTTGTGGTGGATGCTGCAAGGTGCGCGAGACTTGGAGTCCGGCCACAACGAAAGCAGTTTCTCCGTGATTACTCTCCAGCAGGACGCAGAAGGCTTCATCCGGATGAACCGGCGGTACCCCGCCAGCGTCCGCATCAGGATCAATTTCAACGACGGCAGCACCGGCGAGTTCTCAGGCCAGGCCCTCAACCACGCCTACGACGCCGCCCTGGCGGAGTTCCGGGCGAAGAACAACCTCGACGCGCGGGGATACTCCCGGACGTCCGCGGGCCGCTCGAACTCCGGCAACAAAATCGACTTCGTTCCGGTGCACCCCGGGATGCGCGAGGAGTAGGCGCACCCGCCCCCGGGGCGAGGCTGGCCGACGGTCCGTCAGCGGGGGTTCTCGAGCGAGATGGTCTCCAGATGCTCCGGGACGCGGACTTTCCATCCGAGCTGGTGCTTGATGCGCGCCCGGAGGGTGTCCGAGGCGTCCGGTTCCCCGTGGGTGATGTACGTCATGGACGGCGCCTGGGGGGCAGCCTTCATCCATTGGATGATTTCGTTGGAGTCGGCGTGCGCGGACAGTCCTTCCATCTGGATGACCTCCGCCTCGATCCTGACTTCCTGGCCGTAGATGCGCAGGTACTTTTCGCCCGCGGCCAAGGAAGCGCCCCTGGTTCCGCCCGCCTGGTAGCCGCTGAGGATGATGGCGTTCCGCCTGTCGGGTCCGTAGCTTGCCAGGTGATGGAGGATCCGTCCGCCGGTGAGCATGCCGCTGGCCGAGATGATGATCATGGGCCCACCGCGGAGGTTGAGCAGTTTGGACTCGTCCGGGCTGCGGACGGGGACGGCCACTTTGTACATGGCCTCGAATTCGTGGTCCTTGAGCCGGTGTTCCTCGCGGTGCCGCTGGTACATGCCGGACGCGTCGATGGCCATGGGGCTGTTCAGGTAGACGGGGATCGGCGGAATGGCGCCTTTGGCCAGGAGGCGTGAGAGGTGCAGCAGCACCGTCTCGGCCCGGCCCACCGCGAACGCAGCGATCATGATGACCCCCTGCCGCTTGGCCACCCGCCTGATGATCTCGCCCAGTTCGGTTTCCGGGTTTCCCGCCGGGTGCTCCCGGTCGCCGTAGGTGGATTCGGTGACCAGCACGTTGACCGGTTCCAGTGCCCGGGGCGGGTACATCAGCGGGTCCTGCGCGCGGCCAAGATCCCCGGTGAAGTGGACGGTCCGGCCGCCCAGTTTGAGGTGCACCTGTGCCGCGCCGAGGATGTGGCCGGCAGGCAGGAACGTTGCCTCGATGCCCCCGGGCAGCGGGAACGGCGCATCGAAGCCGCGGGTGATGAAACTGTCGAGCGACCGGACGGCGTCGGCTGCCGTATAGAGGGGTACGGGAGGGTGGTGCGACGTGGATCCAGTGTGGTCTGCATAGCGGGCCTCCTCTTCCTGGAGGTATCCGCTGTCCGGAAGCAGCAGCTTGCACAGCTCCGTTGTGCCGGCCGTTGCGTACACAGGGCCGCGGAAACCGTCCCGGACCAGCGCGGGGATGTACCCGGTGTGGTCCAGGTGTGCATGCGTCAGGACAACGGCGTCGATGTTCGCGGGATTGACCGGGAAAGGCACGCGGTTGCGGTCGCGGAGGCGTTTGTAACCCTGGAAGAGTCCGCAGTCCACCAGGACCTGCCGGCCTTGTGAACGGACAAGGTACCGGGAACCCGTCACGGTGTCCGTCGCCCCCAGAAAACGCAGCGTCGGCGGATGCTGTTCCCTCATGCCTGCTCCTCACTCACGGATGCTCGATGGTGACCGTGCCGGCGTCGCCATCCACGGTGACCTGCTGGCCGGTGGCCAGCCGCTGCGTGGCCGCGCCGGTGCCAAGGACGGCGGGGATGCCGTACTCGCGGGCCACGATGGAGCTGTGGCTCAGCGGGCCGCCCACGTCCGTCACGATCGCTGAGGCCATGGCGAACAGCGGTGTCCAGGCGGGCGTGGTGATCCGGGCAACCAGGACATCTCCGGGCTCCATCCGGCCGAAGTCCCGGGGCCCGCCCAGGACTCGGGCCGGAGCGGTGACCCGTCCAGAACTGGCACCCACGCCCTTGATGACATCGCCGTGCTGGCGCTGCGACGCCGCCGGCATCATGGACCCGAAGGCCTTCTCCATCCACCGGCGCTCCGGGAGCATCTGTGGGGCGGCGGCCCTCGCCTGGCCCCGCCACAGCATCCGGCGTTCCTCGACGGCGGCAGCGCGGACGGGGCGGTTCGCTCCGGTGATGACGGCCTGGGCCCCGGGTGCGGCGAGGCCGAACTCAACGGCGGTCCGCACCTCCTGGAAGCGCAGCCAGAACACGTCGGCGGGCTCCGTGATGACGCCGGAAGCCACCAGCCGGCGCCCGAGTTCCAGCAGCATCTGCCGCAGCAGCGGCCACGCGAGTCCGACGTCGGCCAGCGCGTCCTCGCGGATTGGCGCGGTGTGCTGGGCCCACCGGAGCAGCCGGAGGAAGGCGGCCCGGTGGCGCGGCCCCAGCCGGGCGGCCACCTGTTCAGTCAGAGCCTCCCGTCGCTCGGTCAACAGCCGCTGCCGCTCATGCGGGTCGGTGCCCTGCCCCCGCAGGTAGAACTTCACCGTCACCAGGAGGGTGGACGGATCATCGGCGGCCACCGGGGTAGCGAAATCAAGGTTGTAGACCGCATGGCCGTAGAGGTCCAGGTGCTCCCGGAAGGCGAAGCGCCACTCCTGCCACAGGGCGTCGTCCACCCCTGCGGGCGGCGACCCTGTGCGCTGGCACTCGGCGAGCTCCGCCGTCGGCCGTTTCAGCAGCACTGATGTCAGACCGGGGTCACTGCGGGCCCAGGCGGCCAGGTCCCACAGGGACTTCTCCGCCCGGATGGGTTCGCTGTCGTACCCCAGGAGGAACGTCTGGGCAGGCGGATCCCCGGCACGCCGGGCCAGCTTGTCGTAGAAGGTGCGGAAGGCGAGCTCGCTGCTGGTGGCGAGCGGAATGATGGACTGCACGGCCGTGTAATACACGGTGCCGGCGTCCAGCAGGGCCTGCGCGCCCGCCAGCAGTTCCTCGCCGGTAAGCTCCGCCGGCGGCTTTGCCTGCCAGTCCTTGATGGCCTGCCCGTAGCGGGGGTGGGAGAACCCGCGCCAGCCTTCGATCCCCATGTGGGCCTTGCCCCGGGCCAGCGCACCCACCGCCGGCACCAGTCGGCCTGTCATCCGCAGCAGTCCCGAGGTGCGGTAATAGTAGTAGGCGTAGCCGTTCACGGTGGGCAGTCCAACGTCGCCGTCGCGGATGACGTTCCTGCCCAGGGCCTCCGCCATCAGGGCCTGCAGGGACTTTGCCACGGAGCCGTCCACCAGGTCGGCGAACAGCGGCGAGAGTGGGTCCGGCAGCTGTTCCACGATGCTCGCGCGGAAGTAGAGCCCGTTCGGGTACGGCACGGGCCAGGCCTCCGGGGTGTCCGCCGTTGGCTCGGGCAGCGCGGTGATGGGGCGGGACTGCAGGATGAAGAACCTGCCGCCGGCCCGCGCCCACTCGATGTCCTGCGGCGCACCGAAGTGCCCGGCCGCCCGCTGTCCGTGGCCGGCAAGTTCCGCCGCCTCCCGGTCATCAAGGACGGGTTCACGACGGCGGGCTGCCGCCACCGGCTGCTCCCGGGTGCCGTTCTCCGCATAGACAGTCATGACGTCCTTGTCCGCTGTCCGCCGCGACAGCACGGAGCCGGTCCCGGTGTCCACCACCACGTCATCGGTGGTGACCGTCCCGCTGACCACCGATTCGCCCAGGCCCCACGCGGCACTGATCACGGTCTGGTCCCGCCGGCCGTTGGCGGGGTTGGCGGTGAACATGACCCCGGCGGCCTCGGCCTCCACCATCTGCTGGATCACGACGGCGAGGCGCACCTGGCCGGGTTCCACGCCTTCACGCGCGCGGTAGGACATGGCGCGCGCCGTCCAGAGCGAGGCCCAGCAGCCGGTCACTGCCGTGGACAGTTCCACCATGCCGCGGACGTTCAGGGAAGTTTCCTGCTGCCCCGCGAAACTGGCCGAGGCGAGGTCCTCGGCCGTGGCGGAGGAGCGGACTGCCACGGGTGTTCCGCTGCCGAGGCGCCCGTAGGCGGCACCGAGTTCGGCGGCGATCCCGGCGGGCATGGTGCCGGTTGCGAACAGGGCGCTGATCCGCCGGGAGGCATCCTGGTACGCCTGCGGCTCCGCCTCCGGTGGCAGCGCCGCGAGTTCCTGGATGCCGGCCGCGAGGTTGTTGGCGTCCACGAACTCTGAGTACGCGGCGGTGGTGAGCACGAACCCGGGCGGGACCGGCAGCCCGGCCCGGATGAGGCCGCCCAGCCCCACGGCCTTGCCGCCCGCTACGGCAACGTCTCCTGGCCCCACATCGCTGAGGTCCCTGATATAGGTCATGGCCGCGCGTCCTTGCTGCCCGGCTGGGGGCGCCTGGGGGTGAACCTGATGCTCACATACTGGCACCGCCAGGGGCGGGTGGCCATGGGTCCAAAGTCAGGTTCCGAACCCGGCGGCCGGCGGTAGTATCGGAGGGTTGCCGCGGGGTCGGCAGCAGTTTTGGGGGAAACACCGTGCTTCACAAGCTGTTCCGCCGTGCCGCCGGCATGGTCTCTTCCGTCCGGACGGCGCTGCTGGCCGGCGCCGCAATCTTGCTCGCATCCGCCGTCGTAGCCGTTCCGGCGTCCGCCGCCGATGCCACGGTGATTGACGCCGTCGGGCAGCCGTTGGGTATTGCGTACGGTCCCGACGGGGCTCTGTACGTCAGTGACTACAACTGGGTGGGCGGCGTCAGCGTCTACCAGCCGGGCGAGGCCCAGGCCTCCCGTCACATCACGGTGGGCCATTTTTCAACGTCCCTGGCCGTCACTGCCGACGGAACGGTGTACGTGCTCCAGCACACCGAGTCCCAGCAGACGGAGCTGGGAGTCGTGGCGCCCGGTGCCAGCGGGGTGTCCGCGACCATTCCGTTGACGCAGGGCAACCATTGGCTGGCCGCAGCACCGGACGGGTCGCTGTATGTGGCCAGTCCCTCCGAGGGGACCGTTTCGGTGGTTCCGCCGGGTGGAACCCGCGTGGAGCGCGTCCTGGACGCCGGCCCCTTCCCGGTGGAGGTGGCGGTGGCCAGGGACGGCACAGCGTACGCCGCCAACCAGCACGCCGGGACCGTCACCGTGATTCCCGCCGGTGCCGCAGGCCCCTCGCACACCGTTGACGTGGGGAGGACGTCCAGCCCGCACGGCATCGCCGCCGCGCCGGATGGAACTGTCTACGTGGCGAACGTCCTCTCCGGCGACGTCGCCGTCATCGAGCCCGCCGGCACCACCGTGTCGCAACGGATCAGGGTGGGCCGCGGACCGCAGGAGGTGGCGGCCGGTCCGGACGGAACGGTGTACGTGACCAACAGTGTGGACAATACAGTCTCGGTGATCCCGCCGGGAGCTGATGCCGTGGCCCAAACACTTGCCACGGGCGAGGACCCCGGCCGCCTGGCAATTGCGGCAGATGGTTCGGTGGCCGTGGTCAACAGGGGAAGCAAGACAGTCACCGTGTTCGACGGCGGATCGGACGGCTCCGCCGCTGCGGCCGCCGCGGGCAGGGAAGACCCGCCGGCGGCCGCCGCCGCCACTCCTTCAGCACCTCCATCCGAAGGCGCAGTCATCGCCGAGGGTTCCTTCGATGTTGCGCTTCCTGCTGTCGCCGCCGGGGCTGGTGCGCTGGTGCTGGCAGGTGCAGCCTCCCTTGTCACCGTGCTCCGGCGGCGCCGTTCGTCGCGGATTACCTACCGCCCACCGCATTAAAGATACGTTTGCTTACTATTTGCCCCATGATTGCCGGAGGCCGCAGCGCGTAAGAGGGACTTTCGCCTCTGGAGGGGTATGCGCTGCGGCAGCTACAGGACACTGACGTCTTTGACGAGCAAGGGAGCACCATGGGCTGGCTGGACCGAGAACGAACCGTTGCCCCGCCGGGATTCAACCGCTGGCTGGTGCCGCCCGCGGCGCTCGCCGTCCACCTCTGCATCGGCCAGGCCTACGCCACGAGCGTGTACAAGACGGCCCTGGTCAAGCATTTCGGCGCCAGCCTGACCGAGATCGGCGTGATCTTCTCCATCGCCATCGTGATGCTGGGCCTGTCCGCCGCCATCATGGGCACCTGGGTGGACCGGAACGGCCCGCGCAAGGCCATGTTCACGTCAGCCATGTTCTGGGCGGGCGGCTTCCTGATCGGATCGCTCGGCATCTTCACCCAGCAGCTCTGGCTCGTGTACCTCGGCTACGGCGTGGTGGGCGGCATCGGCCTGGGCATCGGCTACATCTCACCGGTGTCCACCCTGATCAAATGGTTCCCGGACCGCCCGGGCCTGGCCACCGGCATGGCCATCATGGGCTTCGGCGGCGGCGCGCTGATCGCCAGCCCCGTCTCCACGGCGCTGCTCAGAATGTACGATCCCAACTCCGGTGCCACGGACTGGGTGGCCAGCGGCGATGCCGTGGGCAAGCTCTTCCTCACGCTCGCCGTCGTCTACCTCGCCTACATGCTGTTCGGCGCCTTCACCATCAAGGTCCCCGCGGACGGCTGGAAGCCGGCCGGGTTCGATCCCGCCAAGGTCAAGGCCGCCAAGCTGGTCACCACGGAGAACGTCTCGGCCAAGAACGCCGTCAAGACCAGGCAGTTCTGGCTGGTGTGGATCGCGCTGTTCTGCAACGTGACCGCAGGCATCGGCATCCTGGAGCAGGCCGCGCCGATGATCCAGGACTTCTTCCGCCAGTCCGACGGCGTCTCCCTGGTGAGTGCCGCCGTCGCCGCAGGCTTCGTGGGGCTTCTCTCCATCGGCAACATGGCCGGACGCTTTGCCTGGTCCGCCACCTCCGACATCACCGGCCGCAAGCGCATCTACATGGTGTACCTGGGCGTCGGCGCCGTGCTTTACACGGTGCTGGCGCTGGCCGGCTCCACCACCACGGTCCTCTACGTGGCGCTGGCGTTCGTCATCATCTCCTTCTACGGCGGCGGTTTCGCCACCGTGCCGGCCTACCTGCGGGACCTCTTCGGGACCTACCAGGTAGGTGCCATCCACGGCCGGCTGCTGACCGCCTGGTCCGCCGCCGGTGTGGCCGGGCCGCTGATCGTCAACGCGTTCCTGGACGCCCAGGGCAAGCCCGGCCAGCTGAACGCCGTGTCCTACCAGCCGGCGCTGCTGACCATGGTGGTGCTGCTGGTGATCGGCTTCCTGGCCAACCTGATGGTCAAGCCGGTGGACGCACGATTCCACGAACCCCGCCCGGACCGCGGACGGGCACACGAACCTGCCATGGAGGCCTGAGATGAGCACCGCACACAACACCGGCGCGAAGGCGCCCGCCACAATGTCCACCGGCAAACTCGCCGTCGCCTGGGCGCTGGTGGGTGTCCCGCTGGCGTACGGGATCTACCAAACCCTGACCCGGGTGGCGGCGCTGTTCGGCTAGGGAACTCCGCTGTCAGCGCCGCTGGAACGCCCGCACTGCCTCGCCCACCGTCGGGTAGAAGTGTCCGGGCGAGAAGCGGGCGGCCATGCCGTACTGCAACAGCCTGTCTTTAACCGGTCCCTTGAGTTCGGCGAACACCAGGTCCACGCCGTGCCGTTCCAGCCATTCGTCAAGCTGCACCAGCTCGTCCAGAGCGGTGGTGTCGATTCCCGTCACGGGCTCTGCCGCCAGAACCACGCGTTCGGTGCCGGGCGGCGCCTGGTCCAGCTTGTTGCGCACGAAGGACCCCAGCAGCGCTCCGTTGCCGAAGAACAGGGGTGCGTCGAAGCGCAGGATCAGCATGCCGGGGACGCGTTCCCCATCCGGATGGCGGCTTACGTCGTGGTATCCCGGCACCCCGGGCACATCCACCAGTTCAGCACGGTAGGGCTCCCAGGCCCGCCGCAGGAAGTCCAGGATTGCCAGGCCAACGGCAACGGCGATGCCCGTGAGGACCCCCAGGATGGTGACCCCCAGAAACGCCGCGAGCATCACCAGCGATTCACTGCGGCTCATGCCGATGAGCCGCAGCACGCCTGCAGGGTCGGCCAGTGCTGCGGCTGCGGCGATGACAATGGCGGCAAGGGTGGCGGCCGGCAGGAACTCGGTGGTGCCGGGCGCCAGGAGCATAAAGCCGAGCACCAGGATGGCGCCCACCACGCCGGTGACCTGGGTTTTTGCCCCGGACTCCACGGCCACGGGCGTGCGGGACGTGCTGGCCGAGATCGGGAAGCCGCCCATTAGCCCGCTGGCAGCGTTGGCCGCACCCAGGGCAGCCATTTCATGGTTGCCGGAGACCCTTTTGTCCTCCGCCGCGGCCAGGGACTGGGACAGGGTTCCGGTATCAACAAAGACGATGAGGGCGATGGCCGCGGCCGCGGGCAACAACGCCAGGACGTCGGCCCAGCCAATGCCGCCAAGGGCAGGCGCGGGGAGCCCCTGCGGAAGGGCGCCCGTCACCCGGACGCGCCCCTGGAGTTCCAGCAGGGCCACGGCGATGCAGGACGCAACCACTGCAATCAGCACGCCCGGTATTTTCCATTTCAGCGAGCGGGGAACCAGGATGAGCGCCAGCGAGGCCAGGCCAATCAGCAGTGCCGCCATGTTGGTCTCCCCGGCGAGTACCTTCGGCACCGCGGCGAGGAGTCTTTCCCAGGGTGTGCCGCCTTCCACGGAAATCCCCAGAAGGGTGGGAATCTGGGACACGGCCACCAGCAAGGCGATGCCGTTGAGGTAGCCGAGCCGGATGGGCTTGGACAGGAGTCCCGTGACGATTCCCAGCCGCAGGGCAGAACCACACAGCAGAATGACGCCGATCAGGATGGCCAGGAGCCCCGCCAGCGCCACGGATTCCTCATCGTTGGCCGCGGCGAAAGGGATGAGGGCCGCAACGATCATCGGGGCAAGCGAGGAATCCGGCCCCAGCACCAGCACGCGTGACGGCCCCACAGCTGCGTAGACAATCAGGGGCACCACCGTTGCGTAGAGGCCGGTCACCGGTGGCAGGCCGGCGGCCTGGGCGTACGCCATGCCCGCGGGGACCAGGATTGCGAAAAGCGCGGTGCCGGCCAGCAGGTCATGGCGCAGCCACTCCATCCTGTAGCCACGCAGAGTTGGCGGAACCCACCAGGACAGGGTCTTTCCGGATCGGCGCATCTTCAGATCATGTCCCAACAATGCCCCTGCCCGCCATCGACAGTCCGGCGGCCGAACGCCCGGTGAACCGCCTCACCAGGTCACGGTACCGGCCGCACCGTCCACCGTGATGCTCTGGCCGTCGTGCAGCCGCGTGGTGGCATCGGCAACACCCACCACGGCGGGAATACCGTACTCGCGGGCCACCACCGCCCCGTGCGAGACGACACCGCCCATCTCCATCACCAACGCGCCTGCCGTCATGAACAGCGGCGTCCAGCCGGGGTCCGTGGAGGGGGCCACCAGGATTTCGCCTGGTTCCAGGCGGGCGCCCACAGGATCCATGATCACCCTTACCCTCCCGGTGGCGGTGCCCGCGGAAGCGGGTGTCCCCGTCAGGCGGTCCGCGGCAGCCTGTTGCGGCAGGGCGGCGGCCGCCATCATGGCGGCTTCCACGTCGGTGCCGTCCGAAAGCAGGAGGCGCGGAATGCGCCGGCGCCGCAGTTCGACGTCGTACAGCCGACGGCGGCGGGTGACGATTCCCTTCAGGTCCGCGCCGCGAAGGCCCACACGCAGTTCGTCGAAGTCCAGGAAGAACACGTCACCGGCGTCGCCGATG
The DNA here is from genome assembly GCF_014644515.1 of Pseudarthrobacter scleromae. NCBI lineage: Bacteria > Bacillati > Actinomycetota > Actinomycetes > Micrococcales > Micrococcaceae > Pseudarthrobacter > Pseudarthrobacter scleromae. The sequence goes on along the minus strand of NZ_BMKV01000004.1, from coordinate 403,438 downwards.
GTTCCGTTCTTCACCAGTTCGGCGCCCACCTCCGCCAGCTGCCGGTGCATCTCCGCCAGTACCAGCACAATGCAGAACTTGGGCAGTTCCCGCAGGCCGGCGAGCTGCCGTGTCCGGTGCAGGCACAACGCCACCAGGCGCCCCCGCAGCCGGCTCTCCGTCCCGGCACGCTCCACCAGTTCGCTGATCCGGGCCTCCGCGTGCCCGGCGGCCCTGGCGAACTGGCGGTCCGGGGCCTGTTCGGGATCCTCCACGCGGAGGTAGTTGGAGACCATGCCGAGAATGTGGTCCGGCTCCTCGAACCACCTGGGCATCCCCAGGTCGATCTCCGCCACCGCCCGGTGGCCGTACTGGGACAGGAATGCCTGCAGCCCGGACTGGGCGGCGCCGGGCAGCGTGCCCGCCTTGAAGCGGACCGCCAGGTCTCCGGGTGTCAGCCCACTGAACGCCCTGCGGACTTCCGGGTCCTTCCCCAGGGACACGGCAAGGTGCCACAGCTCCAGGTCCATGATGGTGGTCACGTTGTGGGGCAGCCCGCGCAGCACAGCCTCAAGTTCACGCGGCTCGGCAATTCCGCGCAGCAGCCTCCGGGCACCGGCCAGCATCAGGTACCCCATGGCCGGGGCCGGCAGCGAGGCCTGGATCAACCCCTTGAACGTAATGGTAAGGATGTCCTCGGTGTGCTGGAGCCGCCTGGCCGCAGTGGCCGGCAGCGGGAGGGCCAGCCGGGCTGCGAGGCGGTCCTGGTACCGCCGCGCCCTCCGCAGTTCCCGGTCCGGCCACAGCAGGGCACGGACCATGCCGGGAATGATCCCCAGGAAGACGCCCAGTCCCTGGGTGCCTTCAGCGCCTTTGGACTGCGTCCGGGAAGGGGCGGTCTTGTCCTTGCGGCCGGCTTTCCTGCGGGGTGGCCGGGCAACGCTGAACCGCGGATCGTCCAGGAGGGCAGGGAGGATCGCTGCCGACCGTCCGTCCGCGAGCGGCAGCAGTTTGGCAATGACCTCGCGGCCCGATTTGTTGCGGAGGATGGGTGTCAGGTCCACGTACATCCGCAGGCCCGGGTTCAGGGTTTTCCACGGCCCGCTGTTGTTGCCGCGCATAAGGGCCAGCACATGGAGGCCCATCGGGGTGAGGGGGCGGGTTAGGCCTTGCATCAGGGTGCCGCACAGGTAAACGCGGGTGTCCGCGCCTGGCGCTGCGCCGGCCGGCCCCACCGTGCTGGTTTGCCCGGTGAACGGGTCCTCCTCCGGCAGCGGGTAGAGGGTGGTGATGGGCCGCGACTGGGTCAGCCAGGCTTTGCCGCCGTCGTCGATCACCCATTCCACGTCCTGGGGCGCGCCGAACAGCCGCTGGGCGTCGTCGCCAAGGGAGGTCAGTTCGCGAAGCTGCACCCCGGTCAGGGTGGACGGCTGGTCCTTTGGCTGGTGCAGGATCCGGCCCGAGGCCGTCTCCACCACGAAATGGTCCGGGTTCACGGTGCCGGACACCACCTGCTGTCCCGGCCCCGAGCTGGCGTCGATGACCGTCTGGGTCCGGGTGCCGGTCACGGGGTTGGCGGTGAACAGTACACCGGCCGTGGCGGCGTCCACCATACGTTGAACCACGACGGCGAGGCCCACCTCGCGGTGGCTGATCCCGTTCGTGGTGCGGTAGGCCACCGCCCGGTCCGTCCAGAGCGAGGCCCAGCAGCGCCGGACGGCCTGGACGACGGCGTCGGCTCCGTCCACGTCCATGAAGGAGTCCTGCTGCCCTGCGAAGCTGGCGAAGGGGAGGTCTTCGGCGGTGGCGGAGGAGCGCACCGCCACCGGGCCGCTGCCCATCGCGGCGTAGGCGTCACGGATGGCGGCCTCGACAACGGGCGGCACCGGCGCTGCCAACATGGCATCGCGGGCCTGCTGCGCGAGGCTGTCCCGGTCGTCGTGCGAAAGTCCGCGACCGCCGTCGGACGTTTCCGCCATGGCCAGCCTCTCTGAACCGTCCCGGCGGGTGCCGCCCGGTAGGAGGCTATCCAGCCCGACCTCGTCCAGTTCCATGCCGTCCAGTTCTATGCTGTCCAGTTCCATGCCGCCCAGTCGGGCGGCGATGGCGTCCATGTCCGTGGGTGCGGCATTCCGGTAAGCCGCCGTCGTCAGGCAGAAGCCCGGCGGAACGGGGAAGTCGGCGGCAACAAGCCGGCCTAGGTTGAGGGCCTTGCCGCCCACGGCGGCCAGCGACGCTGATGCCATGTTGCCGAGATCAACAACCAGGTCCGGCCCGGCGCTGCCCTGCTCAGTGCTTCCTGAAGCCATGTCCTGCTCCTAGCCGTTGCCCGCACCGTCTCCGGTGTCCTCCCACATGACATCCAGGTTGTGGAAGATCACGGGCCCGTCGCAAAGCTTCGCCATCTTGGCGGCGAACTCCGAGGTTTCCGGCCGGCCGGAATTCTCCATTGCCGAGTCGAAGGAATCGAAGTCCACGATGGTGAAGTAGGTCCCCGGGTGGTCCCTGTCCGCCGTGGCAACAATGCGGCGGAACGTGGGCGCAGTGCTTCCCTCGGTTTTTGAGGGTCGGCCGAGCTCTTCGATTTCCTTGATACGTGAGGTCCTGAACTCGATGATCTGCACAAACCCGGGCATAACGGCTCCTCGACGGCGGTGGGCACTGATGCGGATCAGGCTAGTCCCCTCGACGCGTGGTGCACAGGGGAGAAGTGCCCTACTTTCCCGGCTGCGCGTGGACAGTTTTCGGTGCAGCGGCTTCCCGGAGTGCTGTGAGTGCGGTGTGGATGAGGCGGGCCCGGACGGGGTGTGTGCGGGTGAAGGCCACGATGCGGCGGCTCACTGTGGGACCGGTAAGGGGGCGGTCGGTGAGGTTTTCGGGGAGTCCTGACAGCGCGATCCCGGGAAGGAGAGTCACTCCCAGGCCGGCAGCGGTAAGGCTGATCGCGGCATGGTGGTCATCGAGCCGGGCTACGTACCGTGGAGTGAACCCTGCCGTTGTGCAGGCCCGGGTGATGATGCGGCCGGTCGGGCCGTCATGAATGTCGTGGTCGATCCATGCTTCGTCCCGCAGCTGGACCAGGGCCACTGCGTCCTGCGAGCACAGCGGGTGGTTCAGGGGGAGGACCAGCCGCAGTTCTTCCTCGGCCAGGACATGCCGCTGATAGCCCTCAATGGTGAGCGGGTCCGCATCGAGCGCCTCGTTGCGGATGTCAATGTCAGGCTGGTGCCGTCCTCCGCCCGGGTGGAGCTCGTTGATGCTGATCTCCACCACAGTTTCAGGAGAGGCGGTTCGCAGCACGCCCACCACATGCGGCATCCACGCCTGGGCGACGGACGCGAAACAAGCAAATGTGATGCGCTCGGCCCGGCCTGCCCTGAGGTCTGCCACCGTACGTTCGAGGCGTTCCAGGTCAGCAAGCGCCTGGCTGCTTTCCTCCGCCAGATGGAGGGCAGCCGGCGTGGCCTCGATGCCCCGGCCACTCTTCTCGAACAGCACCAGCCCGGTCTGCCTGGCCAGGGCCTGCAAGTGCTGGCTCACCGTGGCGGGAGTGAGGTGCAGGCCTGCGGCCGCGCCCTGAACGGAACCGGCAGCGATCACCGCCCGCAGAATGATGAGCTTATGGGGATCCAGCATGTGCCGATTGTATGCCGATGCCTGATAATTCGACGGAAATACTTGCTGGTCCCTCACGGTGTTCCCGTGCCAAAGTGAAGGGGAAGGTGCGGGGCAACGGATTAAAATGGGCCTCCGCACCACACCCCCTCCTGAGGCCCGGCGCTCCGCCGCCATCCCTGCCCGACCCGCCCGAAAGGCCGTTCCCGTGGACACATCGAACTACCTCGCCCTGCTGGGAGTAGCCGTAATCCTCGCCATCACCCCAGGGCCGGACACGCTGCTGACCCTCCAGTACGCATTGCGCAGACGGAGCGCAGGGATCTTCGTCGCCGTCGGCTCCGCGTCAGGGATCTTTATGTGGGCGGGCCTGGTTGCTGCGGGTGTTGCAGCCTTCCTCCGGGACTCGCCCGTGGCCTTCCACACCCTTCGCGTCCTGGGAGGTGCTTACCTCTTCTACCTCGGCTACCGCGCCCTCACCACCCACACCCGCGCCCGCATGGCAGCGAGGAAATCGGTGGCAGCAGGATCTGTGGCCGGATCGCAGGGGCCACGCGCCACCACCCTCCTCGCCGTAGGCCCAGGTGATGCCTCCGCTGATACCCCTGCCGGTGACCTTCAGCCAGGAGGGGGTATCCCAACGAGGTGGTCGGCGTTCGGTGCAGGGGTGTTGTGTTGCCTCACGAACCCCAAGACCGGGTTGTTCTTTCTCGCCCTCATACCGCAGTTCAGCCCCACCGGCGCGGGTCCGCTTTACGTCGTCGCCGTGGTTGGCGGCACCGTGGCAGCCGTCATTGGCAGCTACCTCGCCGTCGTCGCTCTCGGTGCGCACACCGCCGGAACCTGGCTCAACCGGCCCGCGGTTACCCAATGGATCCACTGCATCTCCGGCGTGGTCTTCATTGCGCTCGGACTCACCACCAGCATCCCCGTCGTCACCGCTCTGCTCTAACCCACGATCGCGAAACGGACGGCACGCGCCCGGGCCCGACAGCGGCGGTCACTTCGCCGTCGAACGTTACGCCAGCGGTGTGCGCGCCCCAGGGACGGACGTTCCGGGCCGGAGCACGGATTACGTGTTCAGCTCGGCAGCGGCGAAGGACACAGCGAAACGTGCGCACCAGATGCTGACCGAGGTGTAGTCGCCCAGAGCAGCTGCAGCCGGAATCTCGTAGTTCTGATCGCCCTTGTTGGCTTTGAGCGCGCCCAGGTCCAAGTAGGCGCCGTCGTCGAAGACGTGCCAGCCTGCCACTCCCTCAATGACCGGGGCATCGCTCAGCCACACCTTCAAGTCCGGCCCATCAGAAGTGTCAAGGCGTTCGAGCCGGAGGATCCGGCTCCCGTCCGCGACCTCAAGGATCCGTACCGTTCCGGAGCTGGCATGTTCGTGGCTGATGAGCTGGCCTGTTGCCAGTTCACGCGGAGCGGCGGGCGCGGCGGGCACGCTGGGCGTGGTGGATGCAGCGGGGGCGCTGGGCTCCGCCGACGATTCCTGGGACGCGACGGCGGCCGGGGCAGCGGCCGGAATGTCCTCGGTCACGGTGGAGCTGGTGAAGAGCCGCCAGGGCTGGAACAGGTACAGCCCTACCGCCAGTGCAATTGCAGCCACGAACAGTCCTGCCGAGATGGCAGCGCGCTTTCCCATAACACCTCAACGAGCGGATCGATCCGGCCGTTCCTCGGCGGGCGCATGCAGCGGCCTCCTCCATAGCGCCGCCGCGAGCACTGCCACCCACAGCAGGAACGCCCCGATGCTGATCCGCTCGCCGATGCCCAGCACCAGGTTAGGGCCGGGAGCTGCCATGAACGCCACCATGCCCATGAGCGCAGAAGCGGCGAGCGAGAGGATCGAATACCACCGCATCCGGCCGTGGAACCCCGCCGCCACGAAGCACATCGCGGCCACCATCAGTCCGAGCTGGATGTTCGTGGCGAAGATATGCATGGGAACGGACGCATCGACTCCCAGCGTCAGCGGGTACAGGGCCCCCATGATGTTCCACAGCCCGTACGCGGTGAGCAGGCCGCCCGCGATGCGCAGGGCGCGGTTCCCCTGCACGGAATTCCATACGCCCACACCGAAAGCGGTGAACAGGGCTGTATAGAGCCACGTAAATACGACGAGGATGTCCCGGCCGGGGGATCCCACCGCGAACAGTTCGCTCACCATCTGCTCCGTGCGGCGGTACCCCTCCCATCGGGATGCCGCCAGCCCGTCCGTGGCCACCACGTAGAGCAGCGAAGACAGCGGCCCGGCAGCCAGGAGGACCCGCCGGACGGCGTCCCGCCGCGGGCTCCCGGTTTGTGCGGCCCGGCTGCGTTGGGGGTGCCGCCCTTTCGCGATTGGCATTTTGGAACGTTCCTCAGAGCCCGCGGGCTGGTAGGGGCTTGCTGCAGGATCTGCGGGCGTTGGGCCCTGATGCCTGCTTCTTTCAGCGTGTGCCGGCTTGCCTGATGCGGGTAGGGCCGAACGGCCTTGCCCGGGTTAGTCGATGGCCTCGATGCCCTGCCGTTTCAGTTCCTCCAGGTGGCTGAGCATGTGCTGCAGCGCCTCGGGGGAGTGCGGCTGCCAGTCCGGAACCTCGCCGAGCACGCGGAGGGGTTCACGGGTGCGGTAGGACCGGGTGGGGTTGCCGGGGAACTTCTTGTCGGTGAGGTTGGGGTCGTCCTGAAAAGCGCCGGTGGGCTCCACGCGGTAGATCCTGCCGGCCCCCTCACCCACGCTGAGTTCGGCGCCCCAGGTGGCGGCGTCCAGGGTGGCCGTGAAGTAGAGGTGGTTCGCAGCCTTCCGTCCCCCGTAGTTGGAAGCGTAGCCGGGTACCAGCAGGTCCCCGGGCCGCACGTCCGCCTTGGTGCCGTGATAGAAGGGCCCGGAATCGGTTGGGCCGGTTGGGGTGTTCTTGAGCGGGTGCAGGAAGGCCGCGGCATCCGTTGCCACCCGCTCCGGGCACTCCCACAGGACCAGGTGCCCGGCGTCGGGATAGACCGTCAGCACGGCTCCAGGAATCCGCGATGCCAGGACCTCCTGGTCCTGCCGTGGCAGCAGGTCATCCTGGCCGCCGTAGAGGATCAGCGTAGGCGTCCGGATGGCGCCGGCTTCGGTGGGCGGGGCGGCAGCGGTCAGCCCGGCCAGGATCTTCTTCCACACGTGGGCAGGCATCCGGACGCCGTCGCGCACCCGCTCCTCCAGGTACCAGTCCGGAACAGGCTGGTGCAGGGTGAACCAGGAGAGCGACGACCGGACCCAGTCCTCATCGATGGGGTCGGCCAGCCGGTCCACCTCCTTGGCGAAGGCCGGCAGTCCCTGCAGGCTCAGCGGCGACCCCACCAGGACCAGCCCGGCCACCCGCCCGGGATGCGATGCAGCGAGCTGCTGGGCCACGTAACCGCCGCTGGAGGAACCGAGGACAAACGCCGTCTCCACCCCGGCTGCGTCCAGGATGGCCGCCGCGTCCTCCGCCTGTTCCGCCAGGGAGTAGCCGCCCACGGGTTTGTCCGCCTCGCCCTGGCCGCGGAGATCCGGTGCATAGACCCGGAAGCCGGCCAGCCCGGGCAGCAGGCGGTCGAAGCAGCGGCGCGATTCGCCCCACGCATGCAGCAGGAGCAACGGTGCCGCGCCCGCGTCGCCCTGGATCAGGCACGGCACCGTGATGTCGGTGCGCAGGGTCAGGTTCCGGACCTCGGATTCCATGGCATCAGGGTACGCCGGGTGCTTGAAAGGAGCACGAAATCGGCCCACCGCTTAGGCACGCAGGCTTCGAAACCAGCTGGCAATCCGCGGCCTATTGACTGCCTGCAGGCGGAGGAATAGTTTCTGCGATAGCGGGGTCCAACACCCCGTTTCCACGGAATGAAGGGCCGGATCTGGGCCGCTCCTGCACCGCGAATACAGGAGGAAAACATCATGCCGAAGTATTTGTTTGAAGCCACCTACGTTGGCCAGGGAATCAAGGGGCTCATGCAGGAAGGCGGCACCAAGCGGCGTGAGGCGCTGGTGGAGGCCCTCAAGTCCGTCGGCGGAACGCTGGAGAGTTTTTACTACGCCTTTGGCTACTACGACGTCCTTGGCGTTTTTGAGGCGCCGGACGATGCAAGTGCCGCTGCCCTGTCGCTGCTGATCAATTCGAGTGGGAACGTCAACGTCCGCCTGAAGCCGCTCCTGACGGTGGAGGATCTGGACGAAGCCGCCAAGAAGACGCCGACCTACCGGGCGCCGGGACAATAGGGCGCCTGACAGTAGGGGAGCCGGGCAGACGAGCAGCAGGCCGCCGTCGTACATTTACGACGGCGGCTGCCTTAGGGTCCGGTGGCGCGTGTGGCCCTGGTGTTCGGGGGCCTGTCCTTCAATAGGACAGTCGCGGCGATAACGCCCCCGGCGGCGACGAGGGCCAGCGGGCTTTGCAGGATTGTGCCCAGGATGGCGAGCCCCGAATCGGACACGGGCCTCGACGCCGCAAACAGGCAGGCAACGTCCATCGCGAAGGCGGCCGCGTAGCCGGCACCGAAGCAGAGGAGCAGTGCAGGGGTCCTCTAGTCCTTGGTGAACGCCCTCACGGCTGCGTCGTAGGCAAGGTATTTGAGGCCGACGATCGTGGGGGCGAAAGTCAGAACGAAAAAGACGTCCAGGTCCTCCGGGAATTTCCTGAGCGGAACGTTCGCGTCTCCCTGGTAGACACCGGCTGAGTGAAACCACATGCTGCCCACCTGGGCCGCGATCAGCAGGACCGAGACCACGGCGTACCTCAGCGCTGTTCCACCCCGGGTCATCCCTAAAGCCATGGCTCAGTATGGCACTTGTGATCACGGGTGATGAGCTGCTTCCACTCACTCAGCCACGGCCCCTAGGGGGAGGTCAGGGTGAGGATGAGTTTGGGCCGGTTGGTGGTGGTGGTGTTCTCGCTGGAGGCGAAGTCGAGTCCGTCGCTGCTGGAGGAGTCCATGGCTAGCGAGAGTTTCTGGCCCAGTTCGGTTTTGAGTGCCTCCCGGTCGAGGGTGACGCTGTAGGTGGCGGCGGTGGTGGCGCCGGTCAGTGTCCCTGCCAGGGTTCCGAGGGGCGGGCGGGAGTTGTAGCGGATGGCGCTTTCGGTCCAGGTGTCGTCCGAGACGAGTTTGACCCGCTGGCTGCCTGTTGAGCCGTTGGTGACCCGGAGCTGGAGCTTGGCGTCTGTGATTGTCTTGCCCGCGTGGGGCCCGAGGTCGAACTTCAGGTAGCTGATTGCGGTGGGGCTGTAATCGACTCCCAGTACGGTGGCTGCGCCGTAGTCGGTGGTGGTGGCACCGCTGGAGACGTAGCTGTCCTCGAGCGCCTCAAGGGTGATTGTCTCGGCCGTTCCGCCGCCACCGCCGGCAGCGGCGGCGGTGGTGAAGGTCCACGTCTTGGCCGTGGCCAGCGCATTGCCGGTGGTGTCCTTCGCTCCGGTGCTGATGGACGCGGTGTAGGCCGTGGAAGCGGCCAGGTCTGCGTTCGGGTCCAGGGTGACTACCCTGTTGGTGGCGTCGTAGGTCACCCCGGCCGTCACGGCAGCTCCGGCAGCGTTCTTCAGCGTCACGGTGGTGCCGTTGATTGTGGTCGCGTCCATCGCCTCGGAGAAGGTCCCGGTCACATTCGTGGTCACCGCCACCCCGGTCGCTTGGTCATCCGGGGACACAGCGGTCACCGTCGGCGCAGTCGTATCCCCACCACCCGGCGGTGTGTCCCCAAGATTTATGTGGGCGTGCCAGTACCGGGCGTTGGGGGTGCTCGCGGCCGCCAACACCACCAGGCCTGTCTGACCGTTGACGTTTTGTTTCGTTGATGTGGGGTCGTTGATGTCCGTGTCGGTATCGCTGCTGATGATTGGCGTTCCGGCGCCGGGAGGGAAGGAAACGTTGTCCAGCGGCGACTTCTTGTAGTAGACGGTGCCGCCCTCCTCCGGTGCGACCGCGAACATCCAGACCTGACGGTGCTCCTCGTCAATCATGACCATGGGCCGGGTGTGCTCATCCTCCACAGCGCCGAACTGCGCGCTGGTCCATTGGGACCTGCCGTCGCGCACCAGGAGCGCCGCAAACGTCTGACCGACGTTCCGGTGGGCTGTCTTGATTGCTGCGTAGAGGCGGCCGCTGCCGTCACTTGTCAGTTGCCTGAGGTTCAGGTGGTCGTTCGCACATCCCCCGGTGCAGTTGTTTCCGCCCCCGTAGGCCACCTCTGTCTGCCACGAGTTCTCCGGCTGACCGTCCTGGTGGATGGCCAGGTAGAACTTCCTGTGCTCCGCCCGCTGGTTGCTCCACATGATTCCGATCTTGTCGCCCTGGAACGACGTGACTGCAGAGATATCGTCGTGGTGCACCTGGGCGTTTGTTGTCGGCAGGACGAACGGAGTCCCCCATGCTGTGTCGCTCGTCGTCGAGTGGTTGACATAGACACGGTTGCTGTTGTCCGCCGAGACGACCGTGTAGGTGACCCACAGCTTGCCGACGGAGTCTTTGGCCACCGTAATCGATTCCGTACTCCCACTGTGAAGGGTGACGGGGAAACCGGCGTCCCGTGAGTAGGTCTTCGTCGAGGCGTTGTAGCTGAAGCGGTGAAGTTGTGCGGACCCTGAAGTCACCGCTTCCTGGGAAGGTGGAGAGCTCCACTCCGATTCCACAGTCGTGCCGGACACGACGTAGAGCTTGCCGTCCTTTGCGTCCCACAGCGCGTCACCGCGCGCACTCGCCCGTGCATCAACAACCGTTGCCGTCTCCTGCCACGCCTGGGTCGCGACGTCGAGCCGGTGGATCTTCGTCGCATTTGCGGACGCGCTCCATAACAGCCCCCACCAGCTCCCATCCTGGAACCAGAGCTTGCTCTGCGCTTTGTCAGCAGTAGGGTTTCTCACGCCGTCGCCTGCGTACGATGGCCCCGGCTTTCCGAGATCGGCTGCCTGGGCGGGGACGGGGAGCGCCACAGTGGCGGCTGCGGCGAGTAGCAGAGCAATGAAAAGGCGTAGCAGACGCATAGTGGTGTCCTCGGGGTGATGTCGGCGACACGGAGGCCGTTTCTTCACCTCCCGGAGGGAACACTTTATGTCTGCTCGCCACATCCTGAACCGCAGCGGAAGCAGATAGGGGAGGCAGGAGGGGGTATTAGGTAGGCAGATACCGTACCCTGCCGGAGGGATTCAGGGTTTTTTCAGCCCTCCGGCACCCGGCCAGCCTGCCGCCGTCGTAAATTTACGACGGCGGCAGGCTGGCTTAAACCAGTTGCAGCGCGTCAGCCACCACACGGCCGCGGTGGATGACGGTGCGGCCGGGGAAGCGGTCCATCACGGCGGCCGTCACGGTATCGCCCTCCACGAGCACCAGTTCCGCCGCGTCGCCGACCGCCAGGCCGGGCCGGTCCGCCACGGAGGCAACGCGCGGCGCCTGCGGGTCGATGACGCTGGACCCGCCGATGGTGGCGACGGCCACGCAGTGCTCGATGAGCTCATCGGCCCGGAACTTGCTGGTGAACGCCAGCTGCCAGGTGCGGTCCAGCATGTCCGCGTTGCCGTAGGGGGACCAGTAGTCCCGCTGGCCGTCCTGGCCCAGCCCGACGCGGACGCCGGCGGCGGCCAGCTGCTGCAGGGGAAGCGGTGCGCCGGCCGGGGCGATGGTGGCCATGGAAACATCCAGCGCCCCCATCTCGTCGATCAGCTCCTGCAGCTGGGCCGCCGGCAGGTCAGCGAGCCCGTAGCCGTGCGAGATGGTCACCAGCCCCTGCATGCCCAGCGCCTTGGTGCGCTCCAGGATCAGCTGGGCGCTGAAGAGCCCCAGCTGGCCGGGCTCGTGCAGGTGCATGTCCACCGGGAGGCTGTACTTCTCGGCGAGCCCAAACACGATGTCCAGGTGCCGGACGGGGTCGCGGTCCAGGGCGCACGGATCGATCCCGCCCACCACGTCGGCCCCCATCCGGAGGGCTTCCTCCAGCACCTCGGCGCTGCCCGCCTCCCGCAGCAGCCCGGCCTGCGGGAACGCGATCACGGCAACGTCGGCCCGGTCCCGGTGCGCCTCGCGGGCGGCCAGGACGCCCTCGAACCGCTCCAGGCCGGCGTCGACATCCACCTGGGCGTAGCTGCGCACCCGGGTGGTGCCGCGCTCGATCATGGCCCCCAAAGTCATGGTGGCCCGTTCGGCAACAGAAGCCTCCGCGCCGCGCCAGTTCTGCCGGTCGTTGAGCATCATGTCCCACACGCCCGGCGCGCCGGTGTGCGGGCGGAACGGCAGGCCCAGCCGGGTGGAGTCGAGGTGCACGTGGACGTCGGAGAATGACGGCAGCAGGATGCGGCCGCGGCCCTCCACCACGGCGGCACTTCCCGGGGACGAACCCGCAGGAGCAGCCCCTTCCGGGGTGGCGGGCCCGACGGCGGCGATCACCCCGCCGTCGAGCGTTACGTCAGCTGCGTCCCCGCCCCAGGGACGGACGTTGCGGAGAACCAGGGTCATTTCTTCAGTCCTGTCGTGGAGAAGTCGTAGAGGCCGTCGGCGCGCTGGGTCCAGTCCAGTTTCGTGTCCACGGCGAAGTTGTTGGCGGGCACGTACAGCGGGATGTAGTAGCCCTGCTCGTTGCTCAGGCCCAGCAGCTCCTCAAACACGGACAGCCGGTCCTGGCCCTCAACGCCGCGCTGCTTGACGGCGAGCTCGGCGGTGCGCGGGTCCTGGGCGTAGTTGTTGTTCCCGGCCTTCTCGTAGAAGTCGGTCAGCGGCAGATCGCCGTCCACGGTGGACGGTGCCCAGGTGTTCAAGTAGATGCCCTTCATCTGCCGGTTGCGGACTTTCAGTGTATGGCTGGCCTGGTCCGCCCCCACCAGGTTCACCTTGATTCCGGCGGTGGTGAGGTAGCCCTGGATGGCCTGGGCCACCTCGCCGCTCAGCGGGATCCGCCCGTCCAGCGCGTACTCAAAGTCGATGCTTTCGCCGTTGTATCCGGCCTCCGCCAGCAGCTTCTTCGCCTCGTCCGGGTTGTAGCCGCCGTCGGACAGTCCGCTGACGAAGCCCTCAACGGCCGGGGCGAGCATCTGGGTGGCCGGTTCGCCCAGGCCGGACAGCACGGTGTCCGTGATGGCCTTCTTGTCGATCGCCAGCCCCACTGCCCGGCGGATCTTTTCGTCAGCCAGGACGCCGGCCGTGGAGTTGACGCCCAGGAATACCACGCCGTTGGACAGCTCGGACTGCACATTCGCCGCGCCGGACCCCTTGACCGGTTCCACCTGGGCGGGGCTGATCTGCGCCACGTCCAGGGATCCGGAAAGGACGCCGTTCACGCGGGACTCGTCCGAGGCCACCGGCACCAGGCTCACCGCGTCCAGCTTGGCGGGCTCGCCCCAGTACGAGTCGTTGCGCACCAGGTCGTAGGCAACGCCGCGCTGGATCTTCTCGAACTTGAACGGCCCGGACCCCACCGGGGCTGCGGCGAAGGCCTCCGGACCCATGGCGGCGTAGGCCTGGTCCGGGACGATGGAGATCAGGGATGTGTTGCGGGGGAACGCGGAAAACGGGGCCTTCATGGTGAAGCGCACGGTGAGATCGTCCACCTTCTCCACGGAGGCCAGTGAGCTGAGGTAGCCGAAGTTTTCCGAGGTGGGGTCCTCCAGGATCCGGGTGAAGGAGAACACCACGTCATCGGCGGTGAGGGGCTCGCCGGTGGTGAAGGTGACGCCTTCGCGGAGGGTGAAGTCCCAGGTGGTCAGGTCCGCGTTGGGCGTCCATTCGGTGGCGAGCTTGGGTTCCAGCGAGCCGTCCGCGGTGATCTTGGTGAGCTGGTCGAAGGTGTTGAAGAAGACGGAGAGGACCACCAGGCTGCCGGTCTTCACCGGGTCCATGGAGGTGGGATCGGTGGGCAGCGCGGCCACGATCCTGCCTCCGGTGCCGGCCTCGGCGGAGGAGTCCGAGGTGGATTCGAAGCCGCCGGCGCAGCCGGAGAGCATCAGCGCGGAGGCAAGCCCCACGGAGAGGGCGGGCAGGGCGCGGCGGAACGGGGAGCGGGCGCGGGACATCGGCATGGGTTCTCCTGGAAGGTGTGGTGGCCAGTGCGGCCGGAGGGTGGAAGTGCTGAGTGGGGCTGCGGGTGCCTAGGGGTGGACCAGCAGGCAGGCGGACTGGTGCGCCGGGCGGACGGGGAAGTCCGCCTGGATGGGCACCGGGGGAAGGAGCTGGGGTACGACGGCGGCGCACGCGTCCGTGGCCACCGGGCAGCGGGTGCGGAAGGAGCAGCCGGACGGCAGGTTGGCGGCGTCCGGGAGGTCGCCGCGGAGCACGATCCTCTGCCGGGTTGCGGCGGCGGCCGGGTCTGCCACGGGGGCGGCGGACAGCAGCGCCCGGGTGTAGGGGTGCTGGGGCTGGGTGAAGACGTCCGCCACGGGTCCGGTTTCCACGATCCTGCCCATGTACATCACGGCCACCCGGTGGCTGATCTGCCGCACCACCGAGAGGTCGTGCGCAATGAACAGGTAGGACAGGCCCAGCTCGGCCTGCAGGTCCTGGAGCAGGTTGATCACCTGGGCCTGCACGGACACGTCCAGGGCGGACACCGGCTCGTCCAGGATGAGCAGTTCGGGCTTGAGCGCCAGGGCCCGGGCGATACCCACCCGCTGGCGCTGCCCGCCGGAGAACTCGGAGGGCCGCCGGCTGCCCATGGCCCCGGTGAGCCCCACCTGCTCCAGAAGGGCGTTCACCGCGGCGGCGGTGTACTGGCCGTTGATCCGCAGTGGCTCGGCGACGATGTCATGCACGCTCATCCGCGGGTCCAGCGAGGAATAGGGGTCCTGGAACACCATCTGCATCCGGGCCCGTTCCTGCCGGCGGCGGCCGTTCAGCAGCCCGGCGAGGTTCCGGCCGCCCACCGCCACGGATCCTGAGCTGGGCTTGTTGATGCCCAGGATGGTGCGGACCAGGGTGGACTTGCCGCAGCCGGACTCACCCACCAGGCCCAGGGTTTCACCGGGGGCCACATGCAGGGAGACGCCGTTGACCGCCTTAAGCGTGCGGCGGGAGAACAGCGGGCCGCGGGCCGGGAACTCCACCGTCAGGTCCTGGACGGTCAGGACGTCGAGGAAGGGCGGGGCCGGGGTGTCGGTTCTCATGCCGGTTGTCCTTTCAGCAGCTGGAGGGTGTTTTGGCCGGCATAGTGGCAGGCGGCTGCCTGGGTGACGGAGTGTGCCGGGCCGTCAGCGCCTGACGGGGGCGTGGGGAGCAGCGTGAGCACCGGCCGCGCGGCGGTGCATTCGTCCCGTGCCTGTCCGAGGTGGCAGCGCGGCTGGAACGCGCAGCCGGCGGGCCGTTCAGCGGCGGCCGGGGGCGAACCCGGAATCGCGAAGGCGCGTCCGCCGGCGGTCCCTTCGCCCAGGATGCTGGCCAGCAGCCCGGCGGTGTAGGGATGGGCGGGGGAGCTGAACAGTTGCTGCACGCCGGCGGTTTCCACCACCCGGCCGCTGTACATCACGGCCACCCGGTCCGCGGCTTCGGCCACCAGGCCAAGATCGTGCGTAATGAGGATCATGGCCGAGCCGGCCCGGGTCCGGGCCTCCGCCAGGACGTCCATCACCTGGGCCTGGACCGTGACGTCCAGGGCGGTGGTTGGTTCGTCGGCGATCAGCAGGCCTGGATCGTGCGCCATGGCCATGGCGATCATGGCCCGCTGCCGCATGCCCCCGGACCACTGGTGCGGGAAGGAGGCGGCGCGTCCCTGCGGATCGGGAACGCCGACGGCGGCCAGCAGGCTGTGGACCTTGTCCGCGGCCTGCTTGCGGTTCAGTCCGGAAGCGTGCAGCTTCACGGCTTCGGCCAGCTGGCGTCCCACGCGCTGCAGGGGGTTCAGGGCGGACATGGGGTCCTGGAACACCATGGCCAGGTCCTTGCCGCGGAGGCGGCGCATCTCGGATTCGGGCAGCAGGGCGAGGTCCCGGCCGCGGAACAGGATCCGTCCGGAGGCGATCCGTACGCCCTGGGGCAGCAGGTCCATGATGGCAAGGACCGTCAGGCTCTTTCCGGAGCCGGATTCGCCCACTAGGGCGAACACCTCGTCCTGGTGGACGTCGAAGGTGACGCCGTCCACCAGCCGTACCGGGCCGTCGTCGCCCGTTGCTTCGATGGTGAGGTCCTGCACTGACAGCAGGGGGCCGGAGTAGGCAGTGTTCATGCTGTGCGTCCTTTCCGGAGGAGTGCGCCGGTGGTGCCTTCGGCGGTGAAGCGCTGGCTGGTGAACTGGGCGCCGGCCACGGTCAGGAACATCACGATGCCCGGCAGGATGGCCAGCCAGGGGTTGGTGCCCAGGTACTTCTGGCCTTCGAAGATCATCGATCCCCAGCTGGGGACGGGCGGCTGGACGCCCAGGCCAAGGTACTCGAGCGAGGACTCGATGAGGATGATGGTGGCGATGTCCGTGGCGGCGATGATCAGGGTCTGGGAGAAGACGTTGGGCAGGATGTGCTTGCGGATCACCCAGCCGTGTCCGCCGCCCTGGGTCAGCGGCGCCAGGACGAAGTCGCGGTTCCGCAGGGACCTGGTCAGGTTCCGGCTGACCCTGGCGTAACCCACCCAGTAGGTGAGCCCCAGGGTGGCGATGGTCACCGTGGCGCTGGGTCCGGTGACGGCGGCGACGGCGATCAGCAGCAGCACCACCGGCATGGCCAGGTTGACGTCGGCAAGGGTGGTGATGGCGGAGTCCAGGCGGCCGCCGAAGTAGCCGGCGGCCATGCCCAGCCCGGTGCCGATCACCGCATTCAGGATGACGACGGCGAGGGCTATGCCCAGCGTGACGAAGCTTGCCAGGGACAGGCGGCTGAGCATGTCCCGGCCCAGGGAATCGGTCCCCAGCAGGTGGTCCGGATCGGTGAAGGGCTTGCGCATGGCGGCGGAAAGGTCCTGGCCGAAGGGGTCGTAGCCCGGGAGCAGGGCGCCGCCGGCGGCGAGCAGGAACACCAGGCCCAGCATCACGCACCCGGCCACGAAGGCGGGGGACGCGGCGCCGCGCTTGCGGCGGCCGGCGGCAGGGCGGCGTCGTGCTTTACCTTGCTGGTCCGCTGGGGGACCGTTGGTTTCGCCGGCGGCGGCGGGAAGCCCGGTGGGGTCGGTGGGCAGCAGTTGCTGGGTCATGCCAGGCTCACTCTCGGATCGATCTTGGCGGAGAGCAGGTCCACGGCCAGGTTCACGGTGACGAAGACCAGGGCCACCACCAGCAGTCCGGCCTGGACAATGGGGAAGTCGCGCTGGCTGACGGCCTCGGTGAGCACCTGGCCCAGGCCGGGCCAGGCGAAGACGGCCTCGACGACGACGGTCCCGCCGAGGAGGGAACCCAGGTTCAGTCCCGCCATGGTGAGCACGGGCAGTACTGAGTTGGGGAGCATGTGGGAGAACAGGACCCGGGCGCGGCTTTGGCCTTTGGAGAAGGCGGTGCGGACGTAGTCCTGGCCGGCCTGGTCGCTGAGGGCAGCGTCGATGAGCCGGACGTAGAGGACGAACTGGCCGGTGGCAATGGTGAGGACGGGGAGCACCAGGCTTGCCGGGCTGGTCCGGCCGAGGGAGGGCAGCATGCCCAGCGCCACGGAGAAGAGGAGCACGGCGAGCAGGGCGAAGAAGAAGTCCGGAACGGAGTGGCGGAGCGAGCCGCCCCAGATGAAGATGGAGCGGAGGGTCCGGCTGCCGGTGAGCTGGATGGCGGTGGCGGCCAGGACGGCCAGCAGGAGGCCCAGCAGGAAGGACCAGAAGGCGAGCTCGAACGTGGCGGGGAGCCGTTCGGCGATCAGGGCCAGCGCGGATTCACGCTGGCGGTAGGAGATGCCGAAGTCGCCGTGGAGCACGTTGCCCAGGAAGGTCAGGTACTGCACGTGCAGGGGTTCGTTGAAGCCCAGAGCACCGTTCAGGGCGTCCACCTCTGCCGCGGTGGCGTTGTCCGGCAGGAGCAGGCCGGCCGGTTTGCCCGTGGCCCGGCCCAGGATGAAGGCGAAGGTCAGCACGCAGAAGAGGGTGAAGACCGCTTGGCCGGTGCGTTTAATCAGGTACTGGGGCACTGTGCCCCCTCTCAGGAAGTTGTTCTTGCTTACCCCTGGAGCAGGGGTTCCGATCACAGCGTAAGGGCGGTTTTTGGGGATCCTGCCCAGTTGACCGGAACGTCACGGAGGTTAAACATGCCGGAAACTTTTGAATACCAAACAGAGCAATATTGGCGTATTGCCGTCTAAAAGTGCATGCTTGGCATACCAAAGGGCATTTTTGACCCTGAAAGTTGAGGAGGAGCCATGGGGAACCAAGAGCCTTCGGAGTCCGGAGCCGGCCTGTCCGAGCAGGTGGCCGAGGCCTTGCGTGAACGCATCATTTCCGGGCAGCTTCCCGGCGGCAGCAAGCTCAATGAGAGGGAGCTGTCCACGGAGCTGCAGGTCTCCCGTATACCCCTGCGGGAGGCGCTTCCGCTGCTCGAGGCCGAGGGGTTCATCCATTCCGAGGCGCGGCGGGGAAGTTTTGTGCACACGTTCACGCTGCGGGATGCGGTGGAGGTGTTTGACCTGCGCCTGCGGCTGGAACCGTTCGCGGCGCAGTGCGCGGCGCTTCGCGTGGCCGGGGGCGCCAGCCCGGAGGACCTCCTGGCCTCGCTCGAATATGCGCGGACCGGTGTTCCGGAAGAGCAGGCCTCCGGCCGGAACTCGGACCTGCACGAGGAGATTGTGCGCCTGGCGGACCACGACCTGCTGCGCCGGCTGTCCAGCCTGCTCAACGGCCGGGTCCGCTGGCTGTTCCGCCTGACCCCGGAGCGGGACACCCCCGGGATGTGGGAGGAGCACGCCGAGCTGGTGCATGCCATCGCGGAGGGCCGGCCCGCGCTGGCCGAGGCCCTGGCCAGTGCGCATGTGGAGCGGGGGCGGCACGCCTCCCTGCCCCATCTGAGTGACCGCCTGCCCAGCGAGCCGGTGCCGCGGCGCGGGCGAAAGACCCGCAGCCCGGCCTAGCTGTTTTCCTGCTTCCAATCTGCCCCTGGCAACTGTTTCCTTCTTTAGTTGCCCCTTCACTTCGAGGTGAACATGACGCTTGTGCTTACTGCTTCCGTTCTTGAATCCCTGGCCGATATGCCGGCCACCATCGCCGCCGTCGAGGAGGCCTTTGCCGCGATTGCCACGGGCGAAGCCTGCCAGCCTGCCCCCACGTCCCTGCACCTGCCGTCCTCGGACGGGCGGTTCATCCTGATGTCCGGCCTGGGCGATGCGCAGGAGCTGGCCGGGGTGAAGCTGCTGGCCGATATCCCGGCGAACCGCGAGGCAGGGCTGCCCACGCAGCGGTCCAGCATTGTGCTCTCGGACCAGCGGACAGGGGAATGCCTGGCCCTGCTGGACGGCAGGGTGCCCACGCGGGTGCGGACGGCCGCCGCCAGTGCGGTCGCCAGCAGGCACCTTGCGCGGCCGAACAGTTCAACCCTGGGTTTGATCGGTGCCGGCGCGCTTGCTGTGGCGCATGTGGAGGCGATGCTCACGGTGCTGCCGATCGACACCGTGGTGTTGTGGTCCCGCAGCGGGGCCACGGTGGAGGCGTTCCGGGCGAAGATCAGCCATCTGCCCGTGAAGGTGGTGGCCGCGGGTGGGGTCCGGGACGTGGTGGAGGCAGCTGATGTGCTGTGCACGCTGACGCCGTCGGTGGAGCCGCTGGTGCGGGGCGATTGGTTCCTGCCCGGCCTGCACGTGAACGCAGTGGGCGCCCGCCCGCGCCGCACCCACCGGGAAATCGACTCGGACGGCATGTCCCGGTCCAGCCTGTTCGTGGACAGCATCGCCACCGTCGCGGAGAAATCCGGTGACCTGCTCATGGCCGTCTCCGAAGGTGCCGTTTCCGTGGACGACATCCGTGGTGAGCTGGGGCAGGTTGTTGCCGGCCAGGTTCCCGGCCGCACGGCTGAAGGGGACATCACGCTGTTCAACTCGGTGGGCATCGGGATGCAGGACGTGGCGATCGGGCGGCTGCTGTACGACGCCGCGGTTGAGCAGGGGGTTGGCGTCCGGGTGGACATGGCAGGGTAAAGGCGGTGCAGGGAACCTGGCTTTCGACACTCCTTCACTGCGATGGCCGGCCCGGCGCCAACCTGTTGCTGGACTCAGGAAACCTGGTCTACCGCAACCACAATCTTGCCGCGGGTGTGCCCCTCCATGTTTGAGCGGAAGGCGTCCGCGGCCTTGTCCAGCGGGAAGACCTCGGCAATCTCCACACGGATATTCCGGCTGTCCACCAGATCGGCCAGTTCCTGAAGGTCGGTTCCCACGGGATTGACCCACATCCAGTCGCCCCCGTGCTGTTCCACTTCACTGTCCGCGATCGAGGCGTGCCGGCCTCCCTCGGCCAGCACCGCCAGCGTCGCGTCGAGATTCCCGCCCACAAAGTCGGCAACCACGTCCACGCCGTCCGGGCGCAGTGCCCGCACGCGCTCCACGAGCCCGTCCCCGTACGCAACCGGCTCGGCTCCCAGGGAGCGGAGGAATTCGTGGTTCTTCTCCGAGGCTGTGGCAATAACACTCGCGCCGAGGGCCGCCGCGATCTGGATGCCCAGGGAGCCCACGCCTCCGGAACCGCCGTGGATCAGGACGGTTTCGCCTGCTTTCAGCCCCAGCCGGTTGAGGACCTGGTAGGCGGTCAGTCCGGCCAGCGGCAGGCCCGCTGACTCGTTCCATCCGAGCGAGGCCGGCTTCCGGGCCAGGAGCCGCTCCGGCAGCGCGATGTACTCGGCAAAGCTTCCGCCGTGGACGTAGTCCTTGCGGCCATAGGCGATGACCTCGTCGCCGGGCTGGAACTGCCGGGCATCGATGCCCACCGACTCCACTACCCCTGCCACATCCCAGCCGGGGATGGCGGGGAACTCCAGGTCCATGACGGCGTCGAGCCCGCCGGCCATGATCTTCCAGTCCACCGGGTTCACCGCGGCAGCCTTGACTTTGACCAGCACCATGCCGGGCCCCACCTTTGGCATTGGCTGATCACCAAATTCGAGGACGTCCGGGTTTCCGTAAGTGTTGTAAGTAATTGCCTTCATGACTGCCACAACGGCAAGGCTGCGCTTCGGTATTCCGGGTGCCCGCGCAAAGTGGCGAACCGCACGCGGCGATGGACGGGCAGCGGAGCAGGCCTGGGATTCCGTGCCGCGGCGTGGGCAGACCGTAGACTCGGGGTCATGTCTCTTGGGGGGATGCCGGCCCGGCGTATAACAACGTTCATTTTTGCGGTCGTTCTGGCCATGCCGCTGGCGGGGTGTGAGTACAGCGGCCCGGACAAGCCGCCGGCACCGTCGTCCCCGCCGCCCGCAACGCCGTCGGCCGCGTCCTTCAAGGACAACGTCAACGAAGTCACGCGCTTGCTCGAAGCGTCCCCTGCCGACCCCGGCATGCCGTCGGAGGCTGAACCTGCCGGGAAGCTGTCCCTTGACCTGGCGCCCGGAGACTACCTGGTCACCG
Source organism: Pseudarthrobacter scleromae (assembly GCF_014644515.1). NCBI lineage: Bacteria > Bacillati > Actinomycetota > Actinomycetes > Micrococcales > Micrococcaceae > Pseudarthrobacter > Pseudarthrobacter scleromae. The sequence continues at coordinate 382,424 of NZ_BMKV01000004.1, read as the reverse complement.
GCGCCTGCGCAGGGGTCTACGGGGCCAAGCTCACCCTTGTGAAAGCTGACGGCGTCCCGGAAGCGTCCAGCTTTGAGTGCACCTCCACGCTGGACCGCTTTGTCAGGCACGACGGCGGGCCCCTCACCATCAGCGCCGTGCCGCCCACGGGCAGACCCGCCGCAACGGGCGTCAAGGTGCAGGCCAACCCTGACCGCAGGCTTTCGGAGCTCGAAGACCTTTCAGACTGGGCAGCGCAGCAGCTGCGACCGCCTGTGCCCGGCGAGCTGCGGGGCACCGGCAGCGGGAACACCACCACCACCGCCGGCGTGGCGGCCGCCCCGGGGCAGTACGAACTCCAGCTCGTGTGCGCCGGACTGCCGGTAGCCGAGCTGTCCGTCTCCACCTGGAACGGAGCGGAACTCCTCGCCCCCGTGTCAGTCCCTTGCGGCGGGAGCATGTTCAAGGCACCCCTGGTGCTGCCCACCGAGGGGGCCAACCTCACGATGGGACCCGGTGGCCTGGACAGCCGGTTCGCCTACCGGCTCGTCCCCACAGGCCAGCCCTGAGCCCAGCTCGGGGGCTGCGGATCGGCCGGGGCGTAGGGTGGAAGGCGGACGAAAGGAGCATTTCATGAAGAAAATCCTCATGGTACTGACCAGCGTTTCCGCGATCGGCGATACGGGAGAGAAGACCGGCTACAACGTGGCCGAGGCTGCACATCCCTGGAAGGTGTTCAAGGATTCCGGGCATTTCGTCGACTTTGCGTCCATCCAGGGCGGCCAGCCCCCGCGCGACGAGGTGGATACGAAAGACCCCATCCAGGTCGCCTTCACGGAAGACGAGACCACCCGCGCCGGCCTCTACAACACTGCCCGCGTCGACGTCGTGGATCCGGAACAGTACGACGCCGTTTATCTCGTGGGCGGCCACGGCACCATGTGGGACTTCCCGGACAGCGAAGGCCTGCAGAACCTGGTGGCCAGCGTCTACAACAACGGCGGTCTGGTGGGCGCGGTCTGCCATGGACCGGCCGGCCTGCTGAACGTGGAGCTGGAGAACGGTCTCCGCCTCGTGGAGGGCCGCAAGGTGGCCGCCTTCACCAATGACGAGGAAGTCGCTGCAGGCAAGGACAAGGTCATTCCGTTCTTCCTGGCAGACCGGCTTGAGGAGCAGGGCGCCACGCACGTCTCCGCCGGTGTCTTTGAGGAAAAGGTTGTGGTTGACGAGCGCCTGGTGACCGGCCAGAATCCGGCCTCGGCTGCCGGAGTGGCCAAGGAGATGGAGAAGCTGTTCGCAGTGGTCATCCACCAGGAAAAGGCCGAGGAACAGCACGACGCTGAGGCGCTCCGGGCCGAGAAGGACGCCGTCAAGGCGGCCGCCGCCGCGGAAGCTGAGCAGTAACACCAGCAGGCACTGAAAACTGACGGCCACCCGGATGCTGGGGTGGCCGTCAGTTTTGCGTCCGGGAGGCGGCAGCCGAGATGCAGCTCTAGGCTTGGCCTATGTCTACTGATGAAGAGAAGGACCCTCCCGTCCCCGCGGACGTTGAGGGCAAGATCCCGAAAAAGGTCCACGACAAGCCAGTCAGCGATGACGGTGAGGCAGCGGCCGACGAACCCAAGGACCAATAAGTCCCGCTCCAGAACGGACACGGGAGCCCTGGCGCGACGTACGTACGTGCCAGGGCTTTTCGGTGTTTGGGCGCACGACGGCGGCGCACGGGTTGGGTGCCACCGGTACAGCGGCCAGGGGGCTTAGCCACGGGCGGCTGTTACGTCCGTTTGTCCGCTACGAAGGGTCGGTGAACTCGAGTCCGCGCTCTTGCAGCGCGGCTTCGAGGAGTCGAATTGCTTTGGGACCCACGCCATGCAGGGCGAGCAGCTCACCAGGACCGTGCGACGCCACCTGCACCAGCGTCGTGATGCCTGACTGCAGCAGGGCGCTGTTGGCCGGTCGGCCCAGGGGAGGCAGGTCCCCGATCTGTGCCGGGGTGTCTCGGGTGCTCATCAGAAACAGGGTAACGGCGCCGGGATCAGCAGCACCAAAGAGTCCCGCATCAGGCCTTGAGCGGTGGGGGCCGACCGCCCTACAGTGACAGCCAACGACCACTTCAGGAGAGACGCCATGTCCCTTGTCCGCGTACATAACTTCTCCGTCTCCCTCGACGGCTTCGGCACCGGCGAAGGCCAGCAACTGGACGCTCCCTTCGGCCACGCAGGCACACGGCTGATGGAGTGGGCCTTCGAGACGCGGACCTTCCGCGCGATGGGCATCCATGGGGAATCGGAGGGATCTTTCGGCGTCGACGAGGCTTTCGCCAGCCAGTGGGGACCCGGGGTCGGCGTCGAAATCATGGGGCGCAACAAGTTCGGTCCCCAGCGCGGTCCCTGGGAGAACGAGGACTGGAAGGGGTGGTGGGGCGATAACCCTGTGTTCCACACTCCTGTGGTTGTCCTGACACACCATCCCCGGCCGGTCCTCGAAATGGAAGGCGGAACAACCTTCCATTTTGTTGACGCGGACCCTGCCTCCGCGCTGGAACAGGCCCGTGCCCTTGCGCCCGGCATGGACGTCAGGATCGGCGGCGGCGCCAGTACGGTCCGGCAGTTCCTCCAGGCCGGCCTGATAGACCATATGCATATCGTCCTCGTGCCGATCCTTCTGGGCCGGGGTGAACGGCTCTGGGACGGCCTCGAGAGCCTCGAAGAACGCTTCGACATTGAAGCGACTCCGTCCCCGAGCGGGGTGGTGCATCTGGTCTTCACCCGCCGCGCGGTGCTGTAGGCGGGGCTCGTTTTGCTCGGGTGACGTAGCATGCCGTTCAAGCCAAGCCGGAATAGAGACGGACACAAAGGGATGTTCTGAAGTGATCCGTCGGTCGGCCACGAAGGTTCCCTGGGCGCCGGCGTCGATCCAGTGGTGCAGTGCGGAGAGGTCATCCAGTGAGCGGATGACCGCCGACTCGGCACCGAGTGCGCGGGCAATCCCGCTGAAATCCACTTCGGGATCAGCACTGGCTGGGTGCCGCGGTGGATCACGGCACACCTGTATCCTGACAATGCAGGTTGAACGGCTCCAGCGGCCATCAACCAAGCTCGGTTCGCGGCCGGATGACAGTCCGGAATCCTGGGCCGTCGCCCTCTATGTCGTGGATTACCGCCGCAATCGTCAGTCGCCGATCGGCTCCTCTGACGCATGGAATGGACCTTTATCAGTACCGACACGCCAGCTCCCGTTGGAATCCCGACAGACCCCAAGCCCGCGCACATAGCTGCGGTGGAGCAGCCCGCCCTCGTAACCTGGGTCGAGGCTGGTGCGAGCATGACCGCGCGATGGCGTTCGGCGAACGGCAGGCCGGCGCCGGGGCGCGTCGAAGTTGTCTCCGACTCTTTTACGGCCGATGATGCGATCCGGATGGCGTCACAGGGGATCGCGATGCTCTGGCACGGTGACTTCCAGAACGCGCGGCAGATCCTCAACGCCCTGGACCGGCGGGTAGGCGCCGGAAAGAAGATCGCAGGAACTCCGGCCGAAAAGTTTTACCGGCATCGCCAGTCCCGCTCGCATCGTGCACGCATCCTGGGCCTGCTGCTGATTCCCCTTGATCCGGGCCCGGTGATTCCGCTGCGCCGCGCACCGGACATCCGGCAGGCCGCCGTTGAAGCGTACGGTGATATCGGCGAATCTTCCGTGGTGTCCCTGCATGAGCTAGTCGGGGCAATTGGCGCCCACGAGTGGCGACGGAATGGCGTCTACGTCGATGCCCTGCAGGGCCGCATCCACCCGCACTACGGCACGTTCTTCCCCACCCGAAGCGAGTACGTGGAGCTCGTGGCCGCCGCTCCGCTGCCGTCTGACACGCTGGCGTTCGACGTCGGAACCGGCACCGGGGTGTTCGCTGCCGTCCTCGCGCGCCGTGGCGTCCACCGCGTGATCGCGACGGACAATGAGCCGCGTGCCATCGCCTGCGCCGCTGAGAATTTCCGGAACCTCGGCCTCCAGGACCGTGCTGAGGCCGTCCTGACCGACATGTTCCCGCCCGGGCGGGCACCGCTCATCGTGTGCAATCCGCCCTGGATTCCGGCCACGCCGCATTCCAGCCTGGACAGCGCCGTCTATGACCCCGGGAGCAGGATGCTGTTCCGCTACCTGAACGAACTCTCCGACCATCTAGAGCCGGGTGGTGAGGGCTGGCTTGTCCTCTCCGACCTGGCCGAGCACCTTGGCTTGCGGACGCGTGAGGACCTGCTGGCCGCAATCACGGCGGCCGGGCTGAAGGTGGTGGAACGGCTCGACACCAGGCCAACGCATCCGAAGGCGTCAGACCATGACGATCCTCTCTTCGAGGCGCGCGCGGCCGAGGTCACGTCCCTCTGGCGGCTTGTTCCCCGCATGTTTTGAGTAGTCGAACCGCGGCACTTTGACACGGACACGCCGTGGATTGCGCCGTTTCGGGCCGTGCCAGCGTCAATGTGCCCCACGACGGCGTCCTGCCAGGTGTTCGGCGGCAGGCCGCTGGGGGAGCCCGGGCCTGAGCTGTGACCTAGTTAGCCCGCCACCGCCGTCGCCTCCTGCTTGGCCTGCATCCACTCGCTCAGCCACGGGGCGCGGACGCTTGAGGTGATCCGGCAGTCGGCCACGAAGGTTCCCTTGGCGCCGGCATCGATCCAGTCCTGCAGCGCGGACAAGTCTGAAAGCGAGCGGATGATCGCCGACTCTGCACCCAAAGCGCGGGCAACACCGCTGAAGTCCACCTCGGGGATCAGCATGGGCTTCTCGGTCAGGCCCTGGGAGCCGTACTGGTGGATCTCGGCCCCGTAGGCGGCATCGTTGTAGATCACCACGATCGCACTCCGGGCCGCGCCGATGAGCGATTCGAGGTCCGCCAGCCCCATCAGGAACCCGCCGTCCCCGGAGGACAGCACCAGGGTGCGGCCGTCCTCCACGGCACGGGCGGCCCCGACGGCGCTCGCGAGTCCGAGCCCGATGGACTGGAAGGCGGTCCCCACCATCACCAGGTCCTGCGGCCGCGGAATGTTCCAGTACATGGGTGCCCAGCCGATGAAGTGCCCGCCGTCCTGCACTACCGTGCGGCGCTCCGGCAGCACGGCATCCAGCGCCGTGGCAAGGGCGCGCGGGTCCAGCCGACCGTCCGCGGTTTCCGCGGATCCGGGGTGGTGGACCGGTCCTTCGGCGAGACGACGGCGGGCTTCCGCGCGCCAGCCGCGATCCGCAGGTCCGCCGTCCAGCAACTGCAGGAGACGTGCCGCGGCCGTCTTCGCGTCCGCGCTGACGAACAGGTCCACCCGCGGGTGCGTCGGCTCCACTGCGGTGTCGATCTGGATGACCGTGCTGTCCGGGCCGAGCAGGTGCCCGAACCGCATGGTGAACGGGCTCAGGCTCGCCCCGGCCACCAGGACCACGTCCGCCTCGCCCATGAGCCCGGCCGCGGTGTCGGTGCCGAAACCGCCGGCCACGCCCAGGTACCCCTCGCCATTGAGGAGGTTGAGCGCCAGGGCGGTTCCGGCGGTCAGTGCGCCGAGCCGGTCGGCGAGCTCGCGGAGCTCCGGGCCGGCGCCGGCGAGGTGCGCACCGCGGCCGGCCAGGATCAGCGGCCGCCTGGCACCGGCGAGCAGGCGGGCTGCCTTCCCAAGGCCGCCGTCGACTTCGTTCGTCACCTTCGGTGCGTGCGTCGCCGGAAGCTCCTCGTCCCCGGCCTCGAGGGACGCAAGGTCGTAGGGAATGGCAAGGACGACGGCGGTGCGCTTGGTGAGTGCGTAGTCCACCGCCTGCCGGGCGATGGCGCCGGCGGTCTCTCGGGTGACGGTGAAGGTGGCCGCGCCGAGGCCCGCGGCGATGGCCGCCTGGTCCACGTCTTGCGGCCGGGCACCGCTGGTGGGGGCGTCGCCGGTGACCAGCACCACGGGGATCTGCGCCTGGACGGCCTCCGCGAGGGCGGTGAGCGCGTTGGTGTAGCCGGGGCCGTAGGTGGTGGTGCCCGCGGCGAGGCGTCCCGACGTGCGGTAGTAGGCGTCGGCCGCGGCGATCGCGGCGCCCTCGTGCCGGACGGCGGTGAAGCGGAGGCCCTGCTGCTCCGCGGCGTCCAGGAAGTAGACGTTGCCGTTGCCCATGACGCCGAAGACGTCGCTGACATAGCTGCTGAGAACCTGCGCCACGCGGCCGGAGACGGTAAGAGTAGTCATGCAGGAAGCGTGTGGCCTGCATTTCACATTTGCAATACCCGCGGATGATGCTGGGACTTTTGGCAGCAGTGGGTTCTTGTAGTGACAATTTGCCCACTTGCGGCGCTCGTCACCCGCATCTAGTCCGACGTGCGGGTTTCCTGCTCGGACAGCCGGCTGATGAGCCCGTCGTAGCGTGGCGGCATCAGTTCCATGACGGAGATGGCGGTGCTGGTCCGCTGGATCCCGTCGATTTCCAGGATCTGGTTGGTGATGCGATAGAGATCGGCCGTGCCGCGGGCCACTACCTTGGCCATGAGGTCCGCGTCCCCGGTGGTGGCGTGCACTTCAATGACCTCCGGGATGGCAGCGAGCCCGCTTTCCACCGAGCCGAACCGCGTCTGGCTGATTTCCAGCGAGAGGAAGGCCATCAGCTCGTAGCCCAGTGCGGCGGGGTCCAGCCTCCGGCTGAAGGAGCGGAGGGCGCCGCTGCGCTCCAGCCGTGCCAGCCGGGCGTGGACGGTGTTGCGTGCGACGCCGAGGGTCCGGGAGAGTGCCAGGGCGCTGGCTTCGGGGTCCTTGTCCAAGGCAAGGATGATGCGGCCGTCGAGTGAATCGAGGGTACGGGGGTTCGCGATGGTCATATTTTCACCACAGACATTAGAAGTTGAGCAGAAGTCCCAATGGCTAGAGCGTATCTTGCAATGTGGGCCGGGTCACTTCCATGATCAATCCTCATGACCCCCGATCAACTCCTGACTGCACCGGACACCGCGCTGCCCGCCCTTCGTGGCGCCGTCGCCGGCCTTCCGTCCTACGTCCCCGGTCGGCGCAGCGCCGGCGCGGACATCGCAGCCCTCGCCAGCAACGAAAGCCACTATGACCCGCTGCCCGCAGCCGTCGCTGCGGTGGCCGAAGCGGCCGGCAGGATGAACCGCTACCCGGACATGGCCGCCGTCGAACTCCGGGAACGGATTGCCCGGCACCTGGGCGTCACCGCCGCAGAGGTTGCCGTGGGACCCGGCAGCGTGGGCGTCCTCCAGCAGATCATCACCGGACTGTGCGACGCCGGGGATGAAGTGATTTTCGCATGGCGCTCCTTTGAGGCCTACCCCATCCTGGTGGAGCTGGCGGGCGCCCGGCCGGTCCGCATCCCGCTGGACGACGCCGAGGGCCACGACCTCGACGCGATGGCTGCCGCCGTCACTGACCGGACGAAGGTGATCCTGCTCTGCACCCCGAATAACCCCACCGGCGTGCCGATCAGCCACTCTCGCATCGAGGCCTTCCTGGCCGCTGTCCGCTCGGACATCCTCGTGGTGATCGATGAGGCTTACGTGGAATATGCCGAAGCGGGCAGTGACCCCGATTCTTTGGCGCTCTATCGCCAGTACCCGAACGCATGCATCCTGCGCACCTTCTCGAAGGCCTACGGACTGGCCGGCCTGCGGGTGGGCTACGCCGTGGCGGGGCCGGCGATCGCCGAGGGGCTGCGCCGGACCGCCCTTCCCTTCTCTGTGAGCGCGCTGGCCCAGAAGGCGGCCGTCGCATCGCTGGACGCGGGGGAGGAGATGGAAGCGCGGGTGGCTGCCGTCAGGCAGGAGCGCTCCCGGATGGCGGCTCAGCTGGAAGCCCAGGGCTGGAAGCTGCAGCCGAGCCAGGGCAACTTCCTGTGGATCCGGGCCGATGACGATCTCCTCGCGAGGCTGGTGGACGCGTTCAACGGCGCGGGCATCATGGTCCGGGCGTACCAGGGGGACGGGGTGCGGATCACCGTTGCGGATCCTGCCTCGAACGACCGCGTGCTCCGGCTCCTGGAAGCCCACTCGGCCTGAAATTTTATCCCCAACAGTTCCACCTACTAACTAGAGGAATCCTCATGGAACAACAGACAAAGACGTCTGCCCGCGCGCTCGGCGCGGCCCTCAAACCCCGCCAGCTCACAATGATGGGCCTCGGCAGCGCCATCGGCGCGGGCCTCTTCATCGGCTCCGGCGCCGGCATCCAGGCGGCCGGCCCGGCCGTGCTGATCTCCTACCTCGTGGCCGGCACCCTCATCATCCTGGTGATGTGGGCCCTCGGCGAGATGGCCGCGGCCAACCCGGACAGCGGTGCGTTCTCCGTCTACACGGCCAAGGCCTACGGGCCGGTGGCCGGTGCAACCGTGGGCTGGCTGTGGTGGATCCAGCTCGTGGTGGTCATCGCGGCGGAAGCGCTTGGTGCGGCAGGCCTGCTCGCCACCATCTTCCCTGCCCTGCCGGTGTGGCTGATGGCCTTCGTGTTCATTGTGGTGCTCACCGCCGTGAACCTCACCAGTGTGAAGAACTTCGGCGAGTTCGAGTTCTGGTTCGCCCTGCTCAAGGTGGCGGCCATCGTCGCGTTCCTGCTGGTGGGCTTCGCACTGCTCTTCGGCTTGGTGCCCGGCGTGCAGTCGCCGGGCCTGTCCAACTTCATGGGCGACGGCTTCGCGCCGAGCGGTTTCGCCGGTATAGCCACGGCGCTCTTTGTGGTGGCGTTCGCGTTCGGCGGCACCGAGATCGTATCCGTGGCGGCAGCTGAGACCGCCGAGCCTGCCCGCAGCGTGAAGAAGGCAGTCCGCACCGTGCTGTGGCGCATCCTGGTGTTCTACATCGGTGCCATCTTCATCATCGCGGCCGTGGTTCCGGTTGGTTCGGAGGGGCTGAAGAGCCCGTTCGCCGCCGTGCTGGAGGCCGCCGGCATGCCCGGTGCGGCCACCGCCATCACCCTGGTAGCCGTCGCAGCACTGCTCTCCGCGCTCAACGCCAACCTCTACGGCGCCTCGCGCATGGCGTACTCCCTTGCGGAGCGGGGTGAAGCACCTCGCGTGCTTGCTGCAGTGTCCAAGGCCAGGGTTCCGGTTGTGGCAGTGCTGGCCAGCGTTGCCTTCGGTGTTGTCACGGTGGTGCTGGAGCTGGCGTTCCCCGAGATGGTCCTTGGTGTCCTGCTGAACATTGTGGGCTCGACCTGCCTGCTGGTGTGGACGTCCGCGCTCCTGGCCCAGCTGGCGCTGCGCCTCCGTGCCGACCGTGAGGGGACGGAACTTCCCCTGCGAATGCCCGGCTTCCCTTGGCTCACGTGCTTTGGCCTGCTCATCCTTGCGGCGATCTTCACGGTGGGCTTCATCGGCGAGGACTCCCGTCCCCAGCTCCTGAGCACCTTCGGGCTCGTGGCGCTGCTGGCTGTGGCGAACTGGCTGAACCACCGGAAGAGGGACGCTCAGCCGCGTGTCGAATCTTCTGAAGGTGACCAGCAGCTGGTGCTGATCGACTGAATCAGCCGCCGCGATCCCTTTTTCGGGTTCAGAGCATACGAAGGGCGCGTCCGGTTTGCCGGACGCGCCCTCCGCATTCAACCATCCATCGTCACCTCGCAACGGCTTGGCAGCTTGAGGCCTATGAATTCTTATCGAGGCGCCTGCTGACGGATACCGTGCTGACTAAGCCCTGTCAGGTATCCCGCACCTAGAAAAAGTGTCAGCCACAACTGCCACATAGGCTCACGCCCCAGATCCGTCCACGGGATTGTCCCTACGCCGACGCCAACCAGCACTCCCAGCCCAAACCAAAGGAGGGCTGCGATGACAACAGACCTGACGCCCAAGCCTGATCCAAGAGTGACTCCGGCCAGAAGCAGTCCACATCCGGACCAGACCATCAAAAAGACCCGCAGTGAATCTTGTGTCTGTCCACCTTCTGGCCACAGCAGGACTGGAACCACAACGGAGACAACTACAAATGCAATCACCCGAGCCGTGCGACTCCAGGTGTTGGTGCTCGTTTCTCGCGAGGTTTGAATCGACATGATTGCTCCTTAGTAAGGTCCGCACCGGACGATGCGGGTAGCAGGAAGACCTGTTGCAGCAATTGAGGCTTACGCACCAAGGGCACCCGATTGTTGCGCATGCTATGCAGGTAGACAAAATTCCGCAGGCAAATGCGCATCCGTAACAGCATGATTGGACGCATCCCCAGTTCTGTTCGTCGCACCTGCGGTACATACAGTCAGGGCAGCCATTAGCTAATATGCCAGGCTCGTCGGCCCTTAAAGCGCTGATATCAGTTGCAACGCCGTCGTCTGCTTCGGCTATGAGTTGCGATGTTTGGGCTCCAGTGACTTGGTAGACCCGCGTAAGTTGCCGCTTGCCTCCCGACCTGGTCGTGACGGTGTAATTGGCCACCACAATCTCATCGAGAACGAAAGAGACAGCAATCATGCTGCCTCCGTCAGCCAAGTCATGACGGACGCCTTTGACTGAAGCTGTGCCAATGACTTCTTCCGATGCCTCAATTCCGCGAAGCTGTGGGCTTGTCATCATTCGCGCAGATTACTGCATAGGTTTCAGTGCCATTAGCTTTTTCATGTGCTCAGAACGGGAAGACTCACGCCATGCCGACAGTGCTTGGGATGCAGTGAGGTTCACTTTCGATTTCCCCGTCAGCTGGTCAAACCAGTGCTGGTTTCGAAGGTTTTTCTGTGGGCTGGCGACAGCTGATGTGCCGCTGCCGCTCAAGATTGAAATTCCCAGTACCGCACCCACGGCACTTTTCACGAAAGAGCGCCAGCTCGGGACCTCTTTGTATTCGTTGCCCCTTCCTGCTTTAGCCGGCCAAGTTGCCGTAAAAGTTGCCAGCCGCCACGCAGACCCAACCTGGATGCCAGCGCGAATTCCATTCTCGCGCCCGTCCTCACAAACGTGGATCCCTTATTTATTTCAACGAGTGTTGGAGTCCATGGGGCATCGTGCCCGTAAGCTTCCACTCGCCAGGCGACCATCTCGGGTGCCGAGAGGTTCATAACCTCAAGCTTTCCGTGGCTTGCATCCGCGACACCTTCGGCGATTCGGCTGCAAGCCATGCACCCGGCATCAAAGCCCAGAACTAATCTGCTATTCAAAATTCCCCCCAATAGAAGACGGCATGCTGTCGCATGCCGTCAGGGGACCACCCTCTTTGAGATGACTAAACATGTCAAGTCAATTTACAGAATGATGTTACTAGGAACTCTCAGTGCGATGAGGTAGATGCCCTGGACAGACCTGAGAGCTGTTTGCCACTGGCGGTCGGGGATGCGATCCCTTGAATGAAAGGTTCGGAAGCGAGCGATTCGTGGGGAACGAGCCTTCCGGCAAGGTCTTTCCGTCCTAGGGACCGGGAACGTAGCATAACGGCCTCAGATGGAGAGAGCTCGAGCGATCCTGTCCCGATGCCTTGGATATGCCTCTGCTCCATCGTCGTCGATCGCCGGCACTCGAATGACAGGTGGCAAGCCCATCGCCGAGGCGGCCAAATCACGCAGCGAGTCGTAGTAGGCGCGCTGCCTCGTCCTTGAACCCGGGTTGGGGAACCCCTTGGCGAGCTTGGAGGCCCGATACTTGTCGGCTCGGACGGCGTTGCGACGGCATAGGTCAATGTATTCGTCGCGGTCGAATCCGAGGGCTGCATCCGGAGGGTAAGCGTCTAAGGTGATTAGCCGCCAGCTTGAGAAGTGTTGAAGTTCATCAACTTCAATGATGGTGCCGGTCGGCTTGTGGAGTAGGTCGCCTCGCAACACATTAGAACGCCCAGCGGCATACGGGGCAGCGTCGCCCTCAAGCGCCAGAAAGATATCGTGGAGGGACCTAACTGCGTCGGCCGCCTCTGGTGGGAGGCCGAAGTGTCCCTGCTCAGTCATCCACGTAAACGAGTAACTCTGCGTGAGCTCGATGCCATCAGCTGCGGCTGCTGCCTTGAAGGCCAGTTCGGTGTCTCCTCGTGCCATGCTGCTTACCATAACTGGGTCATCCTGTTACGTTAAGCCCTTCGCGGGGGAAACGGTCCGCACGAACCAATTACCCGATTCTCGATCGTGGCGGCGAATAAACACTTCCCCTGGTCTGGCCGTATGGCCAGAATTTCGGAGGTCTGGGCCGGACATGGACCACCGTGTTCGCAACGCGCCGAACAGAGGTTACGCTCGGCCCGTGGCCTTGAGAGGCTGGTCAGCGGCCCTGCCCTTTTCCAGTGTTTTGACCAAAACGTCAAGATTCTCTTCCAGCTCTTTTAGTCGATGGTTTTGAGCGACAGCCGGCACTTGGAGGTCCTGAGCAAAGCGCCCCAACCAGAGGGCAAGGTCTTCAGGGGTCTCGCTCCGAAGGTCTTCGCGATACCGCTTCCGGAACGTGGCGAATCCAGTGACAGTTGGTATGGGCTCGGTGCTGCCTAAATCGACCATAAGCTCGGCGACGGCCCGCTGCTCTTCTCGCCAAAAAATAAGGTCGAGTCCGGCAGAGCGGTCAGAAGCAAAAGTACGTGCCAAGCGCGCGACATCTGCCGCAACCTCGCGGGTATCCGGGTCGGATTGAAAGAGTAACAAGTTGGTACGGCTGTAAAGGAGTTCTTGAAGTGCCCAGTACCTAGCGAACCTATGGAGTGTTCCAAGAAGGGCCACATCACGTCGGTGGTCGTCTTCACTGTTGAGGTAAGCAAAGAAGTTTTGGTTGCGAATATTGTAGATTCGGCGCTGCAAATCATTCGCAGCGAGCAGGAGCGGCTCCCGAAGGTTATCTAGCTCAGCCCTCGCACTCAGATGCCGCTCGTGATGTGCCTTCTCCGCATCAAGGCGGTCCTTCAGGCGTATAAGCGCTTCGTTGTTTTTTGCTTGGCCTCGTTGCGTTCTCAGGCTCGCTGTCGCGGCAATTAGTGACGCCACAACCGAAGCGGCGAGAGCGAAAGAGGCCGTGACAACGACTGCAAGAAGGGCAGAATCCATGCCTCATGGTAATCCTCGAACTCGGCAGGCTGGGCTCGGGTCTCCTTTACAGAAGAAGGCTTAATCTTTACCTCGCGCCAGCCCCATAAACATTGTCCGGTGCAGGATGTCCACGTGCTTCCGGGAAACCTCTACGGCTTCCTCAACCTCGCCGGCGCGGAGGGCAGCCACCAGTGTGATGTGGTCCTGGTTGGACTTGTGCAGCTTCTCGATCGGGTAGGGGATGAAGTAGTCGTACAGCTCGGCGAGCGTCTCGTGATAAACCTCGACGGCGGAATCCAGGCATGACGCAGTACCCACCAGTTGATGGAACTGCTCGTCCATCCGGTGGTAATAGGACCAGTCGGTTGCATCAGCCATTTCGCGGGTCAGCCGCTCCAGTTCGTCCAACTGCTCGTCAGTGGCATTGACCGCCGCATAGTGTGTTACCGCGCATTCGAACAGCAGCCGCCGGTCCACCAGTCGGTTCACCGCCTGGGACTCCGCAGGCGATGCGGAAAGTGACGCCAACACCTCGGTAGGAGGCGAATCCGCCACAAACGTTCCGCCGGCCCGGCCGCGCCTGCGCACCACAACGCCTTGCTCGGCAAGGCTCGCCAAAGCACGGCGAGCCGTGATCGGGCTGACCGAGAGACCCAAGGCCACGTCCTCCTGGTCCGGCAGCCGCTCGCCCGGCTTCAGCAGCCCCAGTGAAATCGCCATCCCGATCCGCATCCGCACGGCATCCATGGCACTGCGGCGCTCCATCCCGGGCATCCTGCCGGCGCCGAGGCGCGAGTGCTCGGCGGTGTCCTCCAGCTGACGGGTCATATCCGCTACTTTACGGCCCACACCAGCCCTCTTCCCTTTATTGGATCATTCTGATCTAATATAACCCGGATCACACCCCAACGCGGAGACAAACCCATGCAACGCATCCTTCCCCTCATCGCTGCCCAGGCCCGGCCGCGGCTCATCGGCGAGCCCGTCTCGGCCTTCGCGGACGAGGTCAAAGCAGCCCTCGAAGCCCAGCCGCACAGCAAGCTGGTGGTCTTTCCCGAGCTGCACCTCTTCGGCGACGAAAACCCGGACCTGCAGCGCACGGAAATCCTTCAAGAATCCGCCGAGCCCCTGGACGGGCCACGGGTCAAAGAGCTCAAACAGCTAGCGAAAGACCTCAGCATCTGGCTGGTCCCCGGCAGCGTCTGCGAACGCGGCCCGGAAGGCCAGCTCTTCAACACCCAGCTGGTCCTGTCCCCGGAAGGGGAGCTGGCCGGCTACTACCGCAAGATCTTCCCCTGGCGCCCGTTCGAGCCCTACGATCCCGGCGACCGGTTCACCACAGTGGACCTGCCCGGCATCGGCAGGGTGGGCCTGAACATCTGCTACGACGCCTGGTACCCGGAGGTGTCCCGCCAGCTCGCCTGGATGGGCGCCGAGGTGATCCTCAACGTCGTCAAAACCACCACCCCGGACCGGAAGCAGGAACTGATCCTGGCCAAGGCCAACGCCATCGTGAACCAGGTCTTTATGGTCAGCGTCAACTGTGCCGGCCCCACCGGCAGAGGCCAAAGCATCATCGTGGACCCGGAGGGCACCACCCTCGCCGAGGCCCCGGACGATCAACCGCAGCTGCTCACCGCGGAACTGGACCTCGCCGCCGTCGACCGCGTCCGCACGCACGGCACGGAGAACCTCAACCGACCCTGGTCGCAGTTCCGCGAGGGGGAGCCCGCCGTCGAACTTTCCGTCTACCAAGGCCGGATCAACCCGGCCACCTGGACACCGCCGTCCTACAAGCCGTAAGGAAACACCGTGACAACAACCCTCACCCGCACGCTGAAGCTGCCCTCGCTGGTCCTGTTCGGGCTGGCGTACCTGACCCCCATCATCGTCCTGGGGATCTTCGGCATCATCGCCGAAACCACCGGCGGCGCTGCGCCCGCCGCGTACCTCGTGGCGCTCGTGGCCATGCTGTTCACCGCGCACAGCTACGGCCGGATGGCCGTCGCCTTTCCCGTGGCCGGCTCCGCCTACACCTACGTCCGCCGCTCCATCGATTCCCGGGTGGGGTTCCTGGTGGGCTGGGCCGTCCTGCTCGACTACCTCTTCTTGCCCATGGTCATCTGGCTCATCGGCGGGTCCTACCTGAGCGCCCAGTTCCCCGGCGTCCCCATCGGCGTCTGGATCGTGGGCTTCATCGTCATCACCACGCTGCTGAACATCCTGGGCATCAAGGTGGCGGACAAGGCCAACTACGTGTTGATGGCGTTCCAGCTGCTGGTCCTCGTGTTCTTTGTGGCGCTGGCCATCGGCAGCGTGGTGTCCGCCAACGGCGCCGGGGGACTGGCAAGCGGGCAGCCGTTCTTCAATAGCACCGCCAGCTTCGCCACCATCTCCGCCGGCGCGGCCATCGCCGCGTACTCGTTCCTGGGGTTCGACGCCGTCACCACCCTCACCGAGGAAACCATCAACCCGCGCCGGACCGTGCCGCGCGCCATCATGCTGGTGGCGCTCATCGGCGGCGGCATCTTCGTGGCGGTGTCCTACGTGACCCAGCTGGTCCACCCCGGCGGCGTGTTCGAGGACTCGGCCTCCGCGGCCAGCTCCATCGCCCTGCAGATCGGCGGGCAGCTTTTCGGCGCCGTGTTCCTGGCCGGCTTGGTGGTGGCGCAGTTCGCCTCCGGCCTCGCCGCGCAGGCCAGCGCCTCCCGCCTGCTGTACGCGATGGGCCGCGACTCCGTCCTGCCCAAGGCCGTCTTCGGCAAGCTCAGCGAGAAGTTCCACACCCCGGTGGCGAACCTGGTGGTCACCGGCATCGTGGGCCTGATCGCGGTCTTCCTGGACGTGGCGACGTCGACGTCGTTCATCAACTTTGGTGCCTTCACCGCCTTCACGCTGGTGAACGCCTCGGTGGTGTTCCACTATGTGCGCCAGCACCGGGCCGGGCAGCAGCTGAACCCGGTGTCCTACGTGGTGGTCCCGGTGATCGGCGCCATCGTCTGTGCCTACCTGCTCTCCCGGCTGGACAGCAATGCCATTACGCTGGGGGTGTCCTGGCTGGTGCTGGGCGTGGTGGTCCTGGCCCTGATCACCCGCGGCTTCAAGGCCTCACCGCCCGAGATGACGGCCACGGAGAAGGCGACGGTCGAGGCAGCCGCCTGACGCTTGTTCAGTTTGTAGTGCGGCCGGTGAGCCGAGGGAGGACAGGTTGTGAGGATAGCGCTGGGGCAGCTGGAGTCGGGCGCCGACATCCACGCCAACCTCGCCGCCATCGACAGGTTCGCCGCCGAGGCAGCGAGCGACGGCGCCGTGCTGGTCGCCTTCCCGGAGTACGCCACCTACGAAAAGAAGAAAGTGGACGCGACATTCCCCGCGGTCGCCGAACCGCTGGACGGCCCCGTCAGCCGGGAGCTCGCGGCCATTGCCCGCCGCCACCGCATCGCGCTGGTGGCGGGCGTGGTGGAAACCTCGGACGAACTGGGCCGGGCGTACAACACGCTGGTGGCTTACGGCCCCGACGGCGGCCGGCTGGCTTTCTACCGGAAGATCCACCTGTTCGACGCGCAGGGCTTCGGGGAGTCCACGTTCATCAAGCCCGGCCCGTCCACCGACCCGGTGGTGTTCGAGCATGGGGGAGTGCGGTTCGGGCTGATGACCTGCTACGACCTGCGGTTCCCCGAGCTGGCCAGGTCACTGGCCGACGCCGGCGCGCAGGTCCTGCTGGTGTGCTCGTCCTGGGTGCCGGGCGAGCATAAGACAGAGCAGTGGCTGGCGCTGAACGCGGCGCGGGCGATCGAGAACAGCGTGTATCTGGCGGGGGTGTGCCAGGCGCCGCCGGTCTCGGTGGGGCATAGTGTGCTGGTGGATCCGATGGGTGTTGTTGAAGCTGACCTTGGGCTGGAGGCCGGGGTGCGGGTGGTGGAGGTGTCGCTGGAGACCGTGGACCGGGTGCGGGAGTCGTTCCCGATGTTCCGGCAACGGCGGTTGTAGGTGCGGCCGGGTGCCAAAGCCCGTGATATCAAGAACGACCCGAAGGTGCGGTAGTACTGTTTTCGCGGGGGACAGAACTTCCTTGACTGTGCTCCAATGAGGCCTCATTGGGGTCACTCGTCCCGGGCGGGCCGAGCAACGCCACGAGTGGGCGGCCACTTGAGCTCTACTAGAGCCCTACTGCACGCCGGTGGGAGACACTTGGTCGAGGAGTTTGAACGCGCCGCGTCCTGCCAAGCCAGGATCCATGAATACAATCACCAGAGATTCAGGTGTCACCGGCGGTTTCTCACCTATCAGCCGCATTCACACCTCCTGGAGAGGTGCAATCACAGAGGAGTAAGCGATGACCGATATCGAAAGCATCACGTTGGAGGCGGAGCTCGTCGGAGAGGACGCCACGCGTGATATCGCAAAGGCGGTGAGTGCTCGTCACACCATTGCTCGTAAGTACGTCATGAGGCTCCGTCGGCGGCACCCGGAGGCGACGCCGGCCGAGGTTATCCAGATGTTGGAGCGTCACTACGCGACGTCGATCACCACCGCTGGCGCCCTTATCAGTGCCGGTGCGATCGCCGCTGACATTGGGATCGCAATGATCCCTGGAGTAGGGGCAGCGGCGGCCGGTATGAAAAGTGCAGGTCAACAGGCCGCCAAGAAGACAGTCCAAAATGCCGCCAAGAGCGCTGCGAAACAGGCCGCAAAAAACATGGCGATGAGTACTGCGAAGAACGGTGCACAAAGGGCTGCGGCGCTACTTCCAGCCGGCGATGAGCAACTGCAATTCGAAATAACGGCGGTTTTCGCGCTCGCTATTGCCGATATCCACGGGATGGATCTCGACAAAGATCAAGCTCTTGCCCTCGTCTACGGACTTTCAAATGAACGCGTTAGCCAGAAACAGATCGCGACGATGGCCACAGACCTATCGAGCTCGGCGGTCGAAGGTGTCGTCGTAGGTGGCAACACTGCTGCGGCAGGTCGCGCGGATTGGTCGCATTGGGCGAATACGCTCGCCGATAGCCTTCCTGGCGGCGCCGCGCAGAGTCTGGTTCGTACCATTGAGACCGGTGAGCTAGACACCGTCCGCCAAAATTTGAGCGGAAAGCAGCAGGCCACGATCGAATATGGCGTCGGAGCCATAACGGGAGGCGTCACGCGCTTCGTGTTCGGCCGCGACGTCGTGAACGCGGCCCGGGCCGCGTTCGCCGAAGCTCCGGAGGTGTTCCCCGAGCACCTCGTCATTCCTGCCGGGCCCGAGGCAGAGGATGGCGATGCCGACCAGAACCGAGCTCTCGCAGCCATGGAGGACGCCGCGAAGCTGACGGGGAATTGGATTGCGGGTACTGCCACCACGGTGGGAGGCGGCGTCGCGACGGGCGCTGCGGCAGTCGGTGCAGGGGTGGCAACCGCGGCCGACACCGTGTCACGGGTGTTCCGGAGCGTAGACATCGACGGCGACGGAATTCCGGACGAGCCCCAGGCGCTCACAGCAGTCAAGGGTGTCGGCGGTGCCATCGCAGGAACGGCAGGCAACATCGGTGGGAACGTGGCGGGACTCTTCAAGCGGAGAAAGCGCGGCGAACACGCGACGGACGGGCCGGATGCAGGAGTCGACGAAGCGGTCAAGGAGTAAGCCTGAGGTTGGGTCTGCCGAGCGCGGTGGAGTTGGGCGTCCGCGAAGCGAGCAGTCCAGCATTACCTATTGGGGCAAGCCTCGTAGACACGTTGGGAACCAGCTGGCTCGTCGGGCGATGCTCCATGCCGCGAGATCCGGGACCGGAATGGCGCGTCGTAGTCGACCGCCCTTCGCATCCATATATGGTTCGAGGGGACTTGTCACGGTTGTCTGGTGCGGCTAGACAACCCCGCGTAATTTCGAGGGTCTCGATGTCGAACGAAGCTGGAGATTGAATCGTCATGAAGTTTTTCAAAGCACGGGTGTTGCTTTGGCCGGCCTTGCTGCTTTTGGTGCTGCTGGGCGGGGGAACGGTCGCCGCATTCGCATCCGGTGGACTTAACGCCCTCGCCCTCAAGTCCCTGTTCAGCAGCAGCTCCAGCGAACGTGATTCCCAAGTGGTTCAGGCCGTCACGCGCGTGCAAGAGGTTGCCTTGCTCAGCCTTCACATCGAGGGCATCGACAGGTACGAAAGCAATAGCGAAATTTTCGGCGTTGCCATCCCGGCGACTGAGAAAACCACTCTGCTCCAGTACAAGTTTAACGCGAAATTAGGCGTCGACGGGTCACGGGTAAAGATCGAATCCACAGGTCCGAAGTCGTTTCGTGTGACCGTGCCAAAGTTCACCGGCATAGGCTTCGACAATCCCCACTTCGAAGACCCCCTTGAGCGCGGCAACCCTCTCAGTTGGCTGTCTGAGCCGGCCGCCCAAACGCGGATGGTCAACAAAATTCTCAGCGATGAGAACAGGCAAATGTACATCTCCCAAAATGAAGAAGCCTTGAAAGATCAAGCCAAGGTGTTCTACCGGGGAATAATTGCCGGCGTCGCTCCCGAAGTTACCCTCGACTTTGAGTTCGCAGGGTAGATGCCCGCAGCGTCGCCGCTTAGCCTCATGAAGTGCTCGCGGAGGAGCTGACGGTAGCTCTAGACGACCCCATGACCCTCCCAACGAACGGTCAAAGCCACCCTTGAAGGGCACCCGAGGTAACTTACAAAAAATCTAGATGCGCTCTTTGTCAGGGCGCGGGCCTACAGTGCTCCCATGACTCCCGACGAAACGGCCCCAAGCCCGGAACCGAAGAGGAAGCGCGCCGTCTCGCGGGAGTGCCCGGTGTGTGGCAGCGAGGCCTGGCGGATTGCCTATGGAATGATCATGCCGTCGGCGCGCGAAGCAATGCCAGAGAACACCGAGTTCGCCGGATGTTGCATCGACATGGAAATCCGCGAGTACCCAGCCACCGGTAAGACGGAGATGGGCATACCCAAATGGGCCTGCCAGAACCCGGAGTGCCGTCACCGCTGGTGGTGAGCCCTAGCTGATCCGGAACACCTTCCCAAGTGCCGGCATGTGGATCAGGGTTTCGACAACGGGCCGCCCCGTGATGGACTCAATCGCTTCGGCATACCCCCGCATCTGGCCGATGTAGTTGTCCTTGATGTGACCGACAGGATCCTTGCCGGGGTAGGACTTGTGGTCCACGAGGACATAGCCGGCTGTCGTCTCCAGCAGGAGGTCGATCCACCCCTCCATGAGCTGGTTGTCAGCATTCCGCCAGGCAACCGACTGCTCGGTTGTGAGCTTCGCGCCCGGGTAGTGCTGGTGCAGGAAGGCGAGCATCCGTTCACCGGCCTCCACCACGACACCCGGCTCGACGGCGGCGGACGCGCCCCAGCGGTCCAGGAGCCGCTGCGCGGCGCTGAGTCGTACGGAGGCATCCATGTCGCCGAGAGGCAGAGCAAAGTATCCGTGAATGGCGGAGCCCACGTGATCCCAGTTGGAGGCGCCGTGGGGGATCAGCTGCGGCCCAAGGGCGGCCGCCTCGGTGACGTCGGCTGCGAAGCCGAAGCTCGCCAGGGAACTGGCGGTTACCCTGGCAGGTTTATACGAAGCCGGCGCGTCGACGGCGACGCCGTCCTCGTGCTCGACCGTGGCGTCGTCACCGGGATCGGCTGGTCCATCCGCGGGCTCGTAGCTGAACGCCTCCACGGTGAGAGTGTGCTCGCCGTAGCGCCCTTGGACGGTCAAGGTTCCTTGGTTCCCGGCTCCCTCAGTCCACTCCACAATCGGGCCTGTTCCGAGCGAGTTCAGCGAAGCCGGCGCGGCTTTGGCGGCCGCCAGGCAGGTCACGCTGACGGAGCGCGTGAGGCCCACGTACAGCACCCGCGCCGAGTCGGCCTGGCGCCGTGCCAGGACCCGCTGCGCGACAGCCGAGGAGTCGGCCACTCCGGACAGCGGCTTGAACCCCTTTTTACCGAAGGGCCACGGCCAGAATCGAATCCAACGTCCTGCGAGAGGGTTGCTGACGTCGATCTCATCGACTCCCTCGACAGCCACGTCCCACAGCTTCGCGGTGATATCGGTGTCGAGGCTCGCCAGCACGACGGCCGGCCACTCCAGCCCCTTGGCCTTGTGGTAGGTCAGTACGTTCACGACGTCGTCGCCGAAGTTCTCGCTGCCGGTGCTGTCGGCGTCTGCGAGGAAATTGAGCGAGCCGCTCAGCGTCACGGGCTTGCTGAGTGCGGCACACGATTCGTAGTACTGCTCCAGCAGCGAGCGCAGCGCGTCCAGATTCTTGAGCCGGGTTCCCGGGTTGCTCCACGTCTTGATGAGGCGGGCCAGCCCGAGGCGCGCTGTGACCTCTTCCAGCATCTCGGTCGGCGTGCACAGCTTGGCCAAGTGGCGGAGCTCAACCAAGCCGGACACCAGCGGGTCGCTTGCCCAGCGCTGGAGCTCTGCTGTCGGCTCCTCGGCGTCGAACAGGGCCGGGACCCACCGGCCGAACTGGGGATGGTCAGGATGCAGGTGTGCCAGCTCAGCCAGGGCCACGGTGTCGTCGTCGGACGCGACGAAGGCCATCCCGGCGCGGACCAGCTGGATTTCTCGTGCGGCGAACAACGAGGAGGTGTTGGTGGTTGCCTTAACACCTAGCGCCGCCAGTTCTCCGGCGATGGCAGCCACGTCTACATTCGTCCGGGCGAGGACCGCGACGTCGGACCCCTTGAATCCCCGGCGCTGGATGAGATCCACGACGCCGGCGGCGACGGCCCGCCGCTGCTCCGGTACGGTTTTCGCTGCTAGGGTCCACGCCTCCCGGGCGCCGCCCAGGGCGTTCTTGGGATGGGACTCATCGCGGCGGGCTTCGGGGACCGTCAGACGGACTTCGTCCTCGCCGAGCTCCGGGAACATGGCGAGGCTGATCGCGTTGGAGAGGTCGATGACGGCTTCCTTGGACCGCCAGGAATCATGAAGCTGGGTCTTGCTCTCAACCCGGGCGGCCACGGCCTTCATCAGCTCCGGATCAGTGCCCCGGAATTCGTAAATTGCCTGCTTCGAGTCGCCTACCCAGACCACCTTGTGCACCAGCTCGGCGAACTTGGTGAACAGCTGGAGCTGCAGCGGGCTTGTGTCCTGGAACTCATCCACCACCATGAACTTGATGCGTCCGGTGATGGAGTCGCGGAACCCTTGGTTGTTCTCCAGCAGGTCTAGCACCAGCGTTTCCTGGTCGACAAAGTCGATGAGTCCGTACTGCCGCTTGAAGTCCGCGAACCGGTCCAGGCAGGCAGCGGCGCACGCAAACACCAATTCGGTGAACTCCCGCAGCTCGGTCTGGAAGGCCGGGTTGGAGGCCAGATCGACGTCGACCGCAGAAGTGTAGCTCTCCAGGTGCCGTTTGGCGTGTGCGTTCGGGACGCCGGCCGCCTCGATCCAGAAACGCCAAGGAGCATCCTCTGGCGAGGCATGGGTCAGGACCGGCTCCAGCAGGGCGATCGAGGCCAGGAGGTTCTTTAGTGGAGTCTTGCCGGATTCGGCGATCTCCGCAGCCAGCCCGCGAAGGCTCATGAGCCCCTGGAGGAGCTGGTTGGACCAAGTTGCGCGGTCGTCGAGACCGGCCGGACCCAAGACCTGCTGTAGTCCCTGCCATGACGCCGCGGCGGAGTGCGTCAGCGCCGAGGGGGCAATCCTGTTGCTGCGGGCGGCATCCGTGATGTCCCGGACGACCTTGCGCCAGTCAGGGCCGGTGCCCCGGATGTCGGCTTCGCCGTCGTGTCCCAGCCGGCGGGCGAGAGGCTGGATCCGCGGAGTGAACTCTGCGAACACGGCGTCCGTGGCGAGCTGGAAGATCCGGAACTGTTCATCTTCGGCGATAATCTGCAGGGCCGGCGACAGCCTGGCGTCGACCGCGTATTCCCGGAGCAGCCGGCCGCAGACGCTGTTGACGGTGCCCACCATGCTGACGGACATTTGGCGTGCGGCGTCGGGGCGTTCCTGGCCGAAGAGTTCGGCTTGGACCCGGTCGATCAGTTCGGCGGCGGCCTTCTTAGTGAAGGTGGTGGCCAGGATCTGGCTGGGCTTCGTCCCGTTGTTGATGGCCCGGGCAATCTCGCCCATCAGGCTGTGGGTCTTGCCGGTGCCGGCGCTGGCCGTGATCATACTGACGTTGTTCAGGGCGTGGTTCATGACAGGTCCCCCTTGAGGCCGCAGAGTGCGGAGAAGTCGCAGAAGTTGCAGGGCGGCTTCTGGTAAAGCCGGTCGTCTGCCGTTGCCGTGTCCCGTTGCTCGGCAGACGAGCCCAGTTCCTGACGTCCGGCCGCCAGGACGCGGCCGCCGACCACTTCCGAGATGGAGAATTCGGCGGCGCGGACCGAACGCCGCCAGGTGCTCCGGCTGGATGCGGGGCTGGCCAGGGCCGGGCCGAAGAGGGTGCTGGTCGAGGCGAACTCGCCCTGCTTGAGCATGTAGTAGGACATCGCTGCGTCTTCGGCGACGGTGGACATGGGGTCCGGACCGTCGTCCAGGGCCCAGTGGTAGAGGGCAAGCTGCATGGCGTCCCCCTGGGTGATTTCTTCGCGGCGGTAATTCGAACGGTTGGTCCACTTGAGGTCGATCACGACGGGTTCGGCTTGCTGATCCGCGGCCAGGACATCGATGTAGCCGGAGACCTTGACTTCGATCCGCGTCCCGTTGACGTTGAACAGGGCCGGCTTGCTGAACTCGTGCTCAGTGGCGCGGATGTAGACCCCTTGCGTCTGCAGGGCCTGGAAAAGCTTGATGACCGAGTTCTCGATGACGGGCCGGAGGCCGGCGAGTTTGCTGCCGTGGCCGGGCAGGAGTAGCTCCGAGGCGTAGTGCGGCACGAGTTGGTCCAGTTTGGCCTGGACTTCCGCCGGCTGGGGTACGGCGCGGTTCGCGGCGTAGAGGTCGCCGAAGAGTTCTTCGACGACTCGGTGGACCAGGGTGCCGATCATGGTGTTCCCGGTGGGCACGGACTGCGCGTCGCCTACCTTCAGCCGGCCCTTCTTCTCCAGAACCCACTTCATCGAGCAACCAATCAACGTGCTGAGCTGCGAGTAGGAGAGCTTGTCCGGCATGAACTCCGGCCGGGGACCCAGCTCATGGGATGCCGGCACCGGCCTAGTCTGGGCGGGCTGCACTGGTGTCAACGCGGCGGTTCGGCCCGCGAGGCGCCAGACACCGTCGCGCACCACCTTGGCTGGGGTGGTGCTGAAGGCCGAAATGGCGTGTTCCACCGCCTTCTTGTTCTCCTCCGGGGTTCCCGGTAGGGGCGTCGGGAGGGTGCTGAAGGCCAGTGAGGACAGCACCGGGTGGGCCTTGGTGGGCTCCCCGCTGATCTCCGCGGCGCGCACCAGCAGCAGCCGCCGGCAGTGCCGTGCGGCGTTCACCGCCACTGAGAGTTCCAGCTCTGCCAGGGCAGCAGGATCAGGCAGGACGACGCCGGCGCCGAGCAGGGCCTGGCGTTCGGCGTCGTCCCAGTGACGGGACCGGGCCTGGCCGTCATCCTGGCACCCCCACCAGACGAGCGTGTCGACGTCGTCGCACAGTTCACCGAGGCTGCGTAAGGTGACCCACGGCGCCGCCTCGCCGCCGGCCAGGGGGCTGGCACTGGCGGGAATGACGGATTCTAGGATCCGTGCGATGGTTTTGCGGGTTACCGGTTCCGGACCGTCGATCAGGGCCGTGAATTCATTGAGCTGGCTGAGGACGGATTCGAGTTGCGGGTAGAGCTGCACGCGGCGGCTGAGCTGGGTGCGCAGCCACTGTGCGCGTTCGACGACGGCGGTGCCGGTGACAGTTCCGTCGTCGGTCAACAGCCCGGTGCCAAGAAGCTGGTCCAGCTCTGCCGCTACGAGGGGGCCGAGGGTCTCGTCGTCGCTGATCTTTTGGATCGCCGCGAGCCATTCGTCACCGCCGGTCCCCGGCTGCTGGGACAGCGCGTGCAGCAGGTGCCTGGCCGCTGCCCGCCGGACGGGGCTGACGGGGAGGTTGAGGAACTCGCCCAGCAGTTGAACGTCCACTGGTCCCCAGATGACGGTGAAGAAGAGGGGAATGATCTGGTCCATGGCCCGCCACCGGGAACGGCTGCTGACACCGATCCGTGGCAGTCGGCGGCGCTGCAGCTCCTGGTCCAGCAGC
Source organism: Pseudarthrobacter scleromae (assembly GCF_014644515.1). NCBI lineage: Bacteria > Bacillati > Actinomycetota > Actinomycetes > Micrococcales > Micrococcaceae > Pseudarthrobacter > Pseudarthrobacter scleromae. The sequence continues at coordinate 357,402 of NZ_BMKV01000004.1, read as the reverse complement.
GCGGTGCTCGTGGAGGCGACGACGGCGGAGCGATCCGTCGAGTGTTCGCCTTCGGTGGTACCGGCGGACGCGAGCCAACGGGCCGTGTGCTCCGCTGCTTCCCATTCGGTCCTGGCGACAAGAGCGGTCACTTCGCCCACGGGCTCCGTCGGGACGGACGGCTCCAGGACCGTCACGCCGCGGCGCTCCAGCGCGCCGATGAGGCGGTTCCAGATTGCGGGGAACGAGCCACGGGGGTGCTGGAGCTCAAACTGCGAGATTCCGAGCGGCCAGTGGGCTGTGGCTTCGCTCTCGAGCTCGTGGATGAGCTCAAGCGGGAAGTCGGCGAACGCCCGGTCGAGGGGGAGTCTGCTCTGTTCCAAGGCAGAGATGGCCTTCAGCTTGGGGGTGGACCCTTCAGGGGCGAGGCCCGACCATCCGTTGACGACAAGTTCGTCGCGCATGTTCAACAGGTCGATGGCCGTGGACCACGGATCGACAGAGAAGGAACCGTGGAACCAGGCCTCCGGGCTGTCCTGCTCCGCGAGCCGAGCCATGTACTGCCTGATCCTAGTGGAATGCCGCGCGTCGGGTCCGGTGAGTCCGAGGCGGGTCTGCAGGAGCTGCGCCAACCCCAAGGGACCGAGCCGGACCGTGCCGAGTGCGGAATCACGATAGGTCCATGGAGCGCGGTCCAAGTACAGGCCAAACAAAACGTTCACATCATCCCCCGGGACGTGTTGGAGCGACAGTTCCTAGATCATATGGGCAGGGTCTGACAAAGAACGGTGTGACGCGTTTGCTGCCACGGAGCAGCGACTGGTCAATGAACGTTGCATAGTTCTCCATGGGCGTCGGGCCACCGTTCCTGCTTGTTTGAACTGCTAGGACTGGCGTTAGCTGCCTCGCCGACAAATAGGGCCCGGCCTCTCTCCGGTCTGACGTTATCGCCCGGTCAGGACCGGCTTTCACCCTAAAACGAGGTTCGGTGGATTCCACGCCTGCGCACGTGACAACGCCACCTTCAGCTCCCGGCCGCCGGCCTCCTCAAGCAAGCCCGAGTCGCCGACGACCACCAGCAGGCTCCTTGCCCGGGACAGCCCGACGTAGAGCTGTTCGGCGGCCCGGTCCATGTCCTTGAAGCCGTTGACGCACAGCACCACCACCGACCGTTCCAGCCCCTTGAAGCCCAGAACATGGCCGTAGAATTCGGCTTCACCGGCGTGGAATTCGCGCCAGTAGTCCTCGGTGGCGCCGCGCTCGAAGAAGTCCAGATGGACTGGGTGCCGCTCCTTGGTGGTGAGGAGGGCAATCTGGTTGTTGGCCCAGCCTTCAGAGATGAGGGCCTCCACACAGTCGTCCGCGAGGCCTAGTGCCTCGTCCGTGGGGCAATCGACCACCCGTACCGGCAAACCTGTGCTGCCGCGGGGAGTGAAGTGCTCGCCGGCAAAGGGTCTGAACGTTTCGGCGATCTTTCGGGTGTTCCGGAGGTTCTCATCAATGTGGATGGGCACCAAGGCGGCTATCGGGCCGGAGGTGAGATCCGCCGTCGCGCCGCCCCACCGGCGATAGACGTCCTGGCGGTCGTCCATGAAGGCGTACACTTGGCCGCCGTCGGGGTCCTTTGTGCAGGCGAGCAGCGCGTCCCACCACAGCGGGGCGAAGTCCTGGGCTTCGTCGACGACGACGGCATCCAGCCGCTCATGCGGCTCCATGGTTGCCGCCAGCTCCTTCAGCAAGCGGGGCATCTCCACATCGAAGTACTCCTGCCCTGATCCGTCCGGAACCCCCAGCCCGCGCACGTATTCGTGAAACTCGCCGGTGAACACGGGCTTGGCCTGGCGCCAGGTGGAAACACGGTCCTGCAGGTACTGCCCGAGCCCCTTGTTGTAGCAGAAGAGGCCGACGCGTTTGCCCTGCCTGCTGAGCAGGCGCGCCTTCTCCACGGCCAGCCAGGTCTTCCCGCTGCCGGCACCGCCGGTGAACCGGATCCGGGGGAGTGAACGGGTTGCTTGCAGCAGGACGGCCTGACGCTCCGTGAGGTGGTCCTGGGCATCTTCATCCTCCTGGGGATTGCCGGAGGGCCCGACGGCGGCGTCCAGGTTTCCGCTCAGCTTGCGGACGATGCGCTCAAGGAAGACCGGAGCCAGCGGGGAGGCCCCGCCACCTTCGTTTTCTATTGCCCGGCGGACAAGCTCGGCGGGGGACTGGCTATCGGTCTGGTCTAGGATGAGCGAGCGGGGGCAACCGGCCATGGCCCAGTCACCCGGCACACTGGTGTAGGGCAGGCCGACCATGTAGGCGCAGCGGCTGCTTAGGCGCGAACCGAGCTGGTCCTCGAGCCAGTTCTTGAGAGCATGCAGCGAGCTTTGCGACTGCGCCACCGGGCTCAGTATCTTGCGCTTGTTGTTCCGGTCCGATTGGTACCACTGGCCGTCGGCGATGGTGACCTGGCCGCCTTTGACCTCGATGGCCGCCATGCCCACTCCGGGCCAGAGGACGAGGACGTCGATTTCGTATTCTTTCCGGCCGTCGCGTATTTGCACCGAATGGGCCAAGACAACGTCATCAGGAAGGCTTTTCTTCAGTGCGTCCCAGACGGCCTTTTCTGCCAACTGCCCCTCGCCGAATTCCGGTTCTCCGGTATGCACCTCATTGTTGCCCCTACACTGTTGAACCGGCTGTCCGGTTTGCGCTGTTCCAACGTTAGCGGGAAGCGCTGCTGGCCTTGCCGTGGCGACACGAAAACGGGGTTGTTTCCTGTCTGTGGTTAGGCCTTCTGACGCCAGAACCTCGATGTTTCAGATGGCTGGATCAAAGAGTTCTCGGATGTCATGACTCATCTCGCTTTGACGAATACTTGCGATCAGACGGCGAGTTTGATCGGCGCCGGGGATGTGGAGTTCTTCGCCTTTTCGAAAGGCCTCGGCGCAGTATTCAAGCATTGCCCGGTCCTGATTATTCACATTCGGCTCGGGCCTGACGTCGACGCAATTTAGTCGGAATATGTACTCCCAAGCGCTCTGAACATGCTCGTCCGTCTCGTACGGCAGAGCGATAGCCGATTGACGCGTACTGATGGAATTGATGTTCAGGATCTTCATGCTTCGCGTGCTGACGACCCTGCGCCCTCGCTGCTCCCCCTGCACCGCAGGGACCTTGGCGTCGACAAGGAGCAAGATCGCTGACGCCAAGGCGGGCCACTGTCTGAATAGGAGAGTCCTTGCGCTCGGTCCCCCTGGTTCGACCTCATGGTCATCCCTCCAGACCGCGGCGATGGGACGGATCAAAGCCGTTCGCGGATCTGCAGGCGGTTGTGGAGGACATACGTGGTCCGCACGCCAACGGTCGAATAGCCAACTCGCGGAAGGCTTGGTTCCGACGGTCTGAGTGCTCGCGCCGCAGGAGCAGCGCTCCTCGATGACGGGGTAATTGAACACAGCTCAGCTTTCTATTTGATGAGGTGAGGGTGAGTATCAGTGGCGGTTTTCATTTAAACTTCAGCAGCCTAAGCGGTATAGCCCAAGGTGAATCCGTACATGTCGATGATCTTGGCACGGGTGAGCGGTCGGTCGGTGAGCTGGCCGGTTGCGAAGTCCAGAGTTTTGTAGTGCAGGGCCAATTTGTCGATCTCCATCTTGTTTTGCTCGTAGAAATCCTCAAGCAATGAGAGTGAACGGCTTTCAATTTTGTTGAATGCCGTCTTTTCAGTCCCCTCAGCAAGTGACCGGATGCCTTTGATGAAGTAGGTGTCAAAAGACGGAACCGCCCCCCAAACGCCCATCATGATCTTGGTGACAAGGGTCAGGGAGGTCCCGCCTTTTGGCAGTATGCTCTTTCGCAGATCGGCATAAGCGGCAAGAATCAGCTTTTGAGCGAGAGGCTCGAGAAACGGTTGTTCGTTCAGCTCGCGCATCTCCGGGTTGTACGCTTCAATGACCTCTATGGTCGCCTGATAATGGCGGGCGTTGGTTTCGCGAAATAGGTAAGACGAACCTCGCAGCATGCCCCAACTCGCGAGGTAGTAGCCAAGTTGGAGGCAGCTAAGCTCCATGCTTCGCGTGGGTGCGGAGTTGTCTTGGAAGTAGTTGAAACAAAAGTCCCAGCTCCGTTCGCGGCGATACTCCCCAGCTGACAGTCCATTGGATGAGCGGAGGAAAGCCTCTACCGAGGATGTGATTTTTCCAGGTTCCATTGCACGCATACTGCGAGACTAACCGTCAGCCTCAAGCAATTAGGTGAGGCTCGATGACCCTGATGTGAAGACTTCCCATAACTCTCAAGGGGCTTAAGGATATGGGAATTTGACACCCGCAGAAGGCTAATCGGACGGCCGGACAACATCCGCCCGGGCCTTCAACTGTCTCCGAGCACCCGCATAAACAGCGGATTCGGCCGCGCCCCGGGCAGGACGCGTTGCAGGTCCGCCAAGGCTTCCAGAGCAGAAATGCCGGCAACACTAGCGCCGTATAGAGCAGCAACGGTCGGCGTGCGTGACTCCGCCCGGACGCAGTGCAGCAGTACCGTTTTGCCCTCCGCGCGGTAGTGTTCGACGGCGGCCGCCGCCTCTCCGAGGACAAAGGCGGCGTGTGCGTTGTCGCCTTCAACAGCGGAGTCGACCACCCAGAAGGTGGCATGGTTCTCCGGCGCCATACCCGGAACATCCCGCGTGCCCAGTCTGCAGAGCGACACCACGGCACCAATCCTCAGCTCAGCCACGCGCTGAAGTGAGCCGACCCCGCCCAGCCACACGCCGTCGTCGTGCGGGTGCCGGACCAGCGCGTCGGTGCGGCCCCACATGCTGTAGTCGTGCCGTTCAGCCCGCGGCCAGGACAGAGGCCGCTGGCCCTCGGCGCGGCCCAGTTCCATGCCCAGCACCATCAGGTCGCGGGACCGCAGGCCCGGCCAGCCGTGCAGCCGCTGCCGCCACTCGAACGGCACCGCCGTGTAGCCGTACGCCGCGCCCAGCAGGCTGCCGGCGATGGCGGCCACTGTGTCAGTGTCGCGCCCGCCGCGCACCGCCTCCTCCAAAGCAGCCCGAAGGTGGGCGGGGCCAACAGTTGACAGGCCCGCATAATGGATGGCGCTCCATGCCCCTTGGAACGCCTCAGCTACCCAGCCGTTGCGGGCGAAGTCACGGGGCCGGGACCGCTCCGCCGTCTCGATCCGCTTCAGCCACACCGACGCCCGTTCGACGGGCAGCAGCGGCAGTCCGGCGCGGACATCGAGCAGACCGGTGAGGACTGCATGACGGATGGCAACGCACCACAGCCCGCAGGCCTCCTCTGCGTCAGGATCGGCATGGGTCAGGGCGCTCAGCACTCCCGCGGCGGCCATCAGTTCAGAGGGCTCCCGGTCCAGGTACGCAAGCGCGAGGGGAGCAGTGCGCATCAGCGAACCGTTGCCGGCTCTCCGGCCGGTCCGGGCATGAAAGTCAGCGGCGGCGGCAGTGAAGTCCGCGGCCTCAACCTCGCGGCCAGCAGCGGCAGCCAGCCGCCGCGCAGCAGCGATGACGGCACTCGTCTGCGCCCCCACGTCCTTCGCTTCGGCCGACCAGGCAGTCCACGCCCGGACCACCATGGTGAGGGTCGCGGGGGAGGACGCGCCGCCGTCGGACGCGGCCTCCAGCAGCGCCTGGGCGATCGGGATAGCCATTGAGGTGTCGTCCGTCCACTCGGCCGGCGCGAACCCGAACGGGCCGCCGCCCTTCATGGTGACGTCGGCGCCGTCCGGCAGCGGGGCGCCGAACTCGTAACCGGCTCCGAGGGCGTCGCCGGCGGCCAGGGCGACGAGGACGCCGGTGGCGCGGTCATTCTGCAGGGGGTTCAGTTTCATGCCATCTCCATCAGGGGGTGTTGGGTGTTCCAGCCGGTCAGGTGGGCCAGCTGCGGGCGGCGCTGGGGGAGTGCGACGGCGATGCCGGCGGCGGTGACCGCTCCGGCGGCGCGGGTGACGTTGCGGCTCCGGAGGGAGCCGTGGTTCCGTACCTCCACAGCCGCGGCGCCGCCGTAGAACGTTCCGAACTCCATCGCCTGGACGTGTGCGGCGAAGTCGCGGGCGCGCTGCCCGGGCATCGGGCCGGAGGCCAGCGCCTGGGGTGGCAGGAGCTCAAGGTCCAGCAGCGCCGACTCGATCAGCTGCCGGTAGTGGCGGCGGAAGAGCGTGTGGGTGCCGAAGACCTCCAGGAGCAGCGGCTGCCGGGCCAGGCCGATCACCACGCCGCGCTGGCCCTCCAGCGGAGCCGGCGCGTCCGCCGGGCTGAACCGGTTCCGTTCCTCCTTGTCGTCCTTGAACCAGTCCAGGTGCTGGAGGAGGGAGCTGGTGGCGGAGGCGCCGCGGGCGGCGTCGAAGCGGCGGACCCGTTCCCAGATGCGGTCCTGCCGGTCGCCTCCGCGTTGCCCGTTCAGGCCGTTGGCCAGCTCGGACCAGACATTAAGCGGAGCGCGCCGGGCCTGCCGGCGGTGGCTGCTCTGGCCGGCTTCCCAGCGGCCGGCCTCGACGCAGAAGGTGTCGATGTCGCGGCTTTCGCCCGGGTCGAGGACGACGTCGCGGGCGCAGGTCCGGTGCTGCTGGCCGCCTTCGAGCAGCTCGCCTTCCACCAGCAGTGCCGGGTGCGGGCCGTTGTTGGTGACGGTGAGTCGGGACACCTGGGCGCCGCTGGCGAGTTCGGTGACGGCGACGTCTGCGTGGGTGCCGGTGCTGATGCCGAGGCTTCCTGGCGCGGAGGTCCAGACGGGGAAGATGCTGAGCGGGCCGAGGCTGCTGCCGGCGCCGACGTGGAGCTGTGGGACTTTCATGGGACCTCCAGTTGATTTATCGCATTTCTGCGCTAATTGAATTCAGTATGCACGTGTTGCTTCTTTAGCGCAAGACTGCGATAAATGGAGGTGTGAAGGATTCCAAGAACACCGATGGTCCGTCCCTGCTCGACTACCCGCGGCCGTCGGTGGCGGTGGATACGGCGGTGCTGACCGTCGCGGACGGAAGTGTGTGCGTGCTGCTGGTGCGCCGCGCGGAGGGCCACCAGCACGGAAAGTGGGCACTGCCGGGAACGTTCCTGCGCGAGCGCGAGACCCTGGTGGACGCGGTGCTTCGCTGCCTGCGGGAGAAAGCGGGGATCTCCGGGCGGGTGCCGCGGCAGCTGCAGGTGTTCGACGAGCCTGGCCGTGATAACCGCGGCTGGGTGCTGTCAGTGGCGCACGTGGACGTGGTGCCGCTGGCCGCTTTGGAAGAGGCGTTGAAGTCCGACGGCGTCCGGCTGGCTTCCGTGGGCGGGGAACCGGAGGTGATTGTTGGCTTGCCCTACGGGCACGCTGACATGGTGGCCAAGGCGGTGGAGTGGCTGCGGGCTGCCTATGCGGAGGCGCCGGATCCTGGCGCCCTGCTGGATGAACCGTTCACACTGAAGGACCTGCGTGACCTGCACGAGGTGGTGGCTGGCGTGCCGCTGATGCGGGATACGTTTCGGCGGTTCATGGAACCGAAGCTTGCGGGGACAGGGCAGATGTCCGACGGGACGCGGGGGAGGCCTTCGCGGTTGTGGGTTCGGCCCTGAGAGTTGAAGCCTTGATGGGCCGGTTGAATGAACCTTGACGAGCTATTGTCGATTATCGTCTGAGAATGAGCCTCGAAGCCTGGACTCCTCTCGAATCTGTCGACGATGAACTTTTGACCTTGGAGACCGCCGCGATTCTGACGTTGGCCCTCAAGTACAGAGCGGACAAGGTAGAGGCTGCAGTTGACGCATGGACTCCGCTGCAGATTGCCCTGCTCCAAGAAACGAGGAGAGAGGAACAAATATCAGAGGCAATTAGTTTGCTCGGTGAGTTGCTACACGTGACGGGTCTCAGACTTCCGTCTGCGGTTAACAGGGCGGAATTGCCAGCATTTGTTGAGGCATTGCGTGAACTGTCTCGACTCGTTCGTGTGGCGCCGGATCGCTCAAGCAGTGTGAGGGCAGCCGTGGGCCTCCTCAATCTGGCTTGTGAAGAGTCCATGGAACAGAGCGCTGCCGTGTCCAAACTTTTTCGCAGCGGACTACTGGACACGGCATGGCAACATGTCCGACGCTTTGTTGCCGCGCCCGCTTCTGAAGAACGACGAATTCAGCCACCCGAGATTGGCACGCCAGCCTCGAGCGAATGGAATGCGCATGACAGGTCCCTTCTCGGTGACTATTCGCCCTGGTCTTGGGGAGTCGGTCCCATGTTCCAAACTCTGGGCGGCTGGGATGCGACCTGGCAAATGGCACGACGATCGTCCAAAGCAGAACACTTGGACATGATCCGTTTCTGGGCACCGCTTCCGCACCTCGTCCTTGGACCCCTTGGGTGGTCAGATCCGGCGTTGGGCGTGGCCCGTTGGATCCTCTTGGGAATGCCACAGTCGACGCCGGAATTGTCATTGTTAGGGCGTGTTTGGGGTGCCGAGGCACTTATGTATTTCTCACATCCGCAAATGGACTGGATACCGGAGTCTCACGGGTGTCTCGGTTTTCAACCTGGAACATCCGGGCGCCGGATCAGCCGCATCTACGAGTCGCGCGAAATCGCTGAAGCCTTTTGGGGCTGCGGAGGACTTCATATGCAGGTCCATTTGGAGTGGCAGATGTGCGGACAACAAGAACCAACAGGAATCCGGCCCCCTGTGTATACAAGTGTGGTCGATCGTCCAAATGTCGTTCTTCACCTTGATGCCACAAGGGGATGGCACACGCTCTTGCAGACTGTTGGTGACAGACTTGCCGCTGAGCTCGCGGACCCGAGAATTGAGGTCACGATAATCGCCCCACCCGTCGGCCTGCTCGGCACCTTCAGGAGATCCCAGCTGACGGGCCTCTGGTATTCGGGCTCCCACGAGGCTCATACGTTGGGTCACACAAAGCTGAACACTCCCGTTCGTAGATTTCCATCAACCGGCGCCGTTAAACCGCCGACCCCGGTGCATGGGAACCCATCCCTTCGGCACACGAACGCCGCGGCGTTCTGGCTTGCCAGTGAACTTGCTCGCCGGCACCCCCACTACGTGCTCTTGGGTGACTCTGCTAGCAGTCTTCGGCTGGTGAGTGACACTGGGCCGATCATCAAAATTTCGCGACATGCAGCGGTGGAGGCGGGGGCAATTGTGTTGACCCCCGGGGAGTTTTTTGCAGTGGACGACAAGCGGAAGCTCATTGAAGACCTCGAAACCAAGTTGGGGTTGCCCGCGAGGAAACGGGCAGCAGTTACGACGAGACGGACCGTTATGTACCGGGCCATGGCGCATATCCTGGCCGCGACCGTCGGCGACAAAGCAACCTGGGATTTTGTTTCTGCTGATGCAGAACACGCGGGGGCCTGGTATATGACGCGGGATGCAAAACCCATTGCATTCTTGACGCGAGACGGGACAGTCAGTTTTCCGGAGGGATCGGTCAACCTGTTAGAGCGATACGAAGCTCACTCAAGAAAGATGACTGCCATGATCGGAGAGGTCTTCCGGCTGGTCATGCCGTAGGGATGTTGGGCCTTCAATAGGCCGAACCTCTTCCTGTGCCTGAGAAGCAAACTCTGAAGGTATCTGTGAAGGCGGGGTGAGAACGTCCAGCAGTTGCTGGCGAACCTCGATCGCTGACCTTCCGAGGTCAACCGTGGCTACCGTGATCCGATGGCCGCTCGAGTCGAAACTCTCCCGGATCGATCGGCCAACAGAGGGATACAGCAGCATGCCTTCAGCAGACAGTGAGAGAGGGTCATCTGTGGCTTCCTGGGACCGAACGTATGTGTAAATCTGATAGAGGTGGCCGCTCTTGAAGGTCTCTCCGCCGAACTGGCCCTTAGCTAGCGCAGAAGTGAATTTGGTGTCGATGATGATACGCCGCCTGGCCGGGGAGTTTTCCAGCAGAATATCCGTTTGCATTTTAGGAATGAACGCAGCTGCGCCTGGAGTCGCATGTAGGGAGTTCCAGGAAATGAACTGGCCCGTCTTGATCTGCCAACCGGATGGAACCGCCGCGACCCGGTAGAAGCCTCCCACCGCGCGTTCGAACAGGCGCCGGAACTCGTGTTCAGTGAGGCTTGATCGTCGAAGCCTTCCGGTTCCTTCATCGCTTGGCAGTTTGAGTTGCAGGGCCAGGCGAGCCGCGAGCAGTACCGCCCTGTCCTGCACGTCGTTGCGTGAGAACCGAACGGTCGTGTCTCGGACAGCTGATCGTGTATCGGTGCCCCTGACGCCAAGGTCAGACAACCGCTGGGCGTCGGCCCGGCACCGATGGCTCAGCAATTCAGAGACGACCAAGGGAGCCAAAAATGTCAAAGCGGCCTTAACCAGCCTATTTCTGGGAGTGTCGACGGTCAATTCCTCGTAGCGGCATGCCACTTGCCCCCGGCTCAGCAGTTGATGAGACTCTGTGCGCAGGACGTCGATTCGGCCGCGGACTCGCCGGAGGTCCCTTTCAGTAGGAGAAAATCCCGGTGTTAGTGGCTTCTTCAGGCGGTCCGCTACGCTCGCGACAAGTATCTCGCCTAGTAGGTCTGGTAGTCGCTCCGGGTACTCTTCAATGCCGCTTAGCGAGGGGCTTCCGGTTTTATAGAAATCGGATGCATACAGCAAAAGCAGCCAGAGGTTTCTGACTGGAATGCGGGTTTTTCCGGAAACGGCCACGAAAGCATCCGGATCCATTTCTAATTCAGTCCCTCGACGAGCTTTGACGCTTCGGCCTCCGCTGACGAGGGATCTTCGAACCAATATTCCTTGAGCGTGGGAGCAATTTCTGTTGTTACAACCGATCGGAACCAGCTGACGTATGAGTCCACACGTTCCTCTGCCGGCGGCGTCACGAAGCTGTGGCCGAGCATAAACTCTGGACCTAGCGTGGCATCGTCCCGGATGGTTGCGTTCAAAGTCTCAAAGCGGCGGCGGATGCTCACGAGCTGCGCAACTTCAACGTTGTGTTTGGTTTGCATCCACAGCAACCAGCTGTCATTCAAGGCAGGGGCGAGCGAAATGAACCCAAATCGACGGCGGAACGCCAGATCCATGATGGCAAGGGAACGGTCTGCGAGATTCATCGTGCCGATGATGTAGAGATTGCTCGGGACATGAACCGTCTCGTCGGATGCACGTGGATAGGCAAGATGGAGAGCTTCCCGGGGAGAGCGCTTCCCGGCCTCGATGAGCGTGAGCAACTCACCGAATACCGGGACGGGGTTTCCGCGGTTGATTTCTTCTATGAGAACGACGTGAGGCACTTCGGGTGCTGCGTTTGCACGCTCCACCATCTCTAGGAAAGGCCCGTTCACCAAGGTCAACTGGCCGTCAGAGCCGGGACGCCACCCTCGTACGAAGTCTTCGTATGACATGTTCGGATGGAACTGGACGGCCCGGATAGCCGACTTCAGGTCTCTACTGCCGATCAATGCGTATGCCAGTCGTCGCGCCAGCCAGGTTTTGCCCGTGCCGGGAGGGCCTTGGAGGATGATGTTCTTCTTAGAGCGCCAACGCGCCAAGATGTCCGCCAGCTCGGATTCTGAAACAAAGCAACCGTCGAGGACAATGTCGGCGACCGAATATGGCTTTGTTGGGGACGCCGGTGCCAACTCCACCGGATCACCGTCCGCCTCGTCACTCGAATTGGTCCGCCCGGACGGGTCCAGAAACGCGGTCCACGAGAGCTCCGGGAAGGAATGCACCGGATATTCAGGGTCATCGAACTTGGCTACCAGAGTGTCCAATATGTCCAGGTACCGGCTGCCGTCCGCCTGGAACAAGTTGCCGTCCAACATCAGGGCAGTCTTAAGGTAATTTCGCGACTGACCGTCTAGCGGCAAGAAGTTCCAAGGGCGGATCCAAAAGAGGCCCATACTCAGTTTTCCGCCGACACCAGGGATACTGCGGGCACGGTCGTACGCTTCGGCAAACCTAATCCGCGTTTGATCCTCAGAGGAGCTGGCCAGGTGAAGCGCTGCCTCAAAAGCGTTCCATAACGCATCGATGTCACCGGGCGCCCGATCAGGCTTATAGGAAAAGAACCATGAGTTCTGATTGTTTAGCAGTGGTATTGCATCGAAAGCAGTAGGCGGAGGCGTTGACAAGCCCAAGGCTTTGGCCCAGTCTCCCGCCAAAGTCGTACGTTTCGTATGGGTAATCCCGCGATTGAAGGATCCAAAGAGAGTGAACGGGCAGATATCGTCAAGCGGCATGGCTACGCCGTTCTCATCCTTGTCCGTCAGGTAGTTAAGATTCTCGTGACGCGTCTGGAGGTTCTGGAGAGCTGCTAAGAGCTCGCCCCGACGGTCCTTATATGAAAGCAACGCAGTGGCCAGCTCTTCATAAAACGGCGTCCACTGGAAGTCCTCTTCGGGACTCGGGTCCTCATCGCCAAACCGTTTGGACCAGGCTGCATCGTTGCGGAACCTGCTGATGTCCTGCTGCTCATTGTCAAAGGCGAAGCGGATCAGCGCTTCGCTCATCCAGCTCCCGGCGGCCACCTTCCAAATGGTTGCCCGTCCCGTGTAGAAATACCATTCGCGGGGCTGCTCCAGCGGGTTCCAGTCCACGTCGACTCTGCGGCCATCGCCGTGGTTACGCGTGACACGTCCCGTTGCCTTGATGGCCATGGTTGAGACGAGGTGGCCCCGGGTGTCGAATGGGACGCCGTGCTTCCGCACGTAGCTCGCCTTTATCGCTATGCGGTCGCCGGGCCGCATGGATTTTACGACGTCGAGGTGACGGTCCTCAAAGCCGTTTTCCCAGACCCCTTCGGCCAGGAACCGGGCAGTTTGGTCCTGGGGGTCCCGATCTGAGAAAAACGCTCCGACGAACCAGTTCTGTTTCGCGGTATTTACCTCTTCTAACAACATGCCTCGGGGACTCCTGTGTTCACGTAACGGCACGATCCGGCCAAAGATCATTAGACCATCGCCCAGGGCAACCTTGAGTGCATGACGCTCGAATGGTTTTCCGCATCGAATGCGATTTTGCACGCTGACCTGGCGGAGTGACTTATTTCGTTGGGGGAATGGTGCCGGGGCAGCTGTCGGCGGCTTGTACGAACCAGTGAATCGGGCGTAGTTGGTCAGCGATCGGCCCCAATGCAAGACTTCAGAACTTCAGCACCCCGGGGAGAGGACGATCGTGATTGCCAAAGGCTTCATCGGGCAAGCGGATGTGTACGCTCGAGCGGCTGCGGTGGCGCACTGTAGTGAACCTGCATCAATGCCTCTTGGAAAGGCGAAACTCGACTTACTCCACCGGAATAATGCCGCCGAATCGAATTCATGGAGCCAATGCTGCCTGGGTTAACCCGCGGAGATCAGCGCTGGACGAGGACGGGTGCTATATCCTGGCGCTATGGTCATGGGGGAGACGGGAAAACCGTGGACTGCGGACGAAGTAAGAGCAACTGTCAGCAAGTATTTTGACATGCTGGTGATGGACGTTCAGGGACAGCACTTCGTCAAAGCCGCTATTTATAGAGAGCTGTCAGCCCGTTTTGCGGCGAGAAACGTCAATTCAATAGAACGGAAAATGAGCAATATTAGTGCGGTGTTGGTCGGGCTCGGCTACCCGCATCTGCGTGGACTGTCACCTTTGCCAAACTATCAGCGAAGCTTGGTTGAATCCGTTCTTGAGGAATTGACGCGCCGCCAATCACTCGACGCGATTATTGAATCTGGGGTCTTGGACGACGCTCCTGTCGGGCCGGTTGACATCGTAAGGGAGGCGGACGTGCCTCCAGAGATGATCACTGACCTTCTGCACGGTCAGGGAATGTCGCGTGCCTTCAAACGCGATTACCTGGCATTGGAAGCAGCCAACCGAGCGCTGGGCCTTGCCGGTGAACTGGCCGTGGTCAGGCATGAGCAGACCTTTCTCCGCAGGATCGGTCGAATGAAATTGGCCGACCGTGTTGAGCACGTGGCTCAGACACATGGGGATGGCCTTGGATATGACGTACTTTCCTTTGATCCTGAGGGCAGGGAAAAGTGGATCGAGGTCAAGACCACCAAGTATGCGATCGATGTTCCATTCTTCGTCACTCGAGGCGAGGTCCGCGTCTCCAGTGCCTCCCCTGAGCATTACCATCTCTACCGGCTTTACGGATTCGGATCTTCCAAGGGGACGGGCCTGTACCGACTCCAAGGAGACCTTGAAAAATCCTGCAAGCTGGACGCAATTTCGTTTGAAGCGGCGCCGAAGAGTCAGCTCAGACTTTCACTTATTTGAATGGATGACGTTTAGCTGATAATCAGCAGGCAGGTCGTAGTGCCGGTTCAGCCTGCTCAGATAAGTTACTGAGCCTGCAGTTTTCTTGCGCGCCCGCGCCAGTGCCGCGGGGAGGAGCTTGTCGTGCACAATGACAAGCTCCTAATAGAAATGCGTAAGTGATGTATAAAGCCGGTCGTTGGTCCCGGAGCTGGCCGGGAATGCCGCGCGCTCCATGACGACTACCGAATCGAACCCACGTCCACGAGCATCCTTTTGTATGAGAGGCTGAAAGCGCTAACGTTGCGTGCCGTCCATCGGTTTTCCAGCCTGCGGGTCGTGCCGCTGGAGCCCAGCAAGGTGGGACGTGATTGCGGCTTCGGTTCCCTCCGGGTGAGCTGCCGGAAGGCGAATGCATACCTGGACTGCCAGAAATTCCAGACATCACACCTTGGCCGGATTTGAAGAAAAGTGTTCCAAAGACCCCGATTTCTGCAGGGAAGCAAAGCGCTGTCTGAGCTTCGAGGCAAACAGGGGATCGCGAATGAGAACACCAGCCTCCAGATTTCCGTGAGCGGCGGCATTGCTGAAGTTCGCGCTCGTCACTAGAGCCAAGGTGGAATCCACTATGACGACCTTCGAATGTTGAACCCCGTATCGCCCCGCAGGTGGAACGTACTGAAGAAAGCGTGCGCCTTCAAGCGTGGCTTGGAGTTTCGTGGCGGTGTCTTCCATCTTTGACTTCTCAAGCACGAGAGTGACGGACACGCCCCTGGCGATTGCCCGCCACAGGGCCTCGACGAACGGCGAGCCGATCGATGCTGAGTAAGTCGAGGCGAGAACGTCTTCCTTAGCTTCGTCGATCAGGTGCGCGACAGCTGCCGTCGTGTGGTCGCCGTCGCCGGGGAAGCTAGGGCCGCTCCAGACGGCCCGCGGCGGTGCGGGTGCCCGACGCGCCGCGGTCGCATACCCCCGTAGCACTGACGCCAAGAGTGCTGAATCGCCAAGTACTGACAGTGCCTGCCCCAGCAGCTCGACCGTGGCACGCGACGAGTCCGGCAAAAATGATGCTGCTCGGTCCAGTCGCCCGTCGATTTCCAATGATGCGGCTATGCTCGTCGCCTGTGAGGCAGACAGGGCCTGCGCCAACTGAAGCAATGCATCTGCCACGACGCCTAGCCTCCGAAGGTTTCGAGCACCGGTTGGAGCAGACCATCGACCGCGTACTCAGGCCCTGAATTCAGCGTTAGTGCGAAGCGACGGTCGAGGAAGCGATTAGCCTTCTCGCAGGACGTTTCCGACACGAACAGGCAGAAGTGGCAGGCCGCGCCGTGTAGAAAGTCCTCCTGACCGCTGGGCACCCGATGCGCACAGATAGGGTCCGAAGAGCATCGTTCCGCTCGTCGCAGCGCATCCCGGAACACCCCTTCCAGCCGCTCCGTTCTGGCCAGATCAACCAACCCTCCGAGAGTTCCCTCGCTGTCGGGGGACGTCGTGGCGATCAGAATTCCCGCGGCAGCCTCCCGGTCGTCCGTCTCACGCCACGCGTAAAGACGTTCGGATAGTGATGCCGAGCCGTAGCCGCTGGACATTGCCATCTCGCGAATAAGCAAGTGCGACATCGTGTGCAGCGCCCAGTATCGGGGCGGCGGCATTCGGTCTGCTGGATCGATCGCCACCGCTGTGCGACTCTGGCGCCTTTTGACGTTGCGTTCGTGAGCGGCCACATGGGACTGCCACACCTTGGATCCGAGTACACCGTCCTCCCAGGCACGCATCACGTCCTCATCGAAGCGCAGGAATACTCCTTCACCACGGTCCTCAGTTGCCGGAACCCATTTCGGCTTTCCCGACTGGACAAGCGGCGCGATCCGGCTCGGAGCGTCGCCTACGCGGTCCAAAGCATCGATGCGCGTGAAGCCGATGAACGCGTTGGCCTTCTTGACCCTCTCCACCGCGACGACGTGGGACAGGACCGGCTGGAGGGCCGGAGCCACCTCCACCGGCCGCACGCGGAAGCCAGCCTTTCGGTCTTCGCGCTCGAAGTCCTCTGGGTGAACGAGAGTGTCCCACTCCGGTTCCAGTAGGCTGATTGGATCGAAGCCCGAGGGTGAGGACTCGGGTTCAGCGACAGCTTGGCCTCGAGCGACCTGAATTCCGTTCCAGAGGGCGTCATCTGCAATTCCGTCAAAGATCGAGCGGACGTCCTTCGGGCCGAACTTCCGCCACGCCAGTAGATCTTCGAGTGTCTGCACATCTGCGAAGGTGACGGCCGGCAATCCCTTCACTGTCTCTACCACGTCCGCGGTCGTAATGTGCTTGCGTGCAGGCAGCACGAGCACGCTCACCGAGGCGGGGAACCATTGGTTTGCGGCGCCCAGCAGCATCAGCCTAACGTCCGCCTGACACGGATGGTCGGCCGGCGCGTAAGTGGGAAGGTGTGGGTGCCGTCCGCGGCAGTCGGGCAGCATCTCTTCTCCGCCGGCCCGCGTGAGCTCAGCGATATTTCGTGAGGCGTCGCAGGCCACGCAAGAGATCTTCACCTGCGGTCCGAGGTTCGAGCGCCATTCCATCATTCGCATCTCAGGCTTGGCGACCTTGCACGTCGCGGGGTCGCCGTCGGCGCCGTGTACCCACTCAACATAAGGGAACTCGTCGAGGTGCCCGTCGGTACAGGCAATCAAGTAACGGGCAGGCACGGCCAGGCGCGGCCGCGCTTCCAAAGTGCCCTGCTTCTGGCCCTTCTTGGGACGGCCCTTGCACGCTTTGTGCACGAACTGCGCCTTGTCAGGCCGGTGCTTGCTGGTGTTTACGAACTCGAACTTGGTCGACTCCGAGATAGGCGCCAACAGGTCACAGCCGGTGCAGCGAAGCCACTGGGGGAACACGCGGGTCGGGATTCCAATCGGAGTGCCACCTTCATGGGCCTTCTCCGGCACCCAGGGGGGTTGCCGCAGCTCTTCGACGCGAGGCAACATCTTGCGGACTGCCGCAAGCAGTCGCGGCACCAAGACCAGCTGCGGGCCGCCCTGTTTCGAGTAAGCGATCTCCCAAGCGTCAAGCCCCTGGGGCATCACCGCTATGTGAGGCATGTCCACCGTGGCCCCAATGCCCGAGGTGTACAGGAGCGCGCTGGGTCGTACCGAGCCGACACGGCTGTGGTTCTTCGCACCGACGGCTTCCAGCTCCCCAAAGGGGTTGGCCACTACTCCGGCGACGCTGGATGCCTCTTCCTCTACGACTTGACTCATTTCGCATCCTTCTTCGAGAAGACCCATTTCGGCGCAGCTGCACTTAGCGGCTCCGCTAGTCTGCCAACGATCGGTGTTACAAGGAGATTGATCTCGGGCTGAACTTCGCGCATCGAGTTGGCCACTTGAAACAGACGGCTGTCTTCGTCGGGAACCACTGTCTCCGGGCTCACCAGCAGGGGTGACACGATCTGCCCACCGCCCAGGGAGTCCTTTTGATAAGTCAAAGCGCCTGACCACTTGTCCGACTCGTCCGTCCACTTGTCGAGGCGCAGGATGAGCTTGCTTTTGGCGGCGTCCGCTACCGCGTCGTCACCGCCGCTGGCAATTCTGATCCGTGTGACGAGCCGGTCGACAAGGGTGTCGACGAACGGCCGACGCTGCACGATCGTCCCAGCCCCGATTTCAGGAGAAAGCGAGGGGGCATTCCGTTGGTCGGCAACGCGGGCCGCCGACACCAGTACGCCAGTCAGGCCCCGTTCCAAAGCGGCATCGGAGAACGGTGTAACCGACAGTGCCTCGACGTGCGCATAAAACGTGTCGTGGTAATGCTCGAACTGTTCATAGTGCGCCATGTCCCGCGGCCGGGACCGGTTGGCGAGCGTCACCACGAGGCCCGGTTTGGAAGCTTCACGACCAACGCGGGAAGAGGCCTGGATATACTCCGCAGTGTTCTTCGGTTGGCCAACCACCAGCATCAAGCCAAGCCGCGGCACGTCCACCCCTACCTGGAGCATGGAGGTAGCGAGGACCACGTCATACGGCATGTCCCGAGGGGGAAGCTTCTTGCCAGCCTTCTTGGCAGCGGCAGCCCGCACACCATATTCCCGTTTTGCCTCAGTCGTGTCCCGCTCCGGGTCGAACGGGACGCCCAGGGTGGTGAGCGTCTTGGAGATATCCGCTGACGAGATACGGGATGTCAATTCGCCGATCCGCAGTCCGCTGGATCCTCGCCGCGGGTATCCTGATTCCTTGTCGGGGTTGCTTGTTCGGGTGACGATGTCGTCTTCGAGATAGCGGCGCATGCCTGCCAGCTCCCGGGTGGCGGAGAAATAGTCAACCAGCGTCACGTATGGTTCGGCGGCCGCGCCGTGAGCATCGAACAGTTTCTGTCCGGCGAGCAGAAGGATTTCACTGACCCGGATTTCGGCCAGGGTCAGGCGTGCCCCATGGGCACTTACTCCGACGTAACGCCGGCCGGGATCCTTCTCACTGACGGCGACCTCCTTCGAGAAAAAGGTGTCTGTCACGGATAGGACCTGGGGCGGGAAGATCTGCACTTGGCGTGCATAGAGCTTCATCACCTGATCGCGGGCGTTCCTCACGGTCGCGGTGGAGGCAATAATTAGGGGCTTCACTAACGCGTGGCTGTCGACAGAGCCGTACTCCCACGTTGAGAGTGTGTCTATTGCTCCTTCGAACAAGCCCACTGCAGTGCCGAGCGCGCCGGTGATGAGGTGGAGTTCGTCCTGGATGATGAGGTCCGGCGGTCGCAGCCGGTCCACATCTTTCACGATGGCCTTCGGATAGGTTCTCCCGCCCTCCGATTTTGCGGTGTGACCGCTGGCTCCGCATACAGAGGTCACGGTGTCCGGGTGCTTGTAGCCGTGCCGTTCGCACCGCTGAGACACGTAGCCAAACAGGCTCGCCGCCTCACCTTCGCGGGCCAGTCTCGCAAACTTGTCGACGGTCGCCAGTAGGAAGGTCGGCGGATTACGGTAGATCTCGTCGTCCACGGTGAGCACGGGAAGACCGTCGACTGCACTGCCTCCGGCTGAGAACGGGCACCGTCCGAGCTTGTCTCCGCAGTACACGTGGATACGCTGGGTCGCCTTCACGGCAACGACATCCGCCTTGGGATTGATTGGCGTTCCGCACCATGGGCAGCTGCTGAACTGAAGCACCGTGAGTCCGTAGGCGGAATTGCCGTCGTCGTTGCGTACGTCGCGCACCTGTTGCTCCGCCTCAGCAAAGCGTTTCGGGCTGACGCTTGAGCCCACCCACAGCCCGATGCGGAACGGTTCCTGTCCCCACGTCGTGGAGTCTTCACACCGGACTAGTTCGGCGGCGCACATGAGCGTGGTGGCACGCAGGAACTGCTGAGAGGTGAGCAGGCGGAGCGTGTACCGCATCAGCACGGCGACACCGTCGCGGCCGTCAATCAGGCCGCCGGGCGTCTCGATGACGCCTTGGAGGCGGCGGATTCCGAACGTGAATGCCGCGAGCCCCAGGTAGGCCTCGGTCTTGCCACCACCGGTGGGGAAGAACAGCAACTCCGCGCGGGGCAAGTCGCCGGACCGCCGAGGCACCGTCGGGTCGACGATCGACGGCAGTTGCATCAGGATGAACGCGAGCTGGAAGGCGCGCCATGAAGCCGCGCCATCACCCTTTGCATCGATCGCTGCCGTCGCATCCTTAACCGGCAATGTGCGGTCCGCATTCCTGAGCGCGGCTATCTGGGATCGGAGACGCTGATCGCGCATCGTGCGGTTCATGAAGGCAAAGGCTTTTCGGGCCTGTTCACTTGCATGGGCGTTCGGATCAGTATTCGTCAGCAGACTGAGGCCAGCGCGCAGGCGCTTCAGCGCATCCTCGCCGTCTTGAACTCCGCTTTCGGCGACTTTCTGGAGGTGCTCGGGCAGAGCCGCGGCGTCGAGGCGTCGGTCATTGAGCCAGTGCTCATAGCCGTCGAGCAAAGGTGTCAGGTATTGCCCGAGCTGATCCGGAGATGCCTCCGTTAGCAGCCGCATGCTCATCACGGCCCCCTTGATGGTTGGTGCAAGGGTTTGCGGGACCTCGGCGGTGGGGAGCCAGGTCGTCCGCACCGAAGTGGCCGTGCGGGACTGCGGATCCGGCAGGGTCCAGGTGGCGGAGGCCGTGCGGCCCACGGCGAATTCAAGGCGATCGCGGTACAAGAGATCGAGCTGCAGCACTTCGGGGTCGCCGAAGTCACGCGCCTGTTCAAGGGCGTCGCGAGTGGGACGGAAGACTGCGCTCCTGTCCTCGGCCCGTACTTCCAGCTGGGTCTGGAACAGCCAGACCTTGGGCGGAAGCTCTTTACCGGTGACCTTTGTGTTCTGTAAGGCGGCTTCTACCACCCGCAGCCCGTCGTGGTCGAAGACTTCGACCGAGATCGCCACGTGGCCCTCAATGATCACTTCGGTGTGCGTCTGACCAACACCGACCGCCGCAATGTCAATCGTCCGCGGCACAACGTGGTCGGTCCGGTCATAGAAGGTCTGCGTGCGGCCGTCCTCGTCGGTCTCCCGGCGGGACGCGTATTGACCCCACCGTGCTGTGAAAACGAGGTTGCCGACGTCGGGGCCGACCTGGAAGCGGAGCCCCATGGACGACGGTGCGATGAGCTTGGACTCCGGGCCTCGGTCTTCATCGGTATCAGTTCCGCCAGCGTCAGTAATGACTTCATCGGGCTCGTCTACAATGCCCTGGACGTCACGGCTCGCATCGGCGTCCAGGACTGCCGCAATATCAGAGTCGCGGAACTCATCCGGGCTGTCTACCGCCGGCTGTGCCTTTGCTTGAGGCAGCGGGTCGTCGTCGCCGATCGAGACCGGCGCCAGCGCTCCGACTAAGTACCGGGCGCGCGGCGTTCCGTTGACCGTCTCGTCGGGCTCGCCCCACGGTCCGATCAGATCCCGCTGCAATAGGTCTATAAGCTCGTCGCGGACCTGGGCGGAGGTCGCTGGTTGGGAGGGCACAGTCTGTGTGGTCATTTAGAACATCGCTCCTTCTGGGGCGGTCTCCGGATCAAGGTCGAGCTCCAAGGGGGCGTGCGCTCGTCCGCCGTTCTGTGCCTCCAGCGCTGCCCGGCGGTGGTTCTCTTCCAGCAGCCGGTCGAGAATCTCGACACGGGCAGCCGGACTCACTGTGAAGCGCTCCATCTGCCGGTATGTGTGGAAGCCGTGGTCCAGCCGGACGTCTGACCAGCCGTAGGCGTCCATTACGGCGTTATCGATTTCGACGTGGATCTCGCGAACTCGTGCCACCTCTGTATCGGCCGTCACGCTCGGATCATTGACGCGATTGTAGAGCGCGGTCAGCCCTAGTTCGCGTCGAAGCATGATTTCCCGACGCTCAGTATCCAAAATCTCGCCAATTTTTTGCATCCAACCGGTCGATTGCGGTCGAGGAAGTGTCTCGAAAACATCGGATGGGGTGTAGCGGGGGTCATTTCGCATCCCAGACCCATATTTGATTGCCCAAGTTTGGTGCGGCATCGACGAGAGAATCGCCACGTCCGCGTAATCGTCGAGCGCAAACACCCCTAGCGTATTTGCGAAGACCTGATCGGCGTGCACCCGGAGGGGCATCACAGTCTTACTAACGAGCGCAATAGCGATTACATGTGACTGCCCGGAAATAGCCTGGTATAGGCCCGGTCTGCGGGCCTCGAACTGCCACCATTGCTCGACGAGGCGCGGGTATTTGTTAGCGTCGAGGAGTAGCCGAACGGGGCGTACGCGTTCCACCAAGAGCTTCCAGGGGGCACCAAAAGCCTTCGCACTGGTCTCGTTCATCCCGCCGAAGTCAACGACGTACCGGGAAGCACTAGCATCAGGGCGCGAGTTCAGGTCCTCGCCTCCGAAATAGGGAAACACCACCTCAGCGTTGGCGGTGCTTTCGGCTATTAGGAAATCCCTCTCGTCCTTGGAAAGGAAAAATCCCGTGCCCCGAGCAATGATTCCTTGAAACGCAATTTTGGCATTGTCTCGCAGTCGTACGGGTTCTCCCCTAACACGTCCCTGGGGCTCAAGAAGCGAGGAGATTCCAGGGACAAGGGTGCCATCCGCCTCGACTCGGACGCCCGGCTCCAAGGCGCGGCCGCTGGCCCACGCCGCGGCGTACTCCAGATTGGCGCTTCGTGCAGGCCATCTGGCGCTTTGAACCGAGCGGCGAATTGTCCAACCGGCCTCCACCAACACTCCCAGGCCAACATCTCGAGTCGCACCTTGCGCGACCGTATTGGTTCCGATTAGTCCGAACTGTCCGTGCCCGTCTACCGTCAGAGCACCTGCGCGGAGGAAAAAGTACGCGACTAGATCGGCGCTTCCGCGGCGACCGCTAGCAACGACATTCACTAGCCAGTCGCGCACGTTGTCACCCATGGCACCTGTGAGCTTTTGCCCCCCCAGGAACGGGGGGTTGCCGATGATTGCGTCGAAGCCGCCGTGGTCGACGATGACATCGGGAGCTTCAATCACCCAATGGAGCGGCTTCCACCGCTCCTCTCCAATATCAACTGTAGGAGTGAGCCCCGAGGTGAGGATCGCGTCGAACCGGCTCCTGTCACCGGTGACACTGTTCGACGTGTATGCGGCGTAGAGTGCATCGGCCAGTTCTTCATAGCGCGCTTCAAGCGCTTTCCCGGGTTTGCCTCCTTCTCCGAGACCCGCCGCGATGATCCCGTCAGCAACATCGCGCAGGCGAGTGGTCACCTCGCGCGATTCTTCCAGGAGCTTCCGCTTGGCCCGAGTGGAGCGCATCCGGTCGGCGTCATCGACTTGGCCGCTGGAAAGCTCGCGACGAAGCTGCGCGGCGCGGGCGAGGTCGCTGTCGACGTCGAGCTGCAGGAGCTTCCTCTGGAGGATTCGACTGCGGCTGGGGTCGATATGCTGTGCGCGGAGCTGCCGTTCGGAGGTGACGCCGAGCAGTGAGTTTCCATGGAACACACGGTCGTCAACGAAGGAAAATGGCTTGCCGGGGTCCATCGAGACAAGCCACAAGGAGAGCTTGCACATCTCGACGGCCATGCCGTTGATGTCCGCGCCATAGAGGCAGCGGGCTACCACTTCGCGGATCGCCCACCGCTTGGCGTCCTCGTTGGCGGCTCCGCTCAACCCCTCCTTCGAACGGGCTTCGATGAGGCGTTTCGCGAGGTATCGGGCAGCTGCGACAAGGAACGCGCCGGAACCGACGGCGATGTCCGCGACCTTAAGGTTGAGGATCTCAGTGGAGCTCCTCAGGACCCAGTCGTCCCGGTTCTCGGTGTCGAGGGGACCCGGCGAGAAGACGAGCGGTTCCAGCGCATGAAGTACCACCTCTTCAGCGAGCGACCGAGGGGTGTAGTGGGTTCCGGTGTTGGCTCGTTGCGGTGACTCGGTCATCACTAGTCCGCCCGCAGGGACCACGTACGGGAAGTCGCGAAGGTCGCTTCGGATTAGGGCGTGCAGCGGCGCGAGCTGGTCGACCAACTCGGTATGGCCGAGCAGCACGAAACCGAGGCGGGTGCGGGCGTCGGCGGCATTCGTTTCGTCGTCCTCTTCGAATGCTTTAGCAATTTGTCGTACTGTAGCGGGTTTTGCATTGGGCTGGGTCTTGCCCAGATGGTCGATGAGTTTCTTGGCAAAGTCTGCGCCGCTCGTCGCAGCATCGGTGATGGTGCGTAGCTCGGTCAAAGCGATTTCAGGCTCGTACCCACTCTTGCCATGGAGCCCGACGACGACGTCTTGGGTGTATTCGGCGGAATACCCGAGCAAACCCTCGTAAACGTAGCCGATCTGTTCGACGTCGAGGTCGCGGAACGAAAGCTGGCGGGCTTCGCCGCCCACATGGGCGATCTGCACGGCCTTGAGGACTTGGAGCATGACCCGGTCGGAGACGCGGACGGAGAGCTGCCCTTGTGCGTTGGTCGTACGTAGCCATGGGAAGCGGGCCGGGTCGAACAGCGATCCACCGTACGCCGGCATCCGGGTGTCTTCGAACGTGGCACCCGAGAAGATAGCAGTGCTGGCGGCGAGTAGGCGGTGCCAGGTCTCCCAGGTGTGGTCGAGGGCTTCCTCGCTGTCGTTCTGCGCCCGATGTTCCAAGTCAACGCGAACTCCGGAAATGGCGTAGGAGTCGCGGTACATCTGATGCTGCGGCAGCAGGGCGCGTTCCTCGGCGAAGAGGAGAAAGACGACGCGCATCAATACGGACACTGCCGCTTCGTACACCTGCTTGCCGTCGTCCGGCAGAGGAGACTCCTCTCCGTTTGCGACGGCCCGCAAGTGCGACTCGGACATCGCCTGGAGGACGAGCTCGACCGCACGCCGGACTTGGTCGCCCAGGGCCTCGGTGATTGCCTCGGCACTGGCGACGCTGAGCTCAAACAATTTCGGCAGACGCTTCTCGGTGGCGCCGCCGGCGAGCGAGACCAGCCCGGTGAGGACGAGGAACGCGTCCCTGCTGTCCCGTTCCTCACGCCAGATCAGCGAATCGAAGATGCCGCTCGCCGTCGTGACGTCCCGGACGGCGGATACGATGCCCCACCAGCGGCCATCGGTGACCAGCCCGACGCTGATTTTCGCTTCGCGGAGGAGGGCAGCAGTGCGGTCGACGGCGTCGGCTGCCCACCCGTCGGAGCCGGTTCGTCGGAGGTCGTCGGTGGGGTCGACGACTACGACCAGCGCGGCTGGGCCGTCACCTGCGTCGAGCGCCGCCCAGGGGCGTACCGTCACGTCGCCATCGGGCGAACTGGCGAGGATCGTTGAGTCGGGGTGCTCCACGAGGTAGTCGCCCCACTGCAGAAGATCGCGGAGGACTGACGTGACCCAGCGGTCGCGCCAGGCGAGGTCACTAGCGGCACCTGTCTGGCCTTGACGGGCAGTCCACGCCTTTGACCAGACCGTGTGCTCGTAGACGAACGTGCTGTTGACGTCGTCGATGGCGTTGTACGGCCGGTCGAGTCCGTTAGGGAACACCGATTTGAGGGCAGCGCGCGAAAGGAACGGCCCATCAACGTCGACGAGAGACAGCCACTCCCAAGGGTCCTTAGTTGCCATCGTTCTTCCCCAGTCTCTCAGCATCGGTCGGGCTCAGTGCGAACACGACCGCGGCGACGAATGTGTGCGGTTGCAGATTGGCGTACCGCCTGGAGACGGCGTCCCGCTCATCGCGCTGCTCCTCGGCGAGGGCGTCGAGACGCCTTCTGATGCTTATCAAGTCCTTCTCGCGCTGGCGCTGCTCCTCGTGGAACAGCATGTCCTCAAGCTCGCGTTTGCGCTCTTCGGCGTTGTCGAGCGTGCCCGCCAATGTCTGGCGGAACCTGGCGAAAACCTCGTTCACACGTTCGAGGTCGGCGGTCTTGCGCTTGACAAGGTCCTGCTCGATCCCGCTGCGTAGCCTTTGAGCCCGAGAGGCGACGGCGTCCGCGACGCGCTGGCGAATGCCGCCGTCGTGGGCGCCATCTGAGTTCCAAAGATTGGCCAGTCCGGCGAGCACTGCGGGGGCAGGTGAAGTCAACTTCTCGGCGTCCAGTGCTGTGACCAGAAGATCCTCCGACCGTTCGACGCCGAGTTCCTGGCGTCGAGTGAGCCGAGTGCCGGCAAGGAACACTTCCTCGTGGAGGCGAGTGCCGCCGTCGCCGACAACGACCAAGCGTGCGACGCCGGCGACGAACGACTGCTCCAGCCCGTCGACTACGACGGCGCTCACGCCATGGATGTGATTTGAACGGGTCCAGATCTGGCCCCGGAGTTCACGGGCTGCGCGCTGGATGAGCGGGTGTCCCAGGTGGGCGTAGACGATGTCGGTGCGACCCTTCGCCTCTTCACCGTCGAACGTGATGGGGCGTGCCACATCTGGGCGCAGACGCGTGCGCAGCCCCTCCAAGCCAGGCGTCCAGGTCCGGTCGAGTCCGGACGGCAGGACGTAGAGGTCGGCCTGTTCGTCGTCGTCGACCACACCAGTGAGGCCGGGCTGACCGGACACCCGCAGCCCGGTCTCCAGGACGCGGCGCAGATTGCGGTCACGCAGGTGAAGGCGGTCACGGGAACTCTCAAGCCTGTCGGCGAGGGAAGTTAGTTCACGGCGGAGATTGTGTTCGCCTTGCATGGCCGTCTGAATGATCTGCTCGCCGGAGCCTTTGATCAGTTTAGGCCGGTCAGGCAGGTCTCCGTAGCCAAGCGTTCGCTGGATATCCGGATCAATGATGTCGCCGGCGGATCCGAGGTCTTCCTGTACCCGTGAGATCTTGCGGGCGACTCGGGCAAGATAGTCCGTGTCCCTGGCGTAGTTCGAAGAGGTAGCCGACTTGTCTTCCGGATCTGGGTGGTAAATCTGCGGGCGTTCGGTCTGCCCATATCGGTCGATGCGGCCGATGCGCTGCTCAAGGCGGTTGGGGTTGAAGGGGAGGTCGAAGCTGACCAGGCGGTGGCAGTGTGTTTGCAGGTCGATGCCCTCACCCGCGGCGTCAGTCGCGATCAGGATCCGCACGGGGTCCTTGGAAGGGTTCTCGGTGAAGCGCACACGGATGAGTTCGCGCTCTTCGGCATCGGTTGATCCCTCGATCACCGCAAGACGGTCGCCGCCCAGGTCAAAGGCGTTGAAAACGTCACGGATCCAGTTGAGCGTGGCGACGTACTCGGTGAAGATGACGACGCGTTCGTTCAGCCAAGTTCCGTCTGGAGTGAGCAGCTGACCCCGGATCAGGTTGATAAGCGCCTGAAGCTTCGTGTCAGGCAACGAGGCATAGCGCCATCCCCAGTCGATGAGCCACTCAAGATCCGCGACGTCTTCATCGTTCAACGGAATCTGGGCGCGCTGTGCCGTGCGGAGTGCCTCAAGCTCAGGCTGCTCCAGGCGGCCTTCCTCTTCGTCGGAGGCTTCGTCGCCGAGCACCTCGTCGTAGTCAGGCAAGTCGATGTCGTCGTCGCCACGCAGACGGGTGGCGAGATACGTTTCGGCGGTCGCAGCGAATGCTGTTGGCGAGGAGAAGAACCGCTTCTTCAGGATCAGAGTCGCGAGGTCTGCGGCGCGCTTGCCCTTCTCGGCTTTTACGGCGGCGTTGCGCCGTCTGGTGAACGCGATCAGCCGGTCGTAGGCCTCAGACTCGTCATCGGAGGGCTGGAACAACAGGGCGTGCACTTCCCGCAGTTGGAAGCCCTCATCAGGAAGGTCTTTCTTGAGCCGGCGAACGGCCACTTCGCGCAGCGCCTTGGCGTCGAGATCGGCGCCGCGGGCGAAGCGCTGCGGGTCGACCATCTCCATGAGGGCCGTGAACGATTCGGTGTAACCGTTGTGCGGGGTGGCACTGAGGAAGAGCCGGTGTTCGCAGCGCCTCGCGAGTTCGCGGACGGACACCGTGCGCTGGCTGTCGACGGCGTAGCGGCTCTTGTCATTGCCGCCTCGCGATGGTGTGGCCGGGGCAACGTGGTGGGCTTCATCGACGATCACGACATCGAAGGCGTACCGGTCGGCAACACGCTTGTCGTCGGCCCGGGCGTACACATCTCGGAGGAGTCGCTCGGCTCGCGGTGATGGCAGCCAGGACATAGAGACGATGACCCGGGGGAAAAGGATGAACGGGTTCGCGTGCACTCCGAAGCGTCGGCGGAAGTCGCGCATGGTGTTGGAGTTTACGATTTCGAAGCCCAAGCCAAACTTGTCGCGCATTTCCTCCTGCCACTTGATGACCAGGCCGGCTGGGCACACGATGATGACCGATCGGGCGCGGTGACGGAGCAGCAGCTCCTGAACCACAAGTCCGGCTTCGACGGTCTTGCCGAGGCCGACGTCGTCGGCAAGGAGGAGGTTTGCTCGAGGAGCTTCCAGTGCGCGGCGGAGCGGCTCAAGCTGGTAGGCCTCGATGGTTGCGCTGCTACGGAAGGGGGCTTGAAGCGTCCGGGCATCCGCCGAGGTCAGAGCACCCCAGCGAAGGGCATCGACGTAGGCGGCGAAGGTGGTCGGATCGTCGAAATGCTCTGGGTCGACTGTCGCAGGGAGGCCTTGGTCAAGAATGACGCCCCGCCCCGGCTCAAGCTGCCAGATGGCGGTCATCTCGCGGCCGTAGTGCTCTTCCTCGATCGACTGGAGCGACACCGCGTGCTGGAGCTCGGCTTTCCCGTCATCCGCGCTGGACCGCTCCAGGGCCTGTGCGGCGACGTCGGTGACGATCCATTTTGAACCTCGAACCGTGACCAATTGACCGACCTCAGGCAGCTCGTCGTGAACTGCCGACGCCGCAGGCGCGACTGTCATTAATGCTCCCCCATTTTTCGATTTCGTTGATACTCCCACTATTTATACACACCAGCACCGACATCAGAGGGAGGCGTACTCCTTGAGGTCTTGCATGAAGGCGTCCTGGTAGCGGAGGGTGCTTCGGAGCAGCCGCGAGGCGAACCCTCGTGTCGCCTTCGCAGAAAGGGCGTTTGAGCCCCTCTCCTCAAGAACCCTTTGAAGGGTGAACGTCCGGCGCAAAGGTCCCGTGACGGGAGCTTCCGAGACTCTTGCGCGCCGCACGTGGTCGCCGACCGAAATTCCCGCCGAGCCCCAGCCTTGTTTCACGTCGAGTTCCCGGGGGAGCTGAACACTTTCCAATTGGTCGTAGGCTCTGAGCCCCTCGGCTATCCACTGCACCGCGGGGACGGCCACTGCGTTGCCAACGAGCTTCCAGCGGTCTCTTGACGGTGCCGCGCTGGTCCAGCCCGGGCGAAAGCCTTGCAGTGTCTCCAAGGCTTCAATGGACGGCGTCCGGAACCTCAATTCCGCCGGCAACCCGGGAAGCCAGACACCGGGGGCCGAGGGAATTCCCGCAGTGGTAGATCCCTTGATCGTTGGCACAACACCGTCGCCCCAGCCAACGCCGCGATTGCCCTCAGTCCAGTAGAACCCATGAGCCTTGTGGATACGGGTCGTGGTGCTCCGCATGCGATCCGATGGCGCTGCGTAATCCCGAAACAGCACGCGGTCCGGGTCCTGGTGGCGGCTGGCGAGCAGGAAGACTCGTTTACGCCGTTGGGCTACGCCAAAATGCTGGGCATCGAGGGTGCGGTAACTCCAGCTGTATCCGGCGGCGCTGAGCATGCTCCCGATGATGGACATCGCCTCGCCACCCTTGAGCCGCAACATGTTCGGGACGTTTTCAAGCAAGACCCACTCAGGCTTCTGCGTCTGGATTGCCTGCAGGACGCCGATTATGAGGCCCGAAGCGTCGCCGGAGATTCCGGCAAGTCTGCCGGCTGAGGATAGGTCCGTGCACGGGAATCCAGCTGTCACGAGCTCGGCGTCGTGCAGCTTCGCATCAAGGTCCTGTACGTCCTCGAACAACTCGGCCGAGGGAAAACGTTTGCTGAGGACGGACTGGGCTGATGGCCAGTTCTCATAGGCCAGCACCTTGCCCGAGAACCCGGCTTTTCGAAACGCCTGTTCGAAGCCCCCGATGCCGGCAAAGAGGCTAAGGATTGTTGCGTCGTGATCCATCTCGTTCAATTCTTGGGATTGCATTGGAAACTGGTCGCAACCGGAACGCGTGATTCAGGAGATCTCGTGGTCCAGGCCACGTTGATGGTCCGAGGTCCTGAGCGACCCCAGTTTAGCGCTGCCGAACTTGCCGGGCCGACTTCTCCGGCCGACCACGAAGCGATTTCGATGGACTAAGGATATAGGTAGCTCGATGGCGCCGGGATCGCATCCGACAAGGCGAGGGCAACGGTGGCCTCGCGAGGATCTAAGACTGTCCCGAACCTAGATGGACCTTAGATTTGACGTGCCTCCGTTCGCTTGGGTAAGTTGCGCTCAGAACAGGATCGTCAATATCTAGCATGGGCTTCACTTTCCAATCCGGATTGGCGGGGGAGGCCCTATAAGCGTCTCGCGATACGCTGGGCCAGCCAATTGAGCTGGCTTTGAAGTACGGATTTGTCGCATCATCGTTCCGATCATGTAGACATTGACGGTCCTGTTCGCTTCATTCCTTTCCCTCAGATCCGGCAGCAGGGCCCGAGTCATGCTGCGAGGGCGACCAATGTTAATCAATAAGCGCCCCATCCCAGATTTGGAGCATCTTGCGTTGGCAGTAGGCCTCCGGCCGGCATACCTCCGAGATGTGGCTGCGCGTAGTATCGATCCTTATCGCGAGTTCCAAGTTGCCAAGGCCAGGGGATCGGTGCGTACTATCGCGGCGCCAGAACCGGATTTAGCCAAAGCTCAACGGTGGATCTTGGAGCATATGTTTCTCGGTTCTCACGCTGGGGCATCCAGCTTTGCGTATCGCAAGGGCGTTTCCGTTGGGGACTGTGCTCGTGTTCACGTCGGGGCACGTTGGCTCGTCAAGCTTGATTTGAAGGACTTTTTCCACTCCGTCGACGCACGGCGGGTTGCGACGATATTTCGAAAAGTCGGATGCGACGATGTCACTTCGGTCCTGCTGGCAAAACTTTGTACGAGAAGGAAAAACGGAAGTCGCGGCACCCTCACGGGTGCGACTCCGCTCGACTATCTGCCACAAGGCGCACCGACGAGTGGGATGCTTGCAAACCTCGCCGCGGAAAACTTGGACCGCTCTATGTCGCGGTTGGCGAGTCGGTACAGGCTTATGTACACGCGCTACTCTGACGACCTGACTTTTTCTTCAAACCGAGACTTCTCACGAGCGAGTGCCTTCGCCCTCGTGCGCAGCGCCCGTGGCGAAATCGCTCGAAACCACTTCAGCATGCACGAAGACAAGATCCGCATCAGCCCACCGGGATCTCGTCTCGTGGTGCTGGGCCTGCTCGTTGATTCGGAGCGAGTGCGGATGCGGGGAGATTTCAAGAAAACCCTCAACTGGCATGTCTACGGGTGCACGCGCTTCGGGCCGGACAAGTACTCTGCATCCCTGGGATTTTCTTCCATAAGCGAATATCAAGCTCACGTAAATGGCCTATTCGCGCACGCCATCGATATCGAACCCGAATGGGCTGGTGCCCTACATGCCAGGTGGAAGGAGATCACGGCACCGCGCTGAAGCTCAACCTTCGAAGCCTAGCGCTTTCGACATGGCGATATCGGAAAACTCGTAATTGTATGGCTGCTCCAGGGCGTCCAAGTTCGGATTTAACACCGAGCCGTCTTCGTTCACGCCAATGCAGGTAAGCTCGCTCGTCTTTCAAGTAGAGCGTGCTGGCTTGAAGTGTACGACTTGGTAGCCGGACGGGAGCGCAGGATGGCCTACAGACTAACGAAGATTTCGTCGATGGACTCGCACAACTGTGCGTTCTGAGTGTCATGACACCGAGCTGCCCTGACCCGGTGCCTTCCCGGGCTGGAGTCCTGTCTCCACGGAAGTGCCCTTTCCGCAGAAGGTCGGCATCAAGTGGGGCCAGAGGTCGCATCCTAATCTTCTTTTATCGGTAAGGTCGGCCTCTGATGACGTGAAATGATAACGGGAATTACTTAGTCATGATTAGTCGCATTAGAACAAACTGGGGGAACGTATGAACTGGGTAGATTTAGCACAAATTGTTAGCGCCGTGGCCACGGCCACGGCGCTAATTTTCCTTACTCGGCAGACTAAACATTCGCAGGATGCTGTCACCGAGGCACAGCGCATGCATGCGCTTGAAAGCGCACGAGAAAAGCGAGCTCTGGACCTCGATGCGCAACGTCAGGCCTCCGAAGTGGTTGCATGGCCCGTCGTAGCTCAAATCCAGGGCAACAGTCAGTGGGGACTCCGAATCGTGAACAACTCGACCGCTCCAGTATTCAATATTCGTATCACGAGGCAGGAGGCAGTCGCTCAAGGAGGGGCTGTGATACCCGAGCTAAACGCCAAGGCGGAAGTTCTTGCACCCGGTGAGTACTTCGTCAGCGACCGTTTCCGGTGGCCTGTCCTGATGACAGACCAAGACAAAGCCAAACCAATCGCAGGGAATGCTGGTTACATGGGATCATTGGAGTTTAAAGACAGCAAAGGCCGCGACTGGCGACGTGAAGTCAGCGGTGTCCTCGTCGCGCTGACCGAATAGGGTGCGGGATAGCAGCAGAACGAGCATAGGCGACTGCCATCGCCGGGATATGGGGACCACGCAGAGAGTCTCGGCATGGGTAATGGTTCTGGCGTAGGACGGTCTTGCCTCGCGACCCAGCCAGGTTGTAGAAACCGTTGTCGGTTTTCGCTTTCGCGATCTCGTGGACCGGCCCGGTGTGCGCGCTCATCTGAATCATCCGGACACAGGGGTTTGGTAGTCACGAGAGTCCATCGAGCTTCAGAGCGTTCGCTCTGCGTTGCGTGTGGCACCTGAACGGCCGTTTTTGTGGCACGTGGAAGGCGATGTGAGTTCCAGTATCTGGTTGGCATTCACTTAGGGCAGCTGACATCAGGGTCATCGACGGAGGCCGCTCATTTCGGGAAACGCCAGTTATCAGCAATGTTTCCGTGGAGTCCTGCACTCGATACGTAGTATGCGCCAACCCCCGGTACATGTAGGGGTTGCTTAGAGTTGACCCTATTTTTTGGTCTCGCCGGTGATGGGGCTTTCGATCGATGTTCGTTGGGTTCGTAGTTTCGTCTTGCTGTCCTTATACCAGAGATTGTGCTGATACCTGGAAAAAGGTCTTGGTGCAATCTAATGAAAATGTGTGCTGCTTCACGAATGCGACCTTTAGCAAAGAAGTTGGGTTCCCATCCCGGTGGTGTTTTCCAACCAACTTCCGACTGATCAAATTCCTCAAGCCACCAGAAAGTTGCATCATGAAGCGATCCCTGCAGGATTGAAGAGCAATTTATCCAAGCTTGCCATGTGTCCAACAAGGCAATGACCGAGCCGGAGGTTCGCTCGCCCGAGGGACCATAAGTTCTGTCCAGGGAGTCCCAAAAGGCCAAGCAAGCACGAACCTCGGCGTCGGTTTGGTATGGCCTGGTATTTGCCAGGGCACGAATCTTGAGGCTTGTATCGTGTGCCAAACATTCTCGACCTATATGGCGTTGAGCCAGAAAGGTTGAGACCGATCTGGAGACTTCACCTATAAGGCTGTCCAACACGGCCAGACTTGCAATGGTTTTGGGGTAAGGCCTCTGGCGTACGGTTTCCTTATGCTGACTGCGCGTGTAGCCTCTGCCATTATGTCGCGAGATCATAGAGCTCCGATTACATGCCTAGACAATCGTTTATGCTTTCGTAGACCCTATGGAAACTGAGTGCCAAGCAGCACGAGTAGCGTGTACCTCCTATTGCAAAGTCCGGTACTTGGAAGCCCTGATCTAGGTGGGTTTCTGTTCAGAAATACTGGGACTTTGCGGACTGTCCTAGGATCTAGGGCCGAACGGGTGTGGCCGCCTGGTTTTCGAGCACCATTGTCCACGGGCTGGCGATCCACGACGTCACGACGCCGTTGATGAGGCAGGGTTGGCGGCTGCAAAAGCTTTGGCGGTCTCAATTGGGTTTCGCCGATGAAGATCAGCAACCCGCCGAAGGGTCCGTCACCAACAGCCCCACCCAGCACAAGCTCGTCCCCTTCGACTACTTCCCCCGCCCTTACCCAGCGGGCGTCAACAAGATAACGCTGCCACCTCTACTTGTATCCCCGCGTCCCGGAACTTCTGCACCTGGCCGGGGTCGGCGCCGTCGTCCGTCACAGTGTCCACGGCAGGGCCAGCTGCGCCCAGGCGTGGAGCGGCCGGAGCCTGAGCTTGGAGGAATCTGCCAAAACATAAACGGAACGCCCCCGCCGGACCGTGAGCTCCTTGCGCCTTGTCTGGGCATGGTCGGCTTGGCAAAGCTCTGCGGAACCGCACGCAGCCGGCCTCCCAGGCAGTCCATCTCAAAGCCCTCCGAATCGGCGAGCCCCTGCAGCGTGTTGATGCCCGGCGTAGTCACGGACAGCTTCTCGAACCCCCGCAGTTCGAGGGCCACGGCACGCGCTGTGGAGCCGGCGTCGAGCAGGATGTTCTCGCCCGGCTGGATCCCCGTAGCTACCGACGGGCGATCGCCTGCTTCTGCTCGAACGCGCTATCAACCCGCATGCGGGCGAGAACGGCCTGCTCCGGACTCTCGGCTCCAGCACCACGCGGACTCCATCCCAGGATCGCCGATCGCTTCGATCTGACCCTAGAGTGCATCCGCCGCCGCTATCTTGGTGAGCCGAGCCCCCTTGCCGATGTCCTGCTCCGGTACGCGGAATTCTTCGCACTGTTCGGGGATTTCGTCGGGTACATCAAATTGTTCATACTCGAAGACCTCGCGGAGGAGGACGGCCACACAATCCGGTTCTTCCACCCGTTCGCCGACTTCAGCACACCAGCCGTTCCGAAGGACCGTGACGGACACCTTGAGTATTTACGGCTCAGCAACGCTTTCATCTCCGCCCGACAATAATCCTAGGGTCGACGAAGAACTTCAAGGGCGGATCGCACGGTAAGCCGGAAGCCCACTTAGTCGCAGCCCCACCGGCCCCGCGGAACGGCGGCGTCCGCATCAAGCTCGCTGCGTCGGCCGGAATGCTCTTTCTCCGTGTCCGTAGCGTCAGGAGGGGCGAAAGGGCCGCAAATGACGGGGTTCAATTGGACCGGGCCGTAACTTACCGCTTTTCCGGACCGCTGAGCGGTGCCATAACCAGCAGACACGCAGGATTGTCAGCGCCGGATGCCATGATTGGTTGCATTGATTGAATGACGGTACTGATGGCGGTGCCGTAGATGGGGGAATTTGATGAGTCTGTCCAACCGCGAGTACGTGGGCCGGGCCCTTGAGGCCTTGGCGGTTGGCCTTGAGCCCTACATCGCATCAGTGCTCGCTGAGGTAGCCCCCGGCGTGGCATGGACCAAGATCATTCAGCACAAGGATGAGAACGCTGGCCGCGCTGGGCAATCCTACGCACCCACAGATCTGAGCCTGCAGCTGCGCATCATGACTGAATCCATGGGCTCACTCGGCTACCCCTTCAACCTTCCACATGAGGCACGCAGCCACACCTCCGAGCTGCGCCAGGCACGCAACCGCTGGGCCCACAATGAGAGCTTCGACGACGCCGATACCTTCCGTGACCTGGACACCGCAGGTCGTCTGGCCAAAGTGATCGGGCTGGACCAGACTCACTGCGAGCTGGTTGCGCTTCTCACCGAGTACCAGAACCGGTCTTCTCCGAACCGGGAACAGCCGGAAGAAGACCAGGAGGCTCTGCCGGCCGCCGTTGCACAGTCCGGCCACCCGGAGGAAAGCCTTCCAGGCGAGCCCTCGGCCCATGAACCGGCTGCATCCGCTGCCCACGTTGTGGTTGAGGTGACCACAGCAGATGCACTGAGCTACGCGATGGCGCACAACGGCTTGCGCTTCGTCAGGCAAATCAAGATCACCAACAATGGCGCGGAAATCCGAGGTGCAGTGGTCCAGGTGGACGCCTCCGCGCAGACAGGCCGGATCTCCGGCGACTTCCAGCAGTATGTGGACCTTGCCGCCGGCCAAACCATCACGCTCGATGACCTCAACGTTCCAGTTCAGGCTGCCACCATGTATGAGCTGGCTGACCGCCAGATTGGAAAGGTGCTGGTGACCGTCCACGCGGCGGGCGCCGATGCCGCCGTGGCGGAGCTGGGCCGCGCAGAAACGGACCTGACGCTCCTGCCCGCCCAGTTATGGATCGCCGGAAGGGGACTCGTCTCCTACGAGTTCCTGGCCGCGTACGTACAACCTCATCACCCCAGCATTGCCAAGCTCATGTCCGAGGCCGCCGACATCCTCGTCCAAACAACGGGCAGCGGCAGCTTCGACGGATACCTGGAAGACGGGGACCGGGTTGACCAGATCGTGTTCGCGATCGCCCAGGCCATGAGCTCCCGCGACATCCGCTACAGCATGCCACCGGCCAGCTGGGGACTGGAAGGGCAGCAGGTACGGACGCCCGCGCAGGTCCTCGACGACCGTCTGGGCACGTGCCTCGACACCACGCTGGTCCTGGCCGCCGCTTTGGAATTCTGCGGCATCAGGTCTCTGCTCTGGCTGGTGGACGGCCACGCCTTCCTCGGCTACTGGCGCGAGGAAGGCAGCCTCAGTACTGCGGCGTCCGACGACGTGCCCGAGCTGGTCAGCCTCGTACAGCGGGGCTTCATCGGCCTCGTGGAAACCACGCGCCTCACCGGCAGCCAGCCGATCTCGGCGGCCGCACTCCGCAGCAGCCCGCTGAACCGCTACGTGGAAAGCGGCAATGACGAGATCAACGCGGTGACTGACATCAGGCGCGCCCGCCTGGATGGCATCTACCCACTGCCGGCCCGGACCACTTCCGACGTCGGAACCTACACCGTGGTCAACTACGTCCCGGAAACCAAGACTGCGCCGGCGCTGCCAGAGAAGGCAACTTCCACCGGAGGAACCGCCCGGACAGCATCCGACGTTCCACCCCGCGTGATCCAATGGAAGAACGCGCTGCTGGACCTGAGCCTGCGGAACAGGATCATCAACTTCACTGACACCGCCCGGTTCCCACTCGCAGTGCCCACCGCATGGATGGGCACCTTCGAGGACCTCATCAGCAAGGGCACGTCCGTCAGCCTGCTACCGTCCAACCAGATC
Source organism: Pseudarthrobacter scleromae (assembly GCF_014644515.1). Lineage (NCBI taxonomy): Bacteria > Bacillati > Actinomycetota > Actinomycetes > Micrococcales > Micrococcaceae > Pseudarthrobacter > Pseudarthrobacter scleromae. Next base: position 320,720 of record NZ_BMKV01000004.1, on the reverse strand, counting down.
AGTGCCATCCACCAGGAGCGCGGCATCCGCTTCGGCAGGGACCTTCCCCAGGATGAACTCGCCGACCTGCTCAGCTCCAAAAAAGCCGTGTTCGCCGAGGTCAGCGAGGACGGCTACAGCACCAAGATGCGCGGTCTCGCCTACAAGGCGAAGACCCAGCTGGAGGAAACCGGAGCCAACAACCTGTACCTGGCCCTTGGCAGCCTGATGTGGGAGCTGGACGGCCGGGCGCTTCGGTCCCCACTGGTTCTGGTCCCGGTGAAACTGACTTCGGCAGGGAAGAACGGTCTGTACCGGGTCACACTCGATGAGACGGGGCAGTCCACGCCGAATTATTGTCTTCTTGAGAAGCTGGCGCAGTCCCACGACCTGCGTATTCCGGGCCTGGCCGAGCCGGTGGAAGATGGATCCGGGATCGATCTGGACGCTGCCTTCGACGCAGTCCGTGCCGCCGTCTCGGCCAAGGGCCTGGCCTTCCGCGTGGAAAACACCGTGGACCTGTCCATGTTGCAGTTCGCCAAGTTCCGCCTGTGGAAGGACCAAGGCCGGTCTGTTCGACATCGTGGTGTTCGATGAAGCCTCACAGATCCGGGTAGCCGACGCGGTTGGTGCCATGGGCCGCGGTACGTCAGTGGTGGTGGTGGGTGATAGCAAGCAGATGCCGCCCACGTCATTCGCCGAGATTTCCTCCGACGCCGGCAGCGACGGCGACGCCGAGATCTCCGTGGTGGAGGATATGGAGTCGATCCTTTCCGAGTGCGTGGAAGCGCGGGTGCCGCGGCAGTGGCTGTCCTGGCACTACCGTAGCCAGGACGAATCGCTGATTGCTTTCAGTAACCAGCAGTACTACGACAGCAAGCTTTCCTCGTTCCCGGGCCCGTCCCACGGCGCTGCGAATGCGGGTGTCCGCGGACATGGCGTGAACTTTGTCCGCGTGGATGGCCAGTTCCACCGCTCAGGACCATCCAAGGTCCTTCGTACCAACCCGGTGGAGGCTGCTGCGGTGGTGGCCGAGATCCGCCGGAGGTTTGATGCTGATCCGGCGGGGACGCCCTCCGTAGGTGTGGTGACGTTCAACCTGCAGCAACGTGCCCTGATCGAAGGGCTGCTGCGCGACACCGAGGATCCACGGATCGTCGCTGCCCTGGACGAGGATTCGGAGGGACTTTTCGTCAAGAACCTCGAGAACGTGCAGGGTGATGAGCGGGACGTCATCCTGTTCTCGACGGGGTTCAGCAAGAATGACAAGGGATACCTGCCGCTGAACTTTGGTCCCTTAAACCGGTCGGGTGGGGAACGGCGCCTCAACGTTGCTGTCACCCGTGCACGCCGGCAAGTTATGGTTTTCTCCAGCTTCAACCCGGCCGATCTGCGTTCCGAGGAAACCAGCTCCATTGGCATCAAGCACCTGCGGTCCTACCTTGATCTGGCCGAGCAGGGGACTGCCGCGCTGCCTTACGATGGCCGCCGCGCTGCCAGCATCGATCTGCACCGGGAAGAGATCGCGGACGCGCTGCGGGACCGAGGCTTTGTCATTGCAACAGACGTGGGGCTGTCCGACTTCAAAGTTGATATCAGCGTTGCCGTTCCCGACAACCCCAACCGCCCGTTGATGGCCGTCCTTCTAGACAGCCCCGCGTGGGCTGCCCGCCGGACGGCGGGCGACCGGGACGGGCTTCCCCGGGATGTTCTTACCCGCATGATGCGCTGGCCCTCAGTGCAGCGGGTATGGCTGCCGGCGTGGCTGGCTGACAGTGAAGCTGTCCTCGACCGGCTGGAACTTTCGTTGCGGGAAGCCGCAGGCGAGGTTCCGGAAGAACTGACGGCAGAGCCGGACACCCTAGTGATCGCTGGCCCGGGAAACCTTGACGAAGCTCATCCCGCTGATGCGGACGAAAGCTTCACCGACATCCTGGGGACGTTGCCACTTTTTGAGGAGATCCGGAAACCTCTTGCCACGCTGTCGTCAGAACGTGTTGATGCCGGGGTTCAGTTGTACGAACCGTGGACTGTCCAGAGATTTGGAAGCACCGACATCCTCGACAGCCTGCACTCACGTCGTTCCATAGCTGCCGTCCGGGACGTCATCGGTGTTGTTGTCGCGGCTGAGGGGCCCGTGCACAAGGACCGCCTGGCAAAGCTGGTGTGTGCTGCATTCGGCCTCAATAAGGTCAACGGTTCCCGTGCGAACTCCGTGCTTCGTCTGGTCGAACCGTCGGTTCACGTTATTGACGACGATGGCTTTGTCTGGGATGCCACAGTTGATAGGCGCGCTTGGAAGGTTTTCCGGCCGAACGACGCTGAGATCGTCCGTAAACCGGAGCACATCAGCGTTGTGGAGTTGCGGAATGCCATGGTGAATATCGTGAGTACGACTGGTGGTATCGCGGTGGATGAGCTGCATCGGGAAACGATTCAAACGTTCGGCGGGAAGCGCCGGACGGCTGGCATAACGGCTCGCCTGAATCAAGGGGTGCAGCACGCAGTGGACACTGGGCACTTGGAACTGCGCGGTGACACCGTGCGGCTGGTGACATAGTCCGAGCTTGATGGGACTAAAAATCTTCGTCGACACGAACCAGAATCCGGGCGCGGGTGACACAGGCATGTTCTCGTCAGTGCGCTTGGGATATGGGGTGAGACCTTGCCGGAGATGCTCGGTGGTGCACCTGGGCGGATCCTGCCACCCGATGCACTTCGAAGCCTAGGATTAGCCGTCGTCGCGCAATTGTCTGGAACAGGCATCCAATAGCCGTCGTCGCGCGTCGTTCGCTTGTTCATCGGACTGAGGGCCAGTCTAAGTGATACCCATAGACAAGTCTGTCTATACCCATAGACAGCATTGTCTATGGGTATAGACTAAGTGGATGAAACGGATCGACCTCATCAGGGAAGCCAAGCGAATCGCCAAAGAGCCCGGCGAAACGTGGGAGCTAACCAACGGTGGCCGACACGACCTGGGTAGAGTCGGCAACGGCATTAAGGTCGCCATTCCGCGTCACAACGAAATAAACGAAATTACCGCACAGAAAATTCTCAAGCACCTCAAAAACTAGATCCCGCACAATAACTAATCTAATCCCCGCAAAAACTAGAAAGCCCAATCTCATGAAACTCACCGCTGTAGCCGAAAGGGCCGGCAAGTGGTGGGCAGTCGAAGTACCAGAAATTCCTGGACTGTTCACCCAGGCCAAACGCCTCGATCACATCGAAGAAATGGTAAAGGACGCCGCAGCTCTACTAACAGGAAAACCGGAAGATTCCTTTGCAGTAGAAGTCACCGTCGACACTAGCAATCCTCAACTAAACGACCTGATCCATGACGCGAAGGCCAAGGCCAGAGAAGCGGCCCGTCTCCAGGCGGAAGCCTCCGAGCAAAGCCGTCAAGCTGCATCAAAACTAGCAACCGAAGGACTCACCGTTCGTGAAATAGGTGAAGTCCTCGAGCTGTCCTTCCAGCGGGCCCACCAGCTGCTCGGAGCTGGAAGGAATAACCCCGATACCGAGATAACCAAGGGCATCACCAACAGGCGAAGTGGTAAAACGTCCGCCACAAAGAGTAGGGGTACCGCTAAATCCGCCAGCAAGTCTAGATCCAAGGCCTGACACAGCCTCCCCGATAGGCGACAACAAGTCCTGACCCGTTGAACGGTACAAGTGCCCCAAAGACTAGGCCCGCAACACCATCGCGGTTTGCGGGCCGATCTTTTGCTGAATGAGAGAGCAGTTCGATGTCTCGTTTATTCGCACCCATACCTACAGGCGACAGGGCGAGACTAAAGACTCGATGCGGACTTTGGCATAAATGTGCCACGAAGATCAGTAACAACTCGAAGAGGGGAGAGGGCCACGCTCACGGCGGGTGAAGTGCCTTTGGCGCATTTGGCAAGTCCCGCATCGTCAACATGCCTCGTACCCAAATCAAAGGTATGGGCCGCAATGGACACTACGGGCTCGGATCCTTCCGCCTGTTGCTAATTTGTGCTTTGTCTTTAGAACACCTTCTTTGACAATGGGAGGCTGCGCCCACCGAGTTACCGCAGCCACCCCCACAAGGATCCCCGCTTCCTGATCTTCTGCACTTGTCTGGGCGGGCACCGTGGTCTGTCACCAACACAGATGGATAGGACTTCACTGTTTGGCCGTGGTGGTCTGCCCTATAGGTTCAGCTGTATCGTCATCCGCCTTCTGATCTGGTTCATGCGCAATCATTCGTAGCCACCTCGTCAAGCGGTGAACAACCTCGAGGTCCGCTGATAAATCTTGATCTTGATTGTCAAAATGGGCTATCGAATTTCGAAGCTTACGTGTCGTATTCAGCCACCCGTCGAACTTTGTCAGCGAGAGCGACCAGCCGAGGGCCGTCCAGTGATTTTTGAAGAGCTGTTGAAGCTCGCCAAACATGAGCTCTTCGACAGAGTTCTTCTTACTCTTTGCTAGAGCATCGCTTAGTTTGACTCGCGCTACCCGCTTCAACTCCTGTTCACATCTGCCGACAGCCAAGAAGGGAAGGGTAAGTTTCTCGAACTCCCTAGTTAAATCCGATGCTGTGACAATTCCCGAGAGTTGCCCACGGTAGGTCACCAGAACGTAGCCGTGATCGGCAATTGGACTTACGCTCGCAAACAGATCGGAGTGCAGATCCACAGCAGAGGCCGGAATCGTTGCTGAGCCGACGAGAATAGGATTGTCACCCCGGAGCCTTGCTTGCGCATAAGACTCCCATGTAAAAACGCCAACTATTTCACGTCGTGCCTCGGACTCAATTACAGGCAATTGCGAGAAATCGTTCCTTAGCATGACAGTGACGGCATCAGCAACGGATGAATCCCGGCGAACAAATCCGCTGTTATCACTCTCATCGTCTCGTGTCCGTAGGGCAAATGAAGCTGAAGGAATGCGAGAGAGCGTAAGTAGGTGATCCTCAGGTTGATCATCCGCGCCCGGAGACAGTTCTCCGTTCAATCCCTGGAGGGTCACATGACTGTCAAGCGGACCGCTATCGAACGGGGGGTCCGTTCTGAGGCCCATTCTTGCAAGATCCGACGTAATGGTCGCGACAGAGACCTTACCGCGCCCTTTATTTCCCCAATAGCCGATGAGTGTTCGAATTTCAATGGGGCGGCCGGAGTTTTTGAGATAATCCAGATACTTCTTCGTTTCGTTCAAATCACTTCCGGCATCTGGTTCCGGTGGTATTTGCCCAGTCATGTAATCCCCTACTTCGTTGCGGCGTATCGCCGATCCTACCGTTTGATCGCACGCCCCCCTCAAAGATTCCCAGTCTCAGGGATCCTAAAAGAAGTGGCATCAGAAGAGAAATCTGTGATTCTTGATTTATATGTCATGCGGGCACTGTTTGCGGAAAGACTGGTGACTGAGGCCAAAACTGGTCAGATCGAATGCTTCCAGAAATCCATCTGGCCGCCACCAACTGCGACTCCGGTCATCAGCTAGAGTCGGCAAAGTCTCGCACGAGCATCAGCTATTTTGCGCACTCTCTTGGTAATGCATAGCTCGCCAAAGAACCATTTAGGGCGCCACTGCCGCCACCTCAACCCGCACCCCCGCGTCCCGGAACTTCTGCACCTGCTCGGGGTCGGCGCCGTCGTCCGTCACCAGCGTCCAGGGGAGCGCGAGGCGGGCCCAGGCGTGGAAGGGCCGCAGCCCGAGTTTGGACGAATCCGCAAGCACGTAGACTTCCCGGCCGCGGCGGGCCATGAGTTCCTTGAGCCGGGTTTGGGCGTGGTCGGCTTCGCAGATGCCGTGCTCCGCGGTGACGGCGTCGGCGCCCAGGAACACGCGGTCGAAGCTCATCCGCTCCAGCGCCGCCTCGGCCAGCGGTCCCACGAAGCTTTGCGAAAGGCTCCGCAGGCGGCCGCCGAGGCAGTCCACCTCGATGCCCTCGGAGTCGGCGAGTTCCTGCATGGTGTTGATGCCCGGCGTCGTCACGGACAGCTTTTCGAACCCCCGAAGCTCATGCGCCAGCGCACCCACGGTGGAGCCGGCGTCGAGCAGGATGTTCTCCCCGGGCCGGATCACGGCCGCGGCCCAGCGGGCGATGGCGTGCTTCTGCTCGAACGCCTCGCCGGTGCGCTGCCTTAGTGACGCCTCCGGGTGGGCGCCCAGTGCCATGGCCCCGCCGTAGGTGCGGGCCAGCCGGCCCTGCCCGTTCAGCAGTGCCAGGTCTCGGCGGATGGTGGACGCGGTCACCTCGAACCGGGCGGAGAGTTCCTCTACGGAGGCCAGCCCGGTGGTCACGGCAAGGTGGTAGATCTCCTCGCGCCGCGCGTTTGCGCTCAGCATTCCCGGTCTCCTTCCCGTGGCAGTGGTACCCATGCTAGTTCCGGCCCCCGCCCAGTCCCCGCAGCAACGCCTACACGGCGACGGCGGGCCGGGTGGCCATCTCCGCCGCCTGGTGCAGCGCCTCCACCATGGACCGGGAATCCGCGATCGCCTTGCCGGCGATGTCGAACGCGGTGCCGTGGTCCACGGACGTGCGGATCACCGGCAGGCCCACCGTGATATTCACGCCGGCCTCGATGCCCAGCACCTTCACCGGCCCGTGCCCCTGGTCGTGGTACATGGCCACCACCAGGTCGTAATCGCCCCGGCCGGCCAGGAAGAACAGGGTGTCCGCCGGCAGCGGGCCCACCGCATTGATCCCGGCCGCCTGCGCCGCCTTCACACCCGGCTCGATCTTCTCCGCTTCCTCGCCCTGGCCGAACAGGCCGTTCTCGCCCGCATGCGGGTTGATGGCGCACACGCCGATCTTCGGGTTGGGGATGCCCGCGCGGACCAGCGCCTCGTGGCCGCGGCGGATGGTGCGCTCCACCAGGTCCGGGTTGATTTTGCGGATCGCATCCATCAGCCCGATGTGCGTGGTCACGTGGATCACCCGGATCTTGGGGGTGGAGAGCATCATGGACACTTCCTCCGTGCCCGTCAGGTGCGCCAGCAGTTCCGTGTGCCCGGGGAAGATGTGCCCGGCCGAGTGCAGCGCCTCCTTGTTCAGCGGCGCGGTGCAGATGGCCTGCACCTTCCCGGCCATCGCCAGCTCGCTGGCCACCCGGATGTACTCATACGCGGCGTGCCCGGCCACGGGGGAGAGCTGCCCCCACGGCAGGTCCTCCGGCAGCAGCGCCAGGTCGATCACGTTCACCCGGCCCGGCGTGAACACCGCATCCTCCACGTCCTCGATGCTCTGGATGTCAGACTCGATGCCCAGGACGTCCGCGGCCTGGCGCAGGCGCAGCGCGTCGCCGATCACCACGGGCCGGCACTCGGCGTTGCTCTGCGGATCCAGCACGGCGGCCACCACCACCTCCGGCCCCACCCCGGCGCCGTCGCCCATGGTCACGGCGACGTAGGGGAGGGTGTTCTGCTCGGTCTTGCTCACTGCGGCGGTTGTCATGTCTGCTCCAGATCGTTCGGAAGTCTTGCTGGGAAGGGTGGGGGCGGGAGCGTGCGCGGTCAGGCCGCGGCGCTCCCGGATGTCGTCGTAAAGCTGTAGGAGGGCCAGGTCGTCGCCGAAGCTGCCGGGCTTGGTGCCCACCAGCGTCCCGTCGTCGGCACAGCTGAGCACGGCCCCGTGCTGCACGGCCGCAAGCGGTACCAGCCGGTGGAAACCAACGGCGTCCAGGACTTCCCGGGCCGTCTCACCGCCGGTGAGGATCAGGTCTGTTGGTGTTGCTTTCGCTGCCTCGGCTGCGAACGTGGACAGGGCCTGCACGATGCTGGCGGCCCGTGTCGGGTCCACTTTTGAAGCGGCAAGGGTGATGGCTACGCGGTGGCCTGCCCGCAAATCCGCTGAAACCTGGGCCAGTTGGGGAGCATAGGCCCCGGTGGCTCCTGCGTACTGCGGGTGCAGCCTGACCACCGTGAAGCCTTGGGCTTCGAGTTTGGCCAGCTGCGCCTGCGCGGTTCGGGACGCGGAGCCGACGACGGCGAGCACCGGCCTGCCGCCTCCCAGCGGTTCCGCAGTGGTTTCGTCCGTCTGTGCTCCGGGTTGCGCAGTTCGCGCAAGGCGGGCTGAGAGGCGCTCTGCGAGCACATCTGCCGTTCCGCCGGTACCCACCAGCACAATGCGCCGGCCGCCGGACTGGAAGTCCAGCTCCAGCAGGGCGTCCACCACGTGCTCCAGGTCCTGGACGGTTTCGCCGTCGGCCACCACCAGCGCGGGCTGGTCCGAGTCCAACAGCATGGCCAGTGTTGCGGCCCGCGATCCGGACCGCACGTCAGCAAGGGCCAGGGTCTGCACTGAGGACGGATCGTCAGGGCGCAGCAGCGACGGAATGTCGGCCGGCGGGGCCGACTGTTCGGCCTGCCACAAGCCCGACTCCGCCAAGGGAGTCCCGGCAACCCCAGGGCGGCCGTCAACGACGGACCGCTGCAGCTGGGGGAGTGCGCCCGCAACAACGGCATGGAAACCAAGCCCCGCCAGCGCGGAAACTTCGGCACGGACGTTGCCACGCCACAGCGAGTCGATCTTCTTGAACAACACCTGCGCAGTATCGGCGTCGGGGCCGGCGAAGGCTTCCTTGACCGTAGCCTCAGCAGCAGATTCAGCAAGCCCGCGGGAGTGCGTATCGGTGACCACAACGTCGGCGGCGGGCTCCGCAAAGGAGGTGCCGGCGTCGTGCGTTCCCGGAACACTGGGAGTACCCAGCAGGACCTGCGCACTCAGCCCGTGCTGCACAAAACAGGAGCCAACCTCGGCGGCGCCGGAGAAATCGTCGGCCTGTACAAATACGGAAGCCACGTTGCTCCTCTCGTCGTCGGCTGGGGCCGCGCAGTGGCGGGATGCATTCATCATGACATGCTTGCGCGAATCACGCTACTTTTGTTGCGCAATTTACGCATATCGGCAGATGATCGACCGGGGATGTCTGCTGCGAAGCGCCGACGTTGCGCCTCGGCGCACCTCTTGGCCAAGCATCAATTTCCGGACAGTTCGGGCTTGGTCTTCGTACACTGGGGTTCATGGTCTCCCGTATCAGCGAACTGGTCCTCAACTGCGCCGATCCGGAACTCCTGGCGGGGTTCTGGAGCCAGGTGCTCGGATATGTCGAGCTCGACCGGGAGGACGGTGCAATCGAGATCGGCCCTCCGGATGCCGGGTTCGGCGGCCTGCAGCCCACCATCATCCTGAGCCCGAGCAGCAACCCGCGGACCGGACGCCTCCCGTTGCACATTGATGTCAACCCGGTGGACAGGGACCAGGACGCCGAGCTGGAACGCCTGCTTGCCCTTGGGGCCCGCCCGGCCGACGTCGGGCAGGCCGGCAGCGAGCAGTGGCACGTCCTGGCCGACCCTGAAGGCAACGAGTTCTGCCTCCTGCGCAAGCGGCTTGACCCCTGACTGTCTACGGAAGCGGCTGCCTCTCGCCGACGGCAACGGCAGCATCCAGCGGGACGTAGGTCCGCCGTCGCCGCTCCAGCCGCAGCTGTTGTCCCGGGGAAGGGATCCGTGCGCCCTTGGCGCGGTTGCACCGGCTGCAGGCCGCCACAAAATTCTGCAGGCTGGTGGACCCGCCCTTCGACCAGGGATAGAAATGGTCGCCATGCTCGGCCGCGCGGGAGCACCGGCGGCCAAAACCCGTCTCCATCTCGCACACGCCGCCGGCCCGCGCCATCCCTGCGCGGCGCTGCTGGCGCGTAAAGCGCCGCACTGGATCCCGCCGTCGAACGTCCCGTGCGTTGATCACGGCCGCGGCAATGATGAGGACGACGGCGGTAGCGCCTGGGAGCATCACCGCGGCAAGTACATCGTCCGCCATGCCGCGGAAAACCTCCGTTGCCGAGGACGGGGCCGCGCCGGCATCTGCCCGTGGCAGGAGCGAAAGAATGGCCGAGCCGAACAACCACAGGGTGACGGCCGTGAACAACAGGCGAAGGCCCCTGCGTGTCCAATAAATGCGCTTCAATTCCGGCATCCGGATGTCCCCCAACTTGTCCACGGACCGTGACGCTCCCGTCCCGGGTCTAACGGGATCGTACACTCGTGCTCTCCCCGAAGGGCTTATCTGCGGTAGTCCAGGGCGTCGAACTGCTCCTGCCAGTGCGACTTCTCGCCCTCCACATACAGCCGGTGCGACGAGTTCCATTTGGGCCATATCTCAGCCGCGGACTTCCTATCGGGCTCCGCGGGGCATGGCGCCCGGGTTACCTGCAGTGGGGGTGGCGCCCGGTGTACGTTACGTGTGGGGCCAGCGGCGGTGTTCCTCCGCACGCTCGGCCGGCTGTTTCCCCTGATGAGCAGGTGCGCGAGGTTCACAAGCCCTACTACCAGGCCGAACGCCGCTTAGAGAATACCGACCAGGACCAGGGCACCCAGAAGGACGCCAATCCACAGCAGCAGCCCGATCGCAGGAAACAGGAAAACCATGGCCGGTTTCTAAAGCGTCTCGGGGACCGGGCGCCCGGGAAAGAGCGTCGAGTACTGTTTCCGGTACATTCTGCGCCCAATGAGGCGGTAGCCCAGGCGGACCGGCGCGGGGATCTCCTTGAACAGTTCCTTCCGGTCTGCGGGCGGATTCGTGGCCAGCACCATCCCCAAATAGGTGACCAGGAATTTCTTGTCGAACTGCTCAATGCTGTGCTGCCCCAGTCCGTCCATCTCCTTCTCGGTCATCACCCTGTCCACCACGGGCATCACCTCCGTGACCTCCCGGCGCAGGTGCACTTTGAGGATTGCCGAGAGGTCCTCATAGCGCGCGGCCAGCTCCGCAGAAGACTCTGCATCCGGGGCCGCCATCCAGCCCAGACGGACGGGCTCGATGCCCTCGAGCCGCTGGGTGACCTGCCGGTGCTGCTCCAGCATCTGCGCCACGTGCAGCGCGCAGGCAGGTGCCCGCTGGCCCAGCTGCGGGTACATCAGCAGGTCCTCGCCCTCGTGGTGGATGTGGAGTACCTTATCGAAGTTCCCGAGGACCTCCCCCACATAGGCGGAGCGGGCAGTGTCGCCAGGTTCCACGGAGCGCACCAGGCCTGGCGCCTCGTCGTACGCCCACAGGAAAAAACGGTGTATGCGCCGCATGCCCGCCGTTCCGGTGCACAGGACGGGTCCGGGCGGCAGTGGAGGTGCGGTCTCGCCGGGCTGCATTGTGAAGAAGTCGGTCATAGGAGGGGCCCCTAACGGCGGTCTAGCGAGACCAGGACCTCTCCCCGGGAGCATTTTATCGCTTGCACCAAAGCCGAACAATGGTCCGGACCAACCGCAGGAGCGGCCCCGGCGGGCGTATTCCGGGTGGAGGGGGTGCCCTTGACACCCTGTCCATGCCTGAGAATTATCAAAAGTGCCGGTGCACCTGGTTGTCCCTCGCAGGACGGCCTGCGGGCCGGCTTCATGGAGGGTTACCGAATGCAGCCAGCACTCCCGCGACGCGAGTCCTTGCGGAGCGTGGCCGCAGCCGCTGCAACCCTCGTGGCCGTCTCTCTTGCGGGGTGTACTGGCCCTCCACGGCCGCCGGACCAGCCGTCCCCGGCTGTGTCGTCCCCGTCTGCGACCCCCACGGCAGCGCCCCCAACGGCGACCCCGCCACCTTTTGATGGCCAGCCTCCCTTTCCCTTGGGAGATGTTCGGATCGCTGCTGTGGGCGACATGAACGGCGTCAGGACTTACGCGCCCGGCAGCCCGTCCGGCCGGAACGGTGCGGCGATCACGCGGCTGGTGCAAAACAACGAGATTGACGCGTTCCTGGGGATCGGGGACTTCCAGTACGACGCCGCGTATTGCGACGACTATGTGAAGTACTGGACGAGGCTCTGGGGTGGGACGATGCCCAAGCTGTACTGGGCATCCGCCCCCAACCACGACTGGAAACCGGGGCGCAACGAAGACCTCGACGATTTCATGAATGGCCAATGCCCGGGGTCCTCTGCCAAAGCGGCCATCAACCATGAGCGCGGATTTATCGAAAACGGGCAACCATACTCGAAGGACTTCGGGAACTGGCATTTCGCGTTCCTGTCCTCCGCGCACTGGCGGTACAACCCGGCGCGTGCCCAGGCATTGACAACGTGGCTGGACAGGGACCTTGCTGCTGCCAAGGCTGCGGGCAAGCACCTGGCAGTGGTGCACCACGAGCCGTACTTTACGTCCAGCACGGACACGCATAAGCGGAACCTGGACCATAAGCCGTGGATCGACGTGATGTGGAAGCACCGGGTCCGCCTGACCCTGTCCGGTTCGCAGCACAACTACGAACGGTCGTGCCCGGTAAACAACGCCGACCAGTGCGTCAGCGACGGCATGACGGCATTCCAGGTTTCCACGGGAGGCGTCGGGCTCCGCCCCTTCACCAACAGCCCGCGGTACATCGTGAAGCGGTTCAGCGACACCCACGGGTACCTTCGGCTGACACTGAGGGCCGACGGCTCATTTGACTGGGAGTTCGTTCCAACGTCGGGATCGAGCACGGACGCCGGGACGCGTTCCGCACCGCAGTAAACCAGGGAGTACGACGGCGGTGCTGCCGCCGGCTTTGCGCGGGCGGTGACGCCAGTCCTGCCGGCGTGGGACACTTCGGCCATGGGCATCGAACAGTGGTGGACGGAGCTGCAGCCATCGACGCGGCAGTGGCTGATCAACAACAACGGCGATGAGGTGCCGGCGGCAGTGGTGGCCGAGATTGCGGAGGCAGGCGGACCAGCCAGCGACGATTCCTGGTGGTCCGGCCAGGATGAAAGCCCGGGGCACTACCTCCCCGACGACGCCATCGACTGGGTCGAGGCGACCGCGAACGGGGAGGAGCCGTAATCCGGCAAGCGATCAGAAGCCTCCACAGGTTGGGCGGCCTTCCTAACTACTGCTTCTTTGGTTGTTTGCTGCTTCGGGATTTGGCCTGGACGGCACTGTCGCGGACAACAAGCGTGGGTGCGATGGGGGTGCGGTCCACGTCCCGCCCCTCCATAGCACCAAGAAGCACCTCCACGCTCATGGTCGCCAACGCCGTGAAGTCCTGGCGAACAGTGGTCAGGGGAGGCAGGAAGTAGTCCGAACCTTCAATGTCGTCGAAACCCACCACGCTCACGTCGTCCGGGACCCGGACCCCATTCTCTGCGAAGGCGCGGATCAGCCCGAGCGCCGTGTGGTCACTGGCGGCGAAGATAGCCTGGGGCACCTTGTCTTCCCGCACAAGCTGGAGGGCGGTCTCGTAGGCCCAGCGGGGGCTCCAGTCGCCCTCCGGGCACAGCCCCGGTGCAAGTCCGGCGTCGCGAAGCGCGGCCTCCCACCCGCGTTTGCGCACCCGCCCGTCGAACCAGTCCATGGAGCCGGCGAAGTGGGCGATGTCCGCGTGGCCCAGATCGATCAGGTGCTGGGTGGCCAGCCGTGCGCCCAGCTCCTGGTTTTCCGAGTACGTGAAGACGTTTGGCGTCGACGATGCTCCCGCGGCGATCATCTCCACGGGCACACGGCACGTGGCGTTCCATACAGCTGCCGCCATGTCCACCACAGGCGCAATGACAATGATTCCCCCGACGCCGGTATCGTCCAGGGTGTCCAGGGCGGTCTGGACTGACTCTTCGTAGGGCTGTTCGACACTAATGACGGTTGTGGCGTAGCCCTTCGTGCGTGCAACGTTCTCAAGTGCCATCAGCGTTCCCACCGGGCCAAACCGCGGGGAACCATCGGAGAGTATGCCGATGGACGTGGACCGGCTGGTGACCAGTGCCGTGGCCGCCCGGTTCCTGCGGTACCCGATCTCCTTGATCACCTGCAGAACCCGTTGCCGCGTTGCAGCGCTCACGTCCGGTGCGTCGTTGAGGACCCGCGAAACCGTGCCGAAGGAGACACCGGCCATGCTCGCAACATCATTGATGGTGGGCTTCCGGCGCAGCGGGGCGTTCGGTTGCCTCTCGTTCGCCTCGTGGGGAACCGTTCTGCCTGCCACTTTCGCTCCTGTCCTGCACCGCACGAGCACACCCCGGCTCCGTGCCTTTTCGATCTTACGTCGGCCAGGTCCTCCCGGCCCCTCAAAAGAAGCTACAAAGTGATGCTTGACACAAATCTCCGTAAACGCTTACGATGAGGTCCGTAAACGTTTACGGAAGAGTCGTAAACGCTTACGGAGTTACAACCATTCAACGAGGAAAGGAGCGCGATGCCCGGCCCTATCGTCTATGCACTCGCGCTCGATCCGAACGCAGCGCTCCGGGACGTCGACCACGCCCAGTGGGCAAACCTGGAAGCACTGCTGGGGGACACGGCGCCTGGTGATCTTGCAGCCGCCGTCCGCACCTTCGTCTCCGCAGGATCTTCGGCGGTCATCGGAATCTTTGACGACAATCTCCTCTGGGCCAGCCTGGTGGTCTCCGTTGACAACTCAGGCAAACCCGCGTCCGTGTCCACCATCCACGGCCCGGCCGCGGAAGCTCCCGGCGGCATGGCCAAGGCTGCCGGCGAGGCGGTGAAGTGGGTTCAGGCCCACCACGGACCATGTTCCCTGGGCTTCTTTGTAGACAAGGTGCATGCAGAAGCGCTCCTGAGAGCCGCAGACAAGGCCGCTGCCATACGCTCAGCCTCGGCCTCCGGCGCACTCGTCCTGTCCCCGGTGCCACCGGCACTGGCCCTTGCCCTCGCCTGACCCAATCCAGGCATCCACCCCTATCCATCCACTCAAGCACTGGAGAACAATGATGATCCGCAGGCTTCCCTTTGTGGCCCTCGCCGCAGCCCTGTCTCTTTCCGTCGCTTCCTGCAGCAGTCCGACGTCGGGCGCCTCAAGCGTTCCCGACGCCGGCGTGTCCGAGAAGGCCCAGCAGGCCCTTGACAAGATCAAGGGACAGGTCCTCAGCAAGGGGCCCAACGGCGAGACGCCCTCCCCGGCCTCGGCAGCAGACCTGACACCTGAAGAGATTGAGAAGGTCAAGGCGCTCAATGCCACGGCTGCCATCGTGATGCACTACGGCGGAAACGATTGGGCCACGGCCCAGGTCAACGGCCTTAAGAGCGAATTCGAACAACTCGGCATCAAGGTCATCGCCACAACCGATGCGAACTTCAAGCCGGACAAGCAGGTTTCGGATATCGAGACTGTCATGACGCAGGAGCCTGACATCATCGTTTCCATCCCCACGGACCCCATAGCCACGGCATCCGCTTACAAGAAGGCCGCGGAGGCGGGCACCAAGCTCGTCTTCATGGACAACATCCCCCAGGGACTGACCGCCGGCCAGGACTACGTCTCCGTTGTGTCTGCCGACAACTACGGCAACGGCGTTGTCTCCGCCCATCAAATGGCCAAGGCACTGGGTGGCAAGGGGAAGATCGGGCTCGTCTTCCACCAGGCCGACTTCTTCGTGACCAAGCAGCGTTATGAAGGCTTCAAGGAAACCATCACGAAGGAATACCCGGACATCCAGGTGGTCGAGGAAAAGGGGATTGCCGGTCCGGATTTCGCTGGAGACGCCCAGGCGGCTGCCAACGCAATGCTGAGCAAGTACCCTGACCTGGCTGGCATCTGGGCGGTCTGGGATGTACCTGCAGAAGGTGTCATGGCTGCGGCCAGGGCGGCCGGCAGGCAGGACCTGAAGATCGCCACGGAGGACCTCGGGAAGAACGTCGCGATCGCCTTGGCAAAGGATGAACTCATCGTCGGCCTTGGAGCGCAGGTTCCGTTCGACCAGGGTGTCACCGAAGCCCGGCTGGGCGCAGGGGCCCTCATCGGCAAGGAAGCGCCCGCCTACGTGGCCCTGAGTGCCCTTCCGGTTGACCACTCCAACGTCCTCGAGGCCTGGAAGCAGGTCTACCACGAGGACGCACCGAAGGACATCCAGGACTCCTACAAGAAGTAGCCAAAAACCGGCGGTGCGGGGTGCCCACCCCGCACCGCACCGAAAGGGCAACGATGAACACCGCAGACAATGTCGTCGAAATGCGCTCGATTTCCAAGGGCTTCAACGGCGTTCCCGTATTGAACGACGTCAGCTTCGACGTCCGCAAGGGCGAGGTCCACGCACTGGCTGGCGGAAACGGCGCCGGGAAGTCCACGCTCATGAAGATCCTCCAGGGCGTCTACCAGGCGGACGCCGGCGAAATCCTCATTGGAGGCAAGCCGGCCGTCATCAATACGATCCAGGACGCGAAGGCCGCCGGGATCGGCATGGTCTTCCAGGAATTCAGCCTGGTGCCGAGCCTGACGGTTGCACAGAACATCTTCCTGACCGCGGAGCCGCTCGGTCCCGGACGGCTCATCGACGACCGTGCGGCGGTGCGCCGGGCCAGGGAAGTTTTCGCAGAGATGGAGGTCGACGTCGACCCCCGCGCAGTGGTCTCGCGGCTCGGCACCGCCTACTGGCAGCTGACCGAGATCGCGAAGGCACTCGCACAGAACGCGCAGGTGCTGATCATGGACGAACCCACTGCCAGCCTGGCCCGGCACGAGTCCGAAGCCCTCTTCGAACTGATTGACCGCCTCAAGCAGCGTGGCATTTCAATCATCTACATCTCCCACCGCATGGATGAGGTGTACAGGCTCGCAGACAGGATCACCATCCTCCGCGACGGCCGCCACCTCCTCACAGCGCCGCTGACGGACGTCACCCCCGAGCAGATCGTCGAAGGCATCGTGGGCAAGAAGATCGAGGGCCAGCTTTCCTACCGTGCGCGTGACCATGCGGAACACACCGGGGCGCCGCTGCTGGAAGTCCGCGGCCTCAATGCGGGGCCGCGGGTCCGGGATGTTTCCTTCGTGCTCCGGCCCGGCGAGATCCTGGGCCTGGCGGGACTGATGGGCAGCGGACGCACTGAACTCGCCCGTACGCTCTTTGGCATTGACAAGGTGGACAGCGGCGAAGTCCTCCTGCACGGCAAAAAGGTCACCCTGGCCTCGCCGCAGCAGGCCATCAACGCCGGCGTCGCCCTCATCCCGGAGGACCGCAGGGCCCAAGGCCTCGTCCTGGACCACTCCGTCCGGGACAACCTGCTGCTTCCCCTCCTGGGCCAGATCCAGCGGGGACCGCTGCTGGACGGCGCCAAGGGCAAGGAATTGTCCTCGTCCTTGATCAAGAGGTTCGCGGTGAAGGTTGCCCACCCCCACCGCCCGGTGCGTCTCCTCTCCGGCGGAAACCAGCAGAAGGTGGTCATCGCCAAGTGGCTGGGCACCGATCCGGACATCCTGATCCTCGACGAGCCGACAGCCGGCGTCGATATCGGCACCAAGAGCGAAATCCTGGACATGATCCGTGCGCTCGCCAGCGCCGGCAAGGCCGTCATCGTCATCTCCTCCGAGTACCCCGAACTACTCGCGGTCAGCGACCGCGTCCTCGTCCTCAAGGACGGCTCCATCATCCGTGATATCCCCCGCAGCGAGATTGCTGACGAGGAATATCTCCAACTCGCAGTGCAGGGAGTCTGAAAGTGAGCAAGGCAAACACCATCGCGCCGCGGGACACCGCGGCGCCCCGCAATATCGGCACCATCCTCAAGGACCTCGACTGGCGGCGCTACGTCATCTACATCGGCTTCGTCGTCGTCTTCCTCTTCTTCGCCGTTCTGCTCCGCGACCAGGGCTTCCTGTCGCCGAACAACCTGCTGAACATCTTCCGGCAGACCGCCACGATCACCGTCATCGCCGTCGGCATGACCTACGTGATCGCGTGTGCGGAGATCGATCTCAGCGTCGGATCCGTGGCCGGCCTCTCCAGTGTGTGCACTGCAATGGCACTGTCACAGTTTGGTCTGATCCCCGGCATCCTGGCCGGGCTCGCCGTCGGACTCGTGGTCGGATCCATCAACGGTGCCCTGGTCAGCCTCCTGGGCATCCCGTCCTTCCTGGTAACACTCGGCATGCTGGGGATAGCCGTGGGCGTTGCCCAGTGGATCACCGCCTCGGCTCCCCAGCCCATCCTCAACGACACGTTCAACACGGTGTTCGGATCCGGCAACTTTGGTCCAATACCTGGCCTGGTGGTTTGGAGCGCCATCTTCGTCGCCATCGGCGCCGTGGTGCTGAACCGCACCAAGTTCGGCCGCCAGGTCCTGGCCACGGGCGGCAACCGCAACGCCGCAGATTTCACGGGCATCAACACCAAGCGCATCAAATTCCAGGTGCTCCTCATCTCGGCCATGGCGGCAAGCGTCGCCGGCATGCTCTACGCCGGCCGCCTCCAGTCCGGACGGTTCCAATGGGGCTCCGGAGACGAGCTTTCCGCCATCGCCGCCGTCATCCTGGGCGGAACCAGCCTCTTCGGTGGGTTCGGCTCCATCATCGGCACCCTCTTCGGCGCCCTGCTGATCGGCCTGATCAACAACGGACTCATCCTGGCCGGACTCGACAGCAGCCAGCAGCAGGTGGTCCGGGGCGCCATCATCATCCTGGCCGTCGCACTGGCCCGGAAGAAGTAGCACCCATGACCTCCAAATCTCCTGTGGCACCTGAAAGGCACAAGCAATGAAACTTGGTTACTGTTCCATCACTTGGGGCGGCGTGGTGGGCCACCCCCAAGGCGTGACGAGCGTCAAGGACCTTTTCTACATGACCCACGGGTCCATGAAGGACGCTGTCCAGGACATCGCATCAGTGGGCTACGAGGGTGTCGAGATGTTCGACGGCAACCTCGCGGAATACGCGGAAAAGCCCGGGGAACTCAAGGAAATACTGGGCAGCTCCGGAGTTGCCCTGACCAGTGTGTATACCGGCGCCAACTTCATCTATGCCGATATCCTCCCCGACGAAATGCACCGGATCCACCGGGCTGCCGAACTGGCCGCGGACTTCGGGGCGGAACGCCTTGTAGTCGGAGGCGGCGCCCGCCGTGCGGCGGGAACCACCGAAGAGGACTACCACCGCCTCGGCACGGCCCTGGACAGGGTCACGGACATCGCAGAAAGTTTCGGGCTCTCGGCCAGCTACCATCCGCACCTGACCACCATCGTGGAAAGCCCGGACGAGCTGGACAAGCTCATGCCGCTCACCCGGATCGGATTCTGCCCCGACACCGCCCATCTTGCGGCCGGGGGAGCGGACCCGGCCGCGGTCATCCGGAAGTACCCCGACAGGATCCGGCATGTCCACCTCAAGGACCTTCGGCGGGACCCCTTTGCGTTCCTGCCCCTTGGCCAGGGTGAACTCGATTTCCCGGACATCCTCGCCGCAATCCGGGAGAGCGGCTACGACAGCTGGCTCATGGTCGAACTGGACGGCTACGACGGCGACCCCCGGGAAGCAGCCGACATCAGCAAAAAATACCTCGAGAAACTCCTCTGACTCCATTGACTACCAGGGGACGCCACCGCAGGCGCTCCCACCATGTTTTTCCGAAAGGAACCCGATTCACATGCAGAAACTTAACGTCGGCCTCATCGGAGGCGGCTTCATGGGCAAAGCCCATTCCCTCGCTTACGCGGCCATGCCCATGTTCTTCTGGCCGGCACCAGCCCTTCCGGTCCGCAAAGTCATCGCCGAGGCCACCCCGGAGCTGGCCTCGGAGGCTGCCCGGCGCTTCGGCTTCGAGAATTCCACCTCGGACTGGCGCAGCATCATCGAAGATCCGGACATCGACGTCGTGGATATCGCCACACCCAACCATCTCCACGCCGAAATCGCGATCGCCGCAGCAGAGGCAGGCAAGCACATCATCTGTGAAAAGCCGCTTGCACGCACAGGCGAGGAATCAAAGGCCATGTACGACGCGGTCAAGGATAAGAACCTCGTCCACATGGTTGCCTTCAACTACCGCCGCACGCCCGCAGTCGCGTTGGCCAAGAAGTACATCGAGGAAGGCGCCATTGGCCGGATCCTCAGCTTCCGCGGCACGTACCTGCAGGACTGGAGCGCCGACCCCAACTCCCCGTTGTCCTGGCGTTTCCAGAAATCGATCGCAGGCTCAGGTGCCCTGGGTGACATCGCCACGCACGTCATCGACATGGCCCGGTACCTCGTCGGCGAGTTCAGCGCCGTCAACGCCCTCCTGTCCACGTGGATCCCGGAGCGGCCCCTCCAAACCGGTGGTGCTGACGCACTTGGGACGGTTCGGGGCGGAGAGGGCCCGCGTGGCGAAGTCGATGTGGACGATGAAGTGATGACGATGATCCGCTTTGCCAACGGAGCCGTGGGATCCGTGGAGGCGACACGCAACGCGCACGGCAGGAACAACTACATCACCTTCGAAATCCACGGAACCGAGGGCAGCATCGTCTTCAACTACGAACGGCGCGATGAGCTGCAGGTCTGCTTCGCCTCCGACCAGGCCGACCGCCGCGGATTCCGGACCGTTTACACGGGACCGGCCCATCCTTACGGAGAAGGACTCTGGCCCATCCCTGCCCTCGGCATCGGATACGGGGAAACAAAGATCATCGAGGCCTATGACTTCTTCAAGGCCATTGCAGAAGGCGGCAGCGTAAGCCCGAGTTTTGCTGACGGCTATCAGGTGGCGCTCATCGACGACGCAATCGTCGAGTCCGCTGCAAAAGAATCGTGGGTCGAGGTTCCGCAGATCAACGCGTGACCCAGCGGGAGGGGCGGCCGAGCCGCCCCTCCCGTAAGCACAGAACCTAAGGACGAAAAATTGCCACACACAACAGCCGGCCAGGAAGAAACGCAAGTTTGGCTGATGCCGGTGTTCATCGCAAAAGCAGGCCAGGAGGCAACGCTTCGTGAAACACTCCTTGGCCTGCAAGTCGTGAGCCGAAAAGATGCCGGATGCCTGGAATATACGGTCTTCGCTGACGATCAAAGGCCAGATACGTTCGTCCTCTTTGAGGGATGGGCACGCCACGAGGACCTCAGGGCCCACAACGACGAAGCCCATGTGAAGGAATTCGTGAAAGCGGTGCAGCCCCTGCTGGCCGGACCCTTCACAGTAACTCCCATCACTCCGCTTGCCTGACCGTGGCGAAGGACCTTCCAGCAGACAGCCCGGGGCTGTGGGCGGAGGATATCGCGGAGTAGGCGATTTCCGAGGGTCGGGACCAACGGCACATCCCGGCCGCCACCGTGTCCATCAGACTGGAGACGGCACGATCGGAGGTTCAGCCATGACTGTTTTAGTTGCCTATGCCAGCGCGATGGGCTCGACGCAGGAGATAGCCCAACACATAGCGGACCGCATGGCGTCTTCGCTGGACGGCGTCGAGTGCCGTTCCGTGGACGAGGTGGAGACCGTCTCCGGCTACGACGCTGTTGTAGTCGGCAGCGCCGTTCACAATCAGTCGTGGCTGCCCGCGGCCGATCAGTTCTTCGCCCGGCATGCGCCTGAGCTCGCTAAGCGGCCCGTCTGGGCCTTTAATGTGGGGATGGCTGATGCACTGCCGAAGCCGTTCCGCAAAAAAGGCGCGGCGCTGCAACAGGCACGACTGGCAGGAGTCCTGCCCCAGGACGTGCCGCTTCGCGGCCACAGAATGTTCTCCGGCGTCTACAAGGCGGACCAGATGTCGACAGCGCTGCGCACCCTGTTCCGGCTCACCGGCGGCCGCTTCGGGGACTTTCGGGACTGGACCGCTATCGACGCCTGGGCCGATGACATCGCGGCCCAGCTCGCCAAGCCTGCCTCGCCCACGTCCCCGGGCAGTGCCGCTGCATAACGACGGCGGGCGGCGCGCCGCCGTCGTGCCCTTAGGAGTGGTGACGTGCGCGCCCGCCTGCGCTCTAGGAAATCTGCAGACCGCCGTTGATGTCGTAGGTGGCCGCGGTGATGAAGCCGGCGTCCTCGCCCATGAGGAATGACATCAGAGCAGCCATGTCGTTCACGGTTCCCACGCGGCCCACCAGGATGTCCTTGGACATCTCCTTCTTCCGCTCGTCCGTCAGCGTGCCGCCCATGATGTCCGTGTCCACGGGCCCCGGAGCGATGCAGTTGACGGTGATGCCGTGCTCGCCCATCTCGCGGGCCAGGGCGCGGGTGAAGCCGATGATGCCGGCCTTGGCGGAGCTGTACGCGACCTTCGAATAGGTGCCGCCGCCGCGCTGGGCGGAGATCGACGAGATGCTCACCACCCGGCCAAGTTTCCGGTCAATCATGCCGCCCAGGACGCGCTGGGTTACCAGGAAGGTCCCGGTCATGTTGATCGCGAAGACCCGCTCCCAGCCTTCCTTGGTTTCCTCCATGAAGGGCCGCGGTGAGCTGATGCCGGCGATGTTGGCCAGCGCCACGATGGGAGG
Source organism: Pseudarthrobacter scleromae (assembly GCF_014644515.1). Lineage (NCBI taxonomy): Bacteria > Bacillati > Actinomycetota > Actinomycetes > Micrococcales > Micrococcaceae > Pseudarthrobacter > Pseudarthrobacter scleromae. The sequence continues at coordinate 298,615 of NZ_BMKV01000004.1, read as the reverse complement.
CAGTTCCGCCTCCACGCGGCTGACGGCAGCATCGATGGACGCCTCGTCCGAGACATCCGTCTTCAGTCCCAGCGCCTGCACGCCATGCTTGTCCCCGATCTCCTTGGCAGCCAGGGCCGCTGCTTCGCCGTCGATGTCCAGGATGGCGATGTTCCAGCCCTCGCGGGCCAGCCTGTCCGCAGTTGCGCGGCCAATGCCGCGCTCCGAGGCGGCGCCGGTCAGGACGGCCGTGCGTGCAGCGGGAAAAGTGGTGGTGTCAGTCATGCTGGTTCAACTCCTGTGTTGGATTCCTTGGCTTTGATGAAGCGCGCGTAGTCGTCGTAGGTCTGGTTGATGTGCTCGTCCATGGCCTTGCGGGCTGTTTCCGGCTCGCCTGTGGCAATCGCCGCCAGGACCAGCCGGTGGTGCTCCAGGGCATGGCGCTGGACTTCGGGGAACGCCGATGTTTCCCGGCGGGTGGTGTAGAGCAGGTGGCCCAGCTGGCCCAGCAGCGCCGGGAGGAACGGGTTCGCCGAAGCGCTGAACACCACGTTGTGGAAGGCTAGGTCCGCCAGGGTCACGGCGTCCAGGTCGCCGGCCTCGTGGGCCGTTTCCAGGTCCGCAATGGCCTTCTCCATGGCGGCAAAATGCTCGGCCGTGGCGTGCCGGGCGGCGAGCTCGGCGGCCCCGGTTTCCATGATGCGGCGGACCTCGAGCAGCTTCAGCGCTGCCTCGTCAATCCCGGTGCCGCGGGCGGCTGCCCGGAGGATGGCCTCCAGTCCCGTCCATTCCTCGGGCGGGTTCACGTAGGTCCCCAGGCCGCGCCGCACCGTCACGATGTTCTGGGCCTGCAGCGTCTTCAGCGCCTCGCGGACCGTCAGCCTGCTGACATCGGCGGCCTTGGCGATCTCCGCCTCCGCCGGCAGCGATGACTGTGGAGGAAGGTCGCCGGAGAGCACGCGTTCAAGGAGCTCGGCGAAGACTGAGTCCGCTAGTGTCTGGCGGCTCACCGGCATCCCTCCTCCATTGGCTTGTCAGATGTCTTATGTCCGGATAGTGTGGCACCCGTCACTCGACGGAGTCAATTCCAACCGGCACTGGCGCCATTCGAGGAGAGCCGGGCAGCGCGCCCGGGCTCTTGTCCCCAAGGAGTACATCAACGTGGATATACAACTACTACTTGCGCTGGTACTGGGCATCGCGACCATCGTCGTGCTCGTACTTCGCACCCGGCTCGACGCGTTCGTCGCGCTGCTCATCGCCGCCCTCGTGACCGGCCTCGTGGCCGGCCAAAGCCCCCTCGACATCGTCAAGGCCATCACCACCGGCTTCGGCAACACCCTTGCCTCGATCGGCATCGTGATCGGCCTGGGTGTGGCCATCGGCAAGATCCTCGAAGTCTCCGGCGCCGCCAACGCGCTGGCCCTGGCCTTCCTGCGGCTCTTCGGCAAGGGCCGGGAGCCCTGGGCCATGGGCACCGTCGGCGCCCTGGTGTCCATCCCGGTCTTCTGCGACTCCGGCTACGTCATCATGAACCCGCTGGCCCGCTCCATCGCACGGGTCAAGCGCGCCGGCTACGTGACGCTGGCCCTGGCACTGGGCGTCGGCATGACCCTGACGCACCACCTGGTCCCGCCCACCCCCGGCCCCCTAGCCGTCACCGGCCTGCTGGGCGCGGACCTGGGAGCAGTCATCCTCACCGGCCTGGTGTTCACCGTCCTGCTCCTGCCGATTGCCGTGACCTACGCCAAATGGATGGGACCCAAGCTCGAAAGTTCCGTCACCGAGGAGGTCCGCGAGGCCGTCTACGGCCGCGCCGCACTGGTGGGTGCCGCTGAAGGATCCCACCACGGCAGCACCGGAACAATGACCGACGACGGCGCCGCCGCCCCTGCGCAGGAGGACCTGCCGGACGATCCCGAGCTGGACCTGGGCACCCCGCCCGAGGGTGCCAAGCCGCACCGCGTGGGCGCGTTCCTGGCCTCCCTGCCCCTCCTAATCCCGCTGCTGCTGATCGTGCTGAACACGGTTACGGGCGCCATCGACCAGAATGCCCAGGGCGTTGTGGGCGGCACGTACGAACCCTCCGCCTGGGTTGTTCCCTTCGCTTTCATCGGCAACCCGGTGATCGCGCTGATCATCGGCGTCCTGCTGGCCGTATACGTCCTGCTGCCGCGGTGGACCCCGCGCAGCCGCGTCCAGGGCTGGTTTGCCGAGGCTGCCGCCTCAGCCGGCCTCATCCTGCTGATCACAGGTGCCGGCGGCGCCCTGGGACAGGTGCTCCGCAGCTCGGGCGTGGGCGACGCCCTGGCCGAAGCCATCGCCGCCACGGCACTGCCCGCCTTCCTGGTGCCGTTCCTGGTGGCCACCCTGGTCCGGCTGGCCCAGGGCTCGGGCACGGTGGCAATGATCACCGCCGCCTCCGTCACCGCTCCGCTGGTGGGCACGCTGGGCATCGATCCGCTGGTGGCAGCCATGGCTTGCACCGCCGGATCAATGATCCTCAGCTACTTTAACGACTCCTACTTCTGGGTGGTCACCCGGTTCACCGGGCTCGAAGGCACCGCTGCGCTCCGCGGCTGGTCCGGCATCACCACCGCCGTGTGGGCCGGATCCATCCCGCTGCTGTTCATCCTGAACCTCATCCTGGGCTGAGCCGCTCCACACAGTAGGAATCGCTGACGAAGCGCCGTGAGGGCCTGGGCCCGGTTGCACAACCGGGCTCAGGCCCTTGGACTCTGGCCGCACGGCGGGCAGCCGGGCACAGTGGAGCCAGATGCTGGATAGCAAGGGAAAGAAGGCGCCATGCCCCGCACATCTGTCCTCACCGGTGCTGCCTCGGGGATCGGGAAGGCAACGAAGGACCTGCTCGAGCAGCGGGGCGAACGGGTCATAGGGGTGGACATCCACGACGCCGAGGTGGTGGTGGACCTTTCCACCGCTGCAGGACGCGCAGCCCTGGTCCAGGAGGCAGGCAGGATCAGCGGCGGATCCATCGATGCCATCTACGCCGTTGCCGGCCTGGCCGTCCCGGCGCCCGCCACCGTGGCAGTGAACTTCTTCGGGACGGTGGCCACCCTTGAAGGCCTCCGCTCCCTTCTGGCGGGATCGGAGGCTCCACGGGCCGTCGTCGTTTCTTCGATGGCCGCCCTCCTGCCCAGCGACGGAGAGCTCGTTGACCTGCTGACCGAGGGGGATGAGGCAGCTGCCATGGCCCGTGCCGAGGTCCTGGCCAGTGATCCGGCAACTACGGGGCGGCTGATTTATGCTTCGACCAAGCTGGCGCTTTCCCGGTGGGTCCGCCGCGAGGCTGCCGCGGCGGCGTGGGCTGGGTCCGATATCCCGCTGAACGCCGCAGCGCCCGGCATCATCGCCACTCCTATGACAGCCGACCTCATCGCCACCGCGGAAGGGCGGGAGCAGCTGCTGCACGTGGTCCCGATGCCGCTGAACGGCATCGCCGAGCCCATCGTCGTGGCACGCCTGCTGGCGTGGCTCAACAGCGAGGAGAACACGCACCTGTGCGGGCAGGTCATCTACGTTGACGGCGGCAGCGACGCCGTCCTGCGGGGCGACTCCGTCTGGTGATCCGGGCGCCCGGTGTCCGGACCTAAGTCCCTGTTCCGGAGGGCAGCTCCGGCGTAGCTTCAAAGTAGGCGCCGGAATCAAGCGTCCGCACCAAGGGAGCATCATGACCAGGCCCATACCAAGGCTTTCGGCATTCAGCGTTCTCACCTTCAGCGCCCTGGTCATCCTCACAGGCTGCTTCGGCCCGCCGGCCCCGGCGCCCACGAGCACCACTGCCGCCCCCACTACGACGGCGGCACCCACCACCAACGCCGCCGCACCAACCACGACGGCGAGCCCCACCGCGGCGACCAGCCCGCCCGTGGCCCCGCCCTCCACAGCCGCGGCCCCGACGTCGTCCGCCCCTGCCAGCCCGCAGCCCACGGAGGAACCTGCCCAGCCCGGACTTCCGGAGCAGGTGGCCCCGCTGACCATCTACTACGTTGCCGTGGACGACAACGGCGTCTCCGGTCCCTTGATCGGCTGTGGCGACAGCCTCGTCGCCACCACCACGGCGCCGGTCCGCTTCACGGACCAGGTGCGTCCCAGCATCGAGACCCTGCTCGCGAACAAGAGCCGCGACGTCGGCCTCTCGGGGCTCGTGAACGTCCTATACCAGTCCAACCTCAGCTACACCGGCGGGGAGTTGACCGGCAGCACCATCACCATCTACCTCGCCGGGCAGTTCATGCTGGGCGGTGTATGCGACATCCCACGTGCGAAGGCGCAGCTGGAGTACACCGCCATGGCCGCCTCCGGCGCTACGAGCGCCCAGGTGTTCGTCAACGGCCGCCCCATCGATGAGGTGCTCAGCCTCAAATAGTGCACGCACAGGCGCAGGGAGGTGGCCGTGGTGAGCTGGGATCTGGGGATTGCCGGATTGGGGCTGCTCGCGGTTATGTCGTTGGGATTCGGCCTGATCGCACACTGGATCGTCGGCAAAGGCTTGACGCGGTGGTTGTGGCTCATTGCGGCGGTCGCCTATTTCATGGCGGGAATCCTGGTCAGCGAAGTCTGGTTCGGCTGGGCCACGGGGAAGGAGCTGCAGCCGAACATTGACGGCCTGTCCTTTGACGAGGTGCAGCTGGTGACGCTCGCCGGCCTGGTTGCCGCCCTCATTGCGCGGTACCTTGTCCGGCGAAATCCGCATACCGGGCAGCCGGCGCGGAAGCCTTCACGCTGACTGCACACAGGCGGCGTACGTCCTTCTCAGGGACTACCCCCGTGCCTGCAGCCCCGGAACCCCGTCCTGGATGGTGAAGGAGGCCTTCGTCGAAACCGGTGCGCCCGGCGTCGTGACGTAGTCCAGCGTGCGGAAGTCCGCGGTCATGGCGTCCCGCGTGATCTTGGTGTTCACGTAGCCGCGATTGTCGTTGAAGAACTTCAGGTGCTGATTCCACGCCATCACGGGGTCCGTGGTGGAACCGGTGCCGTTGCCGGTGGAGGTTATGGACGTGCACACCAGCTCCGAGCCCACCACGGGCGAGGCAGGATCCTTGTAGTTCACCTTGAGGTCATTGGCCCAGTTGCGGTGCACATCGCCGGTGAGCACGACGGCGTTGCGCACCTTCGCGTCCAGCCAGCCCTGTGTGATGCGGCGGCGTGATGCGGCGTACCCGTCCCAGCCGTCCATGGAGACGTCGTCGATCTCCAGTGCCTGCGCGCGGTCCCGCTCGGCGAAGAACACCTGCTGGCCCAGGATGTCCCACCGCTGGGTGGAGTTCCGGAACCCGTCCAGCAGCCACTTCTCCTGCTCCGCGCCGGTGATGGTCCGGTTCTCTGCGAGCCGTTCGGCCACGTTCTTCTTCCAGCCGTCGCCGGCGAGCTGGTCGTCCCGGTACTGCCGCGTGTCCATCATGTGGAAGTTGGCCAGCTGGCCCCACTGGATGGTGCGGTAGATCTTCATGTCGAACCCGGCCGGCACGGAGGATCGCCGCAGCGGCATGTTCTCGTAGTACGCCTGGAACGCGGCGGCGCGACGCTGGCGGAACCGTTCGGTGGTGTCGTTGAGCTGGCCCGCGTCGCGGTTTTCGGGGATTTCGTCCGCCCAGTTGTTGTCCACCTCGTGGTCATCCCACACCACCAGCCAAGGCGCCACCGCGTGCGCTGCCTGCAGGTCGGCGTCGGACTTGTACTGCGCGTGCCGCTGCCGGTAGCCCTGCAGCGTGGTGGTTTCCGGGCCCTGGTGGTCGCGCGGATTGCCGCCGCCGATCACGTAGCTGTCCTTCTTGTACTCGTAGAGGTAGTCGCCCAGGTGCAGCACCAGGTCCGGGTGGTCCTCGGCCAGGCGCGTGTAGGCGGTGAAGTACCCGTGCTCGTACTGCGAGCAGCTGGCGAACGCCATGGCCAGCGCAGCCGGCGTCTCATGCGGCGCGGGGCTGGTGAGCGTGCGGCCTACCTGGCTGAGGTGGCGGCCGCTGCGGAAGCGGTAGAAGTATTCGCGGCCGGGCTTGAGGCCCTGGAGCTCCACGTGGACGGAGTGGGCGGTTTCCATCCGGGCGTGCTCGACGCCGCGGGCTACTACGGTGCGCATGCCCGCGTCTTCAGCCACTTCCCATGCCACGGGGACCTGACGTGCGGGCATGCCGCCGAGGCCGTCCCCGGCCAGCGGGTCCAGCGCGAGGCGCGTCCAGATCACGAAGCCGTCCGGCCACGGTTCGCCCGACGCTATGCCGAGCATGAACGGATCGGTGCGGAGGCCGGCGTCGTCCGCTGTGGAAACGGCGACGGCGGCACCCGGCAGGGCGGCCACGAGCCCGGCACCCAGGCCGGCGGAAATCAGGGATCTGCGGGAGATGTTGTCCATGCGTTCGAACCTAGGGACGCCGGTTGGACAGGTCCTGAGGGGAATATGAATGAGTGGTTAACTGCGTGACAAGAGATGTAATTTGTCCGGAACCACTCGGCTTAGTCCACATCTCCACAAAGGGCCCTATCCAGCCAGGTCCGCGGGGCGCAAAATGGCGGAATGAAAAGACTTGTTTCGGCCAGTTTCGCGGCGGCAGCGATGGTGCTGGGCGGCATCACCCTGGCAGCCCCCGGTACCGCTGCCGGACCGTCCCACATCGCCGGGCAGATCATGGTCAAGTTCCGGGACCACGCCGCGGCGGCCGCCGTTCTGCGGGGGTACGGCCTCAGCGACGGACCCGAAATCGGCGGCACCGGCGCCCGCCTGATCAAGGTCCCGGCCGGCAAGGAACTTCAGCTCATCGCAGCACTGGACCGCAACCCTGCCGTCGACTACGCGGAGCCGGACGAGGTGGTCACGCCCGCGTCAAACGACCAGTACTTCAGCCGCCAGTACGCCCTGAGCAACACAGGCCAGTCGTTCACGAACACCGCCGGCACGCTGACTATAGGCGCGGGCAGGGCAGACGCTGACGTGGATGCCGTCGAAGCGTGGGGCCGCACCACTGGCGTCGGCGTCAGGGTTGCCGTCCTCGACTCGGGAGTTGCCAGTGACATCCCGGACATCGCACCGAAGGTGGTGGCACGGGCCAACTTCAGCGGTGCCAGCACCGGCGAGGACAATTACGGCCACGGCACGCACGTGTCCGGCACTGTTGCCGCCACCGCCGGTAACACCATCGGCGTCGCCGGGGTGTGCCCGGGGTGCAGCATCCTGGACGGCAAAGTCCTCAATGACAGCGGCGTCGGTTCGAGCTCAGGCCTAGCGAACGGGATCAACTGGTCGGTCACTAACGGGGCGAAAGTGATCAACATGAGCCTCGGCGTGCGGACGTCACGCACTCTCGAAACCGCCGTCAACAACGCGTGGAACAAGGGCGCCGTGCTCGTGGCTGCAGCCGGGAACGGCGGAAACCAGACCAAGATCTACCCGGCCGGATATCCCAACGTCATCGCCGTCGCCGCCACCGACAACAACGACACCAAGGCATCCTTCTCCACCTACGGGGCAAGCTGGGTGGACATCGCAGCCCCCGGCGTCAACGTCTACTCCACCTTCCCGAACCACAAGTTCTACCTGGGAACACAGAACAACCGCTCGATGGGTTACGACGTGGGCAACGGCACCTCAATGTCCGCACCGATTGTGGCTGCCACGGCCGCCCTCGCCTGGAGCGTCAACCCCGGTGCGGACAACAAGGCCATCCGGGAGAAGGTCCAATCAAGCGCCGACAAGATCCCCGGCACCGGCACCTACTGGGCCAACGGCCGCGTGAACGCGAACAACGCAGTCCGGTAAATGCGGCCCGCAGGGTGAAAGCTAGAACCCGGATGCCCGCTGGCGGCGGAGGTTTTTCAGGTGGAGGTAGGCCATCAGCACCAGCAGGGGAGTGTGGATGGCCGGCAGGTTGTGGGCGAACCACCGGGGCAGGTAGATGTCTGTGACCGAGCCGGACTCGGCGCCGTACCGCTTGGCCAGGCCGGTGAGGGGGCAGCGGAACCCGTTTCCGGCGAATACCAGGGTTTCGGTGGTGACCACTGCAGCGGCCAGGCCAGCACGCTTGTCGGTGCGCCCGGCCAGGCCGGTGATGAGCAGATAAACAACGCAGGACTCAATCGACAACCACGCCAGGGTGTGGACTGCCTTGATGGCGACGACGGCAGCCTGGTTGGCCTCTGTCCCGCTGCCGGCAGCGTCGCGTTGCCGCGGCCCGGGGCTCCGCCGGGGTGTCCTGCTCACCCCTGCAACTTCCCACGTGATCCCTCGGGTGCGGAAGTGCCTTAGGTCCCGCCCCTGGCGAGTTTTGCTTCCGCCGCTGCTGCTCCCGCGCTAAATGACAGATACCGTGCATCGTTCCTGCCCACCAGTTTCCCTAGTGCGTCCACCGCCTGCATGTCCGCCGAGCCCATGTCCGTGGACAGCCAGCGGATGATCAGCGCAGGGTCAGTGCTGGCGCGGACGGCCGCTCCCAGGGCGAGGTCCAGCCGGTCCCGCAGGAGCTGTACCGCCATGTTTCCGGAACGGCTGAGCAGGGGAGCGCGGTAGGCCTCAAGCGCGGCAGCCACGTTGCCCCCGCGGAGCAGCCGCAGGACCCGGCCGGCATCCGACCGCCCGGCGAGCCCCTTATCCAGCCGGTAGGGGTTGGACGCTATGGCATCGCCCAGCAGGGACCGGACCCGGAACATTTCCGTCCGGATGGACGCTGCGATACCCGCGTCACCGTGGAGCTCGTAGGCCAGTTCTTCGGCGCTCCAGCCCTGCGTCCGCGAATCCAGCAGCGCCAGGATCTCCGCCCGCCGCAGGGTCAGCGGCACCCGGCTGCCGTTCCGGAACACCGCCGCCGGCTGGTCGCCGAGCAATTCAAGAGACTCAACTGCCGACGTCGGCCGTGCAGCGGGTCCGGTCCGGGAAGACTGCCGGGAAACAGGACCCGGGGAAGGGGCACCCAAGGACGTGCCGGCGTCGGACGTCCTCAACAGCGCCTCCGCCATGCTCACCGCGCACCGCACCATGCGCAGCGTGTCCGCAGTAAGGGACTCCAACGGCCCAGAAACGTCCAGCACGCCCAACAGCCTGCCGGTGGAAGGATCGGTGATGGGCGCCGCGGTGCAGGCCCACTCGTGGTGCGTGCGGACCAAGTGCTCGGCGGAGAACAGCTGCACCGGACGGCCGGTGACCACAGCCTCGCTGATGGCGTTGGTGCCGATTCCCGCCTCGGACCAGTCCGCGCCCTCGGAGAACTCCAGCCGGTCCGCCCGCCGGAGCACCTGGGCGCTGCCCACCCGCCACAGGATCTCGCCGCCGGCGTCCGTCAGCACCAGGAGGTGCCGTCCGTCGCTGGAGTCATCGGCCAGCAGCTCGCTGAGCGCCGGCATGACCTGCTGCAGCCGGTGCTCCCGCCGCAGTTCCAGGACCTCGGACACCTCGTGCAGGTGGCGGGGGCTGTGCTGGTCAGGGCTGATGCCCAGCGCCATGGAGCGGCGCCAGGAGCTGGCCAGCAGTTCCGGGATTTCGGGCCGCGGAACGCCGGAGATCACCAGTTCATGGGCGCGGCGCAGCACCCGCGAATACGCCGCCGGGTCCGAGAACTTCAGGCCGTGGTCCATGGCTCCCTTCCACCGCCGTCGCCTTCGCCCGGCGGTGCTGCATGCAACGCTGCTGTAACCCCCGCTGCGTTTCACTGGGGTGACGCAGCTCACGCCCGCCCAGCATATCGCAGGGTGCAGGACGGAAACGGAGCCGCCCGAACACCACGGACCATCACACAAAGGAGTGGACATGACCGAATCACCAAAGGCCGCCGCGCAGGCCTGGCTCAAATCCCTGGATGAAGCCCTGCAGCGGCGCGACGTGGAGGCGGCGCTGGAGCTTTTCGGGGACGACAGCTACTGGCGGGACTTCGTGGCCTTCACCTGGAACCTCAAGACGCTCGAAGGCAAGGCGGACATCCGGCGGATGCTGGAAGCCACCCTTGACCGGGTCCAGCCCGCCAACTGGGCCCTGGCCGAGGACGCCACGGGCAGTACGGGCGTTGATGGAACCGTGGAAGCGTGGATCACTTTCGAAACCGGCGCTGCCCGCGGCTACGGCCACCTGCGGCTGCGGGACGGCAAATGCTGGACCCTGCTCACCACCATGCAGGAACTCAAGGGCTTCGAGGAAAAGAAGGGCCCCCGCCGGGACCAGGGAGTGGCGCACGAGATCGTGAGGGGGCGCCGGTCCTGGCTGGAGCTCAAGGAAGAGCAGGAGGCGAAACTCGGGTACGAAGAGCAGCCCTACTGCGTGATCATTGGCGGCGGGCAGGGCGGGATCGGCCTCGCGGCGCGGCTGCGGCGGCTGGGCGTGCCCACCATCATCATCGAGAGGAACCAGAAGCCCGGGGACTCCTGGCGGAACCGCTACAAGTCCCTGCACCTGCACGATCCCGTCTGGTACGACCACCTGCCCTACCTGCAGTTCCCGGACGACTGGCCCGTCTTCGCCGCCAAGGACAAGATCGGCGACTGGCTGGAGCACTACACCCGCATCATGGAGCTGAACTACTGGTCCGGCACCGAGTGCGTAGGCGCGGAGTACGACGACGGCACGCAGGAATGGGCGGTCAGCGTCCTCCGCAACGGCGAACCTGTGACCCTCCGGCCCAAGCAGCTGGTATTCGCCCTGGGCGTCTCCGGCTACCCCAGCATCCCCACGTTCGACGGCGCCGAGAGCTTCCTCGGGGAGCAGCGGCACTCCTCGCAGCACCCCGGCGGTGGGGACTGGACCGGGAAGAAGGCCGTGGTGATCGGCTCCAACAACTCGGCGCACGATATCTGCGCGGACCTCTGGGAGCACGGCGCCGACGTCACCATGGTGCAGCGCTCCTCCACCCACATCGCCCGGAGCGAATCCCTGATGGACCTGGCGTTGGGCGGGCTGTACTCGGAGAAGGCGCTGGCCAATGGGGTTACCACCGAGAAGGCCGACCTCCTGTTCGCCTCGCTGCCCATGCGGATCCTGCCGGAAACCCAGGTACCGGTGTACCAGCAGATGGCTGAACGGGACGCGGAGTTCTACTCGCAGCTGGAGGCAGCCGGGTTCGATCTGGACTTCGGCGTGGACGGCTCCGGGCTCTTCGTGAAGTACCTGCGGCGCGGCTCCGGCTACTACATCGACGTCGGCGCCTCGCAGCTGATCATCGACGGGCGGGTGAAGCTGAAGTCAGGGCAGGTTTCCAAGATCACCGGCAACGCCGTGGTGATGGCGGACGGCACGGAGCTGGAGGCCGACCTGATTGTCTACGCCACCGGCTACGGCTCAATGAACGGGTGGCTGGCTGACCTGGTCTCGCCCGAAGTAGCGGACCAGGTGGGCAAGTGCTGGGGATACGGCTCAGACACGCCAAAAGACCCTGGTCCGTGGGAGGGGGAGCTGCGCAATATGTGGAAACCAACCAACGTTCCCAATCTCTGGATCCACGGCGGCAACCTGCACCAAAGCCGGCACTACTCCTCCTACCTGGCCCTGCAGCTTAAGGCCCGGATGGAAGGGCTGGAGACGCCGGTGTACGAACTGCAGCCCAGCCACCACACCCGCTGAAAGGTAGAGACCATCATGAAGGCAGCACGTTTCCATGGACGCAAGGACATCCGCATCGAGGACATCCCGGAGCCGCAGCTCCGCGCTGGAGCGGTAAAGATCGACGTCGCGTGGTGCGGCATCTGCGGCAGCGACCTGCACGAGTACCTGGAAGGCCCCATCTTCGTCCCGGCGCCGGGCCATCCGCACCCGCTGTCCCACGAGGAGGCGCCGGTGACCATGGGGCACGAATTCTCCGGGACTGTCTCCGAAGTCGGCGAAGGCGTGGAGGGGCTGGCAGTGGGTGACAACGTCGTCGTCGAGCCGTACTTTGTGGACGGTGACTGCGACATGTGCCAGGCCGGCAGCTACCATCTGTGCCGGCAGATGGGGTTCATCGGGCTCTCCGGCGGCGGCGGAGGCCTGAGCGAAACCATCGTGGTGGACAAACGGTGGGTGCACCCCATCGGGGACATCCCGCTGGATGAGGCGGCGCTGATCGAGCCGTTGTCCGTGGCGCACCATGCGGTGGAGCGCAGCGGCGTGAAGGCCGGCGATACGGCGCTGGTGGGCGGATCGGGGCCGATCGGGCTGCTGACCGCCGCGGTGCTCAAGGGTATGGGCGTGACCACGATCGTCAGCGAACTGACCCAGGCCCGGAAGGAGAAGGCCACGTCCAGCGGAGTGGCGGACCATGTGCTGGATCCGAGCAAGGAGGACGTCCCCGCGCGGGTACGGGAACTCACCGGCGGGACCGGCGCGGACGTCGCCTTCGAGTGCGCGGGCGTGAACGCCGTGCTGGACACCATGCTCGACGCCGTCCGGCCAGGGGGAGTGGTGGTCAACGTGGCCATCTGGGGCGCTCCCGCAACCATCGATATGCAGAAGCTGGTGCTCAAGGAAATCGATCTGCGCGGCACCATCGCCTACGTCCGCGACCACCCCGCCGTCATCAAGATGGTGCAGGAGGGCAAGGTGGACCTCAAGCCGTTCATCACTGGGAGGATCGCGCTCGATGACCTGGTGGATCAGGGCTTTGACACCCTGATCAACCACAAGGACACGGCCGTCAAAATCCTGGTGCATCCGTAGCGGACCCCGGCCGGGGAGGCGGGCGTGGCGGTCACGGCCGCGTCCCCGCCGGGTCCCTAGGATTGCACTCCATGGCGTACACACCGGCAGGCAGCTTCACCACCCGGCCCACCCTCCAGGGCACGTTCGGCATGACGGCCTCCACCCACTGGCTGGCCACGGCCTCGGCGCAGGCTGTGCTGGAGCGGGGCGGGAACGCGTTCGACGCCGCCGTGGCCGGCGCGTTCGTCCTGCACGTCGTCGAACCCCACCTGAACGGCCCGGGCGGAGACATGACGGGCGTGTTCACCACCGCCGGCAATCCCTCGGAACCGGTTGTGCTGATGGGGCAGGGACCCGCACCGGCGGCGGCAACCCGGGAGCACTACCTGGCCGAAGGGCTGGAGCTGGTGCCCGGGGCCGGTGCGCTCGCCGCCGCCGTGCCCGCCGCCGTCGACGCCTGGCTGCTGCTCCTCCGCGACCACGGCACGTGGGACCTGGCGGACGTGCTCTCCTTCGCCATCGGCTACGCCCGGAACGGGCACCCCGTCCTGGACCGCGTGGCCAGAACCATCGCCTCGGTCGCAGCGCTCTTCACAGAGCACTGGCCGACGTCGGCCGCCCTCTGGATGCCGGACGGGAACGTTCCGGCAGGCGGAGACATCGTGAAGAACGTGGCCTACGCGGACGTCCTGGAGCGGCTTATTTCCGCCGGCCAGGGTGTGGAGGACGACGGCGGCACGCCAGCGCAGCGGTCAGCGCGGATCGACGCCGCGCGGCGGGAGTGACGGGAGGGTTTCGTGGCCAAGGCGGCAGTTGCGTTCCTCGCCACACCGCACCGCCACTCCTCCGGCACGGACCACGCCGGCGTGATGACGGAAGCTGACTTCGCGGGATTTTCGGCCGGATACGAGCCCGCCGCCACCCTGGAGTTCCGCGGCCACACCATCGCCAAGACTGGTCCGTGGGGCCAGGGACCGGCGCTGCTGCAGACGCTCGCGATCCTGGACGGGTTCGACGACGAGTACCTGGATCCGTCCACCGAGCTCGGCGCGCACACCATCCTGGAGGCGCAGAAGCTGGCCATCGCGGACCGCGAGGCGTACTACGGCGACGCCGCGGTGCCCCTGGACTACCTGTTGAGCAGGGAGTATGCCGCGGAGCGCCGGCAGCTGATCGGGGAGAAGGCCTCGCACGCGTTCCGGCCCGGCGAGGTTCCCGGCCACACGCCTTTCCTGCCGCCGCTGCGCACGGAGTACCTCCCGCCGTCGCTCGCTGCCCGCGGGGAAGATGCGTTCGCCGGGGTGGGTGAGCCGACGGTGCAGCCCACCGGGGAGACCCGCGGCGATACCTGCCATATCGACGTGGTGGACCGGTGGGGAAACATGGTCTCAGCCACCCCGTCCGGCGGCTGGCTGCAGTCCTCCCCGGCGATCCCCGAACTGGGCTTCTGCCTGGGCTCGAGGCTGCAGATGACGTGGCTTGAGGATGGCGCCCCGTCCACGCTGACCCCCGGCAAGCGACCGCGCACCACGCTGACGCCTACGCTCGTGCTCCGGGACGGCCGGGCGGTGGCGGCTCTCGGGTCACCGGGCGGCGACCAGCAGGACCAGTGGCAGCTGTTGTACCTGCTGCGGACGATCGTGGGCGGGTATGAGCCCCAGCAGGCCATCGACGCGCCCGCCTTCCACACCACGTCCATCCCGGGTTCCTTCTGGCCCCGCACCTGGACGCCGGGCGGGGCGGTTGTCGAGGACAGGATCGGGGAGGATGTCATCGCCGGACTCGAGGCGCGCGGCCACGTGGTGTCCCGGGCGGGGGACTGGTCCCTCGGACGCCTGTCGGCTGTGGTTCGCTGTCCAGAGACCGGCGTGCTGAAGGCTGCGGCCAACCCCCGGGGCGGGCAGGGCTACGCGGCCGGGCGGTAGCTCATGGCGGTACCCGGCGCCGTGGGTTGGCGCCTGGCTCAGCGGACCTCAATGACTCCCATCATGCCCTGGTCCTCGTGGTCCAGGATGTGGCAGTGGTACACGGAGCGGCCGGTGAAACCCGTGAAACTGACCCGGACCTTCACCTGGCCATTGGCGGGGATATTCACCACATCCCGCCAGGTCACCGAGTCCGGGGCGGTCCCTGCCTCCTCAACCACCTGCATGGGCCAGACATGCAGGTGGAAGGGGTGGTCCATGGGGCTGGGGTTGAGCAGCGTCCACTCTTCCACCGTCCCTGCAGCCACAACGGTGTCTGTCCGGTCCGGATCGAAGGTCCGCGCGTTGATGGTGAATGTCATCATTCCCCTGCCCATCCCCATACCCGTGCCTGTGGCGAGGGTCAGTTGCCTGCGGGCTGCGACCACCGCGTTCCGCAGGTCTTCCGGTGCCGGCCGGGCGGGCGGCGGCGCCGGCGGCGTGGGCGGTGTGGTGGCCGGGGCTCCGGACGCCGAGAACGTTGCCAGCACCAGGTCCCCGGTGCCTCCGGCATCCGGTCCGCGGCCGGCCCGTCCCATCATGCCTGCCATGCTTCCCCGGTTGTAGTAGCCGGACCTGAGGGCGGACACACCAGCGGTGGCTGTGACCAGGACATCGGCACGGTTGCCCGGCGCAAGCAGCACCTCGTCCACCGTCTGCGGTTTGGGGAAACGGGCCAGGTCAATGCCCAGCAGCTCCCACTGATGTCCGTCCAGCCGGAGCCGCAGGTAGCGGGCAACGCACGTGTTCACGATCCGCCACCGCTCGCGCTCGCCTGGCCGGGCGGAAAGCTCCGGGCTGCTGTGGCCGTTCACCAGGACCAGCCGGCCTTCGCGCCCGAGCATCCGATCCATTGGTGTGGCCTCCGCCAAGGCACCTGAGCCGTCCACGGTTAGGTCCGAAACCACCAGGATGCGTTCCCGGCTGACGGCGGGCGCATCCTCCTCTTCAACGATGATGGCGCCGAAAAGGCCGGCGGAAACCTGGTCTGCCACCATGCCGTGGTGGTGGGGGTGGTACCAGTACGTTCCGGGAGGGTGGTCCGCGGGGAGGCGGTGCTCATAGCTGAACGACTGGCCCGGCGGGACCATGACGAAGACATTGTCACCATTGCCCTGGGGCGAGACGTGGAGGCCGTGGACGTGCAGGTTGGTGGGGACACCCAGGTTGTTGACCAGCTCGATCTGGAGTGCGTCTCCGCCCCGCACCCGCAGTGTGGGGCCGGGGACGCTTCCGTTGTAGCCCAGGATGGATGCCTGCAGGCCGCCGAGGGGCACCGATACGGGCGAAGCCTCGAGCCGGACCTTCAGTTGTCCGTCAGTGCTGCGCAGCTCCTCCGGCTCGGTGAACCCACCGCCGGCTTCGGGGGAGAAACGGGACGTGGCCGTCCACCAGAGCCCGGCTCCGCCGGCCACCGTGGCCGCCGCTCCCAGGCCTCCCAGCAGCAGCGCCCGCCGCCGGCTGATGGCACGCATCAGCGGCCCTCGCCGAGGACCCTCAGCCGTTCGCGGTATTCCTCCTCCGCGATTTCACCCCGGGCAAAGCGTTCATCGAGGATCTGCTGCGCCCGGGTCCGGCCGGCATCAGGTCCGGGCAACCGCGGCGGTCCAGGATGGCGTTCTGACGTCCTCCCGGTGCCTGACAACCGCACGGCCACCAGCACCAGCAGGGCGATGCCCACCAGCAGGAGGAGGCCCCAGAGCCACATCATCCAGCCCATGTTCGAGCCGTAACCCCACATCATGACCGGCGCCCTTTCGCCCGCAAACCGCTGATAGGGCGATCCTCCGCCGGTACACAGCCGGCCGCCAGAGTCCGAAGTCCTTTCAGGCGCGGTTTGTCTAAAGTCCCGGTCAACCCAATCCCGGTTAACCCGACAGGCGTGCCAGCACCCAGTCCCAGCGGATGAGTTCCTGCTCCAGCCGGACAGCTGTTCCGTATACGTCGTTTTGCAGTTTTTTGTAGAGCGCTGCCTCATCGGCAGTCAGCCGGCCAAGGGCCGCCGTGGACGGTGCCGGCTCGCTGCCCCACACGTCCCGGTGCGCCAGGAGCGTCGCTTCGTCCATCAATACGCTCACCACATGCGGGTGGACTGCCCTGAGCTGGTCGAGGATCTGGAACCCGTGGGTATCCAGGTCGCCCCAGTACAGGACGTTGCAGTCCCGCAGCCACGATGCATCCCGCAGTGCCGAGAAGCCGTACCCGCCGCCGTAGATCGCCAGGGTTCCGGGCTGTTCCGGGACCGCCAGGAAGTTCACCAGGTTCTCCGTGACCAGCACTCTTGTGACGGGCAGGCGCAGGGTGCTGAACGCCTCAGCCGTCACCGTGACATCCCGGGCGCTGCCCAGCAACGGCACAGCAGCATCCAGTGAACGGAACCGCACGAGCTCCGGAGGGTGCAGGAACCCATGCCGGACGGCAAATCGGGCGGCGGGAGTCCGCGGGGCTGGCTGCCCCAGGAGCGAGCCGGGTTCAGCGGCCACCCCGGCTACCTGCTCTGCGTCAGCCACCTGCTCTGCGGCAGCCACCAGCTCCGCGGCAGCCTCCGGGGCATCCCTGGTCGCCGTTTCCGCGGACAGCGCTCCGAGCAATTCATCGATCACCGTCCGGTTGCCCTCAATGAACTTGGTATGCACGCCGGAGAGGCTCAGCTGGCGGACGTAGACACCGGGCTCCGGGTTGTCCCGAAGCCACAGTGCAACGCGCGCTGCGGTGAGGGCATCCCCACCGAGGTCCAGCAGCTTCAGCGGACGCCGCAGCGCCCAGGTGCGGAATGCAGGATCCAGCCCGGCCAGCCCCTCGGCCAGGGCCACGAACCAAGCGGCATCTCTTGCCTTGCCTGCGAACGAAATTTCATCCTGTGCCGAAGCGAAGACCACTGCGGCCGGCAGATGATTGGCCCCAATGGTGTTGCGCCCCACCTCGGTAGTTTCCAGGGTGAAGGGCCCCGCGGCGGCAAACAACCCGGCCGCCCAGGCGCGCGCCGCCGCGTAGTCACGGAGGAGGGCCGCCGCCGTCGGCCGCTTTAAGGCACGACGGCGGGGGTACGCCCCGCTGGGATCCAGCAGTTCGCGGAGGAGGGCGCCGCTGCTCCAGGCCTTCAGCGTCAAGGTGCGAAGGTCCGCCGGCGTGGTCCATCCCTGTGCCCGGCCCGCGGAGCTGTCAGCGCGGAGGTCCCTTCCCGAACCTCGCAAGCTCGCTTCGGGCCCCTCGGGACGCCGCTTAGGCATGCCGGTCGCGCTCGTCCCGGTACTCCTGGATGGTCATGTTCCGCAGTTTCGAATCGTTGCCATTCGTATTTGCCACGAAGCCCACGTGTGCCACAAACGGCTCTATCACGTGGATCTTCTGCAGGGGAGTGACAATAAGTAACTGCAGCTTCATGCGCTGGAACAGCTCCAGGCCGTAGCGTGCAGACTCGTCGGAGCCGCGCCCAAACGCTTCGTCGATCACCACAAAGCGGAAGCTGCGGCCCTTACCCGCGCTCGTCCCGGCCCCGGCAGGAGCCTGGTTGGCGCCCAGCCCGAACTGGAATGCCAACGCTGCAGCCAGGATGGTGTAGGCCAGCTTTTCCTTCTGGCCGCCGGACTTTCCGCCGGAATCGGTGAAGTGCTCAAACTCCTCGCCGGTCTCGGTCCACTTCTCGGAGGCGGAGAACGTAAACCAGTTCCGCACATCCGTTACCTTCGCCGTCCAGCGCTCGTCCAGGGCGGTGAAGCCGTCCCGCCCGCGGAACCGTTCAATTAGTCGCTCCACCTGCAGATACTTCTGTTCGGAGTACTGGTCCTCGTCGCCGATGGTTCCCTCCGAACAGGCCCGCAGGTCCGTTCCGAACTGCCGCACGTCCAGGTCCGTGGTGTTCTGGTGCTCCAGCTGGATGTGCCGGCCACGGTTGTACTCAATGGTTGCCAGGGACTCGTTGATTTTGTTGATCCGGTTGACGATGTCCTGCCGGCGGCTGTCCAGGAACGCATTGAACGCCACCACCTCGTGGATGGTGTTCTGGTTCAGGGACTCCTTGAAGTGCGCCTCGAACTTGGGCAGGTCGTTCTTTTCCAGCTGATCAAGCAGGCGGCTGTAGTCTCCGGCGGCATCGAGTGAAGCGTCGATCTCCGTGGTTTCGTTCGGATACTTGTTCCGGAAGTCGGCCATTAGGCGCACCGTGCCGGCCTCCGCCGTGGCCAGACGCTTGGACAGCGCATCGATGGCCTTTGTCAGCTCCTGCCGCACCGCGCTTTCCACTGCGACCGTGTTCTTGTAGGTGAGGAGTCTTTCCCCGGGCGCGCCGGCGGCGAGGCTGGCCACGGATGCCAGCAAGCCGGCGTCTTCCGTCAGCGGGTCCTCCGCCAGCACAGCACGGCACTCGGCGATGGCCTCCGCGAGGTTCTCGGTGTCCTTCTCGTTGGCTCCGAGCCGCTGCTGGATCTTGCCGGCCCGCTCTTCGAAACGCAGCAGGTCAGCCTTCAGGACAGCCTCCCGGGCAGCCAACTCCTGGAGGATGTTGCTGGCTGACTCCAGCGCCCGCCGCTCCTCCTTGGACTCCTCGATCCGCCGGGCGGTGAGCTCCCAGCTGACCTCGCCGAAATCCGCCACCGAGCGCACGGTGCCCAGTTGCTGGTTCTTCCGGCCGAGGTCGCCCAGCTGGCGGTCGACGCTGGCCAGCTGCGTGGCGGCCACCTGGAGCTGGCCTTTTGCCTCGTCCAGCTCGGCCAGGAACCTATTGACCTTGTCCTGGTTGTCCCAGCCCAGCACGTAATTCCGCCGATCCGCGATGTCCTTGCGATCATCCTTCTCATGCCGTCCCCTGCCGCCCTTGAGCTGCCCGTTGGCGGTGAGCGCTTTGGGAAAGCGCCGGAATTCGGCCAGCGTGTCACAGCAGACGTAGTCGAACCGGCCGGCCAGTTCCTCCAGCAGGAAATCATGGAACGGCGTGCCCTGCTTGATGGCGATCTTGGCAGCCAAGGTTCCGGGTTCGGCGGTCCGGGCGGAGTACGAGTCAGCCACCTTCAGGTAAACGAGCTTGCCCTTGAGGTTATTCGAGTCCACCCAGCTGCTGACCGCAGCGTAGTGCTCGGCCGGTACCAGCAGGGACAAGGCGAAGCCTTTGAGGGTCCGTTCGGCTGCGCCTTCCCAGGCGGCTTCGCCGTCGCGGACGCGCAGCAGCTCGCCGACGAACGGCAGCGCCTTCTCCGGCACGCCGGTTCCCTCGCACAGCCGGCGGCGGATCCCCACCTGGTCCAGCGGCAGCAGGTTCCGCCGGGATTGGAGGCTGGTGAGTTCCGCTGTGAGGTCTGCAGCGCGTGCGGTCTGGACGGTGCGCGTCATGGTCAGCTCGGTGCGCTGCTCCTGGAGGTCCCTGTTCTGTTCCGCCAGCCCGGATTCGACGGCTCCCAAGCCGTCCCGGTTGGCGTCGAACAGCACCCGGTCCTCCGGTGCCCGCAGGCCCAGCTCCGCGGCGGCGGCAGCATAGGCCTGGTACCGGGTCCTTTGGACGGCTGCTTCCCGCTCGAGGCGGGCGATCTCAGCGTCGATGGCCGCGAGCCGGCCGCCGCCGTTGGAACGGATGTCCTCGGCAACCGCGCTCAGATCGTGCCGGAGTTCGGTGATGCGGGAGGTGACGGCTGCGTTGTCCTCGCGGAGCCGCTGCCCGGTGCTGTCAAGCTCGGCGGCATGCTCGAGGCTGAGGATCAGCTTCTGGTTGGTGAACCAGGGGTGCAGCTGGTCCCGCTGGTCCCTGGCTTCCTGGTCCTCATGCGTGAGCTGGGCATGCCGGGCGGCACCTTCTCGGATGGGGGCCAGCATGGCGATCTGGTCCTTGGCGCGCAGCACAGCGCCATGGGCCTTCTTGAGGTCGTCAAAGTGGTGGATCAGGTTCTTGATCCGGCTCTCGACGTCGTCCTCGTCCAGCATGTTGGTGCGCACGAAGGAGGTGATGTTCTCCACCTGCTTCATGGACACCGTCCGGTGGAACAGCTCCATGGCCTGGTTCCCGCTGATGCCGAACTGGCGCTTGAACGCTGCCGCGTAGGGCTCGAAGGTGTCGTGCACCGCGGCGCCGGCAGCCTTGAGCTTCTTTTTCAGCTTGAACGGGTCCTGGCCGAAGTTGGCGAAATCCGCTGCGATGCTCTGGTCCGTTTCCGCGAGTGAATAGAACCGGTTGGGCTGGCCTGCCTCCTGGACCGCCCACAGGGTGACGGCCAGCGTGACCGACTTGTCCAGCACAGCATTGCGGAAGACGGCGAGCACGACGGTAAGCGAACCCGTGCCGCGCAGCGACACAGGTTTGGAGTTCTCGCCGCCGGTGCTGCGGGTGCTCTTGTGGTACCCCCGCACGTAGGACATGAGGGTGCGTTCCTTCTTCTGGGCACCCGCAGCCTTGTTGTATTCGATCTTGTTTGCGGGCAGCAGGAGCGTGGTGATGGCATCCACCACCGTTGACTTTCCCGAGCCGATGTCGCCCGTCAGGAGGCTGTTCGCCCCGTCCAGGCGGAACGTGCGCACACCCTGGTGGAAGGTGCCCCAGTTGAGCAGCTCCAAACGGTGCAGCCGGTAGCCCGGGGGAGTGCCGGCGTCGTCCTCTGTGTTCTGTTCCGGCGACTCTGGCGCCTCCGCGGGGTCCTCGAGGCCGAACAGGCTGTCCTGCAGGTCCGCGGTCACGGCAGTTCCCCTTCCGTGGTGCTTTCAGGCGTTTGCGGTGGAGCGCCTGCGGGTTCCTCCAAGGACGCCCGGTAGTCAGCGAGCCGGGCGTCGAACTCCTCCAGCCATTGGGCGTCGACATAGGCCTTCAGGATCCTGGCGACCTCGTAGGTTTCCGACTGGCCGCGGAGCCTGCGGAGGAAGCCGAGCTCCACCACCTTTTTAAGGGTGGCGCCCAGCTTGTCCAGGATCTTGGCCTGGTTGCTGGACTCAGGCAGGAAAACCGCCACCATGTCCACGATGTCCTGCTCCGTCATGATGAGGCGGAGCTCGCTGCTGTTGGTGTCAAACTCAAGCATCCGGCCGCGCAGCAGGGCCAGCAGGAGGCTGACGTCGAACGTGAGCCGGCGGCGCGGGATCAGCCGGGGCAGGTTGCCTTCCGGGTCCTCCCTCGACCGCAGGAACGCGTAGCCCTCGGACTCGTCCAGGATCAGGTCCAACCCCAGCACGGCCACATAGTCCCGGGCCTGGGATTCCAGCGTGAGCAGGGACTGCCACGCTTTCTCGTCCGATTCGGCGTAGAGGACGCCGCGGAAGAGGCGGGTCACGACGCCGGGCAGTTCCTCGGGCGTGCGGGCGGTTTCCGTCATTTCACTCGGGTTCATGCCGGCCTCACAAAGATGATCTGATCGATGGTGGCTTCGCGGGTGCTGCCGTCGGGAAGCTTCCACTGCAGCTGCTGGGGAACGTCGTCATGGATGTTGGCCCATTCGGATTCGCTGGCCAGCTGGTAGTACGCCACGATCTCGGCGAGCCCCTGCTGCAGCGGATGGGCCTGGGTCACTTCAACGAGCGTGGCCTGCTCGGCGCCGGCCAGGACGGCATCCACATTCGCCTGCAGGCGCTCCTTATCCACGTGGAACTGGCTGAACAGGGCGCCGGCGTCCACGTCCGAATCATCGGCGGCCAGCACGTCGTCGTCCACCATCATCTTCCGGCTTGGCTCGTACAGCGGCCGTTCGAAGGGCAGCGCGACATCCACCGACTGCGCGGCGATCTCCATGAAAACGCCCGACGGCGGCGCCTCCCGGCTGCCCAGCGCACTGGATTCGATGCTACGCACAAGCCGCATGATGCGCTTGTTTTCGAGGAAGACTTTGTCATCCAGGAGCCGGCGCATCTGTTCGGAGAGTTGGCGGACGGTGCCCTGTGTCTGGTCGACGGCGGGCAGCCAGTCCTGGTGCAGCCTTGTCACGGCGTGCAGGTCCTCCACGCCGGAGAGCGCTTCGATTTCCGTGGCACGCTGCAGCAGGTCCTGCAGTTCGGTACGCAGCTGGGGCGACATTAGGTAGTCCCAAAAACCTTGGAACGTGCGGCCCTGGAGTGAACTGCTGATGCCCTGCTGGTTGGCGAAGATGGTCTCCAGAAGTTCGCCCTGGGTCCCGTCCCAGGTGGCGATCTGTTCGCGTACCTGCCGGTCCAGCTTCCGGAAGTTCTGCTCCACCTCCCGGAAATCGGACAGCAGATCCTTGGCGAGGGTGGTCAGCTGCTGGAAGTGGTCCAGCGCCTCAGGAGCGGTCATCACCCTGATGTTGCCGTCCCTGATCCGCTGTATCTCGGCATCGATGCCGTCCCGCTGGCGCTGCAGCTCGGCCAGCCGGACCTCGGGGTCCGTCTCCGACTGCTGCACCAGGGCCTTCAGGACTGCGAAGATGCTGGTAAGCCTGGACTGGGTGGCAACGAAGTCCCGCCCGCGAAGGTTCTCCACCCACCGGACCACGTCCTCGGCGGCGGGGGTGAGGTCGTAGTGCGGTTCGTCCTGGCCGGGAACGTAATACTTCCGCAGCCAGGCCTTTTCCGGCGCTGCCCAGTCGTCCAGGTACTCCCCGGCGGGCCGGGGGAACTTGTCCTCGCCGTAGACGTCCCGGAGGCCGAACAGGACGTCGTCGAGGTGGTCGACGAGCTGCTGCCGGCCGATATCCCTCTGGTTGGGCCCGGTGAAGGCCTTCATGAAGAAGGACAAGGCCAGCGGCGCGTTCTGTGCCCGGAGCAGGGACCAGCCGGCGTGGTTTTCACGCAGGCTGTTGATGGCGAAGAAATCCAAGGCGTCCTCAGGGGGCTTCCGGCGGCCGAATGACTTATGTGCCCAAGCTACACGCAGCCGCCGACAATTGCGGAGGAGGAGGGGTGAGTCACGTCCTCGTTACGGCCCGGTCCGCATTCCCGGGGACAGGACGTTGATGCCGGCATCAACCGCTGCGGTGAGGAGTTCGACGTCGTACGAGACAAGAACGTCAACCTGCAGACGGATAGCAGTGGCCAGGTGAATGGCATCCGCGCTGCGAAGCCTGCCCGGCAGAGCCGCTGCGTACATGAGGTCCGAACGTACAAGATCGACCAGGTTGATGCCGCCGAGGGCTGCATTGACCAGTTCGCCGTGTATCGCACGGCGGCGCGCTGCACAGTGGAGTTCTGTGTAGAGGAGCATGGAGGCAACCAGGCTGTGGGTCTGGGACGCTGTTGACAGGTACGCCGCCAAGGTGGGCGATTCCTGCTCCTCCACCACGAGTTTGAGGACTGCCGATGTATCCGCGTAAATGATCAACGGTCACCGCGAAGGTCGTCCAGAATCTCCTCCGTGCTGGATTCCAGACTGACCCGGTGCAGGGCGGTGAAGTCGACGGGTCCAGTTGCGGGGCGTACCTGGCCTGCCAGCAGCAACCGTTCAAGGGGGGAAGCTGACGGCGGGATGAGTGTAGCGGCGATTTCGCCATTGTTGGTGACGTCGATTGTCTCCCCGTTCTTCACGCGTTCGAGGATCTTGCTGCTCTCGTTCCGCAGTTCACGGTGTGGAATTGTTGCCATAACGCACCTCCGTAGCAAGTGTAGCAACCCAGCTGGCCTAAGGGCAGATTCAGCCGCGGCCTTCCGCCTGCTCCCAGTGCCGCCGCAGCAACTCCGCCAGCCGGACGGGCTCTATCCGGTGGGGCGGGTCGAAGTGGTGGCGCTGTGGGAAGACTTCAAGATGGAAGTCCGGGAAGAAGACCCGCGCCAACCGGCCGGCAATCTCGCCGTAGTCATCCGGGTTGCTCAGTCCGCCGAGGGCGCAGAACACGGGCGGGCGGAACGCCGCCAGGCGTTCCCGGTCCAGGTCGTAGCTCCTGAAGGTGCGCAGGAATGCCTTGATCCCTGCCGGCCGCCTGGCCATCCACGGCGGCGGGGGACCCGGCGGTGGTGGCGGCAGGACGACGTCGGGCTTGACTCCCAGCCTCATGAAGGCGGGCATGATCTGCTCCGGAGGGAGGGTCTCCAGCTGTTCGTACTTCTTCCAGACCTCCGCGTGGGCGGGGCTCCAGTCCCAGGTCCCGGCCCAGGCGGGCTCAAGCAGGGCGAGGCTGAGCAGCCGTTCGGGGTATTTCGCGGCGAAGGCCAGCGCCGCAGCCCCGCCGCCGGAATAGCCCACAAGGTGGAACGTTTCCCATTCGCGTGCATCGGCCTCCCTCTGCACGCCGCCCACCTCCGTGTCAAGGCTCCAGCCGGGCGGAGGCTCCTCGTCCGCATAAAGCTCCAGGTCCTTGGCCACTGCCTGGACATCCGCTCCCAGGGCTTCAATCAGAGCGCCGTACGCATCCTGCGCGGGGAGGACTGCGCCAGGAAGGAGGATGGCCCGCATCGGTTCCATGGCAGAACCATACGCCTGGTGCCGCTGCTCCTGACAGGCCTGCGGAAGGGGACTGGGGGAACCGTGGAGGCCGGTTGGTAATTGCTGTCCGCAATCTCCTGTAGAGTAGATCCTGTTGTTGTGTTTATGCAGTTCGTAGTTCAGGCAGTACGCACGGTCGAAAGCCCGTGTTCTTCTGAAGCAGCGGTTTTGAGCACCCCAAACAGGAGGACCCGAAAGTCGGGACAGTTCCTCCACCTTCACGAAGGACAAAAATAATGGCTACTGGTACCGTCAAATGGTTTAACGCTGAAAAGGGCTTCGGCTTCATTTCCCCCGATGACTCCTCACAGGACGTTTTCGCACACTACTCTGCGATCGCCTCCTCCGGCTTCCGCTCACTCGAAGAGAACCAGAAGGTCTCCTTCGAAACCGAGCAGGGCCCCAAGGGTCCCCAGGCCGTAAACATCCAGTCCCTCTAATTCCTTAGAGAAACTGGGGCCTTAGGGTTTCAAAGTTTGAAAGCATGGCCGGTCACTGACCGGCCATGCTTTTGTTTAACCCGCGTGTGCCAGCACACCGCACGACGCCCTGGCGCCGGGGCCTGGCGTGAACGTTTGTGCAGTCGACATGAACCACTGGCCTGGCCCGGGCACTGCCCGGGCATTGCGCGCGCGGCCCGCAATTAGCTACTGACCAGTAACAACGCGTGCTGAGCGCGCCAGGCGGTCCACGTCCCGCCGCCTTGCAGTCTGGTCCGCAAGTGGCGCACGTCCGTGCACTTCATGCCGGTGCCGCACCCGGCGTGCCTAGCATGGAAACCGGGCCCACAGCCTGGCTTCCGGCCCTGCACCCGCTGACACAAAACAAAGAGGTTTCCATGTCGCTGCTTACCAGAACCCTGTCCCTTGCCGCCTCCGCTGTCCTGGCCTCATCCCTGGCCGTGGCACCCGCCCAGGCGGGCGTCGTCGAAATTCCCCCTCCCGGCGCGAACGACTGGTCCTGCAAGCCAACCTCCGAACACCCCTATCCGGTGGTCCTGGTGCCCGGAACCTTCGAGAGCATGGTGAAGAACTGGTCCACCCTCTCGCCCTACCTCAAGAGCCAGGGCTACTGCGTGTTTGCCCTGAACTACGGCGAGACGAACGGCGTCTACGCCACCGCCCCCGTCGCGGACTCCGCCCAGGAACTCGCCCCATTCGTTGACGCGGTCCTGGCCGCCACCGGCGCCAGGAAGGTGAACCTCGTTGGCCACAGCCAGGGCGGCATGATGCCCCGCTACTACATGGGCTTCCTCGGCGGGGCCAAGAACGTCAACCATCTCATCGGCATCGCCCCCTCCAATCACGGGACCGAGGGCGTGATCATTCCGCCGCCCGAAGTCCTGGAAGACCCGGACTTCACCGCGCTCGGGTGTGCGGCGTGTGCCGACCAGCAGGCCGGCTCCGCGTTCATGCAGAAGCTCAACTCCATCGGTGACACCGTGGTCGGACCGTCCTATACGGTGATCTCCACGGTCTATGACGAAGTGGTGATCCCGTACAACAGCCAGTTCCTCGCCGGCCCGGCGCGGCAGGTCACCAACATCACCATCCAGGACAAGTGCCCGTTGGACGTCTTCGAACATGACCAGGCACCCAACGATCCCGTGGTCCACCAGATCGTGGCCCACGCCTTGGGCAGGAGCTCAGGCCCGGCCGACCCGGCCTACCAGCCCCGCTGCATCTAGCCTTTTTGTCACTCGTCCGGACTCGGGCTGCGGACGTCCTTCTGGCCGATGTCGGCTGCGCCCAGGGCCGCCGCCGCGGGGCTGTGCGTGGTGTCGTGCTCGCGGACCCGGAGCTCCGGGTGGTGCAGGTCCAGGGCCGGCCGCTCCGAACGGATCCGGGGCAGGGAGGTGAAGTTGTGCCGCGGCGGCGGGCAGGACGTGGCCCACTCCAACGAGGCGCCGAATCCCCATGGATCGTCCACGGTGACCTTCTTCCCGGTCCGCCAGGTGATGTAGACGTTCCAGAAGAACGGAAGCAGGGAGGCCCCCAGGAGGAAGGACGACATGGTGGAGAACTGGTTCATCCACGTGAAGTTGTCCTCCACCAGGTAGTCGGCGTACCGGCGGGGCATGCCCATGACGCCCAGCCAGTGCTGGATCAGGAAGGTGCCGTGGAAGCCCAGGAACAGCATCCAGAAATGGATCTTTCCAAGGCGCTCGTTGAGCATGGTTCCGGTGAATTTGGGCCACCAGAAGTAGAACCCGGCGAACATCGCGAACACTACGGTTCCGAACACCACGTAGTGGAAGTGGGCCACCACGAAGTAGGTGTCCGACACGTGGAAGTCCAGCGGCGGGGACGCCAGGATGATGCCGGTGAGGCCGCCGAACAGGAACGTGACCAGGAAGCCGATGCTCCAGAGCATGGGGGTCTCGAAGGTCAGCGAACCGCCCCACATGGTGCCGATCCAGTTGAAGAACTTCACGCCGGTGGGCACCGCGATCAGCATGGTCATGAACGCGAAGAACGGCAGCAGCACCGAGCCTGTCACGTACATGTGGTGCGCCCAGACTGTCATGGACAGTGCGGCAATGGCGATGGTGGCGTAGACCAGGCCCTTGTAGCCGAAGATCGGCTTGCGGCTGAACACCGGGAAGATCTCGGAGACGATGCCGAAGAACGGCAGGGCGATGATGTACACCTCGGGGTGGCCGAAGAACCAGAACAGGTGCTGCCAGAGGACTGCGCCGCCGTTCTCCGGATCGTAGATATGGGCACCGAAGCGCCGGTCGGCACCGAGCGCGAACAGGGCTGCGGCCAGCGGCGGGAAGGCCATGATCACCAGGATTGAGGTGACCAGGGTGTTCCAGGTGAAGATCGGCATCCGCCACATGGTCAGTCCCGGGGCGCGCATGCAGATGATGGTGGTGATGAAGTTGACCGCACCCAGGATGGTCCCGAAGCCGGACAGCGCCAGGCCGAACACCCAGAGGTCACCGCCGATGCCGGGGCTGAAGGTGGTATCCGAGAGCGGCGCATAGGCGAACCAGCCAAAGGACGCGGCGCCCTGGGGCGTGATGAAGCCGGACATCGCAATGGTGGAGCCGAAAAGGAAGAACCAGAAAGCCAGCGCATTGAGCCGCGGGAAGGCCACGTCCGGAGCACCGATCTGCAGCGGCATGATGAAATTGGCGAACCCGGCGAACAGCGGGGTGGCGAACATGAGCAGCATCGCAATGCCGTGCATCGTGAAAAGCTGGTTGTACTGCTCCTTGGTCTGCAGGATCTGCATGCCCGGCTCGAACAGCTCAGCGCGGATGAGCAGGGCCATCACCCCGGCCAGGCAGAAGAAGGCAAACGACGTGATCAGGTACATGTACCCGATGGTCTTGTGGTCAGTGGTGGTGATCCAGTTGACCACCAGGCTGCCTTTGCGGCGCTTCGTGACAGCCGGCGCGGCGGTGGCGGCGAGCCCTTCAGTTGAATGTTCCGCAGTGGCCATCTTCCACCTCACAGAGTCTTCCGTATGGCGCGGCAGGTCCTTCATGGGCCCTACTTTGAAGGCTACTCAGGATCATGGCCTCCGGGAAGGGGCCCGGACAGCCGCTGCGGCCCACCGCCCTCCTGCACGGCCCCGCTTTGCTCAGTGCGGCAGTGCCTGCCGCAGCGGGCCCACCCGGTTGCGCTCCGCCAGGAACGCCACCAGCGCGGGATTGTCGATCTCCTTTGCCAGCCAGGGAACTGCCTGTGCAGCAGCTTCGTCGCCGAGGACAGCCCGGTGGGACTGCCCCCGCACCACGAATTCCCGCATCCCGCTCCGGCTCGCCAGCTCTACCAGCTGCTCCACGAACGCGGCCGCACGGGGGGACATGCTGGCAATGGAAACCTCCGCCGCCGTATCCAGAAGCCGGGCGGAGTACCAGAGGTACCAGGGTGTGGGTTCGAGGCCCCGGTCTATCCAGTGCTCCGCTGCCGCCAGATCGCCGTGCACCATCAAGAGCCGTGCTTCGGCTCCGGCGGCCAGGGCCATGTAGCAGTGATCGCCGGCGAGCTCCGCCATCACCCATGACCGGTCAATCAGGGCCGCAGCCTTCTCCACCTGCCCTGCGGCAAGGTACGTCTCTCCCCGCACGCCGGCAACAAACGGTTCAAACGCCGTCCAGTGTTCCTCCGCAATCCACGCCTGCGCCCGGTCCAGGGAGTCAGCCGCCTGCTCCAGTTCCCCGCGGAGCAGCCGTACCCTGCCCAGCAGTGCCTCGCTGAAGGCCTGCTGCCGGCGGTTCCGCACGGCCTTCGCCAGCTTTCCGGACTCTGTCAGGGCCGTCACGGCGTCCCCGTACCGTGCGGTGTCTGAGGCCAGCATGCCCTGGATGGCCAGGATTCTCGCCTGTTCGTCGGGGAATCCCCTGGCCGCCAGCATGGCCCGGTCCAGCCACCCGGCAGCCCGGTCCGGCACACCCCTTTGGACAGACAGGTAGCCCAGCTCGCGGTATGCGGCGGCGGCCGTCCGGGAGGCGCCGTCGGGCCCTTCCGCCTGGAGTGCACGGTGCAGGAAGTCCGCCACCTCGGCGCCGCGGCCGCCCGCCTGGTGGATCAGGGCGCCGGACAAGGTGACCAGGGACTCTGCGATCAGGTGACTATCGTCAATGCGCTGCGCCAGCACCACCGCGAGCCGCAGCTGGTCCAGCCCCCGGTCCACCGCACCCGCCCACAATGACGCGCCGCCGGCGTCAAGGTAGGAACGCACAGTCGCCGCGGTGGCCGGCATTCCCGGATCTGCCTCCGGCGCAGCATCGGAGAGGGCACGCCGAATTTCCGCGGGCAGCGGCAACCCCAGCTCCTGCCGGTAGAGGGCGCCGCACGCGGTGACGTGCCTGCGGGCCCGGCGGTGCTCACCCAAAGCCACCAGCGCCTTGACCAGGACAGCGTTACAGTCCGCGTGGAAGGGATCCCGGTGCAGCGCCAGGGTGGCCAGCTCAGCGGCCTCGCCCGGAGCACCTGAGCCCAAGGCAGCCAGCGCGGCCTCGTACAGCAGGGACTGGACCACGTTATCCAGCCGGAAGCGCTGGTCGGCCAGCCAGGAATCGAAGACGGGGCAATCGGCGAAGGACAGTCCCTCCAGCAACTGGCCGGTGAAGCCGCGGGGGTCCAGGCCGGGCCTGGCGGCAGAGCCCACCACTTCGAGTGCGTCGCAGCGCCACGGCGGCCGAAGCACCAGCCGCAATGGATCGCCGGCCACCGTGACGCCGTCGAGGGTCCGCCGCAGCTCGGACAGGTTCCAGCGCAGGGCACCGAGCGGGTCGGCGGCATCCGGAAACAAGAGCGACGCCGTGCGGGACCGGCCGGTGCCCTCGGCCTGCAGCGCGAGGTATGCCAGCACCGCCCAAGCCTTGCGGCCTCTGGGCTGCAGGGGAGTTGCGTCGGGGGACTCGACCGCGGGCGGACCAAGGAGCCGAATCAAATACTCGGCCATACGGCCCATGGTACGCCGCCGGAACAGCGGCGTCTGCGGGCCTCACACGCTTGGTCACACGCGGCCCGCACACACTGAAATCGCCCAACCGGCACACCACCACGAGAGGTACAAAACCATGGAATTGCTCGGCATCCTGCTCTTTGGACTCTGGGTTCTGATTGTCACTGTCTGCGTTGTCCTGACCGACGGCCGGGGCCACACGCCCGAGATCCGGTCCACGGATCCGTGGTCCGTAGGCAACCTTCCCAGTGAGCCATACGCGTCGCTGCGGATGTAGGTTCCACAGCCCCAGCCACCGGGACGAACGAGCGGCCCTACACCACCAGGGCGCTCAGCATTCGCGGCCCTGGTCCGCATAGACGGTGCTGGCAAGCGCCGCTTGTGCGGGCCAGGGCCGTCCTTGTGGGAAGTCACCCCACACAGCGCCAGCGCAGGGAGTTAACCCAGGCCCATCGCTTCCCGCACTTCGTCCAGGATGTGGTGCATCGCCGATTCAGCCACGGCCGTATCGCCGCGCGCCACTGCTGCCGCCACGTCCTCGTGCGCCTGCAGTGCCTCATCCCGGGGCTTGAACGGCATGAGCCCCTGCTGGGTCCGGCTGGTCAGCACTTCCGCCACCATGCCTTCCAGCGCCTGGAACATCTCGTTTCCGCAGCTTCGCAGGAGCAGCTGGTGGAACTCGATGTCCGCGGCCAGGAACCCCTGGAGGTCGCCGGCTTCACCCAGCCGCCGCAGCGCAGCCCCGAGGGCAACGAGCTGGGCCCTTTCCGCGGCACTGGCACGCCGGGCGGCACCGGCGGCGGCGATGGGTTCGACGGCGATGCGCAGCTCGGTGAGGCTGCTGTACTGGAGCTCACGCCGGTCTGAAGCCAGCCGCCAGCGCACCAGCTTAGGATCAAAAACGTTCCACAGGGACCGGTCCTGCACCACAATGCCCACGCGCCGCCGCGAGTAGACCAGGTTCATGGATTCCAGGACCTTCATGGTGTCCCGGGCTACGGTCCGCGATATCCCGTACTCCTGCTGCAGCCCCTCGAGGGTGAGCCGGCTGCCGGGGGCCAGATTGCCGGAAGCGATGGCAACCCCCACCGCCTCCAGGACCCGCTCATGCATCGCGGGGGAGGCCCCGCCGTCGTGCGCTTTATCCGCGCCCTCACCTGTCGCCGTCGACATTCTGTCCGCCTCTCCTGCGCCGCAGCGCCTTCCCAGAATACCGGGAAAAAGAAGAAAGGTATGACCTGTAACACGAAAAGATAGTATCTTTCCCCTAAAAAGGTGATACCTTATGGCGTAGCCCACTTCTTAACGGGCCAACAGCGAGCTTCTTCGAAAGCCAAAGACGTCTTCTCCGGAGGTATGACATGCAGTATCCCCCCACGCACCTTGTGGTCATGGGCGTTGCCGGCTCAGGCAAAACCACCCTCGCGGCCGCCCTGTCCTCGCAGCTGGGCTGGGCCTGCGCCGAAGCGGACGAGTTCCACCCTGAGGCCAACATCACCAAGATGACGCAGGGCATTGCGCTCCAGGACGAGGACCGCTGGCCCTGGCTGCAGGAAATCCGCACCTGGATGACCGCCCAGGCGCAGGCCGGCTGCAGCACCGTCCTGACATGCTCCGCCCTCAAGAAGAGCTACCGCAAGCTCCTCTCCGAAGCGGAAGGCCGCGTGGTCTTCCTCCACCTCGACGGCGGCGCGGACCTGATCGGCCAGCGCATGCAGGGCCGGGCGGGTCACTTCATGCCGCCCACCCTGCTGCCCAGCCAGCTTGCCACCCTGGAGCCGCTCAGCCAGGAAGAGCTCGACGCCGGCAGCCTCCGCCTCGACATCTCCCAGTCGCCTGAGCAGCTGGTCGCCGCCGTCGTGCAGGCTCTGCAGCTTCCCACCGGCCAGGCGCCCTGCGCGCCCTGACCGCCCCCTAAACCCCCCAAAGTACTGTTTCAAAGGAGAACCATGACCATCGAAGGATGGACCCAAACGCTGGGCGCAGGACCCCTGCTGCTCATCGCCGGAGCAGCGATCCTCGTCCTGCTGTTCCTGATCATCAAGCTGCGTATGCACGCCCTGATCGCCCTGATCCTCATCAGCCTCGCCACCGCCTTCGCCACCGGCATTCCCGCCAACCAGGTGGTCCCGGTGCTGATCAACGGTTTCGGCACCACGCTTGGCACGGTGGCACTCCTGGTGGGCCTGGGCGCCATGCTCGGCCGCATCGTGGAAACCAGCGGCGGTGCCAAGGTGCTGGCCGACTACCTCATCGGCGTCTTCGGCGAAAAGCGTGCCCCCTTTGCGCTTGGCCTGGCCTCCCTGATCTTCGGCTTCCCCATCTTCTTCGACGCCGGCCTGGTGGTCATGCTGCCGGTCGTCTTCGCAGTGGCCCACCGCCTGGGCGGGGGAGTGCTCCGCTACGGCCTGCCTGCCGCGGGCGCGTTCTCCGTGATGCACATCTTCCTGCCCCCTCACCCGGGTCCGGTGTCCGCGTCCGCGTTCTTCGACGCCAACATCGGCCTGGTCACCCTCGCCGGCCTGATCGTCGCCATCCCCACCTGGTACGTCACCGCCTACCTCTTCGGCCTCTACACCGGCAAGAAGCTGGTCCTTCCCGTACCAGAAATCCTGGGCCACGCCTCCGCCGAAGCGGAATCCAACCCGCCGCGTTTCCGCACCGTGGTGGGCCTGCTGCTCCTGCCGCTGGTCCTGATCTTCATGAACACCGGGCTGAACACCCTGGCCTCCTCCGGCGTGCTCGCCGAAGGCGTCAAGGATGAGCAGTGGTACCAGGTCCTGCGGACGCTGGGTGAAACCCCGGTGGCGCTGCTGATCTCGGTGCTGGTAGCCCTGTTCGTGCTGGGCAGCAAGCGCGGCAAGGACGCCGGAGCCCTTGAGAAGCTCCTGGAATCCTCGCTCGGCCCGGTCTGCTCCGTCATCCTGATCACCGGCGCCGGCGGCATGTTCGGCGGCGTCCTGCGCACCTCCGGCATCGGCCAGGCACTCGCCGACGTCCTGGGCGACCTGGGCATCCCGCTCATCCTGGCCGGCTTCCTGATCTCCAGCATCCTGCGCATCGCCCAGGGATCCGCCACCGTTGCACTGACCACCACCGCAGGCCTGATCGCCCCGGCCGTGGCCCTGGCCGGACTGAACGGCATGCAGGTGGCCGCCATGGTGATCGCCGTGGCCGCCGGCTCCGTGGTGGTCTCCCACGTGAACGACTCCGGCTTCTGGCTGGTGGGCCGCTTCTTCGGAATGGATGTCAAGACCACGCTGAAGACCTGGACCGTTATGGAAACCCTCATCGGTGTGATGGGCTTTGCCATCGCGGCCGTGATCTTCCTGGTGGCCGGAGTGGCGGGCTAGCACCCTTCCCAGCCACGGCTGACTGAACAACAGCGGCGGGGCGGGCAGCAGACATGCTGGCCGCCCCGCCGTCGTCGTACCCGGAGACATTAAGCCGAGCCGCCCGGGGCGGGGTGGACCGGCGAAGGTGGGCCCGGCGGATGGCAGGTGCTAGGTGCGGGCGTCGATGTCCTTCTGGACCACCGCGGCGAGTGTCCGCAGCACCTGCTGGTCGGACGGGGAGAAGGTCCTGGGCTGCTGGTCGATGACGCAGAGCGTTCCGATGTTCCAGCCTCGCGGCCCGTGCAGGGGGTAGCCGGCATAGAAGCGGATGTAAGGCTCACCCGTGACCAGCGGATTGGAGGCGAAGCGGTCATCGGCAAGGGTGTCGTTGATGACCAGCATCGAGTTCCGCTCCACCGTTTCCGCGCACAGCGCGATGACGCGGGGAGCCTCCTCGCGCAGCGGCCCGACGGCCGACTTGAAAAACTGGGCATCCTCGGCGATCAGGGACAGCGACGCTGCACCCACGCCGAAGAACTTCCAGGCGGCGGCAACAACGCGGTCGTACACTTCCTCCGGGCCGGTGTACAGAAGGTCCGTCTCGTGCAGTGACTTCAGGCGTTCCGCTTCTGCCCGCTCCGGGGACAGCAGGGATTTGCCGGCGGCACCCAGGGCGGCAAGCGCATCTTCTTTGCCCGGTTTCTTGCCGTCCAGCGGGTGTCCGGGGCCGCCGCTCTTCGGCTTCACGGACCGGAACCGCCGCTGTCCTGCCTTGAGTTCCTTCACTGCATCAGGCCCGCGTTCGATCGCCGGCAGGGCCAGGGCTTCATGAAGATAGGCGTCCAGCTCGAACGCGGAACAGTGCGACCTGCCGAAGTAGGAAGGCCAGAGTTTCTGTGGATCCAAGCCGATTGTGGCAGCGAGTTCGAGCCGCCGCTTCACCTCTTTGTCGATTGCGTCCACCTCCCAGATGACGCGTTGCTGGGGTCCGCGTACTCTGTAGTTGCAAAAGCCATGTTGATAAGCTTACTTAGTAATTCGGCCCCCGGCTACCTGGGAGGTTCGGAGGCTTCCGGGGTGCCGCCGCCTATGGCCGCGTTGCAGGACTACGTGCCGGCGGTACGGGTCTTGCTTTTGGGTTCTTTCGGCGGCAGGCCCGCCACGTGTTCATAGGCTTTGTGGATCCATGCTTTGGCGCGGGCATCGTCGCCGTCGCCTTCCTCGTTCCAGATTTCCGGCAGGCCGGAGTACTCGCGCATCGGCCGGTCCGCCGGGCCGAACGGGACGGTCCGCTCACCGCTTTCGAGCTGCTGCCTGTCCTCCGGGGAGAGCCGGATGCCGATGGTGGGCCCGAAAAGCCCCGCGAACATGTTGCCGTTGACGAACGCGCCCAGGTTGCCGAACATCGGCTTCACGGTCACGTCCGGGACGTCCGGGACCAGCGACCGGAAGCGCTCCTTGTCAGCCTCCGTCGCTTTGGGCATCTCCATTGCTTCCCCCTGGGATCGGACGGCTGGTGTGTGCAGGATATGCCCTGCGGGGTGGGCTGGGGAACACCGGCCGGTCCGCCGTCGTTGTGCCGGTAGGCAGCGCGTCCACGCCGGGCGCCGGACGTTCCCCAACCAAAGGACACCCCTTGACCCCTCGCACCATCGTGATCACCGGCGCCAGCGAC
Source organism: Pseudarthrobacter scleromae (assembly GCF_014644515.1). Classification (NCBI taxonomy): domain Bacteria; kingdom Bacillati; phylum Actinomycetota; class Actinomycetes; order Micrococcales; family Micrococcaceae; genus Pseudarthrobacter; species Pseudarthrobacter scleromae. The sequence continues at coordinate 263,292 of NZ_BMKV01000004.1, read as the reverse complement.
GGCATCGGCGCAGCAGCCGCGCGTACCCTGGCCAAGGCGGGGGACCAGGTGGTCGTCGTCGGCCGCTCTGAGGAAAAGACGCGGGCCATCGCCAAGGAGCTGGACGCAGACTACTTTGTCAGCGACTTCTCCGAGCTCGCCCAGGTCCGCACCCTGGCCGCGCAACTGGAGTCCGACTACCCGCGCATTGACGTCCTGGCCAACAACGCCGGCGGCATCATGGGCAAGCGCACCCTCACCGTGGACGGCAACGAGGCAACGTTCCAGATCAACCACCTGGCCCCGTTCCTCCTCACCACGCTGCTGATGGAGACCCTCGTTGCCAGCAACGCCAAGGTGGTCAACACGTCCAGCGGCGCCAACAGTTTCGGCAAGCTGGACCTGTTCGACCTCAACGCCGAGCACGGCTACTCCACCAACCGCGCCTACGGCACCGGCAAGCTCGCCAACATCCTCTTCACCTCCGAGCTGCACCGCCGCTTTGGCGGGCAGGGAATCACGACGGCGGCGTTCCACCCGGGCGTTGTGCGCACCAACTTCGCGGCGGACTCCACCAGCCCGTTCCGGCACGCCTACAAGACCCTGCTGAACCGCTTCATGCTGACCCCGGACCAGGGTGCCGACACCCTGCTGTGGCTGATCAACGGCACTGCGGGCAAGGACTGGATTTCCGGGGCGTATTACTACAAGCGCGCCCTGGCCAAGGCCAACCCCCAGGCCTACGACGCAGAGCTGGCCCGCCGCCTGTGGGAGCAGAGCGAGGAGCTGGTCAAGGCCGCCTAGGGTCTGGGGGCGGTGACGTCACGGAGGTGCGGGGATAAAAACTGGGTCGCGCTAAGTGTCGTTATGGGCCGTCAAAACGACACTTAGCGCTACCTAGTTGGGCCGGCGGGCGCGCTCTACATCCGCAGCGGCCCCTGACTGACCGCGGGCTATCAGGCCCGCCACTACGCCGTCCACGTCCGCTTCCGGCCGGTTCTGGCTCAGCTTGGCCTTGGCCTCGATCCGGGTAATGACCAGTTCCACGCCCACGATTGCCCGCAACTGCCCGGCAATGAAACGCTCCGGTGCGTCGTCCACGTCCCAGGGGTGGTCGAAGCCGGACTCGTGCACGCCGGTGAGCCGGCGAACCTGCCGGTCCAGCCACGCCGGATCGTCATGGATCACGAGCCGCCCGTACACGTGCGCCGTGGTGTAGTTCCAGGTCGGGACAACCCGCCCGTGCTCGGCCTTGGAGGCGTACCAGGATGGGGAAATGTAGGCGTCCGCACCCTGGATGATGGCAAGGGCCTCCCCGACGGCGGGCGCAGACCACTGCGTGTTGTTCCGCGCCAGGTGCCCCTGCAGCGCGCCGAACTCCCCGGCGTCGGGGTCGTAGACAAACGGCAGCAGTGTCGCCACGAGGCCTTCCGGGGTCATGGTGACCAGGTTCGCCGCACCCGGCCTGGTGAGCAGGTGCTGGACGGTTTCAGGAACAGCGGCGAAGTGGGCTGGAATGTACATGGGGCTAGTCCTTTACCGGCTGGAGTGATGCGGGATGAAGTTGGGAGGACGGGGCCGGTTTGAGCCGAACCCGGACGGCGGCCGCGGCGCACAGGATGACGGCCAGTCCGCCCAGGGCCGTGGACCAGGTCAGGGCCTCACCCAGCAGGAGCGCCGCCCAGCTGATGGTGAGGACGGGCTGGATGAGCTGGATCTGGCTGACCCGGGCGATGGGGCCGATGGCCAGGCCGCGGTACCAGGCGAAGAATCCCAGGAACATGCTCACCACGGCGAGGTACCCGAAAGCGGCCCACTGTTCTGGAGTCGCCGACGGCGGCTGCTGGGCGGCGGAGGCGGCGGCCAGGACCAGCATCAACGGCGAGGCAAGAACAAGCGCCCACGAAATGGTCTGCCAGGAGCCGAGTTCCCGGGCCAGCAGGCCGCCTTCCGCGTAGCCGATCGCGGCGGCCACCACGGAACCGAGGAGCAGCAGGTCCGCCCAGTGGAGGACGCCAAAGCCGCCCGACTGGACGGATGCGAAGACGGTCACCGCAAGGGCGCCCACACCGCTGACGAGCCAGAAGGCCACGGGCGGGCGTTCCCGCCCGCGAATGACGGCAGCGGTGGCCGTCGCAGCAGGGAGCAGGGCGATGACAACGGCGCCGTGGCTTGCGGCGGTGCTGGTCAGGGCAAAGGAGGTGAGTAGCGGAAAGCCAATGACGACGCCGGACGCCACTACCGCCACACGGAACCATTGCGTCCCGCGGGGGAGCGCCTGCCGGGTAAGTGCCAGTGCCGCACCCGCCAGAGCAGCCGCCACTACTGCCCTGCCTGACCCTATAAAGAGCGGCGCCAGGCCTGCGACCGCCACTTTGGTGAACGGGACCGTGAGCGAGAATGCCGCGACTCCAAGGAAACCGAGCCACAACCCGGCTGAGCCGGAGGGGGATAACGCTGTGCGCCGCCGAAGAGTAGCGCTACTATTGTCTCTCATGAACAACGATAGCAGTTCGCGGATTGTGGCGCATCTGAAAACGTGGATGGCCACTGCGGCGCCGGGCGCGAAACTGCCCTCCACTCGGTCCCTGGTGTCCGACTACCAGGCAAGTCCCGTTACGGTGCAGAAAGCGCTGCAGACCCTCACGGCGCAGGGGCTCATCGAGAGCAGGCCGGGCGTGGGGACCTTCGTGCGGGCGGTCCGGACAGCACGCCCATCCGATTACGGCTGGCAGACGGCGGCCCTCCGCTCCCCGCTGGCGGCCCTGCCACCAGCCTCCTCCACCATGCGGGAGGTGCCGCAGGACGCGATCTCCTTCCATTCGGGCTACCCTGCCAGGGAGCTCCTGCCCGAGCGGCTGGTCCGGGCAGCACTCACCCGAGCCGCCCGCGGAGACGCGGCGCTTTCCCGGCCTCCCGCCGCGGGGATGCCGGAGCTGCAATCGTGGTTCGCGCATGAGCTCGGCGCGTCCACGCCCGCTGGGATAACCCCGCCCAACCCGAGCGACGTCGTCGTACTCCCTGGCAGCCAGAGCGGACTGAGCTCCATCTTCAGTGCCCTGGTGGGCAGGGGGCAGCCGCTGCTGATGGAGTCACCCTCCTACTGGGGCGCCATCTTGGCTGCGGCGCAGGCTGGTGTCCGTGTTGTGCCCGTGCCCAGCGGACCGGACGGGCCGGAACCGGGGGAGCTGGCCCGAGCCTTCGACGAATCAGGCGCCAGGGTTTTCTACGCACAGCCCAACTACTCCAACCCCACGGGCGCGCAGTGGTCAGCGGAGACGCGCGACCAAGTCCTTGACGTGATCCGTGCCAAAGGTGCGTTCCTTGTGGAGGACGACTGGGCGCACGATTTTGGCATCAGCTCCCACCCCGTGCCGGTCGCCTCCCGCGACGACTCCGGGCACGTCGTGTACCTGCGCTCGCTGACCAAAAGCGTCTCCACCTCCATCCGGGTGGCAGCACTGATTGCACGCGGCCCGGCGCGGGAGCGCATCCTCGCTGACAGGGCCGCGGAATCGATGTACGTCAGCGGGCTTCTGCAGGCGGCAGCGCTCGACGTCGTCACGCACCCAGGGTGGCAGACGCACCTGCGCAGCCTGCGGCACCAGCTGGAGTCACGCCGGGACCTGCTGGTCACCAGCGTCCGGGAACACATTCCCCAGGCGCACATTGAACAGGTGCCGAAAGGCGGACTTAACCTGTGGCTGCGCCTGCCCGACGGGACGGACCTGCAGCGGCTGGTCCGGGACTGCGAGACCTCCGGCGTCATCGTCGCTCGCGGGGACGAATGGTTTCCGGCGGAACCGGCGGGTCCTTTTATCCGGCTCAACTTTTCGGGCACGAATCCGGGCGCCTTCCCGGAAGGCGCCCGGATCGTAGGGGAGATGCTGGAGCGGAACCTGGGCTAGGACACCGGAGCCAGCAACTTGCAGAGATCGGTCACTTTGCCTTTCCCAGTGAACATGTCACCGACTTCATTCCCATCGGCGTCAAGAATCCAGTTGACGGTTCCGGCCGTGTAGTAAACCCCTGCAGGATGGTCGTTGATCTCGGGCACCGTGATGACGTTAGTTCCAGTCGCGGTAAAGAGCACATTGCCATCCTTCAGCTTCTCGGTTGTCGTTGCCCCGGTGGCGATGTAAGTGCGAGACTCCCCCGTTGGTCCTGTAACCGTGACACGCAAGCCCGGAGCCGTGTAGATTTTCCGGCCTCCCGGAAGCGTGATTTCTCCCACCTTGCCCACCGCCGTGAAGGCTAGGATGTTGTCCTCGGATCCGGGACAAGGCGCGGTGTACTCATAAACAATCGGTTGAGGAACGGGGGTAGCTGCTACGGCAGGCACTGGTGCGACGAGCGCTGCTGCAGCCAGGGCAGCCGGGGCCAGTGTGCGCGCAATTGTGGTTTTCATCGGATCTTCCTTTCAGATGTACTCGGTGTGAGTGGCTCAAGAGTGGCCCCGGGGGCTTAATGGAGCCTTAATCCAACGGCTAACTCTGGATCCAGCACGGGCCCGGGAGCATGATGAAGGTGATGTCGCTCCTCGGGGCGCGTTAGGACAGGGCGGGCGCTCGGGGCCGCTGGTCGATAAACGCCGCGGGAGAGGGCACAGCCCGCTCCCGTGGCCGGTCAGTGAGGGGTGCTCGGCGATGGGCGCACTGTGGATCAGGGCACTGGGTCCCTTGGAGGTGATCACTGACGGCGTCCAGGTTCCCTTCAGCAGCCGCAACCTGCGTATTGTCCTCGAATGCCTGGCGCTGCGGGCGAACTCGGTAGTACCGGCCGATTTCCTGGTTGAAGTCCTCTGGGACGGCCACCCGCCCGCGCGTCCAGGCCCGCAGCTGCAGGTGCACGTCGCGAACCTGCGGAACCTGCTTGAGCCCAACCGCCTCAAGGGGGTTGCCTCGCACCGCCTGGCAAGCCGGCCCGGCGGCTACCTCCTGGCTGTTGAAGACGACGAACTCGACCTGTTGCAGTTCCGCGCGCACGTTGAAGCCGGAGAACGAGCAGTCGAAGCGGGCGAACTTGCCAGCGGTGCGGTCCGCCTGCGCCAGGCCCTCGAATTGTTCGTGTGCCCTGCTTTTCCGGACCTTGCCGACATTGAGCTGCTGGTTCCAGACCTGGAAGAGGTGGAAGAGACCCGGCTGGACACATACCAGGACCTCTTCGACGTTGAACTGGCACTGGGCCGCCACGCCAACGTTGTGGGGGAGTTGCAAAGGCTGGTAACGCAGCATCGCTTCCGGGAGCGCTTGTGGGCGTCCCTGGTACTTGCCTTGTATCGCTCCGACCGGCAGGCAGACGCCCTTGCCGCCTGCCGGATGGCCAGGAAAACCTTTGCGGCGGAGCTGGGCATTGATCCCGGGGAACGCCTGCGGGAGCTGGAAACGCTGGTGCTGCGGCAGGATGCATCCCTCGGGGCACCCGCCGTGAACGAAAAGCGCCGCGCCAGGCAGCGTCTCGACAACCTGCCTGCCGCACTCACCCCCATGGTGGGTCGGGATGCTGAACTTGGGGAGGTATGTTCGCTCTACCGCTCCGACGGATGCCGGCTGGTCACCGTAACGGGGGCGGGCGGGACAGGGAAGACCCGTCTCGCGATGGCGGCGGCCGCACGCTTGGGTGAGCGCATGCCTGACGGCGCGGGCTGGGTTAATTTGTCCCCGCTCACCCAAGTGAAGCAGGTGCCCGGCGCCATTACGGCGGCACTCGGACTGGAGGCGCCGGTGGGCGAAGACCCGCTGAAAATCGCGTCCCGTTTTCTGCAAGCCCGCCGCTTGCTGCTGGTCCTGGACAACTTCGAGCACCTGGAAGACGCCTGGCCAGTGGTGCTGGACCTGCTAACCGCAGCCCCGGAGCTTCGGATCCTCACTACCAGCCGGAGGCGGTTGGGGTTGCGTCCTGAGTACGAATTCGAACTTGCACCACTTGAGCTGCCGCCCCTCGACCCGCCCCTGCCTCTCCACCGGTTGCGGGAGGTGCCTGCAATGGAGCTGCTCCTTAGCCGGGGCAGGGCGGTCCGCCCCCGTTTCACAGTGGATCCGGGAAACGCGGCAGTGTTATCGCGGCTGTGCCACCGCCTTGACGGCCTGCCGCTGGCCATCGAACTGGCTGCAGCCCAACTGCGTCAGTTGAGCGAGCACGATCTCCTCATTGACCTGGAAGCCAGCCTGGCCGCGCTGCCTGCCGCCTTCCGCGACCTTCCCGACCGTCAGCGCACTCTCACGGCCACAATGGAGTGGAGCTACCAGCTGCTGGAGGATTCGGAGCGCCTGCTCTTCGTCCAACTCGGTGTTTTCGCCAACGATCCGACGACGGAAGCGATTGACGCCGTGCGCGGCCCTCTTCCCATTGGAGCGCCTTCCACCGAAGAACTGTTGTCCGCACTCGCCGGCCACAGCCTGCTCCGGCGCTACACCGACCAGGCAGGGCGCAGGAGAGTCTTCCTGCTCCAGTCCATCCGCGAGTTCGCCCGTGATCGGCTCGCGATGCTTCCAGCGGAACCCGAGGTGCGGCGCCGGCATGCAGGGCACTATGTCGCCTTGGCCGAGGCACTATGCCCGCTGCTGTGGAGCCAGGACCAAGTAGACGCTTTCCGGGAGCTGAAGGCTGATGCCCTGGATTTGCGAGCGTCACTCCTATGGGCAATGGGACCCGACGGCTCCAAGAACGTGGCACTGGCCTTAGTGGGGCAGCTCTGGCATTACTGGGAGCTGACGGGCGACGTGGCGGAACCGTGCGGGATCGCCCTGGAGCTGCTCGGCAGCACGCTTGACGCTCCACCGGCGCTGCAGGCACCCGCCCTCAGCGGAACCGCCACGCTGTGCTGGATGCTCGGCCGCGGCGACCAGGCGTCCGGGCTCCACCACCGAGCGCTTCAGGCGTTCCACAACGCCGGCAACGACCAAGGCGTTGCGTGGGCCACGATGTGCCTGGCAGTGCAGGCAATGCAGCGTGACGACGCCGCCAACGCCCAGCGACTCGCTGCAGAAGTATTGTCGATGCCACGTGCCGCCCAGATCACAAGAGTTGGCGCTTTGATTCTCCTGGGCATACTTGCCTTCTACGCTGGCGACCACGACCAAGCCCTGGAGTTGCGCCACGCGAGCGTCGAGCTTGCCCGCCCGATCGGCGATCGATGGTTGCTCGGAATAGCCCTGACCAACCTGGCCGAAAGCACACAGCAAGCCGGGGACTATGGTGCCGCCGAGCGCCTGCTCGTCGAGGCAGTCACCGCCGCACTTGAGCTCGATGCGCAGGGCCAGGTTGCAGCTTTCCTGGAACACATTGCGGACGTCTACGTCAGTACGCACCGCGTCGAGCGGGCCATCCACCTGCTGGCGGCCACTGACAGCTACCGCGCTGACCGCGGACTTCCGCTCTACTCCGCTGAACAGCAACACATTTCATCGATTCTCACTAGGGCGCGCAAGGTAGCAGGCCCCATCCGCTTCGGCCTGGCCTGGGAGCGCGGACGAGGTCTTACGCTACGGCAGGCGTTCAATGAGGTGCTGGAGGGCGCATGCTCCACCGAAGCGGCGCCAGGCCCTGCCCCGGGCCCAACGGAGCGGTATCGGTCCATGCCGGAGAGCGTCGTGGACCCTGCCCCGTGGTCTTGACGCCCGGCCAGTTGGACCGTCGCCCAGCGTAACAGCGTGCAATATAAGCATGACCACATGTATTTGATGACTAAAAATTCGGCTGCCGTGCTACTTTCAACACTGCCGCCGCGCATATCTTCGTTGCCAAGGACCGGGACCAGGGGACTGCGCGCGCTCCCATTGCTGAGTCCGACCCTTGGAGACGCCCGTGGAACCCACAACAGACGTGAAGCTGGATGCCCAGCCGGCCAGGCCCGCCGTTGCCGACTCCGGACTCCGCCGGTCCATGGGCCCGCGCCACCTGGTGATGATCGCCATGGGCGGCGTGATCGGCTCCGGACTGTTCCTCAGCTCCGGCTACACCATCTCCCAGGCCGGCCCGCTCGGTGCGGTCATCGCCTACCTCATCGGCGCCTTCGTGGTGTACCTGGTGATGGCGTGCCTGGGCGAACTCGCCATTGCCTACCCGGTGTCCGGTGCGTTCCACATCTACGCCGCCCGCTCCATCGGCCCCGCCACGGGATTCGCCACCGCCTGGTTGTACTGGCTGTGCTGGGCGGTGGCTATCGGCTCCGAGTTCACTGCCTCCGGCCTGCTCATGCAGCGCTGGTTCCCGGACGTGGAGGTCTGGGTCTGGTGCCTGGTCTTCGCGGCCGTCCTCTTCGGCTTCAACGCCGTGTCCTCCAAGTTCTTCGGCGAGTCCGAGTTCTGGTTCGCCATCGTGAAGGTCGCTGCGATCATCGGCCTCATTGTCCTGGGCGGTGCGGCCCTGTTCGGTTTCCGGCCGCTCGGCGGCGGGGGAGAGCACCCCTTCCTGTTCGAGAACTTCGCCACCGAGGGCGGACTGTTCCCCAACGGATTCACCGGCGTCCTGGTCACCGTGCTCGCCGTTTTCTATGCCTTCTCCGGCTCGGAACTCATCGGCGTGGCCGCCGGTGAAACCAAGGACCCGGCTACCAGCATCCCCAGGGCCCTGCGCACCACGGTGATCCGCCTGCTGATCTTCTTCGTCGGAGCCATTGCGGTCATCGCCGCCACCATCCCGTACAACGAGGTGGGCCTGGACGAAAGCCCGTTCGTGACGGTCTTCTCAGCAATCGGACTCCCGTTCGCCGCCGACATCATGAACTTCGTCATCATCACCGCACTGCTCTCCGCCGGCAACAGCGGCCTGTTCTCCTGCGCCCGCATGCTCTACTCCCTGGCCGACGAAGGCCACGCCCCCCGCTCCTTCAAGAAACTGACCCGCCGCGGCATTCCCCTTATCGCGCTCTCGGTGAGCATGGTGGGCGGGGTGGCATCCCTGATCAGCAGCGTGGTGGCCCCGGAGACCGTCTACCTGGTGCTCGTGTCCGTGGCCGGGTTCGCCGTGGTGGGCGTCTGGATGTCCATCACCGCCTCGCATTTCTTCCACCGCCGCGCGTTCGTCCGCAACGGAGGCGACGTCTCCACCCTCGCCTACAAGGCCCCGCTCTTCCCCCTGGTGCCCATCCTGGCGTTCTCGCTGTGCGTCATCTCCCTGGTGGGCATCGCCCTGGACCCCACCCAGGCCGCCGCGCTCTACTTCGGCATTCCCTTTGTGGCCGCCTGCTACGCCTGGTTCCACTTCCGCTACGGCCGCAAGGCCGTGACAGCCGGGTAACAAGGAAGCAAGAAGCGGACGACGGCGGCTGCCGGCAAGGTGCGTTGGGGCACCTTGCCGGGCGGGCGCCGTCGTCCTTTCCGGCTAAGTGCGTGACCCGCCCAAGGAGGGCACGGCCCATGGAACAATGGGGCGTGGTGACCGGCCGGGAGGGGCAGATAAGCGTGGATTCGTCCGCTGAGGCGTCGTCAATGGCGCAGGGGCTCCGAATTGTCCGGCTGGTAGCTGACAGGGAGAAGCTGGGACGCCAGCTGCTGGGCGTTTCACAGCTGGCGGCCGAACTGGCCATGGAGCAGAGCCGCGTCTCCCGCCTGGCGCAGGAACTGTGCGATCTCGGACTGCTGGAGCGGGTGGACCGCGGGCCGTTCCGGACAGGTCAGCGCTTCTTCAGCCTGGCCGCGGCACTGAATACCGGCTGGGTCCGGGAGGCAAGAACCGAACTTGAGGCGCTGGTCGCGGCGCTGGGACTGCGCGCGCGGCTCTCCGTCCGGGACGGCTACCGCGTGACCCTGGTCCGGGCTTCCAGCAACGACGCCGTCCCCGGCAGCTTCGTCAAGCCGGGCATGGTGACTCCGGCCTGGTGCACCGGCGCGGGCCGGGCGCTGCTGTGGGACCTTGACCGGCCGGCACTGGATGCCCTGCTGCAGGACGTGAACTACATCGGCATCGGGGGACCGGGGGCCGCCCACTCCACCGATGGGGTCTGGGACCTCATGGTCCGCGACCGTGGCGCCGGCTTCATCACCGCAGCCGAGGAATTCGAACACGACGTGCTGGAACTCGCGGTTCCTGTCCGCGACGCCGGCGGTGCCATCCTTGCCTCGCTGAGTGTGCTGGGCAGCCGCGCCGGGATCGGTCCGGATGCGGCTGCTGTGCTCAGCAGCGCTGCGGAACGGCTCGGATCCCGCGCGGGTGGCCGCTAGGGCTGCGGCCGGTACCCCAGCCGCTGCTCGAGCCATGCTCCCTGGGCCACCAGTGCGTCCGCGCACGCTTCCCGGCGCGGTTCCAGGCGGTCCCTGATGCCAACGATCTGCAGCGCAGCCACAACGTCGCCCTTGAAATCGCGGACGGGGACGGCCAGGGAATAGAGTCCCGGCTCTGCCTCCTCATCCACGATCGAATAACCCCGCTTCCGGGCAGATCCACGCCGCGCCAGGAAATCGTCCACGTCGGCCGGCGTATTGGGGCCGTGCCGCACAAAAGCCACATCCGCGAAGACGGTCCGCACTTCTGCTTCGGAGGCCTCCCACAGCACGGCCTGCCCGGCGTCGCTGCAGTACGCCGGGTAGGGCCGGCCCAGCCAGGAGCCCACCAGGTTGCTGCTGGCCGGGACGCTTTCGCCGATGGTCACCGTGCTGTCCCCGTGAAGGACGCCCAGGAAACATGCCTCATCCGTTTCTTCCGCCAGCGTGTCCAGGGCGGTGCCGCCGTCCGACTGCAGGCGGCGTTCGGTCAGCAGTTGGGCGTCGGTGAGGACGGACCAGTCCAGGCTGTAGGTGCGCTGGCTGGTCTTCCGGAGGAAACCCTCGTGTTCGGCGGTGCGGAGGCTGCGCGAGACCTGGCTGCGGTCCTTGCCAAGATCGGCGGCGGTTTCCGCCACTGTGCCTCCGGGATGCCCCGCTGCATGGCGTGCGCCCACAGCAAAGAGGGCCATGATTCCGCGGCCCATGCTGGAGGTATTTGGCATGGTGTCGAGTCTAGTTGAGGTGCTTTCCCTGGCCGGGCTGCCGGGTGCTTCGCCGCTGGATCGCCGGAATCGCCGGAACAGTGCCGGGACGCCGGAACGTAACGGCGACCGTGCACTTTTCCGGCGACTTCGGTGCAGGCCTGCGACCTCGGCTGAGGCGGACGCAGGGCAGGGGTGCAAAGTAGCGTCAGCAGATGGCAAACACCCGCGCCGGGAAGCCGCTGCCGCCCAGGGGCTTTGGCCAGGAAGCGACGACGGCGGCGCCGGATTCCGGGAGTCCGTCCAGGTTGGCCATCAGTTCGATCTGCCAGCGGCCCTGGTCCAGGACATACGTTTCCAGGCTGAAGTCCTGCCGGGACGTGGCCAGGCCGGGGTCGGTGTCCGTCTGCTCGTGCCCGATGGCGGCCACGGCACGCTGCTCAACCAGCAAGGAGAGCACTTCCCGGGACCAGCCGGGCGTGTGGCTCAGGCCCTCGCTGTCCCGGTTGGCCATTGCCTCTGGATCGGGCCAGCGGCGGCTCCAGCCGGTACGGAGGGCAACAAAGGAACCCGCCGGGACGGTGCCGTTCCGGAGTTCCCAGTCCTGTACGTCCTGCAGGGTGGGGGTGGCGTCCGGGTTGCCGGCCACCCGATGGCTGATGTCCAGGACCACCAGCGGGAGGATCATCTCCTCCACCGGAATCTGGTCCAGCGTCCTGCCGCCGCGGATGAAATGCGAGGGCGGGTCCACGTGGGTTCCCCACTGGCCCACGATCGTATAGCGGTGGGCGGTGAAGCCGTCACCCCTGTCCAGGTCGAAGAGGGCTTCGCGCTGCTCATCCGGAAAAGCGGCGAAGTGCGGCTGGCCCGGGTGGAAGGCGTGCGTCAGGTCCACGAACTGCCGGCCCGCGATCACGGACTGCAGGCCCTCCCAGAGCGACGTGGTGCTGGTGTCCGTCATGATGCTGCTGCTCCTTCTGCCATGGGTACTTCTGCCGTTGGGGCCAGTGCGGTGCTGGAGACGCTGATGGGGCCGGTCACTTCGATGACCGGGACTTCCCAGGGATGGATGTCCACGAGGTGGCGCATGAAACGCTCGACGGCGGCGTCCTCCAGTGAGGCGTCGAAATAGGTGGTGAAAACGAAGGTTGGCGAGAGGGTCTGCTCACCCACGCGTCCCAGGGTGGGGTTGGCGCCCTCGGCAGTAGTGAAGCCCTCGAAACCCAGGCTGGACTCAAACACGTGCTTGTAGTTGCCGAAGTCGCCGAGTTCCCGGAATTCGGCCAGGGCCTGCAGCAGGTGCGCGATTCCCGGATCATCCCGGAAGGCGTCCGGCTCGCCCTTGGACAGTTGCTCGAAGGTGGTGCCGCTGATGGGCCAGTGCACGCGCAGCTTGCGTACCGGGTGAAGTTGAACGTCCAAGAACCCTGCCTCTTTCCTCCGCCGGGTGACGGCTGCCAGCCATCGTGACAGAAAGAAATAATCATTACAAGCATAGGCAAATGCGTATTATGACTACTATGCCTTCGACCATGCAGCTCTCGTCCTTGCTGGAATCCGGGGAACACCTCGTGACCGACGGCGCCCTGGCCACGGAACTCGAGGCCCGCGGCTGCAACCTCGACGATCCCCTGTGGTCGGCCAAAGTGCTGCTCGAAGACCCGCACCTGATCAGGGACGTCCACCGCGACTACTTCTCCGCCGGTGCCAGGATTGCCACCACGGCCAGCTACCAGGCAACGCCGCAGGGCTTCGCGCGGCGGGGAATGAGCGGGCAGGATGCGCTGGGGCTGGTGGCGTTGTCGGTCCGGCTGGCGGACGAAGCCCGCCGCGCCCATCTGGCTGCCACCCCGGGCGCGGGCGCACTGCTCATCGCCGGGTCCGTGGGCCCTTATGGCGCCTACCTGGCAGACGGCTCCGAATACCGCGGCGACTACACGCTGGGGAAAGAGGAGTTCATGGACTTCCACCGGCCAAGGGTCGCCGCACTCGTCGCTGCCAGTGTGGACTTCCTGGCCTGTGAGACGCTCCCGTCGTTCGCCGAAGCCGAGGCGCTGGCGTCACTCACAGAGGAGTTCGGCGTCGAATCCTGGTTCTCCTTCTCCCTGCGGGACGGCGCCCATGTCAGCGACGGCACGCCGCTCACGGCAGTGGCAGGGCTCCTTGACGCGAACCCCCTGGTGGCAGCGATTGGCGTGAACTGCGTGCCGCTGCACCTGGTCACCCCCGCGCTTGCCGCCCTCCACAGCGCGACGGAGAAACCGCTGGTGGCCTACCCCAACTCAGGCGAAACCTATGATCCCGTCACCAAGACCTGGGGCCCAACCGCGGCATCCGGAGAGGGAAGCGGGGACGCGCACCCCGTGGACCCCGCCGGCGGGGCCGCCACCTGGCTGGACCACGGGGCCCGCATCATCGGCGGATGCTGCCGCACGACGCCAGCCGACATCGCCGCCGTCGGACAGGCCATTGCCGCGCAGCGCTGAATCCGAGGGCGCTGAATCCGAAGGCGCTGGACCTGACGGTCCTTAGCCGCCCTCCTCCTTGGTCTCCTTTTGATTGGTGTCCTTGTCCGGGGTGTCCTGTTCCTCCGCGTGGCCAGCCTTCTCCCGGGCCTCCTGCTGGTGCTGCTCAAGTTTCGCTTCGGCGTCCCTGCGCCGGTACCCGATGGACCGGGCCTGCTCAGGGGTGGGATGCCGGTGCTCCCGCTCCCAGGCGTGGTCATTGACGCCAGTGCCGGGCACAGCCTCATCGTCAGGCCCGATATTGTCTTCACCCATATCCAAACCCTGTCACAGTCGCGGGACGGTGAGTAGGGCCCTATGCCCCAAGCCGCCCGTAGGTGGTGATTACGTTGCCCTTGCTGGTCCGGGACTGGTCCAGGAGGACCAGCCTGGTGGTGGGGTCGCCGTCCTGGAAGAGGCGCCGGCCGCTCCCTGCCACCACCGGATGGGTCATGAGCGTCAGGGAATCCAGCAGGCCGGCGAACAGCAGCTGCCGCGTGACCGAGATGCTGCCGCACACGGCAATTTCGCCGCCGTCACGCTCCTTGAGCCCTGCTACGAATTCCTCCAGCGGCGCGTCCATGAGGCGCGAGTTTTGCCACTCGAGAGGTTCCGCCAGGGTCCGGGACGCCACGAACTTCTCCACCGGGTTGATGAAGGCGGCAAAGTCCTCGTCCACCGGCGCGGTGGGCCAGTACCCGGCCCACTCCTGGTAGCTCACCCGGCCCAGCACCACCGTGTCCACGGTTTCCATCATGGTGGTCAGGCCGGCTCCCAGTTCGTCGTCAAAGCTGTCGAACTGGAACTTATAGGGGTCGGACACCACGCCGTCCACGGAGTGGAACAGGCCGGCAGTGACTTTGCGCATGGGGACCTCCTGCAGGGCATTGTGAGCGGACACGCTTCACGCTAGTGCGCCCCTTGAGCCAGCGGAAGATCCCTGCAGCAGCGGACGACGGCGGCCGCGCCAGTAACGTTCATCACTCGCCGAGGCGTCTTGCACGGTTTGGCCGATCCTGAGCCCCATACTTGTGGTGAGCGGCTGTTGCCGTACCCCGGCCAGGCAGGAGGAAAGTGCATGGAAACCCTGAAAAAGATCGTGAGCAACCAGTATTTTCCGGCCGCTGCAGTCCTTACCGCCGTGCTGCTGTTCTGGGCCGTGGGACTCCTGGGCGGGCTGTCCCTCCTGCACAACAACCAGCCCCCGCTGACCACCCTGACCTGGATGCTGTTTGTCTACACGGCCGCGGTCCTCTCCCCGCTGGCAGGCATCCTGGCCGCCGCCGACCTGCTCCGCCGCTGGCGCCGCAACCGCGACGCCCAGACGGCCTACGCCGGGTACCCGGAAGACCAGCATTCAATGGTCCATCACGTGGTGCCCGAGCATGCACCAGAAGCGAAGTCAGCGGAAGCACAGACGGTGGCCCAGCAGGTGGTGCCCGAGCATGCAGCCGAAGAATCGGCAGTCCAGCACGCAGCGCCCACTGCCCCCGCAGCGTCCCAGCCGACGAAATCCCCGAAGCAGGCAGGACGCAAGCAGGCTGCTTAGCAGGCCTCCCGCCGTCGTCCTTCCTACCGATCCTTCAGCGCCGTGAGGGCTTCCTCCGCCTGCTGCAGCGCCTTCTCCATCCGCCGGCCCGGCTGCGGCAGCGAAAACAGGTATCCCTGCAGCGAATCGCACTCCAGGGCCGCCAAGTAATCCGCCTGCGCTGCCGTTTCCACACCTTCCGCGGTAACGGTCAAACCCAGGCTGTGGGCCATGTTGATCATGGAGCTGAGGATGGGCAGCCGCTCGCTTCCCGTGCGCACCATGGAGATGAACGTCTTGTCGATCTTCACCGTGTCCACCGGCAGGTCCTGCAGCCTGCCCAGGGAGGAGTAGCCGGTGCCGAAGTCGTCCAGGGCAACCCTGGCTCCCTCCTCCCGCAGCGTGCTGAGCTGTTTGATGAGGCTGCAGTCGGCGTCGAAAAACACGCTCTCGGTGACCTCAAGGACCAGCTGGTAGGCGGCGACGCCGCTGGCCTCCGCAAGCTGGAGGACCGTCTGGGCAAACAGGGGTTCCTGCAGCTGGACCCCCGAAACGTTCACGGCGAGCGACCGGGAAGGATCCTCGTTCAGCCACGGTGCCAGCTGCACCATCCCCAGCGCCATCACTTCAGCGCCGATTTCGTTGATCAGCCCCGTGCGTTCGGCCAGCGGAATAAAGACCGACGGCGGGACGCGCCCGCCGTCCCTGTCCCACCGGGCCAGTGCCTCGAACGTGACCACCTGCCCCATGCGGTGGGAAACGATGGGCTGGAAATCCACCGTGATTTCGCCCCGGGCCACGGCCAGCTGCAGGCCGGCTTCCATGTGGGTCCGCTGCACCAGGGCCGTCATCATGTCCGGATGGAACCGCAGGAACCGGTTCTTGCCGGCGGCCTTTGCCGCATACATTGAGATGTCCGCCTGCCGGAGCAGCTCTGAGGCGCCCACGCTGTCCCGGCCCAGGGAAGCGAGCCCCAGGCTGAGGCTCGGCCGCAGGACCGTGCCCTGGATGGTCACGGGGACATGCAGGCACCGGACGATGCATTCGGCGATCGCGTCCGCGTCGGGGCAGGCGGTCAGGAGCACCACAAACTCGTCTCCGCCCAGCCGGGCCACCACATCGGCAGTGGGGGTGCAGCCACGGAGCCTCCGGGCCACCTCAACCAGCATGTCATCACCGGCCTGGTGGCCAAGGATGTCATTGACTTCCTTGAAGTCGTCCAGGTCCAGGAGCAGCACGTCAACGGCCTTGAGCCGCGGTTCCCGCAAGGCATTAGCCAGGGCGTCGTTGAACACGGCCCTGTTGGCCAACCCCGTCAGCGGGTCCTGGAACGCCATCGCCCGCAGCTTCTCGGCCTGCGCCGCCAGGTCCAGCATTGCCTGGTGGGCCTGCTCCTGGGCCTGGCGCCGTGGCGTGACGTCCCGGAAACTCCACACCCGTCCAACGATTTTGTCGCCTACCCGCTGCGGCCGCGAATACCGTTCAAAGGTGCGCCCGTCCGTAAAATCCAGGACGTCATGGCTTTCTGCTGCCGGGTCTTCCTCCAGCGCGCTGATCCGTGCCAGGAAGCCCGCGGGATCTGCAACCTGCTCGATGATGAGCCGCATGACGGGCTCTTCACTGGTCCCCTCAAGGAGATCCGGCGGGATACCCCACATGGTGAGGAACTGGTCATTGAAACCGGCCACCCTGCCCCCAGAGCTCATCACCAGGATGCCGTCCGCGGTTGATTCCAGCGTGGCGGTCAGCAGGGACATCGCTTCCCGCAGGTCGGCGTCCGCGGCCTGGCGGTGGGAAGTGTCCCGGACCGAGAGCAGGAGCAGCGGGTGCGCGCGGCCGCCGTCGCCCGGTCCCGGCGTCCCGTCCGGAGCCACCGGAGGTACTAAAGGGAAAAGCGGTGCCGCATCCCATGGCAGCAATGATCCCGTTGCCTCGGCCGGGAATTCCGTTCCGTTGCTGTGGAGCCCATAGATTTCCCGCGGCGGCGGATGGTCCCCGGGCAGGGCTCGGAGCCGGGCGAAAAGATGGTCCGCTTCGCCGCGGAAGCCTTCAGCGAGGAGTGAGCGGTGGTCCCGCCCCGTGAGGTCACCGGCCGAATAGCCGAACAGCCTCCCGGCTGCAGCATTGGCCAAAGCGATGCTGCCATCCGCGGCTATGGCCAGCAGCGCGTCCGGGCTGGCATCCAGGACAGTTCCGAAAGTTCGTGCTGACGCACCCGTGCTGTGGTTCCAAGAATCAGTCAAGACACCACCCCCCTCGGACATCATAGAGCGCAGGAGCTGAAATGTGGCGGGCTGCCCGGAACCGGTTCCGGGTGGACTGCTCCGGCCCCTTGGCCGTCCTTGCAGTGCCAACGCAAAAGCGCTGCCCCCGCATGGAGGACAGCGCTTTTTGGGTTGTCTGAGTAAAGGGGCCGCTATGCCCGGCGGGAACTGCGGTTGGTGATCGCACCGTAAACGAGCAGCACGATGATTGCACCAAGAATTGCCAGCAGCCAGGTGCGGAGGTCGAAGAATTCCGCCAGGCCACCACCGAAAATCAACGAACCGATCCAGCCGCCCAGGAGGGCGCCGACAACGCCGAGGACCAGGGTAACCACCCAGCCTCCGCCTTGACGGCCGGGCAGGATGGCCTTTGCAATGGCTCCGGCGATCAGGCCCAAAATGAGAAATCCGAGAATGCCCATGGTGTCACTCCTTGTCAGTAAGTTGTGCCGGGCCCCCATTTCCGGTTCCATAATTCAATCAGCGTGCTTACTGCTCTGCAAGACTTTGATTATCACGGGATGACTATCAGTTTTCACGGCAGTAATGCGCCTCTTCGCTATTTGACCGTGTCCGCCGCCCCGGGCTACCGGCAGCCGCTTCGATAGGATTGACTGTCCCCGCAACAAACCAAGGAGTTCCGGCATGTGCAGCCAGCAGACCACTCGGCCACGTGCCATCTTCCTCGACATCGACGGCACCTACGCGGACCACGGACTGGCGCCTGCCGCGCACGTCGACGCGGTCCGGACAGCACGCCGGCTGGGACACCTGGTTTTCGTCTGCACCGGGCGGCCGCTGTCCATGGTCCCAACCCACATCCTGGAAGCCGGTTTCGACGGCAGCATCACCGGCGCCGGCGCCCGGGTGGAGCTCGGGGGAGAAGTCCTGAAGGACACCCGCTTCGACCCGGACCTGGCAGCCCTCATCGTGGAAACACTGGACGCACATGGTGCCGCCTACATCCTGGAAGCACCCGAGGCGCTGCACGGCCGGACGGGCGTGGACCAGAGGCTGCGGGAGGTGCTCGGCCCTATCTTCGCCGGGCGCCCGCAGCACGACGGAGTCCTCAGCACCGATGTTGACCCCCTGGAGGACATCCTGGGACCCATGCAGTACAGCGACGACCTCCGCTCCACGTCCTACGCCAAAATATCCTGCTTTGATTCCCCGGTTCCGCTGACGCAGCTGGTGGCGGGGCTCGGGCCGCAGGTGGGCCTGATCCCCAGTTCCCTCTCCGCTTTGGGCGACCGGGCCGGCGAGATCTTCATGGCCGGAACGCACAAGGCCGTGGGCATCCAGGTGGTGGAGGAGCACCTGGGCCTTGACCGCGCGGACATTGTGGCCATTGGGGACAGCGCCAACGACATTGAGATGCTGGAGTACGCAGGTGTGGGCATCGCCGTGGAAGGCGGGCACCCTGCGGTGCTGGCCGTCGCGGACCGGACCACCGCCGGGCCGGCCGGCAACGGCGTGGCACTCGCTTTTGAAGAGCTGGGACTGCTGGGCTGACCGGGCTTCCTGGCGCGGGCCGTCAGGAAGTGAGCGGTGCGGGTGCGTGCACGGGCGTGTGTGCCGCAGCGTCGCCGGTGCCCAGGCCGCGCACCGACCAGCCGGTGGCCTGCCAGGCCGCGGCGTCCAGCACGTTGCGCGCGTCCAGCACCACCCGCCGTCGTACCCGTGCCCCGGCAGCGGCGGGGCAGAGGCGGCGGTATTCATCCCATTCGGTAAGCAGCAGCACCAGCTCGGCGCCCTCGAGCGCCCGTTCCGTTGACGCTTCGAACCGCAGGCGCGGGTAACGCCGCCAGGCGTTGTTTATTGCCTTGGGATCCGTGACGGTCACATGCGCCCCGGCCGCCGCGAGCCGGTCGGCGACGTCCAGGGCGGGGGAGTCCCGGATGTCGTCGGTGTCGGGTTTGAAGGATGCACCCAGGACAGTGATGGAGCGGCCGGCCACGCTGCCCCCTGAAAGGTCCGCAGCCAGGGCAACGGTGCGTTCACGCTGGCCAAGGTTGACCGAATCCACCAGCCGCATCCAGTCATCCAGGGCTGTGACCCCTGCATGGACGGCCTGTGTCCGGAAGCTGCGGATGTCCTTGGGGAGGCAGCCGCCGCCGAAACCCAGGCCGGCGTGCAGGTACCGCCCGCCGATGCGCGGGTCCATGCCCATGGCCTCGGCCAGCTCCGCCACGTCCGCTCCCGACGCGTCGCACAGCCCGGCCACCGCGTTGATGAAACTCACTTTGGTGGCAAGGTAGGCGTTCGCCGCCGACTTGATGAGCTCCGCCGTGGCGAAGTTGCAGACCATGCGGGGAATGCCGGCCCGGAGAAGCGGTTCGTAGACGGCGTCCAGCGCCGCCGTGACGCCGAGCGGGGCGCCGCTGCGGGGATGGAACGCGGCTCCGCGCCCGCCGTCCACGCCGTACACCAGCCTGTCCGGCACCAGCGAGTCCTTCACCGCGGTCCCCTGGCGGAGGAACTCCGGGTTCCACCCCAGCAGCACGTCCGGCCGCCGGGCCAGAACGCCGCGCAGCATCTCCACCGTGCCCACGGGCACCGTGGATTTACCCACGACGACGGCGCCTGCGGCCAGGTGCGGAAGCAGCGCTTCGATGGCGGAGACCAGGAAGGTGAGGTCGGCGGCGTCGGACGTTTTGTCCTGCGGGGTGCCTACGCACAGGAAGTGGACCTGCGCGTCCTTCGCGCTGGCGGCGTCGGTGGAGAAGGTGAGCCGGCCGGTGCTCCGGCCGTCCCGCAGGAGTTCGTCCAGTCCGGGTTCGTGGAACGGGGCGGCACCGCGTGCCAGCTGGTCCACTTTGCCGGGGTCGACGTCGACCCCCACCACGGTATGGCCCATGGAGGCGAGCGTGGCCGCATGGACGGCACCGAGGTAGCCGCAGCCGATCACCGAGACCTTCACTGTTCCCACCCGCGCCCTAACCTCGCAGGCCCGGCCAGGGAACCCGGCGGGCGTGGGCCCACGGCAACTACCGGCTCACCACTGATCACTGAGTGGTAATGCCCGACGAGTTGTTCACAGAGCGCCGGCCACGTCCTGTCCTGCACGGAAGCATGGGCTGCAGCAGCGAACGCCCGGCGTTTGGCGTCGTCGCCCATCAGGTCGAGCACGTGGCCGCGCAGGCCGCACAGGTCGCCGGGTTCGTAGAGCCAGCCTGTCCGTGAGTTTTCCACCAGATCGAGCGGCCCGCCCCGGCCGGTGGCCACCACCGGGACACCCGATGCCATGGCCTCCTGGATGGTCTGGCAGAAGGTCTCGAACTCACCCGGATGCACAAAGAGGTCGAACGATGCGACGGCCCGGGCCAGCTCCTCGCCGCCCAGGAAGCCGGTGAAAAGGGCGTCGGGCAAGGCGTCTTGGAGGGCAGCACGCTGGGGTCCGTCACCAACAACCACGAGCCTGGTGTTGGGAATCCCGGCCAGGGCAGCCAGGTCCTCCACCTGTTTCTCCACGGCCAGCCGTCCCACGTAGCCGATGATCCGCTGCCCGCCGGGAGCCACGGAAGCCCGCCATCCGTCGTCGCGCTTTTCCGGCGAGAACCGGGCCGTATCCACTCCCCGGCGCCACATCTGCACCCGTGGGATGCCGCGGCCGCGCAACTGGTTCAGCGCGAACGTGGACGGCACCAGGGTGCGGGTGGCGAGCAGATGGATGTTTTCAACCCGGTTCCAGGCCCAGTTCTCCAGGAACGGCACACCGTATCTCGCCGCATAGCTGGGGACTTCGGTCTGATAAATGGCCACGCTGGGAATGCCCAGCTGGTGCGCCGCCTGTGCCGCCCGCCAGCCAAGGACGAACGGCGAGGCGAGGTGGACAACGTCCGGTGCGTAGTCGGCAAGGATTCGCTTGACCCGGTACACACCGCCCATCGCCACCCGGACGTTCGTGTAGCCAGCCAGCGGCACGGCGGGCAGCCGGAGGATCTCCGCGCCCCGGACATGGTCCGGCGCTTCCCCGTCCAGCGTGGAAGGCGCGATCACCAGGACGTCGTCGCCCCGGTTTTCGAGGTGTTCCAGCACGCGCAGGATGGAGTGCGTCACGCCGTTCATCAGCGGCAGGAATGATTCAGCAACAATTGCGATCCTCACCCCTCCACGGTGGGCGGGCGGCGTTGCCGCGCGGGGGATTGGATATGACTGCGGGGGAAAGGCTGTGTGAACAGCAGGACGCATCACTGAAAAAATTACTAAGTAAGCTTTGCATTTGATGCTAAGCATGCTTAGTGTAGAAGTGCAGCCAACGCAGAGCCTCAAGCAACGGGGCGGAGGCCAGCGCCGGGAACTCCCGGTGCCGGGACATCCACAATGTTGGCAAAGCCCAGCGCAACGACACATCCAAGGAGACGTCATGCTCAACAGGGAAAACATTGAAAACCTGCTCACCAAGGGTGGCAACGTCATCGGTTCAGATGGCGAGAAGATCGGCTCCATCGGCCAGCTGTACGCGGACGACGACACGGGCGAGCCCACCTGGGTCACTGTCAAGACGGGCCTTTTTGGCACCTCGCAGTCCTTCATTCCTGTCGAGGGAGCGCACAGCCAGGGCGACGACCTGGTGGTTCCCTACACGAAGGAACACGTCAAGGATGCGCCGCGCGTCGATGTTGACGGCCACCTCACCCCCGAGGAAGAGGACCGCCTGTACACCTACTACGAGCGTGGTGCCCGCACCTACTCGGACACCCGGAACGACGACGTGGACACCCGGAAGGATGTCGACTTCCAGGGCGATGCAGACCTGAACGCCGGCACCCCCACCGCTGGTGTGAGTGGAAACCGGGACCGCGACTTGGACCGGGACGCCACCGAGCGCCACACGGTTGGCCATGACACCTCCGGCCCCACCACGGACGACGCTATGACGCGCTCCGAGGAAAAGCTCCATGTTGGCACCGAGCGCCAGGAGACCAGCCGCGCCCGGTTGCGTAAGTACGTCACCACGGAAAACGTCACCAAGACTGTTCCCGTGCAGCGTGAAGAGGTCCGCCTGGAGCGCGAGCCCATTACGGACGCCAACCGCGGCGAGGCCCTGGGCGGCCCGGACATCAGCGAAGAGGAGCACGAGGTGATCCTGCATGAGGAGCGCCCCGTCGTGGAGAAGGAAACCGTTCCGGTGGAGCGGGTCCGCCTCGACAAGGACGTTGTCCAGGACGACGTCACGGTTAACGAGGAAGTCCGCAAGGAGCACATCGACGCGGACGGCGTGGACCGCGACGCGCGCCGCTAAGCTTCACCGCTAACGTTTGGTGCACCGCTGAGGCGGCATTGGCCGGACAGCCGCGGAGGCAAGCGCACAGCACACGACGCCGGGAGTCCATAGACGGGCTCCCGGCGTCGTTGTGCATGCGGAACTTTCTTGAACGCTGGTGCAGTCCCCGCGTACGGCGGCAACTGCACCAGCCAGTAGGACGAATATCTTCAGAACTTAGGGTTCTTCTTCATTCGCGGCTCCTGTTTCCCGGTTTACGGATTCCGGGCTATGGCCTGCGGGCCGCCGTCCTGGAGAACAGCCAGCCGGCAACAATCATGACGATGCCCAGCACCAGGTGTGCCCAGTTGTCCATCATGTTCAGGGCCAGGAAGTTCGCCGCCGAATCTACTCCGACGATCAGCCCGAAGATGGCCAGGACGATGTACAGCGCGCCCGCCCCCAGGAGGAAATTCCGTGCTCCGTGTTCTGTCCGGGACATGGCCCAGCCGGTGGCACCGATGGCCAACTGCACGATATTGAGCAGCATGGACACCTGGAACAGCCCCAGGAACATGGCGTGCGACGCCGGTCCGAGGAGCATCAGTTCGCTGTATTGCGTGGTGACACCCGGGATGAAGCCGAGCACACCGACCAGCATCAAAAGAATTCCCACTCCCATGCCAGCGTTTTGGACGTCTGCCCGGCCAAAATGAACGCCGTGTGCATGTGGGGATGCGGTAGTCATTTCTTCCCTCCAATCCACTCGTTGTGGACAGTTAAATTTTACGGCGGACCACCACGAAAAGCGCCGGAACAGTGTGCGCCGGACTTTCCGCCGATCCGGCGGATGAGCCTGTCGTTCCCGGCCCGGACGCCCCTGCCGTGACACCATGGGGCACGATGAAAATGCGTGCTGACCAGACCGGAGACCGTGGCCTTCCCATGCCCCTGTGGCTGCAGGGTGCCCTCGAAACGGCGCAGGCAGCCATCATTTCCGCGCTGGTGGTGATTGCCCCGATCATCGCCGTGTGGGCCACTGCCGGCTTCCAGGACAGCTCCTTCGACGTCCTGGCCCGGCTGGCGGGACAGTCCTGGCTGCTGGTCCATGGAGTTCCGCTGGAACTCAGCGCCGCGGGCTCCGACGCTGCCGGCAACGGGGAATCCGGCGTCCTGTCGCTGATCCCGCTGGGCCTTACCCTGCTGCCTTTCCTCCTTGCGTGGCGGGCCGGACGGCGCCTTGCCCGCGCTTCCTACACAGACCAGCTCTGGCAGGCATTGCTCGGCTCATGGGTTGTCTACGCCGCCTTCGGAACGGCCACCGGCTTCGTCTGCCGTACCCCGGATGTGGGCATCAACCCCTGGTTCTCCATGCTGATTCCTCTCATTCCCTACGCACTCGGCATGGTGATCGGCGCGCGGCGCGAAGCCGGTTCCTGGAGCCGGCTCATCGGCGTCGACGCCGTGGACTGGATTTCCCGCACCAGCCAGCATTCGCGGTGGGCGGGCTCCTACCTCGCTTCCGCCGGCAAGGCCGGTTTTGTGGCCACCGTTTCCGCGCTGGCCCTGGCTGGCGTGCTGCTGGCGGTTGACCTTTTCATCCACTGGAACCTTGTGGTTGCCGTCTATGAGGCGCTCGACGCCGGCGCCGTAGGGGGTGCCGCCCTGACCATCGCACAGCTCGGCTTCCTTCCCAACCTTGCGGTCTTCGCCCTGGCCTGGACGTCGGGGGCCGGCTTTGCCATGGGGGTCGGTTCACAGGTGGGTCCCCTGGGAACCGCCGTCGGACCGCTGCCCTCCATCCCGGTGCTGGCCGCCATCCCTTCCGGGCCGCTGGACTACGCCTTCGTGGCCCTGATCGTCCCGGTGCTGGCGGGCGTGCTGGCCGGCTGGTGGTTCCTGCGCGAAGGCGAAAACCACTTCGATGAGTGGCTTTCCATCAAGGTCCGTGCCCGCTGGTTCACGGCAACAGTCTCCACCCTGGTGCTGGGGATCCTGGCCGGTCTGACAGCCGGGGTTCTGTCCTTTGGCCTTGCCTGGCTGGCCCGCGGCTCGGCGGGAATCGGCCGCCTGACGGACATCGGTCCGGACCCGCTCTGGACCGCGGTGTGGCTGGCTGCGGAAGTGGCTGTCGGCGTCGTGATCGGTTACGCGGCCGGGCCGTGGCTGGAACGTGAGCAGGCGGCGTCGGACGAGGAAGCGGAACTGGTTTCCCGGGCTTAGCGGCAGCGCCGCTGCGCGGGGTGAGGGTGGCGCAGCTGGCTAGGGGAGCTGCCGGGGCAGCGAGCTTTCCAGCTGGACCCGGCACGCCGACTGCGCCTGGTCCGTGAGCGCCCGGCCCATGCATGCCTGGTACTGGCGCACTTCGTCGAAGAACACTGCGGTCACCAGGATCAGCAGCGCCATGATGGCGGACACCACCAGGCCGGAGATGGTGCCAATCAGGACGAGCTTGGATTCCTTCAGCTTCGCGGCCCGCACCAGGAGGACAACGCCCAGGGCCACACTGGCCACCGTGAGGATCCCGGTCAGCCAGAGGTAGTTGACGTCCAGCTGGTAGACGAAGAAGGAGCCGATCACGGCGATGACGAACATCCGGAACAGGGTATGGGTCTTGGACAGCGAGGCTTTGGCTGCCTCGCTGAGCGGCGGCCTGGTCCGCTGCTGCCCAGCCGGTTCGGGGGAGGTGTTCATGTTTTCCAGCCTACGCGAGCCTGCCCATAAGCTAGAGCCATGCGCATCGTAGTCCTCGTTTCCGGTACCGGGTCCAACCTCCAGGCTGTCATCGACGCGGTCAGGGCGGGGGAGCTGGACGTGGAAATCGCCGCTGTGGGTGCCGACCGTCAGGGGACCTTCGGGGTGGAACGGTCCGCGGCCGCAGGCATCCCGACGTTCGTGGTTGACTTCAAGGCGTACCCGGACCGCGCTGCCTGGAATGCCGCGCTGACCGGCGCCGTGGCCCGGTTCCAGCCCGATGTGGTGGTCTCCTCCGGGTTCATGCGCATCGTCAGCCCGGAGTTCATCGATGCCTTCAACGGCAAGTACCTGAACACCCACCCGGCACTGCTTCCGGCCTTCCCGGGCGCCCACGGGGTGCGGGATGCGATGGCTTACGGCGTTAAGGTCACCGGCTGCACCGTGCACTGGGCTGACGCCGGCGTGGACACCGGGCCCATCATCGCGCAGGAGGCCGTGGCCATCGAGGATTCCGACACCGAGGAAACCCTGCATGAGCGCATCAAAGTCGTAGAGCGCCGCCTGCTGGTGTCCACCCTGGCCTCCCTCGCCGCCGGCCACCGCGCCGGCGCCTCGAACCTCCCCGCCTGACCCCTCCGCCCCACCCAACTAGGTAGCAGCAGATGTCGGAATAGGGGCCCAAACCAACATCTGCTGCTACCTACTTGGGGAGCGGGGCCCCTCCTGTGGATAACTTCGGCGGTCCCGGCCGGAAATTTGCCACGATGAGCCATGAGAACTCCGCGGCCAATGCCAGAACTGCTTCCATCCGGCGCCTTTACTTTCCGGGAAGCGGCCGACGCCGGAGTTACAGTAGGGCGGCTGCGGCACCATTCGCTGGACACTCCGAGCCGGGGGATCAGGCAGACGTTTCACCCTCGGCTTTTTGACCGGGAGTCGATTGTCCGGCCGTTGACACTGGTCACCGGATTCTCTGCAGCCTCCCATGCGACGGCCTTCACGTTGTGGTCCTTCCCAGGGTTTCTCCCTGGGAAGGACGACCCCATTACCCACATCTCCAGGCCGGACACTAAAGCCATTCCGCGCCGTAGCGGAGTCCGGGGACACCGCGGCCAGTTTTTTGCTGACGAGATCGTGACCCATAACGGCCTTCTGATCACCTCTCGGGCGAGGACCTGGTTGGACTGTTCCCGCAAGATGAGCATCGAAGAATTGACTGTTGTTGCCGATCACCTGCTGCGGATTCCGCGGCCGGACTTCGAGGGCAGGTCCGGGCCCCATGCAACCCGGGAGGATCTTGAGGAAATGCTCGACCGGCACAAAGGGACGCCCGGTATCAGGAAGGCCCGGGTTGCGGTTGACCGGTCCCGGGTAGGGGCGGACTCCGCGCAGGAAACCAGGCTGCGGCTTGCGCTGGAGGACGCCGGATTGCCCGAACCTCTGCTGAACATGGTCAGGGACCTGGGTTCCGGCGTCTTCCGCCAACCCGACCTGAGCTATCCGGAACAGAAAGTAGCGGTGGAGTACGACGGCGAAGGGCATTCCGAGGCTGCTCAGATCGTCCGCGATATTGCCCGTGAGGAGGACTTTGCCCGGGCAGACTGGCTGCTTGTGAGGATCTCGAAGCGGCACATGGAGAACGAGGCGCGGTCCGCCGTCGCCAAAGTCCGTTCGGCACTGCTGAACCGAGGCTGGTCGCCCAACTAGGTAGCAGCAGATGCCGGAATACGGGCTCAAAGCGACATCTGCTGCTACCTAGTTGGGGTGGGGGAGGGGGTTACTCGAGGCGGCGCTGCTTGGTCTCCGGGGAGAAGAACGCCATCCACAGCACCGCAATCAGCACCAGCCCGCCGGCGAGGGCGAAGGACGTGGCCAGCCCCAGCTCGGGCCAGAAGTAGTTGGCGAAAATCAGCGGCCCGAAGCCGGCACCCAGGCGGGAGAACGTGGACGCCCAGCCGAAGCCGGTGCCGCGCAGCTCGGTGGGGTAGAGCTCGGACACGTAGGCGTACAGCACCGGGATGGCCACCTGCACCACGAACCCGAACACCAGCAGCCAGAACACCGCCGCCGTGGGGATGTCCACCACAAAAGCCACGATCACCAGGGTCAGCGCGGACAACGGGCCGGTGATGGCCAGGATCCATTTGCGCCCAACCCGTTCCACCAGCAGGGCGGCCACAACCACACCCAAAAGCCCGACGGCGGCCATGGACGCCGTGGTGACGAACGCTTTGTACTCTGCGAACCCTGCGCCGATCAGGATCCTGGGCATCCAGGTCAGTGACAGGTAGTAGACCAGCAGGATGCTGAAGAACAGGGCCCAGGCCGTGGCAGTAATCTTCCAGTTGAACTGCCAGACCAGCCGCAGCTGGTGCCAGGCGCTGCCGGCCGAGAGCCGCGGCACTTCCTTGGCGTCGGGCAGGCTGTAGGCGCGGGGTTCTGCTCCGGTTGCGGCCACCAGCCCGTCGATCACCTTGGCCGCCTCCTCACGCCGGCCCTTGCGGATCAGGAACAACGGGGACTCGGGAACGCTGCGCCGGACCCAGAACACCAGCAGGGCGGGCAGGACCATCACCAGCATGGTCAGCCGCCAGTCGCCGTAGAGGGCCACAAGCCCGGCGGACACAAAGCCTGCCAGGGCTGCCCCCACCGGCCACCAGCCGTCCATCGCCGTGAGGACCTTGCCGCGCTGCTTGCGGGGGGTGAACTCACCCACCAGTGCGTAGTCCACCGGGATGCAGCCGCCCAGGCCAAACCCGGCCATAAAGCGGAACACACAGAACCAGATGAAGTCGGGGGAAAAGGCGCCCAGGACAGTGAAGAGCGAGAAGATCAGCAGCGTGGCTGTGAAGGCCTTTTTGCGTCCGATGGTGTCGGCGATGGTGCCCCACACAAACGCGCCCACGGCCATGCCGATGAGGTTCGAGGTGCCCACCCAGGCCACCTCGCCCGGGGAAAGCGCCCAGTGGGTTGAGAGCAAAGGAATGAGGATGCCATTGAGCGTCACGTCCCAGGCATCGAACATGAAGCCGAGGCCGCCGATCAGAAAGATCTTGCCCTGGACTTTCCATCGCCAGGGCAGTTCCTGGACCACCTGTTCGCCGCTCGGCACAGTGGTGTAAGTATTCATCGCAGCCTCCTGGGAAAACTTTAGCCGGGCGTACTGGGGTTCACACTCCGGCCGACTCGCGGGGCAACCTCCGCTTCGGGATAAACTGGGCCGTATCCCCACCAACCGCGGCACTGTTCCGCGACATAAGACGGAGACATTTGTGAGCTTCACGCAGCATGAGCGCGTATCCATCGACCGTGTTCCCATCCGCCGGGCACTGATCTCGGTTTACGACAAGACCGGTCTGGAGGAGCTCGCGCAGGGCCTGCATGCAGCGGGGGTGAAGCTCGTGTCCACCGGTTCCACGGCCAAGAAGATCGCCGCCGCAGGCATCCCGGTCCAGGAAGTCGAGGAAGTCACAGGTTCCCCGGAGATGCTGGACGGCCGGGTCAAGACCCTGCACCCGCGCGTGCACGGCGGCATCCTGGCGGACCGCCGCGTGGCAGCCCACATGGACACCCTCACGCAGATGGAGATCGAACCCTTCGACCTCGTGGTGGTGAACCTCTACCCGTTCGTGGAAACCGTCAAGTCCGGCGCCGCCCAGGACGACGTCGTCGAGCAGATCGACATCGGAGGCCCCGCCATGGTGCGCTCCGCCGCGAAGAACCACGCCGCCGTCGCCATTGTGGTGGATCCGTCCTTCTACGGCCAGGTGGTCACCGCGGCCGCTGAGGGCGGCTTTGATTTGAAGACACGACGCCGGCTGGCCGCCAAGGCGTTCGCCCACACGGCTTCCTACGACAACGCCGTGGCCACCTGGACCGCGAGCCAGTTCCTGGATGAAGACGGCGACGGCGTCATCGACTGGCCCGCCTACGCCGGCCTGTCCCTGGAGCGCTCCGAAGTGCTGCGTTACGGCGAGAACCCGCACCAGCAGGCTGCCCTGTACGTGGACAAGGCTGCCCCGGTGGGCATCGCCCAGGCTGACCAGCTGCACGGCAAGGCCATGAGCTACAACAACTTCGTTGACGCGGACGCCGCCCTCCGCGCCGCCTACGATTTCAGCGAGCCGGCCGTGGCCATCATCAAGCACGCCAACCCCTGCGGCGTTGCCGTCGGGTCCGCGGATGCCGCAGACCCGATCGCCGACGCCCACGCCAAGGCCCACGCCTGCGATCCCGTCTCGGCTTTCGGCGGCGTGATCGCAGCCAACCGCCCGGTCACCGCGGCAATGGCCAATACCGTCAAGGACATCTTCACCGAGGTGGTCATCGCCCCGGGGTTCGAACCGGAGGCCGTGGAGATCCTGTCCAAGAAGAAGAACATCCGCCTGCTCGCCCTGCCGGAAGGCTACGGCCGCTACCCCACGGAGTTCCGCCAGGTCTCCGGCGGCATGCTGGTCCAGGTCAGCGACAAGGTGGACGCCGACGGCGACAACCCCGCCAACTGGACCCTGGCTGCGGGTGAAGCCGCCGACGAGAAGACGCTCGCGGACCTCGCCTTCGCCTGGACCGCCTGCCGCGCGGCAAAGTCCAACGCCATCCTCCTCGCCCAGGACGGCGCCGCCGTCGGCATCGGCATGGGCCAGGTCAACCGGCTGGACTCCTGCCGCCTGGCCGTCGAGCGGGCCAACACGCTGGGCCTCCAGGTGGAGTCCGACGTCGAAGGTGCGGGCGGTGCCTCGAACGCCAGCGGTGCCGGCGCACCTGAGCGCGCCCGCGAAGCCGTTGCAGCTTCCGACGCGTTCTTCCCGTTTGCCGACGGCCTGCAGATCCTGATCGACGCCGGCGTCCGCGCCGTGGTCCAGCCCGGCGGTTCCGTCCGGGACGAGGAAGTCATCGCCGCGGCCAACGCCGCCGGCATCACCATGTACTTCACCGGGGCACGCCACTTCTTCCACTAGTCCCACGCATTGCTCCCCACCGGCACCCTAGCCTCGCTGCGTCCGCACCGGCTCCCTGCCCTCGCAAGCTCGGGCCGGTTGCCCTCGCCGGAGCGGCTCCACGGCCAGGGAACCCTGCC
Organism: Pseudarthrobacter scleromae; assembly: GCF_014644515.1. Taxonomy (NCBI): domain Bacteria; kingdom Bacillati; phylum Actinomycetota; class Actinomycetes; order Micrococcales; family Micrococcaceae; genus Pseudarthrobacter; species Pseudarthrobacter scleromae. The sequence goes on along the minus strand of NZ_BMKV01000004.1, from coordinate 233,131 downwards.
GACGTGGGCCCACGTACCTGACGTTTTCGCATCCGATAACGGCAGGTATGGAGCAATCGATGAGTTAACGACGACGGCGCCCGCCCCGCGAAGGGGACGGGCGCCGTCGTCGTTGCCAGGCTTTGTCCTACCCAGGGGTTCCGGACCCCTGGCCATCAGCGTCCGCGCCCCTCTGCTTGAGGCGCGGACCCTCCTCCGGAAGCCGCAGCTCCCGGGGCTTGGCCTCCGCCATCCGTTCCGCTGTCCAGTACTCGAGGATCTCCTCGTGCGTCTGGCCCAGTTCGGCGCGGCTGACGGGATCCTGGCCGGACGGGGTGTCTCTAGGAGGCTGCTGCACTGGCGTAGGTCTGCTGGATGACGGATCCCCAGTACGGGCCGTACATCACTGCGGAGCGGTTGTAGCCGTAGCTGTTGACGGAGTTCTGGACGCCCGCGGAGCTGGTGCCGATGAACCACGGGCCGCCGGAGGAACCGCCAGTCATGTCGCAGGGGATGCCCTGGGTTTCAAACTGCGGGTTGTTGGGATCGTTCGTGGCCGTTCCGGTGCAGCTCTTGAGGGTTTGGCCGTTGAAGGGCGATGCCGCGGGGTAGCCGAAGGACTTGTAGGTGAGGCCGCGGGCCTCGTTGAACGCCACACCGGATCCGCCCACGACGTCCGTAAGGGTCTGGCCGTTCAGCGTGTTCATGACGGCAAAGCCGGTGTCGTAGGCCATGTCCCCGTTGGCGCTCCATTGGGTGGGGGCGTGGAGGGATTTGGCGGTCCACTTGCCGTAGGGCTCGGCGCCGTTCTCGTAGGCCGGCACAAAGGCGAAGTTGGTGGCGAAGGCTCCCGGCCCCTCGTTGAGGCAGTGGCCCGCCGTGGAGACGGTGCTCTCATTGGCGGAGGTTACGGCGTTGCCGGAGCAGACGTAGTTCGAGCCGGCCAGGGTGAAGAAGACCTTGCCGATGTGCTTCACCGGCGCCTCGCTCTGCGCGATGGTGGGCTTGCCCTTGGTGGCCTTGACCTCAGACTTCTTGCCCTTTTCCACGAGTCCGGCGTTGGAGCGGTTGCCCCGTTCCAGCGCCTTTCCGGCGAGGACGTCTCCGGGGATGGCGCTCTGCATCCGGTCGGCCGTCCAGTAGTCGGCCACGCCCGCGGCATCCACGACAGTGCTGGTGACGGAGGGGTTTGCCTTGTCCTTCGCCGGAGCAGCGGTGGCTCCGCCGGCGGAGGTGAGTGCCAGAACGGCAGCGGCTGAGAGGCTCAGGAAGCCGGTAGCCAGAGACCTGGTGCGAGTCATTTTTGTCCTGTCGTAACGGGGAGATGGCCCCGGTAGGGGGCGGAGTGACCCTGCGAATTTATCGCCATATGACAAGTTTGTAAATAGTAGTGACGTATCATGTATGGCCGTCAGCGGCCTGCCGGGGTGCAAAGGTGAGGAAAGCGCGACGGCGGATGGGCGCCCCAGGTGCGTGCCGGCGTCGTCCGTTCTCCATCGCTGTAATCCTGCCCGGGCCGGGGGTAACGCTGTAGTCCCGGTAGGGGTGAAATCCCTGTGCTCGGGTAAGTTGTACATGGTGAAATAGACCGAATTTTCACAACCAAGCCGACCCACAGGGAGACGCCCGCGCATGTCCAAGATTATCTACACCCACACCGACGAAGCGCCGATGCTGGCTACCTATTCGTTCCTGCCCATCATCGAGGCGTTCGCCTCGACAGCAGGTGTGGAGGTGGAGACCCGCGACATTTCGCTCGCCGGCCGCATCATCGCCGTCTTCGGTGACTACCTGACCCCCGAGCAGCAGATCGGTGACGCCCTTGCTGAACTCGGTGAGCTGGCAAAGACGCCGGAAGCGAACATCATCAAGCTGCCCAACATCAGCGCTTCCATCCCGCAGCTGAAGGCCGCCATTGCCGAGCTGCAGGAACAGGGCTACGCCCTCCCGGACTACCCGGACAACCCCTCCTCGGACGAGGAGACGGCCATCCGCTCGCGCTACGACAAGATCAAGGGCTCCGCCGTGAACCCGGTCCTGCGTGAAGGCAACTCGGACCGCCGCGCACCGCTGTCCGTCAAGAACTACGCACGCCAGAACCCGCACTCCATGGGCGCCTGGACTGCTGACTCGAAGACCAACGTGGCCACCATGGGCCAGGATGACTTCCGTTCCAACGAGAAGTCCGTGGTTGTGGAGTCCGAGGGCACCATCGCCATCCAGCTGGTCCGCGAAGACGGCTCGGTCAAGGTCCTGAAGAAGGCCTTCCCGGTCCTGGCCGGTGAGGTCATCGACGGCACCGTGATGCGCGCCGCCGCCCTGGACGAATTCCTGAAGGCGCAGGTTGCCCGCGCCAAGGAAGAGGGCGTGTTGTTCTCCGCCCACCTCAAGGCCACCATGATGAAGGTCTCGGACCCCATCATCTTCGGCCACGTGGTCAAGGCCTACTTCTCCGAACTGTTCGAGACCTATGGCAAGCAGCTCTCCGCCGCCGGCATCAGCCCCAACAACGGCCTGGCCGCTATCCTGAGCAGCCTCGAGGACCTGCCCGAGGACGTGCGCGAAGGCGTGCAGAACCTCATCAAGAAGGGCCTTGAGGAAGGTCCCGCGCTGGCCATGGTGGACTCGGACAAGGGCATCACCACCCTGAACGTCCCCAGCGACGTCATCGTGGATGCCTCCATGCCCGCCATGATCCGCAGCTCCGGCCACATGTGGGGCCCGGACGGCAAGGAAGCCGACACCCTGGCCGTCCTGCCGGACAGCTCCTACGCCGGCATCTACCAGGTGGTCATCGATGACTGCCGTGCCAACGGCGCCTACGATCCCACGACCATGGGCACCGTGCCGAACGTCGGCCTCATGGCGCAGGCCGCGGAGGAATACGGCAGCCACGACAAGACGTTCGAAATCCAGGAAGCCGGCACCGTCCAGATCGTTGACGGCTCCGGGAACGTCCTGGTTGAACACCAGGTTTCCGAGGGTGACATCTGGCGCGCCTGCCAGACCAAGGACCTGCCCATCCGCGACTGGGTCAAGCTGGCCGTGACCCGCGCCCGCGCCTCCCAGACTCCGGCCGTGTTCTGGCTGGATGAGGAACGCGCCCACGACGCCAACCTCATCGCCAAGGTCAACGAGTACCTGAAGGAGCACGACACCGAGGGCCTGGACATCCAGATCATGTCCCCGGTCAAGGCGATCGCCTTCACCCTGGACCGCATCCGCAAGGGTGAGGACACCATCTCGGTGTCCGGCAACGTGCTCCGCGACTACCTCACGGACCTGTTCCCCATCCTTGAGCTGGGCACCAGCGCCAAAATGCTCTCTGTTGTTCCGCTGATGAACGGCGGCGGGCTGTTCGAAACCGGCGCCGGCGGGTCTGCCCCCAAGCACGTCCAGCAGCTTCTCAAGGAAAACCACCTGCGCTGGGACAGCCTGGGAGAGTTCCTGGCCCTGGCCGTCAGCTTCGAGCACCTGGCCACCACCACCAACAACGCCCGCGCGCAGGTCCTGGCCGACACCCTGGACCGCGCCACCGGGACGTTCCTGCTGGAGAACAAGTCGCCCAGCCGCCGTGCCGGCGAGCTGGACAACCGCGGCAGCCACTACTTCCTGGCCCGCTACTGGGCTGAGGAACTGGCCAAGCAGACGGACGACGCCGACCTGGCCGCCTCCTTCAGCTCCATCGCCGGAGAGCTTTCCGCCAAGGAAGAGGCGATCGTCGGCGAGCTGGCTGAGGTCCAGGGCTCGCCGGTGGACATCGGCGGCTACTACCGCCCGGACGACGCCAAGGCAACTGCGGTGATGCGTCCTTCGGCAACACTTAACAAGGTCATTGCAACCCTGAGCTAGGACTGCAGCAAAGCGGCGTTCCGGATGTCCGGAACGCCGCTTTTGTGTTTTCAGGGTAGGCGCAGAGCTTGTGGCCGCAGGAATCGTTGCTAGGGTACTAAGTACGCTTAGTATCTCGGTTTGCGCCGAGACTGCTGACGTTGCCGATCCTGAGGAGAAAAAATCGTGCCAGAAGACAGCAACATCCAGATTCCCGGCGTCCCCGCCAGCGAACCTGCCAGCCTCCAGGAACCTACCACCCCACGCGAGCCGCTGCCTCCGAAGCCGGACCAGCAGGCCCCTGAGGCTGTGTCGCCGACGGGAAGCCCCACCGGCGCGCCGGCTACTGCCCGTGCCCAGTCCGGCCAGTACCTGACCACCGCGCAGGGGCTTCGCCTTGGCGATACGGACCACTCGCTGAAGGCAGGTTCCCGCGGACCCATCCTGCTGCAGGACCATCACCTGCGCGAAAAGATCACCCACTTTGACCATGAGCGCATTCCCGAGCGTGTGGTTCACGCCCGCGGGGCGGGAGCCCACGGTGTGTTCCGCTCCTACGGGACCGCGTCCAACATCACCCGTGCGGGCTTCCTGGCCAAGGACGTGGAGACGCCCGTCTTTGTCCGTTTCTCAACCGTGCTCGGCTCCCGCGGCTCCGCGGACACGGTCCGCGACACCCGCGGCTTCTCCACCAAGTTCTACACGGACGAGGGCACGTATGACCTCGTCGGCAACAACATCCCGGTCTTCTTCATCCAGGACGGCATCAAGTTCCCGGACATCGTCCATGCCGCGAAGCCGCACCCGGACCGGGAGATCCCGCAGGCCCAGAGCGCCCATGACACCTTCTGGGACTTCGTTTCCCTGCACACCGAGGCGCAGGCCCACACCATGTGGAACATGTCCGACCGCGGCATCCCGCGTTCGTTCCGGACCATGGAAGGCTTCGGCGTGCACACGTTCAGGTTTGTGAACGCCGAGGGCAGGACCACCCTGGTGAAGTTCCACTGGAAGCCGAAGCAGGGCGTCCACTCGCTGGTGTGGGAGGAAGCGCAGATCATCAACGGCATGGATCCTGACTTCCACCGCCGGGACCTGGCCGACGCGATCGAGGCAGGCGCCTTCCCTGAGTGGGAACTCGGCGTCCAGACCTTTCCGGACACCGAGGACCAGATGTTCGAAGGCATCGACCTGCTGGATCCCACCAAGTTCGTCCCCGAGGAACTGGCCCCCGTCCAGCCCATCGGCATCATGACTCTCAACGCCAACCCCACCAACTACTTCGCCGAAACAGAACAGGTGGCCTTCCACCCCGGCCATCTGGTGCCCGGCATCGACGTCACGAACGATCCCCTGCTGCAGGTGCGGCTGTTCTCCTACCTGGACACCCAGATCTCCCGGCTGGGCGGGCCGAACTTCGCCCAGATCCCCATCAACCGCCCGCAGGCCCCGGTAAACGACATGCTGCGCGACGGCATGCACCAGCAGGCGGTCCATGGCGGAGCGGCCCCTTACCGGCCCAACTCGCTTGACGGCGGCTGCCCGTTCCTGGCCGGCCAGGATGTGGGGGCCTTCATCGACGTGCCGGAGGAACTGGCCGCATCCATCAAGGAGCGGAAGAACCCGGCGTCCTTTGACGACCACTTCAGCCAGGCACGGCTCTTCTTCCGCAGCCTCAGCCCAGTGGAGCGGGACCACGTCATCCAGGCCTACACGTTCGAACTGGGCAAGTGCTACGAGAAGTCCATCCGCGAACGCCAGCTCGCGGCCCTCGCCAACGTGGACGCGGAACTGTGTGCCGCCGTCGCCAAGGGACTGGGCCTTCCCGCACCGGAGGCAACAGAACAGGTAGCGGACTCAGAGCCCAGCCCCGCGCTGTCCCAGATGGGCGGGACCTGGCCGGTCGCCGGCAGGGTTGTGGGCATCCTTGCGGACGCGGACAGCGACCTGGCAGCCGTGAACGCGGCTCGGAAGGCGCTGGATGCGGAAGGCATCGTCCCGCTGGTCATCGCCCCGGCGGGCGGCTTCCTTGGACCCGAGAACGACGGCGGGGTCCCCGTCCAGCGGACCTACCTCACCGCACGTTCCACCGAGTTCGACGCCGTCATCGTTGCGGCGGCCGCCCTGCCTGCCCCCGATGCTGCGCCCGGACTGGATGCCAAGGCCGGCGCTCCCGGCGGCGCCTCCGACCCGCGGGCAGTGCTGCTGCTCACGGAAGCGTACCGGCACGCAAAGGCAATCGGTACCTGGGATTCCGGCGCCGAAGCCCTGGCCGCAGCGGGCATCCCGAAGGACACCCCGGGCATCGTGTCCGCGGGCGACGCCGAGTCACTGGTCTCAGAGCTGACGGCCCTGCTGGCAGCCCACAGGGTGTGGGAGCGGTTCCCGGCATCACCGGCCCAATCCTGAGCGGTCGCGGCCGCTGACGCAACAGCCGGCTGACGCCTTTGGCTAACTCTGGCGCCGCCCGGTGATGCCACCGCCGGAGGGGAGCGCCGCCGTCGTCATGACGGGGTGCTCCCTTCCGCATGTGGCGTCAGTCGTTGCCTTTGCCCTTGCCCTCGTTGTCCTTCTTGTCGTCGTCCTTCTCACCTTCCGGCGCTGGCGCAGGGGCTGGCGCGGGGACCGGGACCTCGACGGCTGGCGGGGGAGTGGCCGCCGCGGCCTGCTCCTCAGCGATCCGTGCCTCTTCGGCCGCCTTGTCCGCCGCCGCTTTCTCCGCCGCAGCTATCGCTTCGGTGAGATCCGCCCGGACGGCCGTGGCGATCGTGGTGATGCTCCGGCGTCGTTCCTCGGAAATCTGGCCTTCAGACTGGGCGGCCTCCAGTTCGGCTTCAAGCCCCTCCAGCGCCCGCAGTGCGGCGGCGGGGTTGTTCTCCGACGACGCCTGTGTCACCTCGAGGACTCGTGCCTGCAGCTGCCGTGCCGCCTCGCGCTCAAGGCCGGCCTCCGCAGCCGCGCAGCCGCTCAGCAGCGCGGCCGCCACGAAGGCACCGGACCATGCGAGCACGGACGCGCGTCCAGCGGCAAAGCTCAGCCTCACGGTTCCACGCTCTTCTGGAGTTCCTCGAGGTGCTCGCCCAGGACACCGGTCACCGTGGGGTAAGGCACGACGTCGGGCGGCGACTGGGCTGACAGGGTCATCAGCGCTGCAGCCACCGCGGCCGCCACCACCACGAGGGCCAGGACCGCCGCGAGCCAGAACCGCTTTGTCCGCTTCTTACTGTCCTTCGCCCGGTCCTGGTTCAGGGCTTCGTGCGCGGTTCCCGGAACTTGCCCAACAGCGAGGGAAGCATTCGGGCCTGCCGCTTCCCGCAGCTCATCTACGGATTCCTCGGCGGTGATGGACGGCGGGTGGAAGGGCATCGCGGGCAGCACCCGGGTGGTCTCCGGGGCAAGTTCACCCGGCGTGGAGGCTGGTGAAACCAACGCCTGCCGCAACGCCGTTTCGATGTCCGCGGCGGCGGGCCGTTCGAGTGGTTCGATGGCGGTCATGGAGCGGATGAGGTCAGCCCATTCGGCGGGCAGGTCCTCGGGGATTTCCGGTGCGCGGTGCAGGCGCGCCACCGCAGATTCCACCGCGCTGCCCGGGTATTCCACGGTGCCTTTGATGCATTCGAGCAGCACCAGGCCGAGCGAGTAGATGTCGGTGGAGGGGCCGAGTGGCTTGCCGAGCGCCTGCTCGGGACTGAGGTAGGCAGCTGTGCCCACCATGGTTCCCGTTGCGGTCAACCGGGTTGCGTCCACGATCCGGGCGATGCCAAAGTCCGTGAGCTTGGGCCGCAGCGGTTCACCGGGGCGGATCTGGACCAGCAGGATATTGCCGGGCTTGATGTCACGGTGGATGACGCCGAGGCCGTGGACGTACGCCAGGGCGTCGGCGATGCCGGCCCCGATGACTGCCAGTTCCTCCAGCGGCACGGTGCTGTGCCGGATCCGGGCACGCAGGTCCTGTCCCTCCACGAGTTCCATGGTCAGGAAGGGCCTTGGCTCGTCAGGGATGCGGGTATCGATCCCGGCGTCGAACAGCGTCACCAGGCCGGGGTGGTTCAGGGTTGCCAGAAGCTGGATCTCCGCTTCCTGGCGCTTGAGTTCATCGGCGTCCGGGGCTTGGGGAGCGAAGAGCTTGAGTGCCACGTCGCGGCCCAGATTTTCGTCCCGGGCACAGTAGACCGACGACATACCGCCGCGGCCAATCACCTCACCCAACCGGTAACGTCCGCCGACCACTTCATTCTTGATGGAGCTAGGCGATTCCGCCACCATGACCCGTTCCTCCCGGTGCGCTGCGGCACTGTCGTACCTCAAATTATACGGGCGGTGGAGTAAACGGACGATTCACCCGGGGCCGCCGAGCTGCCGCACACCGGTGGTCCGGCGGCAAAGGTGTGCTTTCGCCGCCGGACCACCGTTCACAAGGACATGTGTGCTGAATACATGTTGTGCGTGGTCTTGATGTGGTGTTTTCCGGACCTCCTTTCCTTCAGCCCGCTCCGTTGCAGCCGCTTCAGGCGCGTGGTGCAGGCACTGTCAGCAGGTGGCCGGCGCTACGACAGCTTCCGCTTACGAAGCATCAGGAGTCCTGCCACCAGAAGCAGGAGGGCGAGGGGCGCCAGGGAGGCATCCACACCCGTGTTGGCCAAAGCAGTGGCCCCTTGGGCCGGGGAGCTGCCGGTGCCGCTGCTTGCACGGGTGTCCACTGCAATGGCACCGCCAACTGCGGTGGAACCGGCGGCAGGTGCTGTGGAGAATCCGTCGGTCAATGCGCCAGTGCCACTTCCGTTGCCCGTGGTGCCCGTAGTCCCAGTGGTGCCGTTGTCAGCGCCGGGATCCGTGGCCCCTGGGTCAACGGTGCCGACGCCGTCCGTGGTGCCGTTACCCGGGTCAGTGGTGCCGGGGTTCTCGGTTCCCGGTGTTCCCGTTCCCGGGTTTTCGGCGTCGGTCGTACCGGTGCCGCCGATGATGAGGTCAACGTTGGCATCGACAATCGCGCCGCTGCCGCCGGTGGTGCTGTTGCCGCCGATGGTGAGGTCGATGTTGGCGTCGGCGAGTTCACCGGTGGTGCCGGTGTTTCCGCCGATCGTGGCATCGACGTTGGCGTCGATGAATTCCCCGTTGCCGGTGGTGCCAATGCCGCCGATGGTCAGGTCAACTTTGGTATCCACGAGTTCGCCGGTGGTGCCGGTGTTTCCGTTGGCGCCGATGGTGAGGTCGATGTTGGCGTCGGCGAGTTCACCGGTGGTGCCGGTGCCGCCGATGGTGGCATCGATGTTGGCGTCGGCGAGTTCACCGGTGGTGCCGGTGCCGCCGATGGTGGCATCGATGTTGGCGTCGGCGAGGTCGCCGCTGGTGCCGGTGCCGCCGATGGTGGCATCGATGTTGGCATCTATGAGGTCGCCGCTGGTGCCGGTGCCGCCGATGGTGGCATCGACGTCGGCATCTACGAGTTCGCCGGTTGTGCCGGAGGCTCCGTTGGCGCCGATGGTGAGGTCGGCGTTGGCATTTACGAATTCCCCGGTGGTTCCGGTGCTGGACTCGTTGCCGCCGATGGTGAGGTTGACGTTGGTGTCGACGAGGTCGCCGCTGGTGCCGGTGCCGCCGATGGTGGCATCGGCGACAACGACGGCCGCCGCGGCGAGGCCGGTGGCGTCCGTCGTCGCGCCGGTGGCGTCTCCAAGCGCAACGTCGGCTGCGACGGCAGCGTCAGCTGAAACGGACGGCGTTGGGTCACCCAGCTGGCCCAACGATGTCGAGTCAACGGACGCCGCCGCCGAGATGAGGGCGAATGCGGAAAGGTCCGATCCACTGGTGGTGTCCGCGGCATGTGCCGCAGTGCAACTGAGGGCTAGGAGCCCGCCTGCAAAGAGGGTGCCGAGCATTCCCCGGCGGAGGTTCGAGTTCATGGTGATGTCTCCTGAAAAGTTGAGTACAGGCTGCTCAGCAGCAACCCGGATGGCCGTTTTCTGCCGCAATGGCAGGCGGCGTCAACTAGTCAGGAGATGAACCGGGGTCGAAAGACACCGGTGCGGGGGCATGCTCGGAGAACTCACCGGCAAGGACAACACCGGTGGTAGGAAGCTTGAGGTCGAAGGGGCTTAGCCATGCCGCCGCCCCGGCGGAGGCAGCCGACGTTGTGCTGCTTCCCGTGGCGGAACCAGGGGCGGGAGGAGCCTGGGCAGGGGCGGTCGATGGGTCTGCCGCCCCCGGCTGCTCCTCGCTGACATTGGGTACCAAAACCGCAGTTTGAAGTGCCGCGTAAGTGGTGGCTACGTCCACCGGACCCGCTGCGGGGGTGTCGGTTCCCAGGCCCTCAAAATGGCCGGTGGCAGCTAGTTCAGCCGACACCGCAGGTGCCGCCGCCACAGCCACGCTGGTTGCAGCATGGGCCCGTACCGCGCCGGGCACGGCTGCAGACAGCACCACATCATCAGGGACCGCCACGGGGAGCTCCGGAAGCACTGGCCCGGCGGATACCAGGTCTTCAACGGGCTGCAGGGCCGGCTCGAGGACCGGAAGTACTTCGGTCACAGGTGGAATAACAGTTTCCACTGCTTCCGCCACCGCCACGTCCACGGATTCGGCGATCGGAACAGCTATGACGGACACCGTTCCCGGAGGGATAACGTTGTTGACGACCGGTACCGACGAAACAATCTGGTCCGCAAGCCCGGAAACCTCTCCCGTCAGGGGCTGGAGCAGCCCCGTCGGCGAGTCCGGCGCCGGTGCCGAGGTGGCGGGTGCGGGATCAGCAAGACTGGCTACGGAAAGGGGCAGCTCTTCCGCCACCGAAGATACTGAACTGGTGACGCCCCCCAACAGGGAAGTTGCATCCTGCAGCGTGTCTGCCGAAGCGGCTGGCGCCGAAAAGGTCAGCCAGGTGAGGGTGGCGGCGCCTGCAAGGAACACAGGACGGAGGGCACGCCACGGCGAGCGACTACCAGCCATGCGTACCACCCCCAGTACTGATGCATTCGACGATGGCTACAGCCTAAGACCGAATGTTGCAGGAAGTCTAGGGTCTGCTCAAACAACTCGACAAAACTGAAAACTTCACATCTCAGGGATTATAGAGCCCCGGAACTGGTCATATGTCATACGTGACGTTGGGGCGAAGCTTCCCGTTGCGAAGCTCAGTGCCGGTCGTTCGGATAGCTGACACCGAGCTGCGCACGGACGCCGTCAAAGAGCCGCATTGTATTCAGGGTGTCCTCCAGCGGCATCACCGGGCTTTCCGTTAGCCCCTGCTGGATGCAGCGTGTTACTTCGCGCAGCTCGTACACGTATCCGCGGCCCACTGATTCAAAGGCTTCGGTCCTGCGGGAGTCCCAGCCCGTGGATACCGTCAGTTCACCGGGATTATTAATGGAGCCCACGCTTTGAAGGAAGCCGAGGCTTCCGGCCACTGTGGCGGTCCGGGGACCATGCGCCAGCAGCGAGGACGTAAGCTGGACCTGCGCCCCGTGGTTGTATCCCAACGTCAGCGCGTTTTGGGCGTCCACGCCGTCGTCATTGATGAACCCGGTGGCACTCACGGTCTGCGGAAAGCCGAGCGTGCCCAGCGCCCACAAAAGGGGGTACACCGATAGGTCCAGCAGGGCGCCGCCGCCGTCCTTCCTGGCCCACAACCTGGCGGTAGGGGAGTAGGGGGCCGGGAAGCCAAGGTCTGCCGTGACCCAATGGATGTCGCCGAGCTCGCCGGACGCGGCAATCTCGAACGCCCGCTGCATGCTCGGCAGGAAGCGGCTCCACACCGCTTCCATGAGGAACAGGTTGCGGCTCCTGGCAACGTCGATGAGCTCGGACGCTTCCCGGGCGTTAATGGTGAAGGCCTTTTCACACAGGACGTGCTTGCCGGCGTTGAGCGCGGCGAGGACGATTTCATGGTGCTGGGCATGGGGCGTCGCCACGTAGACGACGTCCACCTGCTCGTCCGCGAGCAGCCGCTGGTAGCCGGGCACGCCGCCGTCGTCACCGTAAGCCTTCGCGAAGTCATACGCCACCGCAAAGGCATCCGCCGTGTCCTGGCCCCGTGAACTGACGGCATACAGCTCCGCGTCCGCCAGCAGGGCCAGGTCCTGCGACACCGAGCGGGCGATACCGCCCGTGGCGATGATCCCCCAACGCAGGGGAGAACCGGTAGCGGAACGGGGGTCCTGGTCGGACTGGCTGGACAGCCACGGCTTGGCGATGGGAGCACTCATGGTGACCATCCTCTCATTGAGGTGGGCGAGGGTTCGGTTATGACCTGCAGTAAGTGCAAGAGCGCCGGGTAACTCCTGAAAATGCCGGGCGGCCGGTTGTGACAAACCCTTGACAGCATTGTCGCGGGAGACATATGAATAGAGAACCGCCATTAGAAACCGTTTTCTTGCGCGGCAGCTACCCTTCCATGATCCGCACCCACCTAGGCATGTGGTCTGTTTGGCATGCCGGAAAAAAGGCCAATGACGTCCACAACACACACCAGACCCACTACCCCAGCCGTCCCGAGCAGATTCCGCATCGGAGCAGGAGTCACCGCCTCCGCCTCCGTACTTGCGCTCGCAGCGGGGCTGGCGGTAGCCGCCCCGGCAGCCGCGGGTATGGCGCCCGCCAGTCCGGCACCGACCGGAGGAGGCATTATCCGGGCGGACGACGCGGCACCCACGGGGTGGGCCGCCGTCGGCAGCGGTACCAACGGCGGTGCGGGGGCACCCGCTGAAAGCCGCTACGAAGTCAGCACACTCGCCGGGCTCAAGGCTGCGCTGGCTAACGACGGCGATCCCAAGGCGCCTAAGATCATCTTTGTCAACGGGACCATCGATGGCAACCAGGCGCCCGATGGCCGCATCTTGGGGGAGCAGGACTATGCGCCGGGGTACGACATCCACAAGTACATATCCTGCTTCGGACCGGAGGGAAAGGTCTGGAGCGACCAAACCTATGAGTACTGCAAGAAGCAGAGGCAGCTCCGGCAGACCGGCAGCAACAACATGAAGCGGCAGATCGAAGTAAGCCTGCCCAGCAACACCACCCTGATTGGCCTCGGCGCTGATTCAGGTCTCGTTGGGGCCAACATCGTGATCCTCAGCGCCACCAACGTGGTGATGCGCAACTTGAGCGTCGAGGCACCGGTGGACTTCTTCAGCACCTGGTCCCCTGACGACGGCGATGGTGCCTGGAACGCGAGGTTCGATGCAGTATCTTCCGTTACCTCTGACCATCTGTGGATAGACCACGTCCGGCTGACCGATGGGAGGTTCCCTGACAGCGAGGCGCCGATCGGACCCGACGGCAAGCCGGCAAACCGGCACGACGGCCTCCTGGACCTCAAGGACGGCACCGATTATGTGACCATCTCCAACAGCAAGCTCGCCAACCATGACAAGACCATGCTGCTCGGGTCAGGTGACGAACACGTGGGCAAGGACGGCGGGAAACTGCGCGTCAGCTACATCGGCAACCACCTCGAAAACATCCAGCAGCGCGGTCCGCGGGTACGGTTCGGGCAGGTGCATGTGCTGAACAACTACTTTGTGGCCAGCACAGAACATCCGCAGTACCCCATGATCAGCGAGGGCCAGGGCGGTAACAGCTACTTCCTGGGTGCAGGCTACGAGTCGCGGATCTTCTCCGAGCGCAACGCCTTCGACTACACCGGACCCGGGGCTGACGAATCAATCATGGTGAGCAGCTACAACGGACACCGCTTCAAGGACATCGGGTCCTGGTTCAACGGTGAGGAGGCTGACCTCCATGCCGTGGCGCAGGCATCTTTCGAGCAGAACCGCGCGGAGGCCCTGGCGGAGGCGGCGTTCAACGGGGAGCCGGCCCCGGACTGGACGGGCTGGGACTTCAGCACCGACGTCGGCTGGGACCCTGCGGATGCATACAACTACAAGGCATTCGCAACGCCCCAGGCGGTACGGAACCACGCGCTGCACTTCACGGGTCCGGGGATCCTCACCGTTAAGCAATAGATCGAAGGACAGCCAGGCACAAGGAACGCCCGGCCCCCAACGGGGGACCGGGCGTTCTGCTTGCAGATGGCTACTTGGTGATCGGTTCGAGAACCGGGTCGCCTTCGTAAGCGGTCTTGACGTTCGCAGCGGTGACGATGACCGGCTCCAGCAGGTAGGCCGGAACAGTCTTCACACCGTTGTTGTAGGAGTTCTCGTCGTTGATTTCCAGTTCGTTGCCGGCCTGGAGATCCTTCACCATGGTGATGGCGTGCTCAACGAGCTTGCGGGTGTCCTTGTTGATGGTGGAGTACTGCTCGCCCGCCATGATGGACTTCACGGACTCAACCTCGGAGTCCTGGCCGGTGACGACCGGAAGCTCCTTGCCGGCTGCCTTGACGGAGGTCAGGACTGCGCGGGCCAGGGTGTCGTTCGGGGACAGGACGCCGTCCAGGGACTCGCTGGAGTAGCTGCCGGTGAGCAGGGTGTCTGCGCGGCGCTGGGCGTTTTCAGCCTTCCAGCCCTGGGTCACAGCCTGCTCGAAGCTGGTCTGGCCGGAGAGGACCTTGAGCGTGCCGTCGTCGATCTTCGGCTGCAGGACGCTCATGGCGCCGTCGAAGAAGACCTTGGCGTTGGCATCGTCCGGGGAGCCTGCGAAGAGTTCGACGTTGTAGGGACCCTCGCCCTTCTTCTCCTCGAGTCCTTCCAGCAGGGCCTGGCCCTGGAGTTCGCCCACCTTGAAGTTGTCGTAGGCCACGTAGTAGTCCACGTTCTCGGTGTTCAGCAGCAGGCGGTCGTAGGCGATGATCGTTGCGCCGGAGTCTTTCGCCTGCTTGAGCTGCGTGCCCAGCTGGGAGCCGTCGATGGCACCCACGATGATGACCTTGGCGCCCTTGGTGACCATGGCGCTGATCTGGTTCTGCTGTTCGGACACGCCGCCGTTGGCGAACTGTACGTCAGGCTTGAACCCGGCCTCGGTGAGGCCTTCGTTGAACAGCTTCTCCGCGAGGACCCAGTTTTCACTGGTCTTCTGCGGAAGCGCGACGCCGATGGCGGAGTCCTGCTCGAAGCCGCTGGCGCCCTCGGTGCCGCCGCCTGTGGAGGTCTCAGACCGTCCGCAGCCCGTCAGCGCCAGTGCTGCGATGGCAGCGACCGCTGCTGCCTTTCCTGCTTTACCAATCATTCGCATTGTTGGTTCTCTTTCTTTGTGGTGGTGTAACGCTATTCAGGCCGCAAGGCTCAGGCTTCCCTGGCGATCGCTTCCTTCGTGGAGGTGGTCTCGTCCGGCTGGTTGGGGTTGGAGGGCCCCTGCCTGCGGTTGAAGTTCTGGGTGAGCAGGCCGATGATCGACTTCTTGCCCTGGCTCTTGTTGTAGACGTCGAAGGCGACGGCGATCAGGAGCACCAGGCCCTTGATGATCTGCGTGAGGTCGGCGCCGACGCCGAGGAGCTGGAGGCCGTTGTTCAGCACAGCCATGACCAGGCCGCCGATGATGGAGCCGACGACGGTTCCTACGCCGCCGGTCACTGCTGCGCCGCCGATGAAGACGGCCGCGATGGCGTCCAGTTCCCAGCCGACCCCGTCAAAGGGTCCCGATGCGGTGGAGCGTCCTACGAAGATCATGCCGGCCAGGCCGGCCAGGATGGACATGTTCATCATGACCAGGAAGTTGACCTTCTTGGACTGGACGCCGGAGAGTTCGGCAGCGTGGCGGTTGCCGCCGACTGCGTAGACGTGGCGGCCCAGGACGGTGCGGGAGGAAATGAAGCCGTAGATCAGCACCAGGACGGCGAGGATCAGGCCGGGAATCGGGAACGACGTGCCGGGCCGGCCGGTGGCGAACAGGTACGTGGCGTAGAGGATGGCACCGCAGATCAGGACCAGCTTCAGCGCGGTGACCCACATTTCCGGAACCTCGGCGCCCAATGCCTTGGCCCGGGCACGGGACCGCAGTTCGCCAACCACCACGAATGCCGCGGCGGCGATGCCCAGCAGCAGGGTCAGGTTGTTGAATCCTGTGTTGGGTCCCACTTCCGGGAGGTAGCCGGAACCGAGGTACTGGAAGTCGGCCGGAACGGGGATGGTGTTGGACTTACCGACGAACTGGTTGAAGCCGCGGAACAGCAGCATACCGGCGAGGGTCACAATGAAGGCGGGTATCCCCACATAGGCCACCCACCAGCCCTGCCAGGCGCCGATCAGCGCTCCGAGCGCCAGGCCCAGAAGCACTCCGGCATACCAGGGGATGCCCCAGTCCCGGATGGCCAGGGCAACCGTGACCCCCACGAAGGCTGCAATGGAGCCCACGGACAGGTCAATGTGCCCCGCGATGATCACCAGGACCATGCCGATGGCGAGGATCAGGATGTAGGAGTTGCCGTTGAAGAGGTTGATGACGTTGCCGGGGGTGAGGGTCCGGCCGTCGGTGGCGATCTGGAAGAAGACGATCAGTGCAACCAGGGCGAAGATCATGCCGAATTGGCGGGTGTTTCCGCCAAACAGCTTTTTGAGGGCGTTCATGGTGTCAGTCCTTGTGTCCGGAAGGTTCTGGGATGATCCAGAGGGTCAGGCGGCGTCGGCTTTGCGGGCGGAGGTCATCAGTTTCATCAGGCTTTCCTGGCTGGCCTCGTCTTTGTTCAGGACACCTGTGATGGCGCCTTCGAAAATCGTGTAGATGCGGTCGGACAGGCCCAGGAGCTCGGGGAGTTCCGAGGAAATGACAATGACTCCCTTTCCCTGGTTGGCAAGCTGCTGGATGATGCCGTAGATCTCGTACTTGGCGCCAACATCAATGCCGCGGGTCGGTTCGTCCAGGATCAGCAGGTCGGGGTCGGTGAACATCCACTTGGCGAGGACCACCTTCTGCTGGTTGCCGCCGGAGAGCTTGGCCACGCCTTCCTCCACGGACGGGGTTTTCGTGCGCAGTGACTTGCGGTACTGCTCCGCCACAGTGAATTCCTGGTTCAGGTCCACCACCGAGTTGTGGCTGATCTTCCGCAGGTTCGCTGCCACCGTGGTGGTCTTGATGTCATCGAGCAGGTTCAGTCCCAGGGACTTGCGGTCCTCGGTGACGTATCCCAAACCGGAGTCGATGGCCTGGCGCACTGACTTGAGGGTGATCTCCTTGCCGTCTTTGTAGATGTGGCCGTCGATGAAGCGGCCGTAGGAGCGGCCGAAGACCGAGCGTGCCAGCTCGGTGCGTCCCGCGCCCATGAGCCCGGCGAAGCCGACGATCTCCCCGCGTCGGACGAAGAAGCTCGAGTCCTTGCACACCAGCCGGTCCGCCACGTTGGGATGGCCCACGGTCCAGTCCTTGACTTCGAAGAACACCTCGCCGATGTTGGGCGTATGGTCCGGAAAACGGGACTCCAGCGTGCGCCCCACCATGCCCTTGATGATCCGGTCCTCGTCCACGCCGTCAGCCTTGACGTTCAGCGTTTCGATGGACTTGCCGTCACGGATGATGGTGATGGAATCGGCGATCTGCTCGATCTCGTTCAGCTTGTGGGAAATGATGATGGACGTGATGCCCTTGGCCTTAAGGCCGAGCATCAGGTCCAGCAGGTGCTGGGAATCAGACTCGTTCAGCGCGGCGGTGGGCTCGTCCAGGATGAGGATCTTCACGGACTTGTTCAGCGCCTTGGCGATTTCCACCAGCTGCTGCTTGCCGACGCCGATTTCCTTGATGGGGGTATCGGGGTCCTCGCGCAGGCCCACCCTGGCCAGCAGGTCCAGGGAGCGCAGCCGGGCTTCGGCCCAGTTGATGACGCCGCGCTTGGTGGGCTCGTTGCCCAGGAAGATGTTCTCCATGATGGACAGCTCGGGGATGAGCGCCAGTTCCTGGTGGATGATCACGATCCCGGCGTGTTCGCTGGCCCTGATGTCCTTGAACTGCTGCACCTGGCCCTGGTAGACGATGTCGCCGTCGTAGCTGCCGTACGGGTAAACGCCCGAAAGGACCTTCATCAGGGTGGACTTGCCTGCACCGTTCTCGCCGCAGATGGCGTGGATCTCCGCGGCTTTGACCCGCAGGCTCACGTTATCCAACGCTTTAACGCCCGGGAATTCCTTGGTGATGGACCTCATCTCAAGGATGATCGGTTCCGTTTGCGTGGTCTGGGACGTCATGAACCCTAACCCTCCAATGCAATGACTTCTTTGTCCGGCCGGCAAAGCGCAGGGCCGTCTGATCCAAAAGTAAACTGGATCACGCCTATTGTCGTCAAGTCTTTAACGCAATCGGCGGGTAACGAAACGGTCTAGGTTTTCCGTATCCCGGCGTGCTGGAACACCAAGGCGGCCGCCCCGAGGGCCTCGGCACGGTCGCCCAGGGAGGACATGGCCAGGGTTGTGGTTTCGCCGATCACCGGGACGGCGTGCCTCACCAGGCCGCGCCTGATGGGGTCCAGCAGGATGTCGCCAAGGCCCGCGAGCGGCCCTCCCACCACAATGACTTCGGGGTTGATCAGGTTGGCGACGTTGCCCAGTGCCCGGCCGACTGAGAGCCCGGCGTCGTCCACCACCCGGAGCGTCGCGGCGTCCCGGTTAAGGGCCTTCTTGACGATATCCGCGGGCGTCAGGGGCCTGTCCTCGCCCCGGCTGAGGAGCTCGATCATGGTGGTGGTGGAGGCAATGGTCTCCAGGCATCCACGGTTGCCGCAGCGGCACACGAGGCCCTGCTCGTGGATGGTGGCATGGCCTATTTCGCCGGTGATGCCGACGTTTCCGTAGTAGGGGGCCCCGTTGAGGATCAGGCCCGCGCCGATGCCCGATCCGATCTTCAGGAACATCAGGTTGCTGACCCCCGAATGCTGTCCCCACGTGACCTCGGACCAGGCGCCCAGGTTGGCGTCATTATCAACGAACACGGGGATCTGCAGCGTCTCCTCGAGGTGCTGGAGGATGTTGATCCCCACCCACTCCGGGAGGATGGCACCTTGGGCCACGGTTCCGGTGCGCCGGTCTATAGGGCCGGGAATTCCGACGCCGGCGCCCACCACGGCGCTGCGCTCGATGCCGCTCTCCCGCAGCAGTTTTTCCAGCAGGGCCACGGCGGCCCGGATGCCTTCTTCGGCCTGGTGGCCGAGCGGAAGCATCACGGATTCCTCGGCGATGACGTGGTAGCTGAGGGAGGCCAGCACCACCCGGAGGTGGCGCCGCCCGAAGTCGATTCCCACTGCGACCGCGCCGTTGCTGTTGAGCCTGACGTTCAATGCGCGGCGGCCGGAGCTGGTGATTGGCTCTGCCGAGGCAAGGCCGGAGTCCAGCATGATTTTGACGATGTTGGAGACCGTCGCGGTGGAGAGGCCGGTCTGCCGGGCGAGTTCAGCCTGCGTGGCCGGTCCGCCCATCAGGGTTTCGATGATCCGTTGCTGGTTCAGCTGGCGCAGCGCGGACTGCGATCCCGGATTTTGTTGCTTGCTCCTCGTTGAGCGCGGGGTTGCGGACATGCTAAGAAGATTGCCCTATCCCGGCTCTTGTAGTCAAGAAGTTAACGCAAGGGGCGGTTTCGGTCCGGAATGTGGGAGCCGGGACAATCCGACCCCGCAGCCGCCCGCAGGGGTGCAAACAGCCCCGATTGCGCGAACGGGGCCTCGCTAGGCTGGAGGAAGGCCCAATCCGCGGCCGCTCCAACGAGGGAAGGTGGTAGCAGTGCTGCTGGCACTCCTGCAGGAAAACTCTGTGGTCCTTGACGTGGAGGCGAACTGCCGCGTAATCGCCGCTGCTGCCCGGACCGCGGCAGCCCGCGGGGCGGCCGTCCTGGTGACGCCCGAGCTTTTTCCCGTGGGCTATGCTCCCCGCAGGGTGCGTTCCGGCCTGGATCCTTCCCTGCTGCCGGCACTGGAGGAGCGGCTGGCGGGCATTGCGCGCAGCAATGGCATTGGGCTGGTCTACAGTCTCCCGCGGGTTATTGGGCAGGGTGACTGGCAGATCAGCGCGACCCTCCTGGACGCCAGCGGTGCCTCCCTGCTCAGCTATGGCAAGGTGCACCTGTTCGGCGATGACGAGCGGGCGGCGTTCAGCCCCGCCCGGGAGGCTCCCGCCGTCGTGGACTTCAACGGCATCCCCACTTCCCTGGTGATTTGTTACGACGTCGAGTTTCCGGAGTCCGTCCGCGCCGCTGCGGTCAGGGGCGCGGAACTGCTGCTGGTCCCCACCGCCCTGGCGCACGGCTTTGACGACGTGCCCCAGGTCCTGCTGCGGGCGCGTGCGCTGGAGAGCCAGCTGACGATTGCCTACGCGAACCACTCCGGGGAAGAGGACGGCTGCAGGTTCCTGGGCCGCAGCGTTGTTGCCGGGCCCGACGGCGGATTGCTGGCCGAGGCGGGCGGGGAACCACAGCTTCTCTTCGCGGAGGTGGATCCGGGCGCCGCCGCCCGTGAGCGGCAGAATGTGCCGTACCTGGCAGAACGCCGCCCTGACCTCTACCGACTGTGGGGCTCCTAGGCAGGGTCCGCCGGCTCGGCGTCATCCACGTACTGAAGCGCAATCCAGAGCTCGGCCCGGGCCTGGGCCTGCCCCAGGTCAATGCCCAGCAGCTCTGCCACGCCGTTGATCTGGCGGCGGACGCTGTTCCGGTGCAGTCCCAGGTCCTTGGCGGTTGCATCCCAGCTCCCGTGCGCGCCCAGCCAGGACCGGAGCACACGAAGCTGTGACGCCCTTCGCTCGGCGTCCAGCTCCAGCACCGGCGCCAGGAGCCGTGCGGCCAGCAGCGCACCGGCATCGCTTCCCAGCAGGCCGGTGACCGACCACGTCAGCTCCTCCTCCCGGAGGCTCTCGCGGGCGGTGGCCACGCGGGGGCGCAGCGCGCTGGCGCGCCGGTAGGCGGCGGCCAGCCCAGGCAGCTCAGTGGGTTCGCCCACCACCAGGCGCCAGCCCAGCTGTTCCACCTCTGCCAGCAGGGTTTCATCCACTTTGAGCCGGGTCACGGCCGCGAAACCGTAGTCCGTCAGCTCCACCATCTTGGTGTCGAAGAACCTGCGCCACTGGAGCAGCTCCCGGACCGGGCCATCGGCCATGGCGGTGGATGGTTCCGCGCGCACGCCCTGCACCACCCGGACCGGTCCTGGCCTGGTTCCGGAAACGCTCTGGGCCAGCAGGTCCTGGAGGCTGTTCAGCTCGCGGCTATTGCCCCCGGACAGGCTCTCCGGGCGCAGCAGCAGGGCTGTGGCCAGTTGGCTGGGGGCCAGGGAGCCGCTGGTCCGCTGCCGGACCAGCAACTCCAGCAGTCCCACCACCGACGAAACCACGTTGTTCTGCGCCGGGGTGAGGGGCTTCTCCGTCCCAAGCACCAGGCTTCCAAGGGTGGCGTCCCGGGTGCTCCGCAGCGGGTGGCCGAACACCAGCACCGGCCCTCCGGTTGCTTCCAGGGTTTCCGTTTCCACGCGCGGGCCGCTGCCGCCGAGGAGCTTCTTCAGCAGCGGCTGGAGCTGGGAAAGTCCGACGGCGGCGCCCGCCCGGGCGCGTACCCTCCCGTCCGAGCCCACCAGCACAGCCCACACTGGAACGCGCTGGATCAGCGCCGCCAGCAGTTCATGTTCCGGACGGGCGGAGAGGACCGCCCGCATCAGGTGGCGGTTGGTCTCCGCCAGCTGCCTGAAGACCCGTGCGTTGCCGGATTCGAGAAGCTTGGAAAACTCGAGCCCCAGCGCAGCGAACGGAACGCTGGCCGGAACCTCCACCAGCGTGAGCCCGTGCCGCCGGCAGGCCTGCACCAGGTGGTCCGGTACGGCGTCGTAGTACGGCTCCAGGCCGAAGCCCAGGGCCGCGACCCCGGCCGCCACGAGCCGCCGGACGTATCCGTCCGCCTTCGCCTCGCTGCTGCCGCCGCCGCGGAAGGGCAGGCCTGCCGTCAGGACGAATTCACCGTCCATCAGGTAGGGGGTGGGGTCATCCAGCTCGCTGGGCTCCACCCAGCGCAGGGGGACCTCGGCGGCGCCGGCGTCGTTCACCACGGAAACTTCCGGAGGAAGCGCACCGAGGAACTGCCCCAGCGTGACGGCGTCGAGCTGATCCTGGGTGCCGTCCTTGACTGGTGCATTGCGTCTCATGGATGAACACTATAGGTCATTCTGCACACTGTGAGATGCCGCTCACACACCTACGCTGGGTGAGGGGAAAACCAGACCAACCAGCCAACGACATGAACGGACGTCAACGATGACTGTGCCTACACTTACCGGCCCGGCAACGGGCGGCCCCGGCGGACCCCAGGCCCGTCCCGCCCTGGGCGCGCAACTTTTGCGCCGCAAGCCGATCGCCCAGATGGTCAGCGAGGCCGAAAACAACGGCGGCGGCCCCCGCCTGGTCCGGAGTTTCGGTATCCTTCAGCTGACCATGATCTCCGTGGGCGCCACGCTGGGGACCGGAATCCTGGTGATCCTGGGGGAGTCCGTTCCACTGGCCGGACCGGCCATCTGGATCTCCTTCACCATCGCCGGCCTGGCCGCCCTGCTGTCCGCCGTTTCCTATGCGGAGATGGCCGGCATGGTCCCTGCGGCCGGCTCCAGCTACTCCTACACCTACGCCACCATGGGCGAAGGCATGGCCTGGATCTGCGGCTGGTGCCTGGTGCTGGAGTACGCCGTCTCAGTGGCCGCCGTCGCGGTGGGCGCGGGACAGTATGTCAATGAGACCCTGGCGGTGTTCGGTTCCGTCCTCCCGGACGCGGTGTCACAGCCCCCCGGCGCCGGCGGTGTGGTCAACATACCGGCCATGGTGATCGTGGTGCTGGCAACCATCCTCCTGGTCCGCGGAGCGAAGGAGAGTGCTTGGATCAACACCACGATTGTCGTCATCAAGGTGGGCATCCTCCTCTTCTTCTGCGCCGTGGCGTTCACCGCCTTCAACGCGGGCAACTTCGAGCCCTTGCTACCGATGGGTGCCGCCGGCGTCTCGGCAGCCGCCTCCACCGTCTTCTTTTCCTACATCGGCTTCGACGCCGCCTCCACTGCCGGGGAGGAGGCCCGCAATCCCAAGCGGGACCTGCCGCGTGCCATCATGCTGTCCATGCTGATCGTCACGACCATTTACGTCCTGGTGGCAGTAGCGGCGATCGGCGCCCGCCCTTGGGGCTGGTTCGATGGAACCGATGCCGCGCTGGTCCGGATTCTCGAAGAGATCACCGGCCAGCCGTGGATTGTGCTCGTTTTCGCTGCCGGAGCAGTGCTGGCGATTGCGAGCATCGTGCTGATTGTCCTCTACGGCCAGACGCGTATCCTGATGTCGATGTCCCGCGACGGCCTCATCCCCAGCATCTTCGGCCGCGTTTCCCGCCGCACCGGCACCCCTGTTGCCGGCACGCTCCTGGTGGGAGCCGCCGTCGCGCTCACTGCCGGGCTGGTGCCCCTTGGCGCGCTCGCCGACGCCACCAGCATCGGTACCCTGTTTGCTTTCGCCCTGGTCAACGTGGCCGTCATCTACCTGCGCCGCACCCGGCCGGAGCTGGAGCGGACCTTCCGGGTGCCGCTCTTCCCGCTCACGCCCATCCTTGGGGCCGCGATGTGCGCCTACCTGATGGCCAACCTGGGCGCTGACACATGGGTGGTGTTCGCCGTCTGGATGCTGGTGGGCGTGGCCGCCTATTTCGGCTACGGACGCCGGAACTCCAGGGTGGCTGCCATGAGCAACGAGGAATACCGTGAGTTGTCCGGTCGCCAACTTCCAACCACACAAGCCCCCGAAACGACGAAGGCAGAAATCTCATGACCATCGCTACCGAACTGCCGGCCTCGGACCCGTCCAGCACCTCCGCCGGCCCGGCTGCTCCTGCCACCGCGGGCGGCGCCGCAGCCGGTCCCATCACCATGCTGAACCCGGATTTCCCTTTCAGCTACGACCACTACCTGGCCCACCCGGACGGGCTGGGATCCGTGCCGGCCGAACTGCTGGGAACGGAAGTCGCCGTCATCGGAGCAGGGCTCTCCGGCCTGGTCACGGCCTACGAACTCATGAAACTGGGCCTGCGCCCGGTTGTCTATGAGGCGGACCAGATCGGCGGACGCCTCCGCACGGCGGCGTTTCCCGCGGCGCCCGGAGTGGTGGCCGACCTCGGCGGCATGAGGTTCCCTGTATCCGGCAAGGCGTTCTACCACTACATCGACCTGCTGGGCCTGGACACCCAGGAGTTTCCCAACCCGCTGTCCCCGGCCACGTCCAGCACCGTGATCGAACTGGCGGGCAAGAAGCACTATGCGGAAAAGCCGGGGGACCTCCCGCCGTTCTTCCGGGAGGTGGCGGAGGCCTGGAAGGCCGCTGTGAATGACGGCGCCAGGTTCGTCGAGATGCAGGATGCCATCCGGTCCAGGGATACCGCCCGGATCAAGGAACTGTGGAACGAGCTGCTGCCCCTGATGGACGAGCAGACCTTCTACGGCTTCATCGCGGCCAGCGACTCCTTTAAGAAGGCAGGGTTTGCGCACCGGGAGGCCTTCGGCCAGGTGGGCTTCGGCACGGGCGGCTGGGATACGGACTTCCCGAACTCTATCCTGGAGATCCTCCGCGTGGTGTACACCGACGCCGATGACCAGCACCGGCTCATCAGCGGGGGAGCGCAGCGGCTGCCCGAGGCACTTTGGCGGCACGCGCCGTCGGGCATGGTGCACTGGCCGGACGGAACGTCCCTGGCGTCACTGCACTCCGGTTCGCCCCGCGGTGCCGTGGGAAAGATCAGCCGCGACCCCGACGGCAACCTGCGCATCCGTGAACGCTGGGGCCGCGAAGCCAGGTACCCCGCGGTGGTAACCACCTGCCAGTCCTGGCTGCTCTCCACCCGGATCCACACGGAAGAGGCGCTGTTCCCCGCGGAGCTGTGGACCGCCATCGAGCGCTCGCACTACATGCAGTCGTCCAAGACCTTCGTGATGGTGGACCGGCCGTTCTGGAAGGACATCGATCCGGACACCGGCAACGAGGTGCTCTCCATGACGCTGACGGACCGGCTCAACCGTGCCACCTACCTGCTGGACAACGGGCCGGACCAGCCCGCCGTCATCCTGCTCTCCTACACCTGGAACGATGACGCGCTCAAGTGGCTGGCGTTGGATGCCGACGAACGGGTGGAGCTGATGCTGCACTCGCTGGAACAGATCTACCCGGGAGTGGACATCGCCAGCCACATCGTGGGCCAGCCCATCACGGTGTCCTGGGAGGCCGACCCCAACTTCATGGGCGCCTTCAAGGCCAACCTGCCGGGGCACTACCGCTACCAGCAGCGGCTCTTCACGCACTTCAAACAGGATGCACTGCCCGAATCACAGCGGGGCATCTTCCTGGCCGGCGACGACGTCTCCTTTACCGCCGGCTGGGCCGAGGGCGCCGTAACCACCGGGCTGAACGCGGTGTGGGGCGTGGTGAACCACCTGGGCGGTTCCTCCGCTCCGGGCAACCCGGGTCCGGGCGAACTGCTGGATGCCATCGGGCCTATCAGCCTGGACTAGGAGGCGTGCAGGTCGCGGTGGGCGGCGGCCAGTTCGCGGTAGCGGGCGGCGTTGGCCCGGACGCCGTCGTACTCCTCCTCGGTGAGTTCCCGGCGGACCTTGCCCGGAACTCCGGCCACCAGCGAGCGGGGCGGCACCACCGTGCCTTCCAGGACCACGGCGCCGGCCGCAACCAGCGAGCCGGCGCCGATCACCGCACCGTTGAGGACGGTGGCGCCCATCCCGATCAGGCAGTCGTCCTCCACAGTGCAGCCATGCACGACGGCGGCGTGCCCCACGCTGACGCGTTCGCCCACCGTGCAGGGGAAGCCGGGATCCGCGTGCAGCACCACGTTGTCCTGCAGGTTGCTGCCTTCACCCACGGAGATGGCAGCGGTATCGGCCCGGACGGAGACGCCGTAGAAGGCGCTTGAATCCCGGGCGAGGGTGGCGTTGCCGATGATCGACGCCGTCGGGGCAACAAAAACGGAGTCGTGGACGGCCGGGGTGGTCCCGGCGAAAGGATACAGAGGAGCCATGGGCCAAGCCTAGGACACCGCGCGCACCGGCGTCCGGATGTCCGCTCCCCGGGGGGACCTTGGGCCTGATGACGGGGCAGGTCCCGATGGCTACGATGGGCCCCATGGAACTACGGCAAGCGGGTATTCCGGGCCTGCACCTGCGGACGGCCGGGCGCGGCAAAACCAGTCGGTTCCGCCAGCTCATGGGAAGCATTGAGCGGCTCAAGGCCCTCGACATACCTGTTGATGCGGCCAGGCCGCTGGCCGGACGGCTCGTGCGGAATGAGCGCCTCCGGAACGTGCTGCACGGCCAGGCCACCGGCATACCGCTGCACCCTGTCCTCACCGACGTTCCCTTCGGGGCCTGGTTCATGGCCGTCTTCCTCGATCTGTACCCGGATGCCGGCACGCAGCGGGCGGCCACCCGCCTTGTTGGACTCGGTGTGCTCTCCGCGGTGCCCACGGCGCTGAGCGGATGGGCGGAGTGGGCTCTTGCCGACAGGAAAACGCAGCGGATTGGCGTGGTGCATGCCGGCTTGAACGCGTCAGCGGTGCTGATCTTTGCCGGGTCCTGGGCTGCACGGCGGCGGGGCAGGCGCCGGCTGGGTGTCGGGCTCGCGCGGCTCGGGGCAGTGGTGCTGATTGCGGGAGGCTTCACCGGCGGCTACATGGGCAGGGACCGGCAGGAAGACCGGACCTAAGGTCCGGCCCGCCTCCCCGCGGTGTACATACCCGTCAGTTAAAGACCACAGTCCGGTTTCCGTCCAGCAGCACCCGGTGCTCCGCGTGCCACTGGACGGCCTGGACCAGTGTGCGGCCCTCCACGTCCCGGCCCATCTGGACGAACTGCTCCGGGGTGCGGGCGTGGTCCACGCGGATGACTTCCTGCTCGATGATGGGGCCCTCGTCCAGTGCCGCCGTCACGTAGTGCGCTGTGGCACCGATCAGCTTCACGCCGCGCGCATGGGCCTGGTGGTACGGCTTGGCGCCCTTGAAGGAGGGCAGGAACGAGTGGTGGATATTAATGGCCTTGCCGGTGAGTTCGGTGCAGAGCTCGTCGGAAAGGATCTGCATGTAGCGGGCCAGGACGGTCAGCTCGATGTCGTGCTCGGCGATGAGGGCACGGAGCTTGTCCTCAGCCTGGACCTTGGTGTCCTTGGTGTCCTTGGTGACCGGGATGTGGTGGAACGGGATGCCGTAGAACTCGGCCAGCCCGGCCAGGTCCTGGTGGTTGGAGACGATGGCCGGTATCTCGATGGGGAGCGTCCCGGACCGCTGCTGGAAGAGCAGGTCGTTCAGGCAGTGGGCGGAGGTGCTGGCCATCACCAGGGTGCGGACCTTCTGTCCCACCGCGTTCAGGCTCCACTGCATGCCAAAGGCCTCGGCGACCGGCTCCAAGGCTGCCCGGAGCTCTGACGCGGGGGCCGCCGTGGTCACCTCCACCCGCATAAAGAAGTTGCCGGTGGCGGGGCTGCCGTACTGCTGCGAATCCGTAATATTGCATCCCGCCACCAACAGGGCGCCGGCCACCGCGTGGACGATTCCCGGGCGGTCCGGGCAGGACAGGGTTACTACGTACGATTGCTTCAGCTGCTCTTCACTCACGCCTCATAGCCTACCCGCGCAGCGGCCCCCGGTTTTGGTACGCTGTGAGGGTCGCAACTGGCGTTGGGTGGCTAACCACCAGGGAGCGGCAATCACGAAGACCACGGATCGTACGCCTGGGCCGAGGGTCATGTCTTGCCGGATTTGGGGCTGCACCTGCGTCAGTACCGCAGCGCCATGCCCGCAGCTTCCACGCGCTGTCATCAGTGCGGCGTGAAGGTGCGCCAGCCGGTAGCCTGACCTTAGCAGTGCCCGTACGCCTAGCCAGGAGTTCTTTCGTGACTACAGCCACCTCCACCACCGCCGTCAGCAACCAGCCGCTGGCTGAGCTTGACCCAGAAATCGCAGCAGTCCTTGACCAGGAGCTCGGCCGCCAGCGCGGCACCCTGGAAATGATTGCCTCCGAGAACTTCGCCCCCCGCGCCGTTATGGAAGCACAGGGCTCCGTCCTTACCAACAAGTACGCCGAGGGCTACCCGGGCCGCCGCTACTACGGCGGCTGCGAATACGTTGACGTGGCAGAGCAGCTGGCCATCGACAGGGTCAAGGCCCTCTTCGGCGCCGAGTACGCCAACGTCCAGCCGCACTCCGGTGCCCAGGCCAACGCCGCTGCACTCTCCGCCATGATCACCCCCGGCGACAAGATCCTGGGCCTGTCCCTGGCCCACGGCGGCCACCTGACCCACGGCATGAAGCTGAACTTCTCCGGCAAGCTCTACAACGTGGCTGCCTACCAGGTGGAGGAAGACAACTTCCGCGTGGACATGGACAAGCTCCGTGAGCAGGCCATCGCCGAAAAGCCTCAGGTCATCATCGCCGGCTGGTCCGCCTACCCGCGCCACCTGGACTTCGCCGCCTTCCGCTCCATCGCGGACGAGGTTGGCGCGCTGCTCTGGACCGATATGGCGCACTTCGCCGGACTGGTTGCCGCCGGACTGCACCCCAGCCCGGTGCCGCACTCCGACGTCGTCACCTCCACCGTGCACAAGACCCTCGCCGGCCCGCGCTCCGGTGTGATCCTGGCCAAGCAGGAGTGGGCCAAGAAGCTTAACTCCAACGTCTTCCCGGGCCAGCAGGGCGGCCCGCTCATGCACGTCATCGCCGCCAAGGCCGTGGCCTTCAAGATCGCCGGCACCGAGGAATTCAAGGAGCGCCAGGAGCGCGTCCTGGAGGGTGCGAAGATCATCGCCGACCGCCTCAACCAGGCCGATGTTGCCGAAGCCGGCGTCTCCGTCCTTACCGGCGGCACGGACGTCCACCTGGTCCTCGTTGACCTGCGCAACTCGCAGCTGGACGGCCAGCAGGCCGAGGACCTCCTGCACTCGGTGGGTATCACCGTGAACCGCAACGCCGTTCCGTTCGACCCCCGCCCGCCGATGGTCACCTCGGGCCTGCGCATCGGCACCCCGGCGCTGGCCACCCGCGGCTTCGGCGCCGCCGAGTTCACCGAGGTGGCAGAGATCATCGCCACCGCGCTGAAGGCTGGCAACAGCGCCGACGTGGAGTCCCTGCAGGCCCGCGTGGACAAGCTCGCCGCCGACTTCCCGCTGTACCCGCAGCACGAGCAGTGGTGATCACATGACTGAAATGACCAAGACCGCACGGATCCTGGACGGCAAGGCAGCCGCTGCCGCCATCAAGTCCGAGCTGGCTGAACGCGTGGCCGCGCTCAAGGCCAAGGGCGTCACTCCCGGCATTGCAACCGTGCTCGTGGGTGCAGATCCGGCCTCGCAGCTGTACGTGTCCATGAAGCACAAGCAGTCCGAGGAAATCGGGATGAACTCGATCCAGCGGGAGCTGCCGGCGGACGCCACCCAGGCGCAGGTTGAGGACCTCATTGACGAGCTCAACGCGGACCCCGCCTGCCACGGGTACATCGTGCAGCTGCCGCTGCCGAAGCACTTGGACACCGACGCCATCCTTGAGCGCATCGACCCCGCCAAGGACGCGGACGGACTGCACCCCACCAACCTTGGCCGGCTGGTGCTCAACGTCAACGGGGAGATCACCTCGCCGCTGCCGTGCACGCCCCGCGGCGTCATCGAGCTCCTGGAGCGCAACGGCTTCAGCCTTGCCGGCAAGCACGTAGTGGTGGTGGGCCGCGGTGTCACGATCGGCCGTTCGATCGGACTGCTGCTGACCCGGCGGGCCGTGAACGCCACCGTGACCCTGACGCACACCGGAACCAAGAACCTGCCGGAGCTGTTGCGGCAGGCTGACGTGATCGTGGGCGCGGCGGGTGCCAAGCACATCGTCAAGGCTGCGGACGTAAAGCCGGGTGCCGCCGTACTCGACGTCGGTGTCACCCGCGAAACCGACCCCGAGACCGGCAAGAGCAGGGTCTTTGGCGACATCGATCCCGCCGCTGCCGAGGTTGCCGGCTGGATTTCGCCGAACCCCGGAGGCGTCGGTCCCATGACCGTGGCGCTGCTGATGACCAACGTGGTGGAAGCCGCCGAACGCCAAGCGGCACAGGCAAGCGGCCCGGCCACCGCCAGGTAGCCAGGTAGCCCCTTTTCATCGCCCGACGGCGGTACCGCACCTTGTTGGACAAAGGTGCGGTGCCGCCGTCGTCCTTTAAGCGAAAAGCTTGAGCGCAGAAGTGGAAGTCCCCTTCCACCTGCCCGCCGGCTCTACTAGTCTGCGGAGGGTGCACAACAAAGCCACCATGTCTTCCGGCGGCGCAACCGGCGCCGTCCAGCCAGCCGATGAGCCTCCCACCGAAGCCCGCCCGACCGTCATCACGGCAGAAAACCTGACCAAGACCTACGGCGACGTTGCCGCCGTGGACGGCATTTCGTTCAGCGTCCCCGCGGGGGAGTCCTTCGGCCTGTTGGGGCCCAACGGCGCCGGCAAGTCCACCACCATGAAGATGATCGGCGGCGTCACCCGGCGCACCTCCGGAGCCCTCCACATCATGGGACTCGACCCCGACTCGCACGGGCCCGAGGTTAGGGCGCACCTGGGCGTGGTGCCGCAGCAGGACAACCTGGACGAGGAACTCCGGGTCCGCGATAACCTCCTGGTCTACGGCCGGTACTTCGGCCTGCCCATGAGCTACCTGAAGCCGAAAGCCGATGAACTGCTGGAGTTCGCCCAGCTGACGGATAAGGCAAAGTCCAAGGTGGACGCGCTGTCCGGCGGCATGAAGCGGCGGCTGACCATCGCCCGTTCGCTCATCAACGAACCCCGGATCCTCTTGCTGGACGAACCCACCACCGGGCTCGACCCCCAGGCCCGGCACATCCTCTGGGACCGACTGTTCCGGCTGAAGGAACAGGGCGTCACCCTCATCCTGACGACCCACTACATGGACGAGGCCGAGCAGCTCTGCGACCGGCTGATCGTGGTGGACAAGGGCAGGATCATGGCTGAGGGATCGCCCGCGCAGCTGATCCGCGAGCACTCCACCCGCGAGGTGGTTGAGCTCCGGTTCGGATCCGAGCGGAACACCACCATCGCCTCGGAGCTGCAGGGCGTCGGGGAACGGCTGGAAGTCCTGCCGGACCGGGTGCTGATTTACGCGCACGACGGCGAGTCCGCCCTTGAGCAGGTGGCGTCCCGCGGCCTGCGGCCGCTGACATCGCTGGTGCGGAGGTCCTCGCTGGAGGACGTGTTCCTGCGGTTGACGGGCAGAAGCCTTGTTGACTGACGGCACGGCAAGGGAGGCGTTGCGGGCCCACAGCCCGGACATTGCGGCTGCCAGGGCACGGCGGTGGGGCGCGTTCTATTACGCCGAGCAGGTCCTGCGGGTGATGAAGGGCTACGGCTGGTCCATCATCATGTACAGCGTGGGCCACCCGGTGGCGTACCTGTTTGCCATGGGCGTGGGCCTGGCCACCCTGGTAGACGCGCAGGGCGCGGAGGCCTTCGGGGGAGTGGGCTACGTGACCTTCGTGGCCCCGGCGCTGCTGGTGTCCGCGTCCGTGATGACGGCCACCAACGAGTTCACGTTCCCCGTGATGGACGGGTTCAAATGGCGCCGCACCTACTACGGGCCGCACGCCTCGCCGCTGACTCCCCAGCAGATCGCGGCGGGCCACATCATGGCGGTAACCCTGCGCCTCCTGCTGCAGTCCGCCGTCTACTTCGCCGCTATTGTCCTGTTCGGTGCCGCGCCCGGCGGCTGGGGTGGGCCACCATCCTGGTGGCAACGCTCGCGGGCCTTTCCTTTGGCCTGCCGCTGATGGCGTACTCGGCCTCCATCACCGAGGACAAGGGCCAATTTGCGCTGGTGATGCGGTTTATCGTGATGCCGCTCTTCCTGTTCTCCGGGACCTTCTTTCCGCTGGACAGCCTTCCGCTGGCGGTGCGCTGGGTGGGCTGGATCTCGCCCATCTGGCATGGCACCGAACTGGGACGCGTCTTCAGCTACGGGTACCAGCAGCCGCCGCTGCTGACCGTCCTCCACGCGGTGGTGCTCGTGGCTCTTGCAGTGCTGGGCTGGTTCCTGACCCGGCGGCAGTTCGCGGCAAGGATGGGCAAGTGAGCGCCGGCCTGCCAGTGGAAAGCGCACCGGACCAGGCCCGCAGCAGGACGTTCGGGCCGCTGTATTCGCGCAACGCCAGGGCCGTCATTTCGCGCGGCCTGCTGGCCACCCGGAGCACAAACTGGCTGGTGATGCTCTCCGGGTTCTTCGAGCCGGTCCTGTTCCTCATCTCCATGGGGGTGGGGCTCGGCGCAATCGTGGGCTCCGTCCAGGGCCCCGGCGGCGGGGAGATCAGCTACGCCGCATACATTGCCCCGGCCCTGCTGGCAGTCTCGGCGATGAACGGCGCGGTCTATGACTCCACCTGGAACGTGTTCTTCAAAATGAACTTCGCGAAGCTGTACCAGGGCATGCTGTATACCTCGCTGGGGCCGCTGGACGTTGCCCTCGGGGAGATCTTCCTGGCGCTCCTGCGCGGCCTGCTCTACGCCACGGGTTTCACGGCGGTGATGGGGCTTATGGGCTTGATTACCACGCCCTGGGCGCTCCTGATGGTGCCTGCCTCCGTGCTGATCGCGTTCGGGTTCGCGAGTATCGGGATGGGGATCACCAGTTTCCTGAAGACCTTCCAGCAAATGGACTGGGTCAACTTCGTGATGCTGCCCATGTTCTTGTTCAGCGCCACCTTCTACCCGCTGAGCGTCTACCCGCAGGCCATCCAATGGCTGATCCAGGCCATGCCGCTCTGGCACGGTGTCGAGCTGCTGCGCCAGATCAGCGTGGGCACCTTCACCGCGGCCACCCCCGTCCACATCGGCTACTACCTGATGATGACCGCCGTCGGCATGCTGCTCACGACTGTACGGCTGCGGCAGCTCTTCCTGAAGTAGGGGTGTGTTCGCCTCGGGTGGAAGGCGGCGGGAGCATACTCCGGCATTTGAGAGAATGGGTGCATGCAATCTCTGGGCAGCTCCAAGTCATCCTCCAAACCCGCCAGGGGCGGATTCTCCATGTTCCGCATCAGCGGGCCGGGACTGATGGTCCTCGTCACCGCCTTCGTTGTGGCCGTCATCTTCGCGGCAAACCAAAACGACGTCGTGGGCTGGGTTGTTGCCATCATCGCCGCCTTCTGGCTGGCGCTGGCCTGCTTTGTTGTCTTCAGCATCCAGAAGGCCGCCAAGAAGGCAGGAGCAAAGCTGACGGAAGCCCAGAATGCCTTCAGCACCGCTGCAGGGCGGGGTCCGTACGCCTCGGCCGACCAGGGCGGAACCCGGGTGGTTGCCGAGCGCAGCCAGGCGGACGAGGTCCGTGACCTTAAGCTGGACCACTCGTTCAAGATCGTCCAGGTGCAGATCCGCGTGGTGGAAGAGGAACGCGCCAAGGGCGCCGCTGCCAACCAGGACACCATCAACCGGGCCCTGGAAACCATTGAGATCACAGCCACCAATGCACGGGACATGATCAAGTCCTCCGGCGGCAGTGGAGAGCCGGTCACCGGAACCATCATCGACTAGAGTGGAGCGGGTGATCTCGGCATTGAAGAAGGACCACCTTCGCATCGCGTCCGTTAATGTCAACGGCCTCCGGGCTGCCTACAAAAACGGAATGGCGGCGTGGCTTGAGCCGCGCGGAGTGGACATCCTCTGCCTGCAGGAAGTCCGCGCCCCTGACGCTATCGTCCGGCAGCTGCTGGGCGAAGGGTGGCACATCCTGCACGCCGAGGCTGAAGCCAAAGGCCGCGCCGGCGTCGCAATCGCTTCCCGGGAGGAACCCCTGGCAACCCGTAACGGCATTGGCGACGATTACTTTGCCACGGCCGGACGCTGGGTGGAAGCCGATTTCCGTTTCGCAGATGCCGCCGGACACCCGGTCCAGCTCACTGTTGCGAGCGCTTATGTCCACTCCGGTGAGGTAGGCACGCCCAAGCAGGATGACAAGTTCCGGTTCCTGGACGTCATGACCACACGGCTGCCGGAACTGACCAAACACAGCGACCACGCCCTGGTGGTGGGTGACCTCAACGTTGCCCACACACCGCTGGACATCCGCAACTCGAAGGCCAACCTCAAGAAGGCGGGCCACCTGCCGGAGGAACGCGCCTACTTTGACCGGTTCTTCGGCGAGGAAATCGGCTGGCAGGACGTCCACCGCAACCTGGCCGGCCCGGTGGACGGTCCCTACACGTGGTGGTCCCAGCGCGGAAAGGCGTTCGACAACGACACCGGCTGGCGCATCGATTACCACCTGGCCACCCCGGCCCTGGCGGCGGCCGCCATCTCGGCCGTGGTTGACCGGGCACCCTCGTGGGACACCCGCTTCTCCGACCATGCCCCGCTGGTAGTGGACTACCAGCTCTGAGCCCCGAAGGTTTCCTCTCCCATGACTAGCCAGATCTCCCCGGCAACCAAGAAGCGCATCCTCTCCGGCGCCAAGCCCACAGCCGACTCCCTGCACCTGGGCAACTACATCGGAGCCGTCCGCAACTGGGTTGACATGCAGGCGGAGTACGACGCCGTGTTCTTTATTCCGGACCTGCACGCCATCACGGTGGACTTCGATCCCGCTGAACTGGCCAAGCGCACCCGGATTGTGGCCGCCCAGTACATCGCCGCGGGCATCGATCCGGACAAGAGCATCTTTTTTGTCCAGTCCCATGTGCCGGAGCACGCGCAGCTCGCCTGGGCACTGAACTGCATCACCGGATTCGGCGAAGCCTCGCGGATGACCCAGTTCAAGGACAAGACCCAGAAGTCCGGCGCCGACGCCGCCACCCTGGGCCTGTTCGCCTATCCCACCTTGATGGCCGCGGACATCCTGCTGTACCAGACCGACCTGGTGCCCGTGGGAGAGGACCAGCGCCAGCACCTGGAACTCACCCGCAACCTGGCCCAGCGGTTCAACACCCGGTTTGGCCACACGTTCACTGTTCCCGAGGCGACCATCGTCAAGGAAAGCGCCAAGATCTACGATCTTCAGAACCCCAGCGCCAAGATGTCCAAGACGGGGGAGTCGCCCAACGGAGCCATCCAGCTTCTGGAGGACCCGAAGGTCGCGGCCAAGCGCATCAAGTCGGCAGTGACCGACGCCGGAACCGACATCCGCTTCGACGCTGAAGAAAAGCCGGGCATCTCAAACCTGCTGACCATCTACTCGTCCCTGACGGGCAAAACCATCCCTGAGCTCGAAGCTGAATACCAGGGCAAGATGTACGGCCACCTCAAGGTGGATCTTGCTGAGGTCATGGTTGAGTTCGTTACGCCGTTGCGGAACCGCACCAATGAGCTGATGTCCGATCCTGCGGAGCTGGACAGGCTGCTCGCACACGGCGCCGAGCGCGCCCGCGAGATCGCCTCGGCCACCCTCGCGCAGGTGTACGAGCGCGTGGGCTTCCTTCCGTCCCTCAGCCTTGCCGGAGTCCGTTAGCGCCATGTCGTCCAGCAAAGTCGCGGCAAGGGAAGCTGCCCGTGCCACCCGCCGGGTGGCGGGAACCCCCGGCGGTTCGCACGCAGACCCTGCGGATCACCGTGCTGCGGCTGCCAGCCCCGTGTCCCGGCCGGAAGACATCAGCGTTGGCGTCATCCTGGGTTTCCCGGCCGACATTGCCGAAGAGCTGCAGCGCTGGCGGGCATCCTTCGGCGATCCCCTGGCGGACGTCGTGCCGGCCCACATCACGTTGGTCACCACCACCACCACGCGGGACTGGGAGGGCACGCTGGAGCATGTCCGCGAGGTGGCCCGCCAGCAAAGCCCTTTCGACGTCACCATCGCAGGCACGGGGACGTTCCGCCCTGTTTCCCCGGTGGTCTTCATCAATGTGGAGGACGGGTTCGAGGACTGCGTCGACCTCCACGAAAAGCTCCAGCAGGGCCCCCTCCACCGTGAGCTGCCGTTTGCGTACCACCCGCACGTCACCATCGCGCACGATGTGGCGCCGGAAAACCTCGATGAAGCCGAAACGGTGCTGAGGAACTACAGGGCCACCTTCCCCGTGGTTAGCATGGGACTTTACGAGCACGATGCCAACGGCATCTGGCAGCTACGGGAAGAGCTGGACTTTGGGACCCAAACTGACAACGACGGCACCAGACCCGCGGATTCCGCCCCGGGCACAGCCGAAACAGGCGGGACAGCAACCGCTTCCCACTGACCAGGCCCACCTGAAGCTGGCCGCCATCCAAAAACGGATGGAATGGAACAGGGCCCGCAGGGCCGGCGGTGGACCCGTAGCCGGCCTAATGGCCATGTCCCAGTGGCTGCTTGCACGCCTGAACGCTTTCCGCCCCATGCGTGCCTTCCGGCACTACAGCCTCCAGCACGGCCCGCTGATGAGTGCAGGCATCGGGTTCAATATGTTCTTCTCGATCACCGGCCTCCTCGCCACCGGCTTTTCCATTGCCGGGCTGGTCCTGAGGGGGCAGCCCGTACTGCTGGAGACCATTATCGGCAGCGTGGCCCAGAGCGCGCCGGGCCTCCTGAAGGTCAACGGCAGTGAAGGATTGGTTGACCCCCAGGACCTTCTGAATCCGGACGGACTGGGCTGGACGGCGGCCATCGCGGCAGCCGTTACCGTCTATACGTCGCTGCGGTGGATTGCGAGCCTGCGGGACGGCCTCCGCGGCGTGATGGAACTGCCCCCGTCACTGGTCAATCCCATCCTCCTGAAACTGCGCGACGCCGGAACCCTGCTGCTGCTGGGCGTGGCCCTGGTCATCAGTGCCGGCGCGTCCCTCGTCTTTGGCACGGCCGCGGGATGGGTCGCGGACTTCCTGCGGCTCGACGACGCACTGGCTGTCCCGCTGAGCACCTCCATCAAAATTGGCGTGCCCCTCGTTTTGAACTGGGTGACCGCGCTCGTCATGTTCCGGCTCGCAGCGAACTTGAAGCTCTCGCGCCGCGCACTGCTGGAAGGCACCATCCTGGCGGCGTTGGGCACCACGGTCCTTCAGATCTTCAGCACCGAGCTTCTCGCCGGTGCCGGCCGCAACCCCCTCCTGGCACCATTCGCCATCATCATCGGACTGTTGATCTGGTTCAACCTGGTGAGTCAGGTGTACCTCGTTTCCGCAGGCTGGTCCGCGGTCCGCGAGGCTGACCACGGCATCTCATCCTCCGGCCACGAGAAGGGAACCTGGGGCGCCCGGCAGGTCCAGCCGGGAAAAGTGCCGGTACAGCCGGGCAAAGTGCCGGCACAAGCTGAGGCCGGCATGCGGAGCCCGGCCCGTGCCGCAGCTGCCCGGCGCAGGGGCAACGGGCGCACGCGGCAGCGCTGACCCCTGCCGCCGCCCGCCGCCTCAAGCCCCGCGCCCGGAATTGCTGCCTGACCGCCTGGACGTTGCTACGGTGCAGCCACCAGTCCTTCCCAGGCCACGGTCCAGCCGGCGGGAAATCCGGGTGCATGCCGGTCCGGTCCGCCGTCCCAGCCCGCTGCCATCAGCGCGGCAGCGGCAAGCAGTCCGCCGTTGCCGGGGAGGTACAGCGGCAGCGAATCAGTCTGGCGGTTGTGCCCGTTGGGCAGCACTGTATTCTTCCCGGCGTCCAGCAGGAGGGCGTTGACGGCGGCTTCCGGGTCCTCAAGGCGCGCGGCGGTCATGGCCATCACCGGATAGTCCCAGCCCCAGGTGCTGTCCCAATCCCAGTCGGCAAGGACGCTGGCGAGCGTTGCCCGCATGGTGTCCTTGTCGATCAGGTCGGTTGCGGGCAGGACGCCCAGTGCGCACAGCATCGAGGGGTGGTCCGTCCGGATGGTGAAGGGGTCCACGTCAATGGCCGCGTAGACGCCGTCCCGTACCCGTGGCTTCACCAGGTGGCTGGCTACTTCCTGCCACGCCGGAACGGGCTCAAGCCCCAACCGGTCCCGCCAGGCCGCTGCAACCCGCAGGGCCCACTGCCAGTAGGCCAGTTCGAAGGTGGGATTGGTGACAGACGCCCGGATGGAGCCGTAGCTCTCCTGCGCGGGAATCAGGGGCGGGCCCAGCTCAAATCCCCGCGGCGTCGGGTGCGCGAAGCTTGCCATGAACGCGGCTGATTCGAACACGATCTCCGCAAACTCCTCGAGCACCTCCCGGCTGGGGTTGGCGCGGTAGGCAAGTTCCGCCAGGTGGATGGGATGCGGCTGCTGCCAGACCAGGAAGGTGCCGATAGGGCTGGGGCTCTCCCTCCCGTCCGGACCTACCTGCTTGGGCCAGCGGACGCCGTCGAAACCCTGCGCCCTGGCGGTCTGCCGCGATGCCTCCATCACGGTGGAGTACCAGCGCAGCGACGGGAGCAGGTGTTCCACACGGTTCCAGTGGGCGAAGTGGGCGGCGTGCCACCAGTGCATTTCCAGGTGGAAGCGCCCCCGCCAGGAGTTGCACACCAGCCCGGTTTCCTGCGGAGGCAGGGACCCGGAGCAGTTGATGGCCGTCAGGTACTGCGAGAGGACGATCCTGCGTTCCAGCTCCTTGGCCCGGGGGTCGTCCGTCGCGGCAAGCTCGATGGCGCCGCCGGACTGCCAGAAGCCGGGCCAGTACGCCTCCGAGGCCGCTGCCACGCTGCTGCCCGCTGCAGCGCCTGGCGTGCCGGAAAGCACGACGGCGGGCCCGGCTGGCGTGCCCGCGCCCGGCTTGGCTGCGGCCAAGGTAGCACCGGTTTCACCGCGGGGGACGCAGTCCCCGTCCCCGGCGGAGACGAAAGCAATAGCCAGGTCCATCACGCCCTGGCCCTCGCTGCCGCCCGGGTTGGGGCATATCCGGAGACGGTGCTGCCCGCTCTGCAGCACGGCGAGGTCGCGTGCACTGATCACAACCTGGTAGCGGGATCCATCCAGCTCACGGTGGGCGGTCCAGGCGGTGGATCCGGCATGCAGTCCAGAGGCGGCCGGTTCCCCGAGCGTGGTGGTATGGGAGTCCGGGCTGGTCCAGTCCGCGGCGTCGTGCCATGCCTCCGAGCCGTAGGGGAAGTCGATGGTGATGGCCAGGCGGCCCTGGAGGCCCGCGGACTCCACGCGGATGCCGAGCTCGTCGCGTTCGGGGTGGCACGCCGTTATGACCGTCACCGGGTGGCCGGCCAGCGTGAAGCGGCTCGTGACTGTCCCCGTCCACAGGTCGAGCATCTGCTCGGCGTCGGTGACGTCCCCTTCGGAAAGGGCATGGTCTCGTCCTGCATCCACCAGCCTGAAGCCGATGCGTCCCAGATCCAGGCGGTGCGGGTTGGCCCGCAGCCACGTTTCGGCGAGGGACGTCCCGGTTTCGCGGTCGTTGACGATGCCGCCCACCATGTCCACGTAGGGCACAGGTCCATGCGGTGAGTCATAGAGGACCGTGGAGCCTGACAGTTCATAGGCCTGGGCGGGCGGTGTGGCGTGCCATGCCCACTGGGCCTGCGTGCCAAGGAGTGTTCCCGGCGGCAGTTCGTCCCTTGCCCCCACAGGATAGGAGCCAGGGAGTGACTGGAGGCCGGTGAGGTCCATCGTGAAGGCGAATTCACCATTGCCTACGGACACAGGGC
This sequence comes from Pseudarthrobacter scleromae, assembly GCF_014644515.1. Lineage (NCBI taxonomy): Bacteria > Bacillati > Actinomycetota > Actinomycetes > Micrococcales > Micrococcaceae > Pseudarthrobacter > Pseudarthrobacter scleromae. The sequence goes on along the minus strand of NZ_BMKV01000004.1, from coordinate 193,926 downwards.
TCCGCGGGTCCAGGGACTGCTGGCGGACGTTGTGGCGCCGGACGAGTGCGTTCCTGTCAATGGGGCCGCTTAGGTGTATCCCCGGGGACGGTGCCGCAGGCCTGGAGGTGCTGTTGGTGTTGCTCACTGTGTCCGCCTTCCTGGCGTTGACGCTTCGGCAGCATCTTGATACGTTTCACGAAACCGTTTTCTGATGCCAGAAGGAAGCATACCCAATGGAGCGTAGCCTTTTCCGGTCATTGCGTACATCAGTTGCAGCCATCGCTGCGATAAGCCTGGTGAGCCTCACCGCAGCCTGTTCCAGTGCGCCGTCCGACGAAGCGCAGGACGGGCCCGTTGAAATACGTTTCTCCTGGTGGGGCAATGAGGGGCGTGCGCAGCTGACCACCAAGGCCATCGCGGAATTCGAGGCCGCCAACCCGGACATTAAGGTCAAACCCGAATACGGCGATATCAGCGGCTACTTTGACAAACTGGCCACGCAGGTGGCCGCCAACGACGCTCCCGACGTCATCACCATGGGCGGGGCCTATCCCGCCGAGTATGCCAACCGCGGCGCACTGCTTGATCTGTCCAAGGTCGGCGGGTCGCTGGACCTGTCCACAATGGACCCGGGAGCCCTGGAAAACGGCCAGGTCCAGGGCACGCAATACGGGGTTTCCACTGGTGCCAACGCCCTCGCCATCGTTATCAATCCCACTGTTTTCGCCGCAGCCGGGGTCCCGCTTCCGGATGACAGCACGTGGGGCTGGGACGACTTCGCGAAGACCGCCGCGGACGTGACGGCCAAGAGTCCCAAGGGGACCTACGGAACGGCCACCGTCCTCACCCACGATTCGCTGGATGCCTTTGCCCGGCAGCGGGGTGAATCGCTCTACACGCAGGACGGCCAGCTGGGCCTGGGCAAGGACACCGTGCAGGACTACTTCGACTACTCGTTGAAACTGAGCGAGTCCGGGGCAGCGCCAAATGCGTCCGAAACGGTGGAGAAGTTGAACGTCAGCACCGAACAGACCCTCATGGGCATGGGCCAGGCCGGCATGATGCTCACCTGGAGCAACTCGCTCTCCGCGCTCAGCAAGGCCTCCGGCGCCGACCTGAAGCTGCTCAAACTCCCCGGCGAAACACCCACCGCGGGCATCTGGCTCCAGTCATCGCAGTTCTACACCATCTCGGCCCGCAGCAAGCACACCGAAGCTGCGGCAAAGCTTGTGGACTTCCTGGTCAACGACGAGTCCGCCGCCAAGATCATCCAGAGCGACCGTGGCGTCCCCAGCAATTCCGGCATGCGCACCGCCATCCAGGACCTGTTGACGCCGCAGGGGAAGGTGGAGGCGGAGTACATCGACCAGATCGGCAAGATGGACTTCGCCCCTACCTACATCGGACCCACCGGATCAACGGCAGTCTCCGAGATCACCGCCCGCATGAACACCGACGTCCTCTTCAAGCGGCTCTCGCCCGAGAAGGCTGCCGAGCAGTGGATCAGCGAAAGCAATGCCGCAATCGGCAAGTAGGCGCCGGAGCCGGGCAGGAGGCGGCACCCAGCAACCGGTTACTGCCCGGCGTCGAGGTACTGGTCCGCCCAGGCGGCGATGATCCGGGCAGCCCGCGCCGCCTGGCCCTTTCCGGTGAGGAGATGGTCGCTTCCCTCGAGGGAAACGAAGTTCCTGGGGTGGCGGGCTGTCTGGAAGATGGTGCTGGCATTCTCGATCCCCACGGTGTTGTCCGTGGGGGAGTGGAGCACCATCAGCGGCTTCTGCAGCTGCTTGATGCAATCCGTCAGGTCCGCGTTCTCCAGGTCTTCCACGAAGTGCTTGCGGATCTCCACCCGTTTCCCGCCAAGGTCCACTTCGGCGCTGCCCTCACTCAGGATCTTGTCCAGGGCTGCGTCAAAGACGTGTGCCACGTGCTTCGGCGAGAAGGGGGCGCCAACGGTAGCTACGGCGTCGAGCTCCGGGATCTCCCGGGCCGCAGCCAGGACGGCCGCGCCGCCGAAAGAATGGCCCACGAGCAGGGAAATCTGCTTCCCCTCGGCGCGCATGAACTCAGCAGCCTTGACGGTGTCCGCCACCTTGTGGCTGAAAGATCCTGCGGACCACTCACCGGCGGATCCGCCCAGGCCCAGGTTGTCGAACCTCAGCATGCCCACGCCACTGTCCGCCAGCGCCTTGCACATCCGCGAGGCGGACGGGCTGTCCTTGCCGAGCGTGAAACCGTGCGAAAAAACGCCCCAGCCCTTGACCGGCCCTTCAGGGACATCGATGATGCCGGACAGCGTTTCGCCGGTGGAGCCTTCGAAGGTGACTTTTTCGGAGCGGGACACGGCGTCCCCTTTCGTTTGGTACAACTGGCTGTGGGCCCACGCCCGCCGGGTTCCCTGGCCGAGCTTGCGAGGTCAGGGGGCGGGTGGGGAGAAACAACGACGGCGCCGCATCCCCGCAGTGGGGAGGGGCGCCGTCGTCCGCTGGATCCGTGTGGTCAGATCTTGCGGGAGAGAATCGCCTGCTTGACCTCGGCGATGGCCTGGGTCACCTGGATGCCGCGCGGGCATGCTTCGGAGCAGTTGAAGGTGGTGCGGCAGCGCCACACGCCTTCCTTGTCGTTGAGGATCTCCAGGCGCATGTCGCCGGCGTCATCACGTGAATCGAAGATAAAGCGGTGGGCGTTGACGATCGCGGCAGGACCGAAGTACTGGCCGTCGGTCCAGAACACCGGGCAGGACGACGTGCACGCGGCGCAGAGGATGCACTTGGTGGTGTCATCGAAACGCTCACGGTCCTCGGCGGACTGCAGGCGCTCCCGGGTGGGCTCGTGGCCCTTGTTGACCAGGAAGGGCATGACCTCGCGGAACGACTGGAAGAACGGTTCCATGTCCACGATCAGGTCCTTCTCCACCGGAAGGCCCTTGATCGGCTCGACCGTGATGGGCTTGGACGTGTCCAGGTCCTTCAGAAGGGTCTTGCAGGCGAGGCGGTTGCGGCCGTTGATGCGCATGGCATCGGAGCCACAGACGCCGTGCGCACAGGACCGGCGGAAGGAGAGGGTGCCGTCCGTTTCCCACTTGACCTTGTGCAGGGCATCCAGGACGCGGTCCGTGCCGTACATGGTCAGGTGGAAGTCGTCCCAGGTGGCTTCCTCGGAAACCTCCGGGTTGTACCGGCGGACGCGCAGGTGCACATCGAACGTGGGGATCTCGCCGCCACCACCGACGCCGGCAGGCAGTTCGATCTTTGAGGCTGGCTCAGCAAGTTCAGCTGACATCTTAGTACTTCCTCACCATCGGCTCGTAGCGGGTAAAGACGACCGGTTTGGTGGCCAGGCGGATGCCGGCGATTGACTCTGCCGATCCGTCTGCCGGCGCGTGGTCATCCTTGTACGCCATGGAGTGCTTCATGAATTTTTCGTCGTTGCGGTCCGGGAAGTCCTCGCGGAAATGTCCGCCACGGGATTCCTCGCGGTAGAGGGCTGCAACGGTCATCACCTTGGCCAGTTCCAGCAGGAAGCCGAGCTCAACGGCTTCGAGCAGGTCAAGGTTGAAGCGCTTGCCCTTGTCCTGGACGTTGATCCGCTTGTACCGCTCCTCGAAGGAGGCGATGTCGCGCAGGACCTGGTGCAGGGTTTCCGCCGTGCGGAACACCTGCATGTTGGCGTCCATGGTGTCCTGGAGTTCCTTGCGGATCACGGCCACCTTTTCGTCGCCGGTGCCGTTGCGGGCAATGTCCAGCAGTTCGGTGGTGTAGGCCAGCGGGTTCTCCGGCAGTTCCACGAAGTCGGCCGTCTTGGCGTACTCGGCCGCCGCGATGCCCGCGCGCTTGCCGAACACGTTGATGTCCAGAAGCGAGTTGGTGCCCAGGCGGTTGGAGCCGTGCACCGATACGCAGGCCACTTCGCCGGCTGCGTACAGTCCGGGGACCACGGTGTCGTTGTCCTGCAGGACCTCGGTGGTGATGTTGGTGGGGATGCCGCCCATGGCGTAGTGGGCAGTCGGGAACACGGGAACCGGCTCCGTGTACGGCTCGACGCCGAGGTAGGTGCGGGCGAACTCGGTGATGTCCGGCAGCTTGGCATCGATGTGCGCCGGCTCCAGGTGCGTCAGGTCCAGGAGGACATAGTCCTTGTTGGGGCCGCAGCCGCGGCCTTCACGGACCTCGTTGGCCATGGAGCGGGCAACGATGTCGCGGGGCGCCAGGTCCTTGATGGTGGGGGCGTAGCGCTCCATGAAGCGCTCACCCTCCGAGTTGCGGAGGATGGCACCCTCGCCACGGGCGGCCTCGGACAGCAGGATGCCGAGGCCCGCGAGGCCTGTCGGATGGAACTGGAAGAATTCCATGTCCTCCAGGGGGATACCGCGGCGGAAGGCGATGCCCATGCCGTCACCGGTGAGGGTGTGGGCGTTGGAGGTGGTCTTGAAGACCTTGCCCGCGCCGCCGGAGGCGAACACCACGGACTTGGCCTGGAAGACGTGCAGTTCCCCGGAGGCGAGGTCGTAGGACACGACGCCGGCAACACGCTTCTGCTTGTAGGGCGTGCCGTCCTCGCGGACAGCATCCTCTTCAACCGTCAGCAGGTCCAGGACGTAGTACTCGTTGTAGAACTCGACGTTGTGCTTGACGCAGTTCTGGTACAGGGTCTGCAGGATCATGTGGCCGGTGCGGTCCGCGGCGTAGCAGGCACGGCGCACGGGGGCCTTGCCGTGGTCGCGGGTGTGTCCGCCGAAGCGGCGCTGGTCAATCCGGCCCTCGGGCGTGCGGTTGAACGGCAGGCCCATCTTCTCGAGGTCCAGCACGGCGTCGATGGCTTCCTTTGCCATGACCTCCGCGGCGTCCTGGTCAACCAGGTAGTCGCCGCCCTTGACGGTGTCGAACGTGTGCCACTCCCAGTTGTCTTCCTCGACGTTGGCGAGTGCTGCACACATGCCACCCTGCGCGGCACCTGTGTGCGAGCGGGTGGGGTAGAGCTTGGTCAGTACTGCTGTGCGCGCGCGCTGACCGGATTCGATCGCGGCGCGCATGCCAGCGCCACCGGCACCGACGATGACGACGTCGTACTTATGGACCTGCATACCAGACGCTCTTTCTCTCAAAATTCGCTATAAAACAACGGGCCGGCGTTGCCTGCTCCGCAAAACAAGGCCCGCGGAGATGCCCGCGGGCCCGAGGTGGTGCCGGTGCTAGGCAGGGCAGAAACCGCCAGGCAGGGGCACACCGTCAACGACGGGGCAGGGATCGAAGGTGAAGATCACCAGGGTGCCCAGGACGATGATGACGGCGGTGGCCGAGTAGAGGACCGTCTTCAGCCAGCGGCGGGTTGAGTCCTTTTCGGCGTAGTCGTTGATGATGGTGCGCACACCGTTGGTTCCGTGCAGCATGGCCAGCCACAGCATTGCAAGGTCCCAGAACTGCCAGAACGGATCGGCCCACTTGCCGGCCACAAAGCCGAAGTCGATGGCCTTGATGCCTTCACCTACCAGGAGGTTCACGAAGAGGTGCCCGAAGATGAGCACCACCAGGACCACACCGGAGAGGCGCATGAAGAGCCATGCGATCATCTCGAAGTTGCCCTTGCTGCCGCCGTGGCGGCGGTACTCGGGTGCGATCCGCCCACTGCGTGGATTTTCGATGGTTGCACTCATGGACTAGTGACCTCCCAGGGCGAGGGACAGGTGGCGGATGGAGAAGGCGACCATGGTGACCAGCCACAGGCCCAGGACTGCCCAGAGCATCTGCCGCTGGTACTTGGCGCCCTTCTTCCAGAAGTCAACGGCGATGATGCGCAGGCCGTTGAACGCGTGGAAAACAATGGCGGCAACAAGGCCGGTCTCGCCCAGGGCCATAAGGGGGTTCTTGTACGCACCGATCACGGCGGTGTAGGCCTCGGGTGACACCCGTACCAAGGAGGTGTCCAAAACGTGGACCAACAAGAAGAAAAAGATCACTACACCGGTAATGCGGTGTCCTACCCAGGACCACATGCCTTCACGGCCGCGGTACAAGGTGCCAGCTGGTTTTGTCGGCACTGATAAACCTCCCTGCAACACAGCGGCGCTGGCATGAGATCCACGCGGGGGGAACGCCTGCTGCGAGAGCACTCGTAGCTCAGGCCTAAATTTAGGCTCCGCTCACAGCTTATTCAATTTAGGAGCTCCTTGGTGACCAGCAGTGGCGCGGATCTTCCTAATTTATGAGACAAAGGACACACTGCCCGCCAGCAGGTGCGCTGTGCAGGACTACTGTCCCGCCGGCGTTCGTGCGCACCCAGGGGCGGAAACTGCCTCCGAAGGCGCCGCGCCGGGGTTCCGCTAAAGTAGGCGGTGATGAGTACAGACAAAGTGACAAGCCCGGCATCACCCCTTGACCGCTTCATTGCGGTGATCCCGGCCGGCGGTGTGGGGACCCGCCTCTGGCCTCTGTCACGCGCCGCAGCTCCCAAATTCCTTCACGACCTCACCGGATCGGGCAGTACACTCCTGCGCGCCACCTATGACCGGCTGCAGCCGCTGGCCGGGAGCAAGGTGCTGGTGGTAACCGGAAAGGCCCACCGGGACGCCGTGTGCCGGCAGCTTCCCGAAGTCCAGGATTCGGACCTCGTCCTCGAATCCGAGCCTAAGGACTCCGCCGCCGCGATCGGCCTTGCCGCTGCAATCCTGCACGAACGCGACCCGGACACCATCATGGGTTCCTTCGCGGCCGACCAGGTGATCAGTCCGGACAACCTCTTCCAGCAGGCCGTCCGGGAGGCCATCCACACGGCCGCGGCCGGCAAGATCGTGACCATCGGCATCAAGCCCACCCACCCGTCCACCGGGTTCGGGTACATCCGGTCCGGCCAGGAACTGCACATTGATGGCGCACCCAGCGCCCTTGACGTGGTGGAGTTCGTGGAAAAGCCGGACGAGGAAGTGGCCCAGCAGTACGTGGACAGCGGCAACTACGTCTGGAACGCCGGGATGTTCGTGGCGCCGGTGGCGCTGCTGCTCAAGCACTTGGAAGCCAACCAGCCCGAACTGTTCCGGGGCCTGCAGGAGATCGCCCAGGCCTGGGACACCCCCGCCCGCGAGGAGGTCACCGCGAGGGTGTGGCCCACCCTGCCCAAGATCGCCATCGACTACGCAGTGGCCGAGCCTGCCGCCGAAGCCGGGGACGTCGCCGTCGTGCCCGGTTCCTTCCGCTGGGACGACGTCGGGGACTTCGCCTCCGTGGGCCGGCTCAACAGTGCCAAGGAAGTGGATGACGTCACGGTGCTGGGCGAAGGCGCACGCGTCTTCACGGAAAATTCCAGCGGTGTGGTGGTTACCGACACCAAGCGCGTCATTGCCCTGATCGGAATCCAGGACGTCGTCATCGTCGACACGCCGGACGCGCTCCTGGTGACCACCATGGCAAACTCCCAGCGGGTGAAGGCCGCCGTGGACGCCCTCAAGGCCAGCGGAGACACCGACGTCCTTTGATGTAATCCTGCGACCGTGATGGCCGGTAATCAGCTGACCCTCGCTAGAGTGAAACAGTGCGCAATTACACTACTGAAGCCGAGCCCACCGACCTGGTGGCTCCCTGGCTCGAGCCCCTCCTGCCGGAACTGATCGACTTCCGGCGGGACCTGCACGCGCATCCGGAACTGTCCTTCAAGGAGTTCCGCACCACGGACAAGCTGGCGGAGCGGCTCGAGGCTGCCGGACTCGCGCCCCGCCGCCTCGAGGGAACCGGCCTCACGGTGGACGTGGGGGAGGGACCTATCGCCACGGCTCTCCGCGGTGACATCGACGCCCTGCCCATCATCGAGGAAACAGGGCTGCCCTTCGCTTCGAAGAATCATGGTGTCACCCACGCCTGCGGCCATGATGTCCATACCACCACCATGCTGGGCATCGCCCTGGTGCTGCACCGGATGCACCAGGAAGAGCCGCTGGGCGCCACGGTCCGTATCATCTTCCAGCCCGCCGAGGAAACCATGCCCGGCGGCGCCCACGCCTGCATCGAGCAGGGGGTGCTGGAGGGCGTTCCGCGGATCCTGGCACTGCACTGCGATCCGCGGATCGAGGTGGGCAAGATCGGCACCCGCATCGGCGCCATTACCTCAGCGTCCGACACCATCCGGATCGAGCTGTCCGGGCGCGGCGGGCACACCTCCCGCCCGCACCTGACCGAAGAGCTGGTGTTCGCACTGGCGCAGATCGCGGTCAATGTGCCCGCCGTCCTCTCGCGCCGGGTGGATGTCCGCAGCGGAGTCTCCGTGGTCTGGGGGCAAATCTCCGCAGGATCCGCACCCAACGCAATTCCCGGCACCGGCTACATGGCGGGAACCATGCGCTGCCTGGACCGCGATGCCTGGCACGAGGCCGGCGAGCTCCTGGACGAGGTGGTCCACCAGGTGGCGGCACCCTACGGAGTGGATGTCCGGCTCGAACACACCAGGGGAGTGCCCCCGGTGGTCAACTCCGAACATGAAACCGCCATCATCGAGGCGGCCGCCCGCGCCGAAATCAGCGAAGATGCCGTGGTCCTGACGCCGCAGTCCATGGGCGGGGAGGACTTCGCCTGGTTCCTCGCCGAACTTCCCGGTGCCATGATGCGGCTGGGCACCAAGACTCCCGGCGGCGAGGAATATGACCTGCACCGCGGTGACTACATCGTGGACGAGCAGGCCCTCGGCCTGGGGATCCGGGTCCTGACCGCGGCGGCGCTGCGCACCATCCGCCACCGGTAGTCGCACGCCGCCCGCCGTCGTCGGGCTTTCACCTCACACCAAACTGTTCGCATCCCCATCTAAGTTGTGCACAACTTACTTGTGTACTATCGTTTTCTTCATGACCGATGCACCCAGGCTGGACCACCAGGTCTGCTTCGCGCTCTACTCCGCCTCCCGGGCCGCCACCGCGGTGTACCGCCCGGTCCTCGAGGAGCTGGGCCTGACCTATCCCCAATACCTCGTGATGCTGGTGCTGTGGGAAAACGAACCCCGCGGCGTGAAGGAGATCGGCGAAGAGCTCGGCCTGGACTCCGGCACCCTGTCGCCGCTGCTGAAGCGGCTGGAGGCCCTGGGGCTGTGTGAGCGCCGCCGTTCGGGCGAGGACGAGCGCCGCGTCGCCATCCACCTCACCCCGGCGGGGCGGGAGCTGAGCAGCAAGGCCGGTTCCATCCCGCAGCGGCTCGCGCAGGCGGCGGGGCTCACCGCGGAGGAGCTTGACCAGCTGCGCCACACGCTTGGGCGCCTGACCGCCGCGCTGCACGACGCGCACTGACGGCACCGGTCCGGAACTTTTCATCCCACCAACAGGACGGATACAACCCGTGAAAACTCTTTACACTGCCGAGGCCCTCGCCTCGGGCGAAGGACGCGACGGCACCGCGCGGACCAATGACGGCAAGCTGGACGTCGCACTGTCCAGTCCCGTCGAACTTGGCGGAAACGGCCAGGGGACCAACCCCGAGCAGCTCTTCGCCGCCGGATATGCGGCCTGCTTCCACTCGGCCCTCCGGCTGGTAGGCCGCAAGGAACGGGCCGACCTGACCGACTCCGCCGTGGCCGCGAAGGTTCACCTGGGCCAGCTGGACGGCGCCGGCTTCGGGCTTGCCGCGGAGCTGCAGATTGCGCTGCCCGCCCTGGACCTGGCCACTGCAGAGGCGCTGGTCGCCAAAGCCCACCAGATCTGCCCGTACTCCAACGCCACCCGAGGCAACATTTCCGTAGACATCAAGATCCTGGAGTTCGCCGCATGAGCCTCCCCTCCGTAACCCGCGAAATCCAGCTGGCCTCCCGGCCCGTGGGCCGGCCCGTTCCGGAGAATTTCAGGCTGGCCGAGTCCTTGCTGCCGGAACTTGGCGACGGCCAGATCCTGGTCCGGAACCTGTTCATCTCCGTCGATCCCTACATGCGCGGCCGCATGAATGACGTGAAGTCCTATTCCGCCCCCTTCGCCCTGGACGAAGCGCTCGACGGCGGCGCGGTGGGCGAGGTGCTGGCGTCCCGTTCCGGACAGTACAAGGAGGGGGACGTCGTCGTGCATTCCCTCGGCTGGCGGGAGTACGCGGTGGTTGAGGGGAAGGCGGCCACCAAGGCCGACACCGGGCTGGCACCGGCGCCCGCGTTCCTCGGGGCCCTGGGGATGACCGGCCTCACGGCGTATGCAGGGCTGCTGAAAGTTGCGGAGTTCGCGCCGGGAGATGCGGTATTCGTCTCCGGGGCGGCCGGAGCCGTGGGCTCGCTGGTGGGCCAGATTGCCAAGGCAATGGGCGCTTCACGCGTCATCGGCTCGGCTGGCTCGCCCGCCAAGGTGGCCCGGCTGCTGGAGCTCGGCTTTGACGCAGCTTTCGACTATCACGACGGGCCGGTTCGGGAGCAGCTGGAAAAGGCTGCGGGCCCCGGCGGAATCGACGTGTACTTCGACAACGTGGGCGGGGAACACCTGGAAGCCGCCCTGGCCGTCCTCAACGTGGGGGGACGCGTGGCCATGTGCGGCGCGATTGCCCAGTACAACTCCACCGAGCCGACCCCGGCGCCCCGCAACCTGATGCTCGCCATCGGCAAGCAGCTCACCCTTAAGGGGTTCCTGGTGGGCGGCCAGCGGCAGCACGCCGCGGAGTTCGCCGGGAAGATGGCGGGCTGGCTGTCCGACGGCACTGTCCGCTACGACGAGACCATCGTGGAGGGCCTGGACAACGCACCGCAGGCCTTCATGGACCTCCTTGACGGTGCCAACACCGGAAAAATGCTGGTCCGGCTCTAAGCCTGACCGGCCCGAACAACCAGGAGGGGCGCCGCTTTCACGCGGCGCCCCTACTGGTTGGTAACAACTTGTAAACAATCTTCGGGATACCCTGCCGCCGTGCTACGGGCACGTGGCGCAGGCCACTAAAGTTGGTGCCATCAGTGCGCTCCGGCGCAGTGCTGCGTGCCCTCAGTGAAAACAGAATTTCAGTGCAGAAACGGACACTCATTGAATTCGAGCCGTAGCGCCTCTCTCTTCATCCTGGAGGAAAATTGAAGAACTCACTGCGTGCAAGGTTCAAGCGGGGTTCAATGGCCGGCGTGGCTACCCTCGGTGCTTCGGCGCTTCTGTTGACCGCCTGCGGCGCAGCGCCCGAAGCCGGAAGCACCTCAACCGCGGAAGCCAGCGACTACACCGGCTGCATCGTCTCCGACTCCGGCGGGTTCGATGACCAGTCCTTCAACCAGTCCTCCTACGAAGGACTGAAGAAGGCCGAGACCGACCTGGGGATCAAGGTCAACCAGGTCGAATCCAAAACCAACAACGACTTCGAGCCGAACCTGCGCGCCATGGTCAGCGCCGGCTGCGACCTCACCGTCACGGTGGGGTTCCTGCTGGGAGACGCCACCAAGGCCCAGGCCGAGGCCAACCCGGACAGCCACTTCGCGATTGTCGACTTCGGTTACGAGACGCCTATCGCCAACGTCAAGCCGATCATCTACGACACCGCCCAGGCCGCGTTCCTTGCCGGGTACCTCGCAGCCGGCACCACCAAGACTGGCACGGTTGCCACCTTCGGCGGCATTAAGCTTCCCACCGTCACGATCTTCATGGACGGCTACGCGGACGGCGTCAAGTACTACAACGAGCAGAAGGGCAAGGACGTCAAGCTCCTTGGCTGGAACAAGGAAGCCCAGGACGGCAGCTTCACCGGCGACTTCGAGAAGCAGGACGTCGGAAAGCAGCTCACCCAGAACTTCCTGGACCAGGGCGCAGACATCGTGATGCCCGTAGCAGGTCCGGTGGGCAAGGGCGCCGGCTCCGCACTCAAGGAAGCCAAAGCTGCAGGCAAGGACGTCAAGCTGATCTGGGTTGACTCCGATGGCTACCTGACGGCTCCCGACTACAAGGACATCATGCTGTCCTCGGTCATGAAGACGATGGGCGACGCCGTGGAGGCCGTGGTGAAGGATGACAAGGAAGGCAACTTCGACAACACCCCGTACGTGGGCACGCTGGCCAACGAAGGCGTCCAGCTGGCACCGTTCCACGACCTCGACTCCCAGGTCCCCGCAGAACTGAAGTCCGAGCTTGAGCAGATCAAGAAGGACATCATCGACGGAAAACTGACGGTCGAATCCGAGGCAAGCCCGAAGGCCTGATCCCTGCCTGAGCGCCACCCCCGGCCGGTTACCGACTGGCCGGGCGGTGGCGCTTTTTGCTGGCTGCCCCGCACCGGACCGCAGCCCGCGTATCCCAGGACTGCACCCACTAGGCTGGTGCTGCAGCCACATATCCCGTCCGGTCGATCACTGGACGCTTCGAGATTGGTCAGAGTTTTGAAACTTGAACTCAGAGGGATCACTAAACGCTTTGGCACCCTGCTTGCCAACGACCACATCGACGTGGTGGTTGAGCCCGGACAGATCCACTGTCTCCTGGGTGAAAACGGGGCCGGCAAATCCACCCTCATGAATGTGCTGTACGGCCTTTATGAACCGTCCGAGGGCGAGATCCTCGTCGACGGCAAGCCCGTCTCCTTCCGAGGGCCCGGTGACGCCATGGAGGCGGGCATCGGCATGGTCCACCAGCACTTCATGCTGGTCCCCGTCTTCACCGTCGCGGAGAACGTGGCGCTCGGCGCGGAGCCCACCAAGGCCGCCGGCTTCCTCAACCTGGACGAGACGCGCCGCCGGATCAAGGAAATTTCCGATCAATACGGCTTCGACGTTGACCCGGACGCCCTGGTGGAGGACCTGCCCGTGGGCGTTCAGCAGCGGGTGGAAATCATCAAGGCGCTGGTCCGCAACGCCAAGGTCCTCATCCTGGACGAACCCACGGCCGTCCTGACACCCCAGGAAACCGACGAACTGCTGGACATCATGCGGCAGCTCAAGTCCGGCGGGACTTCCCTCGTCTTTATTTCGCACAAGCTGCGGGAAGTCAAGGCAGTCTCGGACACCATCACCGTGATCCGGCGCGGCAAGGTGGTGGGGACGGCTGACCCGGCTGCCTCCACCACCGAACTGGCGTCCATGATGGTTGGCCGCGCCGTCAGCCTCACCCTGGACAAGGCCCCGGCACAGCCCAAGGAGAAGACGTTCGAGGTCCGGGACCTCACCGTCATCGCCCCCAACGGCCAGCACGTCGTGGACGGACTCAGCTTTGACATTGCCCGCGGGGAAATCCTTGCGGTAGCCGGCGTGCAGGGCAACGGCCAGACGGAACTGACGGAGGCGATCCTCGGCCTCCAGGAACGCGTCCACGGTTCCATCCTGCTGGACGGGCAGGAGCTCCTGGGCCGCACCGTCAAAGAGGTACTGAACGCCGGCGTCGGCTTTGTCCCCGAAGACCGCTCCGTTGACGGCCTGATCGGCACCTTCTCCATCGCCGAGAACCTGATCCTGGACCGGTATGACCAAGCGCCCTTCGCCAAGGGCATCAGCATGAGCCCGGCCAGGGTGCTGGAGAACGCCAAGAGCCGGATCGACGAGTTCGACGTCCGGACCCCGTCGGGTGCACTGGCCGCCGGAACACTGTCCGGCGGCAACCAGCAGAAAGTTGTCATGGCCCGCGAGCTGTCCCGCCCGCTGCGCCTTTTCATTGCCTCCCAGCCCACCCGCGGCGTGGACGTGGGATCCATCGAATTCCTGCACAAACGGATTGTGGCCGAACGGGACCAGGGCACGCCGGTGATGATCATCTCCACCGAACTGGACGAAGTCATGGAACTGGCTGACCGTATCGCCGTGCTCTACAAGGGCAAACTCGTGGGTGTGGTCCCGGCCGGCACCAGCCGCGACGTCCTGGGCCTCATGATGGCCGGCATCCCGCCGGAGGAACATGTCCGTACCACCCAGGCCGGAAAGGCCGCGGACACCGCCACCATCAGCACCTCCGACGCCGAAGGAGGCGACCATGTCTGAAAAGCACCCACCCAAGCACGCTGGAGGCGAGCCCGCCGGGCGGGCGGAGCAGCCCACCCCCGCGGCGGAGGAGACCGCCGCAATCGTATCCGTTGATACCGCCGGCGGCGCCATGGAACCCTCGGCCGTCCCTGCAACGGCCCAGAGCGGCCAGCTCCCGGGCGGTCCCGACACCCTGCTCCGGAAAATCTTCACCGGCAGCGGCATGGTCTCGGTCCTGGCGGTCCTGCTGGCCCTCATCATCGGCGGGCTGCTCATTGCCAGCACGGACAGGCAGGTTGCCACCACGGCCACCTACTTCTTCGCCCGGCCCACCGACTTCCTGGCTGCCGTCTGGAACGCGGCAACACGCTCCTACATTGCCCTGTTCCAGGGCTCGGTCTTCAACCCACGGGGCAACGGGGTGGCAGCCCAGTTCGCGCCCTTCATGGAAACCCTCACCATCGCCACGCCACTCATCACGGCCGGCCTGGGCGTTGCCCTGGCCTTCCGAGCAGGTCTGTTCAACATCGGTGCGCAGGGCCAGATCATCGTGGCCGGCATCCTGGCCGCCTGGGTGGGATTCGCGCTCGACCTGCCGATGGGCCTGCACCTGCTCCTGGTTCTGGTGGCCGGCATCATCGGCGGTGCCTTCTGGGGCGGACTCGTCGGCGTCCTCAAGGCCCGCACCGGCGCGCATGAGGTCATCCTCACCATCATGTTCAACTACATCGCGCTGTATTTCCTGCGGTACCTCCTGAACACTCCCGCCTTCCAGCGGCCGGGGGAGTCGAACCCCATCTCGCCCATCCTGGACCCCACCGCCGTCTATCCGCAGATCTTCGGCAGCCAGTACCGGCTCCACCTTGGCTTCCTCCTGGCCATAGCGGCCACCGTCCTGGTGTGGTGGCTCCTCAACCGCTCCACGGTGGGCTTCGAGTTCCGTGCCGTGGGGGCAAACCCCAAGGCAGCGCAGACTGCGGGCATCAACGTGTCCCGCTCCACCATCCTGGTCATGGCCCTTGCCGGCGGCCTCGCCGGCATGTCCGGCGTGGCACAGGTGGCGGGTACGGAGAAAGTCCTCACCGACGGTGTGGCCGCCACGTACGGCTTTGACGCCATCACGGTTGCCCTGCTGGGGCGTTCGACGCCGTGGGGCACTTTCGCGGCAGGCCTGCTGTTCGGCGCCTTCCGCGCCGGAGCGGTCCAGATGCAGATCCAGACCGGAACCCCCATCGACATTGTCCTGGTGGTCCAGTCCCTGATTGTCCTGTTTATTGCGGCTCCGCCGCTGGTCCGGGCCATCTTTGGCCTGAACCCCCGCCGCCGGAAGCCCGCCCGCCCGGCCAAGTCCCGCGAGGCAGCAACCACCGGAGGTGCAGCATGAGCACGACAGTATCCTCATCAAGGCCCGGCAACCCGCAGCCCGGAAACGCCGGCAAGGATGCTGCCGCCGCCACTGTCTCCGCCAAGCCGGTGGGCTGGAAGACGCCGGTTTTCCTGGCTGCCTTCGCGTTGATCGCCCTCGTGTTCTTCGGGCTGCTCGCACCCAACCAGACCGCAAGCTTCGGGATCTCCACGGGCAGCGACTTCTTCCAGTTGCCGGCCATCCAGGTGAACGCTTTCGCCGGCGGGCTGGTGCTGTCCATCCTCCTGCTGGGACTGGCGGCCTACGCCATCTACCTCAAGACCAGGGACAAACCCGTCCCTGGCTGGCTCACCGTGGCGTTCATCGTCCTGTTCGTGGCCGCGTTCCTCATTTGGGTGGTGGGCGGCGCCCGGACCCCCAGCATCTCCCTGGCCGGGCTCATCGCCGGGTCGGTCACCCTGGCCGTTCCGCTGGTGTTCGGATCACTGTCCGGCGTCCTCTGCGAACGGGTGGGCGTGGTGAACATCGCCATCGAAGGCCAGCTGCTGGGCGGAGCGTTCACCGCCGCGATCGTCGCCAGCATCACGCAGAGCCCCTTCGTGGGGCTGCTGGCCGCCGCCGTGGCAGGTGCCGTGGTTTCCATGGTGCTGGCACTGTTCAGCATCAAGTACCTGGTCAACCAGATCATCGTCGGCGTGGTCCTGAACGTGCTGGTCTCGGGCGTGACAGGCTTCCTGTTCAGCACCGTGATGCAGGCCAACAAGGCACAGTTCAACTCCCCGCCAGGGCTGGACATCATCGAGATTCCCATTCTGTCCAGCATCCCGGTCATCGGTCCCATCCTGTTCCGCCAGTCCCTGGTGGGCTACCTGATGTACATTGCCGTCTTTGTGGTCTGGGTGGGCCTCTTCAAGACCAGGTGGGGACTCCGCGTCCGGGCTGTCGGCGAGCATCCGCAGGCCGCGGACACCCTGGGCATCAACGTCAACGCCACCCGTTTCTGGAACGTCACCCTGGGCGGGGCAGTGGCCGGCATCGGCGGGTCCTTCTTCACCCTGGTGGCCATCGACAGCTTCACCAAGGAGATTTCCGGTGGCCGCGGCTTTATTGCCCTGGCGGCCCTGATCTTCGGCCGGTGGAACCCGATCGGAGCTTTTTTCGCCGCGCTGCTGTTCGGATTCGCTGACAACCTGCAGAGCATCGTCACCATCATCGGCACGCCGGTTCCCAGCCAGTTCATGGCCATGCTCCCGTACCTGGTGACGGTCCTGGCGGTGGCGGGGCTGGTGGGCAAGTCCAGGGGACCCGCGGCCAGCGGCATTCCGTATGTCAAGGGCTGACGGCGTGGACGGACCTGCTGGCATGCGCGGCGCCGCGGACAGTGGCGGGGCCCAACCGGTTGACTGGGAGGCATTGAGGGCAGCCGCCGTCGCGGCGATGCACCACGCCTACGTTCCCTATTCGAAGTTCCCGGTGGGGGCCGCGGCCCTCACCGGCGACGGCCGGCTGGTCAGCGGCTGCAACGTGGAGAACGCCAGCTACGGCCTCACCCTCTGCGCCGAATGCGCTCTGGTGGGCAACCTGCACATGACCGGCGGCGGACTGCTCCGCGCGTTCTATTGCGTGGACGGGGACGGCAACATCCTGATGCCCTGCGGGCGCTGCCGGCAGTTGCTGTACGAGTTCCGCGCTCCGGACATGGAGCTCATGACCACCCAAGGCATCAAGACGATGGACCAGGTGTTGCCCGACGCCTTTGGTCCCCAACACCTGGAGGAAACACCGTGACTGACAAGGTGGCACAGACCCGAGCAGTGGACAGCAATGCCGAACCGTTCGACGCCGTCGACATCATCCGCGTAAAGCGGGACAAAGGTGCCCTGAGCCCGGAGCAAATCGACTGGACCATCGACGCCTATACCCGTGGTGCGATCGCCGACGAGCAGATGGCGGCCCTGAACATGGCCATCCTGCTCAACGGCATGAACCGCACGGAGATTGCGCGCTGGACGGCGGCGATGATCGCCTCCGGCGAGCGGATGGACTTCTCCAGCCTGCGCAGGCCCGACGGCGGCCTGAAGTACACGTCGGACAAGCACTCAACGGGCGGTGTGGGGGACAAGATCACCCTGCCGCTCGCGCCCCTGGTGGCGGTCTTCGGGGTGGCTGTTCCGCAGCTCTCTGGCCGGGGGCTTGGCCACACCGGGGGCACGCTGGACAAGCTGGAGTCCATCCCGGGGTGGCGTGCTTCCCTCAGCAATGAAGAGATCCTGGCGCAGCTCCAGGACGTGGGCGCCGTGATCTGCGCCGCCGGTGCAGGCCTGGCGCCCGCTGACAAGAAGCTCTACGCGCTGCGGGATGTCACCGGCACGGTGGAGGCCATCCCCCTGATCGCCTCGTCCATCATGAGCAAGAAAATCGCCGAAGGGACCGGCTCGCTGGTCCTGGACGTCAAGGTGGGCAGCGGCGCGTTCATGAAGGATGAAGCCAGGGCGCGCGAGCTTGCCGAGACCATGGTGGCGCTGGGCAAGGACGCGGGCGTGAACACCGTGGCCTTGCTCACCAACATGGACACCCCCTTGGGACTGACGGCGGGCAACGCCATCGAGGTTGAGGAATCCCTGGAGGTGCTGGCCGGCGGCGGTCCCAACGACGTCGTGGAGCTGACCGTGCGGCTCGCCGAGGAGATGCTCGCCTGTGCGGGAGTTACCGACGCCGATCCCGCCGCAGCGCTCAAGGACGGCCGTGCCATGGACGTCTGGAACCGCATGATCGAAGCCCAGGGCGGCGACCCCCGGGCCAAGCTGCCCGTTGCCCGCGAGTCCGAGGTGGTGTACGCCCCGGCGGACGGGGTGCTCGTGGAACTGGACGCCCTCGCCGTCGGTGTCGCAGCCTGGCGCCTCGGGGCCGGACGTGCCCGGAAGGAGGACGCGGTCCAGGCAGGCGCCGGTGTCCGGATGCATGCCAAGCCCGGAGCCCTGCTCCGGGCGGGGGAGCCGCTGATGACCCTCCTTACGGACACCCCGGAGCGGTTTGCGCGGGCCAAGGAAGCGCTGGAACATGCAGTCGTCATTGCACCGGAGGGATCCAGGCCGGCACAGCGGTTGATCATCGACCGAATAGCATAGGGATCCATGCAGGCCATCAATGACTTCATCCTCGCCGCGGCCGGACAGCCCTGGGTGCTGTTCGTCGTCCTTGCGTGCTGCATCATTGACGGCTTCTTCCCGCCCATTCCCAGCGAATCGGTGGTGGTGGGCCTGTCCGCAGTCGCCGCCACCGCCGACGTTCCCAACCCCTGGCTGCTGATGCTGGTGGCCGCGCTTGGTGCCTTCTCGGGTGACAACATCGCCTACCTGATTGGCCGCCGGGTGGGTACCCGGCGCTGGGCGTGGATGCGCGGGCCGCGGATGCAGAGCGCCTTCCGGTGGGCCGGCAGGGAACTGCGCAAGCGGCCGGCGTCGCTGATCCTGGTGGCGCGGTTCGTCCCGATCGGCAGGGTGGCAGTCAACCTCACCGCCGGCGTAACGCACTACCCGCACCTGCGTTTCGTGGGCCTGACACTTCTTTCAGCGACCCTCTGGGCCGGGTACTCGGTGGGAATCGGGCTGTTCTTCGGCCAATGGTTCGAGGACAACCACCTGCTGGGGGCGGTGATCGCCATTGTGTGCGCGGTGGCGCTGGGGATCGTGGTGGACCTTGTCATCAACCGCGTCAGGCGGCGGCCGCCAATGGTGGAGCGGATGAAGGAACCCGAAGCGTAGGTGAAGCGTTGTTCCAGCAGGTGGGGGCGTAGCGAAGGCGCCCTGGCCATGGGACACTTAGACACGATTTCCGCTTGGCTGGGCCACTGACGGCCACGCCAAATTGCATAGGAGCAAGACCCGCGTGGAGTTTATTAATGAGGCCGTGCTCCATGCAGCGGGTCAGTGGTGGATCTACCCGCTCCTGCTGGTGTTCTTCTTCGTTGACGGCTTCGCCATGGTGGTCCCCAGCGAAACCCTGATCGTGGCCCTGGCGGCCTTTTCCCGGCACAGCGGCGAACCGAACCTCTGGATCCTGGGCTTCACCGCCCTGGTTGGAGCCATCGCCGGGGACAACATGGCCTTCATGCTCGGCAGGCGCATCGGCCTGAAGCGGTGGAAATGGATGCGGCGCCCCAAGGTCCAGAAGGCCTTCAGCTGGGCACGCTACGAGCTGGACAAGCGCGGCGCCGTGCTGATCTTCACCGCCCGCTACATTCCCTGGGGCCGGGTTGCCGTCAACTACGTTGCAGGCAGCACAGGATTCCCGCACCGCCGCTTCTTCCTGCTCGACGCTTTCGCCTGCATCACCTGGGTGGGCTACTCCATCGGCATCGGGCTCCTGGCCAGTTCATTTCCGTGGCTGCACCACAATCCGCTCCTCAGCGCCGGCATCGCGGTGGTCTTCGCCATCGTGCTGGGCGTTCTCCTGGACCATGTGCTCCGGCTGTGGCACAAGCACCTCGCCCGGAACGACGCCCAGGAGGTTGACGGGTGGCTCGACGGCGGCCCGGCCGGCGCCCGCGGTCCACAGAACGGCAGCGCGGCGCACTTTGCTTCCGCGGCCGGGGACGGCGAACCGGCAGCCAAGTAGCGGCTGGCTTTGGGCTCCTGCCCACCCTAAGGTGGGAACGTGACTGAGCCCATTGTTGACGCTGCCCCTGCCATCGATTTCGACCTGAAGAACCTGCCCAAGGTCTCCCTCCACGACCACCTGGACGGAGGACTTCGCCCGGCCACCATCATCGAGCTGGCGGAAGCCGTTGGGCACACGCTGCCTTCCACCGATCCCGTTGCTCTGGGCGAGTGGTTCCGGGAGTCCGCCAACTCCGGTTCGCTGGTCCGTTACCTGGAAACCTTTGACCACACCGTCGCCGTCATGCAGACCCACGAGGGCCTGGTCCGCGTGGCCAAGGAGTTCGTTGAGGACCTCGCTGACGACGGCGTGGTGTACGGCGAGGTACGGTGGGCGCCCGAGCAGCATCTGCAGAAGGGCCTCTCACTGGATGAAGCCGTCGAGGCCGTACAGGAAGGCCTTGAAGCCGGTGTCGAGGCCGTGGGGGAGAGCGGGCGCGAAATCCAGGTGGGCCAGCTCATCACCGCCATGCGCCACGCGGACCGCGGCCAGGAGATCGCCGAACTCGCCGTCCGCCACCGCAACAAGGGTGCCGTAGGCTTCGACATCGCCGGAGCCGAGGACGGTTTCCTTCCCTCCCGCTTCCGGGATGCCTTCACCTACCTTGCGCAGCACAACTTCCCCGCCACCGTCCACGCTGGCGAGGCCGCAGGGCTGGAGAGCATCCAGTCCGCGCTGGTGGACGGCCGCGCCCTCCGCCTGGGCCACGGCGTCCGGATCGCCGAGGACATCATGGTGGAGTTCGAGGACGACGCCGAGGACACGGTCGGCCTGGTTACCCTGGGGGACCTTTCCAGCTGGATCCGGGACCGCGGCATCGCCCTGGAAATTTGCCCGTCCTCCAACCTGCAGACCGGTGCTATTGCCGGCTTCGGCGAGGGTATCGAGAGCCACCCCCTGGACATGCTGTACCAGCTCGGCTTCAACGTCACCATCAACACCGACAACCGGCTGATGAGCGGCGTTACGCTGACGGACGAGTTCGACCTCCTGGTGGAAACCTTCGACTACGACCTCGACGACCTGCTGGAGCTGACCCTCAACGCCGCCGAGGCATCCTTCCTGCCGCTTGAGGAAAAGGAAGCCCTGGTGGAGTACATCAACGACGCTTACGCCAACCTTGGCTAGCCAGCCGGACGCGGGCAGCATCCCGGCAGGGGAGGTGCAGGAGCTTCTCTATGTGATTGCTGCCCTGCGGGAGCACTGCCCCTGGATGGGGGCGCTCACCCACGCATCCCTGGTGGAGTACCTGCTCGAAGAGGCCTTTGAAGTGGCCGAAACGATCGAGGCCGCCGCGCCCGCCGAAGAGCAGGACGCGGCCGGGCCGGTAAATGTCCAGGGAATCGACGACGCCGAGCTGCTGGGTGAGCTGGGCGACGTCCTGCTGCAGGTGGTGCTGCACGCCCGGCTCGCCGAGGAACGCGGCGCTTTCACGTTCGACGACGTCGCACGCGGCCTGAGTGCCAAAATGGTCCGCCGGAACCCCCATGTCTTCCATCCGGACGGCTCACTGCAGGACACCTTCCCCGCAACCGTCCAGGAGATTGTGCAGAAGTGGGACGCCGTGAAGCGGGCCGAGCGGCCTGAACGGCGGGACCCGTTCGCAGGGATTCCCCAGGCGCTCCCGGCGCTCGCCCGGGCACAAAAATCCATCGACCGGGCAGCACGGGCCGGAGTTGCCTTGCCGCCTGCGGTTCCCGTCCCCGGCACGGAAGAAGAGCTCGGGGAGCTGCTGCTCGCCGTCGTGCATTCCGCCCGGACCAGCGGATTCGATGCGGAGCGTGCCCTGCGCGGCGCCGTCCGGCGCTACCAGCAGCGCGTCCCCCAGCCGCACCACCAGGGATAGCCGCGCCATCATGACGTCCGGGCGCTGGATAGGTTTCCGTAACCCGGACCACTCTCGACTACGCTGGTCTCTGACGAGTACGTCGAGTCTTTCTGTTAGATCCCCCCGTTAATCGCCCATAAGGAGCAAATTCATGGCGCTTATCGATGCCATCCACGCCCGCGAGATCCTCGATTCCCGTGGCAACCCGACCGTAGAAGTTGAGGTCCTGCTCTCCGACGGCCAGATCGGCCGCGCAGCAGTTCCCTCCGGTGCCTCCACCGGCGAGCACGAGGCCGTTGAACTGCGCGACGGCGACAAGGGCCGTTACCTCGGCAAGGGTGTGCAGAAGGCCGTTGACGCGATCATCGACCAGATCGCCCCGGCCCTGACCGGCTTCGACGCCACCGACCAGCGCAGCATCGACCAGGCCATGCTGGACCTGGACGGCACCCCGAACAAGGGCAAGCTGGGCGCCAACGCCATCCTGGGCGTGTCCCTGGCCGTTGCCAACGCAGCCGCCGCGTCCGCCGACCTGCCGCTGTACAAGTACCTCGGCGGCCCGAACGCCCACGTGCTGCCCGTCCCGCTGATGAACATCCTCAACGGTGGCAGCCACGCCGATTCCGACGTCGACATCCAGGAATTCATGGTTGTCCCGCTGGGTGCCGAGACCTTCTCCGAGGGCCTCCGCTGGGGCGTTGAGGTCTACCACGCCCTCAAGTCCGTCCTCAAGGAAAAGGGCCTCGCCACCGGCCTGGGCGATGAAGGCGGCTTCGCGCCGAACCTGCCGTCCAACCGTGCGGCACTGGACCTCATCCAGGAAGCCATCAAGAACGCCGGCTACACCCCGGGCAAGGACATTGCCCTGGCATTGGACGTTGCCTCCTCCGAGTTCTTCACCGACGGTGCGTACCAGTTCGAAGGCAAGTCCCTGACCTCGGCCGAGATGAGCGCCTACTACGCCGAGCTCGTGGCCGACTACCCGCTGGTGTCCATCGAGGACCCACTGGACGAGAACGACTGGGACGGCTGGAAGACCCTCACCGATTCCATCGGCGACAAGGTCCAGCTCGTTGGCGACGACCTGTTCGTCACCAACCCCTCCATCCTGCAGCGCGGCATCGATACCAAGACCGCCAACTCGCTGCTGGTCAAGGTCAACCAGATCGGCTCGTTGACCGAGACGCTGGACGCCGTCAGCCTGGCCCAGCGTGCCGGCTACACCACCATCACCTCGCACCGCTCCGGCGAAACCGAGGACACCACCATCGCCGACATCTCGGTGGCCACCAACGCCGGCCAGATCAAGACCGGCGCTCCGGCCCGCTCCGAGCGCGTCGCCAAGTACAACCAGCTGCTGCGCATCGAAGAGGAACTCGACGACGCCGCACGCTACGCCGGCCGCGCTGCCTTCCCGCGTTTCAAGGGCTAGTAGCCGCGTAAAACAATCAGCGGTGGCTATGGTTGAAAGACCATAGCCACCGTTGCTGTTTGAGCAGCACGTGTCATAGCAGTACGTGTTCCAGCCCCGATAGTGGCGGCCCCAGGCAGGCTGCGCGTTTCAGGAGTATCATGGCTACCCGCCGTCCCAAAGTCCCCAAGGTTGCCCCAGCCCGTTCCGCACAGGAAGCTTCCGGCGACGCGGACGTCATCCGCGCAGACTTCGGCCCGGGCAAGGACATCAGTTCCGGCGGGACACCACGGGAATCCGCCGGTGCGCGGTCCGCCGCATCACCGGCAGGACGCCGGGAGCCGCACGGCCGCAAGGACGCCGGGCAGGCAACCCGCCGCAAGGGGAGCAGCGCCACCTCGGGCACGGCACAACGTGCCGGCACCGGAGCCGCAGACGAAACAGCAGAAGACCAGCAGCCCGTTCCGGCCAAGGCGTTCTCCGGACGGATGCTCGCACTGGCCGTGGTGATGGTTGCCATCACCATCATGCTCGCGCCCACAGTCAAGATCTTTTTCGACAAAAAGGCTGAGATCGACGCGCTGAACGCCGACATCGCCGCCCGCCAGGCCGAGGGCGACGCCCTCCGGCAGCAGGTCTCGCGCTGGCAGGACCCCAACTACGTGAAACAGCAGGCACGCGACCGCATTAACATGGTTATGCCGGGAGAAACCGGCTACTGGGTTTTCGGCAGCGACCTGCCGGCCGGAGAAACCAGCAGCCAGCCCGGTGCAGCAGCACAAGACCCCGCCGATCTGCCGTGGGTGGATTCCCTGTGGGAGTCCATCACGCGCGCGGCTACAGACTGAACCGCAACAGGAAGGACGGCCCGCCACAGTGGAACACAACACGGCAGCCGCCCGGGACGAATCCCGCCAGCCATCAGCACACGACCTTGAAGTACTGAGCCGCCAGCTGGGACGGCCGGTCCGTGACGTGGTGGAGATTCCTGCACGCTGCATCTGCGGCAATCCGCTGGTGGCCGCCACCGCTCCGCGCCTCAGCAACGGAACACCGTTCCCCACCACGTTCTACCTGACGCATCCGGTCATCACCTCAGCGGTCTCGCGGCTCGAAGCCGCGGGCGTCATGAACGAGATGAATGACCAGCTGGCCGCCGACGACGACTTGTCTGCTGCCTACCGCTCGGCCCACGACGCCTACCTGGAAGCCCGCAACGCCATCGGCGAACGCTCGGGGATCGGGCCCGTCCCGGAGATCGACGGCATCTCTGCCGGAGGCATGCCCACCCGCGTCAAATGCCTGCATGTCCTGGTGGGCCATTCGCTGGCCGCCGGCCCGGGGGTCAACCCCCTGGGGGACGAAAGCCTGGACCGGATCAAGGAATGGTGGACCGCTGACAGGTGCTACTGCGAGGGAGCCTGGGACACCTCCGGTGAAGCCCCCTCGCGGGACCTCAGCCGCCATGGACCCCAGGGCCTGCCGGACATCGTCGGCCGGCCCGCTCCCATCCGGAAATCCGCAGCCACGGCGGAGGCCCCGGAATGACGCGCGTTGCAGCCATCGACTGCGGCACCAACTCCATCCGCCTCCTGATCGCAGACATCGAACGCAGCAACGGGACCACCGCACTCCATGACGTGGTGCGTGAGATGCGCGTGGTCCGGCTGGGCCAGGGAGTGGACGCCACAGGGGAACTCGCGCCGGAGGCCCTGGAGCGCACCTTCGCCGCCACCGCGGATTATGTGCGGCTGATCCGGGACCATGGGGCAACTAAGGTCCGCTTCGTGGCAACCTCCGCCAGCCGGGATGCACGGAACAGGCACGTTTTCGTGGACGGAATCCGGAACCTGCTGGGCGTGGAACCGGAGGTGATTTCCGGCGACGAGGAAGCAGCCCTGTCCTTTGCCGGCGCCAGCAGCGTCCTCCCCATCCTGGATGGCCAGGAAGTGCTGGTGGTGGACCTGGGCGGCGGCAGCACCGAATTCGTGCTGGGCACGGCCAGCGGGGTCACGGCCGCAAAGTCCGTGGACATCGGATGCGTCCGCCTTACCGAACGGCACCTCCGGGACGATCCGCCCACTGCCCAGCAGATAGCAGCCGCGGAAGCCGACGTCGACGCAGCCATCACCCGCGCCGGCCAGGACGTTCCGCTGGAACGCGCCACCGCCGTCGTCGGTGTTGCCGGCTCCATCACCACCATTACCGCGCATGCGCTCGGACTGGCCGAATACTCGCCCGACGCGATTCACGGCGCCGAACTGCCCCTGGACACTGTCCGTGCCGCCTCGACGGGCCTCTTGGAAATGCCCCGGTCCCGGCGGGCCGCCCTGCCCTACATGCACCCCGGACGGGTGGACGTCATCGGCGCCGGCGGGCTCGTGTGGCGGCGCATCCTTGAACACATGGGTGAGCTCACCGGCGGCCGCATCACCACCGCCACCGCCAGCGAGCACGACATTCTCGACGGCATCGCCCTGAGCATCGGCTGACCGGATGTACCCCGCTCTTCTCCGGACGGCCCGCCTGCCCCGCGCCGCAGCCTCAGCCCTCCTGGCACTGGTCCTTGCGGCGTCCTGCCTGGGCTTCGGCCTCTACTCCGCGCCCGCCGCGCAGGCGGACGAGTGGCGGGACAAACAGTACTGGCTTGCCGAGTCCGGCATCACCAAGGCCTGGGAGGTCTCCAAGGGAGCGGGCGTCAAGGTGGCCGTCATCGACAGCGGTGTGGACGCGGAGCACCCGGACCTGTTGGGCGCAGTGGCCGGGGGCTATGACGCGTCCGGTGCGGGCCGGCCGGACGGACAACAGGGCGTGGGCATCAAGCCGGAACACGGCACCCTCGTGGCCACCATGCTGGCAGGACGCGGCCACCAGCCGGCCAGCCCCAGCCCGAGTCCCAGCGCCAGCCCCACAACTGCCCCCTCCAATCCGGCGCCCGACGGCATCGTGGGTGTTGCCCCGGAAGCCCAGATCCTCTCCGTCTCCACCTGGCTGGGTTCAGCCAATCCCTCGGGCAAGAGCGACCAGGACCAGATCCCCGAAGCCGTCCGCTGGGCTGTGGACAACGGCGCCAGGGTCATCAACATTTCATTGGGCAGCACCACTCCGCAGTGGCCGCAAAGCTGGGACGCGGCGTTCCTCTACGCGGAGCAGAAGGATGTGGTCATCGTTGCCGCTGCCGGAAACCGGGTGGGCGGCAATATCCAGGTGGGGGCTCCGGCCACCATCCCAGGGGTCCTCACCGTTGCAGGGCTGGACCGGCAAGGTGCAGCAAGCGTTGACGCGTCCTCGCAAGGCATCAGCATCGGCGTGGCCGCTCCGGCAGAAAACCTGCTGGGCGGCCTTCCGGGCGGCGGCTACGCCGAATGGGCCGGAACTTCCGGCAGCGCTCCGATCGTTTCCGGCGTGGCTGCGCTCATCCGCTCCAAGTGGCCGTCCATGAGCGCGGAACAGGTGATCAACCGCATCGTTTCCACCGCCAAGGATGCCGGTGCCCCCGGCAAGGACCCGCTGTACGGCTTTGGCGTGCTGAACGCCGAAGCAGCCCTGAAGGACACGGTCCCGGAGGCTGCCGGCAACCCGCTGGGCTCCATCGCGGAATGGATCCGGGTACACCGCAGGGGAAACCTCGCCACTCCCGCCCCGCTCCCCACCACGGACGTACCCAGCGCCGTCCCCACGCTGCCCGAAGCAACGGTGCCCGCAGCGGAGCCGCCGTCCCAGCGCGACAGCGCCATTGGCGCCTCCGTCGTCATCGGCTTTGGTGTGCTGTTCGTCGCCATTGTCGGGGCAGCAGCGGTCCAGCTGCGGCGGGCCGCCAGGAACCCTGCACTCCCCGGGGAGGACGCTGAGACCGGTGCCACGGAGACGGTGGAAACCGGCCCTAAAACGTAGCGTGCGGGCCTCCCAGCCAGTTAGTGAAGATTTTCACAAACTGTTGTATCCTTAAACCCATGGCAACCACCCCAGAGCTCCAGGACCGTCCCAGGGTACTCGTCGTCGGCGGCGGGTACGTCGGCCTGTACGTAGCACTCAAACTGCAGAAGAAGATCGCGAATGCCGGTGGCATCGTCACCCTCGTGGATCCACTGCCCTACATGACGTACCAGCCCTTCCTCCCCGAGGTAGCAGGCGGCAACATCGAGGCCCGCCACGCCGTGGTATCCCACCGCCAGCACCTCAAGCAGACCGAACTGATCCAGGGCCGCGTCACCTCGATCGACCACGCCAACCGGACGGCCGTCGTGGCGCCCGCTGACGGCGGCGCTCACTTTGAGGTTCCCTACTTCGACGTCGTGATGGCCGCAGGTGCCATCACCCGCACCTTCCCCATCAAGGGACTCGCGGACAAGGGCATCGGCCTGAAGACCATCGAGGAAGCCGTTGCGCTGCGCAACAAGGTCCTCGAGCGCATCGAGGTCGCCTCCACCATGACCGATCCTGCCGCCCGTGCACGTGCCCTCACCTTCGTGGTGGTGGGCGGCGGCTTCGCCGGCATCGAGTGCATCACCGAAATGGAAGACCTCGCCCGGGCCGCCGTCCGGAACAACCCGCGCATCAAGCAGGAGGAAGTCCGCTTCGTCCTGGTGGAGGCCATGGGCCGGATCATGCCGGAAGTTACCGCAAAGCAGGCGGAATGGGTTGTGGAGCACCTCCGCAGCCGCGGCATTGAGGTCCTCCTCAACACGTCCCTGGACAACGCCGAGGGCAGCCTGAAGCTCATCAACCTTCCGGACAAGACCCCCGCGCAGGAGTTCGAAACGGACACCCTCGTGTGGACCGCCGGCGTGCAGGCCAACCCCATGGTCCGCTCCACCGACTTCCCGCTGGAGCCGCGTGGCCGCGTCCGCGTCCTGCCGGACCTCCGGGTTGCCGGCGACGAAGGCATCATCGACAACGCCTGGGCAGCCGGCGACGTCGCCGCGGTGCCCGACCTGACCGGGAAGGGCCTCCCGGACGGCACCTGCGTCCCCAACGCCCAGCACGCGCTGCGCCAGGCCAAGCGCCTCGCCAAGAACCTGTGGGCCTCCCGCTGGGACAAGCCGCTGAAGGACTACAAGCACAAGAACCTGGGTGCTGTGGCCGGCTTCGGCCAGTGGAAGGGCGTTGCCAACATCAACCTGGTGGGCAGCATCGGACTCAAGGGTGCACTCGCCTGGCTGGCACACCGCGGCTACCACGGCATGGCGATGCCTACCTTCGAGCGCAAGTTCCGCGTGATCTTCAACTGGATCATCAGCTTCTTCACCGGCCGCGACACCACACAGCTGATGGACCTGGACAACCCCCGCGGTGCTTTCGTAGCAGCAGCCACCCCGGCCCCCAAGCCGGCTGCCGCTCCGGCGCCGGCCCCGGTGGGCAGCGGTTCCGGTTCCTCTGCGATGTCCCCGGCCACTGCTGAGGCCAAGGAAACGGTCTCGGCGAAGGCCAAGTAAAGGGCTGTACCGCCCCTGCGCTGCAATATACGACGGCGGCTGTCCCCTCTGCGGGGCGGCCGCCGTTTGCGTTCCCAGGCGTGTGCATCTTCAGCAGGGTGGCTTCCTGTTGCGGCGCTCCGGCCGAGGCCGACCGGCGCCTTCTAGACTGGCACCATGACTGGCGAAAAGAACCTCGAGGTGCTGCTGGCCGCGATGCATCCGGTGCAGCGCGGCGGCGAGTACGTCTATGCCATGTGGCCTGACGGAAGGCCGCTGGTGCCGGGCGTCGAGGCGGCGGTCCGCGAAGCCGAAGGCCTGACGGTGGTGCTGCCCCGGGCGGTGGCTGACAGGGAAGGCCTTGCCTATGACTTCGTGGGCGC
The DNA here is from genome assembly GCF_014644515.1 of Pseudarthrobacter scleromae. NCBI lineage: Bacteria > Bacillati > Actinomycetota > Actinomycetes > Micrococcales > Micrococcaceae > Pseudarthrobacter > Pseudarthrobacter scleromae. Next base: position 165,029 of record NZ_BMKV01000004.1, on the reverse strand, counting down.
CTGGATCACCCTGGAGGTCCACTCCGCACTGGAGGCGGTGGGCCTGACGGCCGGCGTCAGCAAGGCGCTTGCCGAGGCCAGGATCAGCTGCAACGTGCTCGCCGGATTCCACCACGACCATCTGCTGGTTCCCGTCGCTGACGCGCCCCGGGCACTGGAGGTCCTGGCCGGGCTGTCGGCAGACAGCAGGCAGCTGCCGCGGCCCGAGTTGCTGGTTCGCAGCGAGGCGCCGGAGGACCGCAAGGCCATCCTGGCCGTGACGGCCGGCGCCTTCGCGGTCTCCCCGGCCACCGGCCTGAAGGTGGAGGGCGAACCTGTGGAGGTGAGAGTGCTCCGCGGTCTCTTCGGGTCCAAGGACTACCTGCCCGAATTCAGCGTGGTGGCTGTCCTGGACGGCGAAGTGGTGGGCCACGTCATCAGTACCCGCGGCTGGGTGGGCGGCCATGGACTGCTGGGGCTGGGTCCCCTGGGCGTCACGCCCAGGCACCAGCGGCACGGTATCGGGTCAGCGCTGATGAAGGAGACCATTCAGCGGGCAAACGCGGCGGGGGAGAGCGGCATTGCCCTCCTGGGCAGCCCCGGCTACTACTCGCGTTTTGGTTTTGTGCCTGCCACTTCGCTGGGGGTACTTCCACCTGACGATGCCTGGGGCGACTACTTCCAACTGCTGCCCCTGGCCCTCTGGCCCGGCGGCGTCCACGGCACATTCCGGTATGCCGAACCCTTCGCACTCGCCTGACGGGATACCATTGACCGGGCGCCCCAGTAGCCCAATTGGCAGAGGCAGCGGACTTAAAATCCGCGTGTTGTGGGTTCGAGTCCCACCTGGGGTACTAAGCATCGTGAACAAGGCCAGGATCGGAAGCCGTCCGCACAGCGGGCGGCTTCTTCCATTTAATTCCACATATGCAACTACTGTTATAAGGATGTGACCTCAGTCACTTATCTTCGGCTCCGATTTGCATTAGCTTGAAGCTAAATCAGGAACACCTGATTTTTCGCGTCAAAGGCCGTTCGCACCTTTAGATCGAGGAGCTCGTAAATGACTTTATTCCCCCAGGCGGGAACCCGTGTTGCCAAGCTGACAGCGCTTGGCATCGGCGTCGCCTTTATGGCAACGGCTTGCGGCGGTTCGTCCACACCCACGGCAACCGAATCCTCTGCCACCGCAGAAGCGGCAGGAATTGCTTGCCCAGCAACCGAGGGCAGTGGAGGCGCTGCCGCCAGCCAGCCTGCGGAGACCCCCTCGGTGCCGCCGTCAACCGGCTCGACTGAAACGCCGCTGCGGATTGGTTCGCTCCTTCCCACCACCGGTTCCCTGGCATTCCTCGGCCCGCCCGAAATCGCCGGCGTCAACCTTGGCATCGACGAAGTCAACAAGGCGGGCGGCGTCCTGGGCAAGCCGGTCGAAGTGATCCACCGCGACTCCGGTGACACGAAGACGGACATTGCCACCCAGTCCACGTCCGCGTTGCTGGGCCAGGGGGTCAGTGCCATCATCGGTGCGGCGTCCTCAGGCGTTTCCAAGACGGTCATCAACCAGATCACCGGCGCCGGCGTCATCCAGTTCTCACCCGCCAACACGTCCCCGGACTTCACCACCTGGGACGACAATGGCCTGTACTGGCGTACAGCACCCTCCGATGTCCTGCAGGGCAAGGTGCTCGGCAACTACATGGCCACCTGCGGCGCGCAGACCGTGGGCATGATCGTCCTGAATGACGCGTACGGTACCGGCCTTGCGTCCAACATCAAGTCGGCCTTTGAGGCGGCCGGCGGCCAGGTTGTGGCGGAGGAACTTTTCAACGAGGGCGACAGCCAGTTCAGCAGCCAGGTGGACAAGGTCATTGCTGCCCAGCCGGATGCCATTGCGCTGATCACCTTTGACCAGGCGAAGAGCATCGTTCCGCTGATGACCGGCAAGGGGGTAAAGCCCACCCAAATGTTCCTGGTGGACGGCAACACCTCCGATTACAGCAAGGACTTCCAGCCGGGCACCCTGAAGGGCGCACGCGGCACGATCCCGGGCACGTTTGCGCAGGACGAGTTCAAGAAGAAGCTGCTGGCCATCGACCCGGCACTCAAGGACTACAGCTACGCCGGCGAGTCCTACGACGCCGTGAACCTCATCGCGCTGGCCGCAGAGGCGGCACAGAGCACCAAGGGCGTGGACATCGCGGCCAAGCTCAAGGAAGTCTCTGAGGGCGGCGAGAAGTGCACGTCCTACGCTGCCTGCGTCACGTTGATCAGGGAAGGCAAGGATGCGGACTACGACGGCCAGTCCGGCCCCGTGACCTTCTCCGACGCCGGTGACCCGACCGAGGCCTACATTGGCATCTACGAGTACCAGGATGACAACAAGTACACCGCAGTGAAGGAAGAGTTCGGCCAGCTGTAACCGCCGTACCTGAACCACAAGGGAAGCCCCCGTCCAGCCGGACGGGGGCTTCCTTGTGTTTGCCCTGGCTTTACTCGGCGGTGTCGGCCAGGGTGCCCAGGTAGAGCTGGATGACCTTGGGGTCCTTCATCAGTTCACGCCCCGTGCCGGTGTACGCGTCCCGTCCCTGGTCCAGGACGTAGGCGCGGTCACAGATCTGCAGGCAGCGGCGGGCGTTCTGCTCCACCATGATGACGGAGACGCCCGCACGGTTGATTTCGTGGACGCGCAGGAAGGTCTCATCCTGCTTGACGGGGGAGAGGCCGGCGGACGGCTCGTCGAGGAGCAGTACGGCAGGGTCCATCATCAGCGCCCGGCCCATGGCCACCATCTGGCGTTCGCCGCCGGAGAGCGAGCCGGCGCGCTGCGCGCGCCGCTTGCCCAGTTCCGGGAACAGGCCGGCCACGAAATCGAACCGTTCGGCGAAGTCCTTGGGCCGCTGGAACATGCCCATCTGCAGGTTTTCCTCGATGGTCAGCGTGGCGAAGACGTTGTTCGTTTGCGGGACGAAACCCACTCCCCGGGACACCAGCTTGTTCGCTTTCAGTCCGGTGATGTCCTGGCCGCGGACCACCACCGTCCCGGAATGGACTTTGACCAAACCGAACATGGCCTTCAGGAGGGTCGACTTACCGGCACCGTTGGGGCCGATGATGCCGATCAGCTCGCCCTTGCGGGCTTCGATGCTGCAGCCATTGAGGATGTTCACTCCCGGCAGGTAGCCCGCCACGAGGTCGGTGACCTTGACCACCGAGCCATCGTCGGTGACTGGCTGTGCGGCCGGTGCCGCGCTGGTGCTGCTCATTGCCTGTCCTTGTCTGTGGTGCCTGTGTCCGTGCTTCCGTGGCGGCCATGCGGGCTCTCGCCCTGGTGCCGGCCGCCGCTCCGGCGTTCCGGTTCCGCTTCTCCCGCCACAACGTCCAGCGAGATGATTCCGGCGTTCTCGGTTCCCACAATCGATTCCTCGTCCGCCACGAGTTCGGCCGCGAGCTCCTTCAGGCCCTCGGAATCTCCCAGGTCGACGTCGTGGTGGGCGCCGAGGTAGGCGTCGATGACCGCAGGGTTCTTCATGACCTCGCCCGGCGGGCCTTCCGCCACCACCTTGCCTTCAGCCATGACCACCACCCAGTCGGCAATATGCCGGACCATGTGCATGTCGTGCTCGACGAACAGCACCGTCATGCCCTCGGCCTTAAGGTTTTTGATGTGGTCAAGGAGGGACTGGGTCAACGCGGGGTTGACGCCTGCCATGGGTTCGTCCAGCATGACCAGTTTGGGCCGGACCATCAGGGACCGGGCCATCTCCAGGAGCTTGCGCTGGCCCCCTGAGAGGGACGCCGCATAGTCGTCCTTTTTGGCGTCAAGCTTGAACTTTTCCAGCAGGACGTTGGCCTCGTCGGTGATCTGTTTTTCCCGGCCGCCCCACATGCCCTTGAAGAGCGCTTTGGACAGCCGCTCGCCGGGCTGGTTTGATGCGCCGAGGCGCATGTTTTCCATGACGGTCAGCTTGCCCATGACCTTGGTGAGCTGGAAGGTGCGCACCATTCCCATCCGCGCCACCTTGTAGGGGGACACGCCTGCGAGGCTCTTGCCTTCGAACTGCCACTTGCCCGTGTTCGGTGTGTCAAAACCGGTCAGCAGGTTGAAGAGGGTGGTCTTCCCTGCGCCGTTGGGGCCGATCAGTGCCGTGATTTTGTGCCGGGGGATCTCGAGGTACTCCACGTCCACGGCGTTGATGCCGCCGAAGCTGCGCGTCACGTTCTCCGCCACGACGATAGGGTCGCGCTTCTTGCAGCCGGGTACTGCTTCGCCCGCTGCTATGGGCCGGGTGTCGGTCATGTAGTCCACGCCAACCTCGCCTGGGGTTGCGGGTACTTCGCTGTGCATGCTCATGCGAACGCCAGCTCCTTCTTGTTTCCAAAGACGCCCTGGGGCCTGAAGATCATCAGCAGCATCAGGGCGACGCCAACCAGGATGTAGCGCAGCTGCCCGGCCTGAACCGTATTCAGCCACGTGATGGCTCCTGACTCGATCAGGCCGTACAGGATGCCCTGGGTCAGGGACAGGACAACCCAGAAGATCATGGCGCCGATGACCGGACCAAGCACGGTGCCCAGGCCGCCGAGCAGGAGGCAGGTATACAGGAAGAACGTCAGCTCCGTACCGTAGTTGGCCGGCTGCACCGCTCCACGCGGAAGCGTGAAGATCATGCCGGCGAGTGCTCCGAGAACGCCGCCGATAATGAGGGCCTGCATCTTGTAGGCGTAAACGTTCTTTCCCAGGGACCGGACGGCGTTCTCATCCTCGCGGATGCCTTTGAGGACACGCCCCCACGGGCTGCGCATCAGCAGCCATACCAGGGTGCAGCAGAGGGCGACCAGCGCCCAGCCCACCACGCGGATGAAGAAATCGCGGTTGTTCATGCCGAAGTAGGAGCCTTCAGGGAAGGGGTTCATGCTGTAGAACCCGCCCTCGAAGGCTGCCAGGCCGTTTGCCGATCCCGTCACGGACGTGAGCTGGTTGGTGGTCACGATGTAGCGGACAATTTCCGCTGCGGCGATGGTCACGATGGCCAGGTAGTCCGCGCGGAGCCGCAGGGTGGGTATACCCAGCAGCAGGGCGAAGACGGCAGAGGCAAGGATGGCGATCAGGAGCCCTACGAAGAAGGGGACACCAAAGGTGAGGGTGGAGATGGCGAAGCCGTAGGCCCCCACCGCCATGAAGCCGGCCTGCCCGAAGTTCAGCAGGCCGGAGTAGCCGAAGTGCACGGCCAGGCCAAGCGCGGCCAAGGCGTACGCCGCCGTGGTCGGGCTGAAAATTTCACTGGCAGCGCTGGAAAGAATGAATCCAAAGTCCACGGCTGTCTCCTAACCCACGCGCTCGCGCCGGCCCAGGATTCCCTGGGGCCGAAACAGAAGGACAACGATCATGATGAAGAGGGCGCCCACGTACTTCAGGTCCGCGGCGAGGCCGAACACGGTGGTCAGCTCCACGAAGATGCCCACGATGATGGAACCGATCAGGGCGCCGAAGACTGTGCCAAGGCCGCCCAGGGTAACGCCGGCGAAGATGAGCAGCAGGATGGCGGAGCCCATGTCGAACGTTACGCCGGGACGGTAGTAGGCCCACAGGATGCCGCCGAGGGAGGCCAGCATGCCGCCCGTGATCCACACAATCCGGATGACGGAGTCAACGTCGATGCCCGAGGCCGCCGCAAGGGCCGGGTTGTCGGCTACCGCGCGGGTGGCCTTGCCCAGCCTGGTCTTCAGCAGCACGATGCCGATCAGGGCGATCACCACGGCGCTGATGCCCAGGGACCAGAGGTTGTTCGGTGAGATGGAGACAGGTCCCAGCTGGATTTCGGGGCTCTGCGCGTACGGCAGCTGCTGTGTGGCGCCCCCGAAATAGAACTGGATGACGTAGCGGACTGCCAGTGCCAGGCCGATGCTGACGATCATCATGGGGACGAGCCCGGTGCCGCGGCGGCGCAGCGGCCGCCACAGCCCTCTGTCCTGGGCGTACCCGAAGAGGCCGCCGCCGAGCAGTGCCAGCAGGATGGCGAGCCAGAAGGGAAGGCCCAGGGCGTTGAAGGCAAACACCAGGACCGCGCCCAGCGTCACCATCTCGCCATGGGCGAAATTGGTGAGCCCGGTGGTGCCGAAGATCAGGGACAGCCCTACCGAGGCCAACGCCAGGAGGAGGCCGAAGCTCAGTCCTGCGACGAGCCGGTTCAGCAGGTTTTGCCCGAAGTCCTGCTGCTGCACCACGATGCCTTCGCCGAACGCGAAGATGACCGAGAGGTTCGAGGTCTGGCTGAAGGTGACGTCGCGGGGGTTTTCCTGGCCCTCAGCCAGGGCGATTCCCTCAGGCAGGGTGGACTCGTCCAACTCCACGGTGTAGGTGCCTTGTTCGGGCACCCCGATGTTCCAGGCTCCGTTCGCGGAGGACGTGGCCGTGCCGGTGAAGTCATCCTTCGTGGCAGTGATGGTCACGCCCGCCAAGGGTGCGCGGCTGTCATCACGAAGGAATCCGCTGATGTTGTTTTGGAAGGTCTGGTTCGACGGGGATGGTGTCGGAGACGGGGAAGTGGCCTGGGAAGCCGGTGCTGCCACGAGGAGGATTGCCAGGATGGAAGCGCTGATGGCTCCCAGTAATCTCAGCAACCCTCGCCGTGCGCCGGCCGGCGGGCCTTGGGGTGTACTTCTCAATTGGTAAACCTCCACTTGGGGGCGGTCTCGGCTGCGCCATTGCAGCCGTTGCGAACGGATGCAGGGGTAGGATGGTGCCATCAGGCCGGCCCCGCCACATATGTGAGTTCCGTCACCCTGCTTGGCTTATGCTACAGCGCGGAAGTACCGGTAAATGCCGAGGTCCAGGCGCCGATGGTAGCGATCGGATAACAACTCCAGGCTCCTGTTTCCACCGGGGAACTATTGCGGGTGCAATTACGTGAGAATTGGTAGCGTAAACCTTAAGGTTCACAACACATCCCATATGGAGGAATCCCGCAATGGCACTTGGCGGCAACCCGATCTTCAACGGAAAGAGCTTCCGTGGAGCCACCCAGGCACCGCCTGTTCCGCAGGCTCCCTACGGACACCAGCCCTACGGCCAGCAGCCGTATGGCCAGGCACCTTACGGTCAGGCCCCGTACGGCCAGCAGGCTTACGGTCAGCCCCAGAACATGACTGACGAGCAGCTGCGGCAGATGTACAACCAGCCCGCTGCAGGTCCCGCTGACACAGGCCGGATGACCTACGACGACGTCATCGTCAAGACTGCCGCCTGCCTCGGCGTGCTGCTCGTTGGTGCCGGCGTGACAATGTTTGTCGGCCTGGGGCTCGCCTCCATGCTGATGATCGTCGGTGCGCTGGGCGGCTTTGTGCTGGCGCTCGTGAACACGTTCAAGAAGCAGCCGTCGCCGGCGCTGATTCTTGCCTACGCAGGCCTCGAGGGCCTCTTCCTCGGTGGCCTCACCCGCGTTCTGGACACCATGTACCCGGGCGTAGGGCTTCAGGCCGTGATTGGCACGCTGTCCGTCTTCACCGTGACGCTGCTCCTGTTCAAGAGCGGCAAGGTACGCGCCACCCCCAAGGCCATGAAGTTCTTCATGATCGCTTTGGTCGGCTATGCGCTCTTCTCCGTCGTGAACCTTGTCATGATGCTGACCGGCCTGACCTCGGAACCCTTCGGGCTGCGCAGCGGCATCATCGGTGTTGTCATCGGCATCCTTGCAATCGGCCTGGCCGCATTCTCCCTGGTTATGGACTTCACCAGCATTGAGGCGGGCGTCCAGAGCGGCGCCCCGCAGCGCTTCTCCTGGACGGCAGCCTTTGGCCTGACGGTGACGCTGGTATGGCTCTACGTGGAAATCATCCGCCTGCTGGCCATCCTGCGCGGGGACGAATAACCCCCACGCCGGCTCCCGCCGTCGGACCTTTTTAACAACTAAGGGCCCCACCTCGCGGTGGGGCCCTTAGTTGTTAAGGCCGCAACTCAGGAGCGTGCTACGCGATCCGGCGGGCTCCGGCCGCCGGGGACACCGTGAAGATGTCCGGCGCCTTGTAGCCGGCCTCTGCGAATGCCTTGACGACGGCGTCACGCACCGCCTGTTCCTGCCCCACCGACGTCAGCGCGATGGCTGCACCGCCAAAACCGCCGCCGGTCATGCGGGCCCCGATGGCGCCGCTGCCACGGGCAGTGCCGACCGCCAGGTCCAGTTCGGGGCAGGAGATCTCGAAGTCGTCGCGCATGGAAGCGTGGCTGGCGTCCAGCAGGGCGCCAATGGCGGCCGGTCCCTCGCTTGCCAGGAGCTCCACGGTCTGGAGCACGCGGTCGTTCTCGGTCACCACGTGCCGGACGCGCCGGAAGGTGACTTCATCCAGGAGGCCGCTGGCTTCCTCCAGGTCACCCACCTGTACGTCCCGAAGCGCCTTGACTCCAAGCACCTCGGCGCCCAGTTCGCAGGATGCCCGCCGGGACGCGTAGCCGCCGTCGGCATGTGAATGCGAGACCTTGGTGTCAATCACCAGCATCACCAGATCCGCAGGCTGGGTCTCAAACGGAACAAGGCGGGCGTTCTGGTCCCGGCAGTCCAGGAAGACAGCGTGGCCTTCAGAGCCCCGGAGCGACGCGGACTGGTCCATGATGCCTGTGGGGGCACCGACAAACTCGTTCTCCGCCCGCTGCGTGGCCAGCACCATTTCCTCCGCGTCGAGGCCGGCGCCCGTCAGTTCGTTCAGCGCAGAGATGACCGCACACTCAATGGCATGCGATGACGAAAGCCCGGCTCCGAGGGGAACGTTTGAATCGAGCAGGAGGTCCACGCCCGGAACCTCGATGCCGCGCTGCTTCAGCGCCCACATCACGCCGAGGGGGTACTTGGTCCAGCCCTTGGCGGAGCCCGGCCGCAGGGAGTCAAGTGTTGTGCCAACGACGCCCTGATCCCCGTAGGTGGAGAGCAGCCGGACAGCGGAATCCGGGCGGACCCGGACGGCAACCCGGGCGGTCCGGTCAATGGCGAAAGGCAGGACGAAACCCTCGTTGTAGTCCGTGTGCTCGCCAATGAGGTTCACCCGTCCCGGCGCCTGCCAGATACCGTCCGGGGCGCCGCCGAACTCCTTCGCGAACCGGGCGGCAAGGTCCTCAGTCCCTGCCGGCGCACGGGTGGCCAGGGGGTCGGGTGCGGCGTTCAAGCGTGGGCTCCTTCGGGTGTGGCCGCCAGGGCGGCGGGGTGTGCGGCGGGGGACGGAAGGGTGACTTCCCGGAGGCGCTCCGCCACACTCTCCGGGGTTGTGTCGTTGATGAAAGCGCCCATGGCTGCCTCCGATCCTGCCAGGTACTTGAGTTTATCGGCAGCCCGCCGCGGGGACGTCAGCTGGAGATGAAGGTATCCGGAGGGCCGCAGGACCGGGTCCAGGGGGGCCTGGTGCCAGGCCGAGATATAGGGCGTGGGCGTGGGGTAAAGGGCGTCAACCCGCTGGAGAAGGTTGAGGTAGACGGACGCGAGCTCATCCTTCTCCTCGCCGCTCAGCGCCGCCAGGTCCGGGACCTGGCGGTGCGGCACCAGGTGGATTTCCAGCGGCCAGCGGGCAGCAAAGGGAACGTAGGCGCTGAAGTTTGCGCCCTCCAGGACCATCCTGCTGCCGTCTTCCCTTTCAGAGCGCAACAAGGACCCGGTGAGTGTATCCCGGCCCTCGTGGGCGTCATGGAACTTGCGGGCCGCGGCCCCCAGGACTCCCGCGCGGGGCGTGACGTAGGGGTAGGCGTAAATTTGCCCGTGGGGGTGGTGGAGCGTGACGCCGATGTCGGCACCGCGGTTCTCGAACGGAAAGACCTGCTTGATTCCGGGGAGGGCACTCAAAGCCTCCGTGCGGTGCGCCCACGCCTCGATGACGGTGCGAGCACGGGCTTCCCCCAGTTCACTGAAGGAACCGGTGTGGGACGGGGTGAACGCCACTACCTCGCAGCGGCCGTACGCGGGTCCCTTCGTTCCCCATGCTGTTTCCTCCGGAATCGGGCCCAACGCCGGCCCCAGCGACGGGAACCGGTTCTCGAACACCACCACGTCATAGTCCGACGCAGGAATCTCGGAAGTATTGCCTGCGGTGGTGGGGCATATCGGGCACTGGTCCGCCGGGGGAAGGTGCGTGCGGGTTTGGCGGTGCGCGGCCACGGCCACCCACTCGTCGGTCAGCGCGTCGTAGCGGACCTCGCCGGGTTCACCCCTCGGGGGAAGGCCCCGCTGGTCCGTGGTGAGTTCGGCGATGCGCGACTTGGGCGCTGCAGCATCGTCGAAATAGATCAGCTCCCTGCCGTCGGAGAGTCTGGTGCTCGTGATACCTGTCATGAAAAAAGTGTGGCACAGTCGATCAAAAAAGAATAGTTAACAACAAAAAGTCACAAAGCGGTGCTGCGTGTGAGGACCGCCCCGGGGTACGGTATTGCTCATGACTTCACGTTCACCCCAGGAACCCGGGCCGGCCATGCAGGGCTATGCCACCGGCAGGCAGTATGAACTCCGCCGCGGCGACGCCTCGGCCGTGGTTACGGAGCTGGCCGCCGGCCTCCGTTCCTTCAGCAGGGGAGGAACCCTCCTGACGGAGACCTACGGCGACGACGAGATTGCCCCCGGTGCCGCCGGCATCACGCTGGCGCCCTGGGCCAACCGCGTGGAGGACGGAATCTGGTTCCTGGACGGCAAGAAACAGCAGCTGGACATCACCGAGGTTGCCCGGAATAACGCCAGCCACGGCCTGCTCCGCAATTCCGCCTACGCGCTGGTGGATGAGTCGGAGCACTCCGTGACGCTGGAGGCCACCATCTTCCCGCAGCACGGTTATCCCTTCCTGGCCCGGCACCAGGTGCAGTACGGGATCGACGGCGGCCTCGGGCTGGTGGTCCGCCAGACCCTGCTGAACGACGCCAGGGAGCCCGCACCATTCGTCCTGGGCGCCCATCCCTACTTGAGGCTGGGCGATGTTCCCATCGAAGAGCTGGTCCTGACGGTAGCGGCCGAGACACGCCTGGTGGCCGATGACCGCCTGATTCCGCGCAGCTCCGCCCCGGTGCAGGGGGATTCGGACTTCAGGACAGGGCTGAACATCGCTGCGCTGGACGTGGACGTCGCGTTGACGGACCTGCGGTACGAGGAAGGCAAGGCCCGCCACACACTGTCGGCCCCGGATGGCAGGCGGGTAAGCCTGTGGCAGGATGAAGCTTGCCGCTACGTCCACGTCTTTGTCAGCACCCAGTATCCGGGCCGCAGCCGGGCCGTGGCCGTTGAGCCCATGACCGGCCCGGCCAACGCCTTCAACTCCGGTGACGGCCTGCGCTGGCTAAGCCCTGGCGGTTCCTTCACCATCGAGTGGGGCATCGACTACACCCCGGGCGACGGCGGGTAGCGGTTTCCGAATCAGCTTCCGCTGGGGAAGTATTGGGCTATGACGCCAGCAGAGGATGCCGTTACCTCCACCAGCCTTAACGCAGGCCCGCAACGGCCTGACTCCAGCCAGCCTGTCCGGGTCCTCGCGGACCGTGAACTGGACCGGGACATACCCTACGGCGTACGCATCGCAGCCTCCTGGGCCTGGCGCGTGGGGCTGATCCTCCTCGTGGGAGGCGCGCTCGTCTGGCTGCTGAGCCGGATCAGCTTCCTCATCATCCCCGTCATGGTGGCTGCGCTCCTCGCCGGGCTCCTCAGCCCGGTGGTGCGGTGGCTTAAGCAGTACAGGCTGCCTGCCGGAGCGGCCGTCGCCGTCACCGTTGTGGCCTTCATCGGCCTGATCGGCGGGTCGCTTGCCCTGGTGGGACGGCAGCTGGTTTCAGGCTTCGGCGAACTGTGGTCGGAGGCGCTGGCAGGGGTCAAGCAGATCCAGGACTGGCTGTCCGACGGGCCGCTGCACCTGACCGCCGCCCAGATGGACCAGTACCTGCAGGAAGCAACCACCGCGCTGCAGGACAACACCAGCAGCATCGTCAGCGGGGCGCTGTCCTTTGGCAGCACGGCCGGGCACTTTGCGGCCGGGCTCATCCTGGCGCTGTTTATCCTGATCTTCTTCCTGCTGGAAGGGGACCGGATCTGGACGTTTCTTGTCCGGCTGCTTCCCAGGAAAGCCAGGGCGGCAGCGTTCGGCGCCGGGCGCAAGGGCTGGACATCCATGGTCAGCTACGCGCGCATCCAGATGTTTGTGGCCTTTGTGGACGCGGTGGGAATCGGCGCGGGCGCCGCCATTATCGGGGTACCCCTGGCGCTGCCGCTGAGCGTGCTCGTCTTCATTGGTTCGTTCATCCCCATCGTCGGCGCCCTGGTGACGGGTGCTATCGCCGTCCTGCTGGCACTGGTGGCGAACGGCCCCATCAACGCCCTGATCATGCTGGGCATCGTGCTCCTCGTCCAGCAGCTGGAGAGCCACATCCTGCAGCCGCTGATCATGGGCAAGGCCGTGGCCCTGCACCCGGTGGCGGTGATCCTATCGGTGGCGGCAGGATCCTACCTCGCAGGCATCCCCGGCGCCCTGTTCTCGGTGCCCATCCTCGCCGTCGCAAATTCCTCCATTCGCTACATCGCCGCCAGAACGTGGGAACATGAACAAGTGCCGGCTTTAGCCGGAGGACCCACGACGGCGGGCGCCGGACCGGACAACACCTTCCGGGACGTCCGGCCGCCAGCGGCACTCAAACGCGGCAAGGGCGCCGCCGCCGGCACCACAGCAGAACTGCCTGATGCCCCTCCCACTGCGGAACCGGGCGCAGGGGCCGAATCCAGAGGAGAATAGTCCGTGAACATCCTTGAAACCCTTCCCGTCACGCTGGACGATGTCCTGGAGGCGCAGAAGCTGCTCGACGGGATTATTGCGCGTACACCGGTGGAATCGTCCCGCGCCCTCGGGAAGATGGCCGGCGGGGATGTCTACTTCAAGTGCGAAAACCTCCAGCGGGCCGGATCGTTCAAGGTGCGCGGCGCCTACGTCCGCATGGCAAAGCTTTCCCCCGAGGAGAAAAAGCGCGGCGTGGTGGCAGCCTCCGCAGGCAACCACGCCCAGGGCGTCGCCGTGGCCGCCAAGAGCCTCGGCATCAAAGCCCGCATCTACATGCCGCTGGGCGTTGCGCTGCCCAAGCTGGCCGCCACCCGCAGCCACGGTGCGGAGGTCATCCTGCATGGCCACAACGTTGACGAGGCGCTCGCCGAAGCCCAGCGGTACAGCAACGAGACGGGAACCGTCTTTGTGCACCCTTTCGACAACGTGGACGTCGTGGCAGGCCAGGGAACCCTGGGGCTTGAGATCCTTGAACAGGTACCCACTGTGGACACCATCCTCATGGGCGTGGGAGGCGGCGGGCTCCTGGCGGGGGTCGCCGTCGCCATCAAGGCCCGGGCCAAAGAACTGGGGCGGGAGATCCGCATCATCGGGGTCCAGGCGGAGAACGCTGCTGCCTACCCGCCCTCGCTGGCCGCTGACGCGCTGGTGCCCCTGAAGAAGGTGTCCACCATGGCGGACGGCATCGCCGTCGGCCGTCCCGGGCAGCTCCCCTTCAGCATCATCCGGGAACTCGTGGATGACGTCGTGACAGTCAGCGAAGACTCGCTGGCACGTGCCCTGATCTTCCTGCTGGAGCGGGCCAAGATGGTGGTGGAACCGGCCGGTGCCGTTGGCGTGGCGGCGCTGATGGACGGCAAGATCGAAAACCCGGGAACCACCGTGGTGGTCCTCTCAGGCGGCAACATCGACCCCATGCTGATGCTCAAGGTCATCCAGCGGGGCCTTTCCGCTGCCGGGCGCTACATGACCGTCCGCATGATGCTCGATGACCGGCCCGGTTCACTGGCCACCATCGCCAGGATCATCGCCGAGAACGATGCCAACGTCACCGGCCTGGACCATACCCGGGTGGGCGGCTCCATCAGCATGGGCGACGTGTCCATCACCGTGAACCTGGAAACCAAAGGCCACCAGCACGGCGAACAGGTCCTCAGCGCCCTGCGCGCCGAAGGCTTCCAGCCCATCGTGGTGCACTAGGAAAAGCCATGTCCGGACTGACGGGAAACGGAAACCTAGGGCAGCGCAGGACCGTGGCCGCGCGGGCCAAGGGAGGCCTGCTGGTGCTGGGGACCTTTGTGGTTCTCCTCTTTGTTATCGAGCTGTTCAACATGGTGATGTTGCGCTCGCTCAATGCGACGTTCGGGCTCCGGCCCAGGAGCGCTGACGGGCTGCTGGACATCTTCACTTTCCCGCTCCTGCACGCGAACCTGAACCATCTGCTGTCCAACAGCCTGCCGCTGATCATCTTCGGGTTCCTGGTGTTCCTTTCGGGCCTCAGGGTGTTCCTGACCGCCCTGGCGTTCAGCTGGCTGGGGTCCGGCCTCACGGTCTGGCTGATTGGCGACGGCGGCGTCACTGTGGGTGCCTCGGGACTGGTTTTCGGGCTGTTTTCGTTCCTGCTGGTCCGCGGGTTCATCAATCGGAGCTGGCGCCAGATCCTCCTGGCGGTTGTCCTCTTCATGGGCTACGGGAGCATCCTGCTGGGCGTCCTGCCTATCGCAGCCGGCTACATTTCCTGGCAGGCCCATCTGGGCGGCGCAGCCGGTGGGGTGGTGGCGGCCCTGCTGCTGCGGCGCCGCAGCCGCGCCCCCGGTGCGGCGCTGTAGGTATCTGGCCCTTAACGGCTGTAAGGATTACCAAGGCTGGTCTGGGACTAGCTGGCAGAGTAGGTCCTGGCCGTTCCGCGCCCCGTCGTGACTCATTAACGAGCTGGCCCCTTGGGTGCCTTCCGTTTGACCTGTCCGGCGAGGAGCGGGCGGCCGGGTCCTGCCCGGCCCACCCGGTAACTTGATTAGAAGGTTGTCCGCCCGTGTGGGCGTGGCTCATTACAGTGCTGTTCCGAGGTGACCTCTTCCCGGGCTGGTTCCGGCCGAACGCGGCCTGACCACATTTGTAGAAGAGGAAGGTGCCAAGCTCTATGCCGGTCGTCGCGCATTCATATCCATATGTCATAGGTGTCGATACGCACGCGAAGAACCACGTATACGCCGTTGTTTCCACGGCAACGGGCGAACTGCTTGAGACCAGGGACTTTCCCACAACAAGCGCCGGCATCAGCCGGGCTATCGCGTGGGTGGCTCGTCGCACCGACGGGGACCTCGCCGCGTTGTGGGTGGTTGAGGGTGCCGGCTCTTATGGTGCCATTCTGGCCGGCGCCGTAGGAGCTGCCGGCTATGAGGTTGTGGAAGCGCCGCGGATGGATGCGCGTGGGCGTCGTGGATTGGGCAAGTCAGATCCCTTGGACGCTCATCGAATTGCAGCGGCCGTGCTGCCGTTGGAGGAACAGCAGCTGCGCAGACCAAGACTGAATGAAGGCGTTAGAGCAGCTTTGCGGGTACTCGTCGCAGCCAGGCAGTCCATGGCCACTGACCGCACCCGATCAGTAAACGCGCTGACGGCACTGCTCCGATCCTTTGACCTTGGGATGGATGCCCGTAAGGCCATAGTGAGCACTCAAATTGACGAGATTTCCCGGTGGCGTTTCCGTGAAGAGCCTCTGGCGCTTTCCACTGCACGATCTGAAGCGGTTCGGCTGGCACGTCGCATCAACGAGCTTGATGCCGACATCAAATCCAACAGCCGCCAGATGACCGATCTCATCGAGATTAGTGAAGCGGCCCCGCTGCTGCGGGAAAACGGTATCGGTCCCGTAACAGCAGCAGTCTGCCTTGCGGCATGGTCTCACCATGGTCGTCTTCGTTCAGAGGCGGCTTTTGCCTCCTTGGCGGGCGTCAACCCGATACCGGCATCATCTGGCAACACGGTCAGACACAGGCTCAACCGGGGTGGTGACAGAAGCTTGAACAGAGTCCTGCACATGGTAGCGATGAGCAGAATGGCCTTCGACCCAGAAACGATTACATACGTCGGGAAGCGCCAATCCGAAGGACGAACAAAAAAGGAAATTCGTCGGTGCGTAAAGCGCTATCTCGCACGACGGATCTATAGAACACTCAACGCGTCAAACCTGCTTGCTGGCCAAAGAGCGACACCTGTAAAAGGGTCAAGCGCTCCCGAGTGCAACTCTGAAGTAGCGTAAGCGTAGCTGTAGCCGTCCTCTCAGGGGTGCTCGGAAACAAGCGCGTGCGGCACGGGCCGTGTATGGACCCAGACTTCCGTTCCTTCCGAGTTCCAAAGCTCCAGCAACGCGTCTACTCCGTTCGCTCGGGAGTACTCAACTTCTTCGGGGAAAACCGGGGCAATATCGAGGTACTTGATATGGCATCCGTTGCTAAGGGCCAGATCTGGCAAAACTTGGTCCGAGCGGTCAAAAAAGATCCAGCCGGTGAATGTTCGTCCAGGGATCACGGCCGCTTGCGCGTCGAGGATTTCGCAGTCTCGGAAGATGGTCCCGGAGTCTCTGGCATTGCTCGCCAAAGCCGCCATTGCATCACGCAACTCGTCCGACTTTTGGTCTACACCCGAGTAGAGTTCCACTCCATGGGAAACGGATCCCCTGAGCGCTGCCAGCGACATCCCGTAGGTCGCATAGAAGTGGACGCCCATCCGGTTTGAAGAGGCATTCCACTCGTGAAGGGACACGGGAGGAGGCCACGTCTCCCGATTGCCCCAACGGATAGGGTCTGGCCCTACATGCGCTCGATAGTGCGCGTCCAGCTCTTCCCCTAAAGACACCTTCCGCCCTCCAATTCTCTGTCTCATACGGACTTACCACAGGTTATCGGAGCGAAAGACTTGGCTCGGCCAAGCGGAAGCCAACACCAGGCTTACAAGCATGAGACGAGCGTGTGAGCCCTGAGAATGGCGCCAAAACACACGATCCTCATAACCGAACTGAGGCAAGATAACTGGGCGTGTGGCGCATCGGGGCCAACTACGTCGAAGACATCGCCGATGCATACCGGCGGGTAGCTGAGCGCATGCAATCGATGAGTGAAAGGGGAAGGGAACCGGGCGCCAAGTAGGCAGCGCACTACCTCAAACCTGCTCGCTGGCCAAGCTTGACAACTATAGAAGGGTCAAACGCTGGCCGCCCCTTTCCGGGGCGGCCAGCGTTATATGTGTGCCACTGCGGGCTGGAAGCAATCAGGCGGCGTACGGCTTGGCGGAGAGGATCTCCACCTTGATGTCCTTGCCGTTGGGTGCCGCGTAGCTGAGGGTGTCGCCTTCCTTGTGGCCAAGGATGGCCGCACCCAGCGGCGACTTCTCGCTGAAGACGTCCAGGTCCGAGTCGCCGGCAATTTCACGGGAACCGAGCAGGAAGGTCTCTTCGTCGCCGGCGATCCTGGCCACGACGATCATGCCGGGCTCCACGATTCCGTCGTCTGCAGGAGCCTCGCCCACGTGGGCGTCGCGGAGCAGTGCAGTGAGCTGGCGGATGCGGGCCTCAATCTTGCCCTGCTCCTCCTTGGCTGCGTGGTAGCCACCGTTCTCCTTGAGGTCGCCCTCCTGCCGGGCTGCTTCAATCTTCTGGACGATCTCTGCCCGGCCAGCGCCGGAAAGGTGGTCCAGCTCTGCCTTCAGGCGGTCAAAAGCTTCCTGGGTGAGCCAGGCTGCAGCTGCGCTGTTGGTGGTAGACACGGACTTCTCCTCTGGTGGTCCTACATGCAAAAGACCCCGCCACGGTGGCCACTTGTGGAACAGTAACCAGCTCAGCGGGGTAAAGGTATTGCTCCATTGTAGTCAATCCCTTGGACATAACCCAACAGGGAAGCGGCGCACGTCACAGGCCCAGGCCTGTTTCCGGGCCCGCGCTTCAGGTGCTACGTGCCTGCCGCCCAGCAGCTGTCCACCACGCCGGACACCGGCAGTGATTCGGTGCGCACGGTTACGCGCTGGGCAACCGTGCGGCCGCCGTCGGCTGTTTCCGTGGCCTCGGCGGGAGGAATGTCCACAACCTTCCATCCCACCACCGCAAACTTCGAGTCCAGTGCCTTGACCGCGCACTTGACGGCGGTTCCCGGCTCGCGGGTGACCTGGAAGTCCACCTCCGCCAGCGTGGCGTCCGTGGTGCTGTAGCCAATGTCTTTGAACGTCACGTCGGACAAGGACTGGGACGTGGAAACCCACGCCAGGAATCCGATTCCTGCGGCCAGCGCCGCCCCGCCAATAACGCGTTTGGCTGTTGGCGTAAGCGTGCGCTTTTTAGCCCCATATCGATTGGCTAGGCTAGTGTCTGCGGGCGCGGGTTGGGCCGGCTGGTCCGGGGAAGTCACCTCACCAGTTTAGTGCCCTTTCCGGAGGCGGCCTGTCAGCAGCCCCGCCAGGCATCCGCCCGTTCAAGCCATCCGATCAGCAGCCACAGGCAGCAGAAGAATAAGGAGCCGTCCTTCGATGACAGCGTCCAGCACCACCCCGGCGCCGCTACGGCTGCTCGCAGTCCATGCCCATCCGGATGACGAGTCCAGCAAGGGCGCTGCGACGATGGCCAAGTATGCAGCCGCCGGCGTCGACGTCCTGGTGGCCACGTGCACCGACGGCTCCAGGGGGGACATCCAGAACCCGGCCGTTGAGGGGGAGCCGCACCCCAAAAGGGATATGGCCGGCGCCAGGCGCCTGGAGATGGAACGGGCGGCGGCCATCCTCGGCGTCAGCCAGCGGTGGCTGGGTTTCGTGGATTCCGGGCTGCCTGAAGGTGATCCGCTTCCTCCCCTTCCTGCGGGTTCGTTCGCCACCCTGCCCCTGCAACGCGCTGCGGCGCCCCTGGTGCGGCTGGTCCGGTCCTTCAAGCCGCACGTCATCCTCAGTTATGACGAAAACGGCGGCTACCCCCATCCGGACCACATCATGGCGCACCGCGTTGCCGTGGAAGCCTTCGAGTCCGCCGGTGACGGGTCGCGCTACCCGGACGCCGGGGAGCCGTGGGAACCCAGCAAGCTCTACTACGACAGGGCCTTCAGCCCGGAGCGCTTCCGGGCCCTCCATTTCGCCCTGGAGGAAGCCGGGCTCCAGTCCCCGTACGCCGAGCGGCTCGCTGCATGGCTCGAAGCGGACGCCGAGGGCCACACGCCGCCGCCCGCCACGCATCCCACCACCACGCAGGTGGACTGCGGCGACTTTTTCGAAGTGCGCGACGACGCGCTCCGGGCCCACCGCACCCAAGTGGATCCCCTGGGGTTCTTTTTTGCCGTGTCCCCGGAGATGCAGCGGCGGGCCTGGCCGTGGGAAGACTACTCACTCATCCGCTCCCGGGTTCCCTCCGAACTCCCGGAGCGGGATCTGTTCGCAGGGCTAAGATAGAAGCAGCCGGCAATTTCTATGTCGCGTAGAAGTTAGGGTCTGGCGCTTTCGCCGTCCCGTCCGCGACCCCTGCCATCCGCTCCACAGAAGGTATATAACCGTGCATCACCTGCTCCTCAGTTTGGCCACCACCCCGACGCCCCTGCCGACGCCAACGCTGCGTGAGGGGATTTCCGAGGACCAGGTGACACCCGGCCTGCTGGGCTTCATTATGACGGCGTTCTTCGTGGTTGCCACTGCGCTGCTGATCGTGGATATGGTGCGGCGCATCCGGCGCGTGCGTTACCGGGCGCAGGTGGAGGAGGACCGCATGGCTGCCGCTGCCGCGGCGGACGTTGAGGCAGCGGAGGCTGCTGATGCGGGGGCGCCCGGCCAGCAGGCCCGCGGTGGCGTCGTGCAGGGAACGGCCGACGGCGGGACGGACCCCGCGCAGGGCGACCAGCGGCACTGACACATTGACGACGTCGGACTTGCGCGGCTGCGCCGGCTGAGGACGTCCGGGGCGTGCGGCCCCGTCAGCTGAGGACGGCCGTGGCGATCGCCACGAAATGCGCAGCGAAAGCCACCACGGTCAGGGCATGGAACAGTTCGTGGAACCCAAAGTGGTGGTAGCTGAAATTCGGTTTCTTGAGGGCGTAGAAGACTGCCCCGGTGATGTACAGGATGCCGCCCACGCAGATCAGGACAGCTGCCAGGACGCTTGCCTGGAAGAACTGCGGTAGGTAAAACAGCGCGCCGCAGCCCAGGGCGATGTAGATGGGTACGTAGAGCCAGCGGGGGGCGTCCGTCCACAGCAGCCGGAACAGGACACCGAGGATGGCCCCGGACCAGATGACCCACAGCAGCAGGACTGCCTGGGGCCTTTCCAGGAGGGTCCAGGCAAGTGGGGTGTAGCTGCCGGCGATCACCAGCATGATGTTGGTGTGGTCCAGCCGTTTGAGGACGATCTTGACCCCGGGTGACCAGTTGCCCCGGTGGTAGACGGCACTGACTCCGAAAAGCAGGACGCCCGTGGCCGCGTAAATGGCGGACGTGATTTTGCGGTCCGCCGTCGGCGCAAGGGCCACCAGGATGATCCCTGCCGCCAGGGCAAGGGGGGCTGTGACGGTGTGGATCCAGCCGCGCCACTTCGGCTTGATCATCAGGAGTTCGGCCAGCCGGACCGCGGCCTCGTCCATGGCCTTGTTGCCGGCGCCGTTTTCGGTGCCGGGACCGTCCTTCGGCTGCGGCGTCCGGGGGGCCTCCGGGGTGTCGCTGTTCATGGTCCCAGAATAACTTACGGATCGGTAAGTTACCGAAGGGTAGGTTTCTGGCGACCGCTGGTCCTGGCAGGTGGAGCGGGCCCTGGGCGCTTCGGACGGTAGCCTAGGATGTGCAAGTACGTACAGCGAGGAAGTCAGGTGAGTGGACGCGTGGAGTTGCCCGGGTTCCTCTATGGCTTCTATGAGCGCAGGCTGCTGAAGGACCTGGCCCGCGACCGCATTCCCCGCCACATCGGCGTGATGGTGGACGGCAACCGCCGCTGGGCCAAGCAGTTCAACGCCCCCACCAGCCAGGGCCACCAGGCCGGCGCCGACAAAATCCACGAGTTCCTTGGCTGGTGCCAGGAGCTGGGGGTCAAAGTGGTCACCCTGTACATGCTCTCCACGGACAACATGAACAGGTCCAGCGAGGAACTGGACCTGCTGATGGGCATCATCGCCAACACCCTGGACCGGCTGGACGAGGACGCCAACATCTCCGTCCACGCGATGGGTGCTCCGGAACTACTTCCGGACTACCTTGCCGAGCGCCTCAACAAGCTGACGGCGCGCACCCCCGTCCTGGAGAAGATCCATGTCAACGTGGCGGTGGGATACGGCGGCCGCCGGGAAATCGTGGACGCGGTGCGCGAGCTCCTCCATGACGCCGTGGCCAGGAACAAGGACATCGGCAAGCTTGCGGACGAGCTCTGCGTGGATGACATCTCCCGCTTCCTCTACACCCGCGGCCAGCCGGACCCGGACCTGGTGATCCGGACGTCGGGGGAGCAGCGCCTCTCCGGGTTCCTGATGTGGCAAAGCGCCTACAGCGAGTTCTACTTCTGCGAGGCACTGTGGCCCGCGTTCCGGAAAGTGGACTTCCTGCGGGCCCTCCGCGACTACGCGGGAAGGCAGCGCCGCTTCGGCTCCTGACAACTCCGGTTCATCACAAGTTCACACCACTGCAACACGAATCGCCGCCTAATGGTTGCGGAAACT
Source organism: Pseudarthrobacter scleromae (assembly GCF_014644515.1). NCBI lineage: Bacteria > Bacillati > Actinomycetota > Actinomycetes > Micrococcales > Micrococcaceae > Pseudarthrobacter > Pseudarthrobacter scleromae. The sequence goes on along the minus strand of NZ_BMKV01000004.1, from coordinate 143,610 downwards.
ACCTGGGGTGGATTTACGTTATATCCATCAGCTGGCAAAACCGCCGGCTGATCGGGGAGGCCAGTACATGGAGCGAATCATCGCACCGGTTGTATGGGAGGCCGGACCCGGCCTCCCGGCCGAGCCGCCTCACCACTAACAATTCCGGGCTGGTGCCCGGGGCTGGAGTCGATGTGGCTACTTCTGAACAACTGCCCGAGGTCGTTTTTGACCAGGGAGGGAAAGCTACCTCTCGCGCCACGCGAGCCACCTCACAAACCGGTTCAGCAGCGGATGCTGCGGCCGGTTTTGCTGTCTCCGGAAGGGAAGCCGCCATTAACACCTTTGTCATCGACACCTCCGTCCTGCTGTCAGACCCCCGCGCCCTGCTGCGCTTTGCGGAGCACGAGGTCATCGTGCCGATCGTGGTGATCACCGAACTGGAGTCCAAACGGCACGACCCCGAGCTGGGCTACTTCGCACGGAAAGCGCTGCGGCTCCTCGACGACCTCAGGGTCAAACACGGCGGACTGAACCAGCCCATTCCCATCGGGGACGACGGCGGCTCCCTCATGGTGGAGCTGAACCACATCTCCTCGGAGGTGCTGCCGCTGGGCTTCCGGAGCGGGGACAACGACAGCCGCATCCTCGCCGTCGCCAAGAACCTCGCCAACGAGGGCAGGAACGTCACGGTGGTATCCAAGGACCTGCCCATGCGGGTCAAGGCCTCGGCCATGGGGCTCACCGCCGACGAATACCGCAACGAACTGGTCAAGGACTCCGGCTGGACCGGTGTGGCCGAGGTCGAAGCCAACGAGCAGGAGATCTCAACCCTCTACGGCCACGAGCCGGTGTTTATCCCGGCGGCAGCGGAAATGCCGGTCAACACCGGCCTGGTCCTGCTGTCCAACCGGGGGTCTGCCCTGGGCCGGGTGGGCCCGGACAAGCAGGTCCGCCTGGTCAAGGGCGACCGTGACGTGTTCGGCCTGCACGGGCGCTCCGCCGAGCAGCGGCTGGCCATCGACATGCTGATGGATCCCGCCGTCGGCATCGTGTCCATCGGCGGCCGGGCCGGCACCGGCAAGTCGGCCCTGGCGCTGTGCGCCGGCCTGGAAGCCGTCCTGGAACGGCGCGAGCACCGCAAGGTGATCGTGTTCCGGCCCCTCTACGCCGTGGGCGGCCAGGAACTCGGCTACCTTCCCGGCTCCGAGTCCGAAAAAATGAACCCCTGGGCGCAGGCCGTGTTCGACACGCTCGGTGCCCTGGTCAGCCAGGAAGTGGTGGAGGAGGTCATGGACCGCGGCATGCTCGAGGTCATGCCCCTCACCCACATCCGCGGACGGTCGCTCCACGATGCCTTCGTGATCGTTGACGAGGCCCAATCGCTCGAGAAGAACGTCCTGCTGACCGTCATGAGCAGGATCGGCCAAAACTCGAAGATCGTCCTCACCCACGACGTCGCCCAGCGCGACAACCTCCGCGTCGGCCGCCACGACGGGATAGCCGCCGTCGTCGAAACCCTGAAAGGACACCCGCTCTTCGGCCACATCACCCTGACCCGTTCCGAAAGGTCTCCGATCGCAGCGCTGGTCACCGAGCTGCTCGAAGGCTAAGCGGGGGTGCCCGGGTGCCCCTTCCTCTGCGTGCTGGCTCCTCCGTCGCCTTTGACGCACGCTGCCGGAAGGCGCACCCGGGCACGAAGTCCCGGCACTAGCTGATGTTCAGGAAGTTCGCTGCAGCCTCGTGGCCCCCTACCTTGAGGGTCCAGTCAGGGCGTTTGAAGGAGTCCGGCGTGAGGCGGACGTGCTGGACCGTTTCCACCTTGGTGCCCCAGGCTTTTCGGGTGGTTCCGTTCAGCTCGTAGCCGAGGGAGCGGGAGACGCCCAGGGAGGCCGCGTTCCAGTCCGCGGCTTCGGACTCGGCGACTTCTGCACCCAGCCAGTCGAATGCGTAAAGCGCGACGGCGGCGCGCATCTCCCTGCCAAGGCCGCGGCCCTGCGCGGACTGCTTGAGCCAGGATCCGGTGGAGACGGTTTTCAACAGCGCAAAGTTCTTCGCGCCCAGGTCCTGGCAGCCGATGAACTCCTCCTCGTGCCAGATGCCCAGGAGCAGTGTCCAGGACTCGGGGGTGCATTCGGCGCGGAGACGCCACTGCCACTGGGCCATCCGCGGCCCCATTTCCTTCAGGGGAGCCTCTGCCCATGCCGTGCTGAAGGGGTTCCGGCCGGGTTCATGGATTCCGCTGCGGGCGGCGTCGACAGCTGCCGGGATGTCCTGTTCGGTGACGGGCCGGAGCTTCAGCCGGGGAGTGGTCAGTTTCAGGTCGTACAACGGCCAGATGGAGCTCATGCTAATCATCCGCGAAGCCTAGCCGATGGGCCCCGATTGTGGCCTGTCACAGTCAGGCGGGAACGTCCCAGCTGATGTGGCGGCGGACGTCGGTGAGGTTCATGGATTCGGCCAGGAAAAGGTCGTCCAGCATGTATTCGTCCACGGCAATAATCCGCAGCCAGTGGCCGTACCGGTCCGTTTCAGGTTCCAGTGAGCGGCTGGACACACAGACGCCGGTCCCCAGGTCCACCCTGATCATGGAGCGGCCCGGCATGCACAGGGGAGCGGCGGGATCCGCGGGATGGTAGGCGGCGGTCGGGGCCACCACCGCCTCAAGCGCCGGCCGGCCCTCATGCTCAACACGGCGGACATCCTGGACCTCCACCGGGTTGCTGCCGGGGAACTCGAGGGGCACGGGCGCGTTGCCGGAAAGCTCCACCGGATCCAGCGCCGCGGAGAAGCGTCCGTTGCCGAAGCCGGGCTCCCCGTAGGCCGCCTCGGGCCGCCGCCGCACCAGGCCGAGGTCGTCATAAACGGGCGTCACCAGGTGGGGCGGCAGGAGCCAGGATTTCCGCGTGGAGCTGATGTAGAGCCCGTCCCTGGAGTCGTTGATCCCCGTGGTGCTGTGGAGGACCAGTCCTTCAGGGCTTTCCAGGCGGAGGGCTCCGGGGCGCCGCAGCCAGGCGCGGACCAGGGGAGCTGCAGGGCTGGGAGCTTCCGCGAACGGTTCGTTCCAGTACTCGAAGCGCAGCGACTGCCATTTCCAGGGGGAGGACCGGCACAGGTTCCGGAACATCGCTGCAAGGTCCGTGGGGGCAGCTCCACTGTCCGGATCCGGCCGGTGCCGGAAGTCCCACGTCGCCATATCCACAGTTTACGCGCGGGCCGTGCGTGGGCGGGTGGAAATCCAGTAGCATCCGAGGGTGATCCATCGACTGGGCGAACTATGGCAGCACACTCCGCCGGCCTTCTGGCTGCTGCTTGCCGCGTGCGCCTATTTCACGGTGATGGCCGTCCGGCTCACGGTGATCGACGTCCGGCACCACCTGCTGCCGAACAGGATCGTTTTTCCGTCGTATGCCGTGGCCGGCGTCCTGCTCCTTGCGGCGGCGGCCTTGGCCGGGGCGGGCTCCGGCCAAGGGCCCGCCGGTCCACTCGCAGGCCTTGCGTCCCAGCCGGTGCTCCGGGTCGTGGCCGGGGCGGCCATCCTGTGGCTCTTCTACTTCCTCCTGCGGCTGGTGTACCCGCCGGGTATGGGCTTCGGGGACGTGAAACTCGCCGGAGTCCTGGGAATGTACCTCGGCTACCTCGGGTGGGGGCATCTGTTTGCAGGCACGTTCCTGGCCTTCCTTTTGGGCGGTCTCTGGTCCGTCGCACTCCTGGCGGCCCGCAAGGGAACGCTTAAATCGTCCATCCCCTTCGGCCCGTTCATGCTCGCCGGAACCGCCGCAGCGATGCTGCTGCCGGCCTGACTTTCAGCGGCCGGGATCGGGGAGTTCAGGCAGCCGACGTGGAGAAACAGTTCGATAGGCTGGCTCAATGCCTGCGCCTGACTATGTCCTGAAGCTCCGCAAGAAAATCGGCAACGATCCGCTGTGGGTCCCGGGGGTGCGGGGCGTGGTGGTGGATGCCGCGGGCCGCGTGCTGCTGGCCCAACGGGCAGATAACAGGCAGTGGGCCCTGGTGAGCGGCATGCTTGAGCCGGGCGAACAGCCGGCCCGCGGGCTGGTGCGGGAAATCTTTGAGGAAACGGCGGTGGTGGCCGAACCGGAGCGCGTGGTGTCTGTGGGGGCCGTGGGGCCCTTCACCTACCCCAACGGCGATGTGTGCGAGTTCCTGGACGTCGTGTTCCTCTGCCGCTACGTCTCCGGGACTGCCCGGGTGAATGATGACGAGTCGGTGGCCGTCGGCTGGTTTGGAATCGATGAACTGCCCGAACTCATGGCCGGACACCTCACCAGCATCCACCGTGCCCTTGCATCCGCCGAAGCCGCGCACTTCGAACCCTGATCGAACCATCGCGGCCTCATCATAAGGAAGCACAACAGGGGCGCCGCAACCCCAAGATTGCGGCGCCCCTGCCCACGTGCCCGGCAGCCCTGCAGAGTGATTGCCGGCAGGACGACGGCGGTCAGTTGCGCTGGGAGACCAGCTCGCCGTCGTCGTCCTTGACGCTCTCCACAGCCCCGGCATCCGGTGCCCTGTCCGCACCTGCTGTTGCTGGTGCCGGCCCGGGAAGCCCCGCGGCGAGCCGCTCGGCTTCCTCGCCGCCCACGGCCTCGCCGCGGGCCACCATGCCCGCAGTGTCCGAGAGCGGGATCTGCTTCAGCGTGATGGCCAGGACCAGGGCCGCCGCAATAAAGGGGATCAGGTACCAGAACACCGGGGCAAGGGACTCGGCGTAGGTGTTGACGATGGCGCCGCGCAGCTGCTCCGGAAGCTGGCTCAGGGCCTGCGGATCCAGCGTGCTGGTGGACTGGGCCGCCTGGTCTGCCGACGCGCCGGCGCCGGTAAAGGCACTGGTGAGGGACTCCGAGAGCCGGTTGGTGAAGATCGCGCCGAAGACGGCCACACCCATGGCGGCGCCCACTTCGCGGAAGTAGTTGTTGGTGCTGGTCGCGGTGCCGATCTGGTCGGCCGGGACAGAGTTCTGCACCACCAGGACCACAACCTGCATGATCAGGCCCAGGCCGGAGCCGAAGATGAACAGCTGGACGCAAATGACCCAGATGGGGGTGCTGGCGGCGAGGGTGGTCATCCAGAGCATGGCGGCCATGGTGAGCGCCGCGCCGAGGATCGGGAACATCTTGTACTTGCCGGTCTTGGAGATCCGGATGCCGGAGTAGATGGATGTGCCCATCAGGCCGGCCATCATGGGCAGCATCAGCAGGCCGGATTCAGCCGCGGAGGTGCCCGAGGACATCTGCAGGAAGGTGGGCACGAACGCAATCGCGGAGAACATGCCCAGCCCAAGGGTGAAGCCGATGGCCGTAGCGTTGACGAAGATGCGGTTGCGGAACAGGCTCAGGGGAATGATGGGATCTTCGGCCCGGCGTTCCACCATGATAAAGGCGGCCGCGGATAGGACCATGCCTGCACCGAAGGCCCATGTGAGGGGGGAGTCCCAGCCTTCGTCCTTCTTTCCGCCGAAGTCCGTGAAGAAGATGAGGCACGTGGTGGCGGCGGACAGCAGGACGACGCCCAGGATGTCGATCCGCTTGTCTGCCTTCTTGTTCGGCAGCGTCAGGGTGAACCACGCAACGGCGAACGCTGCGATGCCGATGGGGATGTTGATGTAGAAGGCCCATTCCCAGGTCAGGTGGTCCACAAAGAAGCCGCCAAGCAGGGGGCCGGCCACGGCGGAGAGGCCGAAGACGGCGCCCAGCGGGCCCATGTATTTGCCGCGGTCCTTTGCCGGCACAATGTCGGCGATGATGGCCTGCGAGAGGATCATGAGGCCGCCGCCGCCCAGGCCCTGGATGGCACGGAAGATGACGAAGCCCCAGAAGTCGGTGGCCAGGGCGCAGCCCACAGAGGCCAGGGTGAAGAGGGCGATGGCTGTCAGGAACAGGTTGCGCCGGCCCAGCACGTCACCGAATTTGCCGTAGATGGGCATCACGATGGTGGTGGCCAGCAGGTATGCGGTGGTGATCCAGGCCTGGTGTTCCACGCCGCCCAGCTTGCCCACGATGGTGGGCATGGCGGTGGAGACGATGGTCTGGTCCAGGCTGGAGAGCAGCATGCCGGCAATGAGGGCGGAGAAGATGATCCAGATGCGTTTCTGCGTCAGCAGCAGCGGGCCGGCTGCTGCCTTGGCACTGGCGGCGGTGCTCATGAGTGTCCTTCTGCGGGTACCGGGAGTTCGAATGGCTGTGAAAAGAGCTCGCTGGCGGCAGAGATGTTCTCCATCAGCAGCTCGGCGTACGGGCGGGTGTTGCCTTCGGAGAAGTAGGCCATGCTGCTTTTCCGGGCGATGGTCCCCAGCAGGACCACAGCCATCTGGACCACGGGGTGGTCCGGGGCCACGCCTTCGCGAAGTGCGACATCCCGGGCGAACTGGGCTTCCCGCTGCTCGGTTACTCCGATGATCCGGAGGATCAGCTGCGGCTCCTTCTTAATGACGCCGATCAGCTGGCGGGTTTCCTCTTCCGAGGCGGCCATGTGCTCGGACAGTTTCAGGGAAAGCCGGACGAGGTCCTGGAACAGCGTGGGGGAGATTTCGCCGGCGGGCGATGCGTGCCCGCCCGCGATGAATTCCTCCAGGACACCTGCGGGAATGTCATCGTCGATGTGGCCGAGGACGGCATCTTCCTTGGTGGGGAAGTAGTTGAAGAACGTCCGGCGGGAAATGTCGGCCTGCTCGCAGACCTCCTCCACGGTGTAGCCGTTGAGGCCGCGTTCGGCGGTCAGCTTCCGGGCGATCGAGGTGATTGCGGAGCGCGTTGCTGCCCGTTTGCGCTCGCGGAGGCCGCCCGCTATTGCTGCACTTTCATTCACAAAGTACAGTTTTGCACTCCATGCCACTTAGTGCAAGTTTCTGGAACTCCTCAGCACGACGTCGGCCGCCCGCCTTCGCTGGGAAGGTGGGCGGCCGCCGTCGTGCTTTGGCAGGGGCCTTTCGCCGGTGGACCGGCGGTGAAAGGAGACTAAGCCTTGTGCGCCGGAGCCGTCATGGTGGTGACATCCAGTGCCTTGTCCAGGTCCGCTTCGGAGACCTGGCCCTCGCCGTCACCGACGAAGCCCAGCTTCTCGGTGGCCTGGCGGACGGTCAGGCCCTCCGCGACGGCGGTCTTGGCGATCTTGGCCGCGTTCTCGTAGCCGATGTACTTGTTCAGCGGAGTCACGATCGACGGGGATGCCTCGGCCAGGAAGCGGGCACGCTCCACGTTCGCGGTGATGCCGTCGATCATCTTGTCTGCCATGACCCGGCTGGTGTTGGCGAGCAGGCGGATGGATTCCAGCAGGTTGGACGCCATAACCGGGATGCCGACGTTCAGCTCGAACGCGCCATTGGTGCCGGACCAGGCGATGGCGGTGTCGTTGCCGATGACCTGGGCTGCCACCATGATGGAGGCTTCGCAGATGACCGGGTTGACCTTGCCGGGCATGATGGATGAGCCGGGCTGCAGGTCCGGGATGGCGATCTCGCCAAGGCCCGTGTTGGGGCCGGACCCCATCCAGCGGAGGTCGTTGTTGATCTTCATGAAGGAGATGGCGATGTTGCGCAGCTGGCTGGACGCCTCGATCAGGCCGTCGCGGTTGGCCTGCGCCTCGAAGTGGTCGCGTGCCTCGGTCAGCGGCAGGCCCGTGTCCGTGGCCAGCAGTTCGATGACGCGCTCCGGGAACCCGGCCGGGGTGTTGATGCCGGTGCCCACCGCCGTGCCGCCAAGGGGAACTTCGGCCACGCGGGGGAGCGAGGCGTTAATGCGCTCGATGCCGTAGCGGACCTGGGCCGCGTAGCCGCCGAACTCCTGGCCCAGGGTCACCGGCGTGGCATCCATCAGGTGGGTGCGGCCGGACTTGACCACGTCCTTGAATTCAACAGCCTTGCGCTCCAGCGATTCGGCCAGGTAGCCGAGTGCGGGAATGAGGTCGTTGATCAGGGCGGAGGTTGCAGCAACGTGCACCGACGTGGGGAAAACGTCGTTGGAGGACTGCGAGGCGTTGACGTGGTCGTTCGGGTGGACAACCTTGTCGCTGCCGGCCGCCTTGAGGGCACGGGTGGCCAGCTCGGCGATCACCTCGTTGGTGTTCATGTTGGAGGACGTGCCGGAGCCGGTCTGGAAGACGTCGATGGGGAAGTCGCCGTCGTACTTGCCCGTTGCGACCTGGTCCGCGGCCTCTGCAATGGCTTTGGCCAGCTCGCCGTCGAGCACACCCAGTTCAGCGTTGGCCTGGGCGGCAGCCTTCTTGACCCGGGCCAGCGCTTCAATGTGCGCAGGCTCCAGGGTTTTGCCGGAAATCGGGAAGTTCTCCACTGCCCGCTGCGTCTGCGCGCGGTACAGTGCGTTCACGGGGACGCGGACTTCGCCCATCGTGTCATGTTCAATGCGGAACTCTTCAGTGGAAGTCATGGGGCTAGCTTAGGACGCCCGGGCGCCGCACCGAAAACCGTGAACTGCTTGCTACACGCTGTCAGCGGAGCCGTTCCGGAACGCCCCTTAGAGCTCGCCGATTCCGGAAACAAGGTTCGCGCGGCCCTCAGCCAGGCTGTACGAAAGGCCGATCACGGCGGCCTTGCCTGACCCGATTGCGTCGGAAATCACACGGGAGCTGTCCACGAGCCGTTCCGAGGTCTGCTTGACATGCTCCACCACCATGTCGTTGACGTCGGTCTGCTCGTTGCGCAGCGATGTCAGGACGGACGGCGTGATCCGTTCCACGAGGTCCCGGATGAAGCCTGCCGGCATCTGCCCGGTTTCCACGGCCGACTTCGTGGCGCTCACGGCACCGCAGCTGTCGTGTCCCAGGATCACGATCAGCGGCACGCCCAGCACGCCGATGCTGTATTCGAGGGACCCCAGGACGGCGTCGTCGATCACCTGGCCTGCGGTCCTGACGACGAAGACGTCGCCCAGGCCGACGTCGAAAATGATTTCAGCAGCGAGCCGGGAATCGGAGCAGCCGAAGATCACGGCGAACGGGTGCTGGTTCTCCACCAAAGAGGACCGGCGCGACGCATCCTGGTTGGGGTGCGAGGTCTCACCGTTGACAAAACGTTCATTGCCTTCGCGCAGCCGGCGCCAGGCGAGTGCGGGAGTCAGGTAGGTAGTCACGCGCCTACCTTACGGCGCTGCGGCGGGGGAGGGTGAAACTGTGACAGCCGGGTTGCTTTCCAGGGACGTGACGACGGCGGCCGCCAGTGCGGCGAACTCGTCCAGTTGGGCCTCCCCGGACAAGACGACGGTGGTCCCGCGGTAGTCCAGCACCAGGGACTTCTCACCCTTGCCGGTGTCCCGAAGTTCCCATTCCTGCCCGCCGGCGCTCCGGGAGCCGGTGACGGGTGCGTTGCGCGTCTGCTGCAGCAGCCAGGTGGGGTTCGCGTTCCTGGTCTGGACCAGCCCGATGAAGGACTCCTTAGGCGTCAGGTATCCCACTTCCCAGGTGGGGACGCCGTTGCCGGTTCCGGCTTCCCACCGGGCGTAGTTGGGACGGAAGCTGTCGCCGGTGTCCGGCGCGACGGGTGTGAATCCTGCCACATCCGTGGCATTCCGCGAGACGGCTGCCACGTCGATGTTCGGACGGTAGCCATCGCTCTTGGGCAGCGGATTCATGAGGATGATGGGCAGGAACGCGGCAATGCTCACCACCAGGGCGATGATCATCCCGATGACCGAGGCGTTGGCGCGTTTTGCGGCAGCAGCCGGAATGACAGGCTTTACCGGCGCATTTCCTGCCGCGGCGCCGGGTCCGCCGTTGCCCTCGGATCCGGCCGGCTCGGGGCTGGGACTGGTCTTTTCCTGCATGTCATTCACCCCTCTATAGTCGCCCATTCCGGCAGCCGACTTCCATTTGGGCGCATCAGGCCCCTGGCCGCCGTCGCCGGTACATTGCGCGGGCGCGTCATCCGCCACCCCGTTGAGCGGCTCGCGACTATGATCGGTAGCAGAGGAATCACCGCGCTGCTGCACCGGCGGGGCGGGTTTTATGATCGCCACTCGAAGAAGAGGTTCACGTGTCACCAGCGTCCATGACCCAGAAGTACTCCACGATCTCCCCGTCGCTTGCCGTAGGCATTGACGAGCCGGACCGCAACCTTGCCCTCGAGCTTGTCCGCGTGACTGAAGCCGCAGCCATCGCCGGCGGCCACTGGGTGGGCTTCGGCGACAAGAACAAGGCCGACGGCGCAGCGGTCGACGCCATGCGCTCCTTCCTCCAGACCGTCCACTTCAACGGCGTTGTGGTCATCGGTGAGGGCGAGAAGGACGAGGCCCCCATGCTCTTCAACGGAGAGCGCGTCGGTGACGGCACCGGCCCAGAGTGCGACGTTGCCGTGGACCCCATCGACGGAACCCGCCTGACTGCCTTGGGCATCAATAACGCCCTGGCCGTCCTCGCGGTGGCCGAGCGCGGCTCCATGTTCGATCCTTCCGCCGTGTTCTACATGGAGAAGCTCGTCACCGGCCCCGAAGCCGCGGACATGGTGGACCTCCGCCTCCCGGTCAAGCAGAACCTGCACCTCATCGCCAAGGCGAAGGGCGTCAAGGTCAACCAGCTCAACGTCATGATCCTCGACCGCGACCGCCACAAGCCGCTGGTGGAGGAAATCCGTGAAGCTGGTGCGCGCACCAAGTTCATCATGGATGGCGACGTCGCCGGTGCCATCGCCGCCGCGCGGACCGGCACAGGCGTTGACGCGCTGATGGGCATCGGCGGCACGCCGGAAGGCATCGTTACAGCCTGCGCCATCAAGTCCCTGGGCGGTGTCATCCAGGGCCGCCTCTGGCCCACCAGCGACGAAGAGAAGCAGAAGGCCATCGACGCCGGCCACGACCTGGAGCGGGTCCTCTCCACCAACGACCTCGTCTCCAGCGACAACTGCTACTTCGCCGCCACGGGCATCACCGACGGCGACCTGCTGAAGGGCGTCCGCTACTCCAAGGACAAGGTCCTGACCCAATCCATCGTGATGCGTTCCAAGTCCGGCACCATCCGCTTCGTTGACGGCGAGCACCGCGCTGACAAGTGGGAGGGCTACGCCCGCAAGAGCTGACGCCCGGCGCGCTAATTCGCCAGGCCCCCGGAGTGCGCAGCGCACTTCCGGGGGCCTGGCGTTTTAAGCGCTTGGTATAGGGTTGAAGCCATGATTCCTGCTGTTGTGCCCTGTACTGACCGCGCCCTCTGGGACGACCACGTTGACCGGTTCCAGGGACATCCGCAACAGTTGTGGGGCTGGGGCGAAACCAAGGCCATGCATGGCTGGACCGTTGACCGCGTGCTCATCAACGACGCCGGCAACACCATCGGTTGCGCCCAGCTGCTGGTCCGCCGCCTTCCGCTTCCCTTCCGGGCCCTGGTCTACATTCCGCGGGGGCCCATGTGCGCCCCGGAGAACGCGCAGGCGGTCCTGAACCGGCTCGCCGAGCATGCGGCAGTCCGGCACGGTGGCGTTGCCCTGAGCATCGAACCCGACTGGGACCAGGACTCTGTTTTCGCAGGAGCCGTGGCAGCCGCAGGATTCCGTCCGTCCGCCAACACGGTGCTGATCCCGCGCACGCTGATCCTTGACCTCACCAGGTCCGACGACGAGCTCATGGCGGACATGTCCAAGTCCACGCGTGCGAACATCCGCAAGGCGATGCGCAGCGACGTGGAGTTCCGCAAGGTGAAGAACGACGCCGAACTTGAACAGGTGCTCGCGATCTACCACGAGACCGCTGAACGCGCCGGGTTCGGGATCCACGAGGACCAGTACTACCGGGACATTTTCCGGAACATGGGGGATGGCTCACCCATCATTGGGGCGTTCGACGGCGAACAGCTGCTGGCGTTCGTCTGGCTCGCCAGGAGCGGCTCCACTGCCTTTGAGCTCTACGGCGGCGTGTCCGCGGAGGGACAGAAACAGCGCGTCAACTACGGCGTGAAGTGGGCGGCCCTGCAGGCTATGCGGGAGGACGGCTGCCGCCGGTACGACTTCAACGGACTCCTCAACGACGGCATCTCCGACTTCAAGAAGCAGTTCGCCAAGCACGAAAACATGCTCATGGGAACCTGGGAGAAGCCGCTTTCGCCGCTGTACCCCGCCTACGCCCAGGCCATGCCCCTGGCGCGTCGGGGACTCCAGACGGGACGGCGCGTCCTGAAGGCCGCTGCCGGCCGGGTGCGCCCCCTGCTCCAGCGGCTGCGCCCCGGCAGCTAGCTTCACCCCAGCTGCGCTCAGCAAAGGGCGACAGCGGCACCCCGCCCGGGTGCCGCCGTCGCCCTTTGCCGTTGATGCCTGGAGCGCCGCCGGCTGCTAGAGGCCGGTGGTCACGGCAAAGGCAAGCGCCTTCTCCGTGCTGCCGGCCACGGGGTGGACGTTGACCGGAGCCTCGGCGGCCGCCAGGAAGGCGCTGCCGCCCCTCGACAGCTGCAGGTCGCCCTTGGGCGAGTCCAGGTAGATATCTCCTGCCACCACGATGACAACGGCTGCCCCGGACTGCGCCAGCGGGACCGGGGCCGCGCCCGGCGCGAGCTCGATCCGCTGGAGCTGGAACTCCTCGAACGGCGGGCGGAACACTTCCTGGTCCAGGGCCGTCCGCTCGGCGGCCAGCATGGGCACCGCAACAGGCTGGAAATCAACGGTGCGGAGCAGTTCGGGTACGTCCACGAACTTCGGCGTGAGGCCGCCGCGCAGGACGTTGTCCGAGGACGCCATGACTTCCACGCCGAGGCCGTGCAGGTACGCATGGACGTTTCCGGCCGGCAGGTACACAGCTTCGCCCGGCGCCAGTGACACCCGGTTCAACAGCAGGGAGATCAGGACACCGGGATCCCCTGGATACTTCTCGTTGAGGCTGATGACGGTTTTCAGCTCGGCCTCATGCGGGGCCAGGGCGGCTTCGGACAGGAGTGCAGCCACCACCAGCGCCGTATCCTCAGCGACGGACCGGCCTCCGGTGATGAGGCGCTCGAAGGCCTTCCGGAGAGCCTGTCCCTCATCGCTGGCGCCGAGGTCCTCCTGCAGCTCTCCGACAAGGGCAGGGACGCCGGCTTCGCTGGAGCCGCAGGCTGCCGCGACGTGCGCCAGGATCTCCCGGGTTTCCGCCACCGGACGGAATCCGCACAGCGCCTCAAACGGGGTCAGGGCGAGGATCATCTCGGGTTTGTGGTTGTCGTCCCGGTAATTGCGGTTGGGGGCGCCCGCCGGCACCCCTTCCGCGTTCTCGCGGGCAAATCCGGCGCGCGCCTGCTCCAGGCTGGGGTGGACCTGCAGGGACAGGGGCTGGGCTGCGGCGAGGATCTTGGCCAGGAAAGGCAGCCGGGGGCCAAAACGGGCCACGGAGTCCGCGCCAAGGTAATGGTCGGGATCGCTGGAGATGAGGGCATCCAGCGCGGTCCCCGCCGGCCCGTCCCCGGGGACGCGGGCGGTGGATGGCGAATCGGGGTGCGCGCCGATCCACAGTTCGGCTTCCGGGCGGCCGGACTCGGGCCGGCCCAGGAGGGCCGCGATGGCCGTCGTCGAACCCCAGGCATAATCGCGCAGGACGTTCTCAATCTCGTACAAAACCGGTTCCGTTCCCTAGGTCTGCTGGATGAAGTGTGCGGCTACAGCGGAGCGCACTGGCCGTTGGTTGCCACGAGCCCGGCGATGGCCTGTTCGTTGCCCTCGAGCTTGAGCTGGGTCAGCATCTCTTCCGTGATCAGCTCGCCGTCGGGCGTGGTGGTCACCGGAGTGAAGTCCGACGGCGCGGGTGACTGCTGTGCCCGAACGGAGCCGGCAAGGGGGAAGATGCCGGCAGGCCTGGCTGCCGCGGCCTGGACGTGCCCCGGTGCGGCGCCCGCTTCCACTATGGCGTCGTCCTGCACGCCAGCCGCCTGGGGCGAGGACGCGGAAGCCAGCAGCTGGTCCACGCGGTTGTGGATTTCGTCGAAGTCCGGAACCGTGGAGAACGAGGCATCAAAGTCAGGCGGGCCGATGGTCAGCCGTTTGATGTCCTGGCCCTTGGCCTTCATGGCAAGGTCCACAAAGCTCCCCAGCTGCGAGGAGGAGATGTTGGAGTCCACTACCTTGGTTCCAGCGTCGGCGATGTCCTCGAACTTGGCCAGCAGGGTGGCGGGGTCCAGTTGCTTGAGCATGGCCTGCTGCACGCACTGCTGGCGCTGGATGCGCGAGTAGTCGTCCACATACTCCCGTGACCTTCCGTACCAAAGTGCCTGGTTGCCGTCGAGGGTTTGTTCACCGGCCGGGATCCAGCCCAGCGGCATGCCGTGGGTCTGTGTGAAGTCGTCAAAGTAACCGCTCATGGGAACCCACCCGCCGGCTTTGATCCTGATGCCGCCCATCGCGTCGATGAGCCTGGAGAAACCGTCCATGTCCACCAGGACGTAGGCCTGCACCGTGAGCCCAAGCGTCCCGGATACGGCTTCCAGGGTGGCCTGCGCGCCGGGGTCGGCCACTCCGGGGTACAGGTCGGCGTACTCGTTCGTCACCTCGGTGTTGATGGCATTGATCAGGCACTCGTCCCCGCAGTCGTAGCCGTCCGGGTAGATGGCCCGCATGGGGGAGTCCTCGCTGAACTGGGCGTTCTGGAGGTTCCGGGGCACGGAGATGATGGCCGTCTGCCCCGACTTGGCATCCACGCTGAGGACGGAAAGGCTGTCCGGGCGCCTCCCGGTGCGGTCCTCGCCGGCGTCCCCACCCATCATCAGGAAGTTGTAGCGGCCTTCAACGGGATCGATCGTGGGGCCGGAGGAGAAGATGCTCCCGATCGCATTACGCCCCACATTGAGCAGGTAGGCAGCATAGCCAAGGGATCCGCTGCCCAGGACCATGGCCAGCACCAGTGCTATCCCCACTGCGGGCCGTGCCCGGGGTGCCAGCAGTGTGGGGCGGATGAGCCGGAGGGTGTTGAGGAAGAGCAGTGCCCAGGCAGCTGCCAGGGCTGCCAGCAGGATGACGATCACCAGGGAAGTGGAGGGATGGGTGATGATGTTGATCAGCAGGGTCCGGTTGAAGAGCAGCAGGAGCACCGCGGCGGCCAGGGTTGCCCAGACGCCGAGGGTGACGCGCAGCGCGGCACGGCCGAGTTTGCGGCTGCCGGCCACGACCTGGGCGCTGCCCGGAACCAGGAGGGTCAAAAGGATGAGGACGAAAGCCCGTTTCGTGCGCACAGGAGAGGAAGCACTGGCTGGGTAACGGACCGGGTCGGTCATGGAGGTGCCGGGGGCGGCTGCCTGTCGCATTTTGCTGCTGGACATACGCGCCGCCTAGCGGCCGCTCCGCAGGGCGCCGTTGCCGTCTGCGAAGACCTCGCTGACTTTCTGGCGCAGGTTGGCACCCTTGCGGGTGGCGACTGCGTTGAGGTCTGCTGCGAAATCAAGGAGGTCCGCGCGGAGCGACGCTGCGAGCTCGTCCGTGCCCGCAGCGAGCATCCGCACGGCTAGAAGCCCGGCGTTGCGGGCTCCTGCGATGGACACGGTGGCCACCGGGACGCCGGCAGGCATCTGGACGATCGACAGCAGGGAATCCATTCCGTCCAGGGTCTTGAGCGGAACGGGAACCCCGATCACCGGGAGCGGGGTGACGCTGGCCAGCATTCCCGGCAGGTGGGCTGCGCCGCCGGCCCCGGCGATGATGACCCTCAGGCCGCGTTCATGGGCTGTCTGCCCGTAACGGATCATTTCGGTGGGCATCCTGTGGGCTGACACGACGTCGGCCTCGAAGGGAATGCCGAACTCCGCCAGCGCGTCAGCCGCAGCCTCCATAACGGGCCAGTCGGAGTCGGATCCCATGACGAGCCCCACCAGCGGGGCGGCCTCCGAAGCTGTGGAGGGGGTGGTTGGGGCGCTCATGGCTTCTCCTCGAAAGTGCTTGGCAGTTCTTCTGCCGGTGCCCGGCCGTCGCGGATGATGCTTGCCACCATCGTGGCACGGCGGCGGACGGAATCAACGTCCGCCGTGGATGAACCCACCAGGTTTACGTGGCCGATCTTGCGGCCCGGGCGGACGGACTTGCCGTAGCAGTGCACCTTTGCGGCGGGTTCACTGGCAAGCGCCATCGGGAAGGCAGAAAACAGGTCCTGGTTGTCGCCGCCCAGGAAGTTTTTCATTACCACCACGGGGCCAAGCACATCGGTGGCGCCCAGGGGAAGGTTCAGTACCGCCCGCAGGTGCTGCTCGAACTGGCTTGTCACCGAGCCGTC
The DNA here is from genome assembly GCF_014644515.1 of Pseudarthrobacter scleromae. Classification (NCBI taxonomy): domain Bacteria; kingdom Bacillati; phylum Actinomycetota; class Actinomycetes; order Micrococcales; family Micrococcaceae; genus Pseudarthrobacter; species Pseudarthrobacter scleromae. The sequence continues at coordinate 127,456 of NZ_BMKV01000004.1, read as the reverse complement.
CTGCGTCCAATGCCCTGTGTTGTGGGGGCGCATGGCGAGTTCGTTGATCAGGAACCCTGCCCCGACGCCGGGGGTCTCAAAGAGTTCAACGGCCAGCACGCCCGTGACGCCAAGTTCACCAGCAATCCGCAGGGCAGCGTCCTCCGCGGCAGCAGCGACCTCCACCGGGATGTCCAGGGCGGGAGCTATCACTTCATCACACACACCATCCACCTGGATGGTGTGTACCACCGGCCAGGCGCGGGCTTCGCCGTCGGGTGTCCTCGCAACGAGTGCTGAAAGCTCCCGCGTGAATTCCACTTTGGCCTCAGCGAGGAGGGGGCTCATGGCGTCAAACCATTCAGAGGTTTCGGCAGCTTCTTCTGCAGAGGCGACGATCCTGACACCCTTGCCGTCGTACCCGCCGCGCGGCATCTTCAGCACAACGGGCCAGCCTGTTTCATCGCCGAAACTGACCAGTGCCGCCACGTCCGGCACGGAGGCCCAGGCCGGGTTGGGAAGCTCCAGCCGGTCGATGGCGGCGCGCATGACCAGTTTGTCCTGGGCGTTCACGAGTGCATCAGGCCCGGGCTGGACGTTAACGCCGGCGTCCTGCAGCGCGCGTAGGTGGTCTGTGGGGACGTGTTCGTGGTCAAAAGTCATAACGTCCAGGCCTTGGGCAAAGTCCAACAGCGTCTGCAGGTCCTTGTAATCGCCCACCGGCGAGGAGGACACTGCCGAGACGGCAGAGACGTCGTCCCCTTCGGCGAGGACACGGAGTTCGAAGCCGAGGGCAGTTGCTGCAGGGGCCATCATTCGGGCAAGCTGGCCGCCGCCAACTACGCCTATTACTGGAAAAGTCACATGGGCCAGCCTACCGAAGACCGTCCGGTATCCCGCGCTCCGGTCCGGCGGGCCGGGAGTCTTTCAGCGGCTGGGGTACCCCTTTCCGCCGGTTGGGAAGGCTGACTCACAGGTTTGGGGGCTAAAATGGCCTCCGGCCCAATGGCCCACAGTTCACACAGCCATGGAGGGCCATGTTCACCACACTTGCAGACCGTATCCGGGGGCTCGCCTCGCTTTTTTGGCGCGAAGTGGCCAAGTTCGGAGCCGTGGGCGGTGTGGCCTTCGTGATCGACAACGGTCTCACGTACTACCTGATGCACGGTCCGATGACCGACAGCGAGGCCAAGGCGCGGTTCGTTGGCGCTTCCGTAGCCACGGTCTTCTCCTGGATCGCCAACCGCCTCTGGACCTTCCGGCACCGCCGGCAGGCCAACGTGCTCCGCGAATTCCTGATGTTCGTCCTCATCAACGGGATAGGCATCGGGATCTCCACGGGCTTCACAGCCCTTGCGAAATACGGGATGGGCATCACGGACAAGAACATGTTGTTCCTGGCCGGAGTGGCGGGCATTCTTGTGGCTACCGTGGTCCGCTTCTTCGCCTACCGGTTCCTGGTCTTCAACCAGGAACTGGACCAGGAACCGGAGTTCTCCCACGACCACGAGCTCATCGAGCTTCACCACCGCCACAAGGAGCACGGCTCCGGGGTGGAGCGCGAAGCGGAGCCCGAGCCTTCGACCGACGGGCGCGCCAAGCCGTAGCTGGAGAACGTGGGGCGCCGGCGGGCGTAAGGCCCCGGCTTTCCTAGCTGCCGTGGATGCGCTCCGCTGTGAGCAGCTTGTCCGTCAGCTCCACCTTTGGATGCGTCATGACCACCGATCCACCGTGCTGCCAGGCGCCCAGGGCATTGGACAGCGCGCCTTCCAATCCGTTCCCGGCAGGAACATGAAGGCGTACGCCTTCATCATGGCGGGCGGCGAAGCTGCTGAGCAGGTCCTGATGGGAGTGCGTCCGACCGTCCCCCGCCACGAGGGCGCACCCTGCGGGATCAGGCTCGGCATGCGCCATGAAGACGTCCCCGTGGGAGCGGACTTCGGCGGCGTAGTCCAGGCAGCCGGCGGCAAGCGCACCCGGCCACCGCATCGCCAGCGCAGGCAAGGCCACGGCGATGACGGCGTCGTACTTTCCTTCCACTGCCTCGGGATCAGCCGTGGCCAGGTAGTCCGCAGTGCCCCCGTCAAGAACCGTCTGCAGCCCCACCTGCCAGGCGGCCAGCGCCCAGACCATCGACTTCCAGTGCGCGGGTAAATCCATGCGCAGGCGCATGCCGGGGGTGGCATCCAATTCGTCCTGGAGCAGGTTGCTCGTCTTGGCAACCCAGTTGTCCAGCACCCTGCCGGAGAGCTCCACCCGCTCATCGTCAGGGCCGTACCACGTAAGGCGGGGAGCCGTTGAATTGCCCGAACGGAGCGTTGACATGAGTTCAGATAGCGGGGTGCCCATGCCACCATCCTGCCACCGGGAGGATGGCCAGTCACGGTGGACGTGGGACCGGCTGACGTGGGACACGCTTGGCAGATGAACCGGACCCCCACAAGGTGGAGTGACATTAATCACAGGGGATGCTCAGCCTGCTTGCTATTTTGCGTTTTTGCCGGTAATTTTCCCGCCGTTGGTGGCGAAGTGGGCCGCCGCCCGGAAGTATTCGGAGTTCCTCGCCAGCCGCGCCGTGCCGTCGTTATCAATTCCCGGGCGTGGCGTACGCCGCGTTCGCCATCCGGAGTGATTATTATCCGGCGGCAGCTTGACTCGCCCAAGTTACACACGTGTAATTAGATACCTAAAGGCAACTGCGTAAATGCCGGCACACAACCGAGTGCCGCGTATCCAGGCAGTAGCTGCAAATCAGGAGGGTCGCCGATGGGGCAAGCAGAGCGTATCCAGGAAGATGCCGTCGTGGCCGGTCAGGCAACGGCAAAGTACCGCGCCCGGGGGGTGCCAAGCGATTGGTACGTGGACCCCGCCGATCCTGATGCTGCCGATCGGTACAACAGGAATGCGGGCGGCGTCCTGGAGGACCAGGCCACTGCATTCCTCGCCGCCCATGAGGCGCTGCTTGACGGTGGCCCGGAGTCAGAGGATGACCTCGACCCGCCCATGGAACTTGCAGCCGGTGGCGCAAGTCAGCCGGTGTGGATCGGGCTGCCCTTCCAGCCGGATTTCGACGACGAAGGTGAGCTCGGCTGGCAAACAGACGCCTTGTGCGCCCAGACTGACCCCGAGGCATTCTTCCCTGAAAAGGGCGGCTCCACGCGGGATGCCAAAAAAGTCTGCGGAGCCTGCAATGTGCGCTCGCAGTGCCTTGAATACGCGCTGGCAAACGACGAACGGTTCGGCATCTGGGGAGGCCTTTCCGAGCGTGAGCGCCGGCGGCTTAGGAAGCGAGCAATCTAATTCACCAGGATGTTCACGTCACTGCCGTTGTGGTCGCCCACAACGGCAGTGCCTATCTGCCCAGGACACTTGCAGCCCTGGCGGGCCAGACCCGGCCCGCGGACTATGCAATCGGCGTCGACGCCGGATCACGGGATGACTCCAGGGTCCTCCTGCAGCGGGCCCTGGGCGAAGCCAATGTGATCAGCCAGCAGCGCGGCAAAGGCGGCATGGGGGCGGCCGTTTCCGCCGTGCTCGCCGAACTGGCTCCATGGCGGGGGAGTGCCGCGCCGGACAAACCGGAGTGGATCTGGCTGCTTCACGATGATGCAGCACCTGCTCCGCAAGCACTGGCCGAACTGCTCAGCGCTGTTGAACGGGCGCCCTCGGTCACGGTCGCAGGGTGCAAGCAGCTGGACTGGCACGCGGAACGCAAGCTCATCGACGTCGGCCTGTCCACCAGCCGATGGGCCGAGCGGCTCACCCTGATCGACGCCGATGAACTCGACCAGGGGCAGTACGACGGCCGCAGCGATACCTTCGCCGTCAACTCCGCGGGCATGCTTGTCCGCCGTGACATTTGGGAGCACTTGGGCGGTTTCGACCCTGCCTTGCCCGGCAGCGGCGACGACGTCGACTTCTGCTGGCGCAACCGGCTGGCCGGGCACCGCGTCGTCGTGGTGCCCGCGGCCCGCGTGTTCCATGTTGCGCACCGGCCTCAGGCACTGGGCAACGCGGCGGCGGCCCGGAAAGCCCAGGTCCACCTGCGCCTGAAGCATTCACCACCATGGATGGTGCCGGTCCATGGGGCCGGGGCACTCCTGGGCAGCCTCTTCAAACTCGTGCTGAGCATCCTGATCAAGGATCCTGGGCACGGCCTGTCACAGGTGGTTGCCACCTGCGGGGCCCTCGGAAGGCCGCGCGCAGTGGCGAGGGCCCGCCGCAGTGCCCGCCGGACCCGCCGCATCCGCCGTTCCGTGATCCGCAAGCTCCAAACCCCCAGGCGCGAAGTCTGGAGCCACCGGCGGTCCCTGATGGAGGCGCTCGGCTCGGACACTTCCCCGACGGACGAGCTTGAACAGGATCCGTTGGCGCACCAGCCCACTGGCGATGCCTCGGACGACTTTGCTGCCTTGGCCACCACAAAGCGCGGATGGGTGGGCAACGGCGCCCTGGCTGTGGTCATCGTTTCGTCCGTGGCCTCGCTCCTGGGCCTGACCGGGCTCTTCCGTGCCGACGCCGTTTCCGGCGGTGCGCTCATTCCTGTCGCCGCCAGCCTCGGCGACATTTGGCACCACGCTTCCAGCTGGTGGATCACCCTGGGGGCAGGGCTGCCCGGGCTGGGAGACCCCTTCGGCTACGTCCTGTGGATCCTCGGGATCCTGGGCGGAGGCGATGCCAACCCCGCCATGGCCTGGCTGCTCCTGCTCGCCACGCCGCTGTCCGGGCTCACGGCATGGTTCGCCGCTGGCGGGCTGACTGTCCGCCGCCGGCTCCGGCTGGCGGCCGCCCTCCTCTGGGCTGCGGCACCTGCACTCCAGGTCGCGCTCAACCAGGGCAGGGCAGGGGCGCTGGTTGCCCACATCATGCTTCCCCTGGTGGTCCTGGCGCTGCTGCGGGCCACCGGCTCCGCAGTTGGCCATGGCCGCTTCACGCTGCCTTCCCCCGCCGAAGGCCGTCCCGGCGAGAGGCCCCCCGTCAGGCCCGGTATCAACGGCACGCCATCCTGGACCGCCGCGGCCGCGGCCGGCCTTGCACTGGCAGTCGTTGTTGCATCGGCACCTTCACTCCTGCTTCCGGCTACCGTGGTGGTCGTGCTCTGCGGCTTCCTGCCCGGACGCCGCGGCCGGACGGTCTGGTGGGCCCTGCTGCCCACCGCGGCCTTATTCATCCCTTTCGGACTCTCCGTCCTGGACAGACCCCGGGCCTTACTGGCCGATCCCGGCCTGCCGCTCGCCTTTGACGCAGCGCCGCTGTGGCAGCAGGTGCTGGGCCAGCCGCTGCGGTTTGACCCGCAGGGCGGCCTCGCCGGGCTTCCGTCCTTTGCCGGCGGCACAGTACCGTGGGCGCTGGTGCTGGCACTCCTGGTCGCCGCCCCGGTGCTGGCGCTGGCCGTCGCCGGACTGGTGGTACCCGGGCACCGTGCCGCGATGGCGAGGGGTTTTTGGGTGGCAGGGATCCTTGCCCTGGGAGGCAGCTGGCTGGCAGGCCACGTGGCCACTGCCGTCAACGCCCAGAACCTGGTCACTCCGTTCACTGGGCCGGCAGTGTCTGCTGCGGCTTTCGCACTCTTGGCGGCAGGCATCCTCGGAGCGGAGCGTCTGCTGTCCATGGCGCACCGGGGAGGGGCCAGCGGCAGCGCCAAGCGCCGGGCCGCCCTTCGGTCCGCCACCGCCGTCGGCATGGTCATCCTGCTCGCGGGGCCCCTGGCCGGAATGGCTGCATGGTCAGCCCAGAACCTGCTGCGCCCTGCCACGGCGTCCGCTGCCGGCACGGGGACGGCCTCCCCGGGCGCCGAAGCCCCAGGCAGCCAAACCCCCGAAGCCGCCGGCCTGCTCGGAACCCCCCGGTTGGTGGAGGCCACCAACCCGCGCACCCTGCCTGCCACCGCCATTGACCGCGGAACCGGGCCTGAGCAATCACGCACTCTGCTGATCAGCACACGGGACAACGGGACGTTCGACGCATCACTGATGCGCGGCGCCGGAACCACCCTGGACAGCCTCTCCACGATTGCTTCCGCGCGGAACATCATCGGAAGCCCGGGTGCCGAGACCATTCGTGACGACGACGATGTCACCGCGGCCGTGCGCCGTGTGGTGGCAACGGTCGTCGCAGGCCAGGGCGTCGACCCGCGGAACGACCTCGAACAGCTGGGCGTAGGGTTTGTTGTCCTGCGCTCCGCTGACACGGCTGCCCAGCTGACGGCCAGCCGGGTGGACGCGGTACCGGGCCTTGTTGCCGTGGGCCAAACCGATGTGGGCTGGCTTTGGCGGATCACCCCGCTGAACCAGCCGGCCCTGCAGGCCGCAGACGTTGCACACCGGGTACGTATCGTCGATGGAAGCGGTGCTGCCATCGGCCTGGTTCCCTCCGGCTACAGCGACGTGGACGCCCCGGTTCCGGCCGGTCCTGAAGGCCGCCTCGTGGTGCTTGCCGAACGAGCCGATGCCGGCTGGACCGCCTGGCTTGACGGCCGGAAATTGACTGCGACCACGTCAGGCTGGTCGCAGGCCTTCACGCTTCCCGCAACAGGTGGCCAGCTCACCGTCCGCTATGAAAACCCCTGGGCCCTGTGGACGGCCATTGCACAGATCGCGGTGATCGGCCTGACGGTCCTGCTCGCCATACCAATGCCGGCCAGGAGGCCACGGACCGGCATCTCCCGGGACGAGGGCTCCCTGCGTAAGGAACACCAGAATGCATGAGCACACGACGCCGCCGGCGTCGCCGGAGGCCCAGTCCTCCGGCGACGCCGGCAAGCCGCTGGAGGACGCAAGCACAGCGCACCCGGAAACCACGGCGGATACGGGTCAGCGGCCCGTACCGCGGGGACGCAAAACGGCGTTCGTGGGGCTGGCGTCCGCGGCTATGATCCTCGCCGGCGCGGGGGCGGTAGTGGCGGGGGGATCGCTGCTGCCGTCCCCGGAATCGAGCCGTGTGGTAGCTGCCGCAGCGGCAGCCGTCCCCGCCGGGGCGAGTGTGGGCGTTTGTCCGGGACCGGCCCGGCTGCTGGAGGGCACAGAAGCAGGCACCGACCCCCAGTTCAGTCCGGTATCAGCCACCGCGGCCAGCGCAGTGACGGGCGCGGTGCTCGGTGCGGCAGGGGTCCTGCCGGCCAGCCGCCTGTCCCAGCTGGACGGGACAACCGCCGTGGACATCTCCGAAGGGCCAAGCCAGGGTGCTTCCGCCGGGGCGCCGCAGGAACTCCTGGCGGGCGCAGTGGTGTCCCGACCCGTGGAGCAGGTGAGCGTGCTGAGCGCCGACGCACTGGCGAACCAAAAAGCCTCAGCTGCAGCGGTGATGAAGTTCACCGCCACCGATGGCGACCTTCAGGGCACTGCGGCCTCGAACTGCCACCAGCCCTCGAATGACCAGTGGATAGCGGGGGCAAGCACCACCGTGGGCCGGGCATCAGTGCTGGTGTTGACCAACGCCTCCACCACCCCCGCCACGGTGAGCCTGGAACTTTTCGGCGCAAAGGGCCAGATCCAGGCACCCGGCAGCAGGGGCCTGCTGGTTGCGCCAGGCAGCTCGCGGGCCGTGGTCCTTGCCGGCCTGGCCCCGGGCGAGGCGCAGCTGAGCGTCCGTGTCCGAAGTGCCGGAGGCCCCGTGGCTGCCGTCATCCAGCAGAGTGTCCTGAGGGGCCTCACCCCCGGAGGAGTCGACTTCATTGCCCCGGGAGCGGCTCCGGCCGTGCGGCAGGTCATGACGGGTGTGGACATCCAGGACCCTGCAGGACTGGCCCAACTGACCGGAAAGCCAGGATACGAGGACGCAGGACCGGCGCTCCATCTGACAGTTCCAGGCCCTTCGGATGCAGTGGTGGAAGTCCGGATGTACGGGCGTGACGGACAGGAGGCCCTGCCTTCGGGCGGGGTCATCACCGCAAAGGCCGGCGCCGTCACCGAGGTCTCCCTCGCAGGTGTCCCGGCCGGGCAGTACACGGTGGCTGCTTCCTCGGACGTTTCGTTTGTCGCCGCTTCCCGTGTCACCCGCGGGCTCCAGGAAGACCAGGCCTCGGACGTTGCCTGGGCGGCCGCCGGAGTGCGGCTTGGCAGCCAGCACGTCGTTCCGGTTCCCCAGGGCGGGATCCGCAGCCTGGTGTTCGGTGCCCTGGACGCCAGGGCAACCATCACGTACTCCGCCATCACGTCCGACGGAAAAGTAAGGGCACCGGCCACCGCCGATATTGCCGGCGGGACGACGTCCTCCATCGCAGTGCCGGAAAAGGATGGCGACGCCGACGTGGTGGGATACGTGGTGTCAGCGTCAGGGGACGCCGCCTATGGCTCCGTGCTGGTCCAGCAGGACGGAAGGAACGATATCTCCACGCTGGCGTTCCTGGCGGCGGCGGCCGGCCAGGAAACAGTGCCCGTCACCCTTAGCTACTAACGGCCCCAGCCGCTGAACCAACTTCCGGCCGCTGCAGGCCGGATCAGTACCGGCGGCGGTAGACGGGGTCCAGGGTTTCCGGAGCCACTCCGAGCATCTCGGCCGTGTGCTCCACCACAACGTCATGGACCAGGTCCTGGAGCTCTTCGGGGCCGGGGCAGCCGTGTTCCACCACGCGCCGGTACACCGTGATCATGGGCCCTTCGCCGTCCGCGGCGGGAGTGTAGGACCCCATGGGCGCCGACGCGGAGTTGGCGGCCAGCTGTTCGAGGTCGGGCGGGATCTCATCGACGCCGAACCGGACGCCGTCGAGCGTCTTGCCCCAGATGTCGTGCAGCCGCTGCGCGGAATCCAGCACCATGTCATCAAACCGGTCCGAGCGCGTCCGGTATCCGGGGTGTGTGGGGAGCATGACCTCCCCGCGGAGCCCGCGTCCGTGGCGGTTCCGGCGGCGCATCATGAAGCTTTTGCCGGAGGAGCCGGTGCCCGGATTCCCGGGGGCATCCGGACCAGCCAACCGGACCGTGAAACCTGATTTCTGGTTCGATGACTGCATACATCGACTCTAAACCCGGGGGAACATTTATGCGATATATTCTCCCCGCGGCAGGGACGCGTCGGGTCGGGCGGGCAATGCACGGTTTTGGCGCGGACACCGAGTAGTCTGTGATGTCGTGGGAGCTATCCGTCAGTGTTCAAGATCTGCCTGCCGCCAGTCAGCGGTGGCTACCCTGACGTACGTCTACGCAGACTCCACCGCCGTCCTTGGCCCCCTGGCCACTTTCGCGGAGCCGCATTGCTACGACCTGTGCGAGCAGCACGCTGACTCGCTGACCGTTCCCCGTGGCTGGGAAGTCCTCCGGCTTGCCATGCCGTCAACGCCCCAGCAGCCCGGCCCCGACGACCTCCTGGCCCTTGCCAATGCGGTGCGGGATGCCGCGGCCCTCCCGGCCCAGGGACAGCAGCCGCCGGCGCAGCGCGCGCCCCATTCCGCGCTGGAAGCACCGGCCGGCGCCGAAGGCACCCGCAGGGGGCACCTGCGCATCCTGCGTGAACCCTCCTGACATCCTCTGGCGGTAGGCTGGTAGCTGCACACCAGTCCGCTACCGGCGCGAGCGCGCCCGCCAGGGAGCACCAAGAATGCCACATATCAGTCCTGAGCTGCTGTCCGTCCTCCGCTGTCCCGTCACGGGTTCGGCCCTGGTACAGGAAGGCGAGGAACTGGTGGCGGCCGCCGCCGGGGAATCCGGAGTGAAGCCGCGCTACGTCATCGAGGACGGCATACCGCTCCTTCTGCCGCCCGAGCTGCTGGCAGCAGCCACCGCGGCAGGATCGGACCAGCACGATTCAGCCCCCGGAACGGGCCAAGCCACGTAGTAGCGAACGGGCCGGCCGGAACGCAGGCGCCACGGCCGCCGTCGAACTTTACACAGCAACACCGGAACCAACAGCACTCCGGACAGGACGAAGGATTACCCATGACTTTTGATTACAAGGTTGCCGATATCACCCTGGCGGAAGCCGGCCGGCACCAGATCCGCCTTGCCGAGCACGAGATGCCGGGCCTGATGTCGCTCCGCGCCGAATTCGGCCCCACCCAGCCGCTCAAGGGCGCCCGGATCGCCGGATCCCTGCACATGACCGTGCAGACCGCCGTGCTGATCGAGACGCTCACCGCTCTCGGCGCCGAGGTCCGCTGGGCCTCCTGCAACATCTTCTCCACCCAGGACGAGGCTGCCGCGGCCGTGGTGGTCGGAAACGGAACCGTCGAGGACCCCCAGGGTGTGCCCGTGTTCGCCTGGAAGGGCGAGACGCTGGAGGAGTACTGGTGGACCGCCGAGCAGATCCTCACCTGGCCGGGCGCGGACAGCAACCCTGACCTCGGCCCGAACATGATCCTCGACGACGGCGGAGACGCCACCATGCTGGTCCACAAGGGAGCCGAATTCGAGGCCCTTGGTGCCGTCCCGGCCGCAGCCGACGACGAGTCTGAGGAAGGCCGCGTTTTCCTCGAGGTGCTGCGCGCCTCGCTGCAGGCGGACCCGCAGAAGTGGACCCGGATAGGCTCCCGCCTGCTGGGCGTCACGGAGGAAACCACCACCGGCGTGCACCGCCTCTACCAGCTCGCGGAGCAGGGCAAGCTGCTGTTCCCGGCCATCAACGTCAACGACTCCGTCACCAAGAGCAAATTCGACAACAAGTACGGTATCCGGCACTCCCTGCCGGACGGCATCAACCGCGCCACAGATGTCCTGATGGGCGGCAAGATTGCCGTCGTCTGCGGCTACGGCGACGTCGGCAAGGGCGCGGCGGAGGCTTTCCGCGGCCAGGGTTCCCGCGTCATCGTCACCGAAATCGATCCCATCTGCGCACTCCAGGCAGCCATGGACGGGTACCAGGTCGCCAAACTGGAATCCGTCCTCAGCGAGGGCCACATCTTCATCACCACCACCGGCAACAAGGACGTCATCCTGGCCGAGCACATGGCCGCGATGCGCGACAAGGCGATCGTGGGCAACATCGGCCACTTCGACAACGAGATCGACATGGCCGGACTGGCACGTATCCCCGGCATCCGGAAGGTGGAAATCAAGCCGCAGGTGCACGAGTGGGTGCTGGACGAGGGAACGGACCGGGAACGGTCCATCATCGTCCTCTCCGAAGGGCGCCTGCTGAACCTCGGCAACGCTACCGGCCACCCTTCGTTCGTGATGAGCAACTCCTTCGCCAACCAGACGATTGCGCAGATTGAGCTCTTCACCAAGAGCAGCCAGCCGGAAGGGGAGCGCGAGTACGGGAACCAGGTCTACGTGCTGCCGAAGATCCTTGACGAGAAGGTCGCCCGGCTGCACCTGGACGCGCTTGGCGTGGAACTGACCGAGCTGTCGAAGGAGCAGGCAGCGTACCTGGATCTCGACGTCGCAGGTCCCTACAAGCCCGAGCACTATCGTTACTAAGAAGTAAAGCGCCCGGGTGCCCAGAGCGCCCGGGCCGTTACTTTCTGCGCCTAGGATCAAAATATGGAGCCCGAAGTCCCGTCCCGCCGTCCCGGTCGAATGAAAAAGATCCTTGTGGTGGCAGCCGTCTGCCTCCTCGCTGCCGTCGGCGGGGTCTTCGCCGCCGTCGCGCCGGACATCGCCCGCAGCACCATTGAGTCCGAGGCCAGCTCCTCCGTGAGGACAACGCCGGGCATCGCAGCTCCAGTGGTGGCTCCGGTCACGTTCGACGCTGCGCCGGCCAACGGGGCGAAGCAGGTCAACCCGGCGGCTCCGGTGTCCCTGAAGGTCAGCAACGGAACCATCGAACGCGTCACCCTCACCAGCACCGGCGGCGAGACCGTGGAGGGCGCCATCGACTCCCAGGGAACCGGGTGGACCGCCGCGGGCCCCCTGAAATTTAACACGGACTACAGCTACACATACGTGGTCAAGGACGGTGCGGGGCGGGAGACCAGTACAACGCAGTCTTTCAGCACCGTCTCCAGCTCCCATGAGGCGGACGCCGCCATCTACCCCCTCGACGGCATGAAGGTGGGTGTCGGCCAGCCGCTGCAGGTCATCTTCAGCGAGCCCGTGGTCAACCGTGAGGCCGTGGAGAAGGCCATCACCATTACCAGCAGTGCCGGCCAAACAGGCGCCTTCCACTGGCACAGCGACACCATGGTCCGGTACCGCCCCGAGAACTTCTGGGCTGCCAACTCCACCATCGCCATGGACATGAAACTGTTTGGCGTTGACCTCGGCAATGGGCAGATCGCCAACTTCAACAAGAAGGTGAACATCTCCATCGGCGACAAGAAGGTGGCGGTGGCAGACTCCGCCGCGCACACCTTTACGCTGAGCGTCAATGACCAGGTGATCAAGACCCTGCCCGTCAGCATGGGGGACCAGCGCTTCCCGTCCGCACGCGGCTACGGGGTGCTGATGGAAAAGAAGCGCTACGACCACTTCCGGGCCTCAAGCATCGGGCTCAAGCCGGACGATCCTGCCTACTACGGGGACGTGGACGTGGAGTACACCATCCGCCTCACCCTCAGCGGCGCCTACATCCACCAGGCCCTGGAGTCTGCCTATCCGTTCATCGGCAACGCGAATGTTTCGCATGGCTGCATTGGGTTCGCTCCCGACGGCGCCGCCTGGGTCTTCGACAACATGGGCACCGGCGACGTGGTACAGATCGTGAACACCGAGGGGGACTACGCCGCCCATGATGACGGGTTCGGCGACTGGAACATCCCGTGGAGCGAGTACGACAACTAACGTCAGCTGCCGAAGGGCAGCCGCTGCAGCCGCTCGCCGATCTCCGTGTTGCGCCGGCGTGCCTGCGTCAGCCTTGCCAGCTCCCTGCTCCGGCGTTCAGCGACGACGGCGGCAAGGTAGTCGTCCGGGCTGGTCCCCGGGGGCGGCGGCGGGGCCACATGCGCGGACAGTTCCGTGGCGATGGCCCCGGCCATCCCGGCCCGGGACAGGGGCGCCATCCTCCCCGCCTGCCGGATGAACTGGGAGGCCCTCCGTACCGTCGCATCGGGAATCCTTCCAATGTCGGCAGCCGCGGCCCACGCCCGGAGCCGCTGCGGCACAAACACCGGAACCGGTTGCTCCACCGGCACGCGGGTGCGGACGGCATAGGTTCCGGCCATCAGGTCACCCAGCCGCCGCGACCTGTCATTGAAAAGCGCAACCGTCAGCGCCACGCCGCCGAAGGTCAGGTAGATCTCCAGGAACCCGGTCAGTCCGCGGATGACGGCGTGCCGGAAGCGGATGGCACCACCGTCGTCCCTGACCACCCGGAGGCCGGTGGCGAGCTTCCCCAGGGAGCGGCCGCGGCTCAGCGTTTCAACGGCCACGGGAACGATGACCAGGCAAAAGACCACGCTGGCCAGGGTCAGGGCACGTGCGGCAGCCTCATCGAGGTCCTCGCCGGCAGCGGCAAGTCCGATCAGGATCGCCACGAGCAGGACGATATTGAAGGCCACATCCAGGAGCAGCCCAAGCGCACGGGCGGCAAAGGACGCCGGCCTCAACTCCAGGACCACGGCCTCGCCGGTGATGATCGAACTCACTGTTCTTCCCCGTTCCACCGCCCTCCCGGTGCGGTCGCTCAAAGTCTAGTGTGGTGGCGCTAGGCTGGTCGCGTGGATATGGACGCGTTTTCCGCAGCCAACGCGGACAAGTGGGCACGGCTGCACGAGCTCGCCTCCAAGGGCAGGCTCAACGGGCGCGAGGCCGATGAGCTGCTGGCGCTGTACCAGTCCACGTCCTCCCACCTCTCCCTGATCAGGTCCATCGCACCCGAAAGCGGACTGTCCGCCTCGCTCTCCGCCACGCTGGCGCAGGCCAGGACCCGCTTCACCGGGGCCAGGTCCAACGTGCCGGCGGACCTGGCGCGCTTTTTCGTGGTGGCCCTTCCGGCCGCGTTGTACCGGTTGACCTGGCTCACGCTGGCCTGTGGTGCGGTATTCATCCTCATTGGCGCGGCGTACGCGCTGTGGATCGGCACGTCGCCCGAGGCGCTGCGGGCAGTGGCCACCGAGGCGGCGGCCAGGCAGTACGTTGAGGAAGACTTCATCAACTACTACTCTGAAAACCCGGCCGCGTCCTTTGCCGGTGCTGTCTGGACCAACAACGCCTGGATCAGCGCGCAGGCCGTAGCGCTGGGTATTACGGGTTTCTGGGTGCCGATGATCCTGTTCAGCAACGCCCAGGGGGTTGGCGTTGCGGCCGGGATTTTCGCCGCCGCCGGCAAGAGCGACGTCTTCTTCAGCTACATCCTGCCGCACGGCCTGATGGAACTCACCGCCGTGTTCATTGCCTGCGCGGCCGGCCTGCGGATCTTCTGGGCCATGGTGTCACCGGGCCCGCGGACCAGGGGACGGGCTGTTGCCGAGGAAGGCAGGTCCCTGATTACTGTGGCCCTTGGACTGGTCCTTGTGCTGTTTGCCTCCGGTCTGGTTGAAGGGTTCGTCACCCCCAGCCCGCTGCCGGTGTGGGCCAAGATCGGGATCGGAGCCGCCGTCCTGGCCGCGTACTGGTTCTATGTGCTGAGGTGGGGCAGGCCCGCCTACCTCGCGGGAGAACGTGGGGACCTGCGGCGCGAGGACGCGGGCTACACGGGAATCGCTGCCTGAATCGTTGTAATTCCGCCGGGGTGGTTCCTCGTCCAGCCCACGGCCCGGAAGGTAGGCTCGACACCAGATAAGCGCGCCAGCTGAGCCCGGCCCGGCGCGGAAAAACGACGGAAGTGACGCTGCTGTGAAAGACGAAACACCGGCCCGCGCCAAGAGCGCCGGGCCGCAGCCGGAACACCACCTGGACACGTCCGGGGACTCCGACGAGCCCGCTTTTTCCTGGCTGGCCCCCGCAGGGAAGGGCTCCGGTTCAGCAGCGGGGTCCTCCTCCTCACCCGTTGCCCCTTCACCCGCTGACAGCCCGGCCGCTGCATCTTCCACCGCTGGTGGCGCCTCCACCCTGGACGGCGGCTCCGCAGGCCATGCCGCTGGTGCTTCTTCCGCTGCTGCCCGGGGCTCAGCCGTTGCGGGCGGCGCAGAACCCGCCCCCGCCAGCCGGAAGGGATCCATCCAGCCGGAGAGCAGGGCGGACCGGAAAGCCGCTGAAGCCGCCGCTGAGGCCCCCGGGGAGGACAGCTCTCCGGTCTTCAAGGAACCGCTCCCTACCTCCGCGCTGCAGGTCCGCCCGCCGGAGGAAGAGGTGGAACGCCGCAATGCCCAGCGGGAGAGTGCCGCCAACGCCAAGCCTGTGGCGCCCCGGGTGATGCAGGTCCTGCTCGCCGTCTTCTTCCCGCTGGTCCTGCTGATCCTGGCTGTCCGGGCGGTGACCAGCCCGTTGTTCCTGTGGGTGGAGTACAACCGGCCCGGGTTCCCCGGCGACGGATACGGCTTCAGCACGGAGGACCGGATGACGTACGGCTCCTACGCCGTGGATTACCTGAGCAACTGGTCCGGCCCCCGCTACCTCGGGGACCTGGTGCACCGCAGCGGCGACAAGCTGTTCAAGGACGGCGAGGTGAGCCACATGGCGGACGTCAAACTGGTGATCCTGTCCACGTTCGGCGCCGGCGTCCTGCTGGTTCTGTTCAGCGTTGTGGCCATCCTTTACCTCCGCAAGCGAAGCACGGGCGGAGTCCGGAGGGGCCTGTTCGCGGGCTCCATCATCACCCTGGTCATCATCCTGGGCCTGGGCACCCTGGCCGTGCTGGGCTGGCAGCAGTTCTTTACCGAGTTCCACCGCATCTTCTTCGCCGACGGGTCCTGGACCTTCAGCCTGGACGACACCCTGATCCGGTTGTTCCCCGGCCAGTTCTGGATTGATGCCGGCATGGTCATAGCGGGACTGGTGCTGCTGGCCTCACTTGTGACCCTGGTCCTCACCTGGCCCACCCGCCGGCGGCGCGGCCTGGCCAAGGATGGGGCGGCACCGGCGGCGGTTCAGGACTAAGCCCCGGAACGTGGCGGGCGAGGCCGGGGGACTGCGCCTTAGGCGTACAGTCTGGCGATCTCATCGGCGTAGTCACGCACGACGGCGGCCCGCTTCAGTTTGAGGGACGGCGTCAGGTGTCCTGACTCCACGGTGAACTGGACGTTGAGGAGCGAGAAGCTGCGGATGGACTCTGCCTTGGACACGAGCAGGTTGGCGTGGTCCACTGCCTCCTGGACTGCCGCACGGATTTCCGGATCGCTGACCGCGTCACCCGCTGCAAGGGCGGGCAGGCCCCGTTCGGACCGCCAGTTGTCCACGCCCTCCGGGTCCAGGGTCACCAGGGCCGAGACGAAGGGTTTGCCGTCGCCCACCACCACGGCGTGGCCCACCAGTTGGTGGGCTCGGAGCTTCTCCTCGAGCGGGCCCGGAGCCACGTTCTTGCCGCCTGCCGTGACCAGCAGGTCCTTCTTGCGGCCGGTGACGGTGAGGAACCCCTGCGCATCGAGTTCCCCGAGGTCGCCGGTGCGGAAAAACCCGTCAACGAAGGCCTCAGCGTTCGCGGCCCGGTTGTTGTGGTACCCCTTGAAGACGCCAATTCCCTTGACCAGGATCTCGCCATCTCCCGCCACCCGGATGGTGGTGCCCGGGACCGGGATGCCCACTGAGCCCACGCGCGTCCTGGCCGGTGTGTTGGCCGTGCACGGTGCCGTGGTTTCGGTCAGTCCGTAGCCCTCCAGCACGGGGATCCCGGCGCCGCGGAAAAAGTGGGCGTCATCAAGGGACAGGGGACTGGCCCCGGATACGGTGTACCCCACCTGCCCGCCCAGGGCCTGCCGAAGCCGGGGATACAGCAGCCAGTCGAAGAGTGCGTGCCGTACACGGCAGAGCAGCCCGGGCCCGTCGCCTTGGCCGCGGTTGCGCAGGTCTTCTTCCCGTGAATACTCCATGGCGGTCACTGATGCAGCTTTGAAAAGCCGGGCCTTGCCCGCCAGCGCTGCCTTGTGGGCGGCGGTGGCCCGGACTTTCTCGAAGATCCGCGGCACCACCAGCAGGAACGTGGGCCGGAACGAGCCCAGGTCCTCAAGGAGTTGCGCCGCTCTCGGTGTGTGTCCCAGGGTGGCCCCCGCAGTGAGGCAGACAACCTGCACGGCGCGGGCCAGGACGTGTGCCAGCGGAAGGAACATCAGGGTGCGCGCCTGATCCTGCAGCAGCAGCTCCGGAAGGAACGCCACGATGTTCTTTGCCACCAGGGCGAAGTTCCCGTGGGTAATCTCGCAGCCCTTGGGATTGCCTGTGGTGCCTGAGGTGTAAACGAGGGAGGCAACATCGTCCAGCCCGGCCTGGCTGCGGTGACGCTCAAGCTCCGCGTCCGTGACCCCGGTGCCGGCAGCGGCGAGGCTGGCAAGGTCCGGCGCGTCGCCGTCGTAATCCATCCTCACCACGTTGACGAGCCGGTCCCGAAGGACGTCGGAGCCTGCCAGGACCCCGGTGACCAGGGCGACAAGGCCGCGGTCCCCGGCAAGGACGCGGCGCACCCCCGCGTCCTGGATGATCCACTCCACCTGCCGGGCGGAGGATGTTTCGTAGATGGGAACCGTTACACCGCCGGCGAACCAGACGGCGAAATCGACCAGGGTCCACTCATAGGAAGTGGGGGACATGACCGCAACCTTGTCGCCGGGCTCGATGCCGCCGGCAATCAGGCCCTTGGCCAGGGCGCTGACGTCCTGCAGGAACTTGGCGGCCGTGACATCCACCCAGCCGTTCGGGCCCTTCCGCCGGTACAGGGCATGGGCAGGGTTGGCGGCATGCTGCTCCAGGAGCAGGTCGGTCACGTTGCTGGCGGCGTCAAGCTCAACCAGCAGTTCGGTGCTTGCTTCTCTCACAGCAGGTCTCCGTTCCGCTGCCACGCCGCGGCAGCGGCTCAGTTGGGGGTCTGATGCCATCCTGCCCTAGATCCAGGACGGCATCCACATCCTGACTTTCCAGGCGTCGTAGGGAATGGTTTCCGCGGTCCAGACAGGATAAAAGAACGCCGACAGCAGGATCACCGCAGCGATAAACAGGGCCACAAGGTACAGCCCTGACCGGCGGCGCCACGGCGGGTCGGAGGCCCTGCCCAGGACGAGGCCCAGGCAGTACACGAGCGCCAGGATCAGGAAAGGCTCGAAGGACACCGCGTAGAAGTAGAACATGGTCCGTTCGGGGTACAGGAACCACGGCAGGTAGCCGGCGCCCACGCCGGCCAGTATGGCGCCGGCACGCCAGTCCCGCCGCCCGGCCCACCAGAACAGCAGGACCACCAGGGAAATGACGGCGCCCCACCAGACCAGCGGGTTTCCCACGGACAGGATGGCCGAGGTGCATTTCTCCACCGCGCACCCCGGGCTGCCCTGCGGCGGCGTTTCGTAAAAGAACGACGTCGGCCTGCCGAGTACCAGCCAGCTCCAGGCGCTTGCCTCGTACGGGTGGTCCGATCCAAGGCCCTGGTGGAAGGTGTAGGCCTCCCGGTGGTAGTGGGCCAGCGAGCGGACAGCGTCCGGAAGCCAGTTCCATTCGGCAGAGGGGTTGCTTTCCGCCCACCGGCGGAAGTAGGCATTATCGGACCGGAACCAGCCTGTCCACGATGCCGCGTACACCAGCCCCGCCACCGGCACCATACTGAGGAACGCCGGAATCCCGTCCTTGATGATGCCGCCACTGATCCAGCCGCGGATGCCGGCAACCCGCCGGGCGTTGAGGTCCCACAAGACAGTGAGGAGTCCGAACCCGGCAAGGAAGAACAGGCCAGACCATTTGGTCCCGACGGCGAGCCCCAGGCAGAGTCCCGCCGCCACGCGCCACCAGCGGATCCCCAGCCACGGACCGGACAGCAGCTGGACCGCCGTCGGACGCCCTCCGTTGTCTGCGGCGGCCCGCGCCAGCCGGAGCGCCAGCCGCCGCCGGCCGCTGTCCCGGTCCAACAGGAGGGCCCCGAAGGCGGCCAGGACCCAGAACATCAGGAAGATGTCCAGCAGCGACGTCCGGGACATCACCAGGTGGTGGCCGTCCACCGCAAGGAGGAGCCCGGCGGCCCCCGCCAGGGGAAGCGACCGGAAGAGCTTCAGGGCAATCAGGGACAGGAGCAGGATGGACAGTGTGCCGGTCAGTGCTGCCGCGAAGCGCCAGCCAAAAGGGTTCTCCGGGCCGAAGATCCCCATGCCGGCGGCGATCATCCATTTGCCCACGGGCGGATGGACCACGTACTCGGGGGAGTCCAGCAGCACCCCCGGGTTTCCGGCGTTGAACGCGTCATTGGCTTTGTCCGGCCAGCCGCGCTCGTAGCCGCTGACCAGGTAGGAGTATGCGTCCTTGACGTAGTACGTTTCGTCGAAGACCAGCTTCGGTGGGGCCTCAAGCCGGACAAACCTGAGGATTCCGCCGGTAAGTGCGGTCAGGACGGGGACCAGCAGAAACCACAGCCTCAGCGACGGCGGGTAGTCGCGCCATCCGCGGGCGCTGCCCAGGAGCCGTACCAGCAGGGATTCGACCGTGAAGGCGTCGGCAGGGCGGCTGACCCAGGGCCGGCTGGGGGAACTGCCCGAACTGCCTGCTGTCCTCCCGGTTTCAGCTCCGGATGCCGCGGGGGCGGCCTGTCCGGTCCCGCCCGGCCGCGTCGAGGTCTGCGTCACCAGCCCATGCTACCGTTTGCGGCCGGCGGTCCCCGGCAGCAGTAGGCTGGTGGCGTGGACCCTAACCCCAGCACCCTTCCTGATTCCGGCCCGGCACCTGCGGGGCGCATCGTGCTCGCGGCCACCCCGATCGGGAACACCGGTGACGCTTCCGCGCGGCTGGTGGAACTGCTGGGAACCGCGGACATCGTGGCAGCCGAGGACACCCGCCGCCTCCACCGGCTGGTCCAGAGCCTGGGCGTCACCGTGGCCGGGCGGGTCATCAGCTACCACGAGCACAACGAGGCTACCAAGACGGCCGAGCTGCTGGCACAGGTGCAGGCAGGAAGCACCCTGGTCATGGTTACCGACGCCGGGATGCCCTCGGTTTCGGACCCGGGCTTCCGCCTGGTTGAAGGGGCGGTCGCGGCCGGCCTCACAGTGACGGCCGTCCCGGGGCCGTCAGCGGTACTCACCGCCCTGGCGTTGTCCGGCCTGCCCACGGACCGCTTCTGCTTTGAAGGGTTCCTTCCGCGGAAGGCCGGTGAGCGGGCGTCGCGCCTGGCCGAGCTTGCGGGGGAGCGCAGGACCATGGTGTTCTTCGAGGCACCGCACCGGCTGGAGGTAATGCTCCGGGCGCTGCGCGACCGGTTCGGACCGGACCGTCCGGTGGCCGTCTGCCGTGAATTGACCAAAACCTATGAAGAGGTCATCCGCGGCACCCTCAGTGAACTTCTGGTGTGGGCGGAAAGCACGGAGATCAGGGGCGAGATCGCTGTTGTCCTCGGCGGGGCGCCGGAAAAGGCGCCCGGGACGCCGGAGGACCATGTAGCAGCCGTGAACGAACTCGTGGCCCAGGGCATCCGGCTCAAGGAAGCGGTGGCAGCGGTGGCCGAGGACGTCCGGGTGAGCAAGCGGGAACTGTACTCCGCCGTCCTTGCGGCCCGCTGACGGTCCCGCACACGATGCCTGGGCTGCTGTGCAGCTGCACAGCAGCGCCGTGATGCGGCAGTGCGCAACGGCGTAGACCAGCCCGAAGCCGCCGCAGTAGTCTGGCAGTAATTCAGCCTGTATGGGCCCGGTCACTCCGGCCGCCGCCAAGGGCTGCACCAACCCTACTGACGAGGGAGTCATCGTGACTGTCACTGCACAGCCGGCCGTTTCCGCAGACCGCGAAAGCGCCCTTCTGGCCTCTGTCCCCACTGGCCTGCTCATCAACGGTGAATGGCGGGACGCCATCTCCGGGAAGACCTTCGACGTCGAGGATCCTGCCACCGGGAAGGTGCTGTTGAGCCTTGCCGATGCCGGCGCCGAGGACGGTAAGGCAGCCCTGGACGCTGCCGCCGCGGCGCAGGAGTCGTGGGCAAAGGTGCCGCCGCGCGAACGGGGCGAAATCCTGCGCCGCGCGTTCGAGCTGGTGACCGAGCGCGCTGAGGACTTCGCGCTGCTGATGACCATGGAAATGGGAAAGCCGCTGGCCGAGGCCCGCGGTGAGGTCACGTACGGTGCCGAGTTCCTGCGCTGGTTCTCCGAGGAGGCCGTCCGCGCGTTTGGCCGCTACTCGGTCTCCCCGGATGGCAAGTCCCGGCTCCTGGTGACGAAGAAGCCGGTGGGCCCGTGCCTGCTGATCACGCCATGGAACTTCCCCCTGGCCATGGCCACCCGCAAGATCGCCCCGGCCGTCGCTGCAGGCTGCACCATGGTCCTGAAGTCCGCGAACCTTACCCCGCTGACCTCCCAGCTGTTCGCCGCCGTCATGATGGAAGCCGGCCTCCCCGCCGGAGTCCTGAACGTCATCCCCACCTCCACCGCAGGCGCCACCACCGGCCCGCTGATCAAGGATTCCCGGCTCCGCAAGCTCTCCTTCACCGGGTCTACCGAGGTGGGCCGCCGCCTGCTCTCCGACGCGTCCGAAACTGTCCTGCGCACCTCCATGGAACTCGGCGGCAACGCCCCGTTCCTGGTCTTCGAGGACGCCGACCTCGACGCCGCCGTCGCCGGGGCCATGCTCGCCAAGCTCCGCAACATGGGCGAGGCCTGCACGGCCGCGAACCGCTTCATCGTGCACGAATCCGTCGCGGCCGAGTTCGCGGAGAAGTTCGCCGCGAAGATGAAGGACATGACCACTGCCCGCGGCACCGAGCCGGAGTCCAAGGTGGGCCCGCTGATTGACGCGAAGAGCCGGGACAAGGTCCACGAACTGGTCTCCGACGCCGTTGCCTCCGGCGCCACGGCCGTCCTGGGCGGCGGGCCGGTGGAAGGTCCGGGCTACTTCTACCAGCCCACCATCCTTTCCGGCGTCACCGAAGGCACCCGCATCCTGTCCGAGGAGATCTTCGGACCGGTGGCGCCCATCATCACCTTCAGCTCCGAGGATGACGCGGTGCGGCTGGCCAACAACACCGAATACGGACTCGTGGCCTACGTCTTCACCAAGGACCTGAACCGCGGCATCCGGATGGGCGAACGCCTCGAAACGGGCATGCTCGGCCTGAATGCCGGCGTCATCTCCAACGCCGCAGCACCCTTCGGCGGCGTCAAGCAGTCCGGCCTGGGACGCGAGGGCGGCCTCGAAGGCATCGAGGAATACCTCTACACCCAGTACATCGGCATCGCAGACCCCTACGCCGGGTAACGCCCGGATCAGGCAAAGCGGCCGGTCAGCCGCCGCTTTGCCGCCGAACGCCGTCGCGCACTCCCTGCCTGGAAGGACCAGGACGGGAGCGTGCGGCGGCTTTTGCCGTCCTGCGCAGGAATCGCCCCGCGGCCAGGAACGGTGCGGCCAGCAGCCGGCCCAGCCGTCCCATGACGGACGGCGGGATCCAAGCCGCCTGAAGCCGCCGCGCCAGCCTCGCATTGGCCTGCAGGGACGATTCCACCGCCGCAACCTGCGCTGCCACGGCGCTGCCGGTGCCGCGGGCTGGACCGGGCTGTCCGCCGTCAACCGCCGCCTCCGGGACGGCGCCGGACGGGCGGCCATAGCTGTGGCGTTCGAAGCCTGCCGTGAGCGCGGCAACAGCCTGGTGCGCCGCCCGGTCCAGGCCATCGGGATCCCCCAGCAGCGCGCCGCGCAGCCGCGCTGAATAAGCGCGGGGCGTTTCGCTGGAACCGGGGGGAAGGCCATAGTCGGTGCCGAGGTCCAGCAGTTCACGCCAGCCCAGGGGTACCGCATTTCCGGGATCCTGGGGCCTCAGCCGCCTGGCCCTGATGCCCGTCCTGATGAGCCGGGGCGCGGCCACCAGCAGTGCCATCCCCAGGACGCCGGCTGCGCCAAGCAGCCACGGCAGGAGCTGCACTCCCGAACCGGCGTTTCCGCCGCCGCCGGGGGCGGGCAGCGCAGTGGCGCTCGGCGCGGGGGTGGGAGCCGGGGTGGCGTCGGGAAGCAGGTCATCATTGTTGTCCAGCACGTCAGGGGCGGCGGCGGTGGACGATTCCGTGGCATAGTCGGGAACCACGCCACGGGAGGGCGTGGGCTCGAAAGGCACCCAGCCCAGGCCTTGGAAGTAGAGCTCCGGCCAGGCGTGGGCATCGCGTGCGTCCACCTCATATTCCGGCAGCGCTCCCTGGCCTGCCACCGAAACTGTGGCTCCGGTGAGCCTGCCGGGTGCGTAACCCACCGCGATGCGGCTGGGGATGCCTTCCAGCCTCGCCATCACAGCCATCGCGGACGCGTAGTGGATGCAGTAGCCGCTCTTTTGTTCCAGGAAGTCGGCCAGGACCGACAGCCCGTTGCCGTCGTAGCCACCCTGCACCGGAGACTGCAGGGAATAGGTGAACTCCGCCGAACGGAGGTACTTCTGGATGGCCATCGCCTTCGCGTAGGGGGTGCCTGTCCCCGCCACGGTATCGGCGGTGCTGCGGACGATGTCCGGAACGTTACCGGGAATCCTGGTGAAGTCGTCCGGGATCCCCTGGACGGCGGCTGAGGACTGGGCCAGGAGCCCTGCCGTCAGCCGGGGGGCGGTGGACGTCACCAGGTACTCCTGCCGCCGGGACGTGGTGGTGTCCGAACCTTTGATGCTCAGGGTGGCCGGGTCCCAGGTCCACCGCCCGCTGAGTCCCCGTACCGATTCCGGGGCATAAGGGGCAGGGAGATAGGGGCTGGTGAAACTGCCGGCGTCGATGGCTGTGACCAGCCGCTGCTGCTCGTCCGCCAGGACCGTATAGCCGGGATCGATGCGCTCGCCCAGGGGCAGCCGTGAGGCGTCACGGTCGTCCGGGCCCCAGGAGTCACCGTCGAAATTGTCCACCGTGACGGAGCGCAGGTACAGCGGGGTGGAGGCACTCGTGGCGTAGGTGATCCGGCCGCTGCCGTCAGGTGTCCGCAGGCTGTTGCCCAGCGTGATCATGGGGTTGAGTCCAGTGGAGGTGCCCCAGGGGTTGAGCCGGGAACCCTGCGGAAACGTTCCCTGGTCAAAGCCGGGAATTGCCATGGGCACCACCAGCGTGGCGGCCAGTGCGACAGATCCCGTGAGCACGGCGCGCTTCATCTGGCCAGGGCTCCTGGCGGAATCAGTCTGGAACCGGGCGCTGGGGGCGAAATACTGGCTGCACGCGAGGATCGCCAGGTACCCCGCCACCGTGAAAGCGAATCCCCAGAAGCCCACGCTCTGCGGCTTGATCATTGCCGGGACCACCAGGATGGCCAGCAGCCCCACCCCGGAAGCAGCGGGTATGCCGAGCGGCAGCGCAAGGGCGTCCACCAGGATCACCGCCAGGCCCAGGACAGCGCAAATGACCATGACAATGCCCACATTGGGCGCCACGGGCGCAGTCTCGGAAAGGACAGTTTCGCTGGCCCTCCGGATCAGGCGGTCCAGCTCCACCAAGGTTCCGCCGGTAGGGATGAAGCCGGCCACGCTGGAGCCGCGGAAGAAGGTCAGGGTCAGGACGGCGCCCAGGGAGATGAATCCGCCGGCCGTCACCAGCAGGGGCTGGGCGCGCACGGACCGCAGGGCAGCCAGCGTGAGGCTGACCACCAGGACGGTGGTCAGGACGGGCCAGTACCAGCCCCAGCCGCGGAGCACCCCGTTCAGCGAAAGCGCGGCACCGGAGACAGCTAGGGCGATGGCGGCGGCCATCACCCAGGGATAGGGGCCCACCCGTTGCCGGGCGGCGGTCTTCTCCTGCCGGCGTCCGGACTGCCTGCTGGCTCCCGGACTGCGTGTTGGTGCCGCTGTCACAGCGCAGCCCCGGTTCCGCGGCGGACCTCCGCTGAGGGAGCGGGCACTGCCACGTCCTGGTCGAACTGGCTCCAGGCCGATGCCACGGGGACGGCTGGCGCAACGGCCACCGCACGCCAGCCTCCCTGCCGCAGCACTTCCAGGACCTCGGCTGACTCGCCGGGCTTTTCCGTCACGATGACGGCGAAGGCATTGGTGGCGTAGCCCGCGGCAGGGGCGAGGGCCAGGGCCTCCAACCGCGAGAGTGTCCCGAGGACTGCGATCACCGGTCCCCTCATGCGGTGTGCGGAAAGCTTGTCCATGAGCAGGTCATCAAACGCCTCAGGGCCAGCGTCGAGGGCAGTGCGGTCGTTGGATGCACCGACCCGGCCCGCCCATTGCTGGAGGGCATTGTCACGGTGTGGATGGTGGGGCCCGGTCAGCTGTATGGCGGCAAGGCTTTCTGCGATGGACTGGAGTCCGGCTGCGCCGCTGTATTCCTCCACCTCAGGTTCCGGAGCCGACGGCGATTGCAGGAAAGCGGGACTGCCCCCCGTGTCGAGCAGGCGCAGCGCATAGTTCCGTTCAGCCAGGTGTGCACTGATGGACATAACTGCCACGACCGACCATTCGAAGGTTCCGCTGGTGGCCATGGGGTGCCCGTCCGGGCCTGCCTGCCCCGCCGGCCCGCCGCCGGAACCTCCGGAAAACGCACCGTACCTGTGGTCCATGATGACCGTGGCCTCCGGTGTGGTGACGGATTCCTCCTGGCGCACCATGAGGTCGCCGTGGCGTGCGGTGGCAGCCCAGTGCACCCGCCGCATCGGGTCGCCGTGGCGGTACTCGCGGGTCATCACGTCGTCGTCGCTGGGGTTGGCGCGGATCCTGGTTGCCGTCACGCCATCGTTGCCGCGCGCGCCGGCCAGTCCAGTGAGGGGAAGGACGACGGCGGCGGGCGTCACGGTGAGGATGTCGCCGTCGTCTATTGCCTGCCGGTGCAGTGACAGGCCAAACGGATCCGTGAATTCGGCTGTCACCGGGCCGATGAGGAACTGGCCGCGCTGGGCCGAACGGAGATGGTATTCATACCGGCTGGTGCCCCCGGCGGCTGACCGTGAAGGGAACCGGAAAGCCGGCGATTCGCCGAACCGGGCAGGCAGCCGCTCCTCCATGGTGGCGCTTCCGCTGCCGCTGCCCGTCCGTGCCACCGCGAGCCGCACGCTTGTGGGTGCGGACGTTTCCACGGGAGACGGAGTGAACTCCCGGTACACCTGGAAGCGGGGCTTGACCAGCCGGATCCCGGCGAGGGAAACCAGGGGGAGGACGATCAGCAGTACCGCCAGCGTCAGCAGGTCCCTGCGGCCCATAACGTGTGCGGCGCCCACTGCGACCCCGCCGGCGGCGATCATGCCCCAGCCGCGTTGAGTGAAGAGGTGCCGCGGTAGCCTGTCCGGCAGCGCCATGGGTTTTCCTACTTGTTCCTGCTCAGGCCGGTGACCGGGGCCGCCGTCCTGCCGGCAGGTGCCGCATTCCGGGTGCCGGTGCCGGCAGTCTCCGAAGTGACAGGCAGGCGGGACAGGATGCCCCTCAGGACGCTGTGCGGGGTTTCCCCGGACCCTGCAGCCTTGCGGTCCAGGATGATCCGGTGCGCCAGGACGGCTTCGGCAACGTGGACGACGTCGTCCGGCAGAACGAAGTCCCGGGCGTCCAGGGCAGCGGTGGCTTTCGCTGCCCGCAGCAGCTGCAGCAGGGACCGGGGGCTGGCGCCGAGCCGCAGCAGCGGACTTTCCCTGGTGGCCCTGCCCAGCGATACCGTGTACTCCTTGACGGCCTTGGACACGTAGACCTGTTGCACGGTGGTGATCATGGCGGCCACCTCCGCCGAAGTGACCACCGCGGAGACCTTGGTCAGTGGCGAGGTGGCCTGGTGCGTTTCGAGCATCTCAATTTCGGCGTCCTTGTCCGGGTAACCCATGGAGATCCGGGCCATGAACCGGTCCCGTTGCGCCTCGGGCAACGGATAGGTCCCTTCCATTTCGATGGGGTTCTGGGTGGCCACCACCATGAACGGCTCGTCGAGCCGGTACGAGGTGCCGTCAACCGTGACCTGGTGCTCTTCCATGCATTCGAGCAGCGCCGACTGGGTCTTGGCGGAGGCCCGGTTGATTTCGTCGCCAATAACAATGTTGGCAAAGACCGCGCCGGGCCGGAACTCGAAGAGCCGGGAGGACTGGTTGTAGATGGACACACCCGTCACGTCTGACGGCAGCAGGTCGGGGGTGAACTGGATCCGGTTGACGGTGCAGTCGATGGTGCGGGCAAGGGTCTTCGCGAGGAGTGTTTTCCCGACTCCGGGCACGTCTTCGAGCAGCAAGTGCCCCTGGGCCAGCAGGACGGTCAGCGCCAGCTTGGCGGCGTCGGATTTCCCATCGATGACGGTATTGACAGACGAGAGGATGCGCTGCGTTGCCGCGTGGAAACCTTCCGCGTCCATGGCGGCGGGGCGGTGCCCGTTCAGGTGGCTGACGGGATCAGCGAGCCCCGCCAGAGTGCGGTTCGCAGCGCTCACATCGTTGGCAGTGCGTCGGTGGGATTCCATCGGCAACCTTTCAGCCCGGGGTTTCACCTGGACGGGACAACAAGCCTGCCGTCGCCCGGCGGTGGGCGTTCGCATGTGTTCGTACCAGACTACTAACACAACTGCCGCAGCTGACAGAGAGTTCCGACAAAATTGGGGAAGGGTTCCGCAGCTAGGCTGGATGGATGTGCACTTCGCTTCCTCCTGCCGCTTACCAGGACCCTGCTGCCGATGACGCGCAGGAGCCGCGCAGTTCCCGGCAGAAAGCCTTCCCGCCCGCTCCCGAGCCCCTGCCGGTGCCGGTCATGGACAACCACACGCACCTTGACTTCCCGGATGGCAAGGCTCCCGTTGGAATATCGGCAGCGTTGAATGCGGCCGCCGCCGTGGGCGTCCAGGGTGCGGTGCAGGTGGGCTGCGACCTTGAGTCGTCACGGTTTACCGTCCAGGCCGTGGACCTGGACCGGCGGCTGTTGGGGGCCGTGGCGTTGCATCCCAATGACGCCCCCCGCTACGCCGCCCGCGGCCAGCTGGAGGAGGCGCTGGCAGAAATTGAACAGCTGGCCGCCCACCCGCGGATCCGGGCCATCGGCGAGACCGGCCTGGACTTCTTCCGCACCGAAGGAGAAGGCCTGGCGCACCAGCGGCACTCCTTCCGCCGCCACATCGACATCGCCAAACGCCTGGACCTGACGCTCCAGATCCACGACCGGGACGCGCATGACGACGTTGTCCAGGTGCTCCGGGAAGAAGGGGCACCGGAACGCGTGGTCTTCCACTGTTTCTCCGGTGATGAGGACCTGGCAAGAACCTGCAACGAGGAGGGGTGGTGGATGTCCTTTGCCGGAACCCTGACCTTCCGCAACGCCGCCAACCTGCGTGCTGCGCTCGCGGTGGCTGACCCCGAGCTCATCCTGGTGGAAACCGATGCGCCGTTCCTTACGCCGCACCCGCATCGGGGCCGGCCAAATGCCAGCTACATGGTCCCTTACACGGTCCGGGCGATGGCCGAATTGACAGGAACTGACCTGGCTGGTCTGTGCGCCGGAATCGCGGCCAATACCGTGAAGGCATACGGAAGCTGGGACTGAAAGTCCGATGTCCGGGCGTTACATAATGAATACCCGGTATGCACATTTCTTGGCGGCTTTATAACGCTACGGTTACAGTGGACATTTATTAGCCGGGGTCGGGGAAGGCCAACGGGTAATTTCACTTCTTTCTGCAGCAGGATTGCTGGGCTCTGTCCCGGCTTGCCCGTTGCGCGGAGTGTGGCGGCGCAACGGTGCCCGGACTGCCTTTGCTGGCGGTGCCGGGCCTTTTATTGCGCGATTTCCCCGTGCCCGGAAGGACCTAAAGTTACGGGCAAACGTGAGCAAGTTCTTCACATCGGACGGCAAGTTCAGCTTCGTCAAGGTTGGTGCCCAGCTTCTGGTGCTGTGCGCGCTCGTGGTGGGCCTCGTAGCCTTTGTGGGCAATAACAAAACCATCACGCTCAACGTCGATGGGAAGGTCTCGTCCGTGCAGACGTTCGGCGGAACCGTGGGGCAGGTGGTCAAGAGCGCCAACCTGGAGCTGAACCCTGCTGACCGCGTGTCGCCGTCGGTTGATGCCTCGGTCCAGAACGGCACCGTGATCAACGTCAACAAGGCGAAGGAAGTCAAGGTCAGCCTCGACGGCTCCGAGAAGACGGTCAACACCACGGCCCAGGACGTCGCCGGCCTGGTCACTGAACTCGGCGTCGCCAGCGCTTCGTCGGTTTCCGCCCCCAAGGACGCCCAGCTGTCCATCGCCGGGTCCTACGTCTCCATCTCCACCCCCAAGACCGTCAGCCTCGTTGCGGACGGCAAGGTGGACACCGCCACCACCACGGCATCGACCGTGGGCAAGGTCCTCGAAGACGCCGGCCTGGTCCTGGGTGCCAACGACCGCTCCTCGCAGCCGGTCAACGCCCATGTGGTCAACAACATGGTGATCAAGGTGTCGCGCGTTGACACCGGCCAGACCGCAGTCTCCACCGAGGACGTTCCGTTCGAGACCGTCACGAGCGAGAGCGGCGAGCTGCTCAAGGGGGAGAAGGAAGTTACCCAGAAGGGCGCCGCAGGCAAGCTCGAGAAAACCTACAAGCTCGTGCTGGTGGACGGCCGCGAAGCCTCGCGCACCCTGGTATCGGAAACAGTAGCCGTCCAGCCCGTGCCGGAGAAGGTCACCGTTGGCACCAAGCCGAAGCCTGTTGCCCAGGCGGCCCCCGCGGCAAAGGCCGCTACCCCTGCAGGTGCGGGTGCCAACACCGGTGCCGCTGCTCCGGCCATGATGAACGAAGCCATGTGGGACAAGATCGCCCAGTGCGAGTCCACCGGAAACTGGAGCATCAACTCCGGTAACGGCTACTATGGCGGCCTTCAGTTCGACATCCGGACCTGGATCGGCGCCGGCGGCGGGGCCTACGCCCCCAACGCCAGCCTTGCCACCAAGGCCCAGCAGATCGACATTGCCAACCGCGTGTACGCGCAGCGCGGCCTTCAGCCGTGGGGCTGCGGCTGGGCTGCCACCAGCTAACCCCCACGATTGCGTGCCCGTCAGGGCGCTGCGGCCGGGCACGGACCTCCGTGCCCGGCCGCAGCCGTTTATTCAGGCTGTTTATGGCGCCTGTTTCTCCCTGCGGGGCGGATGTGCCGCGCGGGATAGGATACCTAGGTGACTGAACCAATCCCCGCGCCCGCACCGCTCTTTGGTGCATCCGACATACGCCGGCTCGCGGAGGAGATCGGAATTCGCCCCACCAAGACCCTCGGCCAGAACTTTGTGATTGACGGAAACACCATCCGCAGGATCGTGGCCGCCGCAGACGTTGGACCTGACGAGACGGTGTTGGAGGTGGGCCCGGGGCTGGGATCCCTGACCCTCGGACTGCTCGATGCCGCAGCGTCCGTGGTGGCAGTGGAAATCGACCCCGTGCTGGCCGCCAAGCTCCCGGCGACGGTCAAGGAGTGGCGGCCGTCTTCTGCTGCACGTTTCCATCTGGTGCACGCCGATGCCATGAAGGTCACGGAGCTCCCCGTGCAGCCCACCGCGCTGGTGGCCAACCTGCCCTACAACGTCGCGGTCCCGGTGGTGCTCCACCTGCTGCAGCATTTCCCCAGCCTTCAGCACGGGCTGGTGATGGTCCAGGACGAGGTGGCTGACCGGCTCGCCGCCGGCCCCGGATCCAAGACCTACGGTGTGCCGTCCGTCAAAGCCGCCTGGTACAGCCAGATGCGCAAAGCCGGCGTCATTGGGATGAACGTCTTCTGGCCTGCGCCGAAAATCCATTCCGGGCTGGTGGCGTTTACGCGCCGCGAGCCCCCCGCCACCACTGCAACCCGGGAACAGGTCTTCGCGGTGGTGGACGCCGCCTTCGCCCAGCGCCGCAAAACCCTGAGGGCTGCCCTTGCCGGGTGGGCAGGCGGGGCACCGGAAGCCGAGCGCTGCCTGGTTGCTGCGGGCGTCGACCCCACTGCCAGGGGTGAGGTCATAGATATCCGGGCCTTTGCCAGAATCGCAGAAGCCAAGCAGGCGTTGGCATGAACGCCCTGCCAGGCCGGTTCGCCGCCAGGACAGTCCGCGTCAAAGCACCCGGCAAAGTCAATGTCTCCCTCGAGGTAGGACCGCTCCGCCCCGACGGCTACCACTCCGTCGCGAGCGTGTACCTCGCCGTGTCCCTCTATGAGGAAGTCGCGGCCACAAGCACCGAGGCGCCCGGGATCACCGTCAGCCTGAGCCGGGCGAGCACCGTTGACCTTGATGCCGCCGACATCCCCCTGGACGGGAACAACCTGGCCTACAAGGCCGCAGCCATCATGGCGGACGTTTCCGAACGCCCTACCGGGGTCCACCTGGAGATCACCAAGCGGGTGCCCGTGGCCGGCGGCATGGGCGGCGGATCGGCTGATGCTGCCGCAACCCTCCTGGCGTGCGACGCACTGTGGAACAGCGGCCTGTCCCGGGAAGAACTCGCGCACCTTGCCGCGGAACTGGGCGCCGACGTCCCGTTTTCCCTCCTGGGCGGCACGGCGGTAGGGCTGGGGGTGGGCGACGAACTTTCCCCGGCACTGGCGAAGGCACAGACCCACTGGGTCCTCGTCACGGCAGATTACGGCCTTCCCACTCCTGAGGTTTACAGGACCCTGGACCGCATCAGGGAAGCCGGCGGCATCCAGGCGGCCGAACCCACCGGGGTTGATCCCAAGATCCTCACCGCCCTCCGCGGCGGAGACGCCGAAGCATTGGGCCGGGTCCTGGTCAATGACCTCCAGCGGGCATCCATTGAACTGGCGCCCGCCCTGCGCGATACGCTGGGTATCGGGGAATCGCACGGAGCCATCGCGGGGATCGTCTCGGGATCGGGGCCCACCGTGGCCCTCCTGGCCGACGACTCGGTGGCGGCGGAAGGCCTGGCCACCGACCTGCGGCATTACGGCCTGACAGCCCTCGCTGTCCACGGTCCGGTGCCGGGCGCGCGCATCATCTCCGACACCCACCTCTAAGTCTTACAGTCCCTCCCTCAGCAGCAGAAAGCAGTTCCTTGTGGCACACCTTCTTGGCGGCGAGAACCTGACGGTCTCCTACGCGACCCGCACCGTCCTGGACGGCATCACCCTGGGACTCGAGGAGGGTGACAGGATCGGCATGGTAGGCCGCAACGGTGACGGCAAGTCCACGTTGATGCGCCTGCTGGCCCTGCGCGCCACCCCTGATTCCGGCCGCGTCACCAAGCGGGGCGACGTCAACGTGGGTTACCTGGACCAAAGCGACGTGCTCGACGGCGACCTGACGGTAGGTGCGGCGATCGTGGGGGACCAGGCGGACTACGAATGGGCCCGCAATCCCCAGATCCGCGAAGTCATGGGCGGGCTGGTCTCCGACGTCGACTGGCACGCAAACGTCCACGCGCTCTCCGGCGGGCAGAAGCGTCGGGTGGCCCTGGCCAAGCTCCTGATCGAGGACCACGACGTCATCATGCTTGATGAGCCGACCAACCACCTCGACGTCGAGGGTGTGGCGTGGCTGTCCCGGCACCTGAAGACCCGGTGGCGCGCGAACCAGGGTGCATTCCTGGTGGTCACCCACGACCGGTGGTTCCTCGACGAAGTCTGCAACAAGACCTGGGAAGTCCACGACGGCATCGTCGACCCCTTCGAAGGCGGCTACGCGGCCTACGTGCTGGCGCGCGCCGAGCGTGACCGCTCCGCATCGGTCATGGAAGGCAAGCGGCAGCAGCTGGTCAAGAAGGAACTGGCCTGGCTCCGCCGCGGCGCTCCCGCCCGGACGGCAAAGCCGAAGTTCCGCATTGAGGCCGCCAACGCCCTCATCGCCGACGTGCCCGCCCCGCGTGACTCGATGGCCCTCAGCAAGATGGCCACCGCACGCCAGGGCAAGGATGTGCTGGACCTGGAAAACGTCTCCCTCGACTTCCAGGGCGCCGAGGACGGGCGGAAGCTCTTCGACAACATCACCCTGCGGCTGGCCCCCGGCGAACGCCTGGGACTGGTGGGCGTCAACGGCGCAGGCAAAACCACCCTGCTGAAACTCCTCAACGGACAGATCACCCCCGACGCCGGGAAGGTCAAGCGGGGCAAGACCGTGGTCACCGCGGTCCTCAGCCAGGAGGTCAAGGAGCTCGACGACGTCGCAGACCTTCGCGTGATCGAGGTCATCGAGCGTGAAAAGCGTTCCTTCAATGTTGGCGGCAAGGAATTCAGCGCCGGCCAGCTGGTGGAACAGCTTGGCTTCACCAATGAGAAGCAGTGGACCCCGGTCAAGGACCTCTCCGGAGGGGAGCGGCGCCGGCTGCAGCTCCTGCGGCTGCTGGTGGGGGAGCCCAACGTCCTGATGCTGGACGAACCC
The DNA here is from genome assembly GCF_014644515.1 of Pseudarthrobacter scleromae. Taxonomy (NCBI): domain Bacteria; kingdom Bacillati; phylum Actinomycetota; class Actinomycetes; order Micrococcales; family Micrococcaceae; genus Pseudarthrobacter; species Pseudarthrobacter scleromae. The sequence goes on along the minus strand of NZ_BMKV01000004.1, from coordinate 94,371 downwards.
ACCAACGACCTTGATACGGACACCCTCGCTGCCGTGGAGGACGTGCTGGACGGCTGGCCGGGAACCCTGGTGGTTGTCAGCCACGACCGGTACCTCCTGGAGCGCGTCACCGACCACCAGATGGCGCTCCTCGGAGACGGAAAGCTCCGCGGCCTGCCCGGCGGCGTTGACCAGTACCTCGAGCTGCGCGAATCCGCCCTGGCAGGGTCCACTGTGACCGGCGGCGGCAACCCCGTCACCAGCGCCGGGTCCGCGCCGGCAGCCGCTGCTCCCGCCGGTGCCTCGGAGGCCGAAAAGCGCGACGCCCGCAAAGCCAAGAACCGCATCGAGCGCCAGCTTGGCAAGCTCGAACAGCAGGAAAAGAAAGTCCACGACCAGATGGTCAAGAGCACCGAACAGTCGGACTTCGACGCCCTGGCCGAACAGAACAAGAAACTCAAGGACCTCGCAGGAGAACGCGAAGCCCTCGAACTCGAATGGCTTGAGGCTTTGGAAGTCCTCGGCGAATAGCCCGTTCAATCCGCGGGGCTGTGCTGGGTTGGGTGCCGGAGCCAGCCCTTCGGCGTCCGCCCGGCTTGGGTGCCGGAGCCGGCCCTTCGACGTCGCTTAGACACGCCGCGTAGAGGACGTTCCGGTCGCGGGCGACCTCCACGCCCTGACGCGTCGCGATGCGCTCCTTTTCGAAGGACCGGCTCCAACGAGCGGATGTCCCCTTCCCGAAGGATCACCTCCCAACGAACGTCACCTCACGCCGAGGAGCGGCAGGCAACTCGCGCGGAACCTTCGGCAGGTGGTTGTGCCCGCGTGTGCGTGGAGACGTGCCGAACGGAACGCTAGGCACTAGCGGTGCGGGGGGCCTTCGCGCAGGAGCGCATCGCGGGCCATCGGGCCCATGAGGTCGCTCAGCGACCGGTGGGCCATTTTGGCCCGTGTCTAAGCGACGGCGAAGGTCTCCTGCGCCGCGAACCTGGCCACGGCCGCCGGCAAAGGGCTCCTGCGCCGCGAAGGTAACCGCACCGCGTAGGTGACAACAATTTCACCCCTCGGACATGAGTTCCGGGTCCCTTTTGAGGCCGGTCAGGCCGTTCCAGGCGAGGTTGACCAGGTGCGCGGCGACGGTGTGCTTGTCCGGCTGGCGGCTGTCCTGCCACCATTGGCCGGTCATTGCCACCATTCCCACGAGCATCTGGGCGTACATGGCGCCGTCCTCGCCACTGAGGCCGCGGCGGGAGAATTCGTCGGAGAGGATGTGCTCAACGCGGGCGGTGACGTGGGAGAGCAGCGTGGAGAAGGCCCCCTCAGGCTGCGACGGCGGTGCGTCCCGCATCAGGATCCGGAACCCTTCCGTGCGGTCCTCGATGTAGGTCAGCAGTGCGAGGGCGGCCCGTTCCACCAGGACCCTCGGTTTTGCCTCCTCGGTCAGCGCGGCGTTGATGGCGTCGAGGAGGAGCCGGAACTCGTGGTCCACCACCTGGGTGTACAGGCCTTCCTTGGAACCGAAGTGCTCGTAGATCACCGGCTTGGACACCCCGGCGCACGCCGCGATTTCCTCGATGGTGGTCCCGTCAAGGCCCTTGGCGGCGAAAAGTCCGCGTCCGACGTCGATCAGCTGGCTCCGCCGCTGCAGGCCGGTCATGCGTGTCCGCGGAGGGTTGTTGCTCACATTTCCATCATGCACCACCGGTCACGGGCAGGCCTGCAGCGCGACGGCGGGCGGACCGCGGGACGCGAAACCGGAGGGTTAGGCCGGCGGGACCGTCCCGTGTCGCGCAGCGCCTCTAACCCGTGGCAAAATAACTACTTGTGCCCGGCCGCGCGCCACGGCACGGTCCGCTCTGGTGTAATGGCAGCACCCCGGCCTTTGGAGCCGTGGAGTATAGGTTCGAATCCTATGGGCGGAACTGCTGCGCGTGGAGCGTTCAGTAGGATGACATTCGGTGCCGCCCGCACGTCGGCCGGCCACCGTCAGCGCCAGCGTAACCAAGCAAGGAGAGCCCGTACGTGATCCCCGAGAACACCGGCCCGGCCGCAGTAATCGTCCTGGCGGCAGGCGCCGGTACCCGGATGAAGTCGCGTACCCCCAAGATTTTGCATGAGATCGGCGGCAGGTCCATGGTGGGCCATGCCCTGCTGGCGGCCCGCAGCGTCAACCCCCGCCAGTTGGCCATCGTGGTCCGCCATGAACGCGACCTGGTGGCACGCCACCTCGCGGACGTGGATCCGGCGGCCGTGATCGTGGACCAGGACGACATCCCGGGCACCGGCCGTGCCGTGGAAGTGGCCCTCCAGGCCCTCGACGCCGACCAGCACCTGACGGGCACCGTGGTGGTGACCTACGGTGACGTGCCGCTGCTCTCCGGTGAACTGCTTGCGGAACTCGTGGCCACCCACGAGCGCGAGGCCAACGCGGTGACCGTGCTGACCGCCGTCCTGGACGACGCCACCGGCTACGGCAGGATCCTCCGCGGGGAGGATGGAACGGTCACCGGCATCCGGGAGCACAAGGACTCCTCCGAGGCAGAGCGGCTCATCCGGGAGGTCAATTCCGGCATTTACGCCTTCGACGCAGCAGTCCTCCGTGACGCCCTGGCCCACGTGACCACCGATAATTCACAGGGCGAGAAGTACCTGACAGACGTCCTGGGCCTGGCCCGCGAGTCGGGCGGCCGGGTGGCCGCCGTCGTCACTGCTGACCGCTGGCAGGTGGAAGGCGCCAACGACCGCGTCCAGCTCTCCGCCCTGGGCGCCGAGCTGAACCGCCGCACCGTGGAGGCCTGGATGCGTGCCGGCGTCACGGTCGTCGACCCCGCCACCACCTGGATCGACTCATCGGTGACCCTGGACGAGGATGTCCGCATCCTTCCCAACACGCAGCTTCACGGCACCACCACCGTGGCGAGGGACGCCGTCGTCGGACCTGATACCACCCTGACGGACGTCACCATCGGCGAGGGCGCCACGGTGACCCGCGCCCATGGTTCCGGGGCCGTCATCGGCGCCCGGGCCGCCGTCGGGCCCTTCACCTACCTTCGCCCCGGCACGGTGCTGGGTGAGGCCGGCAAGATCGGCGCCTTCTACGAAACCAAGAATGTGACCATCGGCCGCGGCTCCAAGCTGTCCCACCTCGGGTACGCCGGAGACGCCGAAATCGGCGAGGACACCAACATCGGCTGCGGCAACATCACGGCGAATTACGACGGCGAGAAGAAGCACCGCACGGTCATCGGCTCGGGCGTCCGCACGGGTTCCAACACAGTCTTCGTTGCCCCGGTCACCGTGGGGGACGGCGCCTACAGCGGTGCCGGCGCGGTGATCCGCAAGGACGTGCCCGCGGGAGCGCTCGTGCTGACCGTTGCAGCGCAGCGCAACACCGAGGGGTGGGTGGCGGCGAACCGCCCCGGAACCCGCTCCGCTGAACTGGCCCAGGCAGCCACCAAAGATTCCTCAAGTACCCCGGCATCTACAGAAGAGGGCAACCAACCATGAGCGAAATTACGGCGCGCGGCGAAAAGAAGCTGGTGCTCGCCACCGGGCGGGCCCACCCCGAGCTGGCCCGGGAAATCGCCAAGGAACTGGGTACCGAGCTGCTGCCGGTGGACGCATACGACTTCGCCAACGGCGAGATCTACGTCCGCGCCGGCGAGAGCGTCCGCGGCACCGATGCCTTCGTCATCCAGGCCCACCCGGCACCGCTGAACAACTGGCTGATGGAACAGCTGATCATGATCGATTCGCTGAAGCGCGCCTCCGCCAAGCGCATCACGGTGGTCTCGCCGTTCTATCCCTACGCCCGCCAGGACAAGAAGGGACGCGGCCGCGAACCCATCTCCGCCCGGCTGGTTGCGGACCTGTACAAGACGGCAGGCGCGGACCGCATCATGAGCGTGGACCTGCACACCTCGCAGATCCAGGGCTTCTTCGACGGCCCGGTGGACCACCTCATGGCCATCCCGCTCCTCGCCGACTACATCCGCACCCGGGTGGACGCCGAGAACGTCACCGTTGTCTCCCCGGACACCGGACGCGTCCGGGTGGCGGAGCAGTGGGCAGAGCGGCTGGGCGGCGCACCGCTCGCGTTCGTGCACAAGATGCGCGACCTCACCGTGCCCAACCAGGCTGTTTCCAAGACGGTGGTGGGCCAGATCGAGGGCCGCACCTGCGTCCTGATCGACGACATGATTGACACCGGCGGAACCATTTCCGGTGCCGTCCAGGTGCTGAAGAACGCCGGGGCAAAGGACGTCATCATCGCGGCCACCCACGCGGTCTTCTCCGATCCCGCCGCCAAGCGCCTCTCGGAGTCCGGCGCCCGCGAGGTAGTGGTCACCAACACCCTTCCGCTCACCGGATCCCAGCGGTTCCCCCAGCTGACCGTGCTCTCCATCGCGCCGTTGATCGCCCGGGCCGTTCGTGAGGTTTTCGACGACGGCTCGGTCACCAGCCTCTTCGACGGCAACGCCTAAGGCAGGCCCGCTGCGGCGCCGGTCCCGTTTTCAGTAAACGCGACCGGCGCTGGTAGGCTTGTCAGCGATACCTTGGCGAGGGAGAGCGCCGGTCACTGTTCACGCGGTCACCGGAGTGCAGGTCTCCGTTATCGACTGGGTCTGAATCTCCCTTCAAGATGGGCACGGCTCCGGCCGCCTGGCGTTGAAGGTCGCGACAGACCTCCGCCCTTGCTGAACACCGTTTAGTTTCAAGGAGATTTCCATGTCTGAGCAGAAGCTCGCAGCAGAAGTACGCACCGAATTCGGCAAGGGCTACGCCCGCCGCGCGCGGATGGCCAACCTCATCCCCGCCGTCATCTACGGCCACGGCGCAGACCCCATCCACATCACCCTGCCGGCGAAGGCCACCACCCTGGCCGTCCGCACCGCCAACGCCCTGCTGTCCCTGGACATCAACGGTGAAGGCCACCTGGCCCTGGTGAAGGACGTCCAGCGCGATCCCATCAAGCAGATCATCGAGCACATCGACCTCCTGACCGTCCGCCAGGGCGAGAAGGTCACGGTTGACGTTGCCGTCCACGTTTCCGGCGAAACCGCACCCGGCACCGTGCACAACCTCGAGCTCACCGTCGTGTCCCTCGAGGCCGAGGCCACCCACCTGCCGGAGTCCGTTGAGGTCAGCATCGAAGGCCGCGCAGCCGGCGAGCACATCCACGCTTCCGACCTGGTGCTGCCGAAGGGCTCCGTCCTGCTCACCGACGCCGAGGCGCTCGTGGTGAACATCTCGGAAGCTATCGAGATCGCCGAAGAAGAAGCCGGCGAGGGCACCGAAGAGGCTACTGCAGCCTCCGAGGAAGCAGCAGCCGAGTAATCAGCCGCATTCCCCGCCTGTGGCCGGATCCCTGCGGGGGTCCGGCCACTGGCATGTCTAGTGCCTTTCACCGGCGCCGGGCGCGGCAAACCCCCCACCCTAGGATTGATTCATGACTGATACCTGGCTCATTATTGGCCTCGGAAACCCGGGAGCTCAGTACCAAGGCAACAGGCACAATGTCGGCCAGATGGTGCTCGACGAACTCGCCGGCCGGATGGGTGCCGGTTTCAAGAGCCACAAGGCCCGCGCCCAGGTGCTCGAAGGACGCCTGGGCATTGGCGGACCACGCGTGGTGCTGGCAAAACCGATGAGCTACATGAATGTTTCCGGCGGCCCTGCTGCCGCGCTGGCGAACTTCTACGGCATCGCCCCTGACCATGTGGTGGCAGTCCATGACGAAATCGACATCCCGTTTAATACGGTAAAGCTCAAGATCGGCGGGGGAGAGGGCGGCCACAACGGGCTGCGGGACATCTCCAAGGCCTTGGCCACCAAGGACTACCTCCGCGTCAGGGTAGGGGTGGGACGGCCGCCCGGGCGCATGGAAACGGCCGACTATGTCCTGCGCGACTTCGGTACTGCCGAGCTCAAGGAACTCCCCTTCCTGCTGGACGAAGCAGCGGACGCAGTGGAGATCCTGGTCCGTGATGGCCTGACCGCGGCGCAGCAGAAGTTCCACCCCGCGAAGTCCGAACGCTAGCAACATGAAAACTTAAAGGCCCTTTGCCCTGTCTCGTTGTCTGTGCACCGGGGTAGTCTTCTTCCTATGCGGGGGAGCAATGGGGCTACATCCCGCTATCGCGGGGATGTAGGGGAAAAGTTCATGTCAATCGAGCCACTCAGCTGGGGACGTGGGTCAACACCCCACGACGTTGGGCTGAACAGGGATGCCTCCGGCAAGCGGGAGGGCCAGCTGTGGTCTGCCCCTGCCCGGGGCGCAAACCTCGAATCGGTCCGCACGGCCCTCACCAGCGCCGATTCCCTCGGCGTGGTGATCACCGGGGGACGCGGCGTGGGGAAGTCCTCGCTGGCCCGGGCAGCGGTCATGGACCTGGGCCCGGACGTGTGGTCGCTGCAACTCCGCAGCGGTCCGGCCGGTTCCACCACGCCGTACGGCTGCCTTTCCTTCCTCCTCGCACGGCTTCCGCAGGCCTACATGGGCTCTCCCACGGCAATACTGCGCGGCATCACCTCCCTGATCCGCAGCGATGCGGCCGGCCGCCCCTGCGTGATCACCCTGGACACCTGCGGAAGCATTGACGAGATGAGCGCGGGGGTACTGCTGAACGTACTCCTGACCGGCACGGCGAAAATCATTGCCGTGGCGCCCAAGATCAGTGACCTGCCGGCGGACTTCCATTGGCTGCTGACGGACCGGCGCCTCGCTGAAGTCCGGCTCAGCAACCTCAACGAGCTGCAGACCCGCCAGGTCCTGTTGTCCCTCCTGGGCCACCGGGTGTCGGCATCCCTGGTGGGCACCTACCACCACATGGTGGGCGGCAACCCGCTGTTGCTGAAGGCGCTCGTCACCGAACAGCAGCTGTCCGGGAACCTCGTCCTGTCCGACTCCGTCTGGACGCTGCGGGACAAAGTGGTGCTCGATGGCGCGGCCAGCCTCGACGACATCGTCCGCTCCCGCTGGTCCAGGGAGACGCCCGAAACCCGGGAAGTCATCGAGATGCTGTCCTGCGCGCGCCGGGTGGAACTCTCAAGGCTTACTGCCATCTACAGCGCCGAAGTGGTGGCGGACATGGAAGACGGCGGGTTGCTGGAGATCGACGCCTCAGACCACCGCTGGGTGTCGTTGCGCGAAAAGTACATTGGGGATGTGGTTCGCACCTGGCTGAGCATAGCCCGGCGCAGGGAGCTGCGGAGCGTGCTCCTGGGCGGCACGGAACCCGATCCTGGCGGGATGACGGTTGAGGAACTGATGGCTTTCGCCGCCTGGACCCACGAGTGCGAGGCGGACCTGAGTCCCGCCCTTGCACTCGCGGCTGCCGACGCTGCCGTCCAGCTGTTCGACCCACGATTCGCCCTGACCTACGCGGAGATGCTTCGCCGGACGGACAGGGAATGGGTGGCCGGCCAGCGCCAGAAAGCCGCCGCCTACCTCCAGCTGGACATGCCCGTCCAGGCCATGGCCGCACTTGATGACATCTCGCAGCCTGAGCTTGACGGCCTCGATGTTGAGGAGTACTCCCACGTCATAGCCGCCAAGTCACACGTCATGATGTGGCTTCCGGAAGCAGCTGCCAAGGTGCCGGACCTGCTTGCGAAAGCCCGGCAGCGCCTTGAGCAGGCGCCGGGCCGCACGGCGTGGCCCGAGCCTGCTGCTGCGGCGGCCAACCGCGTGGCGCTGAGCGAGTTCGAATACCGGGCCTTCGTGGGCGACTACGCCGCCATCATCCCGGCCCTTGAAAAAGCCTCGGATCCGGCTGTGAATCCGGATACCGGGCACCGTATGAATGCAGCCATCCTGCTGATGACCGCGCTGGCCATGACAGGGCGGGAAATGGATGCGCTCAGCGTCATGCGGCAGCTGGGAGGCCAGATCAGTGACGCCTCCCATATCGTCGGCCTGCGCGAACGGTACACCAAGGAGGCCTATCTGGTGCTGCTGACCGCGGGGCAGTGGCGGCGGTGCATCGACCTCCTGGGTCCGCAGGCCACGGACGAACCGCACAGCCTTCCCTTCCGGAGCGCCGCGACGGAGCTTGCGGCCGGCATCGCCTATGTCTATTCGGGCCGTGGCGCCGCTGCCTTGGACCCCCTGATCTCCGCGGCAGCACAGCTGGAGCTCCAACCCGTCCAGGCGGCACTCCGCTGCGCGTACGCAGCCATTGCACTTGCCCATGCCCAGACCGGCAATGCCGCGCAGGCACGCAAATACCTGGGCAAGCTTCAGAGGACGTCCGGAAACTCCAGCTTCATTGCCGGGAGCATGGCGGAATTCTGCGCCCTCGTGGCGGGCCGCTGGCTGGGCGATCCCGACGCCGTTGCCGGGCTCAAGCAGTCCGCCCGCAGGGACATGGAGGCAGGGCGCTTCACCCTGGCCGGGATCAACCTTCTCGCGGCCACCGTGAACGGCAGCGACGCGGACTTCCGCCTGCTGGAGGAGATTGCGGGCCACCGCCAGGGTCCGCTGGCAGAGATCTCCCGGCTGATCGCCGTCGGCACCAGGACCAAGGACGCCAAGACCCTCCTCGCGGGCGGCGAGCTTGCCGCCACCCTGGAGCTGGATGCCGTGGAGGCACGGTGCATGGCCCTTGCCGTGGATTTCGCACGCCAGGACGGCGACTCGCTCACGGCACGGACAGCCCAGGCCCGGCTCGATATCCTGGCTGCCACCGTGGCCAACCTTCCCATCGTGCCCAGCAGCGGAAGCCCGCTGCTGACCAGCCGGGAACGCCAGATTGCCCGGCTGGCAGGACGCGGCGCTTCGAACCGTGACATCGCCCTGGAGATGGGCGTCTCAGTCCGCACCGTGGAAGGCCACCTCTACCAGGTCTTCACCAAACTCGGCGTTACTTCCAGGGGTGATCTGACTGGACTCGTCTAACGTGCACAAGCCCAACACCGCGCAGCGTTTCCTCACGGGGCGGAAAGAGCCGCTGGACCGGATCTGCAACATTGTCCGGAACCGCGCCAGCCAGGCTGTTTTTATTATGGCTGGCCCCGGCATTGGAAAATCCTCCCTCACTGAGGCCATTTCCGAGCGTCTTACCGGGGAAATGAATGTGCTGCAGATGCATGGCAGTACCGCCCTCGCTGCGGTCCCTTTCGGTGTTCTGACTCCATTCACCGGTGACCTGACCGCCGAGGATTCGGTCTCTCCTGTCGCCGTCCTGCGGTCTATGTGGAGCTATTTCGAGGAAGTGAAAGCAGGCAACGGGGCGCCCGTCCTGCTCATCGTTGATGATGCGCACTACCTGGACGAGGATTCCGCCGGCGTGGTGGCGGAGCTGATTTCAGCAGGTTGGGCAACGGTGGTGGCGGCGGCGAGGCCGCGGCCAGGCCTGCCACAGCCGCTGGACCAGCTCTGGTACGACGGCCTGGCCGAACGCGTGGACCTGCGCCCGCTGAACCGGGAACAGATCGAGGAAGTCCTTGCCCACGTCCTGGACGGCACCGTCCCTGACGCCACCGTGGACGCCGTCTGGAGCGCCTCCGGAGGCAACCCACGCGTCCTGGATGCCCTGCTGCATGACGCCGCGGAGTCCGGGGTACTGGCCAAACGGAACGGAATCTGGGTCCTGCTGGGCTCCTTGCCAACGGACGGGGTGCGCCTCACGGCCGTGGTCACCAAGGATCACCTCCGGCGGCGGGCGGAGGAACAGGAAGCCCTGAAATTCATCGCACTAGCCGGACCCGTGGGCCGGAAAGTGATCGAAGACATTTGCGGGGCGGCAGTTGTCCGCTCCTTGCTGGACCAGCAGATGGTCGTCGAAAACTCCGGCGTCCCCTCAGAACTCACCATCTGGAACGGGCTGTTCGCAAAGGCCATCAGGAACACCATTTCCGTGTCCCGAAGCCTGCAGCTTCTGGAGAAAATCCGGGAGCACCAGGACCCTTCAAGCCTCCGCGGGGAAGGCCGGCTGCGGTTTGTGGAATGGTCCCTTGAATGCGGCCTGCGGGTGTCCGACGCCGACATGCTGGACGCCGCACGCGAGGCACTGGCCCGCTTCCGGAACCACAGCGCCCGGTCCATCGCTGCCAAGGTGCAGGACCCTGGGCTTGTCCACCTTGCGCACGCCGTGCAGGCGCGCGCCCTGTATAACGAGGGCACCTACGCAGAAGCTGCCGCACTGCTTGACGGCAGCTGGCTGCAGCTGGCCGAAGACCCCCACGGCACCTCGGTCCTGCTGCTGTGGACCTCAGCCCACCAGGCGACTGGCCGCCCTTTGGCTGACCTGGCGGAGGAGGTGCGGGAGCGCCACCAAGTGTTGCCGGAGGCTACACGGACGGGGCAGGAAGAGCTGTTGCAGCTGCTCCAGTCCGGTGCGGACGTCAATGTGCAGGCGCTGTGCAGCCGTGTGGCGGATATCAGGAACCGCAGCTCCACGGGAAACGCCGGCGAGCCTTTGAAAGCCATCGGCGAGGCGCTGCTGGCGCACGCCCTTGCCTCGGCCGGACGGGCCTCGGAAGGTCTCGACTCCGCGCTCCTTGCCGCGTCCGAGCTGCCGACGTTGGAAGACGACCTGTTCTTCTACTCCGAGTTCGTCCTGGGGCGGCTGGTCATCGACTACCTTGCCATGGGCGAGTGGGAATCCGCCGAGCGGGAACTCGAAAACTATGCGGCAGGACATGCCGCCGGAACCGGGACGTTCAACGGCAGCCTGCAGGTGCTGCGCGGCTATTCAATGCTGCGGCAAGGCCGGATGGAACGGGCCTACCAGTTGCTGCTGCCCGCGGTGGAAGCCCTCAGGCTCAGCGATCCACTGCAGCTGTTCCGCTTCGGTTCGGCCCTCGGCTTCTACGTCGCCGCACGGCTCGGCGACACTGCCCAGGCAAAACGGCTGGAGCAGGACTGCAAAGACGCGGTGGCAGGAGGCCCCGCCCATGAATTCTTGGCAGACGCCTACGGTGCCGCCGCCTCAGAGTACCTGGCCCGCGACGGCAAGGGCCTCGCGGCGCTGCACACCCTGGTGACCACCACGGAGGCCTCGTCACGGGCCGGCACTTTGCTGGAGCTCCTGTCGCTGTGCTGGGACCTGGGCGATGCCTCGGTGATCCCCATGGTGCATAACGCGGCCCGCGCCGTGGAAGGCCGCTGGGCAGCTGCACTGCTGAAGCTTGCCGCCGACTGGGAGGCCGCTGACGGGGATACCCTGATGGAAACTGCCGCGGCGCTGGAGGACTCCGGCTTCGTCAACCTTGCCCGTGAGGCCTATGCCCGCGCCAGCACGGTGCTGGACCAGACAGGGGAGCGGCGGCGGTCCAGGCAGGCGGTCGCCCAGCGCGAGAAGTGTGATCACGAACTCGGCGAGCGGTTCCGGGAAGGCCGGTTCATTGCGGCGGCACCCGCGGTCCATCTCACCCGCCGTGAACAGGACATCGTTGAGCTCGCCGTACAGGGCCTCACGGACCGCGAGATCGCCCAGCGCCTGATGGTCTCCGTCAGGACAGTGGAGGGGCACCTGTACCGCACCTACGTGAAGCTGGGCGTACGCAGCCGGGACGAGCTGGACTCGGCACTTCCCAAGTAGCCGGCACCCGGACATCGACGCCTCCAGGCTGCTCCAGTGGACGCAGCCCGATGTCCTCCTGCCCTTTCCGTATTTGCTTGTGGCGCCCGCCCACGGTTTGAAGCATGCCTACCGGGTATCAGGCCCCGGTCCCGGTAGTACCCGGTCATGGAATTCGAGTACTGCCTACTCGTGTACGTCCGGGCCCCGCAGGCTTTACTTAAGGAGGTGAAGGAAGCGGCCGGTACACAGGCCGCAAACCCAGCCTGAGAAGTTCAAGGTCTCGCAAGCTTCCGGTCATGGTGACCGGGCCAGACGGGGCCGGCGACGTCAGAGTCTTCTGAGACCGAGACTCTCCCCCCAGCCGTCGCCGGCCCTCCAATCCGCGGGGCTGAAGCCCGGAGCGGACGTGGCGGCTGCCCTTCCGGGCGGCCGCCACAGCCGTGCTGTGGGACAATTGAGTGTCATGGTTGGCATCTCAAGGAGTACGTCTTGGCCGTAGTATCAACGCCGCCCACGCTGGAGCGCGCCCTGCCGGTCATGGATAACGCCGAGGTCCTCCGCATCCGCAATGACTTTCCGGTCCTGAACCAGCTGGTCAATGGCCAGCCGCTGGTCTACCTCGATTCCGGGGCCACCTCCCAGAACCCCCTGAGCGTCATTGAAGCCGAGCAGGAATTCTATGAACAGCGCAATGCTGCGGTGCACCGTGGCGCTCACCATCTCGCCGTGGAGGCCACCGAGGTGTTCGAGGATGCCCGGCAGACCATCGCTGACTTCATCGGCGCTGACTACGCGGAAACCATCTGGACCTCGAACGCCACCGAGGGCCTGAACCTGATCAGCTATGCCTTGTCCAATGCAGGCTTGTGGGCTGCCCAGGGCCGGGGTGACGCAGGGCTCAAAGAGCTTGCCCTGAACCCGGGCGATGAAATTGTGGTGACGGAAATGGAGCACCACGCCAACCTGATCCCCTGGCAGGAACTGGCGTTCCGCACCGGCGCCACCCTGCGCTACATCCCGATCGACGACGCCGGATCACTCCGCATGGACCTGGCCGATGGCATCATCGGTGGCCGGACCCGGGTGCTGGCGTTCACCCATGCTTCAAATGTCCTGGGGACCATCAACCCCGTCGCGGAGCTTGTCGGGCTGGCCCGGAAAGCCGGCGCGCTGGTGGTCCTGGACGCGTGCCAGTCAGCCCCGCACCTGCCCCTGGACGTCAAGGGACTCGATGTGGACTTTGCTGTCTTCTCCGGCCATAAGATGCTTGCCCCCACAGGAATCGGGGTGCTGTACGGGAAGCAGGAACTGCTGGACATCCTGCCGCCCTTCCTCACCGGCGGCTCCATGATCACCACCGTCACCATGGAACGGGCTGAATACCTTCCCGCCCCCCAGCGCTTCGAGGCCGGTACCCAGAGGATTTCCCAGGCCGTGGCGCTCGCCGCAGCGGCGAACTACCTGACGGAAACAGGCCTGGACCGGATCCACCAGTGGGAAGCCGGGCTCGGCCAACGCATGGTTGCCGGACTGGAGTCCATCCCGGGGATCCGGGTCCTGGGTCCGGCCGCCGGAGAAGAACGGATCGGTCTTGCCGCCTTCGATGTCGAGGGTGTCCATGCCCATGACGTGGGGCAGTTCCTTGACTCGAAGGGAATTGCCGTGCGCGTTGGCCACCACTGCGCCCAGCCCCTGCATCGCCGGCTGGGATTGACGGCCACCACCAGGGCTAGCGCCTACCTGTACAACACAACGCACGACGTCGACCAGTTCCTGGATGCCGTCGCCGGCGTGCGGGCCTATTTCCGCGCCTAGCAGGGAAGACCAAAGGTAACACCATGAGCCTTGACCAGCTGTACCAGCAGATCATCCTGGACCATTCCAAGGCCAGGCACGGCAGCGGCCTTGCAGGAACAGCGGCGCCTGAGGGCGCGAACACCGGCCAGTCGCACCAGCTCAACCCGGTGTGCGGGGACGAAGTCACCCTGAGGGTCGCCGTCGAGGACGGAAAAGTGGCCCAGGTTTCGTGGGACGGGGCGGGCTGCTCCATCTCCATGGCGTCCGCATCCGTGCTCAGTGAACTGGCCGAGGGCATGACGGTGGCGGAGCTGCACCAGGCCATCGACAGCTTCCGCGAAGTCCTGCGCTCACGCGGAAAGGTCTCCGCGGATCCTGACCTGCTGGGGGACGCTGCGGCGTTCGAAGGCGTTGCCCGCTATGCGGCCCGGGTCAAGTGCGCCATGATTTCCTGGGTTGCCGCGGAGGACGCACTCAACCAGGCCGCCTGAGCCCGGAGTCCCCCCTCGGGGTTCCCTGGAACAACAAAAGGCCCTCCTCCCGACGGGACGAGGGCCTTCCATCATGCACTTCATGAGTGCAGGGCGGTTACTGCCGGCAGGCCCGTTCAGCCGGCCATCGCCATGATGCCGATGACGGCAGTGGCGGCGCCCAACACCATGGAGATGCTGACCAGCACCACATGGACGGTAAGGAACTTGGTGGCTTTCCCGGCGGAGTTCCGGGCACGCGGATCCTTCATGACCCGGCGCAGGAACTGCGGCCAGACCACCAGGGACCAGACTCCCGCAATGATGAGGACCAGTGAGGCGAAAACGGGCAGTTCCACGGGTTAGTGGCTTTCCAGCCAGGCCTGCGCCTGCTTGGCCTGGAGGTTCAGGGCCTTGGCCACCATCGGCTCCGCAGCGTCGGCGATCTTCCCCCCAAGGAACGGCACCGAGGACTTTACTGCGCCTTCAAGCTCAACACGGGTGCCGCCGTCGGCAGCCACGAGCCGCTGCACGGCGGTGACGTCAACGGGTGCGCCGGCAATCTTCAGCGAGATGTTGCTCTGGCGGGAGCCGTCCGCAGCTGGGGCGTCCCAGTTTTCCACCTGGGTGACCTTGAGGTGCTCACCCACGAACTTCCGGGCAAACTCGGGGAGGCGGGTGGTGGGCAGGGTCCGCACGGAAGTGGCGCTGAAGGCTCCGGCAACGTCTCCGTCCACGGTGAACGACTCCAGTGAGCCGCCCACGAGCTGGCTGACGTGGCGCTGGAAATCTTCGTTCACCAGGACAGCTGCCACGTTGTCGACGGAGTGCGGAAGGGTGGTGGTTGCGCTCAGGGCCATGTGTCCTCCTGGGACGTGCGGAACGGTTTTAACTCCACACATCCTACGGGCTTTGCTCTGCGTGCTCCGCATCCGCGATCTTTTGGGCGGCGGTGGTGATGTTCCGTGCCATGGCCGGGAAGATCAGGCTGTGGAAGGGAAGCACGGCCAGCCAGTACAGCCTTCCGCTGAGCCCTTTGGGGAAGAAGATGGCACGCTGGCGGTAGCGGCTCCCGGCTCCGTCAGGCTCCACGGAGAGCTCCAGCCAGGCACGCCCCGGAGCCCGCATCTCGGCCCGCAGCCGCAGCAGCTTCCCGCGGTCGATCCGTTCCACACGCCACCAGTCAACAACTTCCCCGGTGGCCAGGGTGTGGGGATGCCGCCGCCCGCGCAAGAGCCCGGCGCCCCCGGTCAGCTTGTCCAGCCAGCCGCGCACCTGCCATGCCAAGGGGAGGGAGTACCAGCCGTTCCGTCCGCCGATGCCTTCGATCACTGTCCACACGTGGGCAGGGTCTACGTCGCCGTGGAAGGTCCGCTCGTCGATGAAGACCTTGTGCCCGGCCCACTCGGGGTCGCTGGGCAGGGGATCGGAAGCAGCCCCGGCATTGGCCCACGTTGTTTGCACCTGGCCGTCGCGTTCCTTGCCGAGGGCCAGGGCGACGGCGGTGCGGTAGGTGGTCAGTCCTCCCTCGGGCTGCGGGATGTACTGGTCGATGTCGTGCTCGTCGGACACGGCATCGTGCTGGAGCGACTGGACCAGCGGTACGGCCATGGATAACGGGATGGGGGTGGTCAGGGCAACCCACATGCCGGCAAGCTTGGGCGCCGGGACGGGCAGCGCCAGCACCACCCGGTAGGGGAGCCCGGCTTCGGCCGCGTATTCCTTCATCATCCCGGCATAGGTGAGGACCTGCCGGCAGCCGATGTCGAACGTGCGGTTGATCGGCCCCTCAAGGGACGCCGCCGAGACAAGGTAGTACAGGACGTCCCGCACCGCGATGGCTTCGATCCGGTTGCGGACCCAGCTGGGTGCCGGCATCAGCGGCAGCGTCTCGGAGAGGTGGCGGATCATTTCGAAGGACGCCGAGCCTGAGCCGATCACCACACCGGCCTGGAACACGATGGCGTCCACCGGGCTGTCAAGGAAGACTTTCCCCACCGCTTCGCGGGAGCGCATGTGGGTGGACAGTTCGACCCCCGTGGGGTGCAGCCCGCCGAGGTAGACAATCCTGCCGACTCCCGCGGCCGCAGCGGCCTCCGCAGCCGTCCGCGCCATGGACTGCTCCTTGGCTTCAAACCCTGACCCGGCCGCCATGGAATGCACCAGGTAGTAGAAGACGTCGACGCCGTCCAGCGCCTTCCGGAGCGCCCCGCCGTCGTCAAGGCTGCTTTCCACGACCTCCACCTGGTCCCGCCACGGCACTCCGGCAATTTTGTCCGGGGAGCGCACCAGGACCTTCACCGTGTGGCCGGCCTCCAGGAGCTTGGGCACAAGCCGGCCCCCGATGTAGCCGGTGGCTCCCGTTACCAGGACAGTCCTGGAGGTACGCGGGGTGCTGCTGGTTTCAGTCATGGTGGCTCCTTATCGTCCACAGGCCATTCGGAGCGGCCCGCGGTCTGGACGGCTGCTTTCGTAGACTGCTGCCGGCATCAACTGCCGGACTCGGCCGTCCCTGCCCAGCCTAGTCCCGCGCCAGGGCGCCAGCCCTGTGCCAGCGCGCTGGTCCTGTACCAGCACGCATTGTCGGAGCTGCGCGGTAGGCTGGGTTTACCCGGGATTCGCAGCGAATTTCGGGTTTTCGCGTTGCCTGCTTTTTCCGTAACACCACAGGAGCTTCTGCCATGAGCCTTCCCGGCCCGTCCACTCACGGTCCGTCCCTGGACGGACTCCGCCGCGCACTCGCCGCGGACCAGACCTTCGCGCGCGTCCGCGCCGAGGCTGCCCGCGGGTTCGCGGTCCGCGGCCAGGATTACCAGATCAGCGCACCCGCCGGGCTGCGGGCTGTGCTTCTGGCCGAAATGGCGGACGGCATAGCCGCCGGCGCAGGGCACGACGACGGCGGGTCCGGTGTGGTCCTGGCCGTCACCGCTACAGGGCGGGAGGCCGAGGACCTGACGGCGGCGCTGCGGGCCTACCTGCCGGCGGACTGCGTGGCCGAGTTTCCCAGCTGGGAGACCCTGCCCCACGAGCGCCTCTCGCCCCGTTCGGACACCGTCGGCCGGCGGCTCTCCGTGCTTCGCCGCCTGGCGCATCCGGAAACGTCGGCGGCGGGCCCGCTCCGGATTGTGGTGGCTCCCGTCCGCGCCGTGGTCCAGCCGGTGGTTGCGGGCCTTGGCGAGCTGGTCCCGGTCACCTTGAAGGTGGGCCAGGAACGGCCCTTCACCGAGGTGGTGCGGAGCCTCTCCGACGCCGCCTACGCCCGGGTGGACATGGTGACGCACCGCGGTGAATTTGCTGTCCGCGGCGGGATCATCGACGTCTTTCCGCCCACCGAAGACCACCCCATCCGCGTGGAATTCTTTGGCGACGAAGTGGACCAGATGCGCTGGTTCGCCGTGGCAGACCAGCGCTCGCTGTCCTCGCCCGGACTGCACCACCCCACCGAGCTGCACGCCCCGCCCTGCCGCGAAATCCTTATCACCCCGTCCGTGATGTCCCGGGCAGCCACCCTCAAGGCGCAGCTCCCGGCAGCGGCAGACATGCTTGAGAAGATCGCCGGCGGAATCGCCGTGGAGGGCATGGAATCCCTGGCACCCGTGCTGGTAGACGCCATGGTCCCGTTCGTGGAACAGCTGCCCGCAGGCTCCATCTCGGTGGTCATCGAACCCGAGAAAGTCCGCACCCGTGCCCACGACCTCGCCGCTACCAATGAGGAATTCCTCGAGGCCGCCTGGTCCACGGCGTCCGACGGCGGGACGGCACCTTTGGACCTGAGCTCCCAAGCCAGTGCCGCACTGCACTCCGCGAGCTTCCGGTCCCTGGCAGAAACGCGCAGCTCCGCCCTGGACCACGGGGTCTCATGGTGGTCCATCACGTCGCTGGCGCAGGACGAGGAACTGCTCCCGGATATTGACGTCCTGAACCTGCATGCCCGGGAACCGCGGGGCTACCAGGGCGATGTGGCCGAGATGATGGAATTCATCGGTTCCCACGTCCGGGCCCAGTGGCGGATCGTCGTCGCCACTGAAGGCCCCGGACCTGCCCAGCGCCTGGCAGAGCTGTTCCATGAGAACGACATCCCCTGCGCCAGGGTGGACAGCCTGGACCACGAGCCCCAGGCGGGCATCATCGAGGTGACCACTGCCGCCGTCGGACGCGGTTTTGTCCTGGACGGGCTCAAACTGGGCCTGCTCACCGAAGCCGACCTGTTGGGCCGTACCTCCGCCGGATCCACCAAGGACATGCGCCGCATGCCCTCCAAACGCCGCAATGCCGTGGACCCGCTGCAGCTCGTGGCGGGCGACCACGTGGTCCATGAGCAGCACGGCATCGGCAAGTTCGTGGAACTGATCCAACGCAAGATCACCGTCGGCGGCTCGAAAGATACAGTCGGGGTGCGCGAGTACCTGGTGCTGGAGTACGCCCCGTCCAAGCGCGGCGCGCCGGGGGACAGGCTGTTCGTTCCCACGGACCAGCTGGACCAAGTGACCCGCTACGTGGGCGGCGACACCCCCGTCCTGAGCAAGATGGGCGGCGCGGACTGGGCCAGCACCAAGTCCAAGGCGCGCAAGGCCGTCAAGGAGATCGCCGGGGAGCTCATCCGGCTGTACTCTGCCCGGATGGCGTCCCGCGGGCACGCGTTCGGCCCGGACACCCCCTGGCAGCGGGAACTCGAGGAAGCCTTCCCCTACGTGGAGACGCCGGACCAGCTGACCACCATCAACGAGGTCAAGGCGGACATGGAGCGTGAGATCCCCATGGACCGGCTGGTCTCCGGTGACGTGGGCTACGGCAAGACGGAGATCGCCGTGCGGGCCGCGTTCAAGGCAGTCCAGGACGGCAAGCAGGTGGCCGTGCTGGTGCCCACCACGTTGCTGGCCCAGCAGCACTACGAAACATTCACCGAACGGTTCTCCGGCTTCCCCCTGCGCGTGAAGCCGCTGTCCCGTTTCCAGGCGTCCAAGGAGGCCAAGGAAACGGCGGAGGGCGTCAAGAACGGCACCGTGGACGTGGTGATCGGCACGCACCGGCTCCTGTCGAAGGATTTCGAGTTCAAGGACCTTGGCCTGGTGATCGTGGACGAGGAACAGCGGTTCGGCGTGGAGCACAAGGAAGCGCTCAAGAAGATGCGCACCAACGTGGACGTGCTCGCCATGAGCGCAACCCCCATCCCGCGCACGCTGGAGATGTCCCTCACCGGCATCCGGGAAACCTCCACCCTGGCCACGCCGCCGGAGGAACGGCACCCGGTCCTGACATACGTGGGCCCCTACACAGACAAGCAGACCTCCGCCGCCATCCGCCGCGAGCTGATGCGCGAAGGCCAGGTGTTCTTCGTCCACAACCGGGTGTCCACCATAGAACGGACGGCCGCCAAGATCCGCGAGCTGGTGCCCGAGGCCCGGGTTGAGGTGGCGCACGGCAAGATGTCCGAAAGTCGCCTGGAACAGATCATCGTGGACTTCTGGGAGAAGCGCTTTGACGTCCTGGTGTGCACCACCATCATCGAAACGGGGCTGGACATCTCCAACGCCAACACCTTGATCGTGGACGGTGCGGACAAGTACGGACTATCCCAGCTGCACCAGCTCCGCGGCCGCGTGGGCCGCGGCCGGGAACGCGCCTACGCCTACTTCCTCTACCCGTCGGAGAAGCCGCTGGGCGAGGTGGCCCTGGAGCGGCTCAAGGCCGTGGCCACGCACAACGAGCTCGGCGCGGGAATGCAGCTGGCCATGAAGGACCTGGAGATCCGTGGTGCCGGCAACCTGCTGGGCGGTGAGCAGTCCGGCCACATCCAAGGTGTCGGATTCGATCTGTACATCCGCCTTGTGGGCGAGGCCGTGGCGGACTACCGCGGCGAGGCCGAGGAAAAGGCGGCAGAGATGAAGATCGAACTGCCGGTGAACGCCCACCTTCCGCACGACTACGTGCCGGGGGAGCGGCTGCGCCTGGAGGCGTACCGCAAGCTCGCGGCTGCGCTCACCAACGAGGCCATCGACGAGGTCCTGGCGGAACTGGTGGACCGGTACGGAGAGCCGCCGCTTCCGGCCCAGAACCTTGTGTCCGTGGCCCGCTTCCGCGTGGGCGCCCGTGAGGCCGGCCTGTCCGATGTGGCCCTGCAGGGCAACTTCATCAAGTTCTCGCCGGCCACCCTTCCGGAATCCAAGGTCATGCGGCTGAACCGGATGTATCCGGGGTCCCAGTCCAAGCCGGCGCTGGATGCCGTGCTGGTTCCCAAGCCGAAGACGGCAAGGATCGGCGGGCGTGACCTGCAGGATGCGGAGATCCTGGAATGGGCCAACGGGGTCATCCGCAACATCTTCTCCGACGCCCCGCTCGCCGCCCCGGCAGTCAGCGGATAGCCGCATGATGGGAGGACACCACGCCGCGTCGGGAGCCGCGGCGTGGGTGGCTATTGCCTCGACAGGCCCCTACACGCTGGGCTGGTACCCGCTGGATGCCACCGGGATCCTGATCGGCGGAATGGCGACGGCGGGAACAGCCCTGGTGTGCGACTGGGACCACCGGCACAGCACAGTAGCGAATTCCCTGCCGCCGCTGTCCAACGTGATTGCCGTCGGGATTGAAAATGCCAGCGGCGGGCACCGCCAGGGGACGCACTCCGTCCTTGGGGCGGCTTTCTTTGTCCTGCTGGCCACGCTGGCGGGGCAGGTCCAGTTGCAGACGGACTGGGGCCTGCTGTCCGTGGGCGCCGGGCTGCTGTGCATGTTCATGATCAACATTGCGGCCAAGGCCTTGAAGCTGTTCCCGAAGGCGGGGTTCATCAGCAACTGGATCTTCGCGCTGACCATGGCGGGGCTGGTCACCTGGTTCGCGCCGGACCAGTGGACCTGGCTTCCGGTATCCATGCTGACGGGCGTTGTGGTCCATATCGTGGGGGACCTGGTCACCACCGGCGGTGTTCCTTTGTTGTGGCCCCTGGTGGTCAGGCCGCCCAAACCCCTGCGCCGGGTGCCGCTGCTGCGCCAGGTGTGGCGGCCCAACGGTGCGCTGTCCCTCCCGCTGCTGGGACGGGCCGGATCAAAACGCGAGTGGCTTGTCCTGATCCCGGTGAGCGCCTACGCCATGGTGGGCCTGAGCGCGGCCGCCTGGTCCTTGGCCAACGCCCACTGGGGCCGCGCGGCCGATGCCGCGGTGGCGTGGGGGCGCATCTGGTTCTGAAGCTGAAACACAAAGAACCCTTGGACCGTTCAAGTCCAAGGGTTCTTTGCGTTTCATTATCCCAACTAGGTAGCACTAAGTGTCGTTTTGGCGCTTCATAACGACACTTGGCGCTACGTGGTTGGGCTTAGTGTTCGCCGGCGGAGTCCGAGCGTCCCAGGATGCTCTGCGGAATCCAGAAGGCCAGGGCAAACAGCCCAAGGCACACTGCCATGGGCCAGGGGTTGTCCAGCGTCAGGAAGGAGAGGGAGTACACGGATCCCAGGAACAGCGCGATCATGACCACAAAAAGGAGGATGCTCGTGCCGAGCTTGTTCTCGTTCTGCGGGGTCTGGATGGTCCCTTCCTGGGCAGATGAGCCCTGGCTGGACGCCGTGATCTTGCTGGACATAGTTCCTCCTCGGCCCCGCGGGGCTCAATCTGTGGCGGCTTCCGGTGCCGTCAGTACGACGATGAACCCTGTTCACCCTTGACAATGGCAATTCCGGAGCTGGCACCAATACGTGTTGCACCTGCTGCAATCATAGCCTGCGCATCAGCAAGGGACCGTACCCCGCCGGAGGCCTTGACGCCCAGGCCGGGCCCCACCGTGGCGCGCATCAGGGCGATGTCCTCCGCTGTTGCACCCCCGCCGTTGAACCCGGTGGAGGTCTTCACGAAGTCCGCTCCGGCCTCCACGGCTGCCTCGCAGGCCGTGACCTTCTGGCTGTCGGTGAGCAGCGCGGTTTCGATAATGACCTTCAGGATCGCACCGCTGGCGTGCACTGCCTCAGCCACGGAGGAGATGTCCTCGATGAGCGCGCCCTTGTCCCCGGCCCGGGCAGCGGCGATGTTGATGACCATGTCCACTTCATCGGCCCCGTCCAGCACCGCGCCGCGGGCTTCGAAGGTCTTGACGTCGGTGGGTGTGGCACCCAGGGGGAACCCCACCACCGAACACGTGAGGACGCCGGTGCCCCTCAGCGCGGTCTTGACGGTCTTGACCCAGATGGGGTTGACGCAGACGGACTTGAAACCGTATTCCGCCGCTTCCGCGCACACCTGGAGGACGTCGGTTTCCCCAGCCTCAGGCTTCAGCAGCGTGTGGTCGATGTAGGACGCTATGCTGCCGGAACCTGCGGCGCCGGTGGCTGTGGTCTGAACGGAAGGGGTGGCTTCGTTGCTCATGATGGTCCTCTCCAGGGGCCTGTGGGCCGGGCGTTGTAACGCCCATGACTCGTTTCGGAACCATCTTGCCACAGCCCGGATCTGCGCCTGCCTGAGGACGGGCGGCCCCCGGTCAGGCCGCGGCCTGCAGCGGGACGGCGCCCGAGTCAGCCGAGGCCGCGGTCAGCAGCTGGGTGGCGCAGGCGCCCGCAGCGGAAGCCGCTGCAACCAGCAGGCCCAGCCGGACGCCGTCGAACGCTGCGGCATCACCGAGGGCCCAGATGCCGGGGACCGACGTCCGGAAGTCCTGGGTGATGACAATCCCTCCGCTGGGGGCGGTCCGCAGGCCGGCGGAGGCGGCCAGTCCGTCCCGTGAGACCCGCTCCTCCGCCAGGACCACCAGGTCCCCGTTCATGCTGCTGCCGTCCTCGAAGATCACCGCGGACGCAGCCAGGCCGGACGCGGACGTACCGGGAACGACGGCGGCCGGGCGGGCCGTGGTGCGGATCGGGCGGACCCCCTGGGCGCGGAGCACGGCCTCAGCCTGGCCGGCCGCCGTGCCGTTGCCCACCAAGATGCCCAGGGGGCGGCGGCCCAGCTCCCTGGCTACCTCGCTGACGGCCTCCCCGATCCGGGCGGCATCGTCAATGGTGGAGTAGCTCAGGCACGCGTCCGCCCCTTCCACCGGGCTGGCCACGGGTGCCGATCCGGTGGCGATGACCAGTTGGTCGTAGGCGAATTCCATGCCGTCCGCGGTGGCCACGGTGCGGTTGACGGCGTCGATGTGGCTTGCCGGCTGGCCGAACCGGACCGAGACCTGCGGCAGCAGCGCCAGCTCCAGCAGTTCCTCCGGGGTGTCGTCCCGGTTGCTCAGCACGGTGATGGTGCCGGTGAAACGGGCCCGGTCCAGCTGGCTGACAAGCGCCTGGGCGGCAGGACCGGCCCCCGCGATGACTATGCGGGTGGCGGCGGAGGTGGATGGGGAGGGTGCCGGAGCGGACATGTGCTGGCCCTTTCGCTGGCGGCCGGAAACGGCCGGAACTTCGTGATGGAACCCAGCGTAGGCCCGTGCCTTTTCCGGCGTGTTTCCCGGCAGTTGCTGTTTAAAGGCCCGGTGTTCGCCAGTGTTTACCGGCCGGTAACAGAACCCGTGACCTGCCTCTCATCCGCCAGCTGGCCGACACATTTGCCTTGTGCTGCTGCCCGTCGGTGCTGTCCGTCCCGGGATTCCTAGACGCGGATACGGTAGCCGCGCTTCACCACAGTTTCCACCAGGCGGCCGTCAGGCAGCGAAGAGCGGAGACGGCTGACGGTCATGTCCAGGGCGTGGACGGAACCGCGGAGTTCCAGCAGGTCGGACAGCGATTCCCGGGACAGGACCGCGCCGCCGGCACCGAGCAGGGCGCGCAGGAGCAGCAGCGGTGCGGGGGCGAGCTCCACCGGCTGCCCGTTGATGCGCAGGCTGCGGCCGCGCAGCTCGATGTTGCCGGACCGGGTATCCAGCCGGCGCACGTGGTTGAGCGCGAGGTGCTCGCACACCAGCCGGATCAGCGCACCCATCCGGAACCGTTCCGGGATCAGCGGTGTCACTCCGGCATCCAGCAGGGGCTGCGCCGTGACCGGGCCCACCACCGCCGTGGTGACGTTGGTCTTCAGGCTCTCGATCAGCTGCTTGTAGACGCCCATTTCGTGGGCGGTGCTCCACATGGCATCCACCGCGGGTGCGCTGGTGAAGGTGAGGACGTCCAGGTTCCCGCTGCAGGCAGCCTCGATGAGCCGGGGGAGCCGGTCCTCGCCGTCGGGCTTCACCCAGCGGTACGGCGTGACTGTCAGGACGGTGGCGCCGGACATGCGCAGGCGTTCCAGCTGCCGCACGTCGGTGTAGCCGTGCAGCTGCACGGCAACGGTCTTGCCGCGCACGCCCTCGGCCAGCAGCATGTCCACCAGTGTTGCGGTGGTTTCGTCGCTGCTGATTCCGACGTCGGCGAGGCCGGCGGCGCGCACCGCACCGCGGGCCTTGGGTCCGCGGACGAACATCCGGCAGGCGCCCAGGGTTTCAAGCAGCTGCTCGCCAATACCGAAGGAATCCGCGGCCTCGCACCAGCGCCGCATCCCGTAGGCGGTGGTGGCGATGCAGAGGTCCGGCCGCGCCGCGATGATGGCACGGGTGTCCTCGATGAGCCGCATGTCCTCCTGCACGGGTGCGATTTTCAGGGCGGGGGCGTGCAGCACTTCCGCTCCGCGGCGTTCCAGCGCCTCGATCAGGTCCTGGGACCGCCGGTGCGAGGTGACACCGATGCGGAAACCCTCCAGTGGAGCCTCTGCGGCGTCGGGTGCTTCTTCAGGCGTTCGTTCGACCTGCGGTGGTTCGGCCGGTGCAAGTGCAGTCATGGGGGTCAATCCTTTCACGAACCCAGCAGCGAGGCCGCCAGCCTGTCCAGGTCGGCTGCGGCCTCGGCATGCCCGCGGTTGGCCTCAGCCACGCGAACCACCTCACCGATGACCAGCACGGCGGGGTTGCTGCACCCGGCGGCGGCGGAGGCGATGGTGCCCAGGTCCGCGATGGTGGTGCGCTGGCCGGGGCGGTAGCCGCGCTCCACCACGGCCATGGGCATGTCAGCCCGCATTCCGGCCCGGCGGAGTCCGGCAGCGAGCTGGTGGAGGGTTCCGATGCCCATCAGCACCACGATGGTCCCGCCGAGGCCGGCAAGGTGCTGGTGCTCCTTCTCGGTCAGCGGGGCGTGCCCGGACACCACGGTGAACATGTGGCTGACTTCGCGGTGGGTAACGGGGATGCCGGCGGCAGCCGGGACGGAAATAGCGCTGGTGACGCCGGAGATGACGCGGACCTTGACGCCGGCGGCCACGCAGGCGGCAACTTCCTCTCCGCCGCGGCCGAAGACATACGGGTCCCCGCCCTTGAGGCGGACCACGTTGTTGCCGGCCAGGGCGCTTTCCACCATGAGCTTCTCAATGTCGCCCTGGCTTACCTTGTGGTGGCCGGGCTTCTTGCCCACGTCCACGAGTTTGGCCGAGGTGAGAGAGGGGAGTTCCTGGTACGGGGCGAGCCGGTCGTAGAACACCACGTCGGCGTCGCGGAGGGCCTTGACGGCGGCGACGGTGAGGAGCTCGGTGGTGCCGGGGCCGCCGCCCACCAGGGTGACGTGGCCCGGGGTGCCGGCAGCCGGCTCCACAGCGACCGGAATGCCCGTGTCCCGGCACCGGCCAAGGAGGGAGTCCCAGCCGGGCTGTCCGTCCTCCACAGCTGCCACCAGGAAGGGGCGTTCGGGAAGCGGGCCGTCGTCCGCCGCGCCCTGCGGAGTGCTGAGGCGGTAGACGACGGCGCCGGCGGCTTCGTAGCGGCGGACCGCCTGGCGGGCAGCGTGGTCCGAGCCCGTCACCAGTACTTCACGACCGGTGAGATCAATGCTGAGCTGCATGCCTATACCTCGTTCTCGTTATTTGACCGGACCGGGATGGAAGCGCCGATGAGGACTTTCCCTTTTTCCTCCGCCGTTGCCGGGCGCATCTGGCCGCGCTCGTCCGGGACGAAGGTGATGGAGTCGTCCTTCTGGTCGGGTGCGTTGACGAAGGAGCGGAAGCGGCGCAGCCGCTCGGGGTCCTTCAGGGTGTCAGCCCATTCGTCGATGTAGGTGTCCACGTGCTTGGCCATGGCGGCCTCGAGGTCAGCGGCGATGCCCAGGGTGTCCTTGACCACCACGTCCTCAACGTGCTTGATGCCGCCGTCGAGCTCTTCCTGCCACCGTGCGGTGCGCTGCAGCCGGTCGGCGGTGCGGATGTAGTACATGAAGTAGCGGTCGATGTACTTGATCAGCGTTTCGTCGTCGAGGTCCTTGGCGAGCAGCTGGGCGTGGGCGGGTGTTGCGCCGCCGTTGCCGCCGACGTACAGGTTCCAGCCGTCCGCGGTGGCAATGACGCCCACGTCCTTGCCGCGGGCCTCGGCGCATTCCCGGGCGCAGCCGGAGACGCCCATCTTGAGCTTGTGCGGGCTCCGCAGGCCGCGGTAGCGCAGTTCCAGCTGGATGGCCATGGCCACCGAGTCCTGGACGCCGAAGCGGCACCAGGTGGAGCCGACGCAGGACTTCACGGTACGAAGGCTCTTGCCGTAGGCCTGGCCGGATTCGAAGCCGGCGTCCACCAGCTCCTTCCAGATTTCCGGCAGCTGCTCCAGGCGGGCACCGAACATGTCGATCCGCTGGCCGCCGGTGATCTTGGTGTACAGGTTGTACTTTTCGGCGACGGCGGCGATCACGCCGAGCTTCTTCGGGGTGATTTCGCCGCCGGCGATGCGGGGGACAACGGAGTAGGTGCCGTCCTTCTGCATGTTGGCCAGGGCGCGGTCGTTGGTGTCCTGCAGGGTGCCGCGGCCGGCGTCCAGCACGTAGGCGCTGTTCTGGCTGGCCAGGATGTTGGCGATGGTGGGCTTGCAGATGTCGCAGCCTGCGCCGGTGCCGTACTTGGCCATGATCTCTTCGAAGGAGGTGACTTCCAGGACGCGGATGGCGTCGAAGAGTTCCTGGCGGGACAGTTCGATGTGCTCGCAGAGGGCCTTGGAGACTTCGACGCCGGACTTGGTGAGTTCGGTTTCCAGCAGCTTCTTGAGCATCGGCACGCAGGAACCGCACTGGGTGCCGGCGCGGGTGCAGCCCTTCAGCTCACCCAGTTCCTGGACGGGGGCGTTGCCCTCGCAGGCGCCGCAGCCGTTGATGGCGTCGCGGATACTGCCGGCGGTGACGTTGTTGCAGGAGCAGAGGGTGGCGTCGTCCGGAAGTTCCGTTTCGGGGGCTTCGCCGCCGCCTGCCGCGGTGAGGAACGCGCCGGGTTCGGCGGGAAGTTCGCGGCCGAGGAGCGGGCGGAGGCTCATGTACGGTGAGGCGTCGCCCACGAAGATGCCGCCCAGCAGGGTCTTGGCATCGTCTGTGGTGACGATCTTCTGGTACACGCCGCGGGCGGGGTCGGCGTACACGATTTCGAGGGCGTGTTCGGTTTTGGCGAACGCGTCGCCGAAACTGGCCACGTCCACGCCGGAGAGCTTGAGCTTGGTGGCGGTGTCGAAGCCGGGGAACGTGGCGTCGCCGCCGTGCAGCCGGTCGGCCACAATCTCCGCCATGGTGTTGGCGGGGGCAACCAGGCCCAGGCACATGCCGCCGAAGTTGGCTACCTCGCCGATGGCCCAGATGCCGGGCACTTCGGTTTCGCAGTAGTCGTTGATGACCACGCCGCCGCGGGGACCCAGGCTGAATACCTGTTCCTCGCCCTCGGCGGCGCGGAAGAGTTCGTCACGGGGCCGGACGCCGATGGCCACAATGACCATGTCTGCTTCGATGATGCGGCCGTCCGCCATGAGGACGCCGGTGACCTGGCCGTCGTCGTCGGACAGGACTTCCGACGGGAAGACGCCGCCGTGGACTTCGAAGCCCTTCGCCTTGATGAGCCGTCCCATGGCCTGGCCGGCGCCTTCGTCCAGCTGCGTGGCCATCAGCCACTGCGATCCGTCGATGACGATCGGGTTGGCGCCCAGCTGCTCCGTGCCGGCGGCGGATTCGAGGCCAAGGAGGCCGCCGCCGATGGTGACTGCGTTGACCTTGCGGCCCAGCTTCTCTTTCAGCCCGGCGATGGCCTCGTTGATGGCCCATACGTCTTCGAGGGTGCGGTAGACGTGCGTGTGTTCGGCGCCCGGGATGGGCAGGCGTGCGGCGTTCGAGCCGGTGGCCACCACCAGCTCGTCGTATTCGAAGGTGTTGCCGGCAGCCGTCTCCACGGTCTTGGCTTCGGCGTTGATCTTGATGACCCGCTCGCCGGTCTTGAGCTCCAGGGACGGGTGGTCCCACATAGCTGCAGTTCCCAGCGTAAGGTCCACGTCCTTGTCCGTGAGGGCCTTGGAGAGGGCAACGCGGTCGTAGGGCAGGTGGGCTTCCTCAGTGAGGACCGTGACATGCCAGCCATCGAGGCCACGGGCATGCATTGCGTCCGCAAAACGGTGGGCCGCGGGGCCGCCGCCGGCGACGACGATGCGGCGCGGAGTCTCTGTGCTTGAAGTCTGTTCGGTCACTGATGGCCTTTCGCATGGGCCGCAGTGGAACTGCAGCCTTCTCTGTCGAGCTGTCCATCCAGACTAGGGAGACGCAGTTTCGCTTCAGTTTCCCAATTGTTTCGTCAACTTAACTTCTGCATCACGAACGCATTTCCGGCCGTGTGAGGTGTCTTTTACGCGCCGGACACATTCACTGCACGCCTCTGAAACACCCGGAGCCTAGCGTGGTTCACGGCTGCAAAGGCGGCCCACTGATAAGGATTACCCGCGCAGGGAGAGGAGCCGGACATGACGGCAACACTGGAACTTGGGGCACTCGAAGCCGACCTTGACGAGGCGGTATCCGGGATCACGGGCGGCTGGCACAGCGTGTGCCCGGTGGAGGACCTGGAGATCGCCTGGGGCGAGGCAGCCCTGGTTGCGGGACGCCAGATTGCCCTCTTCCGCACCGGCGCCACCGAGGTTTTCGCGGTAGCGCACGAGGACCCTGCCACGGGAGCACACGTCATGGCGCGCGGGATCCTGGGCTCACGCGGGGAGCGCCCCACCATCGCCTCGCCGCTGCACAAAGAGGTCTACGACCTTGAAACCGGTGAATGCTTCAGCACGCCCGGCCTGGCCATCGCCACCTTCCGCACCCGCATCAGCGACGGCATGGTCGAGGTTGAGCTGTAGCGGCTAGAGCCCCAGCGCTTCGCTGACGTCGCGGAGCACGTCGTCCAGCGCCGCCCGTACCGACTGCCGGGCGGCCGGCAGTTCCGCGGCGGAACCCACGTGCTGGATTACTTCGAGGTAGCACTTGAGCTTGGGCTCGGTGCCGCTCGGACGGATGATCACGCGCGTCAGGTCCCTGGTGACGTACAGCAGCCCGTCCGTGGGCGGCAGCTGGTCGCTGCCCTGGGCCAGGTCCGTGTACACCTCAACAGCGGATGATCCGAACGTTTCCGGCGGGGAGACCCTGAGCCGGTTCATCATCGCGTCCAGGAGCCCCAGGTCCGCAACCCTGATGCTGAGCTGGTCGCTGGCGTGCAGGCCGTGCTGCAGGTAGAGCTCGTCCAGGGTGTCAAAGACGGTCTTGCCGTCAGCCTTGGCGGCCGCGGCGAGTTCCGCGATCAGCAGGGCAGCCGAGATCCCGTCCTTGTCCCGCACCAGATCCGGCGCAACACAGTAGCCCAGGGCTTCCTCGTAGCCGTACACCAGCCCGGGAACCCGGGAAATCCACTTGAACCCGGTCAGCGTTTCCTGGTGGGCATAGCCGGCTGCTGTGGCGATGCGGGCCAGCAGCCGGGAGGACACGATCGAGTTCGCGAACACTCCCTGGGCACCTTCTTCCGCGCCGCCGTCGTCCTTTGCCTTGCCCGCGGCGATCCGGGCGGCAACGTGCGCTCCCAGGAGCGCCCCCACCTCGTCCCCGCGGAGCATCCGCCAGGCGCCGGTGTCAGGGTCTTTTGCCGCAACGGCCGCCCTGTCGGCGTCGGGATCGTTGGCAATCACTATGTCTGCCCCCAGCCGTTCGGCGGACTCCAGTGCCAGGTCGAGGGCGCCGGGTTCTTCCGGGTTGGGAAAGCTGACGGTGGGAAAATCCGGGTCCGGCTCGGCCTGCTCCGCCACCAAGGTGATGTCCTTGAAACCTGCGGCGTTCAACACCGCCAGCGCGGTCCCGCCGCCCACGCCGTGCAGGGGAGTCAGGACGATGCTGAGGTCACGGGCAGGGAACTCGGCGGGCATGGCCAGCGCGGCCGTGGAGCGTTCGTAGTCGGCTGCAAGGGACCCGTCCAGGACAGTCCAGCCGGAGGGGGCAAGGGCGATCGAGTCCAGCGGTCCCACCGCGTTGATGCGGGCGGCGATGGCGGCGTCGTATGGGGCGACGATCTGTGCGCCGTTGCCGTTCTCCGGAACGGCATGGCGGCCCAGGTACACCTTGTACCCGTTGTCCTGCGGCGGGTTGTGGCTGGCGGTCACCATGACCCCGCCGTCGCACTCCAGCGCCCTGACGGCGAAGGCCAGCAGGGGAGTGGGCAGCGCCGCAGGCATCAGGAACGTCTCTATCCCGGCTGCCGTGAAAATTGCTGCGGTTTCCTCGGCAAAGATGTCCGAGTTGTGCCGGGCGTCGTAGCCGACGACGGCGCGAGGCCGGGTTCCCGGCGATGACTCGCCCACCGCCGAGAGCAGGAAGTCCGCCAGGCCTGCGGCGGCCCGGCGCACCACCACCCGGTTCATCCGGTTCGGGCCCGGACCCAGGGCCGCCCGGAGCCCTGCCGTGCCGAACTGCAGCGTCCCGCGGAAGCTGTCCTCGAGTTCCTGGCGGGCTGCCGGAATGCCGTTCTCCACCTGCCGGATGAGCTCGAGGAGGGAGGTCGACGTCACCGGATCCGGGTCTTGGGCAGCCCACGCGCGGGCATCATTGAGCAGGCGGATTTCGGCATCGGAAGACGTCATGGGCCTAACGCTATCGTCATTGGCCCGCCAGTTCTTCCAACCCCGGCCACGAAATGCCTGTGGCAGGGGCGCCGCGCGTGACCGCGCCGCTGGTCAGAGCCGGCCGATGATCTCTGCCAGCAGCTTCGAAATCCGCGGTCCGGCAGCCTGCCCGGACTCGATGACCTCCTTGTGGCTCAACGGCTGGGGGCTGATGCCGGCGGCAAGGTTGGTGACCAGCGAGATGCCGAACACCTCCATTCCCGCGTGCCGCCCCGCGATGGCCTCCAGCGCCGTCGACATGCCCACCAGGTCGGCCCCGATGCGCTTGGCGTACTGCACCTCGGCGGGTGTCTCGTAGTGGGGGCCGGGGAACTGGGCGTAGATGCCCTCTTCCAGGGTGGCGTCGACCTCGCGGGCCAGGCCGCGGATCCGGGCCGAATAGAGATCCGTCAGGTCCACGAACGTGGCGCCCTCCAGCGGCGAGGCGGCGGTGAGGTTGATGTGGTCGCTGATCAGCACCGGGGTGCCCGGGGTCCAGTTTTCCTGCAGCCCGCCGCAGCCGTTGGTCAGCACCAGGGTTTTGCAGCCGGCGGCTGCCGCGGTGCGGATGCCGTGCACCACCGCGCGCACGCCCTTGCCTTCGTAGTAGTGCGTCCTTGCACCCAGCACCAGTGCCCGCTTGCCGCCCGTGGTCAGGACCGAGCGGATGGTGCCCACGTGCCCTTCCACCGCCGGGGCGTGGAAACCGGGGACCTCGTCGGCGGACAGGGTGGCGGTGGTATCTCCGATCAGGTCGGCTGCCTCGCCCCAGCCGGAGCCAAGAACCAGGGCGACGTCGTGGCTGTCCACGCCGGTTTCCTCGGCGATGTAGTCGGCTGCGGCACGCGCGGCGGCAAAGGGATCGGTGTTCAGGAAGTCAGTTGTACTCACTGGTACAAGCTATCCTGCCGTCCGTCACGCCGCCCAGCCTGGGCCGGTTTTCGTGAGAGACCGTTTTCTTTGGCCGTGCGGGGGAGTTGCAGGAGAATGATTGTTTGTGACTACGCATCCAGATTTCAGTTCCCCCCGGATCGCAATCCTGGGAGGTGGTCCGGGCGGGTACGAAGCCGCCATGGTGGCCGCCTCGCTGGGGGCGCAGGTCACCATCATCGAGCGCGCAGGACTGGGCGGATCGGCCGTGCTGACCGACGTCGTCCCCTCCAAGACCCTGATCGCCACCGCGGACCTGATGACCCGCGTGGGGGAGGCAGGCGAGCTGGGAGTGAAGTTCGACGTCGACGGGGGCGACTTTGTGCCCGTGATGCGCGCCGACCTCAAGCACATCAACGACCGTTTGCTGAACCTGGCCCGCAGCCAGTCCAAGGACATCCATGACGGCCTGGAGAACCTGGGCGTGCGGATCATCACCGGGTCCGGCCGGCTGCTGGATGACCGGACCATTGAAGTCCTCACCGCTGACGGCACCGAAACCGTCGAGGCGGACACCATCCTGCTCGCCGTGGGCGCCCATCCGCGCGAGCTTCCCACGGCGCGCCCGGACGGCGAACGGATCCTCAACTGGACGCAGATCTATGACCTCGACGAGCTGCCCGAGGAACTGATTGTGGTGGGTTCCGGTGTCACCGGGGCAGAATTCGCCTCCGCCTACAACGGACTGGGATCCAAGGTCACCCTGATTTCCAGCCGTGACAGGGTGCTTCCCGGATCCGATGTGGACGCGGCAGTAGTACTGGAGGAAGTCTTCGAACGCCGCGGCGTCCGGGTCCTGTCCCGCTCCCGCGCCGAGACCGTGGAGCGGACGGACGACGGCGTGGTGGTCACCCTCAGCGACGGTTCCAAGGTGACCGGCAGCCACTGCCTGCTGTGCCTGGGCTCCATCCCCAACACCGCAGGGATCGGCCTGGAAGAGGCCGGCGTGGCGGTCAGCGAAAGCGGCCACATCAAGGTGGACGGCGTGTCACGCACCTCGGCTCCCAACATCTATGCCGCCGGTGACTGCACCGGCGTGCTGCCGCTGGCTTCCGTGGCGGCCATGCAGGGCCGCATCGCGGTGGCGCACTTCATGGGCGACACCGTCACCCCGCTCAAACTGCACCAGGTGGCCTCGAACATCTTCACGTCACCGGAAATCGCGAACGTAGGCGTCTCGGAAGCTGAGATCGATTCGGGCAAATACCAGGGCGACATCATCAAGCTCTCCCTGCGCAGCAACGCCCGCGCCAAGATGCGGAACCACCGCGACGGCTTCGTGAAGATCTTTGCCCGGAAGGGCTCCGGAACCGTGATCGGCGGGGTGGTCGTGGGGCCCAACGCCTCGGAGCTGATCTTCCCCATCTCCATCGCGGTGAAGCAAAAGCTGCACGTGGACGACGTCGCCAGCACCTTCACCGTCTACCCGTCCCTCAGCGGCTCCATTTCGGAGGCGGCCCGCCGCCTTCACGTCCACCTGTAGGGACGCGTAGGAATCCACCGGATTCCAGGGGCTCGTGAGTCTGGACCACTCCGTGCCGCGTGCATAGACTCCTCAAAGGAACGGCCGGGAATTCCATCAACGGATTTTCCCGGCCGTCCCTGCACTAGCCATCGGAAGGGTAGGCGGAAGAAATGTCAACAGCACTCGTGAGGCCGCGCAGCGGCAAAATCATTGGCGGGGTGTGCGCAGCCCTGGCAGCCCGTTTCGGGCTTCCAAAATTCCTGGTCCGGTTGGGCTTCGTGATCTTTGGCCTGGTGGGGGTCGGCGAACTGGCCTACATCGTGCTCTGGATCCTCATTCCCAAGGCCCCGGCCTGAGTATGCGCGTACCGGGGACGTTGTGCCCTACTGCTCCACCGCGCCCTGCAGGCACAGTGGAGCATGGCTTCTATTTACATTGCCTACGGCAGCGTTGAAGGGCAGACGGCCCACATAGCGGAGTACATCGCCGATGTGATCCGGGCGCACGGGCACCACGCTGAAACCGCGGACCTCAAACAGGCTCCGGACGGCATTCCGGACGGGCAGGACGCCGTCATCGTGGCGGCGTCGGTGCATATTGGCAAGCACGAGGGCTACGTTGCGGACTTTGTCCGCAAGAACCGCAGCGAACTTGGTCGTTTGCCGTCCGCCCTGGTCTCTGTCAGCCTTGCCGCCCAAGGGGATGAAGCCAGTGCGGAGGGCTACGTGGAAAAGTTCGAGGAGGAGACCGGCTGGCACCCCCGCCATGTAGCGATGTTCTCCGGTGCGCTGATGTACACCCACTACAACTTCCTGAAACGCCAGATGATGAAGAAGATCGCCAAGGACAGGGGCTCCCAGGACCTGGACACGTCCCGCGACTACATCTACACCGAGTGGGACGGCGTGAAGCGCTTCGCCGAGGACTTCCTGGCCGGGGTCCCGGGATCTCCTCCTGGCGTCAACAAGTGAGAACCCCGGCAGCCGTACCCGTCCTGTTCCTTGCGGCGTCCGCTCTTCTTGGCGGGTGTTCGCAGCCCGGGAAGCAAAACACTCCGGAGCCTGCACCCCGCCCCTCCACCGGTGGGACCAGCCCTGCCTGCGACCTCATCACTCCTGAAATTGCCGCGAAAGTCGTACCCGGGATCATGCCTGCAGGCCAGAACAGCAGTGACAGGCCGCCCGGAAGCAAGGCCTACCTCTGCACGTATTCGAGCAAGTCCATGGACGGAGGCATCACGGCCCTGTCGGTGGCACTCACCTCGCCCGCCTCGTCGCAGGACATCTCCACAGCGAAGTCGGCGCCCGACTGCTCACCCGTCACCGGAATCGGTGACTTCGCCTGCCTGCAGTGGACCGGCTACTTCCGGGGCGAGGCCGGGGGCGCCTCCGCGAACGTTGTCCTCACAGCTGTCCGGGGCGACGAGACGCTCGAAATGCCGTACGTCACCTCCGCGCCCATGAACGGCGCTCCCGCTCCCGACGGCGATGCGATGGCCCGTGCGCTCGCACAGGCAGCAGTGGACGCCGGCTGGGGCAACGGCACCCCGCTCGGCGTTCCCGTGGCCCCCGCTTCCTAGTCAGGCGGCCTGGACCGCCCGGAAGTGTTTTTCGATAAGCCCCTTGATGTCCTCATGGCAGCCGCCGCAGCCGGTTCCGGCACGCGTTGCCTTGGACACCTCGGGCACCGTGGAGCAGCCCTCCTCAACGGCGCCCTGGATGGCGGCTCCACTGACCCCGGCGCACCGGCAGACGGTGCCCGCGGGATCGGCGGCACCCGTGCCCGGCAGCTGGTCCGGCCCGTCGAGGCGCAGCAGCAGGGACCGGTCAGCCGGAAGTTCCGCGCCGCGTTCGAACAGCCCCACCAGCTCGGCCGCCGTGCGGGGCATGCCCACCGCCACCAGGCCCTCCAGGACGCCGCCGCGGGTGGTCATTTTGACGTAGCGGCCGTGTTCCGGGTCCGCCCACTGGGAAACCTGGAGGCGCGGGCGCCCGTTCACCGCGCCGGCAGCAAGGGCGTCCTCGTCCCAGGGTTCTGCGGAATTGTCGCCGGCCACGGCCATGTTCATGCCGCGCGCCTTCAGGACGATCACGCCCGGCTGCTCCGCCGGGAGCGCCGGCAGCAGGGCGGCGTCCTCCCCGCCGTCCGCCAGCAGGGTCAGGTACCCGGCCAGCCACTCGGCCTGCCGCCAGCCCGGCCCCACCAGGCCGGAGGGCCCCTTGGCGTTGCGGCAGGGTGCGCAGTCCGGATCCGGGCAGCGCACCTCGGCGCAGTCACCGATGGCAAAGATGTGCGGCTCGTGGTGCGCGCGGAGTTTGTGGTCCACCAGGATGCCCGCGGACGTGGAGAGCCCGCAGCCCTCGGCGAGCTCAGTGCGGGGGCGGACACCGCAGGAGAGCACCAGGAGGTCGCCGTCGATCGCGGACCCGTCGTCGAGCAGCAGCGCCGAGAAGCCGCCGTCGGGCGCGTTGTGCTCCACGCCCGTGGAGCGCGCGTTGCCGGCCATGCGCACGCCGCAGCGGCGCAGGCTCGCCGCCAGTACGGAGCCGCCGCCGCGGTCGATGTTGCGTCCCAGCGGATGCGGGCCGTTGTGGACCACCGTGACGGTGGCTCCTTCTTCCGCTGCGGCCAGGGCGGTCTCCAGGCCCAGGACGCCGCCGCCCAGGACCACCACCCGCTTGCCGCCGGTCACGGCCCGCCGCAGCGCCTCGGCGTCGCGGATGTCGCGAAGGGCGGTGACGCCGGCGGGGAGGACAGGGTGGGTGGGGTCGGGGTTGATGCCGGTCAGGTTGGGAATGACCGGGCGCGACCCCGTGGCAAAGACCAGGCGGTCGTAGTGGACGGCACCGCCGTCGGACAGGAGGACCTGCTGCCGGGCCCGGTCCACACGCTTCACCCGGACGCCCAGGCGGATGTCGGCGCCCTGGGCGGTCAGCTCCGCGGCGTCTGAGAGGGCCAGGGCCTCGGCGGTGGTCCTGCCCACGCCGAGATCGGCCACGAGCACGCGGTTGTAGGCGGCTTCAGCTTCCTCGCCCACCACTGTCAGGCCCACCTTGCCGCTGCGGACGGCAGGCAGGAGTTCGTCAACCAGCCGGGCCGCCACCGGGCCGAATCCCACAATGACAATCTGCTCGCTCATGAGGCCTCCGTCGTTTGCAGCACGTTGGTGGAAAGGGGCGCGGCTACGGGCCGGACCCATACGGTGTTGAATTTGAATTCCGGCATCCCGGAGATGGGGTCTGTGGCCGCCTCCGTGAGGCGGTTCGCACTCTCGAGTTCGGGGAAGTGGAACGGCAGGAAGATGGTTTCGGGACGGATGGCGGTGCTGAGCTGGGCCCGGCACTGCACCTCGCCGCGCTCATTGGCCACGGACACGAGCGCCCCCTCGGTGATGCCCATCGACGCCGCAGCCGCCGGATGGATCTGCACTTTCGCTTCCGGCTGCGCCGCCAGCAGCTCCGACACCCGCCGGGTCTGCGCGCCGGACTGGTAGTGCTCCAGGAGGCGGCCGGTGATGAGGGTCATGGTTTTCGCGGCGGTGCCATCTCCTGCAGGTGGTCCGGCAGGAGTACGACGGCGGCGCGGCGTCACCGGGGTCATCACGGCTTTGCCGTCCGGGTGCGCGAACCGGTCCTGGAACAGCCGCGGTGTTCCCTGGCTGCCGGCGGGGTAGGGCCAGTATGCGGCTTCGCCGCGATCCAGCATGGCGTAGTCGATTCCGGAGTAGTCCGCCAGTCCGCCGGCAGAGGCAAGGCGGAGTTCCTCGAACACGGTCTCGGGGTCCTCGCTGTAGGTGGAGGGGGCGTCAAGGGCTTCGGCCAGCCGCGCCATGATCCACAGTTCACTGCGGGCGCCGGCCGGCGGAGTGAGGGCCCGGCGGCGGCGCAGCACGCGGCCTTCGAGGTTGGTCAGGGTGCCCTCTTCCTCCGCCCACTGCAGGACGGGAAGGATGAGGTCCGCCTCAGCGGCCGTCTCGGACATAAAGAAGTCGCAGACCATCAGGAAGTCCAGGCTCCGAAGCCCTGCGATCACGGTGTTGGCGTCGGGAGAGGCCACGGCGATATTGGAGGCGTGGACAAAAAGGCAGCGGACGCCGTCGGGCTTGCCCAGCGACTTCAACAGCTGCACGGCCGGCAGGCCCGGCCCGGGAATGAGGTCCTCCTCCACGCCCCAGACTTTCGCCACGTGGGCGCGGGCGGCGGGATCGGTGATCTTGCGGTAGCCGGGGAGCTGGTCGGCCTTCTGGCCGTGCTCACGTCCGCCCTGGCCGTTGCCCTGGCCGGTGAGGGTGCCGTAGCCGCTTCGGGCCGAGCCTGGCAGGCCCAGCAGGAGGCTCAGGTTGATCGCTGCCGTGGCAGTGTCGGTACCGTCCACGTGCTGTTCCACGCCGCGGCCGGTGAGGATGTAGCTGCCGCCGTCGCGTGCGCCCCGGGCCAGCCGGCGGGCCGTTTCGCGGATAAGTTCAGCCGGGACGCCGGTGAGGGACTGCACCCGTTCGGGCCAGAAGGAGTTGACGCTGCGGGCTACGGCGTTGTAGCCGGACGTGCGGTCAGCCAGGTACGCGGTGTCCACCAGGTTCTCGTGGATGACCACGTGGGAGATGCCCAGGAGGAGGGTCAGGTCGGTGCCCGGCAGGGGCTGGAGGTGGAGGCCGCCGCCGTCGGCCGTGAAGGCGGCCGTGGCGGAACGGCGCGGATCCACCACGATCAGCCCGCCGGCGTCGCGGGTTCCCTTGAGGTGCTGCACGAACGGCGGCATGGTTTCGGCGACGTTGGAGCCGAGCATCAGGATGGTGCTGGCGGTGTCCAGCGCTTCGAGGGGAAAGGGGAGCCCGCGGTCAACGCCGAAAGCCCGCATCCCGGCCGCCGCGGCCGAGGACATGCAGAACCGGCCGTTGTAGTCGATGCGGGAGGTGCCCAGGGCGAGCCGGGCGAACTTCCCCAGCATGTAGGCCTTTTCATTGGTGAGGCCGCCACCGCCGAACACGCCGACGGCGTCGGCACCGTACCGGGCGTGGGCGTCCTTCACGGCAGACACGGCGAGGTC
Organism: Pseudarthrobacter scleromae; assembly: GCF_014644515.1. NCBI lineage: Bacteria > Bacillati > Actinomycetota > Actinomycetes > Micrococcales > Micrococcaceae > Pseudarthrobacter > Pseudarthrobacter scleromae. Next base: position 56,313 of record NZ_BMKV01000004.1, on the reverse strand, counting down.
CAGGGCCTGGTTCCAGCTGATGGGCCGGTGGACGCCGTCGGGCCCCTTCAGGAGCGGCTCCGTGATCCGCCCGGGGTGGTTCAGGAGGGAGGGGGAGGTCCAGCCCTTGCGGCAGAGGCCGCCGCGGTTGGTGGGGAAGTCCCGGCCGCTGACTTCAAGGGGTGCGGCCAGGGGGATTCCGGGGGCAACAGTTCCCGGCACGGGGACTGACCCCGGCCGGGAAGCCGGGGTCAGTGCCGTGGGAGACGTGAGCGTCATGGCGCACTGCAGGGCGCAGTAAGGGCAGTGCGTGTCGGCGCTTTTGGTCATGTTAGACGTGTCCCATCGCATTTCGGTTGGCGTTGCGGATGTAGCAGGCCCAGCACACCACCAGCATCAGGACGTACGCCCCGACGAAGCCGTAGAAAGCGGGGGTGTAGGAGCCGCTGGCCGAGTTGGAGGCGTTGAGCACCTGCGGGATCACGAACCCGCCGTAGGCGCCGATGGCGGAGATGAGGCCCAGGGCGGAGGAAGCGAGGCGCTGGGTGGCCACCGAGCTGGCACCGTTCCGGGCAGCGCGGCTGTTGGTGGCAAAGATGATGGGGATCATCCGGTAGGTTGCACCGTTGCCGAAGCCGCTGGCGGTGAAGAGCATCAGGAAGAGGACAAGGAAGAGCCAGAAGTTCTTCAGCGGCAGGGTCCAGATCATGGTGAGGGTGATGACGGCCATGGAGGCGAAGGCGGCCACGGTCATCCGGGCCCCGCCCATCCGGTCAGCCATGCGCCCGCCGTACGGGCGGGCCAGGGAGCCCACCAGCGGGCCGAGGAAGGCCAGCGACAGTGCCACGGTGCCCACTCCGATGGAGGAGAAAGCCGGGAAGTAGTCCTTGATCAGCTTGGGGAAGACACCGGCGAAGCCGATGAAGGAACCGAACGTGCCGATGTAGAGCAGTGCCATGATCCACAGGTGCGGTTCCTTCAGCGCTGCGATCGAGCCTGCCACGTCACCCTTGGCACTGGTGAGGTTGTCCATGTACTTCCAGGCACCGAAGGCGGCGATCAGGATGAACGGGACCCACATCCAGCCCGCCAGGGGCAGGTTGACCGTGCCGACGGCGAGGAGGGTGATGGCAATCGGAACGGCCAGCTGTGCGACGGCGGCACCCATGTTGCCGCCGGCGGCGTTCAGGCCCAGGGCCCAGCCCTTTTCGCGGGCGGGGTAGAAGAAGGTGATGTTGGCCATGGAGCTGGCGAAGTTGCCGCCGCCGAAGCCTGCCAGGGCGGCCACCAGGAGCATGACGCCGAAGGGGGTTTCCGGGTTGGAGACACACAGGGCCAGGCCGATGGAGGGGATCAGGAGCAGCAGGGCGGACACGATGGTCCAGTTGCGGCCGCCGAAGCGGGGGACCATGAAGGTGTAAGGGATGCGCAGCGTGGCACCCACCAGGCTGGGCATGGAGATCAGCCAGAATATTTCGGAGGTGGAGAAGTTGAAGCCCGCTGCGGGGAGCTGGACCACCACGATGGACCAGAGCTGCCATACGACAAAGCCGAGGAATTCGGCGAAGATTGACCAGTTCAGGTTGCGGCGTGCAATGGAGCGGCCTGCGGTTTCCCACTGTTCCTTGTTCTCGGCGTCCCAGTTGGCGATCCAGCGGCCGGGGCGGTGTTCAAGGGCGGGGGCGTCTGTGGTGCGGGTAGGGCCGGGCTGTGCGCTGGCGGATGCGGCGGTTCCGGGCAATGCGGAGTCTTCGAGATCAACGGAACTTCCGGTGCCGGCATCGGCGGTGCGGTCAACAGTCACGGGGTACCTCCTTCTGGGGGATGTTGTTCCTCCAAGGTAGGGAAGCCGCGTTTCGTGGACGGACGCCAAGTGTTAACGCGCTGTGACATTTGCCTATCGGCACACCTTGCCGGGTGTGAGGCGGGCGGTGTGGACCACACAATGAGACACACCCCACAGGTCCGCATGCTGGACCTTTCGTCCATTGACTGGACGGAGGGAACTAATATTGAACTCTGATTATTTCGAGCCGTTCCCTTACCCCGGGTCCGGCCGGTCCTCACGAAAGCGTTTACCTATGTCATCCACCCATACCTCCACGGTGTCCGGGTCCCAGCCGGTGAACTCACGCGGACGCGTGATCGTTGCCAGTCTGATCGGCACCACGGTTGAGTTCTACGACTTCTACGTCTACGCCACCGCCGCGGTGCTCGTTTTCCCGCAGCTGTTCTTCCCCAACCAGAACGAAACCACCCAGCTCCTGAGCTCGTTTGCCGTGTTCGGCGTGGCGTTTATCGCACGCCCCCTCGGCTCGATCGTCTTTGGCCATTTCGGCGACAAGTTCGGCCGCAAGGGCACCCTGGTGGCATCCCTCCTGACCATGGGTATTGCGACCTTCCTGATCGGCTGCCTGCCCACCGCACTGGTTCCGGGCTGGGAGTTCTGGGCTCCGGCCCTGCTGGTGGTCATGCGTTTCGCCCAGGGCCTGGCCCTGGGTGGTGAATGGAGCGGCGCCGCGCTGCTGGCCACGGAGAATGCCCCGGCCAACAAGCGCGCCATCTACGGCACCTTCCCGCAGCTGGGCGCGCCCATCGGCTTCATCATCGCCAACGTCATCTTCCTGGTGTTCAGCTACGCGCTCTCGCCGGCTGACTTCCAGGCCTGGGGCTGGCGCGTGCCGTTCCTGCTCAGCGCCGTCATGGTGATCATCGGACTGTACGTCCGCCTGAAGCTGATCGAAACTCCTGCCTTCACCAAGGTGATCGAGTCCAACGAGGTGGCCAAGCTGCCGCTGGGCCGGGTGTTCAAGACCAGCTGGCGCCAGCTCATCCTTGGCACGTTCATCATGCTCGCCACGTATGTGCTCTTCTACCTGATGACCACATTTACCCTCACCTACGGCACCCGTCCCGCCACGCTGGACGCTGCCAGGGCCGCGGCTGAAAAGGCCGGAAAGCCGATGTCGGAAGCGGCCGCCGCGGCGTTCGTCCCCGGCCTGGGCTACACCCGCAACGACTTCCTGTGGATGCTGATTGCCGGCGTCGTCTTCTTCGGCATCTTCACCCTCGTCTCCGGACCGCTGGCCGAGAAGTACGGCCGCCGCAAGATGCTCCTGGCCGTCACCGGCGGAATCTTCGTCTTCGGCCTGCTGTTCGTCCCGCTGTTTAGCGGCGGGTTCGTTGGCACCATGGCGCTGCTGGTGATCGGGTTCTCCCTGATGGGCCTGACGTTCGGGCCGATGGGCGCGCTATTGCCCGAACTGTTCCCCACCAACGTCCGGTACACCGGGTCGGCAGTGAGCTACAACTTCTCCAGCATCCTGGGCGCAGCGGTGGCCCCGTTCATCGCCGTCGCGCTGTGGGAACTCGCGGACGGCAGCCCCGTCCTGGTGGGCGTCTACCTGACCTCCATGGCCGTGCTGACGCTCATTGCCCTGTTCGTGAGCAAGGAAACCCGCGACCTGGACTACGAGAACAACGTGGCCTAGGAAAACGGACTGTACGTTCCAGCCCGGTTCGTGGCTGCGGTGCCCGGTGCGTTCCCCGTCAACAGGGGAGTGCGCCGGGCACTTTTGCGTCCAGGGCCGGAGCAGGCGGGCGGGAACGCACGACGGCGGCGCTTCGGGGCCGCCCGCGGTGTCACCGGGCGTAGCGGTCCACGAAGTTCCGCAGCACCTTCATGGGTTCGGTGACGGTGAACTGCCGGGCGTTCTCCATCAGGTCTTCAGCCGATTCCGGCGGGAAGTAGCCGGCGTGGCGGTAGATGTCGATGCGGGTGATGAGCCCGTTTACGTCCAGTTCGGGGTGGAACTGCGTGGCGTACAGGTTCGTCCGGATGCGGAACATGTGCACCGGGCAGGCTTCGGAGCGCGCAAGCAGCACGGCGTGCGGCGGCAGGGTGGTGCAGGCCTCCTTGTGGCCGGTGAAGGCGGTAAAGGTGCGCGGCATCCCCTTCAGGACCGGGTCCTCGAGTCCCGCGTCCGTGAGTTCTATCTCCACTCCGCCCAGCGGTTCACCATAGGTCCTGTCGATGACGGCGCCCTGGTGCGTGCCGAGGGTGCTCACGCCGTAGCAGGCGCCCAGGAACGGGAAATCCCTGGCCACCAGCCCGTCCAGCAGCCCGGACAGTTCACGTTCCACCCGCTGCTGGACGGCTGATTTCTCTTCCGCCGGATCGCTCGAGGTGAAGGGGCTTCCGCCAACAATGACCCCCGAGTAGTCCGCGAGGTCCAGGTCCGGCAGCGGGGCAGCCTCGAGCCTGACGCGGCGCAGTTCCCGCTCTTCCAGGCCGCCATAGCGCAGGTAGGCGTCGTATTCGTCGTCGGCGGCAGCGTCCTCGGCCCGGGAGGCCAGGAGCAGGAAAGGCAGCATCTGCTAAGTGTGCCGGTTTGGGCCGGAGCTGTCAGCTAGCCCGGGGGCTGGGTGAGGGAGCGGCGCGACTGCGGGCGCGCGGCAGGGTCCGCATGCCGGTGCACGAGCTTCCAGTAGCCTTCCTCGCGCCGGAAGATGCTGGTCACCCGGAGCGCGAACTCCTCGGCGACAGCCGCACCGTCCAGGCGGGCCCGGAAGTGTTCGGTCTCCACCAGGTAGGCGGTGTCCCGTGCGGTGTAGGACGTGATGGTGTCGAACCCCAGCATCTGGCCGTCCTGGAACTGCCGGGCAGCCTGGTCCAGCCTCGCCTCCACCTGCGCCCAGCCGCGGGCGATCCCGCCAAAGGGGTTGGCCAGCGTGACGTCGTCCAGCCGGGAATAGAGTTCCTTGACGGGCTCGGGATTGCCCCGGGTAATTTCGGGGACGGCCAGGTGGTACCTGCCCACTTCTTCCTGGAAACTGGGTGCGAGCATGGGTGCCTCCGGCGCTTACTGGTCTTCGATCATGGCGATGATGGCGCCGGCAGACACTGTTTCACCGGAGGACGCCTCCAGCCCGATGACGATTCCGGAGCGGTGCGCCGTCAGGGGCTGCTCCATCTTCATCGCCTCGAGGACCACCACCAGGTCGCCTTCGGAGACGACGTCGCCGTTGGCAACAGCCACCTTGACGATGGTTCCCTGCATCGGGGAGGTCAGTGCATTGCCCGTGGCCGCTGCAGGACCGCCGGAGCGGGAGCGCTTCTTCGACTTTGCCGGCTTCGCGGCCGCCGCCCCTCCCGTTCCCAGGGAACCCAGGGATGCGGGCAGGACCACTTCCAGGCGCTTGCCGCCCACTTCGACCACCACGCGCTGGCGGTCGTCGGCCGCGCCGTCCACGTCGGCGGAGCCCTCGGGCGTCCAGGCCGGAAGGTTGTTGACGAATTCTGTTTCGATCCACCGGGTGTGGACCGTGAACGGGCCCTCGGCCGGGGCGAACGCAGGATCGGACACCACCGCGAGGTCGAACGGGATAACCGTGGGGATGCCCTCCACCACCATTTCCTCAAGCGCGCGGCGGGCACGCTGCAGGGCCTGGGGACGGGTGGCTCCGGTGACGATCAGCTTGGAGAGCATGGAATCGAAGTTGCCGCTGATCTCGTCACCCTGCTCGATGCCTGAGTCGATGCGGACTCCCGGGCCGGTGGGGTTCTTCAGCACGCGCACGGTGCCGGGCGCCGGCATGAAGTTGCGGCCCGGGTCCTCGCCGGTGATGCGGAACTCGAAGGAGTGCCCGCGCACCTCCGGGTCGCCGTAGCCGAGCTCTTCGCCGCGGGCCAGCCGGAACTGCTCGCGCACCAGGTCGATGCCGGTGACTTCCTCGGACACGCAGTGCTCCACCTGAAGGCGCGTGTTCACTTCCAGGAAGGAGATGGTGCCGTCCTGTCCCACCAGGAATTCGCAGGTGCCGGCGCCCAGGTAGCCTGCCTCCTTGAGGATCGCCTTGGAGGACTCGTAGAGCCGGCGGTTCTGATCTTCGGTGAGGAACGGCGCCGGGGCTTCTTCGACGAGCTTCTGGTTGCGGCGCTGGAGCGAGCAGTCGCGGGTGGAAACCACCACGACGTTGCCGTGGGCATCCGCCAGGCACTGGGTCTCGACATGCCGGGGAGCGTCCAGGAAGCGCTCGATGAAGCACTCGCCGCGGCCGAACGCGGCGGTGGCCTCGCGCACGGCGGATTCGAAGAGCTCGGGGATTTCCTCGCGGGTGCGGGCCACCTTGATGCCGCGCCCGCCGCCGCCAAACGCAGCCTTGATGGCCACGGGCAGGCCGTGCCGGTCCACGAACTCGAGGATTTCCTCGGCGGATTCCACCGGGTCGGCGGTGCCGGGGACCTGCGGGGCCCCGACCTTTTCCGCGATGTGGCGGGCCTGGACCTTGTCGCCGAGGGCGGAGATGGCTTCGGGGGAGGGGCCGATCCAGGTGATGCCGGCGGCGATCACCTTCGCGGCGAACTCGGCATTTTCGGCCAGGAAGCCATAGCCGGGGTGGATGGCGTCGGCGCCGGACTGGCGGGCGGCGTCGATGATCTTGTCCATGACCAGGTAGGACTCGGCCGCGGTGTTGCCGCCCAGGGCGTAGGCCTCGTCAGCGAGGCGGACGTGCAGGGCGTCGCGGTCCGGATCCGCGTAGACGGCCACTGAGGCGATGCCTTCGTCGCGGGCGGCCCGGATGATGCGGACGGCGATCTCACCGCGGTTGGCGATCAGCACCTTTGTGAGGGTCGACTGCGTGGTTCCTGCGGACTGCTCCAAATTTGCTGACAAGGCGTCTCCTTCTTTCCTTCAGGGAGCCTAGCGCGGTTTTGAGGGTTCCGCCGATATTACTTGCGGAATCCGCGTGTAAACGGGCCAAGCTTTGTAGGGAAGCTACAAGACCCTGCTAATTGCGGCGCTTTTGTTGCGGGCGCTGCAGGAACCGTCAGCCGCGCCAGAGGTCGGTGATGCGCACGTTCGCGGCGGCAAGGAGGCTGCGGAGGGTGGAGACGGAAAGCCCGACGACGGCGTGCGGGTCGCCGTCGACCTTCCGGATGAACGCCCCACCCAGGCCGTCGATGGTGAAGGAGCCGGCACAGTGCAGCGGCTCGCCCGTGGCGATGTAGGCGTCGATTTCTGCCGGGTCCATCTCCAGGAAGGCGACCTCGGCCGAGGCCACCGTCCCGAGGGTGGCGCCGGTACCGGTACCTTCGCCGTCGTCGTCGGAATGTGTGTCCCGGCAGTCCACCAGCCAATGGCCCGTATGCAGCACCCCGGTGTTGCCGCTCATCCGCAGCATGCGCTCGCGGGCGATCTCGGCGGTGTACGGCTTGCCGTGCGCCTCGCCGTCGAACTCGAACACAGAGTCGCAGCCCAGCACCAGCGCGCCCTCAGCTTCCGGCAGCGCAGCCACCGCCTCGGCCTTGGCCCTGGCCAGCAGCAGGGCGGTGTCGTGCGGATCGGTGACGCCGTAGCGGGCCTGGACGGCGTCCTCGTCCACGTCGGACACCAGGATGGAGTGCCGGATACCGGCCTCGGCCAGGAGCTTGGTGCGGGCGGGGGACTGGGATGCAAGAATCAGGCGGACCACAAATCCAGCCTAATTGACCGGCCCGCCCTGGTGGACCAGTTCCCCGGGAACCGGTGCCGCCTCGGACCGGTTGAGCTTGGCGCCCTCCACGTCCACGTCAGGCAGGATCCGGTCCAGCCACCGGGGCAGCCACCAGGACTTTTCACCCAGCAGGTACATTACGGCCGGGACGATGGTCATGCGCACCACGAAGGCGTCCAGGAGCACACCGAACGCCATCGCGAAGCCCAGCGGCCGGACCATGGTGAGGTGGCTGAAGATGAAGCCCGCAAAAACACTGACCATGATGATCGCGGCGGCGGTCACCACAGCGGCCGCGTGGCGGAAGCCCACCCGGACGGCCTCCTTGGCGGTGGAACCGTGCATGTAGGCCTCCCGCATGCCCGAGGCGATGAACACCTGGTAGTCCATGGCCAGGCCAAACAGCACACCGATCAGGATGATGGGCAGGAAGCTCAGCACGGCGCCGGGGTTGGCGACGTCGAACACGCCGCCGAGCCAGCCCCACTGGTAGACGGCCACCACGGCGCCGAAGGCTGCGGCGAGCGAGAGGAGGAAACCCCCCGTGGCCAGCAGCGGCACCACGATGGAGCGGAAGACCAGCAGCAGCAGGATCAGGGAAAGTCCGACGACGATCGCCAGGTAGGGCGGCAGGGCGTCACCCAGCTTGGTGGAGACGTCGATGTTGCCGGCCGTCTGGCCGGTCAGGCCCATCGCCACCCCGTGCTCGGACTGGATGTCATCATTGAGGCCGCGGAGCTCGGACACCACGTTGACGGTGCTGGCGCTGGCCGGGCCTTCCTCGGGGATGACCTGGAAGACGGCGGTCCGGCGGTCCTCGCTGAGGGCAACCGGCACGGCGGCCACCACATTGTCCACGGCGCGGAGCTTGTCGGCCACGTCGTACTGCAGGGTCTGTGCCTGGGCCTCGTCGAGGCCGGCCGGGAACTCGCCCACGGCGACGATGGGGCCGGTGACGCCCTCGCCGAAGCTGCGGGCCGTGAGGTCGTACGCCTGGTAGGCCTCGGAATCCACGGGTTCGGAGCCGCCGTCGGGCAGTGCGAGCTGCAGCTGGGTGGCCGGCAGCGCGAGGGTACCCAGGAGGAGCACGCCGGCCAGGAGGGCCAGGATGGGGTGGCGGGTGACCAGGCCGCCCCAGCCACGGGTGCTGCGCTCGCGGTCCCTGGCCTCATCTGCTGCTTCGTGGCCGGGCTCCGCGTTGTGGGCATCGGCTTTGGCCCAGGCCCGCCGGGAGATGATGCGCCGGCCGATCAGGGACAGCATGGCGGGCGTCAGGGTGATGGCCACCAGGACGGCCACGGCAACGGTGCCGGCCGCGGCGAGGCCCATGACGGTGAGGAACGGCAGGCCCGGCACCACCAGTGCGGCGAGGGCGATGATCACGGTCAGGCCGGCGAAAACCACGGCGTTGCCGGAGGTGCCGGTGGCCCGCGCCACGGATTCCTCCGGGTCCATCCCGGCCAGCAGCTGCGTCCGGTGGCGGTTGACGATGAACAGGGAGTAATCGATGCCCACGGCCAGGCCCAGCATGAGGGCCAGCATGGGGGAGATGGAGCTCATGTCGAAGAGGCCGGACAGGGCGAACGTGATGCCGACCCCCACGCCGACGCCCACCACGGCCATCAGCAGCGGCAGTCCGGCGGCAACCAGCGTGCCCAGCATCAGGATCAGGACCAGGGCCGCCACCGCAATGCCGATGATCTCAGCGGCGCCGAAGAGTTCCGAGATGTCCTCGGTGATTTCCTTGCTGGCGTAGGCGGTGACGCCGGCGCCGGACGTCTCGTGGGCGATGTCCTGGACCTGCTGGCGGACCTCGGGGCTCAGGCCGTTGATGGAGGTGTTGAACTGGACCTGGGCGACGGCGGCGCGGCCGTCTTCGGACACGAACCGAATGGCCGAGGACGCTTCTGCCTGGCGCTTGCCGAGCTCGAGCTTTGCCTTGCTGGTTTCCAGCTCCCGGGCGCCGGCCTCAAGCCTTGCCTGGCCCTCGGCCAGTGCCGCCTTTTGCTGGCCGAGCTGGGCCTCGATGAGCGCGGCAGGGGCGCCGGCTGCCGAAAGTTGCTGCTCTGCTGCGGCCAGCTGTGCCTGGCCGGCTTCCACCTGGGCGCGGGAGGCGTCCAGTTGGGCCTGGCCCGCGGCAAGCTGCTGCTCGCCGTCGGTGATGGCCTGCCCTGCCTGGTCAACCTGGGCCTGCGTGGCGAAGGGATTCACGGTGCCGCGGACGTCCGGTACGGTCTCAAGCTTCTTGAGCGCATCCGTGACGGCGGTCCGGCTTTCGGTGGTAAAGCCGGCGTCGGGCGCCTCAAAAACGATGGTGGCGGTGCCTCCGGATGCTGAGGGAAGCTCTTCCTTCAGCTTGTCGGCGATCCGCTGCGTCTCCGTGCCGGGAATCTGGAAGTTGTTGGACAGCGTGCCGTGGAACGCTGCGGCGGCGCCGCCAACGGCCAGCAGGGCGGCAAGCCAGAGGGAAATGACCAGCCAGCGCCGGCGGTAGGAGAACTTGCCCAGGCGGTAAAGGAACAGTGCCATGTGAGGGGACCGATCTGATCAGGAGGAACGGGAGGCTGAGGATGAGGGGGCGGGCGTGCCGCCCGTGGTGAAACCGGAACCGAGCAGGGCCATGGCGTCTATCAGGAGCTGCCTGAGCTCCGCGAGGGAAGCCGGTGAGAGGTCGGCGCCGCGGCGGGAAAACCAGACCTCCATGGCGGCCTTGCCGCAGGAAATCACCGACCCCGCCAGGGCGCGGAGGTAGAGCTCGTCCGCTGCACCGGGTGTGGCGGACGCACGGTCGCGGGCCACTGCGGTGATCTGTTCCCGGCAGTGGTCCCAGGCTTCCAGTTCGGAGTGGGACATCAGGCTGCTCTGCTGGGTCAGTGTGAACAGTTCGGCCAGCGGGGCCACCGTCATCGGGTCCGCAAGGGCCATCAGTGCTTCTTGGGCGGACTGGAGGACGGGCTCGTCCGCGGGCCGGAGTTTGAACTGCTGGATGGCGTTGTCCAGGAAGCCGTGGGTGACGGAGGCCAGCGCGGCGTCGGTGCTGCCGAAGTAGTTGAAGAAGGTCCGGCGTGAAATTCCGGCGGCGTCTGCGATGTCCTCCACAGTGAAGTTCCCGGGCCCGCTGCTGCGCAGGAGGGTCAGAGCGGCGTCTGTAATGGCCTGCCGGGTGGCGGCTTTGTTCAGCTCCCGCCGCGATGTCGGCGCGGGTGGCTGGTCGCCTGGTTGCCCGGGGGCTTCCGGCGGGGTGGGGTCTGCGGAAACTGTCACGCTTTTACACTACGTGCAAGTTTGCACTATGGGCAACTTACTTTCACAGCAGAATGAAAGGTTCCCAACAGCTCTTCCATGAGTTGCTTGCCGATGCTGGAAATGTCCCGAAAAGGACTAAGGATCAGCAGCCGTCCCGGACGGCAGTACCAGGAGACAAGAAATGTCACGCACAAAGAAAATGACCCTCGGCCTGTCAGCCACGGCGCTGGCCCTTGGCGCCGGAATCGGCGTTGCCGGCATGGCCTCCGCCACCACGACACCCACTCCCACCCCCAGCGCGAGCTCGAGCGCATCGGCAGACGGCAGCACCAGCACCGCGCCGGGCGGCGGCGGCATGGGCAAGCACGGCGGCCGGGGCGGTGAGCGTGCGGTGGCTCAGGCGTCCGCTCTGGCAGAGAAGCTGGGCGTTGAGGAAGCCAAGGTGACCGATGCCCTGCAGGCCTTCCGCGAGGCCAACAAGCCCGCCGGTCCTCCGGCGGAAGGGGAGAAGCCTGATGCAGCTACCCGCGAGGCCGCCCTTGCGAAGTCGCTGGCTGAATCGCTTGGCATCGAGGAATCCACGGTCACCACGGCGCTGGAGGAGCTCCGCAGCGAACGGCAGGCAGAGAAGGCGGCGGGCCTGAAGGCCCGGTTGGACCAGGCCGTTGCGGACGGAAAACTGACCCAGGCCGAGGCGGACGCCGTCACCAAGGCGGTGGAGAGCGGCGTGATCGGTGGCGGCGGACACTGACCGCACGCCTGGCCTCGCCCCTGCTGGGTAGCGCCTGAGACAGAGTTGGCGCTTCACACAGAAAGAAGTCCCCGGGAACGGTTGGTTCCCGGGGACTTCTTCGTGGTGGGTGAGCAGGGGCCCTTAGGCCTTCGCATCCTCCAGGTGGCGCGGAGCGGTGTCCGTGGTGGTGCCGTCCTGGGGAGCGGCGTCAGAGTCGAAGCTGTCGTCAACAAACGGCGTGCCGTTGCGGGGCGCGTTGTACAGCTGCTCGTCCAGGATGCCCTGGCGCTTGGCCACGATGGTGGGAACCAGGGCCTGGCCGGCCACGTTGACCGCGGTGCGGCCCATGTCCAGGATCGGATCGATGGCCAGGAGCAGTCCGACGCCGGCCAGCGGCAAACCCAGCGTGGACAGCGTCAGCGTAAGCATCACCACGGCGCCGGTAGTGCCGGCCGTGGCCGCGGAACCAAGCACGGAAACCAGGGCGATCAGCAGGTACTGGGTGAAGTCCAGCTGGATGCCGAAGAACTGGGCCACGAAGATGGCTGAGATCGCGGGGTAGATTGCGGCGCAGCCGTCCATCTTGGTGGTGGCTCCCAGCGGCACGGCGAAGGAGGCGTAGGCGCGGGGGACGCCCAGGCTGCGCTCGGTGACGCGCTGGGTCAGCGGCAGGGTGCCCACGGAGGAGCGGGAGACGAAGGCCAGCTGGACAGCGGGCCACACGCCCGAGAAGTACTGCTTGACCGAGAGGCCGTGGGCGCGGACCAGGATGGGGTACACCGCGAAGATGACCAGGGCCAGGCCCACGTAGATGGCGAAGGTGAACTTGCCCAGGGAACCGATGGTGTCCCAGCCGTAGACGGCAACGGCGTTGCCGATGAGGCCCACGGTGCCCAGCGGGGCGATTCGGATGATCCACCACAGCACCTTCTGGATGACGGCCAGCGCCGAAGCGTTCAGGCTCAGGAAGGGTTCGGCAGCCTTGCCCACCTTGAGTGCGGCAACACCGACGGCGATGGCGATCACGAGGATCTGGAGCACGTTGAAGCTGACGGAGGTGGTGACCGCGCCGGATTCGGCAACGGTGGAGCTGGCACCGAGTCCCAGGAAGTTCTTGGGGAAGAGGCCCGCCAGGAAGGCCCACCAGTCACCGGACTTGCCGGAGTACTTGGCTTCCTCTGAGATGCCGGTGTTGGCACCGGGCTGCAGCAGGACACCCAGGCCGATGCCGATCAGCACGGCGATCAGGGACGTGATGGCGAACCACAGCAGGGTGTTCCAGGCGAGCTTGGCGGCGTTGGAGACCTGGCGCAGGTTCGAGATGGAGCTGACCACTGCGGTAAAGATCAGGGGTACGACGGCGGTCTGCAGCAGCGACACGTAGCTGGAGCCGATAGTCTGCAGTGTGGCGCCAAGGGCGTTGGGGCTGGCCTTGGTGCTGCCGGTGTACTTGGCCAGCAGGCCGAGGCCGAGCCCCACGATGAGGGCGGCGATGATCTGGAAGCCGAACGAGCCAGCCCATTTGGGCAGCTGGAAGCCGGTCTTTCCTGCGGGAGAGGGGGTGCTTGTCTGAGTGCTCACCCGAATACGCTAGGGCCATCCCGCATACCACGGCGAACGAACATTGAGAAATATTACGCACCCCAAGTTTTCACCGAAGCCAAAAATCCCTGTGAAGACAAGGGTTTCAGCCCTTTATGTTAAGTATTCCCGGTCCGGGTGTGCTTAACATCTCGCGTTTGGCACGCCGACACGGCCACCTTCCACGCGTGCTGCTCCTTCGTCGCTCTGACGCACGCTTTCGGAAGGCGCCCGTGGCGCCGCGCCTGGGGGAGCGCGTGACAGGCGTCCGGCAGCGCGCGTCAGAGCGAGGTACGAGCAGCGCGCAGAGGATGTCTGTCACCCGCGGAACTGTCAACCGAGCAGCGCCCGCCGGAGCGTGTCTAGTCCGACCGAGCCTACGTTCAAAGCCTTCGTGTGGAACTCTTTGACGTCGAACCCGGGGCGTGCATCGAGTTCCGCGCGGATTTGTTCCCAGAGCCGCTGGCCCACCTTGTAGGACGGCGCCTGGCCCGGCCAGCCCAGGTAGCGCGTGAACTCGAAGTTGAGTTGTCCTTCGCTGATGGGCAGGTTCTCCTTCAGGAATTCATAGCCTTTGTCCGGGGTCCACGTGCCGGTGCCCCAGCGCTCGGGGACCTCCAGTTCAAGGTGGACGCCGATGTCGAACACCACGCGGGCGGCCCGCATCCGTTGCATGTCCAGCATGCCCATGTGGTCGCCGGGATCGTTCAGGTAGCCCAGTTCCTGCATGAGGTTTTCGGCATACAGCGCCCAGCCTTCGCCGTGGCCGGAGGTCCAGCAGACGTTGCGCCGCCATTTGTTCAGCAGTTCGCGGCGGTAGGTGGCGGTGGCCACCTGGAGGTGGTGGCCCGGCACGCCCTCGTGGTAGACGGTGGTGGTTTCGGCCCAGGTGGTGAAGGTGTCCTCGCCGGCGGGGACGGACCACCACATGCGGCCGGGGCGGCTGAAGTCATCCGAGGGGCCGGTGTAGTAGATGCCCCCTTCGTCGGTGGGCGCGATCAGGCATTCCAGCTTCTTCATGACGTCCGGGATGTCGAAGTGGACGCCGGCGAGTTCGGCCACGGCTTTGTCCGAGAGCTCCTGCATCCATGCCCGCAGCGCCTCCTTTCCTTTCAGCTGGCGCGCGGGATCGTTGTTTAGGATTTCCTTGGCCTCGGCGATGGTGGCGCCGGCCTTGATGGTGTCCGCCACCTGCTCCTGCCGGGCGATGAGCCTGTCCAGTTCCTCCACGCCCCAGGCGTAGGTCTCTTCCAGGTCAACCGTCGCGCCAAGGAACGAGCGGGAGGCGAGGGCGTAGCGGGCCCGGCCCACGGCGTCCTTCTCGGGCGCGGCGGGCAGCAGCTCCGCACGAAGGAACTCCGCCAGCCCGGCGTATGCTGCCCGGGCTGCGGCAGCGCCGGCGTCGAGCTCTTCCTGGAGGGCGGCGGGCAGCGGCCCGGTGGCCGTGGCTGCCCCTGCCGCGAGCTTCGCAAAGAAGCCGTCCCCGGCGGCGTACTTCGTGACCTGCTCAATGACGATCCTGACCTGGCGCACCGCGGCGACCCGGCCGGCGTCCCTCGCGAGCCGCAGGGATTCGGTGTAGCCGGCGATGGCTGCGGGAACGTTGGACGCGCGGCCGGCAATGTGCTGCCAGTCCTGCACGGTCTCCGTCGGCATGAGGTCGAAGATGGCGCGGATGTCCTGTGCCGGGGAGGCGATGTTGTTCAGGTCGGCGTAATCCCAGCCCGAGGCGTGGATCAGCAGCTGCAGGCCCAGCCGCTCCTGCATGGCGTCGAGTGTGACGGCGTCAACATCGTCCTCCGGCGCGAGGCCCTCGAGGTCGGTCAGCGCCTTGCGTGCGGCCTCGGCGAATTCGGCGATGCCCGCGGGGGAGAAGTCCTGGTATTCGGTTTCGTGCCCGGGAACGCCGAGGGTGGTGGCGAAGGACGGATTCAGCCTGATCAGGGTGTCGGTGTAGTCATCTGCGACGGCGTCGATGCGGGTATGCGGGCGGGCGGCAGGAGAGGTGTCTGTAGTCACCCTCAGAGACTAACGGCGCTGCGGCTTTTCCGAACAGGCCCACGCCGCCGGAGCGTGCGGCCAGTCCCGCTAGCCGCGGCTCCGCTTCCACGCGCCGGGACCCGGGGTGGGATCCAGCCTCAGCCGCTGGCGGCGGACCCAGTGCCGGACCGGCGGCTTGTCCGTCCCGGTGTGCTGGACGCCGCCAAGGGAGAGTACGACGGCGGTCAGCGCCGCCAGCTCCTCGGCTGTCGGCTGCCCCTTGACCACTGAGAGCAGGGGCATGGCGGGTGCATTGCTGTCGTCAGCAGGCTCGATGGGGGTCACAGCGGGATGTTCCCATGCTTCTTGGTGGGGAGGCTGGCGCGCTTGTCGCGCAGGGCGCGCAGGCCCCTGATGATCTGCAGGCGGGTTTCGGAGGGGGCGATGACGGCGTCAACGTACCCGAGTTCCGCCGCCTGATAGGGGTTAAGGAGCTCCTCCTCGTACTGCCGGATCACCTCGGCGCGGCGTGCATCGACGTCGCCGCCGGACTCCGCCACTGCGGCGAGGTCGCGCCGGTACAGGATGTTGACGGCGCCCTGGGCGCCCATGACGCCGATCTGGGCGGTGGGCCAGGCCAGGTTCAGGTCGGCGCCGAGCTTCTTGGAGCCCATCACGATGTAGGCGCCGCCATAGGCCTTGCGGGTGATCACGGTGAGCTTGGGAACGGTGGCCTCGGCGTAGGCGTACAGGAGCTTGGCGCCGCGGCGGATAATGCCCTGGAATTCCTGGTCCTTGCCGGGCAGGAAGCCGGGGACGTCCACCAGGGTAATGATGGGAATGTTGAACGCGTCGCAGTGCCGGACGAACCGGGCCGCCTTTTCCGACGCCGCGATGTCCAGGGTGCCGGCGAACTGCAGGGGCTGGTTGGCAACGATGCCCACCGTGTGGCCTTCCACCCGGCCGTAGCCGATCATGACGTTAGGCGCGTACAGGGCCTGCATTTCCAGGAAGTGTCCGTCGTCCACGATCTGCTCAACCACCGTGCGCATGTCGTAGGGCTGGTTGGCGGAGTCGGGGATGAGCGCATCCAGGGCGAGGTCGTCGTCGTCGAGTTCCAGCTCCTGGGTGTGCTCCAGGACGGGCGCCTCGGACAGGTTGTTGGACGGCAGGAAGTCCAGAAGTTCGCGGACGAACTCGATGGCATCCCCTTCGTCGGAGGCGAGGTAGGTGGACGTTCCTGTAGTGGCGTTGTGCTGCCGGGCGCCGCCGAGGGTTTCCATGTCAACATCCTCGCCGGTCACCGTCTTGATGACGTCCGGGCCGGTGATGAACATGTGGGAGGTCTTGTCCACCATCACCACGTAGTCGGTGAGGGCGGGGGAGTAGGCGGCCCCGCCGGCTGAGGGGCCCATGATCAGGGAGATCTGCGGGACGACGCCGGAGGCGTGGACGTTGTTGCGGAAGATGTCCGCGAACATCGCCAGGGAGGCCACGCCTTCCTGGATGCGGGCTCCGCCGCCGTCAAGGATACCGACGACGGGGCAGCCGTTGCGCAGCGCAAACTCCTGCACCTTGACGATTTTTTCGCCGTTGACCTGGCTGAGCGAGCCGCCATAGACGGAGAAGTCCTGGCTGTACACGGCCACCAGGCGGCCGTCCACGGTGCCGTAGCCGGAAACCAGGCCGTCGCCCAGCGGCTTCTTCTTCTCCATGCCGAACGCGGTGGAGCGGTGCACGGCCAGGGCGTCGAACTCCACGAAGGAGTCTTCATCCAGCAGGAGGCCGATGCGCTCCCGGGCGGTGTTCTTGCCCCGCGCATGCTGCTTTTCGATGGCTTCAGGGCCGGAGGGCTGTTCGGCACGCGCCTGGCGGTCGCGGAAATCGGCGATTTTTCCCGCTGTCGTTGTCAGATCGTGGCTCATCAAGTGTCTCCGGCTCTGTAGCAGATTGATTCTGTGGTGCTGAGTTGCTGGCCGGCCGTTGTGCAGGGTTTAAGTAGCTTCCACACAAAAGACGAACCCTGCTGGCAAGTCTAGTGACGCGTCCGGCCGCCGCAGCTGTAGGGAACCTACAATTTTCTGCGCCGCGATCACCAGCAATGTCATGTTACTCGCCGGTAACTTAGCTGGGTTAGAGTGGTGCCATGACTTCGAGCAATGATGCTTTGCACGGCCCCGCAGGCCCCTACCGGGCCGCCTCCTCCCTCCGCGGACGGACCCTCGTGATCTCCGGCGGAAGCCGCGGCATCGGCCTGGCGATTGCCCTCCGGGCGGCCCGGGACGGCGCCAATATCGTCCTGATGGCCAAGACCGGAGAGCCGCATCCCAAACTCGCCGGGACCGTCTACACCGCCGCCCGGGAGATCGAAGACGCCGGGGGGCAGGCCCTGCCCCTGGTGGGGGATGTCCGCAACGATGACGATGTGGCCCGCGCGGTCTCCTCGGCGGTGGAGAACTTTGGCGGGATCGATGCCGTCATCAACAACGCGTCCGCCATCGACCTCTCCCGCACCGATGACGTGGACATGAAAAAGTACGACCTCATGCAGGACATCAATGTCCGCGGGACGTTCCTGCTGTCCAAGCTGGCGCTGCCGGCGCTGCGGTCATCGGACAGTGCCCACATCCTCACACTCTCGCCTCCCCTGAACCTCGATCCCCACTGGGCGGGAAAACACCTGGCCTACACCATGGCCAAGTACGGCATGAGCCTGACGACCCTTGGGCTCGCCGAGGAGCTGAAGGCGGACGGAATCCGGGTGAATTCGCTGTGGCCGTGCACCCTGATTGACACGGCGGCCATCAGGAACATGCCCCACGGGGAGAGCATTGCCCAGGCAGCGCGCGGCCCGGAGATCATGGCGGACGCGGCCCACGCCGTGCTCACCGGCAGCAACCTGGAAAGCGGCGGCCGGCCCAGCGGAAATTTCTACACGGACGAGGCAGTGCTCACGGCTGCTGGAGTCACTGATTTCCGGCCGTACAGCCTGGGGGCTCCGGAAGACCGCCTGGCGCCGGACATTTTCCTGTAATCCGGCCCTCCGCCGGTCCCGCAGGGTGCACCGGCTGCGGACAGCCGGGGCCGGGCCGGGTCGGTAGAGTTTAGGTATGGATGACGCACATGCCCCCGGTACGCCGCTGAACCGGAGCGACCTCGCGGACCAGGACTTCCTGTCCGCCACCGGCATCGCACGGCTCGAGGTGGTGGACTCCACCGGGTCCACCAACGCGGACCTGCTCCGGTCGGTGACCGTGGAGCCCTCGGCGTGGCCGGACATGTCGGTGCTGACGGCGGAATACCAGACGGCGGCCCGGGGACGCCTGGACAGGCACTGGGAGGCGCCGCCCCTGAGTTCCGTCTCCGTTTCGGTGGTCCTGAGGCCCGCGAACGCGGAAGGCAGGCCGCTCCCCACCCAAAGCTATTCCTGGCTGTCCCTCATCGGAGCCCTGGCGCTGCGCGAAACCCTGCTGGAGACGGCCGGCCTCCCCGCGGAGCTGAAGTGGCCCAACGACGTCCTGGTGCGCGGAAAGAAAATTGCCGGAATCCTGGCCCAGCTGGGTCCCATGGTGGACGGCTCGGTGCCGCCCGTCATCCTCGGAACCGGCCTGAACGTCACCCTCCGGGAGGAGGAGCTCCCCGTGCCCACCGCCACGTCCGTGGTCCTGGAGGCGCCGCGGACAGCGGACCGGACCGAGTTGCTGAAGAGCTACCTCTCGCACTTTGCCGTGCTCTACCGCAGCTTCTGCAATGCCGACGGCGACCCCGCAGCGGGCCTGGCCGGCGGCCCGTCGCTGCATAAGCGGGTGGAGGCCGTCATGACGACGCTGGGAAAACAGGTGCGGGCGCAGCTCCCCGGCGACCACGAGATCATTGGCCACGCATCCCGGCTCGACGAGTACGGCTCACTGCTGGTGGTTGACCGGGAGTCCCGCGAGCACGTGGTGACCGCCGGCGATGTGGTGCACCTGCGTCCGTGGACCTCCCCGGATGAATCCGGCCAGGGCGGATATGCGTAAAGACCTCGTCCCGGGCGAGCAGGTGATAGTCACTACCCGCCCGCAGCCGAGGAAGCTGGCGGGGGCGGCCGCAGCCTTCATACTCTCACCGGCACTTGCCGCCTTTGCTGCCGCATGGGTGGTCCGCGGGGAAGCGGTGAGGGTCCTCCCCGGCCTCGAGGCGCGGTGGACGCCGGCGCTGGTGGCCGGATGCATCCTGGCCGCGGCCGGCGTCTGGCTGGGTTACTGCCTGCCCCGGCTGCTGCGGTGGCAGGGCACCCGGTATACGCTCACCAGCCGGAGGCTCATCTCCAGGTCCGGCCTGGTGCGGCGGCAGGACCAGCAAGTAAACCTTGCATCGGTGCGCCACCTGACTGTCCACGAGTCGGTACTTCAGCGCCTGTTGCGCTCGGGGAATATATCCTTGGAAACCGGGTACCAGGGCGTAGTGACTTTCCGGGACGTGCCGGAGGTTGCCAGGTTCCGGGATTTCATCCTTGACGCCCTCGAGGAACTGCCCGACGAACGCGACGGCCAGTCCGGCGGGGCGCTGGATTACCCTGCCGGAGCATTGCCATGGGAACTGAGAGAAGGTGGACGGGATGAACGATGAGGACCAGCAGGAACGCGTGGACTCCATCACGCCCCCGCCCGCGATGGACGCCCACCCCGCCACGGGCACCATGTCAGCCGAACGGCTCGCCATGAAGGCGCTGGAAGCCCGGCTGCTCGGCGGCGAACGCAAGCTCCGCCGTCGTGAAGTGGCCGCCGGCGCAGGGTTGTCCCTGCTGTCCGCCCGCAAGCTGTGGCGCGCCCTGGGCTTTCCCAACTTCGGCGACGAGGACGTCGCCTTCACCGAGCGGGACCAGGCCGCCCTCTCCACCGTGGTGGACCTGGTGCGCTCCGGCAAGCTGACGGAGGAGGCCGCTATCTCCGTCACACGCTCCATCGGGCAGATGACGGACCGGATGGTGGTGTGGCAGATCGAAGCCCTGGTGGAGGACATGGTCCACGAGCAGGGTGTCACGGACGCCGTGGCGCGCAAGCGGCTGGTCAACGAACTGCCCGCGCTGGTGGACGCCCTCGAAGAAGTACTGGTGTACTCCTGGCGGCGCCAGCTCAACGCCGGCGTGCAGCGGCTCGCCGTCCGGGCGGAGGCCGGGCTCCAGGCCAGCGAGGAAGGCCGGGAAGGCGACGAGGACGACGCGCCGCTGCCGCTGGCACGCGCCGTCGGTTTTGCGGACCTGGTCTCCTACACCAGCCTGTCCCGGCGCATGAACGAAAAAACCCTCGCCCGGCTGGTCCAGCGCTTCGAGAACAAGTGCGCGGAAATCATCTCCGTAGGCGGCGGCAGGCTGGTGAAAACGGTGGGGGACGAAGTCCTGTACATCGCGGAAACCCCCGCTGCCGGCGCTGAGATCTCCCTTGCCCTGGCCCAGGCCTTCACGGAGGACGAAATCCTTCCCGAAGCGCGGGTGGCCATGGTGTGGGGAAGGATCCTGTCCAGGCTTGGTGACATCTACGGTCCCACGGTGAACCTGGCGGCCCGGCTTACCACCCTGGCCGACCCCGGGACTGTGCTGGTGGACTCGATGACGGCCTCGGCCCTGGAGCACGATGAACGGTTCGTGCTGGAGCCACAGCCGCCCGAAAACGTCCGCGGCTTCGGCGAGATCCGCCCGGTGCGTTTGGAGCGCGGGCTTGGCAAGGGGCTTGTGCTGGACTAGGACGCCTGATTCTTCAGCCGGAATGACAAGCCCAAAATAGTTTCTCCAGTTGTTGGTCAATCACGATATAGTCGGTGCGGCGGCAAAGGACGGAGCACTGCCGTGGGCAGGGCTCCCCATCGCGGCCACATGTGGCCGTGGGTATGCTTGCCACCGGGCAAGCTATCTTGCCGGCACTCGGCGCCACGCGTGGCCGGGTGTCCTTATTTTTGTCGGGTCTCAGCTGCTTCCTGCCAGGAGCAGCACAACATCAAGGTCCGGGCGAGTCCCGGCCGGGCAGCTGCCTGCGGCAGCGGTAATTTCAGGGGATATCAAGCTGTGACAAGTCTGCTGGGGAAACTTGGACTGAATCGGCGCCACAAAAAAATGGTGACGGGCACTGCTTTCAGTGCCGCTGTTGCTGTTGTGGTGACGGGGGCAATTCTGTATCCGGGGTTCAAAACCACCGAGGTGGAATTGAACGACGGCGGCGTGTGGGTGGTGTCCAAGTCCAAGAACGCAGTGGGCCGGTTGAATTATCCTTCCCGGGTCCTTGACGGGGCGGTGACGCCGGCGTCCACGACGTTCGACATCCTGCAGGACGCGGGGGATGTGTTCGTTGATGACGAGACCGGGTCAACGTTGAACCAGGTTTCGCCGGCGAACATGCGGCTGGGCGGGGACAAGCAGCTGCCGGGGTCCGCGGACGTGAGTTTCGGATCCGAGGTGATCTCGGTGACCGACGCAGCGTCAGGCAAGGTGTGGGCGGTGTCTCCGTCCACGGTCAACGGTTTTGACGAGGAAGCCTCCGAGCCCGTCATGGTGGGCTCGGAGGGCATTGTCTCGGCGGTGGGGGAGGATGACCGGATCTATTCGGCGGATCCCAAGTCCGGTGCGGTGACGGTTACCGGTGTTGACGCCAACGGGGAGGTAACGTCCTCGGAGACTGAGACCTGGGCGGACCTTAAAGGTGCGGGGGACCTCCAGATCACGGTGGTGGGGGATAAGCCCGTGCTTCTCGATGCGGCGGCGGGGAGGCTGTTCCTGCCCGGCGGGAAGCGGCTCCAGGTGGAGAACGCGCGGGATGCGAAGTTGCAGCAGGGCGGGCCGGGCAGTGATTTCGTGGCGGTTTCGACGCCCAACGCGCTGCTGAAGCAGCCGCTGGACGGGTCCACGGCCAAGACGGTGACGTTCGACGGCGAGGGTGTGCCGGCTGCCCCTGTCCAGCTGGGCGGGTGTGTGCATGCGGCGTGGTCGGGGGCGAACAAGTATGTTCGGGACTGCGTGAACGATGGCGATGACAAGAACGTGGACGTGCCCAAGGCGAGCGCCTCGCCGTCGTATGTTTTCCGGGTGAACCGTGACCTGGTGGTCCTGAACGACGTGAACTCCGGCAATGTGTGGCTGGTCAACCAGAACATGCAACTGGTCAACAACTGGGACGACGTCGTCCCGCCCAAGAACGAGTCCGACGAACAGGACCAGGAGTCCGCGGACAACAACACCATTAACGTCCTCCCGGACCGCACCAAACCCAACCGTCCGCCGGAAACGAAGCCCGACGCCGTCGGCGTGCGCCCCGGCCGCACCACCATCCTCAGCGTCCTGGACAACGATTCGGACCCCGATGGCGACGTGCTCACCGCAGCTGTGGGGGACTCAGGACCCCAGGCCGGAAGCCTCCAAAATATCTACGGCGGCACCGCCTTCCAGATCTCCGTTCCCGCCGACGCGAAACCCGGCACCGAAACGTTCAGCTACAGCGCCTCCGACGGCCGAGGCCTGTCCGCCGGCGGGCAGGTCACGCTCAGCGTGGTTGGGCCCGACGAGAACAAACCTCCGCAGTTCAAGCGCGGCGACAACACCACCACCATGCTGGTGGAACAGGGCAAGACAGTCAGCCAGAACATCCTCACGGACTGGATCGATCCCGACGGCGACGACCTGGTGCTCCTCGACGCCAAGGCGGACAACGACCAGGACCAGGTGAAGGTCCGCCGTGACGGCCTGCTCACCTTCCAGGACTCCGGCGCGACAGCCGGCAAGAAGACCGTGGAGGTCACCATCTGGGACGGCCGGGACACCGTCACCGGGAAAGTCGTGGTCAACGTCCAACCGCCGGGAGCCCTGGCACCGGTGGTCAACGCCGACCACGTCACTGCCGTGGTGGGCCAGGACCTGGTCATCTCACCGCTGAAGAACGACGTGGACCCCAACGGCGGCGCCCTCCGGTTGGCACAGGTGGAGGCCAACGGCCCCGCCGAGCTGGGTCCCGTGACCGACGGCGGCACGTTCACGTTCCGCAGCACCACCCCCGGCCCGGTCTACCTGACGTACATCGCCAGCAACGGCCCGCAAAGCAGCCAGGGGCTCATCCGCGTTGACGTGGAATCCGGAGATGAGGCCGGTGACCCCGTCGCCGTCCATGACGTGGCGCTCATGCCCACCGGCGGCAGCGTGCTGCTGGACCCGCTGGCCAATGACTCCGACCCCTCCGGTGGCGTCCTGGTGCTGCAGTCCGTGAAACTGCCCGAAAACTCGACCGCGTCCGTCAGCGTGATCAACCATGGTGTCCTGCGCATCACCGACATCCTGGGCACCAAGGACCCGATCCTCTTCGAATACACCATGTCCAACGGGAAGAAGTCCGCCACGGGCAGCGTCTCCGTGGTCCCCGTCCCTGCGCCCGCCGTTGTGGAAGCACCCCAGCCCAAACCGGACGAGGTCAACGTCCGGGTCAACGACGTCGTCACCATCCCCGTCCTCGAGAACGACACCCACCCGCAGGGCCAGGAACTCACGGTGGATCCTGTCCTGCCGCAGGGCGTGGATCCCGTGGACGGAAAGAGCTTCGTCTCCGAGAACACCCTGAGGTTCATCGCCGGCCCGCAGCCCAAGACGGTCCGTGCCATCTATAACGCCGTGGACCCGCAGGGCCAGAAGAGCGCCGCCGCGGTGACCATCCACATCCTTCCGCTCGAAGGCGCCGAAAACTCGCGCCCGCAGCCGCGCAACCTCACCGCCCGTGTGGTGGCCGCCGGCACGGTGCGCATTCCCGTACCGCTGGACGGCATCGATCCGGACGGCGATTCGGTCCAGCTGACCGGCATCGACAGTACGCCGTCGATGGGAACGGCTGCCGTGGGCAGCAACTTCATCGACTTTACGGCTGCCGGTGACGGCGCCGGAACCGACACGTTCCGCTACAAGGTGGTGGACCGGCAGGGCGCCGTCAACACGGGCACCGTCACCGTGGGCATTGCGCCGCGCGGTGAGGTCAACCAGAAACCTACTCCCGTGGACGACGAGGTCCGGGTCCGCCCGGGCCGCCAGATCGCCGTGGACGCCACCGGCAACGACACCGACCCCGACGGTGACCTCATCCGCATCCTCAGCGACGGCATCGAAGCCGACCCCGCGCTGCAGGCCACGGTAAGCAAAACCAGCGGCCGGATCATCCTGCTGGCGCCGGAAGAAGCCGGAACCGTCAACGTCCGCTACACCATCGCCGACGACCGGGACGCCACCGCACAGGCCACCATCCGCGTGGTGGTGGACAACGAGGTGCCCCTTAAGGCGCCCGTCGCCCGTGATGACCGGGTCACCTCCGCCCAGACCATGGGGAAGACCGCCGTGGATGTCCCCGTCCTGAAGAACGACGAGGACCCCGACGGCGTCGGGGAAAACCTCAAGGTCAGCACCGAGGCCACCACCGCCCGGCCGGGCGCAGACGGCACCATGATCGTGGACCTGACGGAGCAGCCGCAGCTCATCCCGTACAACGTGGAGGATGTTGACGGCCAGCAGTCGACGGCGGTGATCTGGGTGCCCGGCCTTGGCCAGCAGGTGCCCACCCTGGCCAAGGACGAAGTCATCGAGGTGATCGCCGGCCAGTCCGTGGACGTTGACCTCGACGAGTGGGTCAAGGTGCGTGAAGGCCGCTCGCCGCGGCTTACCCAGACCGACCGGATCAAGCTCATCGGCGCCGACGGCGGCGACCCCGTCATCGGCGACGGCACGGGCCTGAAGTACACAGCGGGCACCGACTACGTGGGTCCCGGCTCGCTCACTTTCGAGGTCACGGACGGGACCGGCCCGGACGATCCGGAAGGCCTCAAGTCCACCCTCAGCATCCGCACCAAGGTCCTGCCCGACCCCAACAAGAACAATCCGCCGGAACTGCTGGGCGCAAACGTCGACGTGCCCAAGGGCGACTCCGCCAGCACAGACCTGGGCAAGCTGACCTCGGACCCGGACGCGGATGACGTCGAAAAGATGAATTACGAACTGGTGGGCGGAGCGCCCGCCGGATTCAACGCGAGCATTGACGGCAGGACCCTCAAGGTCTCCGCGGCCGACTCAAGCGGCTCAGGAACCACCTCGGCCGTCCAGGTCAAGGCGAAGGATCCCCGCGGGCTCGAAGCCACCGCCACCTACCAGCTGAAGGTGACCGCCTCCAACCGGCCGAAGCCGGTGGCCAACGACGACGTGCAGGACAACGTTGCCGCGGGCAAACCCGTGACGGTCAATGTGCTGGCCAACGACGCCAACCCGTTCCCGGAGACCGCGCTGAAGATCATTGCGGCCGCCGCGGAAACCGGCAGCGGCAACGTGGACGTCAACGGCGATTCCATCACCGTCACGCCTGCGCCGGGCTTCACCGGCACCATGGTGGTGTCCTACACCGTGGCGGACAAAACGGAGGATCCGTCGCGCCAGGCAACAGCCCGCGTCCGCCTCACCGTCAAGGACAAGCCCCAGGCGCCCACCACCCCGCAGGCGCAGAGCGTAGGGGACCAGACGGCCCTCCTGAACTGGACGGCGCCCGCGGACCGCGGCTCACCCATCACCAAGTACACCGTGTACGGCGAGGGCGGATTCCAGCAGGACTGCCCCGCCAACACCTGCACGCTCAACGGGCTGGTCAACAACACCAAGTACCACTTCCAGGTCTCGGCCACCAACGAGTTTGGTGAATCGGACCGGTCGCCTGCGTCTGCCGAGGTGCGCCCGGACGTGAAGCCCGATACCCCGCTGGCGCCGTCGATGAAGTTCGGCGACAGGGAGCTGTCCATCACCTGGTCCGCCCCTGCAAGCAAGGGCTCGCCGGTGAAGTCCTACGACCTGGAGATCTCACCGCCTCCCGCCGGGCAGAACGCCCAGATCCAGAACCTGGCAGCGGTCAGCTACGTCTGGAAGGGACTGCAGAACGGCGTCTCCTACAAAGTCCGGGTCCTGGCGCGCAATGATGCCAAGGAACCGTCCGAATGGAGCCCGTACTCGGCAGCCGAAGTGCCTGCCGGCGTCCCGGCCACCCCGGCTGCACCATCTGCGGCGCAGGCGGGTTCCGTGGGTTCGCAAAGCCAGCTGAAGGTGAGCTGGACGGCGCCTAACAACAACGGCGACGCCATCTCGGCCTACACCCTGACCACCCTCCAGGGCGGTGCCGTGGTGGCCAGCCAGCAAGTCACCGGTACGTCGCAGAACGTGACCGTTGACAACTCGGAAACGAACTACACCTTCACGGTGTCCGCCACGAACAAGGCGGGTACCAGCGGGACGAGCGCCCCGTCGGCGGCCATCCGGGCAGTAGGTAAACCGGGCATGGTAGGCACGCCTACCGCCACCCTGGTTGACACCGGAGGGAACGGCGGGAAGATCGATGTACGGTTCCCGGTTTTAACGGCTGCCCAGCGCAACGGTTCGACCTCCGACGAGATTACGTATAAATACAGCCTGACGTCGGGCGGAGGCAGCGGCAACATCCCTGCAGGCGGCGGGATCGTGGCGGCAGCCAATGGCACCCAGACCGCTGTGGTGGTGTGGGCCGTGTCGTCCCGCAGCTCCACTGCCGGCGATGCAAGCCCTGCGTCAAATTCCGTCAATCCCTACGGCCTCGCTTTCGCTCCGAACGTTACTGGCAGCAATAGCAGCGGCGTAGGGGACAGGACGGTGTCCTGGACGTGGAACCAGCCGGACGGCAACGGCCGTGCGGTGACCGGATATCAGTACAGCCTGGACGGAGGCGCCTGGCAGGATACACAGGAGCGGCGTTTCTCCAAGACCGTGGGGTACAGCGAGACGCACACTCTCCGGGTTCGTGCCATCAGTGCCGGCCAGCCCGGACGTATTGGCAGCGATACGTCCCGCAGTGGCGCGGAGCCGCCGCCTCCCGTACCCACCTCGTGGAACATCACGGCAACTCCGGTCCGCAGCTGCACCGAACCCCGGAAGGGAACCGACAGCTACGTCGCCGGCAACCCGTCACAATGCAACGGCGAGGGCAAGTGGCTGGACGCCGGCGCAGCAGCGACCACGGACCGCTACCAGGTCTGGTACAAGACCTCTAACAACCCCACCGGCATCTGGTACCACCTGACCTCGGGCATGGCGGCCGGAAACTGGATCCGCTGCGACACCTCGAACCTTGGGTGCAACCCGCCCAACGGCATGCCAAACCGCTAGCCCAATACCACCGAAGCGACCATGGGGCCCGGTCTCCCGGGCCCCATGGAAAACCTGAAACCTTAAGAAGGAAGAGCAACACGATGACCATGACCCCCGAGCAGGCCGCCTGGTTTGCAGACACGTTCGAGAAGCTCGTTGCCAACGTGGGACAGGCCGTGCTGGGCAAGGAACACGTCATCCGGCTCACCTTCACGGCCATGCTGGCCGAGGGCCACGTGCTGTTCGAGGACGCCCCCGGCACCGGCAAGACCTCCCTGGCCCGGGCCCTGGCCGCCACCGTGCAGGGCTCCAACAACCGCATCCAGTTCACCCCCGACCTGCTGCCCTCGGATGTCACCGGCGTGACCATCTACGACCAGAAGACGCAGAAGTTCGAGTTCCACAAGGGCCCGATCTTCAACAACATCGTCCTCGCGGACGAGATCAACCGTGCCTCGCCGAAGACCCAGTCGGCCCTGCTGGAGGTCATGGAGGAATCCCGGGTCACGGTGGACGGCGTCACCTATGAAGCCGGACGGCCGTTCATGGTCATGGCCACGCAGAACCCCATCGAGCAGGCCGGCACCTACCGCCTGCCCGAGGCGCAGCTGGACCGCTTCCTGATCAAGACCTCCATCGGCTACCCGGACCACGCCTCCACCGTCCGGCTGCTGGGGGGCTCCAACCTCAAGGACCGGTCCCAGGAACTGTCCGCCGTCATCACCACCCAGGCCGTGGCAGACATGGCAGACCTGGCGGCCACCGTGCACGTGGACACCGCCGTGCTGGAGTACATCTCGAGGCTCTGCGAGGAGACCCGCAGTGCTCCTGAAACCCGGCTGGGCGTCTCGGTGCGCGGTGCCCTGGCCATGGTCCGGGCGGCCAAGGTCTGGGCAGCCGGGCAGGGCCGCAACTTCGTCCTCCCGGACGACATCAAGGAGCTGGCTCCCGTGGTGTGGACCCACCGCTTTGTCATGGACCCCGAAGCGGAGTTCTCCGGAGCAACCGCCGAGGCAGTGCTGACGCGGATCCTGGCGGACATCGCGGCTCCCCAGCAGCGCACCAACGCCTGACGGCCCGGCCAGGACCCCACCACTTCCACGCAACAACGAAGGCACACATATGTCCAGCGGCACCCCGTTGACCCGGCTCACGGAGCGTCTGAAACAACCCTTCGCCAGGAACGGCAGTCCCGGCGCCCTGCACCCCTCAGCCGTCTGGGCCGAGGCAAGGAACACCGCAGCCATGGCATCGGCCCCCGCCTGGCGTGCCGTCCGTGGAGCCTGGCTGACGTACGCCTGGCCCGTGCTGTCAGTGGTCAGCGTCCTGGGCTGGTCAGTCCTCGCTGCCGCCATCCTGCTCTGGGCAACAGGGCAGGCGTTTGGCTGGCAGGAGGCGAAGGCCGCGGCCATCGCCGCGTTCGTCATGTTCGTGATTGCGGTGGGGTTCGTCCTGGGCCGGTCGTCCTATGGCGTGGTCCTTGACCTGGCCCGGACCCGTGTGGCGGTGGGGGACAGCGCCGTTGGCAGCATCGCGGTGTCCAACACCTCTGCCCGGCCGCTGTTGCCCGCCGCCCTGGAATTGCCGGTGGGCAGCGCCACCGCCGTGTTCCACCTGCCGCGGATGAAGCCGCAGCAGGTCCACGAGGACCTCTTCACCATTCCCACCGCGCGCCGTGCCGTGATCGTCGTCGGCCCCGTCAGGTCGGTCCGGGCAGACCCCCTGCACCTTTTGCGCCGCCAGGTCCTGTGGACCGAACCGGAGGACCTGTTCGTCCACCCGCGCACAGTGGCCCTGGCCGGTTCGGCGGCCGGATTCATCCGGGACCTCGAAGGCATGCCCACCACGGACCTCTCCAGCGCGGACGTATCCTTCCATGCGCTGCGCGACTACGTGCCGGGGGATGACCGGCGGCACATCCACTGGAAAACAACGGCACGGACCAACAAGCTCATGGTGCGCCAGTTCGAGGAAACCCGCCGCGCCCACCTGGCCATTTCGCTGTCCATCAACATCGACGAATACGCGTCGGAAACCGAGTTCGAGATGGCCGTCTCCGCCGCCGCCTCGATCGGCAGGCAGGCCATCCGTGAGCAGCGCGAGCTGGACGTCCTCACCCAGAAAGGCCCGCTGCGCTGCGAAACCGGGCGGAACCTGCTGGACGACATGACCCGGATCGTCGGCGCTCCCATGCGCCGGACCGCCGTCGACCTCGCCAGGACCCTGGCGGACACCGTCCCCAACGCCTCCGTGGTGTTTTTTGTGGTGGGCAGCAACGTGACCGCCACGCAGCTGCGTTCCGCCGCAGCCTCCGTGCCGCCGGGTGTCCGCAGCCTCGCCGTCCGGGTCGAGGCCGGCGCCTCGCCCACGCGGGCAAACATCGCAGACCTCACCGTGCTGACGCTCGGAGACCTGACTGACCTGGCCATTGTGCTGAGAAAGGCCGCCGCATGAGCTCCACAGAAAACATGCGCCCGCGCAGCACGCGCCCCCGCACCAAACAAACCCGCGCCAAACAAACCCGCGCCGCGCAGCCGCGCACCATCCGCACCGCACCCCGGGACCAGGCAGACTCCGCCTTTGCCAACGGGCAGCCGTTCTGGCACTTTGTGCTCGACGCCGGCGCACTGACGGTGCTGCTGGGGCTGGGCCTGCTCGGGTTCGGGCTCAGTTTCGGCGGCGACCCCTACTACCTGCTGTCCGGCTTCGGCGGAATCTTCCTGGGGCTGGCCCTGGGCGCCCTGAACGCACACCTGCGCCTCGGGCTGCTCATCACCACGGCACTGGCCCTGGGCGCCTACCTGGTCTTCGGTACCCCGCTGGCGGTTCCGGATTCCGCCATCGCCGGCTTCGTTCCCACCCTGGACTCGCTCCGCATCCTCCTGCTGGGGATCGTGTTCGCCTGGAAGGACATGCTGACGGTTGGCGTCCCCGTGGGCACCGCGGGCGGTGTGCTGATCGTTCCGTTCCTGAGCTCCATGATCACCGCGCTGGTGGCCGCCATCCTGACCTGGAGGCTTCGTAGCCCGTACTTCCCGCTCCTGCCGGTGCTGGTCCTGTTCGTCACCGGCATCGCCTTCAGCACCAATGCCGCCTTCCTCACCGTGGAACGCGGCATCGGCCTCACCGTGCTGGGGATCGCCTGGGCCACCTTCCGCAGGGACGCGCTCCGGAAGAACTCCACCCGGAAGGTTTCCGTCAACAACCCGCAGACGGATACCGCCACCGCGCAGCGCGCCAGGCTCCGCCGGCTGGGAATGGCAGCCGGCGTCATCGCCGTCAGCGTGGCCGTCACCGCGCTCGCCGCACCCCTGGTCACGGCGGGCAACGACCGGAAGGTCCTCCGGAACGTCGTGGTCCCGCCGTTCGATCCCAAGGACTACATCACACCCCTCGCCAGCTTCCGGACCTTCGTCAAGGACAAGAAGGACGACACCTTGTTCGTGGTCCAGGGCCTGCCCCGCGACGGCCGCGTCCGGCTGGGTGCCCTGGATTCCTTCAACGGCACCAACTACACGATGGACCCCAACGGCTCCGGCAACTTCAGCAAGGTGGGAGACACCGAATCGATCAACACCCTGGCCGATACCTCCGGCGTTGTTCCCACCAACGACTACGCCATCAACATCACCGTTGAGGACTACCAGGGCTTCTTTGTCCCCGGCGGCCGCAAGACCACCGGGCTGAGCTTCGACGACACCGCTTCAGCCGCGGCATCCGGCCTCTACTTCAACTCCGGCACCGACACCGCCGTCACCACCAACGGATTGTCCCGCGGCGACTCCTACCGGGTGCAGGTCTCGGACCCCGTCAAGCTGGAACACGGGCAGCTGGCGCAGTACGACTTCGCGAAGCTGTCCCTTCCCGACGCCGTGGAAGTGCCGCCGGTGGTGGGATCACAGGCCAACGACCTCTCCTCCGACGCGCCCACGCCCATCGACAGGGTCCGCCAGATTGAGGCCCATTTCCAGAAGACCGGGGCCTTCAGCAACGGGCTGGTCAGCGAGGGCCAGCTGCCCAGCGTCTCCGGCCACGGATCCGCCCGGATCAGGAACCTCCTCACGGCCAAGCAGATGCTCGGCGACGACGAGCAGTACGCCGTGGCCATGTCCCTGATGCTGCGCCACCTCGGCATCCCGTCCCGCGTGGTGATGGGCTTCTACCCTGAACCCACCAGCCCCGAGAACGGTGCGGGCGAGGTCAGGATCACCGGCAAGAACGTCCACGCATGGGTAGAAGTGGCGTTCGAACGGGTGGGCTGGGTGAGCTTCGATCCCACGCCGCCCAAGGACAACATCCCCATCCCGCCGGACCCGGAAAACAAGTCCAAGCCCAAACCGCAGGTGCTGCAGCCGCCGCCCCCGCCGCAGGAGCCGGCGGACCTCCCCCCGGACTCGTCACCCGACGCGCTGGATGCGGATGAGAAGAAGAACAACCCCTGGCTCTTCTGGGGCGCCCTGCTGGGCGCCCTGGGAATCGCCCTGATCCCGCTGGCCGTCCTTGCGCTGCCGCTGCTGCTGATTGCCCTGCTGAAATCCCGGCGGCGGAAGTCGCGGTTCAGCGAAGGCCACCCTGCGCAGCGCGTGGGAGGCGGCTGGAGCGAGGTGGTCAGCCTGGCCACCGACATGGGCGCCGCCGTTGACTCCCGGGCCACCCGCCGCGAAAGCGCGGCGGTCCTTGCCGAAGCGTTCCCCGCCGCGGGCAGCACCACCACACTGCTGGCAAGGCGTGCGGACGCGTCCATCTTCGGGGCGGGCCAGCCAAGTGAGGACGAGGTGCGCGAGTACTGGACCATCGTGGACAGCTCCCTGCAGGAGATGACCTCGACGGCCGGCTTCTGGCGCCGGCAGCAGGCGAGGTTCTCGCCGCGGTCGCTCCTGGCCGATGCGCGCAACGCCCTGGCCCTGCGGGGCCCGCTGGCACTTCCGTCCCTCAAGGCACTCAACCCGGCGTCCCGCCGTCGTACGGGACCGGCGGCCACAGGTCCGGGTGGGACGGCGCCGCGGGGGAATGAGCCGCAGGGGAATACTGCGGAAGGGACTGCGGAGCAGGACCGCACGACGCCGGAACCTCCCCAGCAGGGACCCGCGGCACCGTGACGGCGGACCTTCAGGCCTGCCCCCGCTGCCGGCAGTCCATCCGCGCGGGGGCGGCCTTCTGCACGTCCTGCGGGGCGCCCCTGCCCAACCGGGCGGCGCGCAGCACCCGCACCCTGCTGCCCGGCGGCACCCCGGGCAGCGAACCGCTGCCCGGGGCTCCGGCTGCCCACGGAACGGGTATTCCCGGTACTATCCCGGTAGTACAAAGATCCCCGGCTGCCCAGGCCGCGGATCCACTCAACGCAGGCACCGGGCGGGGGAGCGCCGGCGGTTCCACCGCGCAGTCGGGGGCCGTCCCAGGGGGAGGAACGGGTATGGGAGTGAACCTTCAGCTTGCCCCGGCTACGGCCGGCAAGCGGCTTGGCGCTGCCGTCATTGACTGGCTGCCTCCGTTGGCCGTCCTGGTGGTGACGTTCGCCATCGGCTTTGCCGGGATCACGCGTAGCCGCAGCGGCCAGTTCATCACCTATGACACGGCGTCGCTGGTGCTGTCAGGCGGCATCGGCCTGGCGCTGACGGCTGTGTACCTTTTTACGGTCATGGGGATCGAAGCCAGGACGGGCAAGACCCCCGGAAACCTGCTCATGGGCATCCGCAGCGCGGACAACGACGGCTATGCGCCGGGCGCCGGCACTGTGTTCCTCCGGGGACTTATCACCGGTGCCGGGATCATCCTGGCACTGCTGGCGGCCATCCTGGTGGTGGTCTTCCGGTGGTTTGAGCCCGCCCTGTTCATCCTTTCGCCGCTGGTGTTTGCGGGCGCTGCCTGGGCCGTGCTGGTGGTGGTCTCCAACCACTGGGACAAGAACAGCGGCCTGCGCGGCTGGCACGACAAAGCAGCCAAGGCCCTGGTTTTCGATGTGAAGGCAGGCCGGAACCCCATCACCACCGGCGGCATCCAGGGCCCTTACAGCTTCGCGCCGCTGGACCTTCCCCCGGTCCAGCAGGTGCTCTCCCCGGTGGCAGGCCCCCCGGCAGCCCCGGCGCAGCCAGGCCCCGTGGCGGCGTCCGCGCCTGCCGCGCCTGCTGCGCCTGCCCCGACGCCGCCGTCGCAGACCACGCCCTACGCCGCGCCGGCGTCCTTCGCGCCGCCAGCTGCTGATGCGCCCGCTGGCCAACCTTTTTCCGGCGGCGTTTCTATGCCCGCTGCCCCGTTCCTTCCCGTCCAGGGCGGGCAGGGCACGCAGCACCACGTGGACGACGACGTCGAACGCACCCAGGTGCGGCCGGGCGCAGGCGGTCCGGCGCCCGTCGCTGTGCTGCGGATCCGGCTGGACGACGGCCGCGACTTCCAGCTGGACCGGAGCGTCCTGGTGGGCCGCAACCCCGTGGGCCAGGCGGGCGAACAGCATGCCCAGCTCCTCGCCGTCGACGATCCCGGCCGCTCCATCTCCAAGACGCACCTCCACCTGCTGACCGATGGCGCGGGGATCTGGGTGACGGACCGGAACTCCACGAACGGCAGCGCCGTGACCACCCCCAACGGCGCCAGGACGCCGCTCGCGCCGGGGGTCCCCACTTTTGTTATCCCGGGATCCAGTGTCCACTTCGGAGACCGGACCTTTTACCTAGGACAGGCATGAACCAACAGCCCGCCAGCGTTCCCTCCACCTTCCAGCCGGGCCTCAGCCTGAGCTACGGCTACGGGACAGACCGGGGACTCCGCCGGGAGTTGAACGAGGATTCCTACATCGCCTCCGATCCTGTGTTTGCCGTGGCAGACGGGATGGGAGGCCATGAAGCAGGCGAAGTGGCGAGCGGCATGTGCGTCCGTGCCCTCGCTGCCATCCCGCAGCTCGCCACAGGTGAACGGACCGTCACCGCAGCCGTCTTGCAGCAGTACCTGGTCCAGGCGGACACCTCCATCCGCGAGGCCACCGGGGCGCGGGCCGGAACCACCCTGGCCGGTGCCGTGGTGGTGGAACAGATGGGCATGCCCTACTGGCTGGTCATGAACATCGGCGATTCCCGCACGTACCGCCTCAGCCAGGGACGGTTTGTCCAGATCAGCGTGGACCACTCCGAGGTGCAGGAACTCGTGGACGCGGGGGAGATCACCGCGGAACAAGCCACCGTCCACCCGCGCCGCCACGTGGTGACCCGCGCGCTTGGCACTGGAGACGAGACCGAGGCCGACTACTGGCTGCTTCCCGTGGAGGAAGGCGACCGGGTCCTGGTCTGCTCGGACGGCCTCACCGGCGAGCTGACGGACGAGCACATCCTCCGCATCCTCAGCACGGTGGGTGACCCCCAGGACGCCGCCGATGCCCTGATCCAGGCCGCGCTCCGGAGCGGGGGGAGCGACAACATCACGGTGATCGTGGTGGATGCCAGGAATGTCCTGAACGACGCCGGTGCCGCCACCACCGCACCGCGGCGCGACCCTGATGTGGTGGATGAAGACACGCTGCCACGGTCGCAGGCGGCACAGAAGGCGCAGGCCGAACAGGGACAGAAGGCAGAGGCGGCGCAGGCTGCGCCCCAAACCGGCAGCGAAGCAGCCGCGCACCAGGACGGGGAGCCTTCCGATGACCGCCACTAGCTACGTTCCGGGCACCTGGCTGGGAATCGTCCGTGGGAGCACGGCCGTCATCCTGGGCCCGGATTCTCCGCCGGCACTGGCTGGTGCGGTGTGGGACCTGCTGGGCACCGGTCCCGAAGTCCACGAAGTACTCCACGCGGTGACCAGCAGCTCGGGAGGATCGCTGGCGCAGATACCGTCCTTCGGCATCCTCGAGGCCACCGGTCCCTTGCGGGTCTTCCTCCGCGGCGACCTCGACCTCGCAGTGGAGCTGCCCGACGGGCGCGTGGAGCTCGACGGCCGGGACGTCACCACCTGGAACGAGCGCCGGTTCGCCCTGCCGGGTGCATGCCGGCTGGCCATTCCGGCTGCCGGCTCGGCAGGGCAGCAGGAACTGCCGCTGGGGGAGGGCGTTGTCCTGCTGCAGTCCCTGGCGCTCGTGCTGGCCCCGCGCCAGCCGGAACTTGGACCGTCCGCAGCCGCTCCGGCCTCGGTTGTGGTGGATTCCGCGGGCATCGCTGACGTCCGGGACGCCGCGCCCGATGCTGATGCCTCGGCAGAGATGACCATCGTCCCGGACCGCGCGGCCTCAGTGGAGACCGTCGCGCCGGAACACGGTGCCTCGGCCGAGACCGTTGTCGGCGTGCTCGACGACGACCTGCTGGCCGACGACGGCGATCAGGAGGACCAGGACGGCGACTTGGAGCAGGAAGACGGCAACGCGCACGTTGCCGTGACAGGTTCCGGTCCGGACTCCGGCGCGGATTCCGACTCTCACGGTGCTTCAGCTGACGGCTCCGCGCCGTCAGAGATACTTCCCTCAGGGGTACGTCCGGCGGAAGTTGATCCGGCAGAACCCGCTCCCGGTGAGCCGGTACTTCCCGCCGGGCGGGCAGCCCCCGCCAGCGACCACACGAGCTCCTACGACCACCTCTGGGAGAGGACCGTTGTGCGGAGCATCGAGGACGCAGCTGTGCGGGACGATGCCGAAGCGGAAATCGACGGAACTCCCGACAGAGAGGAACCGGCAGATCCCCCAGTTAACGCACAGCCTGACGGACAGGAACTCCCGACGCCGGCCCCGATGCCCGCGGCAGGGCCGCCGGCAGCCCCTGCTTCTCCGCTGCCCCTTGCTTCTCACGTGCCCGCTGCATCTCCCGCCCCTGCAGGGGGGCTCATTGACTCCGTTCCGTGGAAGAAGGGTGCGGACGCCGCCGTGCAGAGCAGCGCCCCGCAGATACCCGCCCCGCAGGGCAGCGCCCCGCAGATCCATGTCCCGCAAACCGGCGCTGGGCCACGGGCGGTCGTGGCCGCGCCGGCCGCTGCCGCGCAGCAGCCCCATGCTGGCAGCGCCGCCGTCGACACTGACCACGACGGCCAGACGGTCATGAAGAGCAGCATCCCCACGTCAGCCGGACAGCCCGCCACACCGGTTGCGGAGGATCCGGCGGCCGGGCCCACCGTCCTGGCCCGGGTCTGCCGCCAGGGCCATGCCAACCCGCCCACCCGGGCGCAGTGCGCCGCGTGCGGGGCGGGGCTGCTCCCGGACGCCGTCCAGGTGCCGCGCCCCCGGCTGGGCAGGGTGCGTGTGTCCACCGGGGAACTCCTGGACCTCGACCAGTCGCTGATCATCGGACGGCAGCCGTCCGTGTCCCAGGTCCAGGGCGGCGTCATGCCCAGGCTGGTCCAGGTTCCAAGCCCCGAAGGGGACATCTCGCGGTCCCATGTGGAGGTCCGGCTGGAGGGCTGGCACGTCATGCTCTGCGACCTGAAGGCCACGAACGGTACCGTCCTGGTGCGTGAAGGCCAGTCTCCCCGCCGCCTGGCTCAGAACGAGATGGCCATCCTGCTGGAGGGTGACATCGCTGAGCTGGGCGACAACATCTCGCTGCGTTTTGAGGAGATTCCTTGAGTTCCAAACGGCCCGTCGCGCCGCCTCCCCGCATCCAGGGGTTCACCTATATCAGCCTGCTGGGCTCCGGCGGTTTCTCCGACGTCTACCTGTACGAACAGGACAGGCCGCGCCGCAAGGTTGCAGTCAAGGTGCTGCTCTCGGACCTGAAGACGGAGGGTGCCCGCCGCAGGTTCGAATCCGAGGCGAACCTGATGGCCCAGCTGTCCTCGCATCCGTACATCGTGACGATCTTCGAAGCGGAAGTGACCGACGACGGCCACTCGTACCTGGCGATGGAGTACTGCTCCAGGCCCAGCCTGGACGTCCGGTACCGCAGGCAGCGGTTCAGCGTGGATGAAGTCCTGGCCGTCGGCATCCAGGTGGCCTCCGCCGTCGAAACCGCCCACCGTGCCGGCATCGCCCACCGCGACATCAAGCCTGCCAACATCCTGGTCACGGACTACAACCGTCCCGCCCTTACCGACTTTGGCATCTCCGGCACGCTCGCCGGGGACGCCGACGACGACTCAGGAATGTCCATCCCCTGGTCCCCGCCCGAGCAGTTCACCGACGGCGCGGTGGACGGGGTCATGGTGGATGTGTGGGCCCTCGGTGCCACGCTCTACACCCTGCTGGCCGGCCGGTCGCCCTTTGTGATGCCCGGGGCGGACAACTCGCAGCGGGAGCTGATCAGCCGGATCAGCAACACGCCGGTGCCGCGCCTGGGCCGCGCGGACGTCCCCGAATCCCTGGAACTGGCCCTCTCCACGGCCATGGCAAAGTCGCCGCAGTCCCGATACTCCTCAGCGCACGCCTTCGCCCTGGCCCTGCAGCGCATCCAGGCGGAACTCAACCTCTCCGTCACACCCTTCGAAGTGCTGGAGGAGCCGCACCACGAGGACAGCCAGCCGGACGACGGCGTCGAGGAGACGCGGGTCCGGAGCATCGCGGCGATCGATCCGGAACGGACCGGCAGCGCCCCCACCTTCCCGGCACGCACGTGGCCCCAAGCCGGCGGCAGTCAAAGCGGTGTTGGCCACGGCCCTGGCAACCAAAGCAGTAACGGCCAGAGCCCCGCCGCGGAGGCTCCGCCGTCGCGCTTTACCCCGGCAGCCTCCGTGGGCTCCCAGCCGGCACCAGCCCCGGCCCCGCAGCCGCAGGAGTGGGCGGACGCCACAGTCCTGCGCGGTTCCGGCGGCAGCGCCGGTGCAGCCCAGGACGAGGGCACGCTGCCTGGAAGCCGCCTTGGCTCAGGCGCTGACGCCGCGGACACCACCGTCCACCGGCCGGCAAGGGTGGAGGAGCCGGCTGCTGCGGCTCCGGCTGTGGACCACGGCCGGCGCAACCTCTGGCTGGCAATCTCGGGCGGCACCCTGTTGGCCCTCACTGCGGTGGTGGGCCTGGTGGTGGCCAACGCCTCGCCCGAAAAACCCGCGGCGGTAGAGACCCAGCAGGCCAGCAGGCCGCCGGCCGATGCGCTGGACAACGGAACCGTGCCGGACGTGGAAGGCCTCACCGGGACAGCGGCAGGGGACGGCAACGCCTCCTTCACCTGGGTGAACCCGCAGCCCAAAGAGGGAGACACCTACAAATGGCGGGTCTACACCATAGGTGGCGGCGGCGAATACCAGTCCATCGGCCAGCCGCCGGTCAAGGTGACGGCGAATCCGTCGGGGGAGACCTGCATCCAGGTCATGATCGTGCGCTCTGACGGCGCGTTCTCCCCGATGGAGGAAAGCTCCATCGGGTGCACCGGCTCCTGAGCCGCGGACCATCCCAGCAGCAGTACGACGACGAAACGCACCATATGGCCGCACGACAGGTTGTCGAACGGCAGGTTGTCCAACGAAAAGTTAGCCCGGTGAAATTTTGCCCAACGAGGAGGCACAGAAAATGGGGGATCTAGCAATAGATTTCTGTGGTGAGTGGTACGAGCCATCGGACGAAGACGTCTTCAACATCGGCCGCGAAGGCGACCTTGAAGTCGATGACAACCCCTACCTGCACCGGCAGTTCCTGCAGGTGGCCCGCTACGACGGGATCTGGTGGCTCAGCAACGTGGGCAGCATGCTCTCGGCCACGGTGGCGGATGCCTCCGGCGGAATGCAGGCCTGGCTGTCACCGGGCGCCCGGATCCCGCTGGTCTTCAGCCACACGAACATTATCTTCACCGCCGGTCCCACCACCTACGAGTTCGCGGTGCACCTGAAGACCCCGTCTTTCCGGCAGGAGTCACGCGAGGGCGACAGCAACGGTGACACCACCATCGGCCCGGTGGTGTTTACAGACTCCCAGAAAGCCCTCATCGTGGCGCTCGCCGAACCCATGCTCCGGCGGGAAGGAACCGGCTTCAGCGCCATTCCCTCCTCGGCCGCGGCCGCCAAGACCCTGGGCTGGGCCCTGACCCGCTTCAACCGGAAGCTGGACAACGTCTGCGACAAACTCGACCGCGTGGGGGTGGTGGGCCTGCGCGGGGGCGGCGGCAAACTAGCCACCAACCGCCGTGCCAGGCTGGTTGAGCACGCCGTGACGTCGCACCTGGTGACCCCTGAGGACCTGTACCTGCTGGAGAAGATGAGGGGCGTGGACGAAGGATGAGGATCCGCCTGACCCTTAGCCGGGATCCTGCCGAGTCCAAGGACCTGGCCGTCACAGTGGACGGCCTGGCCACCGTGGCCGATACCGCTGCCGTGCTCTGGGCCGCGGACCCGGGCCGCAAGGGCACCCCGGCCCCGGACAACCTCTCCCTGCGGATCGAGGAAGCCTTCGTGGGCGCGGGCCTGAGCGGAAACATGCTCACCCGGACCGACAACCTCCTGGAGTCCGGCCTGCGCCCCGGCTCCGTGGTGTCACTGGCACAGGTCAGCACGCAGTTCGACGTGCCCGGCGCCGGCCGCGGTCCCGCAGCGGCCACCCTCAGGGTTCTTTCGGGGCCCGACGCCGGCCGCGAGTTTTCGCTGCCCACCGGCACCAGCTACATCGGCCGGGACCGTGACGTGGACATCCGCCTCTCGGACCCCCTGACGTCCAAGCGGCACGCCCGGATCACGGTGGGCGACGGCGTGGAAATCGTGGACACCAACTCCGCCAACGGGCTCCTGATGGACGGGCTTCCGGTCACCCGGGCCACCCTCAATTCCTCGGACACGGTCACCTTGGGCGACACCACCGTGACCGTGGTGCCGCTGGGGCACAACCACGCGGCAGCCCCGACGTCGCCCATGGTCAGCTTCAACCGTTCACCCCGGGTGGTTCCCCGCTTCGAGGAGCCAAAGCGCGTGGTCCCGTCCGGGCCCAAACGGCCCGAGGACAACCCGTTCCCCTACATCATGATGATCACCCCGCTGCTGATGGGCGCCGTGATCTTCGCCGTGACCGGCAACCCGCTCTCGGTGCTGTTCATGCTGATGATGCCGTTGTTCGTCGTGGGCCATTACGTGGACCAGAAGATGCGGACCAGACGCCAGCAGAAGGAACAGCTCAAGCAGTTCCGCGCCTCCATGGCCGATTTCCGCCACGACCTCACCGAACTGCAGCAGGTGGAACGCGCCGTCCGCCTGCAGGAGGCACCGTCCGTCAGCGACACCGTTGACGCCATCTACAAACTGGGTCCGCTGCTGTGGACCCACCGTCCGGAACACCGCTGGTTCCTTGGCCTTCGGTTCGGCCTGGGCACCGCACCCTCGCGGGTCCTCCTTGAGGAACCGCAGAACAACGACACCGAAGTCCAGTACGCCCGGGAAATCCAGGACTGCCTGAAGCAGTTCCGCGACATTGAGGGCGTTCCCGTTGTCTCGCAGCTGCGGAGCTCCGGATCCCTGGGCATTGCCGGTGCCCGCGGCCTGGTGGATGACGTGGCCCGCGGCATGGTGCTGCAGCTCGTGGGGCTCCACTCGCCCGCGGAGGTGGTCCTCGCGGCCATCACGTCAGCCCAGTCCCGGGAACGGTGGAACTGGCTGCAGTGGCTTCCCCACGTGGGCTCGGGGCACAGCCCCCTCACCGGCGACCACCTGGCGGCCGGCTCAGCCGGCGGGGCATCGCTCCTGGCCCGGCTCGAGGACCTCCTTGACGCCCGGGAGGCGGCGGCCAAACGCACCGGCGCCGACCTCCGGCCGGAACTGGACCCCGCCAAGCAGGAGGTGCCGGAACCGGTGCTTCCGGCCGTGCTGGTCATCGTGGAGGACGACGCCCCGGTGGACCGAGGCCGCCTCACCCGGCTCGCAGAGCGCGGCCCCGACTCCGGCGTCCACGTGATCTGGGTGGCCACCGACATCCAGTCGCTTCCCGCAGCCTGCCGCGACTTCATGGTGGTGGACGGCGACCATGGCACCACCACGGGGCAGGTCCGCCTGGGCAGGCACACGTACCCGGTCAGCTGCGAAAGCGTTGACGCGGAGCTGGCCGCCCAGCTGGCCCGGATGCTGGCGCCCGTCATGGATGTGGGCAAACCTGTGAACGACGACTCCGACCTTCCGCGGGCCGTGTCCTATGCCACCCTGATCGGCAAGGACTTCCTGGACAACCCCCAGTCCGTCGCCGAACGCTGGACGGAAAACAACTCAGTGCACGCGAGCGCCGTGGCCAACCGCAAGGACAACGGCACCCTGCGTGCCCTGGTGGGCTCCAAAGGCATCGAACCGCTGTACCTTGACCTGAAGAACGAGGGGCCGCACGCCCTGGTGGGCGGCACCACGGGCGCAGGCAAATCCGAATTCCTGCAATCCTGGGTAATGGGAATGGCCGCCGCCTACAGCCCGGACCGGGTCAGCTTCCTGTTCGTGGACTACAAGGGCGGGGCCGCCTTCGCCGACTGCATCAACCTGCCCCATACCGTGGGCCTGGTGACAGACCTTTCGCCGCACCTGGTCCGGCGGGCCCTGACCTCGCTGCGCGCCGAACTCCACTACCGCGAGCACCTGCTGAACCGGAAGAAGGCCAAGGACCTGCTGGCACTGCAGCGCGAGGCCGACCCGGACGCGCCGCCCTACCTGGTGATCGTCGTCGACGAGTTTGCCGCGCTGGCCAGCGAGGTGCCTGAATTCGTGGACGGTGTTGTGGACGTGGCAGCCCGCGGACGGTCCCTGGGGCTGCACCTCATCCTGGCCACCCAGCGCCCGGCAGGCGTTATCAAGGACAGCCTGCGCGCCAACACCAACCTGCGGGTGGCCCTGCGGATGGCTGATGAGGATGACGCCACGGACATCCTGGGCGTGCCGGACGCCGCGTACTTTGATCCCTCCATCCCCGGCCGCGGCGCCGCGAAGACGGGCCCCGGCCGGATCCAGGGCTTCCAGACCGGCTACGCGGGCGGCTGGACCACGGAGAAGCCGCAGCGGCCGCAGATCGACGTTGTCGAGATGGCCTTCGGCTCGGGGCCCAGCTGGGAAGCACCGGCACCGGAGAAACCCGAGGCAGCAGAGCCCACAGGCCCCAACGACATCGCACGGATGACCGCAACCATCGTCCGGGCCGCCGACACGCTGTCCATCCATGCCCCGCGCAAGCCCTGGCTGGACGAACTGGCCAAGACCTACGACTTTTCCAGGCTGCCCAACCCCCGCACGGACGAACAGCTCCTCCTCGGCGTTGCCGACGACCCCGCCCGCCAGTCCCAGCCCACCGTGTTCTACGAACCGGACAAGGACGGGAACATGGCCATCTACGGCACCGGCGGGTCAGGAAAGTCCGCAGCGCTGCGCGGCATCGCCATTGCCGCGGCCATCACACCGCGCGGAGGGCCGGTGCATGTCTACGGCATCGACTGCGGCTCCTCCGGGCTGAGGATGCTGGAAGAGCTTCCCCACGTGGGCGGCATCATCAACGGCGACGACGTGGAACGCGTCGGGCGCCTGCTGCGCCTGCTGAGGGACATCGCGGAGCAGCGCTCCGCCCGGTACGCGGAAGTCCGCGCCGCCACCATCGTCGAGTACCGCAAGCTGGCCAACAGGCCCGACGAAAAGCGCATCTTCGTGCTGGTGGACGGCATGTCCGCGTTCCGTGAGGCCTACGAACACAGCAGGCTGTCCGCCCTGTGGGACATCTTCCTCCAGTTGGCCACTGACGGCCGCGCCGTCGGCATCCACCTGGTGGTCACCGGTGACAGGCCGAACGCCGTGCCCGCGTCACTGCTCGCTTCCATCCAGCGCCGCCTGGTCCTGCGGCTGTCCTCCGAGGACGACTACATTTCCCTGGACGTGCCCCGGGACGTCCTCAACGCCGCCTCACCTCCCGGACGCGGACTCCTGGACGGGCTCGAAGTCCAGCTGGCAGTCCTCGGCGGGAACTCCAACCTGGCGCTGCAGGCCCGCGAGGTCCACAAGCTCAGTGAAGCCATGCAGCGACAGGGGCTGGACGCCGCCCCTGTCATCGAGAGGCTTCCGGAACAGGTGGACCTGGAGGTCCTGCCCGCCGGCAGCCAGGGCCTTCCGGTCATTGGCGTTGACGACGAAACCCTGCAGCCCGCCGAGATCCTGGCCAGGGGACCGCTGCTCCTTGCCGGCCCCCCGGGTGCAGGCCGCACCGTCGCCCTGGTGACACTCGCCTATGCCCTGCGCCGGTCCAGCCCGGACACGGAGCTGGTCTACGTAGGATCCCGGCGCTCCGCCGTCGCGTCCCTGC
Source organism: Pseudarthrobacter scleromae (assembly GCF_014644515.1). NCBI lineage: Bacteria > Bacillati > Actinomycetota > Actinomycetes > Micrococcales > Micrococcaceae > Pseudarthrobacter > Pseudarthrobacter scleromae. The sequence goes on along the minus strand of NZ_BMKV01000004.1, from coordinate 13,014 downwards.
CCATCTGGAACCGGTCCATCGTGGGCGCGGACGACCTCGCCGAGGTGGTGGAGGACCTGGTTGAACACTCCTCCGGGAATCCCGGGGCCCTGGGCATCTTCATCGAAGGCCTCACAGAGTTCACCGACACCCTGGCGGAATCGGGAGTGGCCCAACTGGTGACGGCATCCATCAAGGCTGACCAGTGGGTGGTGGGGGAATCCGAAACCTCCACCTGGTCCTCGGCCTGGTCCCTTGCCCAGCCGTTCAAATCCGGCCGGCGCGGGCTGCTGCTGAATCCCGGCGACATCGAAGGCGAGAGCCTGCTGAACACCTCGCTGGGCCGTGTCAGCCCGGACTTCATCCCGGGCCGCGGCTACGTGGTGGGCCGCGGCAAGGCCCGGAAAATCCAGGTGGCGCTGCCCCCTGAAAACAGGGTCTGACGCATCGCGCGCATGGAGGGCCGCAGGTCCGGTGGATTTGCGGCCCTCCGTCGAGGTATAGAAAACTACCGGGGACACCAGAAAGCCGCAGTGGGGGGACTGCGCGCATCGAAAGGTAGCGAATGTCCCCGTCCTTACCAGCACTCCGCGCTGTCCCGGCGACGGCGTCGGCCGCCGTCCTGGCGCTCGCAGTAAGCCTGTCCGCGGCCGGGGCCGCAGCGGCGGAAACTCCGGACCCCACGGCAACCAGCGCTGCCCCGCCGGATCCCTCGGAATGCCAGGTTCTTTGCCTGCCAATATTGGGGGAAGCCCGGAAACCGACGGACACCGACCCGCCCCGAAAGGCAAAGGAACCCGCAGAACCACCCGCTCCGCGCCCGGAGCCAACGCCTGCACCGACGGTCCCACCAGGGACTGATCCTGCCGCGGCCAGCAGCCCTGGTCCAGCAGCCATGCCCGCGGCACCTGCCCCCACGGAGGACTCGCCTGGCGGATCCGCCACCCCGGAAGCCACGCATACGGAACCCGGCACCACGTCCTCAGCCACTGCCTCCACCGAATCGAACTGGACCAAACCCGTCACCAGGCCGGCCAGGCCAACCCAGGCCGCGGCCGTTGCCCCCGCCGGCGGTCCGGGACCGGAAGGGCCGGACCCCCTGACCATCACGGCCGGCGTCCTGCTGGTGGGAACCGCCGGGCTGGCTTTCGCCTGGTGGGGCAGGAGCCGGTTCCGGGCACACTGACGGGCGGTGAGGCAAGATAGGTCTGTGACTACAGGACCAGGCCCCGCAGAAAAGACCGCCTCGATGTCTCCGCACCGGACTCCCGGTGCCGGAACAACCACCGGCGGGACACCAAAGGAAGCTGAGGCCGTCCCCACCGAATCCGTCCGTGAGGAATACGAGAACCTGGTGGACCTGGTCAGGAAGTACCGGTTCGCGTATTACCAGGAAGATGCGCCGCTGGTCTCCGATGCCGAATTCGATGACCTCTTCCGGCGCCTGGAGGAGATCGAGGCGCTCCACCCCGAACTGGTGGCGAACGACTCGCCAACCCAGGAGGTGGGCGGGGAAGTCTCCGCCGCGTTCAAGCCCGTGGAGCACCTGCAGCGGATGTACAGCCTCGAGGATGTTTTTTCCCTTGACGAACTGGAGGCCTGGCTCGCCAAGGCCGAGGCCGGCATCGGCAAGCTCGGCGACGGCACCCCTGCCGCGGCCTGGCTGACGGAGCTCAAGATCGACGGCCTGGCCGTCAACCTCCTGTACCGTGACGGGAAGCTGGTCCGCGCAGCCACCCGCGGGGACGGCACCACCGGTGAAGACATCACGCACAACGTCCTCACCATCAAGGAAATTCCGCAGCAGCTCCAAGGCGGGGATTTTCCGGCCGAGATGGAAATCCGCGGGGAAGTCTTTATCCCGTCCAAGGCTTTCGCCGAATTCAATGAAGCACTGATTGAAGCCGGCAAGGCGCCCCTGGCCAACCCCCGCAACGCTGCAGCCGGCTCGCTCCGCCAGAAGGACCCCGCTGAAACGGCCAAGCGCCCGCTCAAGATGTTCGTCCACGGCATCGGCGCCCGCGAAGGGCTGCAGGCGCGCAGCCAGTCCGAGACCTACGCCCTGCTGAAGGAATGGGGCCTCCCTGTCAGCCCCTACTCCGAGGTGCTCAAAAGCGTCGGAGAAGTCCTGGACTTCATCAAGCGCTACGGGGACCAGCGCCACAAGCTGCTGCATGAGATCGACGGCATCGTCATCAAGGTGGACGACTTCGCCACCCAGCGGGCACTTGGCTACACCACCAGGGTCCCGCGCTGGGCGGTGGCCTACAAATATCCGCCCGAGGAAGTGCACACCAAGCTGCTCGACATCCTGGTGAACGTGGGCCGCACCGGCCGCGTGACGCCCTTCGGCATGATGGAACCGGTCAAGGTAGCAGGTTCAACCGTGGAAATGGCCACCCTGCACAACCAGGACGTGGTCAAGGCCAAGGGCGTGAAGATCGGCGACATCGTGGTCCTGCGCAAGGCGGGCGACGTGATTCCCGAGATCGTGGGCCCGGTCCTTGCCCTCCGCGACCAGCAGGACCCGCCGGTGCGGGATTTTGTGATGCCCACCGAATGCCCCTCCTGCGGTACACCGCTGGCTCCGGCCAAGGAGGGCGACGTGGACATCCGCTGCCCTAATGCGAAGTCCTGCCCGTCCCAGCTGCGCGAGCGCGTGTTCCACCTGGCCGGCCGGGGAGCCTTCGACATCGAGGCCCTCGGCTGGGAAGCCGCCATTGCGCTGACCCAGCCGGCCGAGCCGGAAGTTCCACCGCTCACCTCCGAAGCCGCGCTGTTCGACCTCACCCGCGAGGACCTGGCCGGCGTCCGCATCCGGCGGGAGAAGCGGTCCAAAGGCGTCCCGACGGGCGAATACGAGCTGGTGCCCTACTTCTACAGCAAGGGCACGGCCAAGTCACCGTCCAAGCCCACGGCCACCACGGAAAAACTCTTCAAGGAACTGGAGAAGGCCAAGGCCCAGCCGCTTTGGCGGGTGCTGGTTGCGCTGTCCATCCGGCACGTGGGCCCGCGGGCATCCCGTGCTCTGGCAACCGCCTTCAGCACCATGGACGCCATCCGCCAGGCGTCGGAGGAGGACCTGGCGCATGTCGACGGCGTAGGCCCCACCATCGCTGCGGCACTGAAGGAATGGTTCGCGGAGGACTGGCACCAGGAGATCGTGGACCGCTGGGCGGCCGCGGGGGTCCGGATGGCGGACGAACGCGACGACTCCATGCCCCGCACGCTCGAAGGACTGACGGTGGTCGTCACCGGCTCGCTGCCGAACTTCAGCCGGGATGAGGCCAAGGAAGCCATCCTGGTCCGTGGCGGCAAGGCGGCCGGTTCCGTCTCCAAGAACACCAGCTACCTGGTGGCCGGTGAAAGCGCCGGTACCAAGCTGGACAAGGCCGAGCAGCTGGGTGTCCCCGTGCTGGACGAGGACGGTTTCCGCAAGCTCCTGGCCGGCGGGCCGGCAGCACTGGAGGGCGGGGCTGAACTGGAGGTTGGGGCTGAAGTAGAGGGGCCTGAGCCTGCGGCCCCGGCAGAACACACTGACGCGGAGGTAACGGCATGACCAGTCCTACAGACCTGCTGGAGGTGGCCAAGGCTGCAGCGGCGGCGGGAGCCGCGGTGCTGGCCGGCCGCAACGCAGAGGCCCTGCAGGCCAGCAACAAGGGCGACGCCGGCGACTGGGTCACGGCGTTCGACGTCGCGGCCGAGCACGCCGTCCGGGACGTCATCACAGCGGCCCGCCCGGGGGACGCCATCACCGGCGAGGAACACGGCACCACCAGGCCGGCCGAACCCACCGGCTACCGCTGGTCCATCGACCCGCTGGACGGCACCACCAACTTCATCCGCAACATCGTCTACTACGCCACCTCCGTGGCAGTCGCCGATGCCGACGGCGCCTGGCTGGCCGGCGTCGTCAATGCCCCTGCGCTGGGCCGCGTCTACTACGCCGCACGCGGCGAGGGCGCCTGGCTGGAGGAAGCGGGGAGGGTGACCCGGCTGGAGGGTCCCGTCCCGGGCCGGAAGGGCCAGATCCTGGCCACCGGGTTCAGCTACGATCCGGGGGTCCGGGCCGAGCAGGCCGTTTTCCTGGCCGGACTGATGGACGGCTTCGCCGATGTCCGGCGCCTGGGATCCGCCGCCCTGGACCTGTGCCTCGTGGCCGACGGGACCCACGATGCGTACGGAGAGCGTGGCCTCAACGAGCACGATTTCTCGGCAGGTGCGCTCATTGCAGAGGAAGCCGGCTGCTGGGTTCGGCGGCCGCGCCTGGCCAGCCCGCTGGAGGGCGGGCCTATGGACGCCGACCGCCTGGAGGCCTGGACCTGCGCCGGCGGCCTGGAGCTTTCGGGCAAATTTCCGCTCTGATAGTTCGCTCACGAAAAGCGCAGGTTTGCCAGGTGCTACCGGCCAGTACCACTACCATTGACGGGTGCAGCCGCAGATAACAGTCCGTCCCGCCGTCGAAGCAGATTACGACGCCGTTGCCCGCATTACGCGTGATTCCTACCTCGCCGCGGGCTACTTCGAGGACGCCGACCACCCCTACATGCGCAAAGTCCAGGACGTGGCGCTGCGGGCCGGACACGCCACCATCTGGGTGGCCGAACGGGACGGCCAGGTTGTCGGTTCGGTGACACTGGCGCGGGCAGGGGAGCCGTACGCGGACATCGCCCTTGAAGACGAGCTCGAGTTCCGCATGCTGGTGGTGGACCCGGTGGTCCAGCGCAGCGGCGCGGGCAGGGTCATGGTGGACGCCATCCTGGAGTATGCCAGGCAGCTGGACGGCATCAAGGCTGTGGCCCTCACCACCGGACAGACCTGGGAAAGCGCCCATGGCCTCTACCGCAAGACGGGCTTCCGCCGGGTGCCCGAACGTGACTGGCTGGTCCCCGGAACTGACATAAAACTGCTGGTTTACCGCCTCGACGTGTAGCAGCCCTACAGTGGTGCCGAACCCCCTCCAGCACTGAAAGGCCCACCATGCGCAAAACCTTCGGCACCGGCTCCGTCTGGGAACAGACCCTCGGCTACTCACGGGCCGTCCAGGTGGACAACACCCTCTACATCTCCGCCACCGCGGCCAGCGGCGAGGACGGAATCGTCGGGGACGATTTCTACACCCAGACCCAGTACATCCTGCAGAAACTCGGCACAGTCCTCGCTGACGCCGGCTTCGGTTTCGAGGACGTCGTCCAGTCCAAGCTCTACCTCACGGACATCAGCAAGTGGGAAGACGCAGGCCGGGCCCACGGCGAGGTCTTCGGCGACATCCGCCCCACCCTGTCACTGGTGCACGTCCTGCCGTTCCTGGACCCCAAGATGCTCGTGGAGATCGAGCTCGTGGCGCAGAAGGGCAGCAACTAGGAGCACCGGCTCACGTGGCGGGGAGGCCGTAGCGGTGCTCCGGCCTCCCCGTCGTTCCGTACCGCAGCTGGATGTCCACGGCGCCGTCGTCCGCCAGGGAGGACAGGTACCGCTGCGCGGTGGCGCGCGAAACCCCCACCCGCCCGGCCACTTCGGCGGCCGAGTACTGCTCGCCGGGTACCAGGGATTCCAGCACTGCCGCCTCGGTGGCCGAGCGGGGTTTTGACGACGGCGTGACGTCGCCCGGGATCAGGGCGCGCTTGGCGCGCTCCACCGCCTCCTGGTCCAGAGCCCCGGGCTGCGCCAGCAGGCGGCGGTACCGGGCATACGAGCGCAGCTGCTGGGAGAGGGCTTCCGACGTAAAAGGCTTCAGGAGGTAGCCCAGCGCGCCGCGGCGGAAGGCCACCCGGACGGAAACGGCATCGGAGGCTGCTGTCAGCATGATGGTGTCCACGTCCAGCTGCTGGAGCAGGTCCAGTCCGGACGCGTCCGGCAGGTAGACGTCAAGCAGCACCAGGTCCGGCCTCAGGCTGTGGATGGACTGCAGCGCCAGCGACGCGGTGCCCACTGGTGCCAGCGCCATGAATCCCGCCACGGAATCCACGTAGGCGGCGTGGAGCTTGGCCACGTGGAAGTCGTCGTCCACGATCAGCACCCGAAAATCTTCAGGCATGGGTATCCTTTCCGGCTGTCCCTGTGCTTGTCCTGCCCGCCGTCCCTGCCGTGGTCCCCGGCAGGGTGGCCATGAATACTGCGCCTGGTCCGCCCGGACTGCCAGGCTCCAGGACTCTGACGTCCCCGCCGCGCCGCCGGGCCAGCTGGCGCGCCAGGGCCAGCCCAAACCCCTGGCCGCCGCTGCCGTTCCGGGCCAGCGGTCCGGACGCCGTGCTGAAGCCTTCCGCGAAGATCGCCTCCGGGTCCGTTCCCTCTGCCAGCCCGTCACCCGAGTCGGCGACGACGATGTGCAGCGTGCCGCCGTCGTCGTCCGGCTCGTCCAGCACCTCCAGCTCCACCCAGCGGTCCGTGGCGGAGCCTGCCACCGCGGCGTTGACCGCGTTGTCGATCAGGTTGCCGAGCACGGTGGTGACGTCCTGGGCCTCCGCCACCTGCCCGCGGACCAGGGTCTCGGGGCCGATCCGCAGGGCCACCCCGCGCTCGTCCGCCTCGACGCCCTTCGCACCCACAAAGGCCTGCAGGTACGGGTCCTGGAGCAGCTCGGCCTGGTCCACCGGGAATTTCAGCGGCCCGGTGGCTGCCAGCCGTGCCAGGTACTCCCGGGCCTGCTGGTGCTGGCCGATGCTCATGAACCCGGCTATGGTGTGCAGCTGGTTGGCGAACTCGTGGCGCTGGGCCCGCAGCGCCGTGGACATGGTTCCGACAGCATCCAGCTGCCGGGTGAGCTGCTGGAGTTCCGTGCGGTCCCGGAGCATCACCACCCAGCCGAGGTCCTCGCGCCGGTGCAGGGCCTTGCGGGCGTTGGCCACCAGCACCCGCCCGCCGGCCACCAGCTCAAGCGCCTCGGGGCTATTGGAGCCTGCACGGGTGAGGGACTTCACCTGGTCCGGTACCGGAGCATCCTCCCAGCGGCTGCCGGCCAGGTCCGGCAGTTCCAGCAGCCGTTGGGCGGCTGCGTTGAACACGGTGATCCGCCCGTCGGCGGAGACGCCAACCACGCCATCGTCCACGCCCTGGAGGACCGCCACCTGGTCGTGGACCAGCGTGCTGATCTCCTCAGGTTCCAGCCCCAGGGTGACCCGCGTCAGCCGGCGGCGCAGCAGGAACGAACCCAGCACGCCCGCCAGCAGCGCGCCGGCTGCGGTGAGGGCAACGGGGCCGATATCCCGCGCCACGCTCTGGCCCACCGTTTCCATGGAGTAGCCCACGCTGACCTCGCCCACCACGGTGGTGCTGTCCGGCGCATAGACGGGAACCTTCGCCCCGGCAGAGGGCCCCAGTGTTCCCGTGTTCCGGGTGGTGACCTCCCGGCCGGCCAGGGCCTCGGAGGGGTCGGTGCTGACCTTTTCGCCCAGGCGCTCCGGGTCCGGGTGGGCAAGCCGCAGTCCGGTCTCGTCGGTGATCACCACGAACAGGGCGCCGGTCCGGGTCCGTGCCGCTTCGGCCGCTTCCATCAGCGGCCCCGCCGCGAGCTCGGCGGGCGGGGGAGTGCCGGGCTGCTGGCTGATCGCCAGCACGTCAGCCCGCACCGAGGCGTCCGAGGCCACGGTCCGCGCCAGCGTCAGGGCCTGGTTCTCAGCCTCGCTGCCAACCCTGCCGTAGGTGAGCCAGGCGTGCACTGCGGCGCTGAACAGGACAACCAGCAGCACCACGGACAACTGGAGCAGGAGGGTCTGGGTGGAGAACCGCAACGGCCGGCGGGGCACGGAACGCTGCATGATCCTCCTTGATTAGGGCGGGCAACCGTGGACACCAGCAGCCGTGAGCACAATGAGCAAAATGCTCCCAATAAGCAGTATGCCAATCAATTGAGCCAAAGGCACGGCCGTGACGGCCGCCACCCTACAGTCTGTAGCACGCGTCACACCGCTGTGCCGCTGTTCACATAGTAAGGAGCCGGCCGTGCTGGTATTACTTGGATTCGCAATGATCGCGGTATTCATGGTGCTGATCATGACGAAGAAGTTGACGCCAGTGCTGGCGTTGATCATCGTCCCCACCGTTTTTGGCCTCTTCGCCGGTGCAGGCCTTGGCATTGGCGACATGGTCATGGAGTCCATGAAGTCCATGACCTCAACCGCAGCCCTGCTGATGTTTGCCATCATCTACTTCGGCCTGATGATCGACGTCGGGCTGTTCGACCCCCTGGTCCGGTTCATCCTCCGCAAGCTCGGCAACGACCCCGCCAAGGTGGTCCTGGGAACCGCCGTCCTCGCAGCTGCCGTATCCCTCGACGGTGACGGCTCCACCACCTTCATCCTCACCACGGCGGCCATGCTGCCCATCTACCTCCGGCTGAAGATGAGCCCCGTGGTCCTCACCTGCGTGGCCGGACTGGCCAACGGCACCATGAACATCGTGCCGTGGGGCGGCCCCACCGCCCGCGCCGCCAGCGCCCTGAACATCGACGTCAACGACGTCTTCGTCCCAATGATCCCGTCCCTCCTGGCCGGCATCGTCGTCGTCTTCGCCTTCGCCTGGCTGCTCGGCCTGCAGGAGCGCAACCGCCTCCGGGCAACCCAGCCGGAGATCTGGGCAGTGCCGTCCACGGCAGAGCCCTTTACCGCTGAGGCGTTCGACGGCGGCACGCACCCTTCCGGTGGTGCCAGTGGTTCAGGCGCCGGCCGCGGACCCAAGGCGACCAACCCCGGCGGAGCAGCCCCCGCCGTCGGCGGCGTCTCCACGGACGGCTCATCCGTTGCCGTCCTGGAACGCACCGAGGACTTGGTGGACGAACACGACAGCGCCATGGCGGACACCGCCCTGGACCCCAACCGCAGCACCCTGCGTCCCAAGCTGCAGTGGTTCAACCTGGGCCTCACGGTCGCCGTCATGGGTATGCTCATCGCGGACCTCGTGCCACTGCCGTACGTCTTCATGGTGGGTTCCGCCATCGCCCTGCTGGTCAATTTCCCCAAGGTCAAGGACCAGGCCGCGCAGATCGTGGCCCACGCACCGTCTGTTGTCGCCGTCGTCAGCATGGTCATGGCCGCCGCAGTCCTGACCGGCGTCCTGACCGGCACCGGCATGGTGGAAGCCATGTCAGCGTGGCTGGTGCAGATCATCCCCTCCAGCATGGGCCCGCTCATGGCCGTCATCACCGGTGTCCTGAGCATCCCCATGACGTTCTTCATGAGCAACGACGCCTTCTACTTCGGTGTGCTGCCCGTCCTGAGCGAGACGGCCGGCCACTACGGAATCAGCGCCGCCGAGATGGCCCGCGCCTCCATCACCGGCCAGCCGTTCCACATGCAGAGCCCGCTGGTTCCCGCCATCCTGCTGCTGGTTTCGCTGGCCAAGGTTGACCTGGGCGACCACCACAAGAAGGTCCTCTGGCGCAGTGCCGTGGTGTCCCTGGTCATGCTGGGAATCGGCATGCTGACCGGAGCCATCGGAATCGGTTAGTCTATAGCTGCCGTGCTGCCGCCACACGTTGGCGGAACCCGGCATCAAGGTGCCCGTCTGACGCCCGCTGGGGGATGTCAGACGGGCATCATTGTTTCCCCACTAGAATGGATCGGAAATCAATTCGAACTTTGCAGGGGAGATCCATGGCTGCGATCAACCGTGACGACGTCGCGCATCTCGCGCGGCTCGCTCACATTGAGATGAGTGACCAAGAGCTGGACAGGATGGCCGGAGAACTCGCCGTCATCGTTGATTCGGTCAAATCCGTCAGTCAGGCCGCCGGGGACGACGTCCCGGCCACCTCACACCCCATTCCGCTGAGCAACGTGTTCCGCGAAGACGTTGTGGGCCACACCTTCACCGCGGAACAGGCGCTCTCCGGCGCACCGGACTCCGACGACAACCGTTTCAAGGTCCCGGCAATCCTGGATGAGGCATAACCCATGACTGACACCAACACACTGATCCGCCTCTCAGCCTCACGGCTCGCGGAAAAGCTGGCAGCTGGCGAGGTGACCTCCGTCGAGGTCACCCAGGCCTACCTGGACCGGATCGCGGAGGTTGACGGCGGTGAACGCGGCGTCCACGCCTTCCTGCACGTCAACGCCGAAGAGGCGCTGGCCGTCGCCGCCGAGGTGGACGCCATCCGCGCCGCCGGCGGAGCGGAAGCTGAGGCACTGCATGTCCTGGCCGGCGTCCCCATCGCCGTCAAGGACCTCATTGTCACGGTGGGCCAGCCCACCACGGCAGGCTCCAAAATCCTCGAGGGCTGGCACAGCCCCTACGACGCCACTGTGGTGGAACGCCTCCGCGCCGCGAAGATGCCCATCCTGGGCAAGACCAACCTGGACGAGTTCGCCATGGGCTCCTCCACTGAACATTCCGCCTACGGGCCCACTCGCAATCCCTGGGACCTGGACCGGATCCCGGGCGGCTCCGGCGGTGGCTCCGCTGCCGCCGTCGCGGCTTTCGAAGCACCTCTCGCCCTGGGTACGGACACCGGCGGGTCCATCCGCCAGCCCGGCGCCGTCACCGGCACGGTGGGCGTGAAGCCCACGTACGGCAGCGTGTCCCGGTACGGCGCCATCGCCATGGCGTCCTCGCTGGACCAGATCGGCCCCGTGTCCCGGACCGTCCTGGACTCCGCGCTCCTGCACCAGGTCATCGGGGGGCACGATCCCCGCGACTCCACTTCGCTCCCGGACCCGCTGGCCGACCTCGTGGCCGCAGCGAAAACCGGCAACGTTGAGGGCATGCGGATCGGCATCATCAAGGAGCTGCACGGCGAGGGCTACCAGGCCGGCGTCGAAAACCGCTTCAATGACTCCCTGGAGCTCCTCAAGGAAGCCGGCGCCGAAATCGTTGAGGTTTCCTGCCCCAACTTCCAGTACGCCCTGGGCGCCTACTACCTGATCATGCCCTCCGAGGCCTCCTCCAACCTCGCCAAGTTCGACGGCGTCCGGTACGGCCTGCGCGTCCTCCCCGAAGACGGTCCCATGACCATCGAACGCGTCATGGGTGCTACCCGTGCCGCCGGCTTCGGTGACGAGGTGAAGCGCCGCATCATCCTGGGCACCTACGCGCTGAGCGCCGGCTACTACGACGCCTACTACGGTTCGGCCCAGAAGGTCCGCACCCTGGTGCAGCGCGACTTCGATGCCGCCTTCACCGTGGCGGACGTGCTGATTTCGCCCACCGCCCCCACCACGGCCTTCCGCCTCGGTGAAAAGCTGGACGATCCGTTGGCCATGTACCTCAACGACGTCGCCACCATTCCGGCCAACCTGGCAGGTGTGCCGGGCCTGTCCCTGCCGGGCGGCCTGGCGGACGAGGATGGACTCCCCGTGGGCATCCAGCTGCTGGCACCGGCCCGCGAGGACGCCCGCCTTTACCGCGTGGGCGCCGTGCTCGAATCGCTGCTGGAGGCCAAGTGGGGCGGACCGCTGCTGGCGCAGGCGCCCGAGCTTGCCGCCGCCGGGCCCGTCGAAACCCTTGTTGGAAGCCAGGAGGCAAAGTAATGAACACAGAGGCAATCCTGAGCTTCGAAGAAGCCATGGAGAAGTACGATCCTGTCCTGGGGTTCGAGGTCCACGTGGAACTCAACACCAAGACCAAGATGTTCTCCTCCGCGCCCAACGTCTTCGGCGACGAGCCCAACACCAACGTCAACGAGGTGGACCTCGGCATGCCCGGCGTACTGCCCGTGGTGAACAAAACCGCGGTGGAGTCCTCCATCAAGATCGGCCTGGCGCTCAACTGCAAGATCGCCGAGAGCTGCCGGTTTGCCCGGAAGAACTACTTCTACCCGGACACTCCCAAGAACTTCCAGACCTCCCAGTACGACGAACCCATCGCATACGACGGCTACCTGGACATCGAACTCTCCGACGGCACCGTGTTCCGGGTGGAGATCGAGCGCGCCCACATGGAGGAGGACGCTGGAAAGCTGACCCACATGGGCGGCGCCACCGGCCGCATCCACGGCGCCGACTTCTCCCTGGTGGACTACAACCGCGCCGGCGTCCCGCTGGTGGAAATCGTCACCAAGCCCATTGAGGGGGCAGGCTCCCGGGCACCCGAGCTGGCCAAGGCCTACGTGGCTGCGGTCCGGGAGATCGTGAAGAACCTGGGTGTTTCGGACGCCAAGATGGAACGCGGCAACGTTCGCTGCGACGCGAACGTGTCGCTGCGCCCGCACGGCCGCGAAAGGTTCGGCATCCGGTCCGAAACCAAGAACGTGAACTCGCTGCGCGCCGTCGAACACGCCGTCCGCTACGAGATCCAGCGCCACGCCGCCGTCCTGGACGCCGGCAACCCGGTGGTCCAGGAAACCCGCCACTGGCATGAGGACACCCGCACCACCACGTCCGGCCGGCCCAAGTCCGACGCCGACGACTACCGCTATTTCCCGGAGCCGGACCTGGTTCCCGTGGTGGCGTCGCGTGAATGGGTTGAGGAGCTGCGTGCCACCCTGCCCGAGCCGCCGGCCGCCCGCCGGAAGCGCCTGCAGGCTGACTGGGGCTACTCGGACCTCGAGTTCCGCGATGTGGTGAACGCCGGCGTCATGGACGAGATCGAGGAGACCATTGCTGCCGGGGCCTCGGCCTCCGTGGCCCGCAAATGGTGGATGGGCGAGATCGTGGGGCGTGCCAAGAACGCCGATGTCGATCCCGGCCAGCTCGGCGTCCAGCCCGCCACCATCGTGGAGCTCGCACGCATGGTGGAAGAGGGCAAGATCAACAACAAGATGGCCACGGAGGTCCTGGACGGCGTCCTGGCCGGCGAGGGTACCCCCGCGGACATCGTGGAGAAGCGCGGCCTGGCCGTGGTCTCCGACGACGGGCCCCTGCTTGAAGCCATCGATGCCGCGCTGGCTGCCCAGCCCGGCGTCGCGGACAAGATCCGCGGCGGCAAGGTCCAGGCCGTCGGCGCCATCGTGGGCGGAGTCATGAAGGCCACCCGCGGCCAGGCCGACGCCGCCCGTGTCCGGGAGCTGATCCTGGAGAAGCTGGGCGTCACCGCCTAGGAGACTGCTGAAATATCCGCTGGTTTAGGCGCGTCGGCTGGACTGGTGAGGCTGGTGATTAA
>NZ_BMKV01000003.1:0-637490 GCF_014644515.1 Pseudarthrobacter scleromae | reverse complement strand
CTTAATCACCAGCCTCACCAGTCCAGCCGACGCGCCTAAACCAGCGGATATTTCAGCAGTCTCCTAGGGACAGTTCCTCCGGCGGTGCGGGCCGCCGGCCCGGGAGCCAGCACCGCCGGCCCCGGAGACTTAGTCCCCGCGGGTACCGAAGACGATTTCGTCCCAGGATGGAACGCTGGAGCGCTTGGGCCTGGCGGGCTGGCGTTCGGGAGTACCCGCCTCCGGCAGTTGGCCGGTGGTGGGGGAGGAATCGTCGTTCCGGGGCGCAGGGCGCTTCGGGGCGCCGCCCAGCAATTCGTCCAGTCCCGCGCCACCGGATGTGCCGTTCCCGTTGCCCTGTGCTGCGTCGGCTGCCGCGGCGCCGGAGGCCCGCTGCGGTGAAGCCACAATGGTGATTTCCCGGGTATCGGTGCTGACGCCGTTATGCAGCCGCAGGTTCTCGTCGGCGGGTTCGTGCTGGGGCGGCAGGAGGCTGAGCCGGGACAGCATGGACGGCCGGGCATCCCGCCGCCGGACGAAGGAGTCACCCTGGGCAGCAGGAGCTTCGGTACTGTCCGGTTCCTGACCGGTGTCGTGTTCTTCCGCTTCTGGGGTGACCTCTGAGGGCCGGGGGTGGGCGGCAGGAACGCCGTTGGTCAGGAGCAGTGCCAGGGCGTCGTCGGAATCCTCATCCACGCCAAGCCGCTGGCCCCGTCGCGAGCGCAGCATGTCCAGAAGGCCGTCGGATTCCTTATCCTTGCCTGCTGCCGGGCCGGCGTTGCCGCGCTGGTTGCCGGAAGCGGAGTCGGCATCGGTCTCAAAATCAAAGGGCCGGTCGGAGACGGCGGACAACCTGCGCGCCGGGACCGGTCCGTCCAGGGGTTCCAGCTCACTGAGCTGCTGGGCCCAGCGGTTGGCGTTATGCAGGGACTTCCGGGCCGGGCTGAAGGTCCACAGCGCGGGCGGCTCCTCGCCGATTCCCTGAGCGCCACCGTTCTTCGTTTCGAAGGCGGCAGACACAGTCCAGGTCCCGTCCTGGCGGCGCCATGAATCCCACTCCACGGAGGCGGGGTCGATGCCATGCGCCGAAAGCCGGTGCGCCACCATGTCGCCCAACGTGGCCGGGTTGTCACCGAATGCTGAGCGGTAGATGTCGTGCCCGGGCGACGGCGCGGCCACTTCCACCTTGCGGGCCTGCTGGGCCACGTACTCCCGTTCTGCGAGGACCGGGCCCTCGTACCGTTCAACCTTGGCCAGTGGCAGCCCGGAAGCCTCGGCTACGTCCGCCGCCGTGGCTCCGGCCCTGATCCGGGCCTGGATGTCCCGCGGGGACATGGGAATGGCAGGCCGCTCGACCCGCGGCTTAACCGCGGACCTGCTGGCCGTCCTCAGCGCTTCATCGATCGGCAGCTGGAACATCTCGCCGCCGGCCCCGCTCAACAGGAGGTGAGTCCCGTCGTCGTGTACGCCTACAAGCCGTAGATCCTGCATACAAATCCTCCACCCTGGCATTGCTATCACTCGAAACTTTGCCATCCGGCGGCCGGGTTTTGGCTCAAGGGGCAGGGCGCGCCGCGATTTTCCGGGAGATCCGGGTGGAAGGGGACCTGTCGGCTAGTGCATGGAGAGGGCTGCCGTCAGCTCGTCGGGGCGGCGGGTGGAAGTCAGCCAGTACGGCGTCGGGTCTGATGGATCGGTGATCTCAACCTTGACCACCGGATCGATCCAGCCCCGGATGCAGAGGTAGGCCAGCCCGTTCAGCCGGGTGCCGCGTTCCGCCGTCGCTTCCCCGCCGCGGAACGGCTGGACGGCACCCACAAAGCGGCGCTCAATGGTGGCCCGCCCCACGGTCAGGGTTTTCCGGGTCACCACGATGCTCGGGGTGGAAAGGACCAGGAGTACGGCGATGATGGCAAAAAGCACCACTGCGGCCGTATACCCGGCGGCCGCGCTGATCGGGGCGAACACCAGGATTCCCGCGCCGGAAACGCCTGCCGAGATGATCCAGATCCATACGTTCGGCCACAACTTTTCGCGATAGGTCACCTCAGCTTCGGCTGAGGGGGTACTGGGCACGGACGCGGCGGAACTGGATTCGGGCATGGATCAAGCTTTCCACCTTTCCCTGGCTATTTCATCCCGGCCGGTGCTGTCCCGGCTGTGCCGGCCGGTGCCTCCCAGCGCGGCACCGCGCTGGGAGGTCCGGCCCGGCAGGTTCCCCGGCCCGCTGTAGGCCGCGGGCCGCCGCCCGCGGCCTAGGTCCCATCCGCGGGCGCGGGTTAGAGTGAGTGACTGTGACTGATCAATCCGCAGCAGTAGACACTTTTCCCCCGGCCCCGCCTGCCGGGGATGAGCTTGCCTCGGCCCCTACCCTGCAGGTCCAGCTGAAGATGCTGGACCCGGGCCTGGAAGCGCCCTCGTACGCCCACCCGGGCGACGCCGGCGCTGACCTCCGCGCCAGGGAAGACGTGGTCCTGCAGCCGGGAGAGCGCAAGCTCGTGCCCACCGGAGTGGCCATTGCCCTGCCTGAGGGATTCGTGGCCCTTATCCACCCCCGCTCCGGACTGGCCACCAGGCACGGGCTGACAATCGTCAACGCCCCGGGAACGGTGGACGCCGGGTACCGCGGGGAAATAGCAGTCACCCTGCTGAACACCGATGCCACCCAGCCCATTGAGCTGCACCGCGGCGATAGAATTGCCCAGATGGTGATCCAGCGTGTTGAGTACGCCCAGTTCATCCCCGTCAACGAATTGAGCGGCTCCGTGCGCGGCACCGGGGGATTCGGGTCCACCGGCGGGTTCAAGCGGCCCGGGGCCTGAGACAAGGATTTTTCCGTTCCGGCAGGCTTGCTGCCGGCAAGCGGCAGAGCACGACGGCGGGACCCGCTCAGGGCCGGACCGGCACATTTCACAACTAAGGAGACACCCTCATGGTCTTTGGGCTCGGCAGGAAAGCCAAGAAGGAAGAAGCATCCGAACCGGATGACTCCCTGACCACCGCTGAGTCCACGGAGGACACCGCGGCAGGCTCTGGCGTCCGCGCCAACGGACCGTTTGATGAAACCGAAATCACCAGCCGCGACGGCTACGTGGACCTCGGCGCGCTGCTGATCGCACCCAGTGAGGGCCTGCAGTTGCGCCTCGAGGTTGAAGAAGCCACCCAGCGCGTGGTGGCCGTTACCTTGGATCTCAACGGGTCGAGCCTGCAGCTCCAGGCATTCGCCGCCCCCAAGACCGAAGGGCTGTGGGACGAAATCCGTGAGCAGATCGGCCAGTCCGTCGGGGCGCAGGGCGGCCAGGTCGAGGAAGTCGAGGGAGGCTTCGGCACTGAACTCGTGGCGAAACTGCCGGCCGGGCTGCCTGACGGCAGCCAGGGATACCGGGTGGCGCGTTTTGTTGGCGTGGACGGTCCCCGCTGGTTCCTCCGTGGCGTGCTGGGCGGCCCTGCGGCCCTGGAACGGGCTGCTGCCGAGCCGCTGGAAGCCCTCTTCAGGCAGGTTGTGGTGATCCGGGGCGGCAGCCCCATGCCGCCGCGGGACCTGCTGCAGCTCCGCCTGCCGAAGGACGCAACCGCCACCCCGCCGCAGCCCGCCCCCGCGCAGCCCGCCCCCGCGCTCCAGGAGCCGGAACGTGGCCCGGAAACCACACAGATTGGCTGATCCTGCACCGGACGGCGTGCCCCGGCACCACGCCGGGACGCTCCCCATCAGCCAGCTTCCGGACAAGGGCCGGGTCACCTGCCAGGGGCGCATCGAATCGGTGACTTTCATCCCGGCAGACCAGGCTGCCGCCTTCAGCGCCATGGTCTCCGACGCCGAGCCGGGAAAAGCCTCCGCCCAGCCTGGTGCACGGCGCGGGAGGCTCCGCGTTGTGTGGCTGGGGCGCCGGCGCGTGCCGGGCATTGAAGCCGGCGCGGAGATCCGGCTGGACGGAATGCTTTCCACGAACAACGGACTGCCCACCATGTTCAACCCACGCTACGAAATACTGTCCCGCCAGGAGAACGAATGACCGCGCCCCAGCCCGACCCCTCCGCCGGATCCCAGGGGCCGGATACTCCCGGCCACGCAGGAAGGCCGGGCCCGGCGCAGGAGCCTTCCCCCATGGCGGGCCTCGCAGCGGAATATGCCGCCAAGGCAGGACTGCACCGGACCCACGACGGCCGCGTGGACGTCCTCCGGAGCGCCGGCGGGATCCAGGGCATTGCCGAGAGCATCGCTCCGGGACTCGTCTTCCTGGTTGCCTTCACCGTGACCCGGGAACTGACGCTGTCCCTTGTGGCGGCCCTTGCCGCCGCAGCCGTCTTCACAGTGGTCCGGCTGGTCCAGCGCAAGCCGCTGACGCAGGCACTTGCCGGCGTGGTGGGCGTGGGCATCTCGGCTTGGCTGGCCAATACCACCGGCAAGGCAGAGGACTTCTACCTGCCCGGGTTCTTCACCAATGCCGGGTACATCCTGGCGATGGTCCTCTCCATCTTCCTCAAATGGCCGGTAGCGGGCCTGCTCTTCGGTTTCATCCGGAACGAAGGCCTCGACTGGCGCAAGGACCCGGCACGGGTCAAGGCCTACCAGCTGGGCACCTGGATCATCGTTGCGGTCCTTGCGCTTCGGCTCGCGGTACAGGTTCCGCTCTACCTCATGGGACCGGACGGACTTGCTGCCCTGGCAACCACCCGTCTCATCATGGGCGCGCCGCTGTACATCCTCGGTGTCTGGATCGCCTGGCTTGTCACGCGGCCCGCCCCGGCCGAGTCCGGGCCAAAGCCCCAGCCGAAGGACGGCCCGGCTGCGGCAAACTAGCCGTCGAAGCCGTCGGCCTCCGGGCCCTGCTGCTCAAGGTGGCCGGCGTCGTCGGCGGGCCGGGGCTGCGGTTCTGAGGAGTCGGGGGAAAGCAGCGCGCGCAGTTCGTCCTCGGCGGCGATAGTCGTCACGAAGAACAGCTCGTCCCCACCGTCGATCACGTCATCCCGGCTCGGCGTGATGGGGGCGTGGTCCCGAAGGATAGCCACCAGCGTGGAGTCCTCCGGCCACTGGATCTGTCCCACGGTGCTGCCGATGACGTGAGAGTCGTGCGGGACGGTGAACTCCACCAGGGAGGACACCCCGGTCTGGAGCGTCAGCAGCCGGACAAGGTCGCCGATCTCCACGGCTTCCTCCACCAGGGCAGTCATGAGCTGCGGGGTGTTAACGGCAACGTCCACGCCCCAGGAATCATTGAACATCCAGTCATTCTTGGGATTGTTGACCCGCCCTACAGTGCGGCCCACCCCGAACTCCGTCTTGGCCAGCAGCGAGACCACCAGGTTGACCTTGTCGTCACCGGTGGCAGACACCACCACGTCCGCGTCCTCAACCTTGGCTCCCTGGAGCGTGCTCAACTCGCAGGCGTCGCCCACCAGCCAGTGCGCCCCCCGCAGGCCGCTCCGTCCGATCACTTCCGGCTTGAGGTCGATCAGGAGGATCTCATGCTTGTGCGCCAGCAATTCCCTGGCAATGGACGATCCGACGCTTCCCGCGCCAACGATCACGACTTTCACTGGGACTCCTTGGCAGGGGCTTTGGCCAGGATCTGGGCGACCTGTGAGCTGCGGTCCACCGGGAGCATGGCGTGCACGGTGTCGCCGTCCTGGTACGCGGTACCCGCAGCCGGCAGGATCCCCTCACCGAAGCGGGTGAGGTACGCCACCCGGATATCGGCGGCTTTTTCGATGCTGCTGACCGAGTGTCCGATCCACCCGGCGTCGAGGTCCAGTTCGGCCAGCACCAGGCGGCCGGAGGGCTCCCGGAAATCACCGGCGAGATGCTGTTCGGGCAGGATGCGGCGGAGCACCTGGTCGGCGCTCCAGCGGACCGCCGCCACAGTGGGAATGCCCAGGCGCTGGTAGATCTCGGCACGGCCGGGATCGTAGATCCGGGCGACGACGTGGGGGACGTGGAACGTTTCCCGCGCCACGCGGGTGGCGAGGATATTGGAGTTGTCACCGCTGGACACCGCCGCGAAGGCGTACGCTTCAGCGACCCCCGCCTGCTTCATGGTGTCCCGGTCGAAGCCCACACCGGTGACCTTGCGGCCTGTGAACCCCTGCCGGAGCCGGCGGAAGGCGCGGTCGTCCTGATCGATGATGGCCACAGAATGCCCGGCGTCCTCCAGCGTGTGAGCCAGCGTCGCCCCCACCCGGCCACATCCCATGATCACGAAATGCGCCACGGTGTTTCTCCTCTGTAATCCTGTCAAGGTCCTGCTGCTAGAACTCTACCGCCAGCGTCCGGGCTGCAGCCGCCCACCGCCCGTCATGACATAGTCCGGGAATCAGACTAGCTTTGTGGGGTGCTGACAATATTGAACGCCGCCAAGCGTGTGCTGGTGGGCCGGCCATTCCGAAATGACCGGCTGGCCCATACGCTGCTTCCCAAGCGGATTGCACTTCCCGTCTTCGCATCCGACGCCCTCTCATCCGTGGCGTACGCACCCGATGAGATCCTGCTCACCCTGGCGCTGGCGGGCGTCAGCGCCGTTGCGTTCTCACCCTGGGTGGGCCTGGCCGTCATGGTGGTCCTGCTCACCGTTGTGGCGTCCTACCGGCAAAACGTCCACGCGTACCCATCGGGCGGCGGCGACTACGAAATCGCCGGCGAAAACCTCGGCAAGTACGCCGGCCTCACCGTAGCCTCGGCGCTGCTGGTGGACTACGTCCTGACCGTCGCGGTGTCCATCTCCTCGGCCGCCACGTACCTCACCACCGCCGTCCCGTCGCTGCACGGCAACCAGGCGGCCATTGCCGCCGTCGGCGTTGCGATCCTCGCCCTGGTGAACCTGCGCGGCGTGAAAGAGGCAGGCACCATGTTTGCCATTCCCACCTACCTCTTCATGGCAGCCATCCTGGGCATGACTGCTGTTGGCATATTCCAGGCCGCCACCGGACAGCTGGGGGAGGCGCCCTCCGCCGCGTTCACGATCGTCCCGGCCCCCGGGTTCGACGAAGGGCTGGTAGGGCTTGCCGGCGCCTTCCTGCTGCTGCGCGCCTTTTCGTCAGGAGCTGCGGCGCTGACCGGCGTCGAAGCCATCAGCAACGGCGTGCCCAACTTCCGTCCGCCGAAAAGCAAGAACGCGGCCACCACGCTGCTGCTGCTGGGCGTCATCGGCGCCACCATGCTGGCGGGCATCATGTACCTGGCCAACGCCACCAAGGTACACATCGTCCTCGACCCCGCAACGGAGTTCCTCCTCAACGGCAACCCGCTGCCCGAGGGGTACATCCAGACGCCGGCCATCAGCCAGATCGCCCACACCATCTTCGGGCCGGGATCCATACCGTTCTATATCGTGGTGGCCGCAACCGGCGTCATCCTGGTCTTCGCGGCCAACACGGCCTTCAACGGCTTCCCCGTGCTTGGTTCCATCCTCGCCCAGGACGGATACCTTCCCCGGCAGCTGCGGACCAGGGGCGACAGGCTGGCCTTCAGCAACGGCGTCCTTGCCCTCGCCGCCGGTGCACTGGTGCTGATCCTGGCGTTCAACGCGGACGTCACCAAACTCATCCAGCTCTACATCGTGGGGGTCTTCATCTCCTTCACAGCCAGCCAGCTGGGAATGATCCGGCACTGGGGCAGGAAGCTCAAACTGGCCAGGGACAAAGCCGCCCGGCGCCGCATGGCCAAGTCACGCGTCATCAACAGCATCGGCTTCGGCATGACCGCCACGGTCCTCGTCATCGTGCTGGTCACCAAATTCGAGCAGGGCGCCTGGATTGCCCTGCTGGCCATGTTCATCCTGTTCCTGATCATGTGGAGCATCAAAGCCCACTACGACAACGTGGCCAGGGAACTGGCAGTGGACGAGGACGCCTCGCCGCGTGCCCTCCCCACCCGGGTGCACGCCGTGCTGCTGGTGTCCCACGTCCGCAAGCCCGTGCTGCGGGCCCTTGCCTATGCCAGGGCTTCCCGGCCCTCCCGGCTTGACGCCGTCACCGTGGACATCGATCCGGAGGAAACCGCGCAGACCGTGGCCGACTGGGACAAGCTGGAGATCCCCGTGCCGCTGACGGTACTGGCAAGCCCCTACCGCGAGACGGTTACGCCCATCATGGACTACGTCAAGCAGATGCGGCTTGACTCGCCCCGGGACCTGATCGTTGTGTACATCCCCGAATACGTGGTGGGCAAATGGTGGGAGCAGCTGGTCCACAACCAGACAGCCCTCCGCATCAAGACCCGGCTGCACTTTGAACCAGGCGTCATGGTGGCGAGCGTCCCCTGGCAGCTGAAATCATCCGAAGAAGCCAAGAACCTGCAGGACGTCCAATGATTGCGAAGGCCCCGTTGCACACGATTCACCAGCCACCCGCCGGAGCAGCCGGCACAGAAGTAGTGCTCGATGTCGGCCCGGTGGCCCATGGCGGCCACTGCGTCGCAAGGCACGAGGGGCGGGTAATTTTCGTCCGCCACGGCATTCCCGGCGAGAAGGTGCGGGTACGGCTGACGGACGCCGAAGAGAAGGCCAAATTCTGGCGGGCGGACGTCGTGGAGGTTCTTGACGCCTCCCCGGACCGCGTGGACCACTTCTGGCATGCTGCCGATTCTCTGCGGGCGTGGGGCCACGGGCATCCCCCGGTGGGGGGAGCGGAGTTTGGCCACATGACGCTGGCCCGGCAGCGCAGCCTCAAGGCAGAAGTCCTGGCTGAACAGCTCACGCGCCTTGCCGGCGTCGAAGAGTTGCCGGACGGAGCCGTTCACAGCGTCGAAGCAGTGGGCCGACAGGCCGACGGCGGTGACGGCCTCGGGTGGCGGACGCGCGCCAGCTTCTCGGTGACCCCCGGCGGGAAGCTCGGCATGCACGCGCACCGCTCCACGCACATCGTTCCCGTCCGGGAGATGCCCCTCGCCGTCGATGCCATCAACGCCCTGCGCCTCTGGGACCTCGACCTGCAGGGCATCGACCGGGTGGAAGTGGCGGCCCCGGCCAACGGCTCACGTCCGCTGGTGCTGCTGGCACCAAGCTCGGGAACCAAGCCCAAGCGGCTTAACGCCGTCGCAGCCCAACTGCCCGGCGAAGTGTCCGTAGCCACGTTCGACCCCGCTACCGACGCGGTGCACCAGTTGCGGGGCCGCACCTGGGTGCAGGAAACAGCGGCCGGCCATGACTACCGGGTGACCGGCGCCGGGTTCTGGCAGATCCACCGCGACGCGCCCGGGGCGCTTGTGGGGGGCGTCACAAAATTCCTCCAGGACGGCGGCTTCCTGCACCCCGGCGCGGTGGTGGCCGACCTCTATGCGGGCGCCGGACTGTTTACTGCCGTCCTGGCCGACGCCGTGGGGGAGACGGGGTCTGTCCTGTCCGTGGAGGGGGCCCCCGGAACCAGCCGGGACGCCCGCAAGAACCTGCACGCAGCGCCGCAGGTGGAGATCGTCCAGGGCCGGGTGGAGCGGGTCCTCCGCCAGAAACCGCGGAACTTTGACGCCCTGGTCCTTGATCCGCCGCGGGCAGGCGCGGGAAAGGCCGTGGTGGAGCAGCTGCTTGAGGCGCAGCCCCGCGCCATTGCCTACGTATCCTGCGATCCGGCGTCGTTCGCCCGGGACGTAGGGTACTTCCGCCAGGCCGGGTGGGACCTGTCAGGCCTCCGGGCCTTCGACCTGTACCCGCATACCCACCACCTGGAGACAGTGGCCCTCTTGACGCCGCGCGCCTGAGGAACGGTCCATGATGCCACCGCTGTTTTCGACTACGATGGCCGTAGTAGTCCCACGTCGCGCTCCGTAATCACGGCCGGCCGTGTGCAATTTTCGGGCCCGGATCTAATTAGGGCTTCCTAACTAGCAGGCGGTCAACCGCGCGACAAAGATGAAACTGTTGCGAGAGGAGTCCTGCGATGAGCACTGTGGACAGCTTCGGTTCAAAAGGCAAACTTAATGTAGCCGGAACCGAATACGAAATTTTCCGGTTGAACTCCGTTGAAGGTGCAGAAAACCTTCCGTTCAGCCTCAAGGTATTGCTTGAAAACCTGTTGAGGACCGAGGACGGCGCGAACATCACTGCCGATCACGTCCGCGCCCTGGCAGGCTGGGATCCCAATGCCCAGCCCGATACAGAAATCCAGTTCACGCCTGCACGCGTGATCATGCAGGACTTCACCGGCGTGCCCTGCGTGGTTGACCTGGCGACGATGCGTGAAGCGGTCAAGGAACTGGGCGGCGACCCCAAGCGGGTCAACCCGCTGGCGCCTGCCGAGATGGTCATTGACCACTCGGTCCAGATCGACGCCTTCGGTAACTCCGGCGCACTGGAGCGCAACATGGAGATCGAATACCAGCGCAATGGGGAGCGTTACCAGTTCCTGCGCTGGGGCCAGACCGCGTTCGACGACTTCAAGGTTGTCCCGCCGGGAACCGGCATCGTGCACCAGGTCAACATTGAATACCTGGCCCGCACGGTCATGACCCGCGAAGTTGACGGCGCGCTCCGTGCGTATCCGGACACCTGCGTCGGTACCGACTCCCACACCACCATGGTTAACGGCATGGGTGTTCTCGGATGGGGCGTCGGCGGCATCGAAGCCGAGGCTGCCATGCTGGGCCAGCCCGTTTCCATGCTGATCCCGCGTGTTGTGGGCTTCAAGCTGACCGGCTCCATCCCGGCCGGCGCCACCGCCACCGACGTGGTGCTCACCATCACCGAGCAGCTCCGCAAGCACGGTGTTGTGGGCAAGTTCGTGGAGTTCTACGGCGAAGGCGTTGCCGCTGTGCCGCTGGCCAACCGCGCCACCATCGGCAACATGAGCCCGGAATTCGGTTCCACGGCTGCCATGTTCCCCATCGACGACGTCACCCTGGACTACCTGCGCCTCACCGGCCGTTCAGACCAGAACGTGGCACTCGTGGAGGCTTACGCCAAGGAACAGGGCCTCTGGCACGATCCTTCCCGCGAGATCAAGTTCTCCGAGTACCTGGAACTGGACCTGTCCACGGTTGTTCCGTCCATCGCTGGCCCCAAGCGCCCGCAGGACCGCATTGAACTGACCGAGGCCAAGGACGAATTCCGCCACGACCTGAAGAACTACGTCGCCCACGATGCCGACGCCGGCACCCTGGACGAGTCGCTCGAGGAGTCCTTCCCGGCCTCCGACGCGCCTTCCTTCACGGCGGGATCGACCCACATCTCCGACACCGACCGCGAACCACCGAAGTACTCGGCAGGCCACGGCGGAGCGGGACGCATCTCCCAGCCGGTTCCGGTCAAAATGGCCGATGGTCGCGAGTTCGAGCTGGACCACGGTGCGGTCACCATCGCCTCCATCACCTCCTGCACCAACACGTCCAACCCCTCGGTCATGCTGGCCGCGGCGGTCCTGGCACGCAACGCCGTGGACAAGGGCCTGACGTCCAAGCCGTGGGTCAAGACCTCTGTTGCACCCGGCTCGAAGGTTGTCACCGACTACTACGAGAAGTCCGGCCTGACCCCCTACCTGGAGAAGCTTGGCTTCTACATCGTGGGCTATGGCTGCGCCACCTGCATCGGCAACTCCGGCCCCCTGGAAGCCGAAGTTTCCGAAGCTATCCAGGCCAACGACCTCGCCGTTGCGGCAGTCCTCTCGGGCAACCGCAACTTCGAAGGCCGCATCAACCCGGACGTCAAGATGAACTACCTGGCCTCCCCGCCGCTGGTCATCGCCTACGCCCTGGCCGGTTCCATGGACTTCGACTTCGAGACCGACGCCCTCGGCCAGGACAAGGACGGGAACGACGTCTTCCTGAAGGACATCTGGCCCAACCCGGTTGAGGTCCAGCAGGTCATCGATTCCTCGATCGACAAGGAAATGTTCGCCAAGGGCTACGAAGGCGTCTTCGAGGGTGACGACCGCTGGAAGGCGCTCGACACTCCTGCCGGCGACACCTTCGCCTGGGATCCGAACTCCACCTACGTCCGTAAGCCCCCGTACTTCGAGGGCATGCAGGCCAAGCCGGAGCCGGTCAAGGACATCACGGGCGCCCGCGTGCTCCTGAAACTGGGCGATTCGGTTACCACCGACCACATCTCCCCGGCCGGTTCGTTCAAGTCCGACACCCCTGCCGGCCAGTACCTCCTGGCCAACGGCGTGGAGCGCAAGGACTTCAACTCCTACGGATCCCGCCGCGGCAACCACGAGGTGATGATCCGCGGAACGTTCGCGAACATCCGCATCAAGAACCAGATCCTGGACGGCGTCGAGGGTGGCTTCACCCGCGACTTCACCCAGGACGGTGGCCCGCAGGCCTACGTTTACGACGCGGCGCAGAACTACCAGGCAGCCGGCACCCCGCTGGTGGTCCTGGCCGGCAAGGAGTACGGTTCCGGTTCCTCCCGTGACTGGGCTGCCAAGGGTACCGCCCTGCTGGGCGTCAAGGCCGTTATCGCCGAGAGCTACGAGCGCATCCACCGCTCCAACCTCATCGGCATGGGCGTCCTGCCGCTGCAGTACCCGGCCGGAGAGTCCGCAGCCACCCTGGGCCTGTCCGGCACGGAGACGTTCTCGGTGGAGGGCGTCACCGCCCTGAACGAGGGCACCACGCCCAAGACCCTCAAGGTCACCGCTACTGCCGAGGACGGCAGCTCGACGACGTTCGACGCCGTCCTGCGCATCGACACCCCCGGTGAAGCGGATTACTACCGCAACGGCGGAATCCTGCAGTACGTCCTGCGCCAGATCTCCGCTAACTAGCGGTTCCTGGCAGCAGGCACCACCTCCCGAAGCCCCGGCCGGTCACCGACCAGCCGGGGCTTCGGCTGTGCAGGTGAGCCTTGTCCCGCGGGCCAAGGCGTTAGAGTTAAACGGCACGTCTACCACCTGAAGGAGGGGTCAGTGGGAATCTTGGAGACCATCCGGAATCCGCAGGACCTGAACGAGTTGTCCGAAGACCAGCTGAAGCAGCTGGCTTCGGAGGTCAGGGACTTCCTGATCACGAACGTCTCCCAGACGGGCGGGCACCTCGGACCAAACCTTGGCGTGGTGGAACTGACCCTTGCCGTGCACCGCATCTTCGACTCGCCCCGTGACAGCATCGTCTTCGACACCGGGCACCAGTCCTACGTCCACAAGTTGCTGACCGGTCGCCAGGACTTCAGCACGCTGCGCCAGGAGGGCGGAATCTCCGGATACCCTTCCCGGGCCGAATCCGAGCACGACATCGTCGAGAGCTCGCACGCTTCCTCCTCCCTGTCGTGGGCGGACGGCATCTCCCGCGCCCGCCAGCTCACCGGTGAAGGCGACCGGTACGTCGTGGCCGTGGTGGGGGACGGTGCGTTGACCGGAGGCATGGCCTGGGAGGCCATCAACAACATCGCCGCGGACAAGAAACGCCGCGTGGTGATAGTGGTCAATGACAACGGCAGGTCCTACGCCCCCACCGTCGGCGGCTTCGCGGCCTACCTCGCGTCCCTGCGCCCCACGATTGACTCTTTCCGGACGGCACCGGCCTACGAGGTGGCGCTGGAGTGGTGGAAGAAGAAACTCCAAAACGGGGGACCGGCGGGCCAGTTCACCTACAAGAGCCTGCACGCCATGAAAAAGGGCATCAAGGACTGGTGGGCCCCGCAAGGCATGTTCGAGGACCTCGGCATGAAGTACATCGGCCCCGTGGACGGCCACAACCTCCAGGCCATGGAGCATGCTCTGTCCACAGCCAGGCATTACGGCGGGCCGGTCATTGTGCATGCGATGACCGAAAAAGGCCACGGCTACGCACCCGCCCGCGCCCACGAGGCGGACCAGTTCCATGCCGTCGGCATCATCGACCCCGAAACCGGTGAGCCCACAGGCGCCGCCGGCGCCCAGTCCTGGACCTCGGTCTTCGCCGACGAAATAGCGGCCATCGCGGATGAGCGGAAGGACGTCGTCGGCATCACCGGAGCCATGCTCATTCCCGTGGGCCTGCACAAATTCGCGGCCCGGCACCCTGACCGCGTGATCGACGTCGGAATTGCCGAACAGCATGCCCTCACCTCCGCCGCCGGCATGGCCTTCGGCGGCCTGCACCCGGTGGTTGCCGTCTACGCCACCTTCCTGAACCGGGCCTTCGACCAGCTCCTGATGGACGTGGCCCTGCACAAGGCCGGCGTCACCATCGTCCTGGACCGCGCAGGCGTCACCGGGCCGGACGGCGCCAGCCACCACGGCATGTGGGACATGTCCATGGTCCAGATCGTCCCCGGACTCCACTTGGCAGCACCCCGCGACGCCAGCAGGCTGCGCGAGGAGCTCCGCGAAGCCGTGGCAATCGGCGACGCACCCACCGTGGTCCGCTTCTCGAAGGGATCCGTCGGGGCAGAAGTGGAAGCCCTTGAACGCCTCAGCGACGGCGTGGACGTGCTGGCCCGGCGGCCCAGCGGTTCCACAGAGAACGACGTCCTGATCGTCAGCGTGGGCGCCATGTCCGAACTGGCGCTGGACGTGTCCAACCGCCTTGGCGCGCAGGGCATCAGCACCACCGTGGTGGACCCGCGCTGGGTCCTGCCCGTCCCGCGTTCCATCATCGCGCTGGCATCGCACCACCGCCTGGTGATCTGCATCGAGGACGGTGTCCGTGCCGGCGGCGTCGGTTCGCGGATTCGCCAGGAAATGCGGGCGGCCGGCGTGGATACGGCCTTGAACGAGGTAGGCCTGCCGGTCGAATTCCTGGACCACGGCACCCGCGCCCAGATCCTGGACCGCGTCGGCCTGACCGCCCAGCAGATCACGCACGACGTCGTTGCGCAGGTCCTCGGCACAAAGGTCCCCTTTGCGCGTCCCCTGCCCGGCCAGCAGCACCCCACCACCGGCAGCCTTCCGATCCTGTGAGGGGAGAGGCTGAGCTGAAATACCCCGGCGTCCTGGGGGATCCCGCAGGGGAAAGCCAACCGGGATCAACGCGGGTACCGGAGAACCTGAAGCCCGGCCAGCTGGTGGTGGCACGGAACCGTAAATGGAACGGCAAAGCCCACTGGGTGGTACCCGGACGCTACCTCGGCGAGGACCGGCATGGCTGGTGGATCTTCCAGGGCACCAATGAATTCTGTTCCCGCCCGGGCGCGGCGTTTTACACCAAATCGGACGCCGTGCTCCTGGTGCCGCGCGAAGGCGACTGGGTGGCCACTTTCTACGATGACGCCCATCCGGGCGGCATGCGGGTCTACATCGACCTTGCGGTGGCCCACGAGTGGAGCTCCATCCGCCCCGCAGTCACCGAATTCCACGTCATCGACATGGACCTGGACGTCGTCCATACGGCCAGCAGGGGCGTGTTCATTGACGACGAGGACGAATTCGCGGAACACCGCGTTGCCATGGATTACCCCGCAGTCCTGGTGGAATCCCTCCAGGCATCGGCGGACCAGCTCTACCAGGCCGTGAAGGCGCAGCACGCACCGTTCGACGGCACGGACGCCGAGTGGTTTACGAAGGGACGGTCATGAGCGGAATTGTCAGGGTTTACAAGCGCGACGAAGAGGGCACCCTCCATTTCCGGGAGGCCTGGTACGACGAGGACTACGGCCAGTTCGTCATGAACTACGGCGTCGTGGGGCACCAGAGCAAAACCGAGGAAACGGATGTCGCCACGCCCGAGGCGGCGGAGAGCCTCCTGGACGCCTTCGCAGCCCAGTGCGCCGAGGACGGCTACGCCGAAATTCCGGAGCAGGAGCAATCCTGGGTGGTGGCCCAGTTCGCGCTGAAGACCCGGGAGGGCACCGACAGGGACCGCTACCTGGAGGAAAAGGCCACCGACGCCCTCATCAGCCACCTGGCCTGGCGCGGGCTGGGGACGGTGGAACGCTCCGAATTCACGGACTACAAGCTCAACATCTTCTGCCTGTGCCCGGACGTGAACAAGGCCGTCAACGCCGTCAAGGTCTGCATCCGCGGCGAGGACCTGGACTTCACCAAGCTGAGCATCGGTGCCGCCCCCTTCACCGAGCCCACCAACTTCAAGCTCAAGCACTCCGCCAAGCCCGCTGCCGGCTTCAGCCTCTAGGAGCACAATGCCCACGTACCGCCGCCTCGGCAAGTCAGGCCTGACCGTGTCCACGGTCGGCCTGGGCTGCAACAATCTCGGCCGCGCCAATACCGCCACCGAATCCCAGGAGGCTACGGACGGCGTGGTCCACGCAGCGATCGACGCCGGGATCACCCTGTTCGACGTCGCCGACACGTACGGGCGGGAACCAGGGCTCAGCGAGGCGATGCTCGGGAAGGCACTCGGCACCAGGCGTGGGGACATCGTCCTGGCCACGAAGTTCGGCATGGACATGAAGGGTGCCAGCGGCCCGGACTTCGGTGCCCGCGGCTCACGCCGCTACATCATCCAGGCCGTGGAGGCCTCGCTGCGGCGGCTGGGCACCGACTGGATCGACCTCTACCAGTTCCACACGCCGGACCCCTTGACCCCCATCGACGAGACCCTGTCCGCATTGGACACCCTCGTCAGCTGCGGCAAAGTCCGCTACATCGGGCACTCCAACCGTTCCGGCTGGCAAATCGCCCAGGCGGAGTACGTTGCGCGGGAACTGGGGTGCGCCCGCTTCATCTCCACGCAAAACCACTACAACCTCCTTGACCGGCGCGCCGAACTTGAGGTGACACCGGCAGCAGAGGAGTTCGGGCTGGGCGTCCTGCCCTACTTCCCGCTCGCCAACGGACTGCTGACCGGCAAGTACTCGCCCGGCCACGCCCCGGACGGATCGCGCCTCAGCCACACCCGCCAGCACCTGGTCCACGACGCCGACTGGGACCAACTGGGCAGGTTCAGCACTTTCGCGCGGGAACGCGGCCTGACCGAAATCCAGGTTGCGTTCTCCTGGCTGGCAGCCCAGCCCTCGGTTGGCAGCGTCATCGCAGGCGCCACCGGGCCAGAGCAGGTCCGCCAGAACGCTGAATCAGCCGGCTGGGTGCCCTCGGAGAAAGACCTCGCGGAGCTGGACAGCATCTTCCCTGCCGCTCCCAGGGTTGCCCTGTTCTAGGACCGGGATGACCGCCTTCCTGCTGGACGTGGACACGGGCATCGACGACGCCCTGGCCCTGGCCTACCTTTCCGCCCTGCCCGATACGGAATTCGTTTCCGTCACCGCAACCCCTGGGAACGTGGATGCGGACCAGGTGGCGCGCAACACCCTGGCCTTGCTCGAACTGTGCGGCAGGCCCGGAGTGGAAGTGGCCATTGGCGCACGCGAACCGCTGGCCATACCGCTGCTCACCACTCCCGAGACCCACGGACCTCAGGGAATTGGCTACGCGGTCCTGCCCCGGCCGGCCGGGGCCGTATCGGAGCGGAACGCCGTCGACCTCTGGGTTGAACACGCCCGCAACCGGCCCGGGGAGCTCACCGCCCTCATCACCGCGCCGCTGACCAACTTTGCGTTGGCCCTGCGGCAGGAACCGGAACTTCCCGAACTGCTCGCCAGGGTGGTGATCATGGGCGGCAGCTTCTACCACCAGGGCAACACCACGCCCACCGCGGAGTGGAACACCCACGTGGACCCGCACGCCGCCAAGGAAGTGTACGCCGCTTTCCGGGGCCGGTCACCGGAGAAACTTCCCATTGTCTGTTCCCTGGACACCACCGAGCGGATGGAAATGCACCCCCACCACGTGCGCCGGCTGGCGGAAGCGGCCGGTGCCCGCATCCCGGAACTGGTGCTGCCCGGACAACCGGAGGGACGCCGCAGCACCTCGGACAACACCCTCATCCGGCACCTGTCCGACGCCCTGCGCTTCTACTTCGAGTTCCACCGGCACTACGACCAGGGATACCTGGCCCACGTCCACGACTTCTTCGCCGCCGGCGTCGCAGCGGGCACTCTGGAGTTTGAGGCCCGTCCAGCCACAGTGGACGTCGAGACCGGGTCGCCGCTCCTGGTGGGCACCACGGTGGCAGACTTCCGCGGTCTGTGGGGCGCACCGCCGAACGCCCGCGTGGTCTCCGCCAACTATCCCGCAGCGGCCTTCACCGAGCTGGTCTCAGCTGTCGGCGGCCTTGCCGCCCGGCTTGCCTAAGGACCGCTTTCGACGGCGGAACTACAGCGGGGCGTCCTCCGGCAGGTCGACGTCCAGTGCCAGGAGGGCATTTTCCACCACCTCGGTCAGCGCCGGGTGGATCCAGTACGGGCCACGGGCCAGCTCATGGACGGGCACCGACCCGGCCATGGCCTGGACCAGGGGCTGGAGGAGGATAGACGCTTCATGGCCCAGGATGTGGGCGCCCAGCAGCCTGCCCGAGGCCCGTTCGGCCACAAGCTTCACCACCCCTTCCCCGTCCTCCATGGCCCAGCCGAAGGCGGTGGTGCCGTAGTCCTGGACCGCCGTCACCACGTCGGTTCCCGGGGCTGCCTGTGAGCGGGCCCCTGCTTCGGTGAGGCCAACCGATGCCACCTGCGGGTTGGAGAAGACTGCGGAGGGCACTGCGGTGTAGTCGATGCGGCGCAACCGGTCCGGGTGCTCCAGGTTGTGGGCCACCACGCGGGCTTCCCGGTTGGCCACGTGCTTGAGCTGGTACGGGTTGGCGACGTCGCCCAGGGCGTACACGCCGTCCAGGGGCGTGCCGTCGGAGAGGATCCGCAGGTTGGCATCGTGGGCGAGGGTGCCGTCGTCGTCCACGTCGAACCCGGCGGCCTCCACGCCCAGCCGGTCCGTGTTGGGAACCCTGCCGGTGGCCAGGAGCACAACATCCGCAGGGACGCGCAGGGGCCGGCCGTCGACATCGGCGAAGTTCACCATAACGGTGCCGTTGCCGTTGTCCTGGATGGACTGGAGCGAGAAGCCCAGTTCCAGCCTCCAGCGGCTTGCTGCCGCCTCGGCAAACCGCTCGGAGATGTCGGCGTCGTGCCCGCGCAAGAGGCGGCTCGTCCTGTTGACCTGGGTCACGCTGGAACCGAAACCGTGGAAGATCCCCGCGAACTCAGCAGCGATGTATCCGCCGCCAACCACCACAACCCTTTCCGGCAGCCCGTCGATCCGCATCACAGTGTCCGAGGTGTGCACCTGCGGCAAGTCGATTCCCGGCACGTGGGGCAGGACGGCCCTGGACCCGGCGGCAACCACAACCTGCTCAGCCGTGATATCCACACCGGATTCGGTCCGCAGCGCCCGCGGGCCGGTGAAGCTCACATGGTCCTGATAGAGGTCAACGTGGTTCAGCTCCGTTGCCCGGTAGTCCCGCCCGGCCGAGGAGATGGAATCGATCCGGCCAAAAATCCGGTCCCGGATGTCGTTCCAGTGCACTTTGTCCAGGCTGAGGTCCACCCCGAGCCGGGCTGCCTCATGGTGCGCCGCGGCCAGGCCGGCCGGATACACGAACATCTTGGTGGGAATGCACCCCACATTAAGGCAGGTGCCGCCGAACACGCCGCCGTCGATGAGGGCCACCCGCTTGTTGTCCCAGTACGGCGTGATCAGCGAATTGCCGGAGCCGGATCCGATGATGGCAAGGTCATAGTGGGGCATGGCAGGTCTTTCCACGGGCAACGGCAGGCGGATTTTGCCTGTCCGGGCAGTCTAGGGCAGTCCGGGACTGGATGCCCCGGCAGCGGTGCGCCGCCAGTAGAATAATCGCGGACGGAACAGGCGCAGCAGCCTGCCGCCAGCTGCCGAGGTGACATACGCAGCGTTCCACCGGCCCGGACTCCCGGGCCCCCACGAGCACCCTGAAGGAACTCCATGTCGCCCTCCCTGACGCTGCCCGCCCCGGCACCGGCCGCCGCCCGTAAACGCCGCCTGCTGGAAATCCTTGGCGCAGCGGCCATCGCCGCCACCTACATCTACCTTGTACTCAACCAGCCGGCCGATATCACCGGCGGGCCCGGCAGCGCATCCGCCCTCATTGCCCTTTCCGGCTTCCTGGTGGGTGCCATCCTGCTGGTCGTGGCCGTCCTCCCGACATTGCCGGCCTCCACCGTGGTGCTGATCCCCGTGGCACTGGTGCTGAACATCGTCCTCGGTCAGTTCGTGGGCAGCACCCTGGTCCCGTTCTACCTCGACGCGATCGGCACGGTTCTTATCGCCGTGCTGGCAGGACCGGCCGCAGGTGCAGCAACCGGAGCGCTCAGCAGCATTGTCTGGTCCTTCTTCAACCCCACGGTGCTGCCCTTCGCAGCCGGCGCCGCACTGATCGGCTGCCTGGCGGGACTCGCCGCGCGCCACGGCATGTTCCGCCGCTTCTACCTCGCCCCCGTTGCCGGTTTCGTCACCGGGATCATCACCGGCGTGGTGTCCGCGCCGGTGGCGGCCTTCGTCTTCGGCGGCACGTCCGGCGTGGCCACCGGAGCCATCGTCAGCGCCTTCCGGTCCATGGGGGACACCCTGCTGGCTGCCATCACCAAGCAGGCGCTCATCTCCGATCCCATGGACAAGGCGATCGTCTTCACCGTGGTGGCCATCCTGGCCTACGCCCTTCCACGCCGCACGCGCCTGCAGTTCCCGTTTGTCCGCCGGCACCGCGTGCTGGCCGGAACGACACCCGAACAGGGCTCCTGACCATACTGCCCATGCGCCTCCACCCGCTGACCTCCCTGGCCGCCGCCGGCAGCACGGCTGTGATCACGACGGCGGCAGCCAGCCTGCCGCTGTCCCTCGCCGTCATGGGCGCGGCCGTGGTCCTCTCGGCCAGGGGCGGCACGGCACGGAGGCTGCTGCCCGCGGCAGCTGCAGTGCTGCTCCCGCTGGGCTTGTCGCTGCTGGTCATGCACGGGCTGTTCTTCCCCGAGGGGCGGACAGTCCTGGCCCAGTGGGGAGTGGCCCGCGTTACCGCGGAGGGGCTTGCCTTCGCCATGGAACGGGCAGCGCAGCTGGGGGCGGTGGTCCTTGCGCTCCTGGTGTTCTCCTTCAGCGTCAGCGTGCCGGACCTGGTGGCGGTGCTGTCCTCCCGCGGTGTCCACGGACGGTTCGCGTTCGTGCTGGCCTCCACCCTGACCCTGCTGCCGGCCATCACTTCCCGCGTGGAACGTATCCGGCAGGCGCAGGAATCCCGTGGACTGGTGGTCCGCCGCGGACTGCTGCACCGCGCGGCCGCGTTCCGGCTCCAGGCGGTGCCGCTGGTCCTGTCGCTGATCGAGGACGCCGGCACCCGGACGGCGGCCCTCGAAGCGCGGGGCTTCAGCAATCCCGGGCCCCGGACCAGCTACCGGGACGTTCCGGATCCGCGGGGCCAGCGCATGCTCCGGGCCGCCCTGCTGGCGGCCGCCGCAGCCGCTGTCGCGGCGCGGCTGTTGCTGACACAGGCAGGAAGCTGAGCTATGTCCGCCGCGCACCACTCAACAGAAACCAAGCCGATACTCTCAGCCGGCATCCGGAGCTTCACGTACCACGGGGATGGGGTTCCCGTCCTGGAAGGAATTGATCTCGACCTCGCTCCCGGAACCTTGACTGCCGTCCTCGGAGCCTCAGGAAGCGGCAAGTCCACCCTGGGCCGGCTGCTGTCCGGATGGCTTCCGCCCGGAACCGGAGGCACCCTCCGCGGCTTCCTTGAACTCGCGGGCACGCGCCTGGACTTCGACGCTGGCGACGACCCGCGGATCAACCCCGCGGAATGGGGCCGCCACGTGGGCTTCGTTCCCCAGGACCCCGCCGCCACCCTGTCCACGGTGCGGGCAACCGTGGCGGAAGAACTCGCGTTCGGGCTGGAAAACGCGGCCATGGGGCGGCAGGCCATGAAAGCCGCGGTGGAGCACACTGCAGCCCTCCTCGGGCTGACGGAGCTCCTGGAACAGAACCCGGGCTCGCTTTCGGGCGGCCAGCTGCGCCGCCTCGCCATCGGCTGCGCCATCATCGCCGGGCCGCGGGTGCTGATCATGGATGAGCCCTTCGCATCGCTGGACAGTGCCGGAACTGCCGGACTTGCACGCCTGCTGCAGGACATCGGGAAGCTCGGCACCGCCGTCGTGGTTCTCAGCCAGGTGGTCGACGTGCCGCTCCTGGACGCCGGAACCTGGATTGTCCTGGACAACGGCAGGGTCACGGGGAGCGGCACCCCGGCCGGGCTGCAGGCCGGAGCCGCACTGCTGCCGCCCGGAATCCGGGCCTCCGGCGGCGCGCTTGCGCCAGCCCGGGAGCATATCGGGGCGGTGCACGCGGACACAATGCTGCCGCGCGGCGGGGCCGGTGTTCCTGCGCTGGAACTCCGCGGGGTCTGCTTCGGCTACGTCGGTGGGGGCAGGGCAGCAGAAGGCAGGACAATGCGACGACGGGCCCGGGGTGGGGCAGCCGACGCCTCCGCGCGGGTACTCAAGGACATCAACCTGAGCATCCAGCCCGGGGAGGTCGTGGCAGTGACCGGTCCCAACGGGGCAGGAAAATCAACGCTGCTGCGCCATCTCAACGGGCTCCTGCGGCCAACCGCCGGCCGCGTCCTGGTCCACGGCAGGGACATTGCGGCGGAACCGCCAGGCGAGGCGGCACGCTCCGTGGGCCTGCTGTTCCAGCAGCCCCGGGACCAGCTGTTCGAGCGGACCGCCCTCCGCGAGGTGCGCTTCGGCCTGGACTGCCTGTTCCACCAGGGCGAGGCCGCCGTCCGTGCCCTGGAGGCGCTGTCCGCCGTCGGCCTTTCGGGTGCAGCCGGCGCGCACCCCGCCGAACTTCCCGCATCCGGCCAGCGCCTCCTCGCCCTGGCGACGGTCCTTGCCCGCAAACCGTCAGTCCTGGCCCTGGACGAACCCACCGTGGCGCTGGACGGCGGCGGCCTCGCCCTGCTGGACGCTGCGGTGCGTTCCGCGGCAGGGGAGGGCGCCGCCGTCGTGCTGGTCACGCATGACCTTGACTACGCCAGGGCAGCGGCGCACCGCGTGGTGATGCTCGACGGCGGCCGGCTCGACGGCTGATCAGGCTGGGCGCGATGCCACTCCCGGCGGCAGGAAACGCTGTCCGTTGACGCGCTCGGAGGCACCCACCCTGTCGAGGTAGGGCGTGATGCCGCCCAGGAACATGGGCCAGCCCGCGCCCAGGATCATGCAGAGGTCGATGTCCTCGGGAGCGGCAACCACGCCCTCGGCGAGCATGAGGCCGATTTCCTCCGCCAGGGCATCCTGTGTGCGCCGCAGCACCTGCTCTGACGTTGAAGGCGTGGTGCCGAAGGACATCTGCGCCAGCGTGGACTCCGGGATTTCCTGCGAACCGTCCGGTCCGGTTGCCCACAGGCTCTTCACGCCGTTGTCGATGAGCTTCTGCAGGTTGGCAGACACGGCGAAGCGTTCGCCGAAGGCCGCGTGCAGCGACTCCTGGACGTGCTGGGCCACGGGGAGCCCCACCATGGCGCCGAGGGTGAAAGGCGTCATGGGCAGGCCCATGGGCCGCAGGGCGTTGTCCGCCACCTCAGCGGGGGTGCCCTCGTCAAAGGCTGCCGTCACCTCTCCCATCAGCCGGAGCAGGATGCGGTTGACCACGAACGCGGCGGCGTCCTTGACCAGCACAGCCGTCTTTTTCAGTCCCTTGGCCAACTCGAAGGCGGTTGCGAGCACGGCGTCGTCAGTCTTTGGGGCCCGGACGATTTCCAGCAGCGGCATCACGGCCACCGGGTTGAAGAAATGGAAGCCCACAACGCGGCCGGGGTGCTGCAGGTCCTCCGCCATGGCAGTGACGGACAGTGAAGAGGTGTTCGTGGCAAGGATGCAGTCCGGTGTGACGATTGCCTCGAGTTCCGCAAAGACCTGCTTCTTGACGTTCAGCTCTTCGAAGACGGCTTCAATCACAAAGTCGGCGTCGGCGAAAACGTCCTTGGACACCGACCCGGTCACCAGCGCCTTGGTCCGGTTGGCGGCGTCCTGGCTGATGCGCTTCTTGCCCAGCAGCTTGTCCACCTCGGCATGGACATAGCCCACGCCCTTGTCCACCCGGGCCTGGTCGATGTCCGTCATCACTACGGGGACCTTGAGCTGGCGGGCAAAGAGGAGTGCCAGCTGGCTGGCCATCAGCCCTGCGCCAACAACGCCCACCTTCGTGACAGGACGGGCGAGCTTGCGGTCCGGGGCGCCGGCAGGGCGCTTGGAGCGCTTCTGGACGAGGTCCAGGAACGCGTAGACGGTGGCACGGAACTCGTCGGTTTGCATGAGGTCGGCGAGGGTTTCGCATTCCAGGGCAGCGGATTCCCCCTGGGTCATGGTGCGGTTTGCC
This sequence comes from Pseudarthrobacter scleromae, assembly GCF_014644515.1. NCBI lineage: Bacteria > Bacillati > Actinomycetota > Actinomycetes > Micrococcales > Micrococcaceae > Pseudarthrobacter > Pseudarthrobacter scleromae. The sequence goes on along the minus strand of NZ_BMKV01000003.1, from coordinate 613,412 downwards.
TCGAGGATGTCCAGGACCTTCCCCGGTGCCGGCGCCGCATTGGACGTCTTCGCCTCCACGATGGCCCGGCCGGCCTTGACGGCGGCATCCCACCGTTTAGCGGTTGCGGCGTCGGCGGGATCGACGGCGTTGGCCCGTCCCGGAACCACGTCGCCGGAAATGACCCCGGCCGTCCACGCAAGGGACTGCTCCAGGAAATCCGCAGGCTCGAACAGGGCGTCCGCGATGCCGAGGCCGAACGCCTGGGCCCCGGTCAGGGTCCGGTTGTTGCTGAGCGGGTTTTCAATCATCACCTTCACGGCGTTTTCGGGGCCGATGAGACGCGGCAGGATATACACGCCGCCCCAGCCCGGGACCAGGCCCAGGGCGGCCTCCGGCAGCGCAAGTGCGCCCGCACCGGTGGAGACCGTGCGGTAGGTGGACTGGAGGGCAATCTCCAGCCCTCCACCCAGTGCCGCGCCGTTGATGAAGGCGAAGCTGGGGACGCCCAGGCCGGCCAGCGTGCTGTACACGTCGTGGCCCAGCTGCGCCATCCACAGCCCGTGCTCGCGCTTGTCCAGGTTCTTGACGGCGGAAAGGTCGGCGCCCGCCACAAGGTAGTAGGGCTTGCCGGTTACTCCGACGCCGACGATCTCACCCCGGTCAGCGCGTTCCCGCAGGCCCTCCAGGACCTTGCCGAGCTCCACCAGCGTGTTGGGCCCCAGTGTTGTGGGCTTGGAATGGTCCAGGCCGTTGTCGAGGGTGATCAGGGCGAACGTGCCCGGGCTTGGCTTCCCGGCCGGTGCGGGCAGTTCGATGTCCTGAACGTAGGAATGCGTCACTGTTTCGTTGGGGAACAGGTCGGCAAGTCGGGTGAAATCTTCGGCGCTCATGCGGCTCCTTCGGAAACGGTGTGGGTGGCGGAGTTTGCCGTCCGGGCTCCGCTGTAGTCGGCGTGGTGGGGATTTTCCCAGACCATCGTGGCGCCCATGCCAAGGCCAACACACATGGTGGTGATGCCGTACCGGACGGAAGGGTCCTCCTCGAACTGCCGGGCCAGCTGGGTCATCAGCCGCACGCCGGAGGAGGCCAACGGGTGGCCCACTGCGATGGCGCCACCGTAGCGGTTGACCCGGGGGTCGTCGTCGGCAATGCCAAAGTGCTCCAGGAAGCTCAGTACCTGGACGGCGAAGGCTTCGTTGATCTCAAAGAGGCCGATGTCCCCGATGGCCAGACCCGCGTTCTTCAGGGCCTTCTCGGTGGCCGGCACCGGGCCGATGCCCATGACTTCCGGTTCAACGCCCGCGTAGGCGTAGCTGACCAGGCGCATCCTGACCGGCAGTCCAAGCTCCGCTGCGGCGTCGGAGGATGCCAGGACGGCGGCGGTTGCGCCGTCGTTCAGGCCAGCGGCGTTACCCGCAGTGACCCGCCCGTGCGCCCGGAACGGAGTGCGGAGGCCGGCAAGGTCAGCCAGGGTGGTCCCGGGCCGCGGCGGCTCGTCCACGGTGTGCAGCGTCCAGCCTTGGCCGGGCTTCATGGCTGCCACCGGCACCAGGTCCGGCTGGATGCGGCCGCTGCGGCGGGCGGCCTCATATTTGTCCTGGGACGCTAAGGCATACGCGTCCGTGCGGTCCTTGGTGATCGACGGGAAGCGGTCGTGCAGGTTCTCTGCGGTGTTCCCCATGTTGAGGGCGGCGGGGTCCACCAGCCGTTCGGACATGAAGCGCGGATTCGGATCGGCGCCTGAACCCATGGGGTGGTTGCCCATATGCTCGACGCCCCCTGCCACCGCCACGTCATAGGCTCCGAAACTGATTCCGCCGGCCACAGCCGTCACCGCAGTCATGGCCCCTGCGCACATCCGGTCGATGGCGAAGCCGGGGACCGTCCTGGGCAGGCCGGCCAGCAGCGCGGCGGTCCGGCCCAGGGTAAGGCCCTGGTCTCCGGTCTGGGTGGTGGCAGCGATCGCCACCTCATCAATCCGTTCCGGCGGCAACGAGGGGTTGCGGCGCAGCAGTTCGCGGATGCATTTCACCATCAGGTCATCAGCCCGGGTGCCCGCGTAGATGCCCTTTTCCCCGGCCCTGCCGAACGGTGTGCGGAGGCCGTCCACAAAGACGACGTCCCGGACAGTGCGCATGGATGCGCCGCTTTCCTGGTGGCTCACGTATAACTCCTCATCGAGACGTAGGCGCCGGTTGCATGCCGGGATGCGGCAGCCAGCCTGGCGGCAATACCTTCGATGTTACTCGTGAGTAACTTAGCCCGCAAGGCCCCCCGAATTGATGGGACGCTCTCTCACTTAATGAGCACTATTGACAAACGCTCTCTCACTTTGAACTTCAACTAAAGCGAGAGAGCGCCGCCAAAAGTCGCATGGAGTGAGAGAGCGTTGGGGTTGGACCGACATCGAGTGAGAGAGCGATTGGGTTGGGCCGGCATCGAGTGAGAGAGCGATTGGGTTGGGCCGACATCGAGTGAGAGAGCGTTGGGGGAGTTGTTGGCTGCGGCTAATGGCCGGCCGGGGCTGCGTCCGCTTTGGGTTCCTTGGCGGGCAGCGGCTGGGGGTGCAGGAACGCGTCGGAGATAAGGGGGGCCGCCAGTTCCACCTGCCAGTCCCGTGCACCCAGCGAGCGCAGTTCTGCGGCAATCGCGTCCTCGCTGACATCCGCCGGTGGCCGCCAGGCCACCCGCCGCAGGTAGTCGGGAGTCAGCAGGTTCTCCAGTGGCAGGTTCAACTCCTCGGCCCGTGCCTGCAGCAGCGGCCGGGCGGTGGAGAGCCGGGCAGCCGCTGCCGGATCGCGGTCGGCCCACACGCGCGGCGGGGGTGGTGCGTTGGTAGGCAGGTGCAGCGGCGGGAGCTCATTCAGGTCCCGGGCTGCCGCGATGCACCGCAGCCAGCGGGGAGCCTCCCGCTGGGCAGCCCGGCCGTGGAAGCCCTTGGTCCCCAGCAGCTGGGGCACCGTGGACGGCATCGCCTTGGCCGCTGCCACTAGGGCAGAGTCCGGGATTAGCCTGCCGGGCGCAACGTCCCGCTTTTGCGCCAGGGAGTCCCGTTCCAGCCACAGCTCCCGCACGGCAGCAAGCTGCCGGCGGTCCCGGATCTGGTGGAGCCCTGAGGTCTTCCGCCATGGATCGACGCGGGCCGGCGGCAGTCCTGCGGCCAGGATCGCCGCGAACTCCTGCTCGGCGTACTCCAGCTTGCCGTCGGCCTCCAGGAGTTCGATCAGCTCCTCCCGCAGTTCCGTCAGGACCTCAACGTCCAGTGCGGCGTACCGCAGCCAGGGTTCGGGCAGGGGACGGGTGGACCAGTCGGCGGCGGAATGCTCCTTGGCGAGCCCGAAGCCCAGAAGTTGTTCGATGACGGCGGCGAGTCCCACGCGGGGGAGCCCGGCGAGCCGTGCCGCGAGTTCGGTATCAAAGAGCTTGTCCGGCCACATGCCCAGTTCGGAGAGGCAGGGCAGGTCCTGGCTGGCGGCGTGCAGGATCCACTCGACGCCGCGCAGGGCGTCATTGATGATGTCCAGATTCCCGAAGGGTTCGGGGTCGATCAACCAGGTCCCGGCGCCTTCACGCCGGATCTGGACCAGGAAAGCGCGCTGCCCGTACCGGAAGCCGGAAGCACGCTCAGCGTCAACCCCAGCCGGCCCCGTTCCTGCCGCTATGGCCGCAGCGCAGCGCTCCAGGCCGGACTGCGTTTCGATCACCAGGGGAACGCCGTCCCGCGGTGCTGCAAGTTCGACGATTTCGGGGACGGGGCTGTCAAAGCCTTCCACCGTGATGTGGGGTGCGGTATCAGCAGCCGGGACGCCGGCCGTGGTGTTATCCGGAATGTTTGGGGTCATGATGCCTTCAGTTTACCGGCCGGCCGGTCCGCGCCTGCGTGCGGGCCATCGTGCGGGCCTGCGAAGTGCTGCTTTCCGTCCCGGCCGCCGTCTGTGCGCCACCGGCAAGGGACCTCAGTTCCGCCGCCGGTGCGTCAGCGGCGTGACGCCGTCGGGCAGGGGCGGGAGGCCGGCGAACGTGCAGACCATGTCTGACCACGCCTCGAGGTGGGCCCTGACATCGGATGTGGCAGGGGTCCAGGAGGCACGGAGTTCAATATCAATGGAGCCAGGACGCTCCGAGAGGGTGCCGAAGCTTTCGGAGAGGACGCGCGTGGCGGTACCGCCCGCTGCCCGGTACGGTGCCTTGTGGTTCTCCAGTGCCTCCACGAGCCAGGTCCAGGCGACTGTTCCGAGCATCTCATCGTTGCCCATCTCGGGCTCCAGTTCCGCGCGGATATAGGTGACGATGCGGAACTCCCCGCCCCAGACCTCCGACCCGTCCGGGTCATGCAGGAGGATGAAGCGGCCCGTTGCCAGTTCCGTGCCGCCGTCGTCTTCCGTTCCCGACGCGGCGGCCAGTGCCATGGCAGCCGGGCCGTGGAGCGGCGTTCCGGCCGTGCTGGCGCCGGGAGCATAAACCTCGGCACCGAGGGCCACGGCAAATGGCGCCAGGCGGGCAGGCGCCGGAATCTCCGCCAGGCGGAGCTCCCGGCGGCACTGGGCTTTCCTGAGGGTTCCCAAGGCGTGGAGAAACTCCGGGGGAACCTGGTCAAGTGCGTTCACCTTCGCAGGTTACGCAACGGGGCGGGGCAGGGCGGGTAGGCTCGCCGCCCGCCCCCTGCCCTGCTGCGGGAAGCGTCAGCCCTTACGCTGCTGGAGTTCCCGGCGGATGGCGGCGGCAAAGGTATCGACGTCCTCCTCGGTGGTGTCAAAGGAACACATCCAGCGGACCTCCCTGGCGGCCTCATTCCAGTCGTAAAAGCGGAAGGACGTGCGCAGCCTGTCAGCCACGCCTTCGGGGAGGATGGCGAACACACCGTTGGACTCGGTCTTCTGGGTGGGCTGGACGCCGTCGATGGTGTCGACGGCGGCGCGGAGCCGGGCGGCCATGGCGTTGGCGTGGGAGGCGGAGCGCAGCCACAGGTCGCCCTCCAGAAGTGCGATGAACTGCGCGGACATGAAGCGCATCTTGGACGCCAGCTGCATGTTCATCTTCCGCAGGTACACGAGCCCGTGCGCGGCTTCCGGGTTCAGCGCCACCACCACTTCGCCGAAGAGCAGGCCGTTCTTGGTTCCGCCGAAGGACAGGATGTCCACGCCGGCGTCGCGGGTGAAGGCACGCAATGGAACCTGGAGATGGGCTGCGGCGTTGGCCAGCCTGGCACCGTCCATGTGGAGCTTCATGCCCCTGGCGTGGACGTGGTCGGCGATGGCGCGGACTTCCTCCGGCGTGTAGCAGGTGCCAAGTTCGGTTGTCTGGGTGATGGAGACGGCGAGCGGCTGGGCACGGTGTTCGTCGCCCCAGCCCCAGGCCTCCCGGTCAATGAGTTCGGGCGTGAGCTTGCCGTCGGGCGTCGGAACGTGCAGCAGCTTGATGCCGCCGACGCGCTCGGGGGCGCCGTTTTCGTCCATGTTGATGTGGGCCGTGGAGGCACAGACCACCGCCCCCCAGCGGGGGAGCAGCGACTGCAGCGAGAGGACGTTCGCGCCGGTGCCATTGAAGACCGGAAAGCACTCAATCCCGGGCCCGAAGTGCTCCTCCATCAGTTCCTGCAGCCTGGCTGTGTAGTCGTCCTCGCCGTAGGAGACCTGGTGGCCGTCGTTCGCGGCAGCCAGCGCCGCGAGGACTTCCGGGTGGACCCCGGAATAGTTGTCCGAGGCGAAGCCCCGCACGTTCGGATCGTGGAGGCGGATCCCGGCGGCGGTTTCAGCAGTTGTTGTCATGGGTTTGCTCACGCTTTCAGTCTAGGTAGGTCAGGGCGCCAGCAGCATCCGGCTGCCGTTCAGTTCGGCGGCGGGGGCGTGGAAGAGGCCGACGACGGCGGGCGCCAGGTCCCCGACGTCCGTCGCCCCCGGGAATGAACGCTCCGGGTGGCTGCGGCGCAGCCCCTCATCCACCAGGGACTTGACCACCAGGACGACGGCGGCTGCCGCGGCGCCGTCGACCTTCCCGGAGTCCCGGCGGAAACCGTCCGCCACGGCCATGGTCCATGCCTCCGCGGCTGCCTTCGCTGCGGCATAGCTGGCCGCCGCCGCCGAGGGCTTGGCGACGGCGGTGGAGGACACCATGGCGAAGCGGCCGTCGGGGGAGGCGGCGACGTCGTCGTAAAAAACCCGCGAGACGTTGCGGAGCGTCGTGATGGCTCCCCGCTCCAGGAAGTCCCAGTCCTCGTCCGTCTGGTCCGTGATGCCGCGCGCGCCCCGCCAGCCGCCCACCAGGTGGATCACCGCATCCATCGGCCCGGCAGCAGCGGAGACCTCGGCCCGCAGCTGGCGCACCTCCTCCATCCGTGCGAGGTCGCACACGAAGGGGGCAACGCCGTCGCCCGCCTGTTCGGCCGCGGCACTGATCCTGGCCTGGTCCGACCCCACGGTGAAGACGCGGTGGCCCGCTTCCCGGAGGGCGCGGGCCACCGCAATGCCGGACGCTCCGCTGCCGCCGGTGACCAGTACGTTCAGCCGCCGTTGTGTCACAGGGCAGAGGCTCCGGTGATGCCGGCCGTGGACTCGATGACGGGGCGCATCTTCTTCTCCAGCGCTTCGTAGAACATGGACAGCGGGAATTCGTCGTCCAGCACCTGGTCGGTGAGGCCGCGGGGCGGGCCGGCCAGCGGCAGGGCCTCCGGGCCCTTCGCCCAGACGGACGCCGGGTGGGGCGTGACGGTCGCGGATATCAGCTGGTACGCGGCCAGCCAGTGGGCAGTCTTGGGCCGGTCGATGGAGCGCCAGTACAGCTCGTCGATGCTCGCGCCGAGGGCGATGACGGCGTTGGCCACTTCGTCCCAGTCGATGGTGAGCCGTGTGTCCGTCCAGTGCAGGACCCGCTGCTGGTGCAGCCAGGCGAACAGGAGCTGGCCGCCCAGGCCGTCGTAGTTCCGGACCCGGCTGCCGGTGATCGCGAACCGGAAGATGCGGTCAAAGAGGATGGCGTACTGCACCAGCTTGGCGTGGCGCCGGGCCTCGGGATCGGCGTCCTCGTCTTTTTCTATCCGTACGGATTCGCGGAACGCCGTCAGGTCGCAGCGCAGTTCTTCGAGTGAGTACAGGAAGAAGGGCATCCGCTGCTTGATCATGAACGGATCGAACGGCAGGTCCCCACGCATGTGCGTCCGGTCGTGGATCAGGTCCCACATGACGAAGGTGGCCTCGGTCAGGTCCTGGTCGGCGAGCATCTCCGTTGCGCCTTCGGGCAGTTCAAGGCAGGTGGTCTCGGCTGCGGCTTTGAGCACGCGGCGGAACCTGGCCGCTTCCCGGTCCGCGAAGATGGCCCCCCAGGTGAAGGTGGGGGTCTTGCTGACCGCAACGGTTTCCGGGAACAGCACAGCGGAATTGGTGTCATAGCCGGCGGTGAAGTCCACGAAGCGGATGGGAACGAACAGCTTGTTCGAGTAGTCTCCCGCCTCGAGGCCGGCAATGAACTCCGGCCAGATCACCTCGACCAGGACTGCCTCCACCAGGCGGCTGCTGCTGCCGTTCTGCGTGTACATGGGGAAGACGACCAGGTGCTGGAGGCCGTTCCGGCGCTGCTCCTGCGGCTGGAAGGCAAGGAGGGAGGACAGGAAGTCCGGTGTGGCAAACCCACTGCCGGCCCAGCCGGAGAAATCCGCGCACACAGCGTCCAGGTAGGCGGCGTCGTGCGGGAAGGCGGGAGCCAGGGCGCGGACGGCGCTGACGATGTCCTCCACCCGGGAGGCGGCGTCGGAGTGGTGCGCGGCGTCCGGGATGGAGCCGTCCTGGACCTGGAGGGCCTGCAGGGCAGTGGCGGCGGCCTTGAGCCGCTTCCAGTCCTGGTTCTCTGCGGAAATCCCGGTGACGGCGGTGGTCAGGGTTTCGGTCATCGTCGGCTGCCTTTCTGGTTGCTTGCTACCTGATGCCGAGCGTAGCAAGCAACCAGCAGGGCTAATGCCGAATGGGCTTGAGCCTAAGAAAGCGTTGGGCTTAGATGCCCAATCTGCCACGGGAGGAGGCCAGCAGCTGAGGGATCAGTTCTCCGGCTCCGTTCCGTTGACCTGCGCATCTTCCTGCGGGACCAGCCGGATGGAGATGGAGTTGATGCAGTAGCGCTGGTCCGTAGGGGTTCCGAAACCCTCGCCTTCGAACACATGGCCCAAATGGGAATCACACGATGCGCAGCGGACCTCCACCCGCTCCATCCCCAGGGTGCGGTCGTGGATGTAGCGGACGTTCCCCTCAGCAAGCGGGGCCCAGAAGGACGGCCAGCCGCAGTGGGAATCGAACTTTTCCTTGCTGGTGAAAAGCTCTGTTCCGCACGCGCGGCACTGGTAGACGCCGGCTGTGTGGGTGTCCCAGTATTCACCGGTGTACGGACGCTCGGTCCCCGCCTGGCGGAGCACATGGTATTCCTCCGGCGTGAGTTCCTCACGCCATTGGGCATCGGTCTTTTCAACGCCCTTGCCGCCCACGGCGGATGCCGCTCCCGGAGCTGTGTCTGGGGCCTTGTGTCCGAAGATGCTGTTTCCGAAGATGCTCATAGCCTTGTCAACGCTCACGAGTCGCCAATAAATCCCGAGCCCGCGTACAGATGGAGCACGGGAAGCCCCAGCTGGTCCTGTGCCTTATTGGCCCAGTCCGTGTGGAACGTGTCCGCCACGGCATGCGGCCGCGTAATCACCACTGCCTGCGCAGCGCCGGTCTCCCGTACCTTGGTGACCAGTCCACTGACGGCCCCGCCGTCCACGACTTCCCCCGTGACGCCTGAGCCCAGTCCTTCCAGGGCAGCCAGGGACACGGACAGGGTCTCCGCCGCCTGGGCTCGTTCCTGGGAGGGATCCGGTGCGTGGGAGGTCAGCTCCCGGAAGGCCTTGGCGATGTCCAGCAGCGAAAGGTTTTCGAGGAAGTCCACCAGCAGGTGCCGCTCGGTGTTTGCCGGCACCAGGACAACCAGGCGGGTATCCGCGCCGGCCACGAGGCGTTCGATGTTCAGGCGGTCGTCCGCCCCCAGGGGTTCTTCGGTCAGGATGACGATGGGTTCACTCATGGCCCTAGCCTAGCCCTGCAGCGCTGCCCTGCGCAGGGGCAGCCGCGCCGTCTGTTGGTGCCGGAAGGCGATGACCGCACGCGGCGGAATGCGGGCATCGGTCCCGGGCCGGTAAGAATAGTTTCATGGCATCTTTCCAGCGAACCCGCCCCGCCCCCGTCCAGAGCAGCCCCGATTCCGGGGGGATGTCGCTGCGGGCCAAATGGGCAATCGGCGGAGCGATCGGCGGAGGCGGCCTGGCAGGACTCCTGGCCACAGGGTCATCGGCCCTCGCCGTGTACTTCGCGCGGCGGGTCATCACACCGGCACGGCAGCGCGCAGCAGACCAGGAAATGCTCGCGCTCATCAGGGACGGCCAGCGGCAGCAGGCGATCTTCGCCGCCACGGACGACACCACGGTGGACGGTGTCTACGGATTCTTCTTCGACGGCGGCAAAGGGCACGCGCGGATCGGCCGCATCGTCTCCTATTCGCCCGCCGAGCGGACCGTCCTGCGGGACGTTGAAGCGGTGTACGCCGGGGACCTCTCCACGGCCCGCCGCGGCTGGTGGAGCGGGGCTGTCCATCCGGACCCCGCCGCCGTCGGACTTCCGTATGAGGAGGTCATGATCGACGTCGACCGGGGGCAGGCCCCGGCGTGGCTTGTCCGCGCCGGCGGTACGGCCCGGACCTGGGCGGTCATGGTGCACGGACGCGGAGCCACACGCCAGGAGGCGCTGCGCGCCGTAGGCCCCGCTTTGGAGCTGGGGCTGACCAGCCTCCTGGTGTCCTACCGCAACGACGGCCTTGCCCCCTCCGCAGACGACGGCCGGTACGGCCTGGGTTCCACGGAATGGCGCGACGTCGAGGCGGCGATCGAGTACGCGCTGGCCAACGGCGCAGAAGAAATAGTGCTGTTCGGGTGGTCGATGGGCGGCGCCATCTGCCTGCAGGCGGCCGACCTGTCCCGCTGCCGGCACCTGATCCGGGCGATGGTGCTTGATGCGCCCGTCACTGACTGGGTGAACGTCCTGGCCCACCATGCACAGCTGAACAGGATTCCCTCCCTGGTGGGCCGGTATGGCCAACTCATGCTGGGGCATCCCCTGGGGAGGCGCCTCACGGGATTGTCCGCCCCGGTGGACCTGAAGGCGATGGACTGGGTGTCGCGTGCAGTCGAACTCCGCACGCCCACGCTGGTGCTGCACAGCGTCGACGACGAATACGTGCCGTACGGGCCCTCGGCCCTGCTGGCCGAGCGAAACCCGGAGATGGTGACCTTCGAGCCCTTCCACCAGGCACGGCACACCAAGGAATGGAACGTCGATCCGGAGCGGTGGGAAAGCCTGGTCAAGGCGTGGCTGCGGCAGCAGCTGGCGCCCAGGCTGAATCCGGGCGCGCTGGCCCCGGCCAGTTCCTGAGCCGGGTCAGGCGGCCGGCGTACCGATCGGCGCCGTGACTGCCTGGGTGAGGCGGACCAGGTCAGCCGGTGCCAGTTCGATGTCCAGGCCGCGCTTTCCGCCGGAGACCAGCAGGGTCTCCAGGGCCAGGGCACTTGAGTCCAGGACGGTGGGGGAGGGCTGCCGCTGGCCGAGCGGGGAGATGCCTCCCAGTACGTAGCCCGTGCGCCGCTGGGCTGCCGCCGGATCTGCCATCGCCGCTTTCTTGGCTCCGAGGGCGGTGGCCAGCGCCTTGAGGTCCAGGGTTCCGCTGACGGGGACGATGCCTACCGCCAGCCGGCCCTCCACCTCAACCATCAGTGTCTTGAAAACCCGTGAGGGATCAATGCCGAGGGCCTCGGAAGCCTCCGCCCCATAGCTGGCGGCTGAGGGATCATGCGTGTAGGGGTGCAGCACGAAGGGAACCCCGGCCGCGGTCAGTGCCGCTGTTGCCGGGGTCCCCTGTGATGCGTTCCTGCGGGCCATGATGCTGGTCCGGGCTGCGGCTAGGAGCGAACGCCGGACGCAGCAGCGACCTTGCGCTTGATCCTTCCCAGCATGGCGGTCATGCCGCGCATGCGGAGCGGCGTGATGGCCCGGGTGAGTCCGAGAAGTTCCGGCATGTCGTCCGGGACCGAGAGGATCTCTTCAGCGGACAACCCGTCCAGCCCCTCGTGCAGCACACCGGCAAACCCCCGGGTTGTGGGGGCCTCTGCCGGAGCCTTGAAGAACAACCGCACGGCGCCGGCCGGGCCGCCGTCGTTCTCCGTCTCAATGGTGAGGAAGAGCGGCGACTGGCACTCCACCACCTGCTCCAGCAGCTCAGGGTGGTCCCTGAGCCGGTCCGGAAGTTCCGGCAGGCCCTCCGAGAATTCCAGCAGCAGCTGCAGCCGCTCGGGTTCGGACATGGCCTGGAAATCGTCCACGATGGCCGCGAGGGCGGAAGGCAGGGCTTGAGTAGTCATCGGTTCAAGTCTACGCAATTGCTGCGGCACAGGCTGCGTCAGGATCCTACTGCAACAGGAACAGAACCGCGTTCTGCACCCTTGGCGATCGGCACCCGCACGGCGTTGCCCCATTCGGTCCAGGAACCGTCGTAGTTGCGGACGGAATCGAAGCCCAGGAGGTACTTGAGGGCGAACCAGGTGTGGCTGGAACGCTCGCCGATGCGGCAGTACGCCACAACGTCGTCGCCTTCGGCCAGCCCGGCTTCGCCGAGGTAGAGGGCCTCAAGTTCCGCACGGCTGCGGTAGGTGCCGTCCTCTGCTGCGGCGCGGGCCCAGGGGATGGAGGCAGCCGTGGGAATGTGGCCGCCGCGGAGGGCGCCCTCCTCCGGGTACGCCGGCATGTGCGTGCGCTGGCCCGTGTATTCCTCGGGGGAGCGGACGTCGATGAGCGGCTTGCCAAGGTGGGCAAGGACGTCTTCCTTGAAGGCGCGGATGGGGGCGTCGTTGCGCTCGACGACCGGGTAATCACCCCTGGCCGGGGCCGGCTTCTCCCTGGTGACTTCCCGTCCTTCGGCAATCCACTTGTCCCGGCCGCCGTCCAGCAGGCGCACGTCCTGGTGGCCAAAAAGCGTGAAAACCCAGAGGGCGTAGGCAGCCCACCAGTTGGACTTGTCCCCGTAGATGACCACGGTGCTGTCACGGGAGATGCCCTTCGACGCCGCCAGCTCGGCGAACGCGGCTCCGTCCACGTAGTCGCGGGTGACGTCGTCATTCAGGTCGGTGTGCCAGTCGATCTTCACGGCGCCGGGGATGTGTCCGGTTTCGTAGAGCAACACGTCCTCATCGGATTCCACCACCACCAGCTCGCCGTTGGCGACGGCGCCGCGTTCGATGGCGGCAGCGAGCCACCCTGTGGAGACCAGCCGCTCCGGGTGGGCGTAGGCTGCGAACTTCTCGTTCTGTTCAACGGGGTAGGGCATGATCTTGGCCTTTCATTGAGGACACGGGGAGCCTGCTGGACCTGGCGGCGCCGGCATTGGGACCTGCTTCCACACTAGCCAGCACCCCGGCCGGTGTCCGTATTCCGTTAACAGGACGCAATGTTGCCTTCATCACGCTGCGCGGGCCGGAACCTGTGACGCAGTATGCGGGAGCAATGCGTGGCGCATCATGGGACGGAAACGCGGTGCCGCATTGCCGGTATTCTTTCTGGGGACCAACCACCAGCAGAACGGACCCCCTTGGTACAGATCGAACAGCTTGCCGCCCGCACTCCGGCAGTTTCGGTGGATGAGCTCCTCAAAGGTTTCTATCCATCGCCGCGGTTCGGCCAGGTTTCCTTTTCCAGCTACCGCCCCGACCCCAAGCAGCCCAGCCAGTCTGCGGCCGTCAGGGCACTGGAGGGCTTTGCCGACGGCGTGGGCTCCGCGGGCGGGGGAGGACTGTTCAAGAAGTTCTTCGCCAAGAAGGACGAAACCCGCGCCGGCATCTACCTCGACGGCGGGTTCGGCGTCGGCAAGACCCACCTGCTCGCCTCGCTGTGGCACGCCTCGCCCGGCCCCAAAGCCTTCGGGACCTTCGTGGAGTACACCAACCTGGTGGGTGCGCTGTCCTTCCGCAAGACGGTGGACGCGCTCAGCAGCTACAAGCTTGTGTGCATCGATGAGTTCGAGCTCGACGATCCGGGCGACACCGTCCTCATGTCCCGCCTCATGCGTGAACTCGCCGACGCAGGAGTGAAACTCGCAGCCACCTCCAACACCCTGCCCGGATCGCTGGGCGACGGCAGGTTCGCAGCCGTCGACTTCCAGCGTGAAATCCAGGTCCTCGCGGACCAGTTCGACGTCCTCCGGATCGACGGCGAAGACTTCCGGCACCGCGGACTGCCCGCAGCGCCGGCGCCCCTGAAGAACAGCGAACTGTCCTCGCACATGAAGGCGGAGTTCGACGGGAAGACGGTGGCCCAGGACGAGTTCAGCACGCTGATCCACCACCTGGCAGGCGTGCACCCCAGCCGCTACCGCCAGCTGATTGACGGCATTGACGGCGTGGTGTGGCGCAACGTCCACACCATCACCGAACAGGCCGTGGCGCTGAGGTTCGTGGTGCTTGCTGACCGGCTTTATGACAAGGATGTCCCCATCCTCGCCAGCGGTGTTCCGTTCGACCAGCTGTTCACGGAGGAAATGATGACGGGCGGCTACATGAAGAAGTACTTCCGCGCCGTTTCCAGGCTTACCGCACTGGCCCGCGAAGGCCAGAACCACGAGCCGTCCTAGCGGCGGTCCGGCCCGGTCAGCCTGCTGCTCCGGGACTGCGCGGCCTTAGCACCAGGCGGACCGCCAGCCCGGCAGCGAGTGCCCAAAACGCCGACCCGATACCGGCGAAGGCAAGGCCCGAGGCCGCCATGAGGAAGGTCACGGCCGGGGCTATCCTGTCCTCCGCATCGGCCAGCGCGGCTGACACGGCACCGGCCAGGGTCCCCAGGAGTGCGAGGCCGGCCACTGCTTCGAGCATGCCGGCCGGCGCGGCCGTCACCAGGGTCACCAGCGCAGCGGAGAACGCAGCCAGCACAAGATAGGCAAGCCCGGACGTGAAGCCGGCCACCCACCGCCGGCTCCGGTCCGGCCCCGCCTCCTCACCGGCTGCCAGGGCGGCGCTGAGCGCGGCGAGATTTACGGCGTGGGCGCCGAACGGCGCTGCTGCCGCTGTCCCTGCACCGGTCACCAGCATGGCGGGACGCCACGGGGTGTCGTAGCCGAAAGACCGGAGCACTGCCACGCCCGGGACGTTCTGGGACGCCATCGTCACCACAAACAGCGGAAGCGCAATACCCGCCATGGCCTGCAGGCTGAAGGCTGGCGTGGTCCAGGCAGGGACTGGAAGAATTTCGCCATCCCCCAGGGAGGTGCCCCCTGAGGCCAGGGAAATCCCGATCACGGCCAGGGCCACCAGCAGGGCTGCCGGGACGGACCAGCGGGGCGCCAGCCTCATCATCAGAAGCCAGCACAGGATGACCGGCGCAATGAACAGCGGTACTGTCCCTAACGCCTTGAACGGTGCCAGGCAAAGCTGCAGCAGGACGCCGGCGAGCATTGCCTGCGCAAGGGTTGCCGGGATCCTTGCCATCAGCCGCCCCAGGGCAGGGACCAGGCCGGTCATGGCAATCAGTACCCCGGTGGCAAGGAAGGCCCCGACGGCGGCCGGCCACCCGCCGTCGACCGTTCCGGACGTTGCCAGCAGGGCAGCGCCGGGCGTGGACCACGCGAGCGTCACCGGCACTTTGGAACGCCAGGAGAGCCAGAGCACCCCCAGGCCCACGGCCACGGTCAGTGCCAGCAGTCCGGACGCCGCCTGCGCGGGGCTGGCGCCAACCGCCCTGAGCCCGGCCAGGACCACGGCGAAGGAGGACGTAAATCCCACCAGCGCGGTGACGATACCTGCCACAACGGGCCGGGAATCGAGCTTGTGCCGCCCGGGTGACTGCTGTGCCGTGGGATATGCGGGGGACTTCGCCATAGGGGCAGGTTACCGGCCCTGTTTCATTAAGCCTCAATCGGCCTGGGCACCGGTTGGACGTGCCGCTTAAACGCCAAAGGTGCAGGTGCCGCCTCCCGGCGGGACCTGCACCCCCTTGACGTGCTAGGGCAAGACCCTGGCCAAATCCTGTTTACGGAGTCCTGTCAGCCGGCGGAACCGGGTTGACGGGAGTGACCGGCGGAACCTGCTCGGCGGCAGGTGCCTGTCCCGGGGTGCCGTTCTTGTCAATGAGCTTGGAAGCGCCATCCTGGACCTTGTTGACGTGGCCCGAGTACTTGCCTCCGGTCTTGGTGTCCACAAAATCACCGGCCTTGTTGATGCCGTTCTTGATGGCCTGCTCGTTGCCGCGGATGAGACCCTGAGCCTTGCCCTTTAGATCGTCAATCAGTCCCACGAGCACCTCCCTTCAATCGCGGAGCCAGGTCGCTCCTCCGCATTCGATCCTAGCGCCGCCGGGAAGGCCTGCCAAGGAAATCAGGGGTTCCGGGCGTTCGCCCGCAGCGGATGCGCAATTGCCTGCAGCGGGTGCGGTTCTGATGGAAACCGCGTGGGAACCGCAGGCGAGAGCGCGCACGGTGGCCGGGCAAGAAAAAAGCAGCTCCGGAGAGCTGCTGCCTGTGGGCGATACTGGGATCGAACCAGTGACCTCTTCCGTGTCAGGGAAGCGCGCTACCGCTGCGCCAATCGCCCGGAACCGGAAGACCGGCTGATGGGATCCTAAGAAACAAGAGAGCGGACGACGAGATTCGAACTCGCGACATCCACCTTGGCAAGGTGGTGCTCTACCAGCTGAGCTACGTCCGCAGATATGGAGTGCGTTCCGGCCGGGGCCGGTCGAACTGCATGAAGCAAGTCTCCTTGCTTGGTGGGCGATACTGGGATCGAACCAGTGACCTCTTCCGTGTCAGGGAAGCGCGCTACCGCTGCGCCAATCGCCCATGTCCATCCGGAGGTGATCCGGAAACCATGGTTTTCACCGAGGTGGGTACGGGATTCGAACCCGTGTATACGGCTTTGCAGGCCGCTGCCTCGCCTCTCGGCCAACCCACCGTGTAAGCGTTAGTTCCGAAGAACCTTTGCCGTGACAGTGTCCTGCGAGCGGACGACGAGATTCGAACTCGCGACATCCACCTTGGCAAGGTGGTGCTCTACCAGCTGAGCTACGTCCGCATTTTGGAGGCTGATTCCCTGCCGTTCCCGGCATTTCCTCGCGTTCCAACGAGTAAAAACAATATAGGAGGTTCAAGGATTCTCCAAATCGCCGGCGCCCCGATTCCCCTTTGTGTCCGTTCTTCCCAGCAATGGCGCGGTTCTGGCCTACTTACAGCTGTGTAATTTACGACGACGGGTGCGTGCCTTGGGTGCCCCCTCCGGCAGGGTGCCGGGCCGGCCGGCCCCCTTCCGGCTGCCTGGGGATGGGGCCGGACGTGCCGATTTTTGAATTGGGTGCGGCGTCGGCTAGCATTCAAGTGCATCAGGGCGATTGGCGCAGTGGTAGCGCGCTTCGTTCACACCGAAGAGGTCACTGGTTCGAACCCAGTATCGCCCACCGCACAAAGGTCCGTTTCCGCGCGCAGCGGAAGCGGACCTTTTTTGTATGCGGATTCGTGCCTGCAGATTTTGTCGGCCCCCTGTGAAAGAGTTTTTTCCATGACAGCTCCACTTCTCGCCCATGCCACCGAATACGGCCGGATGTACGCCCGCTCAACGTCAGAGCAGTTCTCGGTTCCGTCCATCACCACCGTCATCAGCCAGCAGCCGCACGGACTGGATGGCTGGTTCGGCTTCATGGGCGCGAGCAGCCTGGCAAACGATCCCCTGCTGGCGGACTGCCTGGGCAGCCCTGCCAAGATCAAACAGGCTGTAAGCCGGGCAGCCAGGGCGGCTGAGACGTACCGGGATGAAGCGGCCAAGCGCGGGGACCGGGTGCACAACTACTGCGAGCAGGTGGCGCTCCGCGCCCTGGGCCGCCCGCACGCCATGAAGGAAACCCGTGAGGCCCTGGCAGCCAACGGAGAAGAAGCCTTCGCGGTCCGCTTTGACGAGTGGTGGGAGCTGTTCCGGGTGGAGCCAGTCGCCCCGGAAATCACGGTCTGGAACAACGCAGTGGGATATGCGGGAACCCTGGACCTGGTGGCCCGCATCAACGGCCGCGTTTGCCTCATCGACTACAAGACCAAAGGCACCACCCGGGACGGCCTGGTCAAACCGCTCGATGACAAGGTGGTGATGCAGCTTGTCGCCGGGATGAAGGCGGAAGAGAGCCTTGTTGATCCCGAGGCCGGGACCTGGGAGCCGTGGAAGTACGGGGAGGACCCCGTCCTCCTGGCGGTGGCCATCGGTGAAACCGAAGTGCGTCCGGTGCGGGCCAATCCCGAGGTCCTCAAGCACCACTGGTGGAAGTTCTGTGCCTTGAGGCGGGTGTGGGAGCTCAACGCGGATACCATCAGCGCCGGTTCCGCGCTGCTTCCCGTCGCCCCGCCGCCGGTGGCGCAGGTGCGCACTGCCTAGCGCTTTGCCTGCATCTGGTATGTCTGCGGACCAGATGACTGCGCCTAAACTGGACAGGTTCCCTTTTCCGCCAACTGTAAGGAATTACTGCGCATGGCTATCCTGAATATCCGCATCATCGGCGATCCTGTGCTGCGCACAGTGGCCGATCCCGTGACGGATTTCGGGCCGGAGCTGGCCAAGCTGGTCGCGGACATGACCGACACCATGGAGGACGTGGACGGCGCAGGCCTGGCCGCGCCCCAGGTGGGCATCAGCCAGCGGGTTTTCACTTACCGGATTGACGGCGTGGAAGGACACATCATCAACCCCGTCCTGGAAAACAGCGAGGATTACCAGGACGACCAGGTGGAGGGCTGCCTGTCCATCCCCGGCCTCGGCTTTCCCGTCCGGCGCTTCCGCTCCACCCGTGTGACCGGTGTGGACATGCACGGCAACCCCGTCACGGTGGAAGGCGAAGGGATGCTGGCGCGGTGCTTCCAACACGAGAACGACCACCTGGACGGCATCCTCTACACCGACCGGCTGGAGGGGGAGGACCGCAAGGCCGCCCTGCGGTCCATCCGTAACGCCAACTACGGCTCGGTCACCGAGCGGACAGCCGCCAAGCGCGCCAAGACGGTCGGATCCAGCTTCGGCGGCTCCTTGCCCGGCTCCAGTTTTGGTCCCGGAGCGGCCGGTAACGCCGGGTGAGGGTCCTGTTCGCGGGAACCCCCGCCGTCGCCGTCCCGTCCTTGGATGCGCTGGTGGAGGCAGGCTTCGACGTCGCTGCCGTGCTGACCCGTCCCGATGCCCCTGTGGGCCGCAAGCGCGTCCTCACGCCGTCGCCCGTGGCTGCGCGCGCCGCCGAACTCGGAATCGAGGTCATCCGCGCCGCCCGCGTTGACGCTGAGGCAACCGCCAGGATCGCTGACGTAAACCCGGATGTGGCCGCCATCGTAGCCTACGGCGGGCTGGTTCCGCCTGCCGCCCTGGCCGTTCCCCGGCATGGCTGGATCAACCTGCACTTTTCCCTGCTGCCTGCGTGGCGCGGCGCCGCGCCCGTGCAGCGCGCCGTCATGGCCGGGGACGACGTCACCGGAGCTGTGACCTTCCTGCTGGAAGAGGGGCTGGACACCGGCCCCGTGTTCGGCACCCTGACCGAATCCGTCGGTCCGGAGGACACCGCGGGTGAACTCCTGGAAAGACTGTCCCGCAGCGGCGCGGTCCTCCTGGCCCAGACGCTGTCCGCCATTGGGGCAGGCAAAGCCTCGGCGCAGCCGCAGGCCGGCGAGGTGTCACTGGCACCCAAGCTGACCCTTGAGGATGGCCACCTTAAGTGGAGCCATCCCGCCCTTGCCATCAGCCGGCAGGCCCGCGGCGTCACTCCCGAACCGGGTGCGTGGACCGTGCTTGACGGGCAGCGGGTGAAGCTGGAACCGGTCCGGCTGCGTCCGGATGTCACGACGCTTGCTCCGGGAGCCTTGGCGCTGCACGGCAAGAGCGTGCTGGTGGGCACGGGTTCCCACGCGGTGGAACTGACCCGGATCCAGCCGGCGGGCAAAAAGATGATGGCCGCGGCTGATTGGGCACGCGGCATGGCTTCCCTTGAAAGCGTGGTGTTCGAATGAGCGGGTCCGGCGGCAATCCAGGCGGGCGTGGCAGCGGGCAGGGCAACTCCGGGCAGGGCCGCGGCAAAGGCGGACCCCGGGACAACAGCCGCCGTAACGCCCAGGGCCGTGAACGCAACCGCGGTCCGCAGCGGAGCTTCACGGACAGCGCCCCGTCCCAGCGCACCCGCCGGGCGGATCCCGCCCGTCTTGTCGCCTTCGAAGTCCTGCGCGCCGTGGCGGCGGAGGACGCCTACGCCAACCTTGTCCTGCCGGCACGGATCCGCCACCACGGGCTGGACAAGCGCGACGCCGGATTCGCCACCGAACTGACGTACGGCGCCCTGCGCGGCCAGGGCACCTACGACGCCATCCTGGCCCGCTGCGTGGACCGCCCCCTGGACCAGCTGGATCCCGCCATCCTGGATGCCCTGCGCATCGGGGCGCACCAGCTGCTGGCCATGCGCGTTCCGGCGCACGCCGCCCTGGACCAGACCGTCGGGCTGGCGCGCGCCGTGATCGGAGCAGGCCCGTCTGCGCTCATCAATGCCGTGCTGCGCAAAGTTGCCGCGCATACCCTGGAGGAGTGGCTGGACGAGCTCGTGGCCGGGGAGACCGACGCAACGAAGATCGCTGCGCTCCGCTACGCCCACCCCGAATGGATCGTCCGCGCAATGCGCCAGTCACTGGTTGCACACGGGCGATCCGCCGATGAAATCAACAACCTGCTGGAAGCGGACAACGCTGCCCCCGTGGTTAACCTGGTAGCCCTCCCGGGGCTCGGCAACCTGGACGAGGCCCTGGAACACGGCGCTACTCCGGGTGGGCTCGTCGAGGGTTCGGCTCTTTCCAGTGGTGGTGACCTTGGACGCTTCTCCTCAGTCCGGGAAGGAACCACCCGCGTCCAGGACGTTGGCTCGCAGCTGGTGGCCCGGGCCATGGCGGCCGTCGATCTTGGCGGGCCTGAGGGCGGGACAGGCGCCGGACACGCCGAGGCGTGGCTGGACCTCTGTGCCGGCCCCGGTGGAAAGGCAGCCCTGCTCGGCGCACTGGCAAAACAGCAGGGCGCCACGCTGCTGGCCAATGAGCCCGCTCCGCACCGGGCCAAGCTGGTGAGCCAGGCCCTCTCGGCCGTGCCGGCCGAAACGTGGCATGTCCGCACCGGTGACGGCCGCGACCTCGGCTCCGAAAAGCCCGGCTCCTTTGACCGCGTCCTGGTGGACGTGCCCTGCAGCGGGCTGGGAGCCTTGCGGCGCAGGCCCGAGTCGCGCTGGCGCCGGTCGCCCAAGGACCTGGCGGACCTCGGCCCGTTGCAGCGCGAGCTCCTCGCCTCGGCGCTGGCAGCCGTGCGGCCCGGGGGAGTGGTGGCCTACGTGACGTGTTCCCCGCACCCGGCGGAGACCACCGCCGTGGTTGCCGATGCCCTCCGCAAGCGTGACGACCTGGAGCTCCTGGACGCCGGGGCAGCACTGGACGCCGTCAGCCTTCCGGGGAAGCTGGACGCGGGCCACGAGTCCACGGCCCAGCTCTGGCCGCACATCCATGGGACGGATGCTATGTTCCTGGCACTCATCCATAAAAAGTCCTAGGCGAAAGCGAACAACAGACCCAGTGAAAGGCAACCCCGTGACGCAATGCTGCATCAACCCGAGCATCCTCTCCGCCGACTTCGTCAACCTGGAGGCCGAACTGCAGCGCATCAGCACCGCTGACGCCGTGCACGTGGATGTCATGGACAACCACTTCGTTCCCAACCTGACCATCGGACTGCCAGTGGTGCAGCGCATCCAGGCGGTCAGCCCCATTCCCCTCGACGCGCACCTCATGATCGCCGACGCCGACCGGTGGGCGCCGGGATTTGCCGACGCCGGCCTGGCTTCGGTCACCTTCCATGCCGAGGCCTCCCTCGCCCCGGTGAAGCTGGCACGCGAACTCCGCAGCAGGGGGTCGAAGGCGGGGATGGCGCTTCGTCCCGCCACCCCCGTGGAACCGTACCTGGACATGCTCACCGAGCTGGACATGCTGCTCATCATGACCGTTGAACCCGGGTTTGGGGGACAGGCCTTCCTGGACCTCACCCTGCCAAAAATCCGGCGGGCAAGGGCAGCCATTGACGGCTCCGGAGCGGACGTGGCCATCCAGGTGGACGGCGGCATCACGGAGGAAACGATCGTCAGGGCAGCCGAAGCCGGCGCCACCGTTTTTGTTGCCGGCTCCGCTGTCTATGGCGCTGACGATCCCGCCGCTGCCATCGAACGGCTCCGCGAGCAGGGCAGCGGTTCGTTACGTGCGGCTTCTGCGGAATAGGCGGGAGCCCGTGCCGGTTATGGCACAATAGCAACACACATACGTGCTCCGGGGTCGGTGTAAGTCCGAACCGGCGGTGACAGTCCGCGACCCGCGAGCCGGTGCCTTCCGCAAGGAAAGCCCGGCAGACGGTTGAACCGGTGAAATTCCGGTACCGACAGTTAAAGTCTGGATGAGAGAAGCACGTACAGCTGTACCTGTGGGGCCGTCCCGGTCCCGCAGCCTTCTGCTGTCGTATACCCCCGGAGCCATCGCGGTTCGAGAGGGAAGGAACGACACGGAATGAACCCCAAGCGATGGCTCTTAGATGCCGGACGTCCCGCCGCTTCAGCGGAGGACGCAGCCGTGGCGATGGTCGCGGCATGACGGCGGCCACACAATCTCTTGGTGCCGGAGCCGGCACCGCCCTGCATCCGGGCCACCCGCTCCAGCCCGCCGACGGCGTCGTTACCGCCTTCAGCGCAGGCGAGACCAGGGCCATGGAGGCTGCGCTGCAAGCAGCCCTGCGGGGCCCGCGCGGGGCGAACCCCCTGGTCGGCGCCGTCGTCGTCGATCCTGAGGGCAACCACCTGATCACCGGGTTCCACCGCGGCGCCGGCACCGCGCATGCGGAGGCCGATGCCATCGCCCAGGCGGCAGCAGCGGGCGTGGATCTCTCAGGCTGCACCATGGTGGTGACGCTGGAGCCCTGCAACCACCTTGGGCGCACCGGCCCGTGCGCGCAGGCCATCATTGCCGCCGGAATAACGGACGTGGTGTACGCCGTGGACGATCCGCACGACCCTGCGGCGGGTGGAGCAGCAACGCTGCGGGCCGCCGGCGTCCGCGTCCGCAGCGGCCTGGGAGCCGCTGAATCCCTGGACCTGAACCGGCAGTGGTTCGAGGCGGTGACCGCAAAGCGCCCCTTCGTCACCCTCCACATCGCCCAGACGCTGGACAGCCGCATCGCTGCCCAGGACGGCACCAGCCAGTGGATATCCAGCCCGGAATCCCTCGCGGACAACCACGCCATCCGCGGGCGGATCGATGCCATCCTGGTGGGCACCCAGACCGTGCTGGTGGACAACCCCCGGCTCACCGCCCGCGACCCGCAGGGAACACCGGCGCCGAACCAGCCGGTCCGGGCTGTCATGGGCCTGCGGGACGTCCCCGGCGGCGCCGCCGTACGCGGAACTGACGGGCGCGTCACGCACCTCCGCACCCGCGACCCGCACGAGGCGTTGTCCCTGCTCTACGCGTCCGGGACCCGCCACCTCATGGTGGAGGGAGGCTCGCGCATCCTGAGCGCGTTCCTTGCCGCCGGACTCGTGGATGAGCTCATTGTGTACCTGGCGCCCACCCTGCTCGGCTCCGGCACCCCTGCCCTGGACGGCCTCGGAATCAGCACCCTCGCCGACGCCCAGCAGTGGGAATGGGACGAGTCCGACGGCGGTGCCGTGCGCAGGCTGGGCCGCGACCTGAGACTCCACCTGAGACCGCAACGAACCGTTGCCCTAGACCCCCAACCATCCCGCGCAACCGCGGAGCAAGCCCAGGAAGGCCACTGATGTTTACCGGAATTATTGCCGAGCAAGGGCACGTTTTGTCCGTCGAGCGGGACGGGGACGCCAGCGCCACCCTGCGGCTGCACGCGCCCGGCAGCACTGAAGGCCTGGCCCTGGGCGGCTCCGTGGCCGTGAACGGGGTCTGCTTGACGGCCACCGGGATCAACGGCGCGGACTTCAGCGTCGACGTGATGGGGGAGACCCTGGTCCGCAGCACCATCGGCGAACTGGCGCCGGGCGACTCCGTCAACCTTGAGCGCTGCGTTCCCGCGGGCGGCCGGCTGGACGGGCATGTGGTGCAGGGGCATGTTGACGGCGTCGGCGTGCTGCTGGAACGGGAAGCACTCGGCAACTGGGAGCGGCTCCGGTTCGGCGTGCCCGCCAACCTGGCCCGCTACATCGCGGAAAAGGGCTCGATCGCCATCGACGGCGTCTCCCTCACCGTCACCGCCGTCAGCGAGGCCGCCGAGCCCGAGCCCTGGTTCGAAGTGGGCCTGATCCCCACCACCCTTGCCGAAACCGGGCTGGGTTCCAAGACCACGGGCAGCCGGGTCAACCTCGAGGTGGACGTCCTGGCCAAGTACACGGAACGCCTCCTTGCGTTCAGGACTTCGGCGCCGGCAGCTGCTGACGGAGGTGCACTGTGAACGCCGTGCTCCGGCTCGAACCAGAGGCAGCGCCGGCAGGCGTCGTTCCTGCCCCCGATGCCCGCGGGCTCGACTCGATTGAAGTGGCAGTGCAGGCCATGGCCGCCGGCAGGCCGGTCCTTGTGGTGGACAATGAGGACCGCGAAAACGAGGGCGACATTATCTTCGCGGCACAGCATGCCACCCCCGCG
Organism: Pseudarthrobacter scleromae; assembly: GCF_014644515.1. Lineage (NCBI taxonomy): Bacteria > Bacillati > Actinomycetota > Actinomycetes > Micrococcales > Micrococcaceae > Pseudarthrobacter > Pseudarthrobacter scleromae. The sequence continues at coordinate 589,694 of NZ_BMKV01000003.1, read as the reverse complement.
CTGATGGGATGGACCATCCGCTACAGCTCGGGCGTCATCTGCGTTCCGCTGTCCGGCGACCGGGCGGATGCCCTTGCGCTGCCTCCCATGGTGGCGGTCAACGAGGACGCCAAGGGAACCGCCTACACCGTTTCCTGCGACGCCGCACTGGGTGTCAGCACAGGGATCTCCGCCACGGACCGGGCCCTTACCGCCAGGGTCCTGGCCGACCCCCACGCCGTGCCGGCATCCCTGACCAGGCCCGGGCATATATTTCCGCTCCGTGCAGTTGACGGTGGTGTGCGGGAACGCCCCGGCCACACCGAGGCTGCGGTGGACCTGTGCCGCCTGGCCGGCCTCGAACCGGTGGGCGTGATAGCAGAAGTTGTGTACGACGACGGCGAGATGATGCGCCTGGACGGGCTCCGGACCTTCGCGGGAGAGCATGGCTGCCCCCTGATCTCCATTGAGGATCTGGCAGCCTACCTCGCAACGGGGGAAGGTCAGCCCACGGAGGCCGCCCGCGAGGTTGCGGGCGGCAAGAAGGAGACACAATGACCTCTTCGACAGCCCGCGACAGCGGTTCGCCGAACGGCCACGGAAATTCCCGGGACGGTTTGGGGACTTCCCCGAAAAGCCACGGATCCTCCGCCAACGGTCAGGAACGCAGCGGCAGCGGCGTTGCCCCGCACCCCGTGAGCGGCGGCCCGATAGTGCAACTGCCCACCGCCTTCGGTGATTTCGTGGCGCAGGCCTGGACCGACCTGGTCACCGGCGTGGAGCACCTGGCCGTCAGTTCCCCCAACCCGCCCAAGGACGGCAAGGCCCCCCTCGTCCGGCTGCACTCGGAATGCCTCACCGGCGACATTTTTGGGTCCTACCGCTGCGATTGCGGGGAGCAGCTTGCCTTCGCCCTGGAAATGATCCAGCAAAACGGCGGCACGCTGCTTTACCTGCGGGGGCAGGAAGGCCGGGGCATCGGCCTGGCCAACAAGATCAAGGCTTACGCGCTGCAGGAGGCGGGTTTTGACACGGTGGAGGCCAACGAGCAGCTGGGACTCCCTGTGGACGCCCGCTCCTACAACGCCGCGGCGCAGGTCCTTGCGGAAATGGGCCTTCATGAGGTGCGGCTCCTGAGCAACAACCCGGACAAGCAGAACAGGCTGGCACGGGCGGGCGTGAAGGTTGTGGAGATGGTTCCCACAGAGGTGCCGTCCCGCGATGAGAATATCCGCTACCTGCGGACCAAGAAGGACCGCATGGAGCACCGGCTGCTGCTGGACACCCATGTGGTGGCGGTTCCCGTCACCACCCCGGAAACCTTCGACCACGAACAAGACTGACCGGCCGCGGCCTGCCCACGGCCGCGGCACTGACAACACACACCACCACTGAACGGAACAGACTGACCCATGAGCGGACACGGCGCCCCCGATATCGACCTCAGCACCCTCAACCCCGCAGAAACGTCCCAGCTGCGGCTGGCGATTGTGGCGGCCAGCTGGCACACCCAGATCATGGACGGGCTCCTGGACGGAGCGCTCCGGGCAGCGAAGGACGCCGGTATCGCCGAGCCCACCGTCCTGCGCGTACCAGGCAGCTTTGAGCTGCCGGTCGCTGCCGCCCGGCTCACACCGCACTTCGACGCCGTTGTTGCCCTCGGCGTCGTGATCCGCGGCGGAACCCCGCACTTTGACTACGTGTGCCAGGCAGCGACGTCGGGACTCACCGACGTCAGCGTGCGCACCGGCGTCCCGGTGGGCTTCGGCGTCCTGACCTGCGACACCGAACAGCAGGGCCTGGACCGTGCCGGCCTTCCCGGCTCCAAGGAAGACAAAGGCCACGAGGCCGTCACCGCGGCGCTGGCCACCGCCGTCGTGCTCAAGCAGTACGGCAAGTAACGGAGCCCGCAGGACGGGCGCGCTTGTGTATTCGCTCACATCGCGCCCGTCATGCAACGGCCCGGGAAGCGCCCTGCGGGCTGCAGCAAGTAGGCTGGAGGGCGTGAAGAATTTCGAGACGCTGTTCGCTGAGCTCAGCGAGAAGGCAGCCACCCGCCCGGAAGGCTCCCGCACCGTCGCTGAATTGGACTCCGGTGTCCACGGCATCGGCAAGAAAGTCGTTGAGGAAGCAGCCGAAGTATGGATGGCTGCCGAATATGAATCCGATGAAGCCGCGGCAGAGGAAATCTCCCAGCTGCTGTACCACCTGCAGGTTCTGATGCTCGCCAAAGGCCTGACCCTGGAAGACGTCTACAAGCATCTGTAGCCACCGGTCCGGCGCGCTCCACGCCGCCGGCGCCCGCCGTGGCCTGCATTGCCTGAACACCTAGACCTCCCCACACCAGAAAGACCTCCCATGCTGCGAGTAGCCGTCCCCAACAAGGGCTCCCTGTCCGAAGCCGCCTCTGCCATGCTCTCCGAAGCGGGCTACCGCCAACGGCGGGATACCCGTGAACTCGTCATGGTGGACCCGGACAACGACATCGAGTTCTTCTTCCTCCGCCCGCGGGACATCGCGGTGTACGTTGGCCAGGGAACGCTCGACGTCGGTATCACCGGACGCGACCTTCTCCTGGATGCCGAGGTGGAGGCAGAAGAGCTCCTTCCGCTGGGCTTCGCGGCGTCCACGTTCCGTTTTGCAGGTCCCGTTGGGGACTTCGCCAAGGTGGAGGAGCTTGAGGGCAAGCGGCTGGCCACCAGCTACGACGGCCTGCTCCGCGGCTACCTCGCCGGGAAGGGCATCAACGCCAAGGTGGTCCGCCTTGACGGCGCCGTTGAATCATCGGTCAGGCTGGGCGTGGCAGACGCCATCGCCGACGTCGTGGAAACCGGCAACACCCTCAAGGCCGCCGGAATGGAAATCTTCGGCGATCCCATCCTGAAGTCCGAGGCCGTGCTGATCCGCCGCACCGGCAAAGGCGGCGCTGCGAACGGCACCGCCAAGGAGATCGAGGTCCTGATCCGCCGCCTCCAGGGCGTGCTGGTGGCCCGCCAGTATGTGCTGATGGACTACGACATCCGCAAGGAACTGGTGGAAAGTGCCGCCGCCCTGACCCCCGGCCTGGAATCGCCCACCGTCTCCCCGCTGCGGGATTCCGACTGGGTGGCCGTCCGCTCCATGGTCCCGAAGAAGGAAACCAACCGGATCATGGACGAGCTGTACGACCTCGGTGCACGCGCCATCCTGGTCAGCAGCATCCACGCCTGCCGCATCTGAGCCGGCCCCCGCAGCACCAACCCGCGCTTTAACAACCCAGCGCAGCACAAGACAGAATTTCCAGGAGCTCCCATGGCAGTAGCAGTACGCGTCATTCCCTGCCTCGACGTGGACGCCGGGCGCGTCGTCAAAGGCGTTAACTTCGAGGGCCTGCGGGATGCCGGCGATCCCGTGGAGCTGGCGCACCGCTACGACAACGCCGGCGCGGACGAGCTGACCTTCCTGGACGTCACGGCGTCCTCGGGCAACCGGGAAACAACGTTCGACGTCGTCCGCCGCACCGCGGAGGAAGTCTTCATCCCGCTCACGGTGGGCGGCGGGGTCCGCGGTGTTGCCGAGGTGGACAAGCTGCTGCGCTACGGAGCGGACAAGGCGTCCATCAACACCGCAGCCGTCGCCCGGCCCGATGTCATCGATGAGATCACCCGGCACTTCGGTTCCCAGGTGCTCGTCCTGTCCCTCGATGCCCGCCGCACCCGCCCCGGTTCCCAGCCCACGCCGTCGGGATTTGAAGTGACCACCCACGGCGGACGGACCGGTACCGGGATCGACGCGATTGCCTGGGCCAGGGAAGCCGCGGACCGCGGCGTGGGCGAGATCCTGCTCAACTCCATTGACGCCGACGGCACCAAAGACGGCTTCGACCTCGAGCTCATCAGGCTGGTCCGGGCTGCGGTCAAGGTGCCCATCATTGCCTCCGGCGGAGCAGGGGAGCCTGCCCACTTCCCCCCGGCCGTCGCCGCGGGTGCAGACGCCGTGCTGGCAGCATCGATCTTCCACTGGGGACCGGACAACATGATGTCCCAGGTCAAGGACGCCATCCGGAACGCAGGCTTCGAAGTCCGCTAAAGCGCGTCCCAACCCAACTAAGTAGCGCTAAGTGTCGTTTTGAGGGCTCATAACGACACTTAGCGCTACTTAGTTGGGGGTTAAAGGCCTACTTCGGCTGACTGGAGGAGGGCGACGGCGTCGGGCTGGCCTTCGAACGTCACCAGGGCGTGGCGGGTGCGGCCGTGGGCGTGCATCAGCAGCTCGCCCGGCTCGCCCACGATGGCCACCGAAACAGGTGCGCGCTTGGCGACGTGGCGGGGCCCGGACGGGCGAACCAGGACGATTCCCAGGTCAACGCCGCGGTATAGGATCGCGGCGCGCTTGACGAGTTCGTCCCAGAGAGCCTCCGAGTACGCCTCGTCCAGTGCCCGCGGCGCCCACCGGTCAACGGCGCGGCGGATATCCTCCGTGTGCACGAAGTATTCGATGAGGTTGGAGCTCTCGTCGAGGGCCTTGATGTTCATAGGGGACAGCGCAGGCGGTCCTGCCCGGAACGTGTTGACCAGCTTTGCGTACGCTTCGGCCGTGGTCAGTTTCGCGGCGAGCCTGGCAGTGGCCTGGTCCGAGGCTTTGGCCAGCCGTTTGATAATCAGGCCCAGCCCTACGGCTGCTTTGCGTTCGCGCAGGTACAGGTGCGCGGCAAGGTCCCTGGTGCGCCAGCCCTTGCACAGCGTGGGCGCATCAGGACCGGCCGCAAGCAGGGTCTCGGCCAGGACTTCTCGGGACGGTTCGACGAAATGCATCACTTGTGAAACTAGCATGACCGGCGCGGAGTTGGGCAGCGCGGCCGCCCCTGGTGGCGTGCCGTTGTTCACACACGTTAGGGGTCGCGGTGCAGGCACTAGACTTGACCTGATGTCTGAGTACCCCGCCCCCGTCCCGAACCCCGGCTCCGCCGTGCCTGTGGCTGCCACGCCCGGCCCGGCCGCCGCATCATCCCCAAGCCCGCTCCCGGGGGAACTGGCCGCCGCGCTCAAGCGTGACAGTGCCGGCCTGGTGGCCGCGGTGGTGCAGCAATACGACACCAACGAGGTCCTGATGCTGGGCTGGATGGACGACGAAGCCCTGCACCGCACCATGACTACCGGGCGGGTCACCTTCTACTCGCGTTCCCGCCAGGAGTACTGGCGCAAGGGGGACACCTCCGGGCACGTGCAGTGGGTCAAGTCCGTGGCGATGGACTGCGACGGCGACGCGCTGCTCGTGCGGGTGGACCAGGTGGGCGCAGCGTGCCACACCGGCACCCGCACCTGCTTCGACGGCCGGGACCTGGCTGTCACCACCGGCCAGGCGGGCTGAACATCTTCAGGAACCGCAGCTAGTTGCGGTCACGCGGGGGAGGGCCGGCCACCTCCGCAAGCACACCCACAGGCGCCGGCGCAGACGGCCCAACGAGAACAGGCGGAACAGCATAGCCATGCAGGACCTTGGAATCATCAGCCCGGGCCTCGAGGAATTCCGGGAGCTGGCCGGGCACAGCCGCGTCATCCCCGTCCGGCTTAAGGTACTCGCGGACGCCGAGACCCCCATCGGCCTGTACCGGAAGCTCGCCAACGGCCAGCCCGGCACCTTCCTGATGGAATCCGCGGCAGTAGGCGGGGCGTGGTCCCGCTACTCGTTCATCGGCGCGAGGTCCAGGGCCACCCTGACCACCAAGGACGGGAACGCACACTGGCTGGGCCAGCCTCCCGCCGGCGTCCCCGTGGACGGCAGCCCGGTGGACGCCATCCGCGACACCATTGAAGCCCTCCGCACCGACAGGTTCGACGGATTGCCGCCTTTTACCTCCGGACTGGTGGGATTCCTGGGCTGGGAAACGGTCCGGCACTGGGAACGCCTGGTCAGCCCGCCCGAGGACGACCTGCAGCTTCCGGAAATGGCGCTGAACCTGGTTACGGACATGGCGGTCCACGACAATGTGGACGGCACGGTGCTGCTCATCGCCAACGCCATCAATTTCGATGACAGCTCCGAGCGCGTGGATGAGGCCTGGCACGACGCCGTGGCCCGGGTCAAGGCGCTGCTTGCCAAGGTCAGCACTCCCGTGGCTCAGCCCGTCTCGGTCCTGGCTCCCGCGGCACTGGACTTTGCCTCCAGCGTCCAGGAACGCTGGGACGAGGCCGAGTACCTGGCTGCCCTGGACCGCGGCAAGGAGGCCATCGTGGACGGCGAGGTGTTCCAGGTGGTCATCTCCCGCCGCTTCGAAATGGAGTGCCAGGCATCGGCCCTGGACGTCTACCGGGTCCTGCGGAACACCAACCCCAGCCCCTACATGTACATCTTCAGCCTCGAGGACGCTGAGGGCCGGGAGTACTCCATTGTTGGCTCCTCGCCCGAGGCGCTGGTGACGGTGACCGGTGAGGAAGTCATCACCCACCCCATTGCCGGATCCCGGCCGCGGGGCCGGACGGTGGAGGCGGACAAGGCACTCGCCGAGGAACTCCTGGCGGACCAGAAGGAACGTGCCGAACACCTGATGCTGGTGGACCTCTCACGGAACGATCTGTCCAAGGTCTGCGTGGCGGGGACGGTGGACGTCACCCAGTTCATGGAGGTGGAGCGCTTCAGCCACATCATGCACCTGGTGTCCACCGTGGTGGGACAGCTTTCGCCCCAGGCCAAGGCCTACGACGTGCTGAAGGCAACCTTCCCGGCCGGCACGTTGTCCGGCGCCCCCAAACCCCGTGCGCTGCGCCTCCTGGATGAACTCGAACCACACCGCCGGGGCATCTACGGCGGAGTGGTGGGCTACCTCGATTTCGCGGGCGACATGGACATGGCCATCGCCATCCGCTCCGCGCTGATCCGGGACGGGCGCGCCTACGTCCAGGCCGGCGGCGGCATCGTGGCTGATTCGGTCAACGACACCGAGGCCCTGGAAACCGTCAACAAGGCCGCAGCGCCCCTCCGCGCCGTCCACACCGCGGGCACCTTGCAGAACATCTCCGCGGACTCGCTTCCCGGCGGGTCGGACTCCTGATGCCCCGTCCGGAAGCCTCACAGGAACCCGCAGCAGCACGGGAACCCGTATCAGGACAGGCAGGCGCAGGACAGGCGGCAGCTGCGGCCAAGGGTCCCGCGGCGCCGGCCTGGGCCCGCCGGTCCACGCTGGTGCTGCTCATTGCCGTGCTGGCGCTGGCGGTCTTCGGCACCACCACCCAGACCTGGATCAGTGTCATCCTCGATCCCAACCAGCTTGGCCAGGGCGGAGCGGCCCAGGAACCGCTCCCGGTGCAGGGCAGCAAGGCGGCCACCGCCGTCACGGCCCTGGCTCTGGTGGCCCTCGCCGGCGGCCTGGCAGCCGCCATTGCCGGCCGGATTGCCCGGTGGATCATCACCGCCATCATCGTCCTGGCCGCCGCCGGAATTGTCGCTGCGGCCGCAACGGTCCTCACCAGCCCGCTGGCGGCCGCCCAGGGATCCATCGCGGAAGCGACCGGTGTCACCGGATCCCAGGCCCAGGTGGCTGTCACAGCATTCCCGGTCCTCGCCGTCGTGGCCGGATGCCTGCTGGCACTGGCTGCCCTGGTGATGGTCCCCGCCGGACGGCACTGGAAAGCCCGGACGAAATATGACGCACCGGCGGCGGGCAGCCCCGCGGCCGCGGGTCCCGTCGACGAGATCGACAGCTGGGACCGGCTCTCCCGCGGCGACGATCCCACCTGACCCGCCCCGCGCGGACACCGGGTACCGGCAGCGCGCCGCCCGATAAACGGTTGCGGGCCAAAAAATGGCAGAATGTAAGCAGTATTCACCCTGAGGAGATTTCCATGAGCAAAGCACCTGCGTCCGTTTCCAAGTCCGGCACCCGCACTGTAGCCCCGGGCGTCATCGACCACAGCCAGGAACTTGGCCACGGCAACAGCCCCGCAGCCTGGACCTGCGTCATCGTGATGCTGGTCGGCGCCCTGATCATGTCAATCGCGTTCGTCATTGCCAACACCCCCATCTTCATTGCCGGCGGCTGCGTCATGGTGCTCGGCCTGATCCTGGGCTACATCATGCGCAAGGCAGGCTACGGCGTTGAAGGCAGCAAGCTGAAGAACTCCGGCCACTGATGTCCACTGTTCTCGATGACATCAACGCCGGTGTCAGGGAGGATATGGAGGCCCGGAAACAGCTTGTTTCGCTGGCTGAACTGAAGGACCTGGCGCAGGCCGCGGCACCTGCCCGCGACGCCTGGGCAGCGCTCGGCGGCCCTTCGCCCTCCCGGGCTGAGCTCAAAGTCATCGCGGAAATCAAACGCCGCAGCCCCTCCAAGGGAGACCTTGCCGCTATCGGCGATCCCGCGTCCCTCGCCAGGCAGTATGCCGACGGCGGTGCCTCCGTCATCAGTGTCCTCACCGAGCAGCGCCGCTTCAGCGGGTCCCTCGCGGACCTCGACGCCGTGCGGGCCGCCGTCGACGTTCCGCTCCTGCGGAAGGACTTCACGCTTGACGAGTACCAGATCTGGGAAGCCCGCGCCCACGGCGCGGACCTGATCCTCCTCATCGTTGCCGCGCTCTCCGACGCCCAGCTCGCCGAGTTCAGCGCCCTCAGCCGCGAACTTGGCATGAACGTGCTGGTGGAAACGCACACCGAAGAGGAAATCGAGCGGGCCGTTGCCGCGCAGGCGCGCATCATCGGCGTCAACGTACGGAACCTGAAGACGCTCGACGTCGACCGTTCCGTTTTCGCCTCGCTGGCCGGACAGATCCCGGCCGGGGCAGTGGTGGTTGCCGAGTCCGGCGTGCGGGACGCCGACGACGTCACGCACTACGCCGCCAGCGGCGCCAACGCCGTCCTCGTCGGCGAGGCCCTGGTGAGCCACTCGACACCGCAGGAGCGGATCGCCGAGTTCAAGGCGGCAGGCGCCGCCGCCATTGCCGCCCGCGGCTGACGCACGCACGGTGCAGGACCAGAAGGCGGGGCTGGGCCCCGCCGGCTGGTCCTGCCCGGCCGGCCGCGGGGACCACACTTTGAGAAACATCCAACTGGAACAGGACGGGACCGATGGCTGAAGCACCCTCCGGCAACGCCGACAACGATACTGACAACACTGCCGCCGAAGCATTCCTGCAGGGCGGCTCCCTCAAGCACGCCCCGGGACCCTACTTCGGAAGCTACGGCGGACGCTGGATGCCGGAATCCCTGATCGCCGCGCTGGACGAACTCGAGGAAACCTTCAACAAGGCCAAGGAAGATCCTGAATTCCGGGCCCAGATCGCCGACCTGAACAAGAACTACTCCGGCCGGCCGTCACTCCTGACCGAAGCCAAGCGCTTCTCCCAGCACGCCGGGGGAGTGCGCATCTTCCTCAAGCGCGAGGACCTCAACCACACCGGATCGCACAAGATCAACAACGTCCTCGGCCAGGCGCTGCTCGCCAAGCGGATGGGCAAGACGCGCGTCATCGCCGAGACCGGCGCAGGCCAGCACGGCGTCGCCAGTGCCACCGCCGCTGCCCTCATGGGGCTCGAATGCGTCGTGTACATGGGTGCCGAGGACTGCCGCCGCCAGGCGCTGAACGTTGCCCGCATGGAACTCCTTGGCGCCACTGTCATCCCCGTAACCAGCGGATCGCAGACCCTCAAGGACGCCATCAACGACGCCCTGCGCGACTGGGTGGCCAACGTGGACAACACCCACTACCTCCTGGGCACCGCGGCAGGGGCCCACCCCTTCCCGGCCATGGTCCGGTACTTCCACGAAGTCATCGGCGAGGAAGCCCGCGCCCAGATCCTGGAGCAGGAAGGCCGGCTCCCGGACGCCGTCTGCGCGTGCATCGGCGGCGGCTCCAACGCCATCGGCATCTTCCACGGCTTCCTTGACGATCCGTCCGTGAAGATCTACGGCTTCGAAGCCGGCGGCGACGGCGTGGACACCGGACGCCACGCGGCCACCATCACGCTGGGCAAGCCCGGCGTGCTGCACGGCGCCCGTTCCTACCTCATGCAGGACGATGACGGCCAGACCATCGAGTCGCACTCGATTTCCGCAGGCCTCGACTACCCCGGTGTGGGCCCCGAGCACTCCTACCTGGCGGACATCGGACGGGTGAGCTATGAGCCCATCACGGACAGCGAGGCCATGGAATCCTTCCGGCTGCTGTGCCGCACGGAAGGCATCATTCCGGCCATCGAGTCCTCCCATGCGCTGGCCGGGGCCATCAAGGTGGGCCAGCGCCTCGCCGCCGAAGCCGCGGCCAGCGGCGGGACGGCGCAGGACAAGATCGTCATTGTGAACCTTTCAGGCCGCGGGGACAAGGATGTGGCCACTGCAGCCGAATGGTTCAACCTGTTGGACAAGGATTCCGCCGAGTCGGAAATCGGCAAAGAGGGGGAACAGCTGTGACCACTGCACAGACAACCAGCAAATCAGCGGCCGCCATCGACAAGGCCCGTGCCGAGGGCCGCGCAGCCCTCATCGGCTACCTTCCCGCCGGCTACCCCAGCGTCGAGGAGACCATCGCCGCCGGCATCGCCCTGGCTGAGAACGGTGCCGACCTCATCGAGATCGGCATTCCCTACTCCGACCCCGTGATGGACGGCCAGGTCATCCAGGCCGCCACCACCGAGGCGCTGGCCAAGGGGTTCTCCGTCAGCCAGGTGTTCGACGTCGTGCAGGGCATCACCAGCAGGACCGATGCCGCTGTCCTGGTCATGACCTACTGGAACCCTGTGGTCCGGATGGGCGTGGACGAGTTTTCCCGCCGCCTGGCCGAGGCCGGGGGAGCAGGGCTCATCACCCCTGACCTCATTCCGGATGAGGCTGCTGAATGGATGGAAGCCTCCGACAAGTACGGCCTGGACCGCGTGTTCCTGGTTGCGCCGTCCTCCACCACCGAGCGCATGCAGCGGACAGTGGACGCCAGCCGGGGCTTCGTCTACGCCGTGTCCATCATGGGCGTCACCGGCGCCCGGACCTCCGTCAGCACCGCGGCCAAGGACGTGGTGGCCGCAGCACACGCCGCCGGCGCCGAGCGGGTGTGCGTGGGCCTCGGCGTCTCCAACGCCGGACAGGTCCGGGAGATCGCCGCCTACGCCGAAGGGGTCATCGTGGGCACCGCCCTGGTGGCAGCAATCCGCGACGGCGGTGTGGACGCCGTCGCTGCCCTCACCAAGGACCTCAGCACCGGACTGAGCCGCTCCGGACTGACAGAGGAAGAAGCCTAAACCCATGCAGACCCTCCTTCAGGCAGCCGCCATGGTGCCGGCCAGCATTCCGAGCCCGGACTGGTCCGGGTTCGATATTCCCCTTCCCTGGGGAACGCTGCGCATCCACGCCTACGCACTGTGCATCCTGGCAGGCATCGTGGCGGGCCTCTGGCTGACCTCCGTCCGCTGGGCACGCCGTGGCGCGCCTGAAGGCAGCGTCTGGGACATCGTGGTTTGGGCCATTCCCTTCGGCATCATCGGCGGACGCCTCTACCACGTGGTGTCCTCACCTGACGCCTACTTCGGCCCCGGCTTCGACGGCACCGGCGACCTGTCCCTCATTCCCCAGATCCAGCGCGGCGGACTCGGCATCTGGGGCGCCGTTGTGCTGGGTGTCGTGGGCGCCTGGATCGGCTGCCGCCGCAGCGGCGTCAAGCTCAGCGCCTTCCTGGACGCCGCCGCGCCCGGGCTGCTGCTGGCCCAGGCCATTGGCCGCTGGGGCAACTACTTCAACCAGGAACTCTTCGGCGGCCCCACCACCCTGCCGTGGGGCCTGCAGATCGACGCCGACAACCCCAACTTTCCGGCCGGAACTCCGGCGGACACGCTGTTCCACCCCACGTTCCTGTACGAATCGCTGTGGAACCTGGCCGGCGTCGTCCTCCTGCTCGCACTGGACCGGAAGTTCAACTTCCGCCGCAGCAGGCTGTTCTGGCTCTACGCCATGTACTACACGCTGGGCCGGGTCTGGATCGAGGCGATGCGGATCGATGACGCCGAGCAGATTGAACTGTTTGGCATCACCACCCGCCTGAACGTCTGGACCAGCATCTTCGTGTTCCTGGCAGCCCTGGCGGCCTTCATCCTGCTGGGACGGAAGAAGCGCACCGGGCGGGACACCGTGTATTTGGCGGGCCGTGAGCCGGAGAAGGTTGACGGTCCGAAGGCCGCAGCAGTCGCTGGCGACGAGGTCCGTGATCCGGACACTGTTGTCTCAGATAGTGAATCGCGTGATAATCTCCCTGATAACCAAAACGGTTCCCGGCGTGCTTCCGTGCCAACGGAAGAGGCCGCGGCTGCGCCGGCGGGCACCACGCCCGGACCGGATGCAACGGCCGCCGGAAAGTCCGGCAGCACTGCCACAGGAACCGCGCCGGAAGCCGGCGCTACCAAGTAGCGCGCGGGCCAGGCAGGGCAGCAGAGCCACCGCTCGAAGCGCCCAATCACCACAGCGTCGTGGCAGCGGGGCCACCCTGGACAGCATAGAGCTGCTGTCCGGTGTTGCCCGGGGCAGGGGCCTGCGTAACTGTTAGTTCAGCAGGCCATGCTGACCTACAATTTCCAGTAAATAACACTTTGTTGTGCCCATCAGAGCGGCGCCGACGAGTGGGGCCAACGTTGTCCCTTCCATACGCACGATCAGGAGGAAGGACGTCTCCCATGACCCAAACTCTTCACACTCCCAGCTGGTCAGAACCGGACCAGCCTGAGACTGCCATGTCGCCGTTCAAGCGCTTCGCAGCCCTGCCGGAGGCGGCCGGGCTCTACAACCCGGAGCAGGAGAAGGACGCCTGCGGTCTTGCGATCATCGCCACCCTCCGCGGCGAGCCCGGCTATGACATCGTGGATGCCGCCCTCACCGCCCTTCGCAACCTTGAGCACCGCGGTGCCGTGGGCGCGGACGAGGGCACCGGTGACGGCGCAGGCCTCCTCATGCAGATCCCGGACGAGTTCTTCCGCGCGGTCACGGAGTTCGAACTTCCCGCTCCCGGCCAGTACGTGGCCGGCACCGCCTTCCTCCCGGCCGAACAGCGCGAGGCCGACGCCGCCAAGGCCGGCATCGAGGGCCTGGCAGCCGACGAGGGCCTGACGGTCCTCGGGTGGCGCGAAGTGCCCATCGTCGCGGACCTGGTCGGTGCCATGGCCCGCGCCTGCATGCCCTACTTCTCCCAGCCCTTCCTGGCATCCGCCACCGGCGAGGAACTGGACCGCAATGAACTGGATTCCCGCGCCTGGCGGATCCGCAAGCGCGCCCAGAACAAGTTCGGCGTCTACTTCCCGTCGCTGTCCTCGCGCACCATCGTCTACAAGGGCATGCTCACCACCGCCCAGCTGGAGCCGTTCTACCCGGACCTCTCGGACAAGCGCTTCAAGACCAAGCTGGCAATCGTCCACTCGCGCTTCTCCACCAACACCTTCCCGTCCTGGCCGCTGGCCCAGCCGTTCCGCACCATCGCGCACAACGGCGAAATCAACACGGTCAAGGGAAACCGGAACTGGATGCGAGCCCGCCAGTCGCAGCTGGCCAACCCGCTGCTGGGCGACACCCCGGAAGAGCTGTACCCCATCTGCACCCCGGGTGCCTCGGACTCCGCGTCCTTCGACGAGGTGGCCGAGCTGCTGTGGCTGTCCGGCCGCCCCATCACGCACTCGATCATGATGATGATCCCCGAGGCCTGGGAAAACCACGCCACCATGGATCCGGCCCGGCGCGCGTTCTACGAGTACCACTCCCTGCTGATGGAACCGTGGGACGGCCCCGCCGCCGTCTCGTTCACCGACGGCAGCCTGGTGGGCGCCACCCTGGACCGCAACGGCCTGCGTCCCGGACGGTTCTGGATTACCGAGGACGGCCTGATTGTCTTTGCCTCCGAAGTGGGCGTCATCGACGTCGAAGCCTCCAAGGTGGTCAAGAAGGGCCGTGTGTCCCCGGGCAAGATGTTCCTGGTGGACACCGAAGCCGGCCGCGTCATCGACGATGAAGAGGTCAAGGCCGAGGTCGCCGCCGCCAACCCGTGGGCGGAGTGGGTCAAGGACAACCTGATCGACCTCAACGAGCTCCCCGAGCGCGAGCACGTGGTCCACACGGCCGCGTCGGTGAACATCCGCCAGCGCACCTTCGGCTACACCACCGAGGAACTGAAGATCCTGCTGGGCCCGATGGCCCGCACCGGCGCCGAACCGCTGGGCGCCATGGGCTCCGATACCCCGGTGGCCGTGCTGTCCAAGCGCCCCCGCCTGCTCTTCGACTACTTCGTGCAGTCCTTCGCGCAGGTGACCAACCCGCCGCTGGACGCCATCCGCGAGGAACTGGTCACCTCCCTGACCTGTGCCATCGGCCCCAACGGCAACCTCCTGGACACCAAGCAGGTCCGCCAGCCGCAGGTCCAGCTGCCCTTCCCGGTGATCAACAACGACCAGCTCGCCAAGATCGCCAACATTGAAAACGCCGACGGCGACAAGGTGGCCATGAAGGTCCGCGGGCTTTACCGCCCCGAGGGCGGCGAGAACGCGCTCCGCGCACGGCTCACCGAGATCTGCGAACAGGTGTCCGGTGCTATCAACCGCGGCGTCCAGTACGTGGTGCTCTCCGACCGTGACTCCAACGCCCAGTGGGCGCCCATCCCGTCGCTGCTGCTGGTCAGCGCCGTGCACCACCACCTGCTGCGCAGCGCCAACCGCACCAAGACTGCCCTGGTGGTGGAAGCCGGCGACGTCCGCGAGACGCACCATGTGGCCGTGCTGATCGGCTACGGCGCCTCCGCCGTCAACCCGTACCTGGCCATGGAATCGGTGGAGCAGCTGATTGCCGCCGGCGACGTCACCGGGGTCACCCCGCAGGACGGCGTGTACAACCTGATCAAGGGCCTCGGCAAGGGCGTCCTGAAGATCATGTCCAAGATGGGCATCTCCACGGTGGCGTCCTACACCGGCGCCCAGACGTTCGAGGCGCTCGGCCTGGGCCAGGAACTGGTGGACGAATTCTTCGCCGGCACCCACTCGCAGCTTGGCGGCGTGGGGCTGGACGTCATCGCCGCGGAGGTTTCCGCGCGCCACCAGATGGCCTACCCCGAGGGCGGCATCGAGCAGCCCCACCGCCCGCTGCTGGGCGGCGGCGAGTACCAGTGGCGCCGTGACGGCGAGCCCCACCTGTTCAACCCGGAGACGGTGTTCCGGCTGCAGCACGCCACGCGTGAGCGCCGCTACGACATCTTCAAGGCGTACACCAGGGGAGTGGACGACCAGTCCGAGAACCTGATGACCCTCCGTGGCCTCCTCAAGTTCAAGAACGAGCGCCCGCCCGTTCCGCTGGAGGAAGTGGAGCCTGTCTCCAGCATCGTCAAGCGGTTCTCCACGGGTGCCATGAGCTACGGCTCCATCTCCCAGGAGGCCCACGAGACGCTGGCGATCGCCATGAACCAGCTGGGCGGCAAGTCCAACACCGGTGAAGGCGGCGAGGACGTTGACCGCCTGCTCGACCCCAAGCGCCGCTCGGCCGTCAAGCAGATCGCGTCCGGCCGGTTCGGCGTGACCAGCCTGTACCTGACCAACGCGGACGACATCCAGATCAAGATGGCCCAGGGTGCCAAGCCCGGCGAGGGCGGCCAGCTCATGGCGCAGAAGGTCTACCCGTGGGTGGCCCGGACGCGGCACTCGACGCCCGGCGTGGGGCTCATTTCCCCGCCCCCGCACCACGACATCTACTCCATCGAGGACCTCGCGCAACTGATCTACGATGCCAAGCGCGCCAACCCCTCGGCCCGGGTGCACGTCAAGCTCGTCTCCGAGGTGGGCATCGGCACGGTTGCCGCCGGTGTCACCAAGGCGAAGGCCGACGTCGTACTGGTCTCCGGCCATGACGGCGGAACCGGCGCCTCGCCGCTGAACTCGCTCAAGCACGCAGGTGTTCCGTGGGAGCTCGGCCTGGCCGAGACACAGCAGACCCTGATGCTCAACGGCCTGCGCGACCGTGTGGTGGTGCAGGTTGACGGCCAGCTCAAGACCGGCCGCGACGTGGTGATCGCCGCGCTGCTCGGCGGCGAGGAATTCGGCTTCGCCACCGCCCCGCTGGTGGTGGAAGGCTGCATCATGATGCGCGTCTGCCACCTGGACACCTGCCCGGTGGGCGTGGCAACGCAGAACCCGGAACTCCGCGCACGCTTCAGCGGCAAGCCCGAATTCGTGGTCAACTTCTTCGAGTTCCTTGCCGAGGAAGTCCGCGAAATCCTGGCCGAGCTTGGCTTCCGCAGCCTGGAGGAGGCAATCGGCCACGCCGAGGTCCTCGACGCCCGGGAGGCCGTCAACCACTGGAAGGCCGACGGCCTGGACTTGGACCCGATCCTGCACGGGCTGGAGTTCGACGACGACGCCCCGCTGCGGAACATGACCGGCCAGAACCACGAGCTAGACAAGCACTTCGACCAGCGCCTGATCACCATGTCCACCGAGGCGCTGACGGACCGCAGCCCGGTCAAGATTGCCGTGGACGTCATCAACACGGACCGTTCGGTGGGCACCATGCTGGGGCACGTCGTCACCAAGACGTTCGGCACCGATGTCCTGGCCACGGACACCATCGACATCACCCTGAGCGGCACCGCCGGCCAGTCCCTGGGCGCGTTCCTGCCCGCGGGCATCACCCTGCGGCTGTTCGGCGACTCCAATGACTACGTGGGCAAGGGCCTCTCCGGCGGCCGCATCATCGTCCGCCCGGACCGCACCAACGTGTTCAAGGCGGAGACCAACGTCATCGCCGGCAACGTGATCGGCTACGGGGCGACCAGCGGCGAGATGTTCCTGCGCGGCCAGGTGGGCGAACGCTTCCTGGTCCGCAACTCGGGCGCCACCGCCGTGGTCGAAGGTATCGGCGACCACGGCTGTGAGTACATGACGGGTGGCCAGACGCTGATCATCGGCCGCACCGGACGCAACTTCGGCGCCGGCATGTCCGGCGGTACCGCGTACGTCCTTGACCTGGACGCTGCCCGCGTCAACAAGGACGCCCTGCAGTCCGGCGAACTCCAGCTCCGCGAGCTGGACGCCGAGGACCGCGACATCGTGCACGGCCTGCTGGTCAAGCACGTTGAAGAAACTGATTCCCAGCTGGCGGCGCGCCTCCTCGAGAACTTCGATGACACCGCCGCCCGCATTACCAAGGTGCTGCCGCGCGACTATGCTGCCGTACTGCAGACCCGTCTCGACGCCATCGAAGAGGGCCTGGACCCCGACGGCGAAGAAGTGTGGTCCCGAATCCTGGAGGTAACCGGTGGCTGATCCACGCGGATTTTTGAAAGTACGCCAGCGTGAAACCCAGCCGCGCCGTCCCGTTCCCGTCCGCATCATGGACTGGAAGGAAGTGTATGAGGCGCAGGAGAAGGGCACCCTGAAGGCCCAGGCCGGCCGCTGCATGGACTGCGGCGTGCCGTTCTGCCACCAGGGCTGCCCGCTGGGCAACCTCATTCCCGAGTGGAACGACCTCACGTGGCGGGACAAGGGCGAGGAAGCCATCGAGCGGCTGCACGCCACGAACAACTTCCCGGAGTTCACCGGCCGGCTCTGCCCGGCACCGTGTGAAGCCTCCTGCGTCCTGGGGATCAACCAGCCTGCGGTGACCATCAAGCAGGTGGAAGTCTCCATCATTGACGAGGCCTGGGACAACGGCTGGGTGGAGCCCCTGCCTCCCGCACGCCTGACCGGCAAGACGGTTGCCGTCGTTGGCTCCGGCCCCGCAGGGCTGGCAGCGGCGCAGCAGCTGACCCGCGTGGGCCACACCGTGGCGGTGTACGAGCGCGACGACAAGATCGGCGGCCTGCTCCGCTACGGCATCCCCGACTTCAAGATGGAAAAGGAGCAGGTGGACCGCCGCGTTGAGCAGATGAAGGCGGAAGGCACCCGCTTCCGTACCGGCGTCGCCGTGGGCACCGACGTGACCTGGGAGCAGCTGCGGCGGCGTTACGACGCTGTTGTTGTCTGCACCGGCGCCACCGTCCCGAGGGACCTGCCCATCCCGGGCCGCGACCTGGACGGCGTCCACTTCGCCATGGACTATCTGGTCCCGGCCAACCGTGCCGTGGCAGGGGAGGCAATCGAGAACCAGATCCACGCCCAGGGCAAGCACGTGGTGATCCTCGGCGGCGGCGACACAGGCGCGGACTGCCTCGGCACCGCACACCGGCACGGTGCCGCCTCGGTGACCACTTTGGCAATCGGCAAGCAGCCGCCGGCGGAGCGCGCCGGCCACCAGCCGTGGCCGACGTTCCCCACGCTGTTCGAGGTTGCCAGCGCCCACGAGGAAGGCGGTGAGCGCACGTACCTTGCCTCCACCGTGGAGTTCGTGGGCGAGGACGGCAAGCTGACGGGCGTCAAGGTTGCCGAGACGGAATTCGTTGACGGCAAGCGCCTGCCCAAGGCCGGCACGGAACGGATCATTCCCGCGGACCTGGTGTTCCTGTCACTCGGCTTCACCGGAGCGGAGCCCGCAGGCATCACCGAGCAGGTCAAGGCGGAGTTCGACGGCCGCGGCAACGTGTCCCGCGACGGCTACTACATGACTAACACCGAGGGCGTCTTCGTGGCCGGTGACGCCGGCCGCGGCCAGTCCCTCATTGTGTGGGCCATCGCCGAAGGGCGCGCCGCCGCCGCAGCCGTGGACAAGTACCTGATGGGTAGCACCATCCTGCCCGCTCCCGTGGCCCCGACGGACCGCGCCATCGCCGTCCTCTAGCGATGCACCGGAGGTTCACCTCCGCGACAACTTAACCAATGCAAGAGACCAATAGGGTAGGTATATGAGACGCGCAAAAATTGTGGCTACGTTCGGCCCGGCCATCGCCAGCTACGAAAACACACTCGCGGTACTGGAAGCCGGTGTTGACGTTGCCCGCATGAACATGAGCCACGGCGACTACTCCGTGCACGACAACACCTACGAGAACGTCCGCAAGGCAGCGGCGGACCTGGGCAAGGCCGTAGCCATCATGGCCGACCTGCAGGGTCCCAAAATCCGCCTGGGCCGCTTCGTTGACGGCCCGCACGAACTCGCCGTTGGCGACACGTTCACCATCACCACCGAGGACGTTCCCGGCACCAAGGACATCTGCTCCACCACGCTGAAGAGCCTCACCGATGACGTCAACGTGGGCGACGCCCTGCTGATCGACGACGGCAAGGTGGCCCTGCGTGCCACGGCTGTTGACGACGTCAAGGTGGTCGCCGAGGTCACCGTGGGCGGCATGGTGTCCAACAACAAGGGCATCAACCTTCCCGGCGTGGCCGTCAACGTGCCGGCGCTGAGCGAAAAGGATGAGGACGACCTCCGCTGGGCCATGCGCCGCGGCGTAGACCTGGTGGCCCTGTCCTTCGTCCGGGACGCGTCGGACATTGTCCGCGTGCACGAGATCATGGACGAGGAAGGCCGCCGCGTGCCGGTCATCGCCAAGATCGAGAAGCCCCAGGCCGTGGAGCAGCTGTCCGAGATCATCGACGCATTCGATGCCATCATGGTGGCCCGTGGCGACCTGGGCGTTGAACTTCCCCTGGAGGAAGTGCCGATCGTCCAGAAGCGCGCCATCGAGCTGGCCCGCCGCTGGGCCAAGCCGGTCATCGTGGCCACCCAGGTCCTGGAATCCATGATCGACAACCCGCGCCCCACCCGCGCGGAGGCCTCCGACTGCGCCAACGCCGTCCTCGACGGTGCAGACGCTGTGATGCTCTCCGGCGAGACCAGCGTGGGCAAGTACCCCATCGAGACCGTCAAGGTCATGGCCCGGATCATCGAGTCCACCGAGGTCCACGGCCTTGAGCGCGTCCCCCCGCTGGGTACCAAGCCCAAGACCCGTGGCGGCGCCATCACGCGTGCCGCCGTCGAAATTGCCGACCAGCTGGACGCAAAGTACATCTGTGCTTTCACCCAGTCCGGCGACTCCGCACGCCGCCTGTCCCGCCTGCGCCCCATCAAGCCCGTCTTCGCGTTCACCCCGGTGGAGCAGGTCTGGAACCAGCTGGCACTGACCTGGGGCATCCAGCCGGTCCTGGTCCAGATGGTGGACCACACCGACGAGATGACCGCGCAGGTTGACCGCAGCCTCATGGAGATGAACCTGGTGGACGACGGCGACCTGGTGGTTATCGCCGCCGGTTCCCCTCCCGGAAAGGCCGGCTCCACCAACTCGCTGAAGGTGCACAAGGTGGGCGACCTCGCCGACTCCACCCGCGTTGGCGAAGCAACCAGCAACAAGGAAAAGCTCGGCCCCTGGCCGGAAAAGAAGAAGAAGGCCTAAGGCTTTCGGACTGACGAAAAGGACCCCTGCCAGCCGGCGGGGGTCCTTCTCGTTTGTGGTCTTATTGGTTGCGCCTGCCGGAATTTTGGCAGACCCAACCGGGCGTAACTAGTTGACCTGGTTGATGATGGTCTCGGCGACCTCGCGCATGCTCAGGCGGCGGTCCATGGAGGTCTTCTGGATCCAGCGGAAAGCTTCCGGCTCCGTGAGGCCCATCTTGGTGGTGAGCAGGCTCTTGGCACGTTCCACGAGCTTGCGGGTGGCGAACTGCTCCTGGAGGTCGGAGACCTCGCTTTCGAGGGCCTTGATTTCCTCGTGGCGGGAGAGGGCGATCTCCAGCGCGGGGATGAGGTCTGCGGGGGTGAACGGCTTCACCACGTACGCCATGGCGCCGGCGTCGCGGGCACGTTCCACGAGTTCCTTCTGGCTGAACGCGGTCAGCAGCACCACCGGGGCGATGCGGGCCTTGACGATCTTCTCTGCTGCGGAGATGCCGTCCATGACGGGCATCTTGACATCCATCAGGACGAGGTCCGGCTTCAGTTCCTCGGCGAGCTGGACGGCCTTCTCGCCGTTGTCCGCCTCGCCCACCACGTCATAGCCTTCGCCGCGCAGGATTTCGATGATGTCGAGGCGGATGAGGGTTTCATCCTCGGCCACAATGACGCGGCGCGCCGGCTGGGACGTGGGCTTTGACTCCGTCTGTTCAGTCACGGGATCTCCTTGGAAAGGTACGGCGGGGACATCACTATCTTAGGTGCGCCCGGTCCTGTACATGATCTGCATGGTCGGTTGCGGCGTCGGCGGCGCGATTCTGGAATTCAGCCTATCTGGCTGTAGAGTAATTCCGCGTACGTGAAGCGATCGCGTTGCTCACAATCAGCTGTGGGCGTACCGGTTTGCTTTGCGTATTCCGCGCCCGAGTGGCGGAATTGGCAGACGCGCCGCACTCAAAATGCGGTATCGAAAGGTGTGTGGGTTCGAGTCCCACCTCGGGCACAGTGTTTCCCAGATCAGACGCATTCGAAAGCGCATCAAAACGGACGGGTCGTCGTCCTACATGGTGTTGCGGCGAGACCCGAAGAGCCGCGAGGCCTGACAGCCGCCACGTTTCGTCGAAGCTGAAACTCTGAAGAGGCTTCTGTGCGCGAATGGTCAGTCGTTCGAGATCGCGCAGCATGCCATCCTGTCCAACGAGAAGCTCACGCCAACTGTGGCTGAGGTCATTCAGGAACACATCGACCTGCTGATCCGTCCATCCAGCGGAACCACGAAGACGTACCGGACCATGCTGGACCTGCATATCGGGAAACGTCATCGGCTATTTACCGTGGACAAGCTGGATTACCGACTGATGGCGCACTGGGTGAAGTTCAACCATGAATACCGCGGAGATTCTGGGGTACATTCCGTGGAACCCTTGCCGCGGCGTGCAACTGCCTCGTATCGAAAAGGGGGAGGACGAGGCCATCTTCCTCACCCATGCGGAGTTCAGTCTCATCGTGGAGGGTATGGGGAGCGGTTCAAGGCCTTCACGAACTTCCTGGTGATGACAGGCACCGCTTCGGAGAAGCAAGGGCTGACCGTGGCTGATGTGGACCTGCTTACCAAGCCACCCACCGCTCGGATCAACAAGGCATGGAAGCGGGACAGGCAGAACCAGTTCTGTGTTGGCGCGACGAAGACAGGTGCCGGTAGGCGCACTATAGGGTGCGGGCCCTGATGTTTAGGCCGACTTTCTGAGGTTCCCCCGGGCCGGGGCTGGCGACAGAGAGCCAGTAGTTGAATTCGCCGTCCTTTCCCTTAAAGAGGCAGATGGTGCTGTTCCCGATGACGTTGGGCTGTCGCTTGCACGGTCCGTCGGCAGTCATCTCGACACCGACCCCCGAGACTACTGCCGCGACGTCGTTATCGGTGAGCTCTTTTCCGGTCTCCCACCGACGCGACATACTCGGGCACGGGTTCGTGCTGATGCACATGAACCGCTCGGGCCGGACAATCTCGTCGATCAGCTTCCAGTCGGCCGGGATGGCGAAACGGTCTGCCTGTGACAGCATTCGGTCGGTCACCTTGTCCTCGGCGGAGCGGACCATGAAATGGGCCGTGGCAGCAAGAACCAGGATCACGGCGAAGGTCAACCAGAGTTTGTGCTTCACTGATCGGTACTTTTCGGGGCTCGCCGGCGGGCAAAGACCCAGCTGCCGGCCCACAGTAGGACGACGAGAAGCAGGGTTTCTATGCCGTTGGGGGCCAGGTTGAACACCGCCAGAACGTACGGGAGCACAAAGACAAGGAAGACCGTCCCGACGACGGCTACGAGCCGGCCGCGGGCAGTCACACTCCCTCGCTGCTGCTGTTGATCCCATCCCGCGCCTTCTGCCGCCGCTCATCGGCTTGGATGATGCCGTCACGGACGGCTGCGCGGATGACGCCGTAGAGGACGTAAAAGAAGATCGCCGCAAAGACGACTGCCAGGACCGGGTTTTCGAGTGCGGTCATTCCGGCCCGACCTCCTCCGGCCAGTACTGCTGAACCGCTGCTGCGGCCGCTCGGAGCCGGCTGCCGTCCAGGATGATGGAGGATTCGGGCATGCCCATGCTTGTCCATTGGGCAAGCAGGCGGAGATCCCCGGCTGGCGGCAGCGGCCACAGCCAGAGGGTTCCCATTGCCGACATGTCATCCTCCCCGCCGTTGCCCCCTCTGGGGCGGAACTCGAACACCGGCCCGCCAGGTTCCTGGTCCCGGGGCACAGATTGCTCATACATCGCGAGGGATGATGTGCTGGCCTTGGTGCCGTCCGGGAACTGCATTCCGAACAGGAGGACGGAAGCGACTGAAATGGCCCCGTCACGCAAGTGCGGCGCAGGCCGGTGGAAGACACCGTTCATCTCGGACCATCGCCGGTCATCCTGGTCAGTGCGGCGCAGCATCCAGGACATTTCAAAGACGCAGCCGGTCGAGTACACCTTGGCGGCTTCAATGGCCACCACAAAGGTGGGGGATTTGTGGATGAACTGGCCCACGGGAACGACGGCGGGCAGTTCGTATCGCGGGGCAGCAACCCAAGGAGGCGGAGTGAACTGCGGCGTCCTTGGACGGGAAGGCGGTGTAGGGATCGGATAGTCCTGGAAGAATGTCACGGTCATCCTTGATTTGCTGGCGGCGACCGACCAGCGGAGCAGCGGTACGAGCCGCCGTGGATCCCCCAATCCGTCCTTACTCGGCACAGTCTAACTCCGGCTGGCACCAGCTTGAGGACACGCCCGCGAGCTCCGCGAGACTATCCGTGCCCGGGAGCACCGTGGTCCTATGACGGCTCCAACTGTTGAGGCGGCGATGCACGAACTGATGGATCTTGCCTGGCATGTTGTTTATGACCTGCTCGAGCAACGGGGCCTGCTCGGGGACGGGTTGTTCGTCGAGGAATACACCGGGATCCATTCCTGGGTGGAGGACCTCGCCCGGTACACGGTGGTCCACTCCCGGACGGTTGCGGTCCTGTTCGTGGACACCCGGCCCGTGGACGCCATCGCCTTCAACCACGACCTCCTGGGCGCCGACGACCTGAAGAGCGTCTTCCGGGTTCCGGGGTAGGCGCAGGCTGCTCTAGCCATACTGACTGCCTCTTCTCCGGGTGGTTCCCGAGGGCCATGATTAGCCTTACGGGCACATTGCACGGTCTGCCAAAAGACAGCTGAGTAAGCCCCAGAAGAGACATCGCCATGATCCTAAAACTGCTTTGCAGATGGGGCATCGGACATCACTGGCTTGCCCAAATGAACGACGGATAGCTTCGTCGCCACTGCATCCACTGTGGGAAGGAAGATCCCCACAGTGCCCGATGGTCGGGGAGGCTCGCTAGCAGTGATCACCCCGAATACCCCAAACCCGCGACTACTACTAGGAGCTGGATTGTCATGCTCACGCAAATGCTGTGCAAGCTCAATCTCCATCATCATTGGCACGTCGATCACAACGATGACGGTGGCCTATACAAACGCTGCCTGCATTGCGGCAAGGACAGCGCCGACGGGGACGGGGCCGCCAACGACTGGGCGCTAAGGCGGTGGTGGTAGGTGACCACCATGGGCGGTACATAGCATCGTGATTTGAACCGGACACACCAGTGGTGGGGGCAACTTTGGGGCTTGGGCAGGCGGTTGAAACGCGGCAGCGCTTGTTCAAGTCAGAGGCTGCGTCAGCGGGCCGTTGACCACCTTTAGTTGGCCGGCTTGCAGATGCGGTCCAATGTTTCGTTGAGTGTGGACTCGATCCGGTCGTTCAGGTAGTCACGCTTGTCTTGGGTGGAGGGGTCCTCGAGTTCCGTGGGCATTGGTGGTGTTGTGACTGTCATCGCGGCCTGATACCGCCCGTCCGCGCTGCTGACCGCCACGGTCTGGTAGTCCCAGAACCCGCCACGGCCCTCGTGCCGCGAGTCTTCCGAGCAACCGTCCGCATGCTCCCACACGCCCAGCCCGTACGGGTGAAAGCCTGGGCTGGTCTTCATTTCCCGCAGGGACGACGCTGAAACCGCCCGCCCCTGGAAGATTCCAGCCATGAGGAGGTTCAGGTCCGCCATCGTCGATATAGCGCCCCCGGCCGGGTTGCCGGCCAGGAAGGTGTTGTCAGTGGTGTCTACTAGTTCACCGCGCAGGGTTACGTAGCCGTGCAGAATACCGGTTTCGTGCGGGTCAATACGGTCCAGGCTGGTGTTCTTCAAACCGAGAGGGCCTAAGACCTCCTCCTGCAGAACGTCGACGATGGGCTTGTCCCGCAGCGTCTGGATGAGGAGGCCGAGTGCGAGATAGTTGGTGTTCGAGTACTTGAATGCCCCGACATCATCAGAGCTCCAGGGAAGGGTCCCTGCCAGTTGCAGGCCCCGCTCCATCGTCAACGTTTGTGCGAGCACAGGGCGGAAGTCAACATCCTTCGGCAGGGCATCGGTGACTTCGGGCATTCCGGAGGTATGGCTGAGCAGCTGCCTCACAGTGATCGGGGCTGGTGGCGTGAGTGAAGTCGTGAATCCGGGAATGACGTCGTTGACGGGATCGTCGAGGCCGATGAGGTTCTCGTCCACGAGCTTCAGCACGGCCACGGCCGTCACCGTCTTGGTGACGCTGGCGACAGCAGCACGGTCCGTTGGCTGCGCCGGGGTCCTGGTCTCAAGGTCACGCACACCGTAGGCCCTGGACCACTCGCCCTCGGGCCAGCGAATCTGGACGACAGCGGCCACCGCGCCCTCGTCCAGAAACAGCTGGACCTGATGCTCCAAGGAAGCGAAGGGATTCGGCGAGCTTGATGACGGTGCGGGCTCATCGGTGGACGAGGTACAGCCAGATACAAGGAGGACGACTGCGAGGGCCGCCCGCCTCCACACGCGGTTTTTCGTGCTCATTGCCGCATCCACTCGGGACGTCGTTACAGGTTCGGGGCCGCCCGCGGCACCGGATCCGGGCAGACCTGCGGCGGCACCGTCGCCCCAGCCCCTCAATCTTATGACTGGGCTTCGTCGTGGCGAACCCTTTGCCCAGTAGCTATCTTCCTGGGTGCCAGCCGTACGGGCGCGGACGCCCAGGCCGATGCTGGTGGAGCCTTCGAAGCTTCCGGCGTAAACCACTTGCCGGAAGGTCTGGTAGCCAGCCACGTTGGACAGCTCAGCCTTGGCGGCCGGGTTGTAGTTGACGTTGCAGTTTTGTTTGGTGACGATGCGGTCCAGGATGCGGCTGCACTCACCAGGCGCGTCATCAGCAAGGCACTCAGGCGCGACTAAGCGGCCCTTTCATCGGAGCCCGGCATCTCCGCCCTCTGGGCCGTGCGTCTGGCCTGGGATGGCGGCCGGCGCCGGGCTCTGACCACCACAATCAGCATCGTCAGGACGGTGACCGTCCAGGCGATCGCGGCGAGGAACACCAAGACGATCGCCACTAAGGGGTGCATGCCGAAAGTCTAGGACCTTGCCGCTTCGATTCCCGGACGCAACTCCGCAGGATGGGAGCACGAAAAAGGTGCGCCCCTTTAGCTGAGCGTACCCTTCTCGATTCCCCTTCACACCACCGGATCCCCATCCGATTGGATCTATCATGAGCATGCTTAGCAATAGGTGTGCAAGCCCGCGGCCCACACCGCGACAGGTGTTCCAGCCAGCACATGCTCGTGGCTGTCTTTTGGATAGCGTCCTCCATCTCAGGGACGAGCGGAGGCGCGTCTGAGTACGTGGCGGCCGACGGCGTGAGCGACGCAACAGCGAGTTCCTCGGCGGCGTCGGCCTGATCCTGACGGCCGTCTTCACAACGCTTGGCCTCATCCTCATCGTTGCCGGACTGAGGGGGAGACGACGGGACAGAGTCCGCAGTTCGAACGTGGGCAGTGGTGCGGCAGAGTCCGGACGGACGAACGTGGAGGTTCCAGCGCACACAGCCATCCTGTTCGCCAGGCCCGCACCATTCGTTACGGACGTGGCCGACACCCAGCAACGGGTGCTGGCCCATCTCTGTCCAGCTGACTCGCGTCCTATGAAGCCACTCCGCAGCGCCAGTGTCCCTGGCGCTGCGGAGAAGGCCCTGCGTTACAGCCTGGGCCAGTCAAAGGCTAGGCCCAGGACTGGTCCCGGTCGAGGCATGCCCCGCCGTTGTAAGCCACATAGATTGAGCTGACCCTGTTTTTCATCGTGCCCAGGTTGAGACGGTCCCCTGGTTGGATGTACCAGGCGTAGCCTTCGCAGCCGGGGCTGTCGTAGATGGTGATGTACGCGTACGTGTTGTTGATCAGGGATGCTGCGTTGTTGTTGACCTGGACGCCCCATCCGTTCCGTCCGACGGGGCCGTCGGTGAATAGCTCGTTGCCCATGGTGGCGTCGCTGTTGGCGTAGTCGGCGCGTGCGCCCTGAAAATCGGAGTTGAAGTAGAAGCACACGCGGGCTGACGGACACGCGGTTCCTGTGCCCGACGCATTGGCAGCAGGCGCGCCCGCCAGGAATGTGCTGGCTCCGAGCGCCAGTACAGCCGCAGCAGTAGCCGCTTTATGCGTTGCAAGTTTCATGAAGTTCCCCAGTCATTTTTGTAGTCGGACGAACCAATATCGTCCGGGTCACCCAGCGGAGGCACCGTCATCATTCTCTGGCATTGACCTCTTGCGGGCCATCGGGACACCTCCCCAAATCCCAGGGGAAGGGACAAGCCCTCCATCCGTCGTCGGCCCCTTAATCCTGTGGCGGCACGGGACTAAGTGTCACAGTCCCGGCAAAAGACTTAGTAGGCCTGGCTGAGCCGGAAACGGCAGCGCGGACCACAGGGCTACCTGAGCAGATCCCCGCCGACGTGCCACTGAGCAGCCTCAGCAGCACCGAAGCAACAGCCCTGCGCACGGACCAAGGTCCCGCCGCCCTGCTCTCTAGAGTCCACCGCAGCACGCAAGACAAACCGCTGGGGCATCGGCGCGACGACCGCGAGCACGATCATGGCCATGAAGCGGCCACATCTGATTCCCATCTGGGATGAAAGGATCGGTGATGTCATTGGAGCGGGCAGTTCTAAAGACCAGCGGATGAACTGGCACCGTCTCCTCACCGACGCAACCGGCCTGCCTGAGCGCCTGGCGGAGATCAACCGGCTCTCGGACGTGGAACAGTCACTCTCCGAGCTGCGCGTCATGGACGTGATCCTGTGGTGCTACGGGAAAGGCCATGGACGCGGTGTCAGCCGCGGGGCTGGCCGAAAGCGAACAAGAGTCCATCCCGGGAAGCTTGGTACAAGGTTTTTCTACCCTGGTCTCATCGCAGTGATGGTAGCGGTGTTTTTGTGGCTTGCCCGCAACGTACTCCTTGAGGCGCTGCCGTTCTTTGGTGCACGCCATAGACACTGATTTCACTGCCGCCCAAAGCCGGAGAAAACCGCCGCGTTATACGAGCTACTGGCACACCGAGCGCACGTCAGCGTGCGGCGACCCCGCCTACGACCTCTGAAGGAAGCGGAGCATTGGGGACCGACGACGAAGCCGGGGTCCGCTGGCATGGGGGGGCACCAGATGGCTGTCCGACGCCGGCCGCCCCAAGTTTACTCTGCGGTCTCGCGTCACTCGCTGACCCGATCCAAGTATCATCCCGGACGGCATGTGCGAAAGTAAGTGGGCAACCTACCTCGGGGAGACACGAAGAAGTCAGCTGTGCCCGATGACCTGCAAAGAAGGTTCAAGAAATGGGACGCGAACGGTCGACCGTTGACCTTTCGTCAGCTACGCCCCATGAAGGCGCTAGTAGAGCAGCGTTCATTCCAGCTTCGCGTGGCGGAGGCACTGGTAGACGGTCTCTCTGCTGATCTCAAAGTTACGGGCAAGGAGCGCTTGATCAGCTCGGCGGCCCTATCCGGCATCAGCGCGTTTTCCGCCCGTTGTCGGGCTGCGCTGCTTGGCGAGGGCGATGCCTTCCCGCTGGCGTTCTCTATTGAGAATACGGCGAAGGCGCTATGACGGAGAGCAAGAGCTCGGCATGGGGGAATGACCGCGAGTAAAGACCAGGCGCTCTTTGACGAACTCCACACGCACACCCTTGTGTGAGGCGTTGGACCAGGGCGCCCGCAGATCGTCCACGTTGAAGCCGAGTAGTCCATGCTGTGCACAACCACAGTGTCCCCATCCCGGTTTAATCGTAGAAGTTCAGTGAGTTGCGGGCGGGTGTGTTGGATTAGGCTGCATCACTGGCGTACGCGTTTTTGGACGTGGAGTTTGTCGGCGTGGAGGAACAGTCTGCGGGTGTCTGCGCCGTTTGGGGTGACCCAGAATACGCTGCCGTCCAAGGCGAGCATGTCTATGATTCCTGACGTCACGAGTTTGCCGTTCTCGTAGACATCTATCTGGTCGCCACGGTGTAGTCGCGTCCAGTTGGGGATCGGTTCTGTGTGGTGGGCTGGCATGGCCATCCTTCAAGGTGCTGACCGGCGGAGCAGCGAGACTGATGCTCACGTCGTTGGTCAGATTGGGGACAAGTGAGAAGGCGGGCTGAGAGTTCAACCCGCCTTCTCTTGGCAGGTGGTTAGATCACGACGAACAGGAGCCAGGCCAGCAGGGGTGCTGCGACGATCATGGACATTCCCCAGATCATCATGCCGCGGAAGGTCTTTTCTCGTTTTTCTTCTTCAGTGTTGGCGACGACGAGTGCGCCGCCGGTGGAGAAGGGGCTGGAATCGACGGCCGAGGCGGCGATGCAGAGGGCGATCACGAAGCCCAGAACGCCGATGGAGCCGGTAGTGAGCAGCGGTGCTGCCAGTGGGACGAGCACGACGAACATGGCGTTGGTGGAGGCGAAGGCTGATACCACGCCTGCCACGACCAGCATCATGAGTGCGGCGAGGAGGGGTGTGCCGATGCCGGCGACGGAGTTGGCGAGTTCTTTGATGACGCCGGCGGTTTCGAGCATGCTGATGTAGGTGACAATGCCGCCGATGAGGAGGATGACGTTCCAGCCGATGTGGCCGAGGGCTTCCTTTGAGTGCTGCGGGTAGAGGGCCGACAGGGTCACGGCGGCGGCGAGGGCGAGGAACCCAACGTCGAGCTTGAAGCCCAGGGCGCCAACCAGAATGCTGACCATCAGTACCAGGGTGACTATTTTCTGGCCGGTCCAGGTTGCGGTCTTCGTGATGGTCGCGGTCCCGCCCCCCAGGTATGAGGTGGTGGGGTCGGCGGTCTCTTCTTCGCGTCCGCGGCGCATGAGCTCGGGTCCTCCGAGGAGGATGAACGCGACGGCGTTGATGACTACGTTGGCGATGAAGGTCCAGAGGAAGAGTTGGCCGGCATCGACTGAGATGCCGACTTTGTCCAGGACGCCGTCGACGATGTTGTAGTAGACGGCGATGGGGGAGAATCCGCCGGCGTTGGTGCCGTTGATGATGCACAGGCCCACGAGCAGTGGGTTGATCCTGTAGCGCTGGGCGAAGGCAAGGCCCACGGGGATGAGGATGGCGTTGGTGGCTGCGGAGAGCGCGCCGGATCCGGTGATGATGGCGGCGAGGATGAAGAATACCCATGGGACCAGGGCAACCCGTCCCCGCACAGCGCCTACCGCGCCTCCAACGATCTGGTCGATGGTGCCGTTAGCCCGGGCCATGCCGAAGAGGTAGGTAACGCCCAAGAGTGTGATGAGGAGACTGCCTGGAAATCCGGAGGCGATTCCGGAGGCTGTCTGGCCGAAGTACAGTACGCCGAGGAGGAAGGCGACAACCAGGGCGACGGCGCCCATGTTGATTTTGCGCCACATTGAGAGGCCGAAGATGAGGACAAGGCCGGAAACGGCCACGAGTTCTTGCATGGCTTAGTTGATCTCCACTTGGTATCGGAATGATGATGCCAGCCCATAGGACTCGCGGTACTCGGCAACGTCGCCGGTGTGGGTGCGTGCGATGCGGTTGATTTTGACGAGGGGGTCCCCGCCTTTGCAGTTCAGAAGTACGGCCTGGCCGTCGGTTGCCCGGGTGACCGAAAGTTCCTCGGTGGCCGAGCCGATGATGAGGCCGATCCGGTTTTCGTATTCCGGATACAGCAGGCTGCCGAGCTCATTGAGGTCAATCTCAGCGATCGGCTGAAACTGCGGCAGCGGGAGCCAGATGTCTTCGACCAGGAAAGGGGTGTCCTGCCACAAACGAAGACGGTGCAGGTGCAATACCGGGGAATGTCCCTGGACGTTCAGCGCGGCAGCAACGTGGGCGGGCGCGTCCTGCGTGTTCCGTTCGAGGATGCGGCTGCCGGGGGTCTGTCCGGTCCCTCCCTGCATCCGGAAGAAACGGAACAGGGAGTGCTGGAATGTAGCCCGACGAACATACGTGCCGCGTCCCTGGTGACGTTCCAGGATCCCGTCGGCGGCGAGTTCGGCAAGGACGCGCCGCAGCGTTCCCACTGAGATGCCGTACTCCGCAGCCAAGGCGGACTCGGGCGGCAGCGGTGTTGTGCTGGCCCATTCGTTCGCCCGAACGCGCCGGATCAGGTCGTCTTTGACTCGGGCGTGAAGCGGCAGTCGCTGATCGGTCTGAGCCAAAGCCGGGGAGCTGGAAGCTTGTGTCATGCCTCACAGCGTAGAACAAATACCTATATAGGTCTAGTCCTATAAAGGTTTACTTGATTCGGCTAGAGTTGTTGCATGCTTGGACTGCCCCCCGCCGCGATAGACACCCACGCGCATATCTTTATTCCGACTCTTACGCCCGTGGCTGATGCCAGGTACGTGCCGGATTACGCCGCCACCTTGGATCAGTACCTTGACGTGCTGAGCGCCCACGATGTGGACCGGGGCGTTCTGGTTCAACCGAGCTTCCTGGGATCGGATAACAGCTATCTGCTGTCCGCCCTCGCGTCCGCACCGGACCGGCTTCGCGGAGTCATCGTGGTGTCACCCGCACAAATCCGCTCCGAACTCTCCGAAGGGAAAGTGGAAAACCTGCACGGGTCAGGGATCCGCGGTGTCCGGCTAAATCTCATAGGCCAGCCAATTCCGGACCTCTTGAATCCAGCATGGCAATCCGCAGCCGCCGCA
The DNA here is from genome assembly GCF_014644515.1 of Pseudarthrobacter scleromae. Lineage (NCBI taxonomy): Bacteria > Bacillati > Actinomycetota > Actinomycetes > Micrococcales > Micrococcaceae > Pseudarthrobacter > Pseudarthrobacter scleromae. The sequence continues at coordinate 557,955 of NZ_BMKV01000003.1, read as the reverse complement.
ATGGCAAAGCATGGATGGCACCTGGAAATCCAGGCTTCCGGGCAGCAGTGGCTCCACCTCGCCCCGGCTCTTCGAGCCTGGCCCGGGAAGCTGGTCATAGACCACTTGGGACTTCCAAAACCTGAACATCCCGACGCCACCAACATGGTGCTTAAACTCGCCCTTCTGGAACATGTCTGGGTCAAAGTTTCCGGCCCGTACCGGTCCTCGCGCCAAGAAACCGAAACAGTATTCGCCGGGCTCGTGGAGCGGGGTTGCGCAGACAGGCTGGTCTTTGGCAGCGACTGGCCATTCACCAGGCACGAAGAACATACATTTACGGAAGTCTTGGCCTGGGCCCAAGCCCTGGCGGGGGAAGATCTCCTCCGGAAAATGATGACAGCAAACCCTGCTTCCCTCCTCGGCTGGCCGGCACCATCCGATGACCAGGCCTCAGAGCCAATGCTCCATTTGTGATCAGCGTCTGTACCTCCAGATCCGGAACCTGAGATGACGCATTTCAGCTGAGTTTCACAAGGCTGACTGATTGTCGGGAAGGAACGTCGTCGCCGTGCACCGGCCACAGGGTGCGGTGCGTGGCCAACCCAAGGAGGCCAGTCGTCCTGACCGGGGGAGGCCGAATGGGTACCCAATGATTTACCCAGCAACAGCCGAGGCGCATAGTATCTGACGGCGTTTCTGCAGAGATCCTCGAGGCCCCGTCAGACGCTCCACCTGCGCGGATGCTGCCAGGGGTGGTCTGGCAGACCACTGTTTATCCCGCCCTTCCGAGAGGCCGTGGCAGCGGGTTGACTTGAGGGTGGACCGAGAGGATTTACATGACAGCGAAGACGATCTCCCTGAACAACGGTGTGGAGATGCCGGCTATGGGGCTTGGGGTATTGCAGAGTGAGGGCGGCGAGGCGACGTCGGCGGTGTCGACGGCGTTGAAGTCGGGGTACCGGCTGATTGATACTGCGGCAGCTTATTTCAATGAGCGCGAAGTCGGTCAGGGCATTCGTGACTCGGGAGTGGACCGTGGAGATATTTTTCTCACGACGAAGCTGTGGATGACTGATTATGGATTCGAAGGTGCGCTGCGCGCTTTCGATACGAGCATCGCGAAGCTCGGTGTGGACTACCTCGACTTGTACTTGCTGCACTGGCCTTGGCCAGCGAACGTCAGCCAGACCATCGCCGCCTTCAAGGCGGCCGAACGCCTGCTCGCCGAGGGACGGGTTCGCGCGATCGGAGTTGCGAACTTCAAACCCGATCACTTGCGGGCGCTCGTGAGGGAGACGGACGTGGTGCCGGCGGTGAACCAGGTCGAGCTGCACCCGAACTTCCAGCAGCCTGACCAGGTCGCCCTGCACCGGGAGCTAAGCATTGTGACACAGGCGTGGTCGCCGATCGGCGGTGTGTACGGCTGGGCAGGCGAAAACGGTGCTGTTCGCCCGCTGCAGAACGAAACCATCCAGGCCATCGCCGAGGCGCACGGAAAGACCCCCGCCCAGGTGATCCTGCGCTGGCATCTGCAGGAGGGGCGCAGCGCCATCCCCAAGTCCGTGACCCCCGAACGGATCGTCGAGAATGTTGACGTGTTCGACTTCGAGCTGCCTGCCTGGGACATGGCGGCCATCGCAAAGCTCGACACCGGCCGGCGAGGTGCAATCGACCCTGACGATGCAACTCCTGAGGTTATTGACCTCACCATCGATGCGGCCTGAGATGTCCTCTCAAGAGGAGATCAGCAGCTTCCTTACCTCGCGGCGGGCACGGATCAGCCCCGAGCAGGCGGGCGTGCCGGTTTTCGCCGGCAACCGGCGTGTCCCAGGCCTCCGGAGGGAAGAAGTCGCGCACCTGGCGGGCGTTAGCACGGACTACTACTCGAAACTTGAGCGAGGAAATACGCGGGGCGCTTCCCGCGAGGTCCTCGATGCTATCGCCCGCGCCCTGCAGTTGGACGACACCGAGCGCGAGCATCTGATGAATCTCGTAGACATCACAACATCTCCGCATCGACGAAAAGCCCGTCCTCAGAGCCGGACGGTAGTGGCCCCGGGAACGCAGGCGGTGCTTGATGCCATGACCGTTCCCGCCCTGGTGCAGAACTCCCGGTTGGACTTCGTCGCAGTCAACCGCCTTGGGGCCGCTTTATATGGTCTCCACTATCCGGCCAAGAGCGGCCAACTGTTCAACGCCGCGCGGTTCCAATTCCTCGACAGCCAGGCACAGGATTTCTTCGTCGACTTCGAGCGGGCCAAAAGAAATGCAGTCGCGTTGCTGCATCAAGCGGCTGGGCGGGACCCGTTTGACGACGAACTCATCAGGCTCGTCGGCCAGCTTTCCACTCAGAGCCCGGAGTTCCGGGCGCTCTGGGCATCCCACGACGTCATCCGCTACCAGCGCGGCACCAAAAGATACCGGCACCCGGGCGTGGGTGACCTCGAGTTCGGCTACGAGTCATTCGACCTCACTACCGAACCCGGCCTGACCATGCTCGTTTACACCATCGAGCCGCACTCTCCCACGGCCGAACGGATGGCACTTCTTGGCGCCTGGGCCAAAACCCCCGTCACCATCGACAGCCATGAAACAGACACAGACGCCGCGCCACACGCCGCCCCAGACGGCCAATCCCGATCACTTTTCCTACCGGAGGACCCATGAACAATGCAATGACACTGAACAACCCACTGGCACTGAACAACGGCGTGCGCATGCCTGCGCTGGGCTACGGCGTCTTCCAGAGCGCACCGGAAGAAACTGCAGTTGCAGTCGAGGCGGCCCTGGCCGCCGGTTACCGGCATATCGATACGGCCGCAGGGTACGGAAATGAACGCGAAGTCGGGGAGGGCATCCGCCGCTCCGGCGTTGACCGGGACGATGTATTCATTGAAACCAAGGTCTGGGTCAGCGACTACGGCTACGACCAGACGCTGCACGCGTTCGAAAAAAGCGCGGCGAAGCTCGGAGTCTCACAGATCGATCTGCTCATCCTGCACCAGCCCATGCCGCAGCACTTCGAGCGCACCCTCGAGGCGTACCGGGCCCTTGAGCAACTTCTCGCGGACGGGCGCGTGCGTTCCATTGGCGTCAGTAACTTCATGCCGCATCACCTGGCGGCGTTGCGCGAGCGAACCACTGTGGTCCCAGCGGTAAACCAGGTGGAACTGCACCCGTATTTCACCCAGCCCGCCGTGCAGCGTGCCAACACTCAGCTCGGAATTGTCACGCAGGCGTGGTCACCGATCGGCGGCATCACCTTCTACCCGGGATGGGGAGAAAACCGGGAGAGCGTTTTGGAGGATCCGACGATTGGCCGTATCGCCGAGGCACACGGCAAGACCCCTGCCCAGGTGATGCTGCGCTGGCACCTGCAACGGGGCCGGTCCGTGATTCCCAAGTCAACAAACGCGGAACGGATCGCGCAGAACATCGATGTGTTCGACTTCGCCCTCACGGACGACCAGCTCAAGAACATCGACGCGCTTGACCGCGGCGTGCGTGGCGGACCCGATCCCGACGACGTCGACCCCTCGACGTGGAACCTCGAGATCCCGGAACTCTGAGCCCGTCACGTTCGACGAAAGGAAAAACTACTATGCACACACGGACTCTGGGCCGCAGCCTCGAAGTGTCCGCAGTCGGTTTGGGCTGTATGGGAATGTCCCAGGGTTACGGACCCAACCCGGGGGACCGCGCCGACATGGTCCGTGTCCTGCGGTCAGCGCTCGATTCTGGGGTCACATTCTTCGATACGGCCGAGGTGTATGGCCCCTATGTTAATGAGGAACTCGTCGGGGAAGCCTTGGAACCCGTGCGTGACCAGGTGGTGATCGCCACGAAGTTCGGATGGCAGATCGAGAGCGGCAAAAGCATCGGCCTCGACAGCCGTCCCGAGCAGATCCGCCGGGTCGCCGAGGAATCGCTCAACCGCCTGCGCACCGACGTCATTGACCTGTTCTACCAGCATCGCGTCGACCCCTCGGTGCCCATCGAGGACGTTGCCGGGACGGTCGGAGAACTCGTTGAGGAAGGAAAGGTCAGGCATTTCGGCCTCTCAGAGGCATCAGCGGCGACCATCCGCCGTGCGCACGCGACGTTTCCGGTCACAGCGCTTCAGAGCGAGTACTCGTTGTGGACGCGGGACCCGGAGCCTGAGGTGCTCCCCACATTGTGGGAGCTTGGAATCGGGTTCGTTCCCTTCAGCCCGCTCGGCAAAGGCTTTCTCACCGGCACGGTCGGCGCGACGACAACGTTTGACCCGGCCGACATCCGCGCCAGCATCCCTCGGTTTGAACAACAGAACCGGACCGCCAACAGGGCTCTCGTCGACTTCATCACTGAGCTTGCCCGCAGCAAAGAATCCACGCCAGGGCAGATCGCCCTCGCGTGGCTGCTAGGCCAGAATCCGTCCATCGTCCCGATCCCCGGAACCCGCCGGACCCCGCGGGTCGAAGAGAATGCCTCCTCGACGACGGTGGCGCTGTCAGCCGACAACCTTCACGATCTCGACTCTCTCGCGCGACGCCTCGGCGTCGCCGGTGACCGATACAACCCCCATCACCTAGCACTCGTGAGTCGCTAGCCCGTCGACACGTTGATGGGATCGTAGATCGCTGGGCGAATGTTTCCCACACCGGGAGCATTGCATTGGTCCCGTGGGACCAGCCTTTTCTGAAGGAGGGGGCAGGCCCGCCCTGAGCTCGCTCTGAATGGGCTTTCGGGAGGGAGGCCCTGGAAGGGACTCCCTCTTGCCCGGGGGTTGGCCTAGCGTGGAAAGCATGGACAACCGAGCTGAAGTACGCGAATTCCTCGTTTCGCGGCGTGCCCAGGTTTCGCCCCAGCAGGCTGGTTTGCCTGCCGGGGCGAACCGGCGCGTCAAGGGTCTACGGCGAAGTGAAGTAGCAGTCCTTGCCGGTTTGAGCTTTGAGTACTACACGCGCCTGGAGCGCGGGGCCATCAGCGGCGCCTCTGGCCAGGTGCTGGAGAGCATCGCCAGGGCTTTGCGCCTGGACGACGCCGAGCGGGCGCACCTGTTCGACCTTGCGCAAGCTGCGGGCCCGGCCGCGCGGCCGCCGCGGCGGCGGAGCTCGAAGTCCTATGTGCCGCACCAGAGCCTGCAGTGGGCCCTTGATGCGGTCACGGCCGGTCCCGCGTTCGTCCGCAACGGCCGGATGGATCTGTTGGCCGGCAACCCCCTGATGCGTGCGTTCTAAAAGGACTGCTATGACATGCCCGGCCAGCCACCGAACATCGCCCGGTTCACGTTCCTGGATGAACGGGCCCGCCGGTTCTATCCGGATTGGGATGCCTTCGCGGAGGTGACTGTTTCGATCCTGCGGACGGAGGCTGGCCGGGATCCGCGCAACAAAGAACTCCATGACCTCGTCGGTGAGCTGGGAACCCGCAGCGAGGAGTTCCGCAAGCTGTGGGGTGAGCACAACGTCCGTCATCACGGCACCGGGTTCAAGACCTTCGACCACCCCATCGTGGGCGAGATGACCTTGGCGTTCGAGGGGTTGGAGATGGCCGCCGAGCCGGGACTGACGCTCACGATCTACACAGCTGAGCCCGGATCGCCGTCGGCTGAGCGCATGCAGCTGCTCGCCTCCTGGGCGGCCAGCGAGTACGGGAATGCCGTCCATGCTGAACCTGGACGGACCCGGACAGAGAGCTGACGCAGAGCCCGGCACTGGGGGCACCGTGCCGAAGGTCCTTCACGAAAGAGAACACATGAAAACCACCATCGCAATTATCGGTGCAGGGCCGGGCCTGGGTCTTGCCTCTGCCCTACGCTTCGGAGCCGAGGGCTTCAACGTTGCCCTCCTGTCCCGTAGCCAGGACCACGTTGACGCCCTTGCCGCTGAACTGGCCGGTGCCGGGGTCATCGCCCGCGGGTACGCCACGGACGTCCGTGACCAGCAGTCCCTGACGTCTGCCCTTACCCACGCCGCCGACGAACTGGGGCTTATCGAAATCCTCCAGTACAGCCCCGTGCCGTCCAAGGAGTATTTACGGCCCGTTCTTGAAACAACGTTCGAAGAGCTGCGCTCGGCGCTTGAATTCTCCGCGCTCGGCGCTGCCGCTGCCATGAACGCGGTCCTTCCCGGCATGCGTGCGCTGGGGCGCGGGACCGCCCTGTTTATCAACGGCTCCAGCGCCGTCCGGCCCAATCACAACTACGCCGGCACCTCCGCCGCCTTCGCCGCAGAATCCGCGTACGCCCAGATGCTCCACGACGCCCTGGCCCCGGAAGGAATCCACGTAGCGCAGCTCATCATCCCGTTGGGCATCGGCGGAGGCAACCCAGCGCACGAACCGGCCGCCCTGTCCGAAACCCTCTGGCGGATCTACAGCGACGGGACCGGCTTCCGAACCTTTGTGACACCACTCGATTGAGCTCCACGAGCCTCAACCACGGGCAACATCTACAGATGGGCAGGAAAGGACTATGACCATGGTCAGCTATGCCTTCAACGGCAAGGTCGCCTTCGTCACGGGCGGGAGCGCGGGGATGGGCGCAGCAACAGCGCGGGCGTTCGCCGAGGCCGGCGCCGCCGTCGCCATTGCAGATCTCGACGGCGGCGCGGCCGAGCGGTTTGCGGCTGAACTCCATGCCGCAGGGCACCGTGCCCTCGCCATTCAATGTGACGTCTCCGACGAAGCCGCGGTGCAAACGGCCGTTGCCCGCACAGTAGACGCCTTCGGCGGTCTCGATATGGCGTTCAACAACGCGGGGATCATGCTTCCGCCGGTGGACTCTGCCGACGAGACGGCCGAAGCGTTCGACAGGATCGTCGCCGTCAACCTCCGCGGCGTGTGGGCGTCCATGAAGCACGAGCTGGTGCAGATGCGAAAGCAGGGACACGGCGCCATCGTGAACTGTTCGTCGCTCGGAGGGCTCATTGGAGGCAACGGCCGGGCCACCTACCACGCGACCAAACATGGGGTGATCGGACAGTCCAAGAGCGTCGCGCTGCAGTACGCGCCGCTCGGCGTGCGGGTCAACGCTGTGTGCCCCGGGACGATTGAAACGCCGATGGTTGCCAGGATGACCGCTGGAGGAGAGCTGGATCCCGAAACCGCGGTTTCGTCCATCCCGCTGGGCAGGCTCGGACTGCCAGAGGAAGTAGCCGCCGCCGTCCTGTGGCTCTGCAGCGATGCCGCCAGCTACGTCACCGGCGTCGCACTTCCGGTCGATGGCGGCTACACGGCCTGAAGAAACCCAGCTGCCGGAGGCGCTGTCCCTGGCGTGCCCGCCGGGGACAGCGCGGAACCGCTGAAGATCGGCTACTACGCGCCCGATCAGGCCCTTGTCCTCTATTCCGAGGGCGTCGGGTACTCCCACGGAATTGTGGGATCGGATCGTTCGATGACCTCGAGTCGATCCGGGACCAAACAAACGGTTTTACCGCCAGGCTGGCTCCCGCTGACTGAGCGGGAGGATACGGCTGCTCCGAACAGTCTCCACAAAAGGGGACAGCACCTCCTGCTGGACGCCGGTCCGCGTAGGCGGCGTTCCTGCTGAGGGCGGCCTTCCTGCTTAAGGGGGCCCTCCCGGTACCCCTACCAAGAGAGGCTCCCGCCCGCCGTCGTCAGCTGGTTTGCTGGAATGGACCCGATGCAGAGAGAAGAGGACCATCAGCCATGCGAACAAAGAATTGGACCCTGCTTGCGGTCGTCGCACTGGCATTCCACATCACTGGGTGCAGCGCCCCTTCGCCAGGCCAGGCTCTGGCCGGTACGTCACCGTCCGCCGCTCCGGGAACATTTTCGGATCCGGTTCTGATCGTTGACCTTCCCCGCAAGCCCGGCTCCGACCCCGCTCCGTGCCCCGAAGGCCCGGAGGTTGCTGTGAAAGGCGTGGACGAGGCATGAGCACCGAAGCGCGCGCGGCAGGCACTCCGATCACCATCAGCTTCGACGGTGCCGCCGTCAGTGGACGACTGTTGGGCAACGCGACTGCGCGCTCTTTGATCGACCGGCTTCCCCTGAAGCTTTCCTTCAGCGGTTTCGGTGGACAGGAAAAGCTCGCAAAACTTCCGGCGCCCCTCTCGCTCGACGGCGTTCCGTCCGGTGACGACGCCGATCCACTGACGATCGGGTACTACGCACCGGGCCAGGTCCTGGTCCTCTACTACGAGCACGTCGGTTATTACCCCGGGATCGTCCGGATCGGGACTTTCGATGATCTTGGGGCCATCCGGGACCTCAAAGGCCGCTTTACCGCGACCCTCAGCCTTGGATCGTGATCACCGGCGACCGGGCGCACTCCCGTGAATTCAGCGAGAAAGCCTACCGGCGTGCCATCGGTCCGAAGGAACTTTTCTGGGTTCCGGGTGCCTGGCATGTGGACCTCCACGACCGCACCGGCCTCATACCCTTCGACAGGCTCACGAGCTTCTTCCGCTGGACCCTGGTCTGATAGGGACGAAAAGCCGAACGCAAGAAGACTGCTCCCGGGAGCTGGGCTGGGATCTCAGTTCCGGCTCCCGGGAGCAGTTCTCTTGCCATCATCGACCGGCCTCTGCCTGAAGCGGCTACGACCGCTTGAGCGCGTCCGCGGCCCAGCACCGCCAGATCCCACCACCTCCGAAAGGAAAGCCCTTGAAGACCGTCCCCCTCGGAACCACCGAGCTGAAGGTCCCAAACGTCGTGGCAGGCATGATGCGTATCGCCGGCGACTCCAACGAACAGATCCGCGCCCTCTATACGGCATCCCGGGATGCCGGGATCGACTTCTTCGACCACGCCGACCTGTATGGGTTCAACCACCCCGGCGGCGGCTTCCACCTGTGCGAGCGCCGCTTTGCCGAGGCCCTGCGGCTGCGCCCGTCCGAGCGGGAGCAGATCGTCCTTCAGACGAAGACCAGCATCGTCGACGACCCGTGGGGCTACGACCAGTCCTACGAGCACATCGTGTCCTCAGCCGAGGAGTCCCTGAAGGCACTGGGCACGGACTATCTTGATGTGCTGCTGCTGCACCGTCCGGACGCGCTTGTGGAGCCTGAAGAGGTTGCCCGCGCCTTCGACCACCTCCAGTCCAGCGGGAAGGTGCGCGCCTTCGGAGTCTCCAACCACACCCCCCGCCAAATCGAACTGCTGAAGACCGCGGTGAGGCAGCCGATCGTGGCGAACCAGGTGCAGCTGTCGCTTACGCATTCCACGATTATTGCCCAGGGCCTTTCGTCGAACATGACCGGCTTCGATGACTCGATCACCCGCGACGGCGGTGGGATGGTCGATTACGCGCGGATCAACAAGATCACCCTGCAGGCCTGGTCGCCCTTCCAGAAGGGCTTCCAGGACGGCGTCTTCCTTGGCTCGCCCGATTACCCGGAGCTGAACGCCGGGCTTGACCGCCTCGCCGCGAAGTACCAGGTCACGCCGACGGCGATCGCGGTCGCGTGGATCACCCGTCACCCTGCGGGCATGCAGGTCGTGCTCGGCACCACGAAACCTGAGCGTGTCGCCGACGCTGCGGCAGGCTCCGACATCCCGCTGACCCGGAGCGAGTGGTACGGGCTGATTCAGGCTGCGGGCCACAACGTCCCCTGAGACGTCGCCACAGCGATCGCTCGCTGTCAGCCCTGTACCGGCGACGGACGAAAAGAACCCCGAGTCAGGCTGGACTCGGGGTTCTTCGTGGTCGACGACCGCGACGTTTGCGCCGGTATTGGTTCTGTCCATGCATGCCTTGGTTGCACGGCACGAGCACATCAGATGTAGGCCAGGAATCGTCCCGCGAAGATCACGCCCGTCCATGTCGACATCGATACGATCGCCGAGATGCGGGCCGCGACGGGTGCCGCGTGGGCATCCGCCAACGCATCGAGTCGAGGGTAGACACCACGGTGAAACACGAGGACGTTGAGCCCAGCCAGGAGCAGGAGTCCGAGCTTCCACGGCGCAGCACCTGAGCCGGCAACGCCGACGGCCTGCGCGCTGAACATCAGGATGCCTGTTACGACGGCGATGGCCAGGCCTAGGTGGGACACGGGCAGGAGATAGCGTGCGGCCTTCGTAACGGACACCAGGCGACGCCCGACGCCCAGCAGCCGGAGATCAAACGCGAAAGCCGGACCGACGAGCACAGCGATGCCAAGGATGTGGAGGCTTTCGAGCGTCGGATACATGAAGGGGGTGGAACGCACGGCGTTACCGACTGTGGAGTCCTGCAGCCAGCGCAGGATCGGTTCAAGCCATTCAGGCATCCTGGTCCCGTTCATCCTGGCGGGTACGGTGGCGTACGTAGAAGACGCTGCCCGCGGCCGCCGCGACGACGACAGCAGCGAACACAGCCCACACGACCCACGCCTCTGAGCCGCTGTCAGCGGCGGCATTGGCACCCTGTGCCGGAGGGGCCATCTCCACGGGATCCTCCACCGTGGAGGGCACGTCGGCTGGCTCGTCGCTTGCCTGCGCGGCGCCTGGCAGCGGCGCCCGGACGGGAAGCGTGTTGCCGATCACCTGGTTGACGGGCGCATTGTCGTCTCCGTACCAGAATGCGACCGGACGGAAGAGGCCGTCATCGGTGCTGTTGATGTATCCGACGCCTTGGAAGCGTTCTCCGACCTCCAGCTCGCGGTTCAAACCGTTGCTGCTTGACCACCATGGTGGAGCGATGATGATCTCAAGCTCGTCATGGGGTCCGTCATACGCGAGGGCGGCTTCGACCCGGATGCTGTCCTCTGGGCCTGACAGGTCCTCGGGGATCGGCAGGTCTGGAGTGCTGGCCGGCAGCTGGGCATCCAGTGTCACATCGAAAAGAGAATGCGGATCGCCCCAGATCCCTTCGGACGAGACGGTGCCGGCGATGTAGACAAGGTCGTTGGTTTCGAAGCCGTCCCAGCCGTGGTGCGCGGCTGCCGGTGATGCCGGAACCAGCGCCATTGCGGCCGTGACGAGGAGGGCCGCCGAGGCCAGAAGGCCGCGACTGCGTGGTCGGCCTGAGTGTGTGGAGACGGTCATTGTCGTCGATCCTTCGGTGTTGGGTGTATGGGTTCTCGTCCGGCGGGGATGGGGCCGGAGATCAGCCTTCTGTGGGGAATGCGACGCCGGTCCGCTCGGCGTAGGCGGCTAGCAGCTGGTCCTGCGCCCGGGTGTCGTACACCAGTTCGTTCACGCGCGTCTCGACCTGCTGGTGGAAGAGGAACTCGCCGGTGACATCGCTGCCGGGCTCCACTCCCTCTGCGAGCCAGACCTGGGTCATGTAGCCGTCGCGCAGGCTGTCGGGCGTGGTGGTGTTGCCGTTGTGGAAGCCCATCAGGGTGGGGATCCAGCCGGGCGCGACGGCGTTCACCTGCCGGTCGGGCCACAGGCGGGCCGCCGCCGTTGCGATCATCGCCATGTGCAGCTTGCTGTCGCCGTAGCCGATACCCTCACCCGACCGCACCTCGTCGAGCCTCAGGCCGCCGCCGAGATGCAGGTCCGAAGAGAGGTAGCTCAACTGCCGCGGCGGGGTCACCAGCGCCGTGAGGAGGTACGGCGCGAGGGAGTTGGAGTTGAGCAGGTCGGAGTCCGGTAGCCCGTACTCGCCGGCATTGTGGATGATGACGTCGAACCTGCCGAGGGCGTTGATCTGCCCGGCCAACGCCCTCGTCTGTTCGAGGTCGAGCAGATCGCCGATCACGACGTCCTCGAGTCCAGGCAGGTCGCGGTGCACGTCCGCGGCGCGCTGCTCGTTCCGGGCGTGCGCGACGACGGTGTGCCCGCGCTTCAGGAGATAGGCGGCGGCGAGCTGCCCGGCGCCGGCGGTGGACCCGGTGATGAGGATGCGCTTCCTGTCGCCGTCGAGCGGTTGGACGTTCTCGTCGATCCACATCAGCTCGTCGGCGACCTGCCGGGTGTTGTACAGGCCGACTCCGTAGTGGTCGCCCTGAGCCTGTACCCCGGTCGGGTCGGGCGCAGCGTCCCTGGGCGCGGGCGTCGGAGCGTCCTGCGGTGGAGTGCTGGTGCAGCCTGCCAGAATCCCCGCGCCAAGCGCTGCTCCGGTCAACAGGAGACCGCGTCTTGTCAGAGGCGCCGTAGTGAGCGTCATTTTAGTCGTATCCTTCATTCGGCCAGCGACCGCCATAATGATCTGTTGCGCGTCCAGCAACTTGATCTGGTCGGCGTCCTTGGTCCTGCCGAGATGGCAGTTCCGGTCAGTCGCATCGCGGAGCCCTTACAGATTGGTCCGAGCAGTACTCCATCCATGGAACACGGAGAAGAAGCACAGCGGGAGTCCCTGTCGAGAGGGGTACCAGGAGGGACTCCCACCCCTGAGATCGCCGGGGTTCGCTGGATATGTACGGCCTCCACCAACCCAGAAAGGGCCATCATGACCCCTCGGCAGACTCCCGTGAATGGATGGGCGCGGAGCACACCGGCCGCGGGCTGCAGCGCCGTCGCCCGCTGAAGTGGACTAGGCGAGTTAAGGTGTTGCACTCACCACCTGAACTCGCCGCCGCAGGTCTATGGTCAACGACCCGGGTTTGGACGTAACGCCGCAGTAACGCCCACGCCATTAGGGTCCCACTACCTTTACGTTGCGTTCACGGTGCCCGGGGAGCTGACATGGCCAATCTCAAACCACAGGAACGCTGTCACCAGCAGACCAGGCGTACATTTATCCAGTGTCGAATAAGCGTGCGCTTGCACACGGGCGCAGAGGACGACGGCGGACCGTCGGCCACTGAGGACCGTTCCCGTCGAACGGTTCTGTCATGAGCCTCTGGGACGATCTCCCGTCCGACCTCCGCAACACTGGAGCACTGGATCCGCTGGAGAATGCCCTCAGGGCGATTGACACAGCCGGCCTGACGCCGCGCGAGGTCACCGACGTGGATGGCACCTGGAGCGTCCGATCCGTCGCGGTGGACGTGCCGCAGCTCGCTGGGGTCAGCGTCGACCCCGCGACCGGGCGCTGGGGCGGGGCAGGGTCATCCACGCCCATCGAGCTCACCGGCACCCAGGTCACCATCGCGTACGGCCGCCACCTGACCGGCCCGGGCGGCACGGAGGACGGCGGCTGGCACCTGGACCTGGACGTGCCCGGGATCCGGCTGCTCGTGCCCTATCTGCGGGGCGCGATGCTGGACACCCGCGGCCAGCTGGTCTTCGACCCGGCCAACCCGCAGGTCCGTTTCATCCTGCCGCGCATCGTCATCCGGACCATGCAGCTGGCCGGGGCCACGGTCGGCACCCGGCTGCGCTCGGCGTCGACCTCGGGCAGCCCCGTCGACGACATCTACTCCTTCATCCGCATGACCCCGGGCCACGCGCTTATCGGCCCGGGTAACACGGTCGGCTTCGCGTTCCGCACCGCCGAGCTCGACCTCTCAGCCCTGGCGGACCCGCCCGGCCTGCCACCCGGGGCGCGAGCCGTCCCCGGCGAGTGGCAGGGACTGCACCTGCCGGAGGTCCGGCTGTTCGTGGCCCCGGACGGGCTCGAGGGCCTGGCCGTGTCGGCGGGCGTCCGGGACCTGTGGATCGGGATCGGAGTGCACGACGGCGTGACGGGCGCCTTTAGTGCCGAGGTCGTCAACCGCGGCGGCTCCCCGACAGTGCTGGCCCGGTTCATCAGCCCGGCCGGGCGGCACATCGCGGCGGTCGCCAACGGGGCGGTCGAGGCAACGGACCAGAGCGTGTTCATCGTCGACGCCTCGGGCGGGCTGGCCCCGCACACCATCAGGATCGAGGTCGTCGGCGGGCCGACGGTCGCGGGGGACCGGCTGCCCGTGACAGTGCCCGCGGCCGGCACTGTCGAGCTGCGGGTCACGGTCACCGACGCCGGCGGGCACTCCCACGGCCCGGTCTCCTTCCGGGCGCTGCGGCCTGCCTCCGGTGAGGGGGCCGCTCCGGCGCTGGCGAACCCGGCCGCCCTGCGGCTGCTGACGCCCGAGCGCGGGCGGATGGTCGTCGTCTCCCAGACCGCCATCGACGTGACCGTGCGGCTCGACCCCGAGGTTGCTGCCGACTGGGTGTGGCCCGGCGGTACCTCGACCGGGACCCGGGCCACCGTAGCCGTGGCAGCCGGCAGCACCGCGGCGGTCTCCGGCACTCCCACCCAGCCCGCGGACGCCCGCCCGACCACGCTGGACTGCTACTTCCGGTTCAACCACCCCTTCCCGAGCGAGACCATCGACGCCTGGTGGCGCAACCCGGCCAACACCGGCTCGGCACCCGCGTCCGGGCGGACCGCCGCCCCCGCCGGGGACGCCTTCACCGACCTGGCGCGGTCTCGGCAGGCAGACATCGGCGCCACCCCGCTCGTCGTGGACGGCTACGCCTCTTACGAGGGCAACGACACCCCCACGAAGCGGACCAACAACCTGGAGCTCAGCCAGCGCCGCCTCGACGCGGCGGTCGAGATCCTGCGCGATCTGGGCTACGCCGCAACCGCCGGCACCCCGCACGGCCACGCCGACGCCCGCGACCACACCCCACTTGACCCGCCCACGCCGGCGCCGGCCGAGACGTCGGGGGAGTGGTGGCTCGCCCGGGCCCGGGCCGCCGCGGCCCCCGCTCCGGTGGCCGTCCGCGCCGAGCTGTCCCGCACTCCGGCCAGCCAACCGCCCGGGCAGCGTGACCCCCAGCCCCCGGCGTCCGGCCGGCCGGACTGCTTCCGCCGCCTCGGCGTGGAGGTCGAGCTGATCCGGACGACCTTCGTCCGGCTCGAAATCTGGGGCGAGTTCGACGTCCAGACGGCCATCGAGGCCTCGCTCGACGAGGGCGGCCAGCCGCCGCTGGGCGGGCGCGGTCCCAACCCGGGCGACGGCCTGTGCGCGTTCCGGGTCCGGCTCCGGCTGGCCACCGACCGGGAATCCTGGCAGGTGTTCGGGGAGTTCCGCGCCCTCGAGGCCGACCTCGACGGGCTCTGGGAGGGCCGCCACACGGACGCCGGCATCGATGCCGGCAGCCTCAATGTGCTTGGAGCGCTCTCCGTGATGGGTCCCCTCGCCGCCGGCGCAGCCGAACTCTCCCCGGCGGCCGGGACCCTCGTCCAGCTCGGTTCGGTCGCCCTCGGCGCCAGCAGCCTCGTACGGACCCGCGTCCTGACACTGCGCGGCGCCGAGGTCATGGTGAGCGACGGAATCATTGCGCCGGACGGCTCGACCACCACCGACCGCGGCACGCAGGTCAGCGTCCTGCTGGACGTGGAGGTGCAGTTCTGGTTCGACCTGGCCGTGATCCGCGTGCCGGAGGACCGGCCGATCCGGACCCGCTACAAGGCGGTCGGCGTCCGGTCGGAGTGGGGCACCGGCAGCGAGGCCGAGTACGTGCCGATCCCGGTGTTCGACCCCTCCCGGGGCTACGAGCTCGACATCCAGCCCGGCTCCCTGGTCGCCACGCCTCCGCTGGACGAGATCCTGCGCGTGTTCGGCGTGCGCGTCAGCCGCGACAACCCGACCTACCTCGAGGTCGAGGCCGGCATCGACGTCCCGCTGGGCCCCGTGACGGTGGATACCATCCGGGTCCGGGCGAGGCTCGACGCCGTCGAGCTCCCGCAGCTGACCAAGCTCGGCGCTACGCTTGACATCCCCGGCACGGTCCACGGCGCGGGCTCGATCGAGCTTACCGGCGCCGGGTTCAAGGCGGCGTTCGACCTGACCATCGTGCCGCTGGGCATCCGCGCCGCCGCGACCCTCGCGATCGAGACCAAGGCCGGCGTCACCGGCCTCCTGATCGGCGTTGAGGTCGAGTTCCCCGCGCCCCTCCCGCTGGGCAACTCGGGCCTGGCCCTGTACGGGCTGCTCGGCGGGGTCGGCGTCAACTACGGCCGGCTGGAGAACACCGCGGCGCGGGTCCCGGCGCTCGACTGGCTCATGGC
The DNA here is from genome assembly GCF_014644515.1 of Pseudarthrobacter scleromae. Classification (NCBI taxonomy): domain Bacteria; kingdom Bacillati; phylum Actinomycetota; class Actinomycetes; order Micrococcales; family Micrococcaceae; genus Pseudarthrobacter; species Pseudarthrobacter scleromae. The sequence goes on along the minus strand of NZ_BMKV01000003.1, from coordinate 542,156 downwards.
GCAGCTCGCCCCGCCGCGCAAGAGCGTGATGCATCCGGACGGCTGGACCCACAGAGCCGGCTCCTTCGCCGTCGCGGCCGGATTGCTGCTCGGGACCACCGAGGGCGGGTTCATCCTGCACCTCAAGGGCATCCTCCTGATCGAGGTCCCCGGGCCCCGGCTCCTGCTCGTGATGAAGGCGGACGTCCTGAGCCTCCCGCCGGCCCTGGGCTCCACCCAGGAGGCCACCTTCCTGGCAGTGCTGGACATCGACTTCGGTGCCGGCACCATCACAGTCGGTGTCGTCGCGGACTACGCCGTCGAGCGGATCCTGCGCATCCACGTCCCCGTCACCGCCTTCTTCGACGCGCGGAACCCGGAGAAGTGGCTGGTCGACCTCGGCTCCTACGACGACCGGGTGACCGTGAAGGTCCTCGACGTGTTCACGGGCACCGGCTACCTCATGGTGCACGGCGACGGCATCGCCATCCCGCCCCTGCCCGCCACGACCGGCCTGTCCGTAGCCACCGGCTTCCACATCCAGGCCGTGCTGATGGGCTCCAAGGCGGCGAGGCTGTACGTCGAGGCGGCGGCGGGGTTCGACGCGGTGCTCGGCTTCGACCCGTTCTTCTTGGCCGGCAAGGTCTACGTCCGGGGAGAGCTGCGGCTGTTCATCGTCTCGATCGGCGTGAGCGCCGAGCTCACGCTCATGGTGGGCACCCGGATCGAGGACGGCGTGCCCCGTGACGACCCGTACGTCCACGGCGAAGTCTGCGGCCGGGTCGACTTCTTCTTCTTCAGCGTCAAGGGCTGCGTCGAGCTCACCATCGGCCACGAGCCGGACCCTGACCCGCCCGTGCGCGACCTCGTAGCCGGCCTGTCCCTGGCCGGACGGACGCCGGCGCTGCTCGAGGGCACCGCCGGCCGGCCCGCCGACTCGACGGTCGGCCAGGCTGCCGGGGTGGACGGTGCCATTGCCCACGGCGAGGTGCCGACCGTGCCGCTTGATGCCGTCCCCGTGCTCAGGTTCCAGGTGGCCCCCGACGCCGAGGGTCTGAGCGTGCTGGGCCAGGCACCGCTCGGCTCGACCGGGGCGGCGGGCGCCGGCGCCTGGCGCCGGATCGGGGAACGCTGGTGGGCCTACAAGGTTACGGGCGTCACCCTCAGCGGCGCCCTCACCGCGGGCACGACGCCGTCGGTCTGGTGGAGCGCGTCGGCGCCCGGCTCGTCCACCGCCGAGCCGCCGGCGCTGGCCCTGCTGCACTGGCTGCCGACGCCGTTCACCAGCACCGTCACGTATGGCGAGGTGCTGCGCGAGCAGGTCGAGCACCGCTGGGGGACCGTCTGCCGCCCGGCCGCGCCGCCCCAGCCGCAGCTCTGGACCTTCCTGGGTGAGGCGCTCGGGCCCAGCGCCACCGGTTGGCGGCTGGACCCGGTGCTGTGGCCGGACCCCGACGGGCTCCTGCGGACCTCCCCGGCCGGGCGCCGGCTGCGGGTCACCGAACCGTGGCGCACGGGCGACGAGGCGGCCGACCTGCTCGCGGGCGGATCCACGGCCGAGGTGGCCGGCGACGCCGTCGCCTGCCCCACCGACCGTACCCCGCCCGAGGACCCGTTCAGCCGCTGGGTCCAGGACAACGGCCCCCTTGACCCGACCACCTGGGCGGGTGCCGGGGCCGCCACCTACGCCGAGCTGGCCGGGCTGCTCGCCGCCGGGGCCACCGTCAATGACGTCACTGGGCATTGGCTCGAGCGCAGCCCCGACCCCGAGGCCGGCCGGCTCAAGGGCTGCGAGGGACGCATCCTCGCCTCGCCCGTGCGCACCGACGGCGAGCCGCTGACCGGCAGCCAGGCCGACCGGGAGCTCGTTGAGCGGGCCCGTCAGGAGGCCGACTGGCGGCCCGACCCGCTGGCCGACGCCGTCGCGTTCTCGCTCGGGGAGGACCTCGCCGCGTTCGACCTGCTGCTGCTCGTTCCCCGGGAGAAGCACCGGACCCTGCTCATCGAGGTCCGCTCGGGGACGGGGGAGACCCTCGACCGCCGCGAGGTGGACTGGGCGGCGATGGTCGGCCCCGCAAACCCCCTGCCAAAGCGCTGGGTCGCCCACGACGGGCCCTGGGCCGAACCGGTCGAGCTGGCCGGGCGAATGGCGGCGAAGGTCGCCCAGTCCGACCGGGACCGGCCGATGCCCGCCCTGATCCGCTGGGAGGAGCTGCCGGAAGGTGCGGCCGCCGTCGTCGTCGGCTGGGGCCAGGAGCACGGCCAGCGGATCCGCGCCCAGCGCTACTGGGTGGTCGCGGCCGCCGGCCTCACCCGGGCCGAGGTGCGCCGGTACGAGTACGACGAAACGATCGTCTCCCGCGACCGGGATGCGCTCGAGACCGGCCTGACGCAGGACCCCTCCGACCACGCCCTGCTCGAGCCAGGGCGGACCTACGATGTCGCCGTGAGCTGGACATACGACGTCGAGACCGGCGACGAGGTGCCGACGCGGACACCGTCCTTCGCCGACGAACACACGCAGACCTTCCGGTTCGCGACCGCCCCGGCATCCGAGGTCCCCGCCGACCTGGGGCCGTGGCTGCTCGACACCAACCCGGGGATGGGCGATGCCGGCGTGTTCTGCCGGGAGCCGCTGCGGGTCACGCTCGCCACCCAGAACGTGCTCCGGCTGTTCGATGCCTACCACCACCGGCTCGAGGTGACCGTGCTCGCAGCCTCCGGCCACCACCCAGCCCCGCCCGGCGGAGGAGCCCCCGGCCAGGCGCTCGTGCTGCCGGTCGAAGCGGTGCTCGCTGCCGGGTCGGCGTTGCAGCCCAAGGCCAACGCCGTCGTGCTCACGCCATGGGACCGGGCCGTCGGGGAACTCGTGGACGCCCTCGAGTGCATCGGGGCCGGGCACGTCACCCGCGAGGTGGAGGAGATCGTGCTGGCGTACGAGCTCGAGCCGCTGACCGACTACCTGCTCGACATCCACGCGGTGCCGGCTGGCGGCGCCGGGCCACGGAAGCGTGTGCACCGGGCGAACTTCACGACCTCGCGCTTCGACGCCCCCGACCATCTGGCCTCGTGGATCGCGCCGGCGCCGATCGATCACCGCGTGGTCCGCGACGCCGCCCCCCTGGCCGGCCTGCCGGACAGGCCGACCGGGCGGGAGTGGGACGACGCCGTGCAGCTGGCCGGGCTGCCCGTCCCGCAGACGCCGTCCGCGCCGGCGGTGCAGGTCTGGTGGTCGGCCGACGCCGTGCCGCAGCCGCTCGCCGTCGTCGTCGAGTGCTCCGAGCAGCTCGTGCGGGAGCGCGTCATGCCGGTCCAGCTGAGCTCGCCGCCCGACGGCGTCGACCCCTCGCACGCGTGGTGGGCCGCCCGCCCGGCAACCTGGCTGGACGTGCGGCCCACCACAGCGCCCCCGGACCCGGCGGCCGCCGCCAGCGTCGGACGGGTGGTCCGCGGGCCGGGCGGCACCCGGGCGATGGTGCTGCTGGCCGCGGGGCAGCGCGGCCGGCGCCTGACCCTCGAACTGGTGCAGGCCCCCGACCCGCTCGCGTCCGACCCGGGCCGGGCCGTCACGATCGTCGACGTGACCCTGACAGGGGCACCGTGGGAGGTGGAGTTCTGATGCGCACGCACGACGTGAGGAAGTTCCGGGCCGTGGGCGCACGGCTCGACTGGCTGGACATCGCCCGCCGCATGTTGCGGGCCGGGCACGGCGAGGGGATCGACGACGCGCTGCTGGAACGGCTCAAGGAGCGCGGCCCGGACACCCGGCTGGCCTGGGGGTGCTCCGCAGACCTGGGCGTGCCGCGCGATGCGTTCATGGTGTGGGGCCGGCCGGTGCGGGACCGCCGGCTGCGAAACGCCGAGCTAATCGGCGTCCCCGTCGACGAGGGGGAGCTGGTCTGGTGGGGCGGTGAGGAGGCCGCGCACGTGCAGGTCCGGTGCCAGGTGCAGGACCCGGCCCGGCCGGTCGCGCTGTTCCTGCTGCGGACCGGGCTGGACCCGGCCGGCGCCGTCGGCACCGCCGCCGTGGCACCTGCCGGCAGCCCCACCGTGACGCTTACCGCCAGCGCGGGTGCGGCCACCCACGCGGTCCTGGTCAATGCGCACGCGCTCGCGGTGCGGATCCAGACCGTGCAGGAGGTGGTCGACGCCGACGACTGGCAGCCGCTTGAGCGCGTCGGCCTGCCGGTCGACGGCCACGAGCTCGGCGAGTACGTTCCCGACGAGCAGGGCCTCGTCGTGGCGCCGGCCGCCCCGCCGAAGGCCGCCGCCCAGCGCATCGACCGGGCCGGGGTGCCGCTCGGCTGGTACCCCGTGACTGAGACCGGCAGGGCCGCCCCGCCGTGGATGTCCGCGGACCCCGACGGGCTGGTGGAGGAGACCCGCACGTTCCTCTTGCCCGAGCTGCGCCCGCTCTACGCGTCCGGGACCGCCGAGACGGACCAGCACGCGCTCGAGGACCGGCGCGCCGTCGACCCTCCCTCCCGCGCTGACGGCACCGCCGCCGACCAGCCCGCGACCGCCCGGCTCAAGCCGCTAGCCCTCCTGCTGCTGGCCGCGGGCACCGACCCTGCGGGGAACCTCGCGACGGGCTTCGGCACCGCCTACCGGGCCGCCGACCTGGCCCAGCTTATGCCCGGCCGGCAGGGCGAGCTCGAGTACCTCGTCACCGGGCACTACCGGCGCTCGGTCCTCGGCGACGGAGTCGAGGCGGCCGCGTACATCCCGCCGGTGCAGCGGCACGCGGTGGTGCCGCCGGTCGTGGACCTGCGGGCCGCCCGGGCGGCGTTGCTGCCGCCGGCGCTCCCCGACGGGCCGTTCCGCGAGGCGATCGAGGTCAGCTGGCGGCCGGGCCCGCGCCTGGCGACGATGTCCGGGCCGGTCGCGCACGCCTTCGCCGGCTGGCGTCACGGCGGGGGATCTGCCGAGGACCTGATGCCGGGGCGGCTGCTCGGCGGGTCGCAGCCGCGGGCCATCCCCCGCCCCGACGCCGATGACACCACCCTGGCCGGCGCGGACAGGCCAAAGGTCGTTCAGGGCGACCAGGAGCTGCCCGTCGACGGGTCGGTCGACCGGGGGTACGCGGTGGCGCAGTGCGACATCTTCGGCGTCTGGTCGCGCTGGGAGGACGTGGAGCTGACCACCTCCTCGCCGGGTGTGGCGCCGCCGCGGCTCACGCATCTCACGCTCCTGGCCACGTATGCGGGCTCCCCGGTTTGTCCGTCGCTGCTGACCATGGACCTGGCCACAGAGTGGACGCAGCGCACACCCGCGGCGATAGAGCTGCGCGCGGTGTTCTACCCGATGCCCACCGGCGCGACGCCGCCGCCGTTCGGGGCGCCGCCGACGCTGCCCCCGCCGGCGCCCAACCTCGGGCAGGCCAATACCCTCACGTTCACCGGCGACGAGGCCACGGCGTCTGCGGGGACCGTGGTGCCGCTGCGCGAGGACGGCTCGGTAGCGCCGGGCTGGGGCGCCCCGGAGCAGGGCGGCGAGGCGCGCTCCTACCGACTCACTTTGCTGGGACCCGGCCTGGACTTCGGGGCGGTCTCGCGCTGGGGAGTCCAGGTTTGGGCCCGGCAGGCCGCGCCCGGCATCGCCGCCCCCAGCGTCTGGGTGCCCGTGCCCGCACAACCTGCCACGGCGGTCGCGGGCAGCCCGGTCCCCGCCGTGCCCACGCCGCCGCCGCTGCCGCCGGGGGTGCCGCTGGGCAGCACCCCTGACGCGCAGGGCGTGTCCCACGTGAAGGTGGGCTGGTCGGGCCTGGCTGGCCCGCACGTGGACCGGGTCGTCGTCTGGGAGGCCTCGGAGACCACGCTGCGCCAGCGGCTCGCCCCCGGCAGCCCGCCGGACCGGACGCTTCCGCTGGGCGTCCGGCTCCAGCAGCTGTGGGACCTGTACGACGCCGCGCCCGCCGCCCAGCGCCCCCTCGGCTTCCGCCGGGCCGCCGAGGTGCCGGCCGTCCCGGCCGCCGCCGATCTGACCCTGGCCCGGGGGAGCGAGGACATCCACGTTTTCCTCGTCACGGCCGTCACCACCACAGGGGTCGAATCGCCCTGGCCGGCCGGGGGCGGCGGCCTGCCCCCGCACGCCCACCTGCAGGCGGTGGCCGCGCCGCGGCTGCGGCGGCCCGCCACGCCGCTCGTCCGGCCCGCCGTCCAGACCGACGGCGGCCTCACCGTGGCCATCGAGACGGCCTCGCCGATCCCAGTCACCGCCTTCGAGGTGTTCGCGACGCGGTCCGAACTCGCGGCCCGCGACCACCTGACGATGGGACCGCCCCTGGCCCAGGTTCCGGCGGGCGCCGCATTCGACCCTGTGACGGCGGATCCGCGGTTGGACCCGATCACTCGCCAGCGGGTCTGGACCGCGGACTGGTCCGGCGCCCTGCCGCCCTCGTGGGAGCCGTGGCACCTGCGGGCCGTCGCCGTGCCGGAGCGCACAGTACCCGTTTCCGCCGAGCGCGGCGTGGTGTCACCGGCCTCGGACGTGGTCACCGCCGTCGTCCTGCCGCCGGCGGCGCCGCAGCTCGACGAACTCGTCGCGGAGGTGGTCGGGGCAGACAACACGGGGCTTCTGGTCCGGACGGCGACCACCGCCGCGGACCGGGTGGTCCCCGCGGGGTCGCATACGGTCCAGGTGACGCTGGGCGCGGTCACCGGTCCGGTCCAGCCGCTCGAGGCGACCGCACGTGTGGCGGATGAGTCCACCCCGCCCGACACCACCGCAGGTCCGGTCGTGCAGCGGCTGCCGCGTACGGCCGGGCGCACGCCGCTGCTGGTCTGGGGACGCCGCGACGACCCGTCCGTGCCGGTTCAGGCGACCGTGCGGGTGGCAGACCCACTTGGACGGGTCGCGGAGCAGACCCTGCTCGTGCCAGGCTGGGTCGAGCCGCGGCCCGAGCTGACCCTGAAGATCATCGACGTGCTCCGGATCGCAGGGCGCGGCTACGTGGCCAGCCTGCTGACCAGCGCCGATCCAGAGACCGAACCGCCCCATGTCCTCACGGTCGTCGCTACACTGCCCGGCACCTTTCCGCCGGGCCCCATCAGGCGCCGTCCCTTGCGCGGCTCCTGGGAGCTCCCGGACATCCCGACACGGCGGTCCCCGGTGCCACCGCGGGGCGCAGAGATCATGGCCGTGCGGTCGACGAGCTCGCAGGGGACAGAGATCGGCCTGTGGATACCTGCCCAACGGATCATCGGCCTGACCGCGGCTATCACCCACCCGATCGAAGGTGAGGTGAACGACGGCTGGCGCCCGGCCTGAGCTAACTTCTTTCGCGGCATCGGCTCGGTCCTCATGATCAATGGGTATGTCCTGGATGATCTTTCAGGCAGGGTCACGACTGTCAGCGCTGCGCCCCATACCAGGTCGGCTTTGTTCGCGAAATGGCGGACCTTCTGCTGGAGGCCTGCGCACAGCGCACAGGGGCTACGCTCAGCTAACGGGACGCGAATGCCGCCACGAGCACGGACGCCTGCGCTGACTAGGATTTCTGGACGCGCCGGCGGTAGGTCCGCGGTGTTTCCCCGGCGTCGTTCATGAAATGTCGGTTGAAGTTGGAGAGGTTGGTAAAGCCGACTTCGTAGCAGATTTCGGAAATTGGTTTATCGCTGCGTTCCAGCAGGCTCCGGGCGTGGGCCAGGCGGAGCTTCCTTACGAGATCGCTGAAATTCTGGCCGGTGGCGCGCTTGAAGTACTTGGAAAAAGTGGGTTCGGGCATGCCCACCAGTGCCGCTGCCTCGGACATCTTGACGCTGCCGGCGTGGTTGCTGAACACATACTCCAGGACAAGGTCGACGACGGCGGCGGCCTGTCCGTCGAGCTGCGGCCTGAACCATTCCTCGGCAAGGTAGCGCCGCTCCTCCTGGGGGGCCCGGGTCAGGATTCCGAAGAGGGAGAACAGATGCTGGAGCCGCTCCAGTCCGGTAGAAGTGCCCATCGCCTCGATGGCCGCGGCCGCCTCCTCAGCTGAAACGCCCAGGAACTCAATCCCCCGCTGGGACTGCTCCAGCAGCGGCCTCACCTCGGCCAGTTCGGGAACCAGGGCCGCCGCCTGCTCAACCCATCTGCCGTCGAACTGGATCACGGCATCCCGGTTCTCAAGTACCTCACCGGGCTCAAGGTCACTGACCCAGTCGTGCGGCAGGCCGGACCCCACCAAGGCAACGTGGCCAGCCTCGAACGTGCCGATATGGTCTCCAACAATGAACTTTCCCGTGCCCTTGCGGATTAAGTGGATCTCGTACTCGGGATGGTAGTTCCACCGTGCCAGCGGGCTGGGATAGCTGTGCTGGTGCCACCGGACCGAATGGTTGGGGTCAGGCGGGATGACCTCGCGGTTTGCCCGCATCCCCAGCAAGCGTTCGGCGAGCCTTGCCGTGGCTCCGTCAGCAGTATTCACGGCGGTCATCGTGGTGCTCCGTTGGCGATGGGCGGTTATGAACTCCGGACAGGCGTTGGTGGTCCTGGTCCCAGAGTAGCGCCTTCCCCGGGGTGGCGGCGGGAAAATAAGTATCAGAAATCGGCAACCAGGGCGCTAGTTGTGACCTGCACCTCCCACCTAATCTGGAAGAACATCAGCGAGGCACAACGGAAACTCCGGTCAAAGTCCTCGCCCCGGTCCTGTACCCCGACACGGCAGTCGAGGTGCGGTGACTGTGCACCCCTGAAGAACAAAGGAGTCCTTAATGCGCCCAAAAATGCGTGCTGCGACCCTGGCCGCCGGCGCTCTGTGTGTTGCGCTGAGTGCCTCGGCCTGTGCAGGTGCCGGCGGCGGCAATTCCGCCGGAGACCCGAACAGCATCAGTGTCCTGATGGTCAACAACCCCCAGATGGAGGACCTGCAACGACTCACGGCAGATAACTTCACCAAGGAAACAGGGATCAGGGTCAATTACACGATCCTGCCGGAGAACGACGTCCGGGCCAAGATCAGCCAGGAGTTCTCCAGCCAGGCCGGTCAGTACGACGTCGCCTCCCTGTCCAACTATGAGATTCCGTTCTACTCCGCCAACGGCTGGCTGGCGCCGCTGGACGACGTGGCGGAGGACCCGGCATTCGACCAGGACGACATCCTGCCCGCCTACACAGCGTCCCTCACCGGTGAGGACGGCAAACTGTACGGCGAACCGTTCTACGGGGAGTCCTCCTTCCTGATGTACCGCAAGGACATCCTGGAGGCCGAGGGCCTGACCATGCCGGCCAAGCCCACCTGGGATGAGGTGGCTGACATAGCGGCAAAGGTGGACGGCGCGGAACCGGGCATGAAGGGCATCTGCCTCCGCGGGCAGCCGGGCTGGGGCCAGGTTTTCGCACCCCTGACCACCGTGGTGAACACCTTCGGCGGGACCTGGTTCGACAAAGACTGGAATGCCCAGGTCGACTCCCCGGAGTTCACCGAAGCTGTGGAGTTCTACACCAAGCTGGTCCGCGAGCACGGACAAGCAGGCGCCGCACAGGCAGGGTTCACGGAGTGCCTGAACAACATGAGCCAGGGCAATGTGGCCATGTGGTACGACGCGACGTCCGCCGCAGGCGCCCTGGAAGCTGACGACTCCCCGGTCAAGGGCAAGATCGGCTACGCGCAGGCGCCGGTCAAGGAAACCGCCTCTTCCGGCTGGTTGTGGACTTGGTCCTGGGCTATGCAGGCCGCGTCCAAGAAGCAGGACGCTGCCAAGCGGTTCATTGCCTGGGCCAGCTCCAAGGACTACGAGGAACTCGTCGCCTCCGAGCTCGGCTGGGCGAAGGTCCCGTCCGGCAAGCGCATCTCCACATACGAAAACGCGGAGTTCCAGAAGGCCGCCCCGTTCTTCGAGGCAGAACGCTTCGCCATCGAAAAAGCAGACCCGAAGAACCCCGGTGCGCAGGAACGTCCCGCCGTCGGGATCCAGTTCGTGGGCATCCCCGAATTCGCAGCCCTCGGCACAAACGTGTCCCAAGGCGTCAGTTCCGCCATCGCCGGCCAGGGCAGCGTGGCAGACGCGCTGGCCAAGGGCCAGGAAGCCGCCCAAAAGGTCGGCGACAAGTACAAACAGCCTTAACCGAACCGCAGGAGAACATCATGACTACCGCAACGGCGCGCATCTCCCGTCCGGGACGCAATGCAGCCACACCTTCACAAAATGCCCGGCAACGGGACCGCGCCCTGGCCTGGGCACGGCGTGCACCGCTGCTGCCGGCCCTGATCTTCCTTATCCTGGTCACCCAGCTTCCGTTCGTGGCCACACTGATCATCTCGTTCATGAACTGGAACAGCCTCAGCCCGGACAAGACCGCCTTTGCAGGGCTGGAGAACTACGCCACGGTCCTGACCGACCCTGATCTGCGCCAGGCAATCTTCACCACCATCCTCCTCACCGTCTCCGTAGTGCTGATCAGCCTGCTGATCGGCCTGGGACTGGCCCTGCTGCTGGACAAGAAGTTCATTGGCCGCGGCCTGGCCCGGACCCTGCTGATCGCCCCGTTCCTGGTGGTGCCGGTGGCAGCGGCCCTGATCTGGAAGCACGCCCTGCTCAATCCCACCTACGGGCTGATCAACGGAATCCTGACCTGGATTTGGTCGCTGTTCGGCAGCGCTGCGGCGCCGCAACTGGACCTGCTCTCGCAGGCACCCATGATGGCTGTGATCCTCTCCCTGGTGTGGCAGTGGACGCCCTTCATGATGCTCATCCTGCTGGCCGGCCTGCAGTCCCGTCCCATGGACACCGTGGAAGCTGCCCAGATGGACGGCGCCACACCCTGGGGGATCTTCCGGCACCTGACCCTGCCGCACCTGCGCCAGTACCTGGAGCTCGGCGGACTCTTGGGCGCAATCTACATCGTGCAGAACTTCGACGCGGTCTTCACCCTCACCGCCGGTGGACTGGGCACTGCCAACCTGCCCTACGCCATCTACCAGACGTTCTACTTCGCCAACGAATACGGCCTGGCATCCGCCGCCGGCGTCGTGGTGGTCATCGGCACCATCATCGTGGCCACCTTCGCACTTCGCACCGTCTTTTCACTCTTCAAGAAGGAGGCAGCACGATGAGCACCCTCACCCCCGCTGCACCGCAGAACTTCGGCCCTGCCCGTTCCACATCGCCCACCGCACTGAACTCCGGCCGCGCTCCACGCCGCGGCAAGGCACGCATGGACCCCACCCGCAACAACACCGCCGCCGGCATTGCAGCCTGGTTGCTGGCGCTTCTCTTCGCAGTCCCGGTCCTGTGGATGATCCTCACCTCGTTCCACTCCGAGACCGACGCCGCAACAAACCCGCCGTCCATCGCCGCAAACCTCACCCTGGACGCGTACCGGGAATTCTTCGGCGAAACGTCCGGCGTCAGCCCGTGGCCATCGCTGATCAACTCCGCCACCGCCTCGATCCTGTCCACGGTCCTCGTGCTGCTCCTGGCCTTCCCGGCAGCGTACGCGCTCTCCATCCGGCCGGTGAAGAAGTGGACCGACGTCATGTTCTTCTTCCTTTCGACCAAAATGATGCCCGTGGTCGCGGCCATCCTCCCGCTCTACCTTTTCGCGCGGACCGTGGGGGCCCTGGACAACATCTGGTTCCTGATCCTGATGTACACCTCCATGAACCTGCCCATCGCCGTCTGGATGATGCGGTCCTTCCTGGCCGAGGTGCCTGAAGAAATGCTGGAGGCAGCACAGATCGACGGCGCCAACCTCCTGCTCATCCTCCGCAAAATCATCGCCCCCGTGGCCATGCCCGGCATCGCCGCCACCGCCCTGATCTGCTTCATCTTCAGCTGGAACGAACTGCTCCTGGCCCGGGTCCTCACCGGCGTGGTGGCAGGCACGGCGCCCGTGTTCCTCACCGGCTTCGTTTCCGGCCAGGGCCTCTTCCTCGCCCAGGTCTGCGCGGCCGCCGTCGTGATCTCCCTTCCGGTGCTGTTCGCAGGCTTCGCCGCCCAGGACAAACTCGTCCAGGGCCTCTCCCTCGGCGCCGTGAAATAGCCCTCGCCAAAACCTCATCAAACTCTTTCAAGGATTACTTCAATGACAACAACAACCGCCCAGTCACCCGCCACGGGTCCCGTACTGCCCGCCACCATGCGCGCCAACATCCTCAAAAGCCAGGGCGAGATGACCATGGAGACCCTGCCCCTCCCGGAACTCGACGCCGACCAGGTCCTGGTGCAGGTGGCCGCCGTCGGCGTCTGCGGCAGCGACGTCCACTACTACGAGCACGGCCGGATCGGCCCCTACGTGGTGGACCACCCGCTCATCCTCGGCCACGAACTCTCCGGGCGGATCGCCGCCGTCGGAAGCGCCGTGGACCAGGTCCGCATCGGCCGGCGCGTCGCCGTCGAACCCCAGCGCCCGTGCCGGACCTGCAAGCAATGCAAGGCCGGTCGGTACAACCTCTGCCCGGACATCGAGTTCTACGCCACCCCGCCGGTGGACGGCGCGTTCGCCGAGTATGTGACCATCCAGTCCGACTTCGCCTACGACATTCCGGACAGTGTCAGCGACGAGGCAGCCGCCCTCATCGAACCGCTCTCCGTCGGTCTCTGGGCCTGTGAACGGGCAGGGATCAAGCCCGGCAGCCGGGTGCTGATCGCCGGAGCCGGGCCCATCGGCATCATCGCCGCCCAGGCCGCGCGCGCCTTCGGCGCCACCGAGATCTACATCAGTGACATCGCCGAAGACCGGCTCGCGTTCGCCCTGGAACACGGCGCAACGCACGCGCTCAGTGCCAGGACGGACAGCGTGGAAGGGCTCGACGTCGACGCGTTCATTGACGCGTCCGGCGCACCTCAGGCGGTCCGTTCCGGGATCAAGGCCGTAGCCCCGGCCGGCAGGGTCATCCTCGTCGGCCTGGGCGCGGACGACGTCGAACTCCCCGTCTCCTGCCTCCAGAACCGGGAGATCTGGCTCTCCGGGGTGTTCCGCTATACCAACACCTGGCCCCTGGCTATCCAGCTGATCGCCGACGGGAAAGTGGACCTCGACATCCTGGTCACCGGCAAGTTCGCCCTCTCCGAGTCCGAAGAGGCGCTCACGGCAGGCAAACAGCCCGGCCAACTCAAGGCCGTGGTCTACCCGGGCCGCTGAACCTGGTAGCCCGGAAGCATCAGCAGCCACATCCAGCACCGACCTGCAAGGAAGCAGCCATGTCATCACAGGGGATCGGCCCGGAACCGAATCTTTCCGACAGCAAAGCCCTGGTCACTGTCATCGGGGAAGCGCTCGTGGACATTATCGAAGGTCCCCGCCAGGGGAATGCAGCACCCGAGACGCACCCGGGCGGGAGCCCCCTGAACGTGGCCGTCGGCTGCGCCCGGTTGGGCCTTCACACCAAACTCGTCACCCACTTCGCCGAGGACGCGGACGGCCAGTTGATCGCTAAGCACCTGGCCAACAATGGTGTCGAACCAATCGTCGGCGGATCCCAGCCCACCTCAACAGCTCTGGCGACTCTGGACGACACTGGAGCCGCCCGCTACACCTTCGCCATCAGTTGGGACATCAACGGGGCCTCCATCCCGGCTCTTGCAGCGGCGGAAAGCTCCCGGCACGTCCACACCGGAATCCATCGCCACGGTTCTGCCCCCGGGCAGCAAATCAGTGATGGGCCTGCTCGAAGGAGCCCGCCGTCACGCCACCATCAGCTTCGACCCCAACTGCAGGCCGGCAATCAGTCCGGACAAAGCAGCCGCCCGGAAACAGGCAGAGGACTTCGTTGCTGCCAGCGACATCGTCAAAGCCAGCGATGAGGACCTGCTCTGGCTCTACCCCGACAGGACCCTGGAAGAATCAATGAACGCATGGCTGGCCCTGGGGCCGGCCCTGGTGGCATTGACCCGCGGCGCCAACGGGCCCGTCCTCCTCAGCCGCTCCGGAAGGGTGGACATCACCGGCGAAACGGTCAAGGTAGCAGACACCGTCGGAGCGGGGGACTCCTTCATGTCCGCACTGATCTCCGGGCTTCGGCAGTTGGACGCACTCGGTGCCGCAGGCCGGGGACGCCTCCAAGAAATCACGCAGGACCAGCTTCATGTCCTGGCCCGCTACGCGAACAAAGCAGCCGGCATCACCTGCTCCCGGCCGGGAGCCAACCCACCGGGACTGGCCGATCTGGGCCCGCTGGCAAACCCATCGTTCCTCCTCGAAGGATAGGCACACCATGGCAACCCTGAGCAATTACACCCTGTCCAGCATTCCCGGTCCGGTCAGCGAGCCTGCATACAACAGGTCAAGGCTGACAGAGGGCATCGTCCATTTCGGAGTCGGCGGCTTCCACCGAGCGCACCAGGCGATGTACCTGGATCGGCTCATGAATGCCGGAAAAGCCCATGACTGGGCCATCTGCGGCGTCGGGGTCCTGCCCGGCGATGCCCGCATGAAGAAAGTCATGGACAGCCAGGACTGCCTTTACACCCTTACTGTGAAGCATGCCGACGGCACCAGGCAGGCCGGAATCATTGGCTCCATCACCAGCTACCTCTTCGCCCCCGACAATCCTGAAGCAGTGATTGAGAAGATGGCTTCGCCTGCCATCCGAATCGTCTCACTCACCGTCACCGAAGGTGGATACAACTTCCACCACGTCACGGGAAAGTTCAACGCGGACAACCCCGACGTCGTCCACGACCTTCAACCGGAAGCCGCCCCTCGAACAACCTTCGGCCTCATTACCGCCGCCTTGGCCCGCCGGAGGCAGCGCGGACTCGCCCCGTTCACCGTCATGTCCTGCGACAACATCCAGGGAAACGGTGACGTTGCCCGTGAGATGTTTACGGCCTTCGCTGACCTCAAGGATCCAGAACTTGGCGAATGGGTCCGAGGCAATGTCCCCTTCCCCAACAGCATGGTCGACCGCATCACTCCCGTGACCACCGACGAGGACCGCCTGACCGCAGTGCGGGAATATGGTGTCGAGGACGCCTGGCCGGTGGTCTGCGAACCATTCGAGCAATGGGTCCTCGAAGACCATTTCAGCCTTGGGCGCCCTCCATTGGAGGATGTCGGAGTACAACTCGTCGCCGACGTAGAACCATATGAGCTCATGAAACTCCGCCTGCTCAACGCCAGCCATCAAGGCATGTGCTACTTTGGCCACCTCGCCGGCTACACCTACGCTCATGAAGCCGCGCAGGACCCATTGTTTGCCCGGTTCCTGTTGGACTACATGAACAAAGAAGCAACCCCGACCCTGGAGCCTGTGCCGGGAATAGACCTCGACAGCTACAAGCAAACCCTTATTGACCGTTTCTCCAATGAGCACATTCGGGACACCCTCGCCCGCCTGTGCGCCGAAAGTTCCGACCGCATCCCGAAATGGCTGTTGCCTGTCATCCGGACGAACCTCGAACGGGGCGGGGAAATACACCGCTCTGCCGCAGTAGTGGCCAGCTGGGCCCGTTACGCAGAGGGTCTTGATGAGCAAGGAAACACCATTGACGTCGTTGACCGGATCAAAGAGCCCCTGATGGCAGCTGCGGCCCGCCAACGCCAGGAGCCCTTGGCGTTCCTCTCCAACCGCCAGGTTTTCGGAGACCTGGCAGACAACGAGCTGTTCATCCGTGCCTACTCCGAAGCGCTGAACAAGCTCCACGAGGGCGGGGCCAGGGCCACCCTTGGATCTCTTGCCTCTCAGCCTTAACCTGAGGACGCCACAGGTTCAGTTACTTTCGTATGACGGGCAGGGCCGAAAAATGTACGGCGACTGGGAAGGCGTGTACCTTACTCCGTCGCCGCGTGAGCATGGTCGCGACTCGTGTCAGGTGACTGAGTAACCTATTTTGGAACAAAGGGGGCGTATTGCTCCAATGTTCCGTCGAGTACGGCCACGTCAAAAGTCATCGTGTCGCCCTGAGCTTTGACGGTCAGGTCGGTGCGCGCGCCCGGCCTTGCTTCTGTGCTGCCGAGGACGGCCGGGGAGTCCTGAAATTCCACCTTCCCCCCAGCTGGAATGCTCAAGGGCAGCTCGTCGTCTCGGTCCCCTATGACAAGATCGATGTTCTTGTCAGTCTTATTGAAGATCGTGCCCAGGATACGGCCCGGCTCGCTTTCCGCAGAGCTGACAATGAATATGCTGCGCAGTTCAAGACCGGCAAAGTCGTCGTCTGACCCCACCGCTATCGCGTATAGGTCCTCTTCAGGCGGGGGCGTGCACCCCGTTAGAAGTAGGGCCGCAATACCTGGTGCCAGCATTGCGCCGAGAAAACGTTCTGCGTTTTTCATGTAGCGTCCTTCCGGGTTGCCCGTCGATCTGATGGCCGTACGGGGTTCTATGTCAATCGGGACTTCGGCGAATCGCACCAGGGCGGCTGCTAGCTTGCGTGTCTTCGCAACAGCTGTAACCTCAGGCTTTTAGGGGCAGCCGAATGGTGTTCCTTCCCGGCGGGCGCATAAGAGCATACTCGCGTGTTGGTTGATGCCGGCGACTGCTGCGCCGGGGCCATATTGCCGTGGGAAGCGTCCCGGATTTTCCGGGCCCCGGGATGGTAGGTCCCCATCCCTGCCCGCACTCGGTAGGTTCCGGTACCGGCTCCGCGATGCCCTCCACTATTCAGGCTACGTGCCTGACCTGTTTGGACAACCCGGTGTTATGCACACGTGATGGGGCTGGGTCATTCTTGACGCGCCTGTAACTCTTCTTGAAGTCCATCCCCACCGGCTGCGGGCACGTAAAAAGACATCCGTTCCCGGGCTACGGGCCACGCTGATTGGCGGGCAGCAGGGGGGCGATATGGACCTTGAACTTCGGTTTCCTCATTCCTTTTGTCGGAGGAAGAAGGCTCCGAGGGTACCTGCAAGCGTGGCGAAGACGGCCACCGAGTAGATGGCCAGCAGGACCTGGATGATGCGTGAGAAGGTGCTTGTGCCGGTGATGCCGTCACCGGTGATGGCAGCCATGGCCGACTCGTACAGGGACTGGGCGTAGGAGCTGTGCTCTCCTGTTACGTAGAGGAGTTGGCTGGAGGCGAGGATGACCACCGCGGTGACCGCGCTAAGCCAGCCGATCCTGCTGGTCAAAAGGCGTCCTGCCGAGCGGGAACCCCGGATGCCGGCTGAAAGGATGGAGCCGTAGCGGGCGACTCTCGCGACACGTAGGAGCCGAAGTGCCTGCAGTGCCCGGAAGAACCGCAGGAACGGTAGCAGCAGGAAGATGACCTGCCACCAGCTTTTCCGCCAAAAGTCCTTACTGAAACCTGCAATGTAGGCGCGTAACAGGAATTCAGCGACGAACACAGCCCAGAACAACCAACCCGCGACCGTGAAGGCGTTGACCATGGCGGGATCTTTGGCCACCAGCTGGCCGAGTACTACAAAGAGGAAGATCACGCCGAGGATCCCCATCGGTTTATCCAACCGTCGGGCCAGTATTTCAGCGCGGCGAAGCCGGCCGCTTCCTAAACGCGCGCCCTTGCCGCCAGACGGGTGTTCGTGGTCCGTCATGGATGTCCGGGCCGGGGAGCGTCCTGGACACCATCAAGAGCAGACCCGTTACCGAGTTTGCTGTTGGGAATGACGCTGATGGTCCCGTTGGTTTCAAGAACCACCGCTGCAATGTCAGATAGGTCACCGGAACCGGTGGCACGGACCGCCTGCAGCACCTCGGACTCGCTGAGACGGTTGCTGCGCAGCTGGGCATGCTGAAGTTCCCCCATCACCACCAGTGCCACCGGCCGTGACGTCACAGCTGACCTGGCTCCAGGCACATGCGCAGAGGCCCACGCCACGAGAAACTGAAGGCCCGCCAGCAGCGCGAGTGCCGTCAATCCCTCAAGGAAGGCGACATCTGAATTGAGCAGGATGGTCGCCAGCGTGGATCCGAAGGCGACTGTCACGATGAAGTCGAACGCGTTCAGCTGCCCCAATGTCCTTTTGCCCGTGACCCGTAGGAGCACTACCAACGCGGCATACGACACCGAACCGATGATCAGGACACGGAGAATTTCCGGCCACGTATCAAACCACATACGCTTCATGCTCCTTCGATAGAAAAGTCGCCAATATCTAGGACAGGGACGCCGCT
Organism: Pseudarthrobacter scleromae; assembly: GCF_014644515.1. Lineage (NCBI taxonomy): Bacteria > Bacillati > Actinomycetota > Actinomycetes > Micrococcales > Micrococcaceae > Pseudarthrobacter > Pseudarthrobacter scleromae. The sequence goes on along the minus strand of NZ_BMKV01000003.1, from coordinate 524,182 downwards.
ACTGACAGTACGCTGAGTATTTCCCCTTCGGTTAGCCGTTTCCAACGTGCCATGGGGCGGCGCTATCACACCGGGGGTGCCGTGGCAGGAAGCAGGAGCTCATGTTTGAAGCCCTCTCACAAAGGATGGAGTGCTGCTGATGTACTCGGACGATGGGTCCGGCTACCTGTCCGTTCCTCACTCACGCCGACAGGCAAGCCCCAGTCCGGGCGACAGATAGGCTGGCAGCATGACGTTGGGGGACGCGGCCGCGGAGCCGCTTGTGCACATTCGAAACTTGCGGACGGACTTCCTGGTCCTGCGCCTGGCCGTACACCTCCTTCAATGCTGGTCCACCGGGTACGGCAGAAAGCTCTCTGTCGCGGGGACCTTCCGCCGCAAAGAACTCGCCGCAAAATGAGCTGGGGGATGAGCGGACAGCAGCGGGTCGTCCTCGACGCCTCCTCGTTCATCAAGGGCTGGCTGATCGCCACCACGCTCTGGGTGGGCGCCATGCTCACCGTTGCCCTCTTCGTGCTTGGTGTGCCGACGGTGCGGGACGGCGAAGATGCCGGGTACCTCTGGGGCGCCGGACTCTCCCTGGCCTTCTACGGGTACGGGATAGCCCTGGTGTTCGCCGCGCCCCTGGCGTGGGTACTGGCTTACCTGCTGCGCCCGGTACTTGAACAGTGGATCCATATTGCGGCGTTCTTTGTGGTGCCGACACTGGCTTTCTGGGCCGTGGCCGGGCTGCTCGGCTTCGGATGGCACCCCGGGTGGCTGGGGCTCTGGGCGACCGTCGGTGCGGCCTCAGCGATCGGGCGCTGGTCCATCCGCAAAGACGCGCGCGTATCCGAGGCAGAAGACTCGCATACATGACATATGGGTGGTAAGCCCGACCCCAGGGAACGCCCCAATGGGGCCCATCTTGCTGGCAGTACCCGCACGGCTAGGATCTAAACGACGGGGGAGGCCCCGGATTGGGGGAGTCATGAAGTTGATCATCGTTGCAATTGCAGCCTGGGTTCTTACCGGATTGATTGCAGTTTTGGGCGTTAGCGCCGGTGCCACGATCTGGTTCTACATGGAACCGGTAGTCGATTCCGTACCTGATCCGGCAAGCTACTTTGTTGCCGTCGCGGTCGGGTTCCTGGCTTTGTTCCTTAGCTTCATGATCAGCATCGCCATTACTGTCCACGCTGCTCAGTGCAACTCCAGACAAAACGTCCTCTGACCGGCATCAGGACGCCCGGCAGGCAGCGGGAGTAACCGGGCCGGTGGGTCCGGGGAGTGGTCCCGGCGGCGCCGTACACATAAAATTCGAATTCCACCCCCTATAGAAAGACCCCCGTGAAGCAGAGTATTTTCGCCCGCGTTGCCCAGCTCGCCAAGGCCAATATCAACGCCCTCCTGGACTCCGCGGAAGACCCGCAGAAGATGCTGGACCAGATGGTCCGGGACTACTCGGCCAACATCCGCGAAGCCGAAGCCGCCGTCGCGCAGACCATCGGCAACGTCCGCATGGCCGAAGAGGACTACAGGCGGGCCGTGAACGACGCCAACACCTGGGGCAACAAGGCCATCGCCGCATCCCGCAAAGCTGATGAGTTCCGGGCCGCCGGGAACGGTGTGGACGCCGACAAATTTGATGCCCTTGCCAAGCTCGCTCTTCAGCGGCAGATGACCGCCGAGTCGACGGCCAAGGGGCAGGAGCCCGGCCTGGCCGCGCAGAATGAGATCGTCGACAAGCTCAAGGGCGGGCTCGACCAGATGAAGGGCAAGCTGCACGAGCTGACCGCCAAGCGCAACGAACTGGTGGCCCGGTCCCGGACGGCAGCCGCCCAGTCCCAGGTCCACGATGCGCTCACGTCCCTGGACGCTGGCGACCCGACGTCGGCCATCGGCCGGTATGAGGAGCGCATCCGCCGCCAGGAAGCCACGGTCCGCGGCCAGCAGGAACTCGCCTCCTCATCCCTGGATGCCCAGTTCGCCTCCCTGGAAGACCTCGGTGAGCAGACCGAGGTGGAAGCACGGCTCGCCGCCCTCAAGTCCATCGACCGGAAAGCCATCGACGACTAGGAACGGCTCCCTCAAGGGCCCTGGATCTGAACGGCCGGGCCCTTGGTGTTGCTGCGGCGCGGGCAACCGAGTGGGCGCCTATAAAACTGCATTAAGCGGTATCCGCCGGTGCGCGGCCGAGAGGATTGCTGCCGGCGATCTCGAATTTGGGGCCAGGACCGAGGCCCAGGAGAAGCCAGTCCGGCACCTATTGGGGACTGTGGCCCTATCCTCGGCGGACCGCATTACGAAGAACGCAGCAGCCTAGCCGTGCGAGCCAAAGCGGAGGACACGCCCGCCGGTGGCACCCAGCCTCGGCTAAGCCGCTCTTTCATCGGAGCTTTGGATCTCCGCATCCTGGACTGCTCGCCTGACGTGGGCTGGCGGCCGGCGCCGGGCTTTGACCAGAACAATCAGCATGGTCAGGATGGTGACCGACCAGGCAATCGCGGCGAGGAACACCAGGCCGATTCCCACTAAGGGGTGCATACCGAAAGTCTAGGACCGTGCCGCTTTCATTCTCGGACGCAACTCCGCAGCATCAGGGCCGGAATTGCCCACGCAGGGACCAGAAGTCAGCGGACAAGCCTCCGGGCACGAAAAAGGTGCGCCCCGTTCGCTGAGCGCACCCTTCCCGATTCCCCTCACAGTCGCATCCCCATCCGACTGCAACCATCATAAGCATGCTTAGGATTTGGTTCGCAAGCCCAAGGCCGTCACCGGGGTGGACTTCGCGCCGGGCCCGGGCGTTGCTGACCTCGGACGGCTTGCCGGTCAAACCGAGGGAGGGCCGCGGGTCGACGTGGAGCTGTCCGGTGAGCTCGACGATCTCAGCCCCGTGGTCGGGGCCGCGCTCTACCGCCTGGCCCAGGAGTCGGTCACGAATGCGCGACGGCACGCCCGCTACGCGACGCGGGTAGCCGTCCGAGTCGTGGGTGACGCCGAGCACGTGCGGTTGACGGTCGATGATGATGGTGCCGCCAGCACGGCCGGCGGCGGCCCGTCGGGCGACGGCCTGGTCGGAATGCGGGAACGCGCCAGGCTGCTGGGTGGCACGTTCCACGCTGGCCCGTCCGCGGGTGGGTGGCGGGTCGAGGCGATGCTGCCCCGAGCGGGCGCTCCCCGATGACCATCCGGGTGCTCATCGCCGACGATCAGGACATCGTGCGCACCGGCCTGACGATGCTGCTGAACGCCCAGCCTGACATCGCGGTCGTGGGCGCCGCTGCCGATGGGCGCCAGGCGGTGGGCCTGGCGCGTCAGCTGCACCCGGACGTGTGCCTGTTCGACATCCGCATGCCGCTGATGGACGGCATCGAAGCCACCCGCCAGCTCGCCGGACCCGACGTCACGGACCCCCTGCCGATCGTGGTGATCACCACTTTTGACCTAGAAGAGTACGTCCATGGGGCGTTGAAGGCCGGTGCCCGGGGCTTCCTGCTCAAGGACGCCGGACCTGCGCTGCTGACCCAGGCGATCCACGCTGCAGCCGACGGTGATGCTCTGATCGCTCCTAGCGTGACCGTCCGCCTACTTGCGGCGTTTGCCAGGTCGCAGAAGGGACCATCCGCGCAGCCAATAGAACCGCTCACCTCCCGTGAGGAGCAAGTGCTCCTCCGCGTGGCGCAGGGCGGAACCAACAGTGAGATTGCCACCGATCTCCACATCAGTCCCAGCACCGTCAAGACCCATCTGGCCAGCCTGATGCGCAAGCTCGGCGCGCGTAATCGGGTGGAGCTCGCCATGTGGGCACATGAGACAGGCCGCACCTGAGGTTGGGGCGGGGGCCGTAGAGGCCAGCGTCGCGGGGATCAAAAAACCGAGATCCAGGAAGGCAAGGGGCTCGAGCAGGGCACCGGGCAGCAGGAAAGCCACGGTATGCCGCAACGTTGGGAGGCTTTCCGGCCGGGCAGGAGATACAGGCCCCGATCAGTGCCGCCGGTTGAGCCCGTTGTCAATGGTGGGGGCTTTGGATGGTTTGATTAGTCGGTGCTTCGTCTCAGACGCCTCCTGGTCCTTGTCCTGTTCGCGGTTTGCGCCATCACCGCGTCCTTTGTCTGGGCGCTTGGGCAACCTGCCGCGAACGCTCCTGGTGCCTTTTCTCCACCGCCGAGGGCCGAGGCTGAGCTCGAGGTGCTGTCCTCCGGTATGACCACCGCTGTGAACGTGACCAGAAACCCGGATGCCGCTTGGGTATTCCGGGCTGCAGGGCAGACCGGAATCCCTGAACGCGCGCTGCGGGCGTATGTTGCCGCCGCCGTGAGCGTGAATGCTTCTGCTCCGGCGTGCGGGATCGGTTGGAACACTCTGGCGGCAGTGGGTTTCGTTGAAACAGCCCACGGGACGTACGGCGGCGGTAGCCTCACCGCTTCGGGGCAAGGGAGCCGTCCGGTTATGGGCCCGGTTCTCAACGGTGCCGGGTTCGCCGCCATCGCCGACACGGACGCAGGTCTCCTGGATGGGGATGCCCGCTGGGACCGTGCCGTGGGGCCGATGCAGTTCATTCCTTCCACGTGGCAGCTCGTTGGGCGGGACGGGAACGCGGACGGAACGGCGGATCCCTTCAATATCGACGACGCCGCCCTTGGTGCGGCGATTTATCTGTGTGCCGGCGGCCGTGACCTCACAACCGCGGAAGGGTGGACCGACGCGATCTACGCCTACAACCAGTCCGATGCCTACATCCGGAAAGTGCATGATGAGGCCAGGGCGTACGCCGCGAAGGCAGGCGCCGCGGGATGAGCCCCACTCTTAGATAGCCATACTCCCTGGCGTAACGCGGAACGTTGGATCTCTCGGTTCAGCGTGGTTTCGCGCCTTCCCGTGCAGCCGCCCATTAAAGACCCGTGCCGGCCATCTTGTGGATGACCGGCACTGGGCAGGTTCCATGCTGCTGTATGAGTTGGTGGTGGTGTACTGCTCCCGGTTCAGGGAAAGAGGCTCCGGGTACCGTCAAAAATGTCGGCCATGGTCCATGCGTTGAGGGACAATACCTGTGCCGTGCCTTCGGCGGCAAGGCTCACGTGGTCCCCGCCCAGGGTGGGGTAGACGCGGGCGGTGAGCGCTATCCCGTTGGCAAAAATTTCGACAGCGGACCGGTCCAGGATGACGCGCAGGTGCACCCGTCCTCCGGGCATGGGGACAGGTCCTGACTTGTCTTCCGCATCAACGGCTGGATCAAGGCTGCTTCGAGTGCGGTCCAGGCGGAGCGAGCCATTGCCGGCGCCGTCAACCGCCCTTCGCACCTCGATGACCGTTTCCTCGGCGGGGCTGCCGGAGGTGGCTCCGCCAGTGGAACCCAGTACACCGACCCGCACCAGAGCACCCGGTGCCAGCTGGAGGTCCAGTTCGAGGTCGAGTTGCTTGCCGGACACACCGGTTTCCAAAGGCGCCAACAAAGTGCCCAGCACTTGTCCGGGCAGGCTGGCGTGGTCACGGCGCAGCTTCTTGATTTCCGGTACGGGTGCGAAGCGGAGGGTCCCGTCCTCCGCCGCCGTGACGGTTCGCGGCAGGCTCATCACCCCTGACCAGCCGGCCTCCACCATCGCGGCATCGCTTCGGCCCTCCTGCATCCAGCCGAACATGACGCGCCGGCCGGACTCATCCTCGAATGATTGCGGTGCGTAGAAGAAGCGGCCTCCGTAGTCGAGCCGGTGCAGGGCCGCGGGCTCGAAGCTGTCCCCGGCGTATCGGCCGGTCCAGTACAGCGGGTGGCGGGTGTCGCCGTCGTTCCAGGCGGAGAAGACCAGCACATCCGGCGAGCCGTCGGCAGGTGCAGACCCCAGCGAACCGTGGCCCGCCCGGAAAAGGTCCACGCATTCCCACATGGTCCCCGTCCAGTCAGTGTCCGCAGGGTCGCCCTGCGAGGCATCGCCGATGAACAACGGCCCGATGTAGTCCCACCTCCGCAGGTCCGCTGACTCGTACAAGAACGCTGTACCGCCGCGCTGGCGGATCCCCGAACCCACCAGTTGCCGCCACTTCGTTCCTTCACGCCAGACGCAGTGATCACGGTACGCCGTGACGTCTACTCCAGCCGGCGGCGCTGCGATCACGGGATTTGCGGGGTCCTTGGTCCAGTTCAGAAGGTCCGGGGATCCTACGGCGACGCAGGGTAGCTCCCTGTCCTCGAAGCGCCCCGAATACACCAAGGTGGGCGTACCGCCGTCGTTCACCAGGACCCCCGACCAGCAGCCCTCGGCGTCCGGTCCTGCAGACGGTTCCAAGGCAACGGGCTGGTCCGTCCAGGTGACGAGGTCCGTGCTGGTGGCGTGACCCCACTGGATGCGGTGGTGGAACGCGCCCTCCGGGTTGTACTGGTAGAAGAGGTGGTAAGTGCCGTTCCATTGGCTGACGCCATTGGGATCGTTCAGCCACCCGGCCGGTGACACGAAATGGAAGCGTGGCCGGAGCGGGTCGGCTTCGGCCCGGGCAACCAACTCGTCCTGTGGAACGGTTGCGAGCGGGTGGGTCAGTTCAGTCATGCGGAAGCCTCTTCTTGAGCGGACGACGCCGGGCGGTTGGATTGGGTTGGTTCGCCCGCCAGGGCATGGCCGGCGGCGCCGGCCCACGGCCGGTAAAGGTGGCAGCGCACCCAGTGGCGGTTTTCGGGGTCTCCAACCTGGTGGCGCACGGGTTCTTCGGCCGAACAGGCCTGGTTCGGGTCGCCGTCGAAGGCGCACGTGGTCGAAGCCATGACGGCCTGCCGCAGTTCGGCCCGGCGGACGGGATCGTACGAGCCTGCCCGTGCGGGGTCCGGGACAGCGGAAACCAGGAGTTGCGTATAGGGGTGTGCGGGATTGGCCAGCAGGTCCAGGGACTCGCCTTCCTCAACGAGTTCACCGGCGAACATGACTGCCGTGCGGTCCGCCAGGTAGCGTGCGGACGCGAGGTCGTGGGTGATGTAGAGCATGGAGATGCCCTGCTCGTCCCGGAGCTTGCGCATCAGGTTCAGCACACCGATCCGGACCGAAACATCAAGCATGGAAGTGGGCTCGTCGGCCAGGATAACCTGTGGTTCAACGGCGAGGGCCCGGGCAATCGCAACGCGCTGGCGTTGACCTCCGGAAAGCTCGTGCGGATACGAGTTCAGCATGTCAGCCTGCAGGCCAACAGTGGTCATCAGCTCTTCGAGCCGCCGCACGGTCTCCTCCGCAGAACCGCCGCCCTTGCCGTGGATCGCCAGCGAACGCCGCAGGAAATGCTCGATCCTGTGGGCCGGGTTCAGCGAACCGAAGGGGTCCTGGAAGACCATCTGCAGCTGGGACCGGAACGCACGCGACGCCTGGAACCGATCGCGCTTGAGGATGTCGACGCCGTCGATCAGGATCGCGCCGCAGGTCGGCTTCTCGAGCCGGGCAACGCAGCGGGCCAAGGTGCTCTTGCCGGAACCGGACTCTCCCACGAGCGCGACGATTTCGCCGCGGTTGATTGTCAGGTCCACACCGTACAGGGCGCGGACCGACTCCCGGGAGAACAGCCCTCCAATGGGGAACGACTTGCCCAGGCCACGAATTTCAAGGGCCGGAGTGCGTGTGGCGGACGCAGCCACCGTGGATGTCAGGGAGTGGCTCATCGTGCGGCTCCTGCCAGGTCTTCGGAATCAATCACTGCAGCGTCGGCACCAAGCGGAGCCACGAAGTGGCCCGGTGCCGCCTCGGTGAGGTCCGGGATGTTCCGGAACTTCACGCCGTCGGGCAGTCCCGTCAGCGGAACCCGCGGGCCGGTGAGCGGCGGGAACGCGCCCATCAGCGCCTGGGTGTAGGGGTGGCGGGGGTTGGTGTAGACGTCCTGGGCCCTCGCGGTCTCCACGATCCGGCCGCCGTACATCACGGCCATGCGGTGGGAAAGTTCCACCATGAGCGACATGTCGTGCGTGATGAACAGGACGGAGAAGCCGAGCTCGCGCTGGAGTTCCTTGATCTGGGCCATGATCTCCTGCTGCACCACCACGTCAAGGGCGGTGGTGGGTTCGTCGAGGATCAACAGGGACGGCTTGAGGGCCACGGCCATGGCAATCACGGCCCGCTGCCGCATGCCGCCCGAGAGCTGGTGCGGGTAGGACTTGAGGCGTGCGGGGTCGATCCTCACGAGTTCCAGCAGTTCAGCCGCGCGCCGCAGGGATTCCTTGCGGGAGTAGCCGGCGTGGGTGGTGAAGATGTCCACGATCTGTTCGCCGATGGTCAGCACCGGGTTGAGCGAGTTCATGGCTGACTGGAAGACCATGGCCACGTCCTGCCAGCGGAAGCGCCGCAGCTCCTCCGGGCTCATGGCCAGGACGTCCTTGCCGCCGAAGGAAATGCTGCCGCCTGCGATCTTCGCGGGATCCTTGAGCAGCCGCATGATCGAATTGGCAATGGTCGATTTTCCGCAGCCGGATTCCCCTGCGAGACCGAACACCTCACCGGTGCCGATGCTGAAGGAAACGCGGTCCACGGCGGTGGTGGAGCGGGTGTCGCCGATGTACTTGACGATGAGGTCCTTGACGTCCAGGACGGGTTCGTGGGAGCCGAAGGACACTTGGGAGATGGTCATTTGGAGGCGCTCCTTTCGGTTTCTTTCGGGGTTTTGATCTTCCGCAGCCGCGGGTTGGTGACCTCGTCCACGGCATAGTTGATGAGGGCCAGGGCGAAGGCGACCAGCGCGATGCAGACGCCCGAGGGCACGAACACCCACCAGCTGCCAGTCAGCAGGGCGCCTTCGTTGCCTGCCCAGAAGAGGTTGTTGCCCCACGAGACGGTGCTGGCATCGCCCAGACCCAGGAACTCCAGGCCCGCTTGGGCGCCGATGCCGTAGATGACACAGGCCAGCAGGGTGCCCATGACGATCGAGGCCATGTTGGGCAGGATTTCGCGGAACATGATCCGGCCGGCCCGTTCGCCGGACACCACGGCCGCGGCCACAAAGTCCTTGGAGCGGATGGAGAGCGCCTGTGAACGGAGGACGCGTGCTGAGCCTGCCCAGCCGGTGACCACAAGGACAAGAATCACTGTGCCCAGTCCCGGAGGGAGGAACGCGGCCAGGATGACCAGCAGCGGCAGGCCGGGAAGGAGCAGGAAGACGTTGGTTACCAGGGACAGCGCTTCGTCGATGAACTTGCCGAAGTACGCCGAGGCAAGTCCCACCAGGATGCCGATGAAAGTGGACGCGAAGCCCACAGTGAGCCCCACGAAGAGGGAACTCCGGGAGCCGTGGACGGTCAGTGCGAGCACGTCCTGTCCCTTGGCGGTGGTTCCCAGCCAGTGCTCGGCTGATGGTTCCAGGGAGGCCATGGCGGTGATCCGTGATGGGTCGCCGGGAAAAAGTACCGGTGCCAGCAGGGCAAGTGCGAGGAAGACGAGCATCACGGCCATGCCTGCCAGGGCTTTTTTGTTGGTGAGGAGGCCGTGGACGAAGCTGCGGTTCGGCTTGCGGGCAGCTGGGGTTTTGTCGGCCGTTGTGCCGGGTTGCTGCAGGATTGCGGTTGTCATGATCGCTCCCTCTAGTTGCTGCGCACGCGCGGGTCGAGGCGGACGTAGAGGATGTCCACCAGGAAGTTGGCCAGCAGCACGGCGGCGGTGATGGTCAGGAACAGGCCCTGCATGAGCGGGTAGTCGAGGCCCTGGACGGCGTTGAGGAGTTGGTATCCGACGCCGGGGTAGGCGAACACCACCTCGGTGAGCAGCGCACCGCCCACCACGAACCCCAGTCCCATGCCGAAGCTTGTGACCGAGGGGAGCATGGCGTTGCGTGCTGCGTAGCGGAGCATGATGCGGCCCGGGCGGAGTCCCTTGGCTTCGGCCATGGTGATGTAGTCCTCGGAGTTGGTGGCGATCATGGTGTTCCGCATGCCCAGCATCCAGCCGCCGATGGAGACCAGCACGATGGTCAGGGCCGGAAGCACCAGGTGCGCGCCGACGTCGCCGATGAACTCCCAGGTGACCCCGGGCTCCAGGCCGGCGGTGAAGGCGTGGCGGATGGGGAACCAGTTCAGTACGACGCCGAAAAGGTACAGGGCGCCCATCGCGAGCCAGAAGTACGGGAACGAGCCGATGAACACGAGCAGCGGCGGAAGCGCGGAGTCGATCGCGCCCCCGCGCCGCCAGGCGGCGAGGACACCCAGCAGGTTGCCCACGACGGCGGCAATCACCAGTGCAGTCCCGCCGAGCAGGAGGGTCCAGCCGATCTGGGACGCAATGACCTCGGTGACCGGGGTGGGGAAACGGGAGATGGAAACGCCCATTTGCCCGGTGAAGATGTTGGTCATGTAGCCGATGTACTGCTCCCAGAGGGGCCGGTCATCGACACCGAGCAGCTTGCGCAGGGCCTCGATCTGTTCCGGCTGCATTCTGTCCTGGGTGCGGGCGAACATACGCGAGACGGGGTCCCCGGGCATGAAGCGGGGGAGCAGGAAATTCAGGGTGATGGATGCCCAGAAGGCGATCAGGTAGAAACCCAGGCGGCGCAGGATAAAGCGCACGGTTTCCCTCCATTTCGGGAATTGCGGAAAGTTTGGGGGCTGGCCGCCGGATGATCCGGCGGCCAGCAGTGGTGCGTGATGGGCCCACGCCGCCGCGAAGCGGTGGATTGGCCCACGCCGCCGAGGGTTCCCTAGCCGCCGCGAAGCGAGGCTGGGGCGGCGGTGGGGACTACTTGCGCGGTTCCAGCGTGGTCAGCACCAGTACCGTTGAAGGTGAGCGGACCGAAAGGGTGGCGTAAGGGTTGTCCTCGGTGGGCCAACCTGTGAAGCGGGCGTCGTTGAAGGCGCCCCACTCCGGGCCGGAGAACAGCGGCACCAGCGGTGCGGACTCGTCGTACTCTTCCTGCAGCTTGTTGGCGATGTCCTTTTGCTTGGCCTCGTCGGCCTCTGCAGCGAACTCAGCCAGCAGGGCGTCGGCTGTGGTGTCGCCGAAGCGGTGGTAGTTGTCGAACGTCTTGGTGCCCACGGGCTTGACGGTCGCCGTGCCCATGGAGGAGTTGAAGTACTTGTACGGGCTGGGGTCGTTGGCGCTCCAGACGATGCCGGAGTCGAAGTCGCCCGTCTCGTAGCCGGCAACCACGGCAGCCCAGTCCGGGGACTCCACCTTTGCCGTGACGCCGACCTCTGCCAGGTTCTGCGCGATCACGTTGGCCACGGACAGCCAGTCGGAAGAAGACGCGCCCACGGAGATCTTGAATTCGAACGGTTCGCCGTCCTTGAGCGTGCGCTTGCCGTCAGCACCCTTCGGGTAGCCGGCCTTGTCCAGCAGCTCGTTGGCCTTTTGGACATCCAGCTTGGTCCAGGTGCAGTTGTCCTTGACCTCGTTGTTCTTCCAGGTCTCGTAGTTGCCGGACAGTCCGGTGCAGTCCGCAGGCTCGGCGTAGCCGCTCATGCCGATCGTGGTGACCTGCTCCCGGTCAACGGCCATGCTCAGGGCCTTGCGGACCTCGACGTCGTTGAAGGGGGCCTTGGTGGTGTTGAGCTGCCAGTTGATCATGGCGCCCGTGGCCGGGAACCAGTAGTGGCGGTGTTCCTTGTCCTTGGAAACGAACGTCTTTTCGATGTTCGGGATGTACTGCGGGGCCCAGTCCACGTCGCCGTTCACGGCGGCGAGGTTGGCGCCGTCGTTTCCTGCGAAAGCGAGCATCTTGATACCGGCGATCTTCTGCTTTTCCGGCTGCCAGTAGTTGGGGTTCTTCTTCAGCACAAACGACTGGGCCTGGAAACTGTCAACCTCGGTGTAAGGGCCTGTGCCGACGGGCTTTGCGTTGGCGTCCTTTTCCGGATCGGCAAGGGCGGACCATACGTGCTTGGGCAGGATGGTGAGGTGTCCGATGTCGTAGAGGGCCGGGGACCACGGCTTGTTGAAGGTGAAGGTCACTTTGTTGGTGCCTTCGGCGCTCACGGTGTCCAGGTACTCGAAGCCGCCCTTGATCTTCTTCTGGAGCTCAAAGGTGTAGGCGACGTCCTCGGCCACGAAGGGCTGGCCGTCGGACCACTCAACGCCGTCGCGCAGGGTGAAGGTGATGGACCTGCCGTCGTCGGCGGCCTCCCATTCAGTGGCCAGCCACGGCACGGTGTCACCCTTGGCCGGGTTGAAGATCAGCAGGGATTCGTAAATGGACTGCTGGACCATCGGGTTGACGGTGGGCGCGAACGGGTTGAAGTTCTGGACAAACGTGCCCATGTCCTCCCGCGGGATGGTGAGGAAGGCGCTGGCGTTCGCTGCGGCGTCGGTGCCGGCAGACTTGTTCTCAGTGGCTGCACAGCCGGTCAGCAGCAGTGCGCCTACCGCCAGCCCGGCCGCCGTGGTGCGGGCAGCCCTCAGGAATCGGGGTTGTGTCATGATGGTTATCTCTTTCCTATCTTCATCAGCAAGGTGAAGGGGTGGGGGAGGGGTGGCTCTTCGCTAGTGATTTCGCGGTCAGACCGAAGAGCGTTCTAGCAGCGGACAGCCGACTAATTGCTGGTCGGCAACAATCGGCTGTCCTGCTGTCAGAGCTGCGAGCGTCTGGACTCCCAGGGCGCCCATTTTTTCAAACGGCAACGCAACCGTGGTCAGCTTGGGCCTGAGATAGGCCGCAATCAGTTCCTGGTTGTCGAAGCCGATCACGGCGATGTCTCCGGGGATGGTCAGGCCCCGTTCCTTGATGGCGTCGTATGCGCCCATCGCCATGCGGTCGTTGAGGCAGAACAGCGCGGTTGGCCTGTCCTCCTGTGGGTAGCGGTCCAGGATGTGGCACGCGGCCTCATACCCGCCGTCCGCCGTGGCGTATCCGGGGACCACGAGCTCCGGGTCCAGGTCGAGCCCGGATTCGGCGAGTGCTTCGCGTGCACCCTCCAAACGCCCGACTGCTGCGGGAATGGCCGGGTCCAGGTTGATGACACCGATCCTGCGGTGGCCGGCCTGGAGCAAACGTTCGACGGCGATGCGGCCCCCGGCGCGTTCGTCCGGGACGATCGAGGGCAGCTTCCCGTCGGCGTCGAAGCAGTTGATCAGGACGGTGGGTACTTCCTTGGCGCTTTCGGGCACGTGCACGCCACGGTGGAATGTGGCTGCGTACAGAAGTCCTTCCACGCGCTGCTCCAGCAGCTTTTCCGTTGCGGCGTCTTCCAGGCCCTGGTTGGGTCCTACGGCATCGGCCTGGTCAGAGGGGGCGATGAGCAGGAACTTGCGGTCGAGCCAGGCCTGGTCTTGTGCACCTTTGATGATGTCGACGGCGAACGGTGCCGTGACGATCTCGGTGACAATTCCGTACCAGTCACTGCGCTGGGATGCCAGTGCACGTGCTCCGGCATTCGGGCGGTAGCCCAAGGCCTGGACAGCGTCGTTGATCCGGGTGCGGGTTTCCTCGGAGATACTGGCATTTTCGCGGTTGCTCAGCACGAACGAGACTGCGGTCCGGGAAACCCCCGCGTGCTTGGCAACATCATTCATGGTGACACCCCGCTGCCGCGCAGCCCCGGCATGGTTCGAGGTGGTGGTTTTCGCCATTGAATGCTCCGGTGATAGTCGGTGGTGCTGCCTCATAGGTAACGCGCGTTACTTGCGCATATAGAAGAGGTTACGCGCGTTACTAGATCTGTGTCAAGGGTTACATTTCCGGGCGTGACGTCCCGTGCGCAGGGCGCCGCACGGAGGTACGTGCTACGCGTGCGAATGCAGCTGGGGCTGATGCTGAAGCTGTGTGCGGAGTTCGTCTTCGGTGGGGGGCCGGGCGCCGGCCCGGGATACGGTGATCGCGGCCGCAGCGGCCGCCGTGCACCCCAGCTGGTGGAGGACGGAAGGCGCCAGGCCGCAGGTTCCGCGGGTGAGGAGTCCCAGGATCAGGGCCGACATGTAGGAGTCGCCGGCGCCGATGGTGTCAACCACGGAGGTCTTTTCTGCAGGAATGCTGAGGGTGGTGGTGGATGTGGCAAGCAATGAGCCCGATGAGCCCCTGGTAATGACTGCCAGCTCCGCCCCCAGACCCAGGATGTGCGTGGCGGTTTCCTCCAAGGCGTTCCTCGGGTAAAGCCATGCGGCGTCCTCGTCACTGAGTTTGACGACGCTGGTGAGGTGCACCAGTTCCTCGAAAGTGTGCCGTGCCTCGGCTTGTGTTCCGAGTAGGGCTGGCCTGATGTTGGGATCGTAGGTGATGATGCACTCGCTGCGGAGTTCCTCGAGCATGGCTTTGACGCCGACGGCGCCCGGTGACAGGAAACTCGCGATCGAACCGGTGTGGACGAGCTTGGGCGGAGTCTGGGTAAGATCCAGCGGTTCCACATCCCAGGTGATGTCGAAGGAGTAGCTCGCCGAGCCATCGCGGGCGATGGTGGCGGTCGCCGTCGACGTTCTCTCCAGCGACCGGGAGCCGGGCAAGAACATCACCCCGGCACCGGAGAGGTGCTCCTCGAGTGCATCACCACGGTCGTCAGTGCCCATGGACGTGAGCAGTCCGGTGCTCACCCCCAGGCGGGCCAGGCCGTAGGCGACATTGGCCGGTGACCCGCCGGGATGTTCATTGGTCCCCTCAGGCGTGGCGACGACGTCCATCAGGGCTTCCCCGATAACGACGACGTCCAACGCCTGCCCGGGAGCGTTCGGGTTCCCGTTGTTGTGCATGTCTGTTGTTCCTTGCTTTGGCGCTGCCCTACCCGAGCTGCGTGGTCTGGAGGCTGTTCATGGTCGCCGTGCCGCCGACGGCGTATACGGCGACGTCGGTGCTGTTCTCCGCCGGGAAGATCAGTTCGGTCATGGTGACCTGGCCGTCCTGGGCAAAGACTTCAACGGAACAGCGATCCACGTAGATGGTGAGGTCGTAGGTGCCCTGCTTGGCCAGGATGGGAGCGGTGTCAATGGAGCTGAAGGACGTGTGGAAGTCTGTCCTGCCGGATTCGCGCCGGTCCACGAAGAGTGTGGCCTGCCCGGGCCGGATACCCACGCGGGTTCCCTTCGCACCGTCTCCACGCAGGATGAGGCCGAATTCCTCTGCGCTTCCGGGGGTGAAGCTGACGTCGATGCGCTGGACGGCGCCGAACGCGCCCGCCAGGACCTGCGCGCCGTCGTGGATGGTGGTTCCGGAAAGGTGGAACGGCTCCGCGCCAGCCAGGTCATTCCAATCGCCCGCGGGCTGCTGGACCAGGCACAGTTCTCCGTCGCGGGCCTGGAGTGTAATTTCGCGGGCGAGGCTCATGGGGCTGCGCCAGGGCGTGGTGGGGATGTGGTTGGCGTATTCCCAGTTGTTCATCCAGCCGATCATGAGGCGGCGGTTGTCCGGAGCGTCGCTGAAGGAGACGGCGGCATAATAGTCGCGGCCCCGGTCCAGCCACTGGTATTCGCCGAGCCGGGCAGGGTCCTGGGTGCCCTCGGTGACGGTGCTGGCGGAGGTGAATGTGGTTCCGTCGAAGTCACCGATGAAGTATTGGCCGGCTGAGCCGTTGTTGGGACCGCCGGGGTTGAGGTTGACGGTGAGGACCCACTTAACGTTGTCCTGGTCGCCGTCCACGGGCAGGGGAAACAGGTCCGGGCATTCCCAGACCCCGCCGGTGGCGTTTGCCGGCCCGAAGGTGCTCAGCAGTTCCCAGGACTGCAGGTCGCGGGATTTGTAGAGCACCACCTGGAAGTCTGTGGCTTCGACGGCGACCATCACCCAGTAACTGTCCGCGCCGCCGTCGTACCAGATGACTTTGGGGTCCCGGAACTCGGCGGACCCGCGGTTAAGGACGGGGTTGCCCCCGTGTTTTGTCCAGCTGTAGCCCCCGTCCAGGCTGTAGGCCAGGGACTGGGCTTGGACGCCCTCGTGCAAGGAGCCCGGTTTGAAGGCGCTGGTATAGATCGCCACGAGGGGTCCAATGGATCCGTTGCCGAATCCGCTGGTGTTGTGACGGTCATGGACGATGCTGCCGGAGAAGATGTCTTCGTTTTCGTCGCAGGCGATGGCGACGGGGTGTTCGGTCCAGGTCAGCAGGTCGGTGGAGGTGGCGTGGCCCCAGGACATGTTTCCCCAGACGTTTCCCAGTGGATTGTTCTGGTAGTAGAGGTGGTAGACGCCGTCGTGAAAGATCAGGCCGTTGGGGTCGTTGAGCCAGGTGTCCTTGGCTGTGTAGTGCAGGACCGGGCGGTAGCTGTCTGTTGTGGCTGCCGTGCTGGTCGAGGTGAGTGTATCCATGGGGTTCCTTTTAGAAGTATGTGTTATTTGCTCGCGCCGGCCGTGAGGCCTTCGCGCAGGGTGCGTTGGCCGAAGATAAACACGACCAGTGCGGGCAGCATGGACAGGATTACGCCGGCGAGGACCACCGATATGCTCCCGGTGCCGAGGTTGCCTTGGAGCGTGACCAGGCCGAGGGGGAGGGTGAAGTTCTGTTCGCTGATAGTGAGGATCAGCGGCCGGAAGAACTCGTTCCAGTGGAAGTTGAAGGCGAGGATCCCAACGATGGCCATGCCCGGGACCGCCAAGGGTGCGTAGACGGAACGGAAGATCCGCCATGGTCCGGCACCGTCCAGGGCGGCCGCCTCCGCAAAGTCATTTGGCAGGCCCAGGAAGTATTGGCGCATCAGGAAGGTGCCGAAGGCGGTGGGAATGGCCGGCAGGATCAGGGCCAGCAGGGTATCGGACAGGCCCATCCCACGGATGAGTATGAACACCGGAACGATGGTGACCTGCACCGGAACCATCATCGTGGCCAGCACCAGCGAGAAGATGGCCTTCCTGCCGCGGAAGTCCAGGCGGGCGAAGGCGTAGCCGGCAAGCGTGGCGGAAGCCATCTGGCCAAGCGCGATCAGACCGGTCACCAAGGCGCTGTTCAGGACCAGGAGGCCGACGTTGATCTGCTTGAACACCTCCTGGTAGGCGGTGAAGTCAGGGTTGATGGGCAGGAAGGACGGTGGCAGGTTGAAGGATTCCGACGGCGTCCGCAGCGAAGTGGACAGGGTCCACAGGACAGGGCCGAGGGTCAGCGCCGCAGCCACCGCTAACGCGGCATACCTGCCGACGGTTCCTGCCGCGGGCAGGCGGCGGTTGCGGTAGGGCTTGCGGGTGGCCGGTGTGCCGGAGCTGGAACCCGAATGCGCGTCGGTCCCGGTGTGAAGGGTCTGGCTGGACATAAGGGACCTCACTGGTAGAAGACGAAGCGGCGGCTGAGGCGGAATTGCAGGGCGGTGACGGCAAGAATGAGCACGGTCAGGACCAAACCGATGGCCGAGGCTTCGCCGAATTCCAGTTGCTGGAAGGCGGATTCAAAGATCACCATGACGGCGGTGCGGGTGGAATCCCCTGGACCGCCGTTGGTCAGGACGTACGGCTGGTCGAAGACCTGCAGGGCACTGATGATCGCCATGACGGAGGCGACCAGCACGGTGGGGCTGATCAGCGGAAGGGTGACGTTGCTGAACTGTTTCCAGCCCGTGGCGCCGTCCAGGTTTGCTGCCTCGTGCAGTTCTTTCGGAATGTTGCTCAGGGCGCCGAGGAAGAGGAGGAAGGAGAACCCGAAGTTCTGCCAGACGTACACCAGGACGACGACGGCGGCGGAGGCCACGGGACTGGTCAGCCATGGGACGGCGGGAATGCCGATGAGCGACAGGAGCCAGTTCACCACGCCGAACTGTTCGTTGAACATGTACCGCATGAAGATTGACACCGACGCGGCGGACAGCACCAGGGGAAAGAAGAAGGTGGAACGGAGGAAGACCCTGAGCCAGGACGGCATCCTGGCCTGGAGCATGGAAGCCAGGCTGAGTGCGATGCCGAGTTGAAGGATTACTGCGACGACGACGAACATGATGGTGTTCACGAAGGACACCCGGACGGTGGGGTCCTGTGCCAAAGAGGCGAAGTTGGCGAAACCGACGAACTGGGGTGCCGAAATGATGTCCCAGCGGAAGAAGGCCAGGACCAGCGAGCCGATGATCGGCAGGAAGGTGAACAGGGCCATCCCCAGCAGCGTGGGTGCCAGGAAAATCATCGCCAGCCATCGCTCGACGAACGAGCGGCGCGCGGCCGGTGGCTGTACGGTGTGGCGCGTGGCGGCGGAAGTGGTGGTCATGTGTTCCTCCTGAGGGCCAGTTCGAGATCACGCTGCAGGGTGCCCATCGCTGTCCGTACGCCGGCGGAGCTGCCGCTGACAGCGGTGGAAACATTCTTCATCAGGGCAGTTTCCACGGCGGCCTGCTGCGGCGGCGCGGGGATCGGACCGGAGGTGGGGAACCTGTCCAGGGTGTCGTAGAAGACCTTCCAGTGCCGGGGCCCGGTGGCGGCATAAAAGGACTCGTTCACCATCGAGCGGCGGGTGGGAGTGGTGTTCGGCTTGGGAATGGCCAACTGCATCGCTTCGCGGCTGGAGCAGAACTTTACCCATTCCCAGGCTGCGTCCTTATCCTTCGCCGTGCGCATGATCGCATAGCCGGCAGCGCCGAACTGGTGCCGCTGGGTCCGCCAGCGGGGGAAGAACTGCACATCGAACTGATCGGCCGTCATGCCCGCATCATGCAGGCCCTGAGCCCAGTAGCCACCCGCCGGCGTGGTGCCGATGCGGTTGTTCCCGAACAAGCCAACCAGGGCGTTGCCGCCCCCGGATTCAGGCCGCACGCCCAGTCCTTCGGCAACAAGTTCGCGCAGGTAGTCGAAGGTCTCGACAACCCGCCCGTCCTCGGCGTTGGGGGCCAGCCACTGGTACCCGCCACCGCGGGTGGCCCGGGCAGGGTCCTTGGGGTAAAAGCGGTCCCACAGCCAGTCCCCGCCGGAAGCCTTGCTTTCAGTGAGGAAGCTGGTGTCGTTGGCGTACAGCCACGGCACTACTCCGCCAAAAAGACGGTTGGTCCAGTAGTACGGGGTGAAGTCCGCCGGCCGTGCTTTCCGCAGGGCGCGCAGGGTGGCGCTGAAGTCATCCTGCGTCCAGTCGTCCTTCGGCCGGTCAAGGCCGGCCTGGGCGAAGGTGGTGGTATTCAGGTACATGTTCGCTGCGTTCCAGTCCAGCGGAAGCTGGTACAGGCTTCCCTGGTACATGAAGGCTTCCAGCAGGCTCGGATGAACGTCATCAAAGTAGTCGCTCATGTCGGCTGCGTCCCGGCGGACATAATCATCCAGCGGCTCGGCGAGCTTGTCGGCGAACAGCTGTGCACCCTCGGTGGCCACGTAGACCACGTCCGGGGGCGTGCCGGCCGCCACCATGGTGAGGATTTTGGAAAAGAAATCCTTCCAGTCCGCGCCCTGGATGGCCTGCACCTGGACCGGGATATCCGGATTGGCGGCGGTAAAGGCCTGGACCAGGCCTTGGCGGGCCGCGGCATCCGCAGCGGTTCCAAGGATGGCGATGTTCAGGGCATTGCTGCCACGGCCCGGTATGTCAGTCCCGGTAAGTCGGGGCCAGGCCCCCATGGTGGCTCCCGCCACGGCGAGTCCCGTAAGGCCCAGCATGGAACGCCGCGTGATTTGTGAAAGCCCGCTGCGGGACCGCGGCGCAAACGAGGGGTCCGGCTGCCCCGGTGTCTTTTCAGACGTCATTGTCGGTTCCTCCTAACACGTGCTAAGTAGGGTAAATACCCGACCTAACACGTGTCAAGTAGTTCGGAGGCTGTTCCTGCGTGTCATCGGAAACATGCAGGAAGGGCAGGCAGTGTTAGGAAAAGAGAGATACAGGCCGGGGCTGGGAGCGGCCGTTCCTGCCGGGTTCAGCTGCGTCCTGGTTGTGGAAGCGTCCGCCGCTTAGCCGGCCGGGACGGCAGCGGTGGAAGCCCGAGGGATGATCCGGCAGGGCACGTGGAGCGTTCCTGCTTGCCCGCTGCCCGCTGCCGAGGCGGTCCCTTCGACCGCATCCAACAGCATGGACATGGCCATTTCTCCGATTTCAGCGTGCGGAAGTGCCACGGTGGTCAGGGCGGGAACCAGGTTCGCAGCCAGGTTCTGCTGGTCGTCGTAGCCAACCACGGACAGATCTTGCGGTACACGCAGCCCTGCGGCGGCCGCGTACAGCAGTACGCCGGTGGCCACCCTGTCGTTCGAGCAGACGATCGCCGTCGGCCGGTTGTTGCCGCCCAGCACGCAAGAAGCTGCCCGGTAGCCCTCATCGATGTCCCATCCGGTCGCGTGGACGTGCTGTTGTTCACGGCCCAGCCCCGCTGCTTCCATCGCCTCGCGGTAACCCTGTTCGCGCTGAGGGGCGGCAGGGGAGCTGAGGGTTCCGGTCAGCAGCGTGATGCGGCGGTGGCCCAGGTCGATCAGCAGCTGTGCCGCAGCCCGTCCACCTTCAACCTCTGCCGGTATAACCGACTGGAGCCGGGAGGCGTCATCCGTGCAATTGGCCAGAATGGCCGGCAAGGTAAGCATCGCCGGCGGGGCGGTGACTTCGCGCAGGCTGCCGGTGGCGTACATGATTCCGTCTACCTGCCGGTGGACGAGCTGCTGGGCCGCGGCGCTCTCGCGGGCCCGGTCATGTTCAGTGTCCACCACCAGGACCATGTATCCGCGGGCCAAGGCCGTGCGTGATGCGCCGCTGATCAGCCGGCCGGCGAAGGGGCTGGTGACGATGTCATCCGTGATGATGCCGATCGTTGATGTTTGCTGGTTGCGCAGGCTGAGGGCAACCGAGTTGGGCGTGTAGTCCAGCTCTGCCGCGGCGCGGAGCACGCGCTCCTGGCGTTCTGCGGTGACATTGCCGGTTGCCCTGCCGTTAAGCACCAGTGATACCGCACTGCGGGACACGCCCGCCCGCCGTGCCACGTCCAACGCCGTGGCTTTACGTTTGACCATACCGGGCCCCCTTGCTTTTCGGCCTAGCATACCTAACTCGTGTGAGGTGGGGGGTGCCTTGCTTGGGTGCTGCAGCTACCAGCAGGCTGATTCGTCAAGCGGCAATTGAAACCGAAGTGGTAATGACTTGGATTCATCACACGGCGCGGCCGCTGTTTCCAGGAGCGCGGCGTGTGGCTGGCACCACGGGCACGCCTCCCGGCCGCAGGCGATGGTCGAAGCTAGCGTGGAACAGCCCGCTGCAACAGAAGGACCGTTCACATCATCCGCTCCGCCGCCCAGACCCTAACCCTTTTAGCCTCCCTACTGCTGGCCGGCTCCCTCGTCAGTTGCGACGCTGCAGCCAGCGCCCTTGAGGTTCTTGAATCCGCTCAAGGCAGCGCAGCCGAGGCCCCAACCGACCCGTCCCTTGCCGTTGATGTTGCCCACGCCCTTGAGCAGCTGCAGGGCATCCCGGTGAAGGGCCGGGCCCCTAAGACGGGCTACAACCGGGACGAGTTCGGGCCAGCCTGGGCTGACGTCGACCGCAACGGCTGCGACACCCGCAATGACATTCTTGCCCGGGATCTGACCAACGAAACGTTCAAGCCCGGCACCAACAACTGCGTGGTCACCGCCGGCACCCTGGCCGATATGTACACCGGCGCGACTATCAATTTCACCCGCGGCCAGGACACCAGCTCCGACGTGCAGATTGATCACATCGTCCCGCTCAGCGACGCCTGGCAGAAGGGTGCGCAGCAGCTCAGCGCCGGCCAGCGCAAGGAACTCGCCAACGACCCACTGAACCTCATGGCTGCCGACGGGCCAACTAACAGCGCTAAGGGCGACAAGGACGCCGCCACGTGGCTGCCTCCGAACAAGGCCTTCCGATGCCAATACGTGGCACGCCAAACAGCCGTCAAGGCCACGTACAAACTCTGGGTCACACAAGCCGAACACGACGCGATCGTCAGCATCCTTGAGGGCTGCCGGTAGATCCCTTGGTGTTGGCTGCCTTCCAATTGCTATTCGGTGGGGAAGTGCTGGCGGATCCCATTCAGCGTGTCACCGGTTCCCGCCGGATACCCTATGTCGCTGGGCCCTATTCCAACGGTGTCATCGGGGGAGAAGATACTGATGGAGAACGTACCGCCGTCGAGGTCCCTGGCTTTGTTAAGGATCACCGGCAGGGCTTCCTTCAGGGATTCACCGAGAACGTCCGGATCCGCGCTCGTCCCAACCAGCTTTATTGTGATGAAGTTTCCCGAGGTGTTCATGTTCACATGGGCATTGGCTGACTGAACTCCAGGGATAGTGGTTGCGGCTTCCTCCATCTCAGTTTCCAGGGTGTCTGACTGGGCTGTCTGATCCAGCCCACAGGATGCTAAGGAGACCATGAGCAGGCCTGCCATGGTTGCTCCAGCGACTGACGTGAGGATACGGCTCATCTGACTGCTTTCATTTGAGGGTCTGAGCCGGGCAATCGCCCGATTCGATCCCAGTACCAGGCACCGTTGGAGCCTGCTGCGATGGAGATGCCGATGAGAGAAAAAATAACTGCCCCCAGCGACCAAATGAGCGTTGCTCCTCTGGTGTTATTCATAACCTCAGCCTAAAGGACCCCTGTGGGAAGGCCGCCGGAGGTTGACGGCTGAACCCGGCCCGCGCCAATTGGAGAGGCTGCGCGGCTACAACTGCACGTCCTCCAACGTACGGAGTTCACGGGCGGGAGTTGGTGTGGCCAGCGCTTCCTGGGCCCGGGGGAGCGGTTCGAATTCGTCGTTCATCGGGTCCCAGCCGAAGAGGTGGCCGAAGTCCAGTCCGGTGAGTTCGCTGATCCTGCGGATGGGTACCTGGAAGGTGACCGGTGTGAAGGCCTCCCTGAGAATGCCCTCCACCAGTTCATGCTGGCTGATCATGTAGGCGCTGGCGGAATGGCTGCCGTCCGGACGCTGGAAGACGGGGACCTTCCAGAACGACAGCGGGATGCGGGTGCCCTGGAACTTCGGGTCTCTGGCCGTGAAGACCGGGCCGGTGAACACAGTGAGCCGCAGCTTTTCAGCTTTCGCCGTGTCCAGCAGGTAGTCTTCCAGGCCGGCCCACAACGACGCCCCCTGGTTGAACTTCTTGTGCTGCGGGGAGCAGTTGGTGAAGTGGAACGTATCGTCGTTTGCTGCGCGGGCAACGGCGTCGGGACCCCAGGCCGGATCCAGGCGGCGGACGAGGTGGCCGCGGTCAAAGTCGTTGCCAGCGTAGAGGTCCCCGCCGGTCTGCTCCAACCGGTCCAGCCGGGGGTCGAAGTACCACTTGTCGCGGTCCCGCTTGGGGGACTGGCTGAGCCGGCCATCGACGTTCACGGCTGTGTAGAGGGCCAGCCGCCTGCTGCGGTTCATGACGAGGCTGAAGTGATGGTAGGTCAGCACTGTCGGGTCCTGCCCCTGGGCCGGGCGGCGGTTCTGCGCCGCCTCCGCACGTTGTTCCGCCGTGAGCACCGGCAGCGGAACAGGCACATCCAGGAAGTCGGGGTCGTAGCCCTTTCTTCCTTCGTAATCGGGGTCTATCGCCACGGCTTCCTCGACTACAGCGCCAGCCGTGCCAACCGCGTCCCCGCTCCCCGGGCCCGCGGTCCGGCCTGCGGACGAGGGGGCCGGTTCGTGTGCCGCCTGCACCGCACCGAGCCGGACTGTGATGTGCAGGGGGATGGTGAGGGACACGGCCCCCTCCGCCGTGGCGACTGGCTGCTTTACCGATTGAGGCAGTTGGACCTCCACCGGGCCCTGCCGTTCCACCACCGGGTCCAGTTTTACCGGGTCCAGAAGTTCCACCGGGTGGGGCGGGTCGGCCGGGAAGGCAGGCGGGTTCAGTGCTTCCTCCAGAAGGGCCCGTTCTTCGTTGGTCATGCCGTCGGCGTTCGCTCCCAGCCAGGCCAGGATGCTGCTGATCCGGATCCCCTCATTCGCCACCCACTGGATGCGCAGCTCATCCTGCGTCCTGTCCCACACGGTGCCGTCCACGGTCAGGATGTCTCCTGCCGCATTGCGGGCAGGGACGCCGGAATGGTGCAGGCCCAGGACTTCCCACTGGTTGTTGAAGAGCGGTGACCCGGACGAGCCTGGAGAGGTGTCCGTGTGGTAGTGCAGGAACTGGTCAAAGCGGTCAATGAGTTCGTTCTGCTGCAGCGCGAGCTGTTTCTCCTGGCCTTCCGGGTGCTGGATGATGTTGATGGACTCGCCCAGCAGGATCTTGCCCTGCTCCTTTGACGTCCGGTTGAAGCCGAAGCCGGCCAGCGGAACCGAGGCACCCGCCCCGTCGGGACGTGATGTCGCGGCCACCGCCACCACGGTGACATCCAGTCCGGCGTCCGTCCGGAAGAAGGTGTCCGGCTCCAGGTCGAACTGCGATGCAGCCAGGGGAAGGCCGCTGACGCCGTTCTGGAAGTTGAATTCCAGCCGGGAGAAGCGGGCGGACTGTGCGTCTGCCAGCACGTGGTTGTTCGTCAGGGCCAGGCGCGGCGAGATCATAAACCCCGTGCCGAAGGATCGGATCTGGAACCGGTCACGGACAATAACCCTGCCCACACTGCGTGCCACCGCCGTGCCTAACTCCAGGAAAGCGATGCCCAGCAGGTTGTTCCCGCCGATAATCCGCTCCAGCACCAGCTCGTCCCGAACCTGGCCCCGCACTGCCGGCGAGGTGTCCGCTGTCGCCTTGAGCGCGTCCATCACCATCGGCTGGCGCATGACCCGCCGGCTGCGCAGTTCCACCCGTTCCGGAGCGTCCACGTTGAGGATGCTTCCCTGCGGGGTATGTGCCTCCGCGATCTTCTCCTCCGTTCCCCGGCGTGGACCCTTGCGGGCCTGGAACCGCGCCTGGGTGGCGGTGAGCACGTCGTCCGGGATGACCATGTGTCCGCTCCTGGGGGGGATTTCAAGCCGGTCAATGACCGGCTCGGCCAAAGCTCCGGGCTGACCTAGTTTGCATTGGTGGGTGCCTGGACGAGGCCCGCCCCAACGTCCACGGGGTCCGTGCCGGGCTTGAGGGGCTTGAACGTTCCGGAAGCGATGAGTTTGGCCTGGAGGAGCACGGGGCTGAGGGGGCCCTGCGCCAGGAGCCGTTCAGCCCACAGGGCCGCCACGCCGGCCACGTGCGGGGTGGCCATGCTGGTGCCGCTGATCGTTTTCGTTCCGCCGTTGAGCCAGGCGCTGAAGACCCCGACGCCGGGACCGGCCACAGTCGCCATGGTGTTTGAGAAGGGGGCCACAGTGAGTCCGCCTCCGCCGTCGGCCAGGGCAGCCACTGACGTGATCCCGAACGCGGCAGCTGGAGGCGCCACGTTGATCTCGTATGCGGGGTTGCCGTTGCGTTCACTCTCATTGCCGGCGGCTGCGACCACGATCGTCGTCTGGGCGACGGAGGCCCGCGCATTGAGAAGGTTGGCGAGCTGTTCGAAAAGCCGGACGTTGGCGCGGTAGCCTTCGAGCGCTATGGACGTGGCGGCGGGGATGGTCAGGCCGTGCACGTTCACCAGCTCGTCCACCCATCCGGGGAAGTCAATGCCCAGCGACATGGAGATGACGTGGGCGCCGTTGTCGGTGGCCCACAGCATTGCGGAGGCAAGAATATCGCTGCTGCCGCCGTTGGGGCCTCCGAGGACTTTGCCGATGACCGCTTTCTGGACGCCGAGTGCGACGCCGATCCGCTGGCCTGAGAGGTCGCGGCCAAAGATCGTGCCTGCGCAGTGGGTGCCATGGCCGTTGTCGTCTTCTGCGCTGCCCGCGCCGGTGAAGTCTTTTGTGACCAGGTTGACGCCGGCGAAGGCCGGGTGGGTGGCCGCGATGCCGGTGTCCAGGACCGCGACTGTCACCCCGGCGCCGGAGAAGGGAGAGGTGTCTGCGCCCACAGCCTTGACGCCCCACGTTGCCGCAGCGGACGGTGCAGCATCGGCATCGAAGGGTTCGATGAGTTTCATGGGCATGGCGGGAGCAAAGCCAAGGACCGTGGGGTCGTTCCGCAGGGCGTTGAGGGTTGAAGCGGAGGGGTTCTCATCGCTCTCCACCGTCATGCTGACAGCGCGTTCGGCGATGTTCTGGGCGGTGCTTTCGAGCCCCGGGGACGCCCCCGGTCCATCGAACGGATCACGGGTGGCGCCGAGGGAAGGCGCACGCAGAATCATGATTTTCTGGTTGAACAGCTTGGACATCCTGGGCTCCTTGGCCTCTACACGAAACGGTCTGCGCCATTGGCGCAGCTGCGGCAGTGAACGTATCAGCGGCGTGGTGGTCCCACACGTCGCCAGTTCTACGCCCGGAAGCGTTACATCAGCGTTACTGCGTGCACGGCATGGACCGAAAATCGTCCACTCCGCGCTATCGTTTTCCGTAATGCGCGGGCCGGGCGGCGCGCCAGGCATTGGGCACTGCAACGGCTCCACAACCTGAATCGTGAAGGGACTCTGGTGGGCGTACTGACGGAAGGCCGGCTGGAGTGCCTGTCCACGGGCTCGGTGTGGGCGGAGGGGCCCGTGTGGGTTCCGTCCTCGCAGACCGTGCGGTGGAGCGATATTCCCAACAACCGCATCCTTGAGTTCGAGGCGGCCACGGGTACCACCCGTGAATACGCCACCGGAGCCGGGTTCACCAACGGCCGGACCCTCGACGCCGACGGCAGCGTGGTGCAGTGCAGCCACGGGCGCCGCCGCGTCGAGCGGGACGTCGAGGGGACCGTGACAGGACTCGTTGACTCCTTCCAGGGCAGGCGGCTGAACTCACCCAACGACGTCGTGGTTGCCCGCGACTCCAGCATCTGGTTCACAGACCCGCCCTACGGGATCCTTCCGGGAACACGGGAAGGGCACGAGGGGGAGCAGGAGTACGGGGGCTGCTCCGTGTTCCGGTTCGAGCCTGGCTCCGGGTCCGTCACGGCTGTGGTCACGGACCTCGTGTATCCGAACGGGCTGGCGTTTTCGCCTGATGAGGCGGTCCTTTACGTGACGGACACGGCCGGTCCGGACCATGGAGTGCCACTGCGGATCGCCTCCTACGACGTGCGGGGCGGCGCGTGCACACGCCGTGCACCCGCCGTCGAACTTGACGAAGACCATGCTGCCGACGGCTTGCGCGTGGACGTCCAGGGCCGGATCTGGACCTCAGCCGGGCCGGAAGTGCGTATCTATTCACCGTCATTCGAACTCCTGGACACGGTAGAAGTGCCTGAAAAGGTATCCAACGTGTGCTTCGGAGGTCCGGACGGCCAGGACATCTACATCACCGCAACCACCAGCCTCTACGGGATCCGCACCACCACCCGGGATGCAGCCGCCCGGGCCGCCACTCCCGCCGCCAACTGACCAAAAGAGGCCAACCATGCACTACAGAACCCTGGGAAACAGCGGCACCGTCGTGTCCACCCTCGCGCTCGGAACCATGACGTTCGGGGCGGAGGCCACCGAGGAATCGTCACACGCCATCCTGGACAGCTATTTCGACGCCGGCGGCAACTTCATCGACACCGCCGACGTCTACAGCACGGGAGTTTCGGAAGAGATCATCGGACGCTGGCTGGGCAGGCGCCCGCACCTCAGGGATACGGCGGTGATAGCTACCAAAGGCCGCTTTCCAATGGGGACGGGACCGAACGACGTCGGCACGTCCCGCCGGAGGTTGACCCGCGCCCTGGACGATTCGCTCCGGCGCCTGGGCGTGGAACAGATCGACCTGTACCAGCTGCATGCCTGGGACCCGATCACCCCGCTCGAGGAGACGCTGCGCTTCCTTGACGACTCGGTCAGCCGCGGAAAGATCGCCTATTACGGCTTCTCCAACTTCCTGGGGTGGCAGCTGACCAAGGCCGTCCACCTTGCCCGCGCCCACGGCTGGACTCCGGCGGTGACCCTCCAGCCCCAGTACAGCCTGCTGGTGCGGGACATTGAATCCGAAATCGTCCCCGCCGCGCTCGACGCCGGTATCGGGCTGCTGCCATGGTCACCCTTGGGAGGCGGCTGGTTGTCCGGCAAGTACAAGCGGGACCAGGCCCCCAAGGGTGCAACGCGGCTCGGCGAGAACCCCGAACGCGGCATGGAGGCCTGGAAGGCACGCAACAGCAATCCCGGCACCTGGGAGGTCATCGGTGCCGTGGAAGACATTGCGGCCGCCCGCGGAGTGAGTCCTTCCCAAGTGGCGCTGGCGTGGCTGCTGGACAGGCCGGCGGTGACCTCGGTGATTTTGGGTGCCCGCACCACGGAGCAGCTCGCCGACAACCTTGCCGCAGCGGGCCTGCAGCTCAGCCCGGAAGAGGCTGGCCATTTAACCCGGGTCAGCCAGCCCCGGACAGGGGTCTATCCGTACGGCCCGATGGCTGACGAGCAGCGCACCCGCAGGATCGAGGGTGGACGGTAGCGCCCGGCGGACCGTCTTGTAGCGCACGTGTGTCACCAACCGCGTGCCTTGAAGGTCCTGCCGGCACGGGGCTACGATTGCCGGCACCTGCCACCAAAGGAGACGGCCATGGGCGTGGCATCTGAACGGGAACCATCCCCGGTTGAGCTGATGGTTGACCTCATCATTTCCCTTGACGGCTGTGCCTCAGCGGAGGGATGGCCGGGCTGGTGGGGGCTTGAAGGGCCGGAGTACCTGGCCTGGCTCGAGCAGGAGGGCCACAAGGAATGCACGTACCTTCTTGGCGCGAACACCTACCGGCTGATGTCCGGCATGTCGGAGGAAGCCGCTGCAGAAGGCGCGGGGTTTTCCGAGGAAGAAGGGGCGAGCCTTACCGGCCTCGCAGCGGTGCCCAAGGTCGTCTTTTCCTCCACGCTGCAGGGGCCGCTGGGCTGGCCGAACTCGACGCTGGTCAGCGGGGACGCCGTGGAGGCCGTGAAGGACATGAAACGGAAAGGTACCGGTCGCCTGAGCACCCTCGGCAGCCTGAGCCTGTGCCGGTCGCTGCTGAACGCCGGCCTGGTGGACAGGTTCCGGTTGGTGGTCTTCCCCGTCATCACAGGCCGCACCGGCAGGGAACGGATCTTCGACGGCTATCCGGACGTTGCGCTCGAGATGGTGGACAGCCGGACCTTCGACGGGAGGCTGCAGCTGCTCGACTACGTCCCCACCGTCCTTGATGGGCCTCGACGGTCCGGGGGCAGCGCCTGACCCGCGGAGTGCCCCGGAGGCGGATGCCCCGCCAAATGAACCACGATGACGGGCCGGCACCGGGCACACTTGATGGCATGACTGATACCGATGCCGTGACCACCCAGCGCTCAACTGTTGAGGAGTGGACGCGTGCCCTGGCGGAGTCCAAAGGTTCACCGGGCGGAGGCGCCGGGACGGGCGTGATGCTTGCCATTGCCGCTTCACTGGCATCAATGGTTGCCGGCTACACGGAACCGCAGGAGGACCAGGGGGCAGAACTCGCCTCCCTTCATGCGCGTGCCCGTGCGCTTCGGGAGGCCGCCCTTAGATTGGCCGACGACGACGCTGCCGCCTCCGAAGCGTTCGGCGCCGCCTTTCGGCTCGAAAAGGGCCCGGAACGGGATCAGGCGATCCACCGCGCCTCCGTCGATGCAGCCAAGGCATCGGCCGTCCTGGGGGAGCGGGCTGTCGCTGCCATTGACGACCTTGGTTGGCTCGCCGGCAACGGCAACCCGGCCCTCATCGCCGATGTCGTCGTCGGATTCGGCGCCCTGAGGGCGGCAGTGGCGGGGGCGCGCACGAACGTCAGCTTCGACCTTGCCACCCTCAGGTCTGCCGGGGCCACGCTGGAGCAGATCAGGGAACAGCACCCGGGCCTGTGGTCGGCCGTTGAGCAGTTGACCGCAGCCCTCGAGCGCATTGACCACCTCACCGCAGCCGTGGATGACCGGGCAGCGCCCACCGACCTGGACTGACTTCCCGCACCACTGCCAGGCCGCTTGTGAAGGGTCCCGCCCGGTACCGGTGTGGAGCTGGCGGCTCCACGGCGGAGGGTGGACATCCGGGGATAAATCGGCCGTCACCAAGTACTGCGCCAACCAGGCGTCGGGCGGAATGGTGGTGGTCAACGTCAACTACCGCAGGCCGCCCCGCTTCCACATGGGCCATGTGCTCCATGACGCCAACGCCGCGGTAGCGTGGGTCCGCAGCAACATCGGGCGTTACGGCGGTGATCCCGAATGCGTGGTCCTGGGTGGCGACTCCGCCGGGGGACAGATCGCCGCTTTGCTCAGGGCTGCCACGTTGCGGCCCGAGCTCGCAGCACACTACTCCCTCCGCCCTGCCGTGGCCGGGCATCACCTGAAGGGCTTTGTGCAGCACTGCAGCGTGGTTGATTTTTCCGTGTTCTTCAAGAGCGGCTTTATCACGAGCCTGAACTTTGTCCGCATGCTGCTGCCTCCGGCAGGCACGTCACGGAGCCGGAGCCGAAACCCCTTCACCACGCCGGAAGCCATCGAACGGCTGAAGGCCCAGGCCGGCTTCATGTCCCCCATCGAGCGGCTCGACGGCCGGTTCCCGCCGGTATTCGTCACTACCTCGGAACGTGACTTCCTGTATGAGGCCAACGTCAATTTCATCAGCAGGCTCAAATTCCACGGCGTTCCGGTTGACACCCTGATCTACCAGTGGTCCAACGCCAACACCGAGCACACGTGGCAGCAGGACTACCGCTATCCGGAATCCCAGGAGGTGTACCTCCAGCTGCACGCCTTTGTCCGGAAGGTCTCGCAGCGCCCCGCGGCGCACGCCTCTCATGAAACGCGGGCCTCGGGGCTATCTTGGGACGATGGGAGCCCAGGACCAGCCGTCGTTGGGGGTCAGCCCTGACGAGTTCGGTTCGGCCATGGGCGACCCCTTGACCCCTGGATCTTCATGGTTCCGGGCGCCACGGGCTCCAAAGAGGACTTTTCGACGCTCACGCTCCTGAGCTGCCGGCCGTTGCAGCTGCACCGGCTGTTCGCGCAGGCCATTGGTGCCAGATCGCCGTTTACCGGGGCGGGCACAGTCCGTGCGAGACGTCGCCGCACCAGTTCAGCCGCGATCTTCTTGCCCTGTACGCGAAGGACAGCGGGCCTGCGTGAGTGCTATCCGCCGTCGCCTGTTCCTGCCCGCCTGCGCCGGGCCTCCCGGCTGCGCCGCGCCCGTGCCCGCTTCAGGCGGCGCCGCAGCGGCGGCTCTTCCTTGAACTCCACGCGGAAGGTAACCAGCGACATGCGGATATGGCGGCGGAAGGACGGCCAGCTGGTGAGTGGCCGGGCAGAGACGCCCATCGGCAGGGTGGGGTCGTAGATGACCGTCATCTCCGGGCGGAGGTGGTACGAGATGTCAAGGTCGTCGTGCACATCGGCGTTGTTCCTCACCACGCTGCCGCCGATCTCCTGCCACACTGCCCGCCGCAGCGCGAAGTTCGACCCGTAAACGGGCGTATGGCCCAGGAGGAATCCGAGCACCCTAAAGTAACCGCCCAGGAAGACATGCCTTCCGGCCCACCGGACCCAGCGGCGCCCGCCATAGAACTCGCCGGGTCCAGTCACCAGGGACAGCGGGCGCGCGGCGCCAAGGACGGCTTCCACCCGTTCCAGCCAATCTGCCGGGGGCCTGGAGTCCGTATCCAGCCGGGCGATGATGTCCCCCGCCGCCGCATCGAAGCCGGCAGCGGTGGTGGCCGGAATGCCTGGCACGTCCACAGGAATCCGCCGTACGCCGGCTGCGCTGCAAACGGCGGGGGTATCGTCGCTGCTGGCATTGTCCACCACGATGATCTCGTCCGCGGGCCGGGTTTGCCGGGACAGCAGGTGCAGGCACACCCTGAGCATTGCGGCGTCATTGCGGGTGGGAATCACCACCGAGACCGTTAACGCGCCCCCTGCGGGTTCCCCGGACACGCCATCACCTCCATGTTCCATGCGCCATCCTCTGGACCAATGCTGGTGGACGGAAGCACGGAACGGCAGGGGCTTTTGTCACCCATGGTGCGGGGCTACGGTGGAGGGGTGACTGATCGTCCCGATATCTTCACCGTTGGTGAATTGCGTGCCTCCGGCCACGTCCTCAAGGACCTGCGCCAGGAAATCCGCGGAAACCTGCTCGCCGCGCTCGCGGCCGGCAAGGATCCGTGGCCGGGGATCTACGGCTTCGGCCGGACGGTGCTTCCCCAGCTCGAGCGTGCGCTGCTTGCCGGGCATGACGTGGTCCTGCTCGGCGAGCGGGGGCAGGGCAAGACGCGGCTCCTGCGCACCCTGGCCGGGCTCTTGGATGAATGGTCACCCATCATCGAGGGGTCCGAACTGAATGAACACCCGTTCGATCCGATGACCGAGCATTCCCGCGCCCTTGCCCTGACCGAGGGCGACCGGCTGCGGGTAGCCTGGCGCCACCGGTCGGAACGCTACGTGGAGAAACTCGCGACGCCGGACACCTCCGTTGCGGACCTCATTGGCGACGTCGACCCGATGCGGGTGGCCGAGGGACGGCGTCTCGGGGACCCGGAAACCATCCACTACGGCCTTGTCCCGCGCTCCAACCGCGGCATCATCGCCATCAACGAACTGCCGGACCTTGCCGAACGGATCCAGGTGTCCATGCTCAACGTGATGGAGGAGCGGGACATCCAGATCCGTGGCTACGTGCTCCGGCTTCCGCTGGACGTGCTCGTTGTAGCGTCCGCCAACCCGGAGGACTACACCAATCGCGGCAGGATCATCACGCCGTTGAAGGACCGCTTCGGCGCGGAGATCAGGACGCATTACCCCATAGAGCTCGACGACGAGGTGTCCGTGATCCGGCAGGAGGGCCAGTTGGTGGCCGACGTCCCGACGGTGATCCTCGAAATCCTGGCCCGCTACACCCGTGCGCTGAGGCAGTCCCCGGCGATCAACCAGACCTCCGGGGTCTCGGCACGGTTCGCCATTGCCGGCGCAGAAACAGTGGCCGCCGCGGCCCTCCGCCGAGCCAGCATGCGCGGCGAAGCCGAGGCCGTCGCGCGGATCGTGGACCTGGACACCGCCGTTGAAGTCCTCAGCGGCAAGATCGAATTCGAATCCGGTGAGGAAGGGCGTGAACAGGCCGTCCTTGACCACCTCCTGCGCACGGCCACGGCCGAAGCCGTGCGGGCGCATTTCCAGGGCCTTGACCTGGGCCCGCTGGTGGCAGCGCTGGACGGGCACACCACCGTGACCACCGGGGAGCACGTGACAGCACGTGAATTCCTCCGGAACCTGCCGTCCTTGAATGGGTCCGGGCTCTACGACGAGATCGGCAGCCGCCTCGGCGCCGGGAACGAGGGCCAGCGGGCCGCCGCCATCGAACTGGCGCTGGAAGGGCTCTACCTGGCCCGGCGGATCTCCAAGGAGTCCGACGACGAAGAAACGGTGTACGGATAGGGCGCCACCGTGCGTGGCCGGGCAAATGGCTGAAGCGAGGGACGGGCGGCACCATGAACATCCATAACCATTCCGCGAGGTACGGCCGGTACACGGGCGGTCCGGATCCGCTTGCGCCGCCGGTTGACCTCTCCGAGGCGCTGGACGCCGTCGCCGAGGACGTCATGGCCGGGTACTCGCCCCGCCACGCCCTGCAGGAGTTCCTCCGGCGCGGCGGGCGGAACCGGGAAGGCCTGGACGACCTCGCCAGGCGCGTCCAGCAGCACCGCAATGACCTGCTGGCCCGCCACAACCTGGACGGCACCCTCAACGAGGTGAAGAAACTCCTGGACACTGCCGTCCTTGAGGAACGCAAGCAGCTGGCCCGCGATGCCATGATGGACAACACGGAGCGCGCCTTCCGGGAGCTGCAGCTGCAGAACCTGCCCACATCCACAGCTGCGGCGGTCAACGACCTGGCATCTTATGATTGGCAGTCCGGCACGGCACGGGAAGCCTACGAACGGATCAAGGACCTGCTGGGCCGCGAGGCCCTGGACCAGCGGTTCGCGGGCATGAAGCAGGCGCTGGAGGGTGCCTCGGAGCAGGACCGGGAAGCCGTCAGCGCTATGCTGCGCGACCTGAACACGCTGCTGGACAAACACCGGCGCGGCGAGGATACCGATGAAGACTTCCAGGAGTTCATTGCCCGCCACGGCGGCTTCTTCCCTGAAAACCCACAGTCGGTCGAGGAACTGATTGACGCCCTCGCCACGCGGGCCGCTGCTGCCCAGCGGCTCCTGCAGTCCATGTCCCCCGAGCAGCGGGAAGAGCTGATGAACCTCTCGGCCCAGGCCTTCGGATCGCCGGAACTCATGTCCCAGCTTGACCAGCTCGACGACAGCCTGCGCGCCCTGCGCCCCGGTGAAGACTGGACAGGCTCGGAACGCTTCGAGGGCCAGGAAGGGCTGGGCCTCGGCGACGGCACCGGCGTGCTCCAGGACATCGCCGAACTGGACGGGCTGGCCGAACAGCTTTCCCAGTCCTACAACGGCTCAACCCTCGGCGACCTGGACCTGGATGCCCTGGCGCGCCAGCTGGGACAGGACGCCGCCGTCACGGCCCGCACGCTGGCCGACATCGAACGGGCCATGCAGGACGGCGGGTACCTGAAACGGGGCGCGGACGGGGACCTGCGGCTCTCACCGCAGGCCATGCGGCGGCTGGGGAAGTCCCTGCTGCGGGACACTGCCAAGCAGCTGTCAGGGCGGCAGGGACGCCGGGATACCCGGGTCGCCGGCGCGGCAGGGGAGCAGACCGGATCCAGCCGCCAGTGGGAGTTCGGGGACGCCGAGCCCTGGGACGTCACGCGCACGCTGACCAACGCGATCAGCCGCACCGCAGCCGGCGGCGGAACCCCGGGCAGCAGCCTGCGCCTCACCCCGGCGGACATCGAAGTGAGCGAAACGGAAGCGCGCACGCAGGCCGCCGTCGTCCTTCTTGTTGACGTCTCGTTTTCGATGGCTGCCGAGGGGAGGTGGGTGCCGATGAAACGCACTGCCCTGGCGCTGCACCACCTGGTTTCCACCCGTTTCCGCGGCGACAGGCTGGAACTGATCACGTTCGGCCGCCATGCCCAGGCAATGGACATCGAGGGACTAACCGCCCTCCCGCCGCTGCGGGAGCAGGGCACCAACCTGCATCACGGATTGCTGCTTGCCGGCCGTTTCTTCCGCAGGCACCCGTCCATGCAGCCTGTCCTCCTGGTGGTGACCGACGGCGAACCTACAGCCCATCTGCTGCCGGAGGGCGAGGCGTGGTTCTGCTGGCCCTCCGACCCGGAAACCATCCGAGTGACGGTCGCGGAGCTCGACCGGCTGGGCAGGGCCGGCACGCAGGCCACATTCTTCCGGCTGGGGGCCGACCCCAGCCTGGAACGGTTCGTCCAGCGCATGGTGCGCAGGGTGGGCGGCCGGGTTGTCGCTCCCGAGGCAGGGAATCTTGGCGCCGCGGTGGTGGGGGAGTACCTGCGGGCACACTTCCGGGGACAGGCCTTCGGGGACTCCGACTGGGCCTCCTAGCCGGGGCAGCCTGCAAAGTGCCGGAGCCGTTGCCCCGTTACCGGGCTGATTCATGTGAGGATCGAAGCATGCCTGACCGCCTCATGCTGCTGGACACCGCATCGCTGTACTTCCGCGCCTACTACGGACTGCCGGACACGATCCGCCGCGGGGACGGCACACCGGTCAACGCCGTCCGCGGCCTGCTGGACATGATCGCCCGGCTCACCACGGACTATGGGGCAACGCACCTCATTGCCTGCTGGGACGACGACTGGCGGCCGCAGTGGCGGGTGGAGCTCCTGCCCACCTACAAGGCCCACCGGGTGGCGGAGGCCGTGGCGGGTGCCCCGGACGTCGAAGTTGTCCCGGACGCGCTGGAGGCGCAGCTTCCCATGATCCGCCGGGTTCTTGAGCTCGCCGGCATCGCCATTGTGGGCGCCCCCAACCATGAGGCCGACGACGTCGTGGGCACCTATGCGAGCCACGCGGACCTTCCCGTCGACGTGGTCACCGGCGACCGCGATCTCTTCCAGGTCTGCGACGACGAACGCCAGGTCCGCGTGATCTACACAGCCCGCGGCATGAAGAACCTGGAGGTCATTACCGAAGAAGTGGTGGTGGGCAAGTACCGGGTACTGCCGCAGCAGTACGCCGACTACGCAACACTGCGGGGTGACGCCTCCGATGGCCTGCCCGGGGTTGCAGGAATCGGCGAAAAAACCGCGGCCTCGCTGCTGCTGAAGTACGGCACCCTGGAGGGCCTGCTGGAAGCGGCCGGGCATCCCGGCAGCGGCATGGCTGCCCCCGTGAGGGCCAAGCTGGCCGCCGCCGCGGACTACCTTTCTGTGGCGCCCGCCGTGGTAAGGCTGGTGCGGGACCTGGACCTGCCCAGTCCCGAACAGGCGGGTGCGGAACTGAATCCCGTGCCGGACGAACCACGGGCCGAACTAGAACGGCTCGCCACCGAGTGGAACCTGGGCGGCTCGGTGAGGCGGCTCCTGACGGCCCTCGACCTGCGGCAGTAGGCCCGGCGGGTTACTGTTTTCCCGCCGCGTCACGCTTGCAACATCCAATTCAAGTAGTAAGCTTGCTGACCATTAGTACTAAGCTTGCTGATTAATTGGAGTGGCGGGAGCGGGTCGAATGAGTGCAGTTGTTGTTGCCATCTGGTCCCTGGTGGCCGCGGCCGGAGCGGCCCTGGCCGCCAGCGCCCCGTACGGCGCCGTGGGCCACGGGGGCCAGTACCTTGCCGGCCATGTGCTTCTGGGCCTGGGGCTTGGCCAGTTGCTGGCGGCTGTAGTCCGGTATGCCGTTCGGCGGATGGTTGCCGGAGCAGCCTGGACGACACCCGCGCCCCTCGCGGCGGTCCCGGCAGTGCAGACAGTTGCCGCGGCCGCGCCTGCTGGGGACAGACCTGCTGGGGACATTGCCGCCGTGACCGTTCTTTACCCCCGGCCTGCCGCCGTCGTTCCCTTGCGGGGCAGGCATGCCGCCTGACCATCTCCAGCCGGGTGGGGCGCAAGGCTCCCCGCCAGGGCGCCCGCACCGGAGGTCCTGGGCCGGACTGGCCGCGGCAGTGACGGCGGCCGCCCTTGTTACAGGCGCAGTCAGCATCTACCCGGGTCTAGGCACTGCCGGTTCAGATGAGGCCACCCTCCGCGGCTTCCAGATTCGCGTTCTCAACGTCACCCAGGCCGCCGCTGAGAACAGGCTGGACGGAGTCCTCGATGCCCTTGAGGCGCTTGAACGGGACCTCGACCTGGCCGCCGGCCAGGGTTCAATCTCAGCGGCCCGGTACCGGGGGATCGATGCGGCCCTGGAAGCGGTCCGGGCAGATGTCACCCGCACCATCACGGCCCAGTCAGCCTCGGCCGCGGACGCAAAAGCAGCTGTCACCACGGCGGAGGCGCCTGCGGTGATCGCGGCCACCCCTGAACCGGCGCCGGCGCCGGCGCCGGAACCGGAATATGTGCAGTCCCAGCCGGTCCAGCTTCAGCCGGAGGCACCTGCCGCCGCTCCGGGCCCGGCACCTGAACCCGCCCCGCAGCAACAGAACCTTCCAGACGCCGCCAAGGAAGCCAGGGAAAAAGGCAAGGGCGCCGGAAAGCCCTGACCCTTCGCTTTACAGGCCCGGAACCTGTGCCTGGCGGGGCTCGTCGTCCGCAGCTAACCGAAGGGCCGGGCAAAATGGAGGAATGACTTCCCTCAGCGGCCGGCAGGTGCCCCAACCTGGCCGGGCCTTCGATCTCCCGGCCATCGGCGCCGGCCTTCCCTTTGCCGGCTCGCTCGCGGCTTTGGCCGAAGCGCTGGGCGATGGCGTGACGGGAGGAACGGCGGTAGTCCAAGCGCCGCCGGGAACGGGCAAGACCACCCTGGTTCCACCACTTCTCGCCACCCTCGAGGCGCACCTGAAAGCCGGCGCCCCCATCCGGCCGCGCAGGATTGTTGTCACCCAGCCGCGCCGTGTAGCCGCCCGCGCCGCAGCCCGCCGGCTCGCTGACCTGGACGGCAGCCGTTTAGGCAGCCGTGTGGGTTATACGGTGCGGGGAGAGCGCCAGGCCGGCCCCCAAACGCTCATCGAATTCGTCACGCCCGGCATCCTGCTGCGCCGCCTGCTGGCCGATCCGGACCTGACGGCCGCAGGCGCAGTGGTTCTGGACGAGGTCCACGAACGCGGCCTGGAAACGGATCTCCTGTTTGGCATGCTCACCGAAGTCCGCCAGCTGCGCGGCGACCTCACCGTCGTCGCCATGTCCGCCACCCTGGACGCTCCCAGGTTCGCTGCCCTGCTGGGAGGCCACGACGGCGGCGGGCCGGCTCCGGTCGTTGGCTGCCCCTCGGCGCTCCATCCGCTGGAGACGGAGTGGCGTCCTGCCCCATTCCCTCGGCTGGACGGCAGGGGAGTGACGCGTCCTTTCCTGGATTTCATCGCAGACACCGCCGCAGGAGCCCACCGGCAGGCACTGGCAGCGGACGGCGCTGCCGACGCACTCGTCTTCGTTCCGGGGGCATGGGAAGTTTTACAGGTTGCGGCGGGGCTGCGACGCCGGGTGGGCCCGGGGACTGACGTGCTGGAGCTCCACGGCAGGGTAGGCCCAGCCGAGCAGGACCGGGCGGTATCCGGGCGCCGGCCGGGGGAGAACGCGAGGATCATCGTTTCCACGGACCTGGCCGAGTCGTCGCTGACCGTGCCGGGGGTCCGGCTGGTCGTCGACTCGGGGCTGTCCCGTGAGCCGCGGCGCGACGCCGCCCGGGGAATGAACGGGCTGGTAACGGTTTCCTGCTCCCGCGCCTCTGCCGACCA
This sequence comes from Pseudarthrobacter scleromae, assembly GCF_014644515.1. NCBI lineage: Bacteria > Bacillati > Actinomycetota > Actinomycetes > Micrococcales > Micrococcaceae > Pseudarthrobacter > Pseudarthrobacter scleromae. The sequence goes on along the minus strand of NZ_BMKV01000003.1, from coordinate 485,784 downwards.
GCGTGCGGGACGCGCGGCCCGCCAGGGCCCCGGGACAGTGGTCCGCTGCTACAGCCAGCAGGCGTTCGGCGCCGCCCCGGCCCACGTGACGCCGGAAATCTCCGTGGCGGACCTTGCGGGCGCCGCCCTGGTGATGGCGTGCTGGGGGTCACCGCGAGGGAAGGGCCTCGCCCTGCCGGATGCCCCGCCGGAGCAGGCCATGGAAGATGCCATGGAAGTCCTGCACGAACTGGGTGCCGTGTCCGGGGATGGCCACGCTACCGCTGCCGGCAGGACCCTGGCGGGCCTCCCGGTTGATCCGCGGCTGGGCCGCGCCCTGCTCGACGGCGCCGCTGCCGCCGGTCCCAGGGCGGCAGCCGAGGTGGTGGCCGCCGTGGCCAGTGATGCGCGTGCTCCCGGTGCGGACCTGCCGCGCCTCCTGTCCGACCTCCGAAGCGATAAGGGACCTGCCGGCCGGCGCTGGGCTGACGAAGGCCGCCGCCTCCAGGTCTTGGCGCAGCAAGCAGGGCCACTGCCCGACGCTCCCGCACTCCCGTCCCTCACCGGCGGGAGCGCACTGGTGGGTGCCGTCGTCGCCCTTGCCTTCCCAGACCGGGTGGCACGCAGGGTTCCCGGCGACGGGCCGGAGCGGTATCTGCTGTCCTCCGGAACGCGTGCCGGACTCCCCGCCGGAAGCAGCCTTGCCGGGCACGAATGGCTGGCAGTGGCTGAGGTGTCCCGAGGCGAGGGCAGGGACTCGGCCGGTACCGGTGCCGTGATCCGCGCCGCCGCCCCGCTCTCCGCCGGCCTCGCCGAATCAGCCGCATCCCACCTCCTCGTCGAGACGGTGGAGGCGGCCTTGACCCAGGGCCGGGTCACCGCGCGCAAGGTCCGGCGGCTGGGCGCTATTGTCCTCGCGTCCACCCCCGTGCGGCCATCGCCCGCCGAAGGCCGGGCCGCGGTGGCAGCAGCGCTGCAGCAGGAAGGACTCGCCGTACTGGCCTGGTCGACGGCGGCAGAGGCCTTACGCAGGCGGCTCGCCTTCCTGCACCGCGAGCTGGGGGAGCCGTGGCCGGACGTGTCGGAGGCCGGACTCCTCGGCAGGCTGCAGGACTGGCTGGGACCCGAACTTGAGTCGCTTGCCGCCGGCGCTGACGTCAACACGATTAACCTTGCTGAGCCCCTTCGGCGGCTGCTTCCTTGGCCGGAGGCAGCCAGGATGGACGAGCTCGCGCCCGAATTGCTGGAAGTTCCCAGCGGCTCCAGGGTACGGATTGACTACCCCGAGTGGTCTGATGTGACGGCGCCGCCGGTAGTGGCCGTCAAACTCCAGGAGTGCTTTGGCCTGGACGCGACGCCCCGCCTGGTCAACGGCCGGGTGCCGGTGCTGTTCCATCTGCTCTCACCGGCCCGGCGCCCGCTGGCTGTCACCGGCGACCTGGCGTCATTCTGGTCCGGACCCTACGCCCAGGTCCGCGCCGAAATGCGGGGCCGCTACCCTAAGCATCCCTGGCCCGAAGATCCCTGGTCCGCGCCCGCCACTGCACGGACCAAACAGCGGAAATAGCGTCCCGCCGGGACGGCCTCCCCGCCCCGTGAACCGTGCGTGAGATGTCCGATACACGCTTGTTACTTCGCGTCGACGCGCTGAAACATGCGCCGCATAGGCTCGGTTCCACCTGGACAGAGTGGTCCACACGCAGACATGGAAGGACCTACAGAATGTTTCTCCTCAACAATCTCAATCTCCTGCTCGACGGCCGCCGGAGCGATGACAGCCGGTTCCACACAGGCGGAACCGGAAGCACGGAATTCCCCGAAGGGCAGCTCACCTCCGCAGCCTGGGAAGGCTGGTGGCACGAAGAAGCAGCCTGACAGCCGGTCTTCGGCCGGCCCGGCCCCTGGAACCCCTCCGGCGTCAGCCGGAGGCGCGGACAAAGCGGGCCACCGGCTCCGCCAGGGAGGCGCCCACCTCTGCCGCGGAACGCTTGAGGCCTGCCACCGCAAAGGAATGGTCACCGCCGTCCACCCACTGCAGGACGGCTGAGGGTCCGATCCTGCCCACCACATCCTCCAGAAGTTCGGGGGTAGCGAACGTGTCCCGGCTGCCCTGCAGGAAAAGCATGGGCGCGGTGATGCCGTAGAGGTGTTCGTCCCGGAGCTTGTCGGGCTTCCCCGGAGCATGCAGGGGGTAACCCAGGTACACCAGCCCGGCGGCTTCCATCCCCTCCGCCACGGCCATGGATGCCATCCGTCCGCCGAACGATTTGCCGGCCGCCCAGAGGGGGCCGGTGTCGCCGTGGTCCGCCGCCCGCTCCGCCGCAGCCGCAATCGCGGCCCGCCAGGCGGCAATGGCGGCAGGCGGACGGTCCGGAAATTTGCGCCCCGCCTCCCGGTAGGGGAAGTTGAAGCGCAGGGTGGCAATGCCCAGGGAGTTCAACCCATCGGTGAACCCGCGCAGGAAGGGGTGCTCCATGCCTGCGCCGGCACCATGGGCCACCACCACGGTGGCGGACGGACTGTCGGGGCGGGCGTACGCGGCAGACACCGTGCCCTCGCCCACAGCGATGGAAAAGTCTGATTCTGAAACGGACATGCCTCCATCTTGCCGGACCGGCTGCGCAAATCTGCCGGGCCTCCGATGCAGGGGTGTACGTTGTCCCCATGGCGAGTGAACAGACCACCCTGACAGTCCCGGGCCCGCACGGCGAGCGCGAAATGCGCATCTCGAGCCCCAGCAGGGTGATCTGGCCCGAACCCGGAATCACCAAACTCGACCTGGCGCGGTATATCACCGACGTCGGGGAAGCGTTCATCGCTGCCAACGGCGGCAGGCCGGTGGCGCTGCAGAGGTTCTCGGGCAGCATCGAGGGGGAGATGTTCTTCTCCAAGAACCCGCCCAAGGGTGCCCCGGAGTTCATCCGGTCCACCCCCGTGGTGTTCCCGAGTGCCCGGTCGCACCCCATGCTGATACTTGACGAACCTGCCGCTGCGGTGTGGGCAGTACAGATGAACACCATCGTGTTCCACCCCTGGCCTTCACGCGCGGACAACACGGACAACCCCGACCAGCTCCGCATCGATCTTGACCCCCAGCCTGGAACAGACTTCGACGACGCCGTCCCGGCTGCCCTGGCGCTGAAGGAGGTGCTGGCGGAGGCCGGGCTGGAATGCTTCATCAAGACCTCCGGCAACCGCGGCCTGCACGTCTATGCGCCCGTTGAACCCACCAGGGAATTCCTTGACGTCCGGCATGCCGTGATCGCCGCGGCCCGGGAGCTGGAACGCCGCATGCCGGACAAGGTCACCACGGCCTGGTGGAAGGAAGAGCGCGGCCAGCGGGTGTTCGTGGACTTCAACCAGGCGAACCGGGACCGGACCATCGCCGGCGCCTACAGCCCGCGGCCGCTGGCCCATGCTCCGGTGTCCTGCCCCATCACCTGGGATGAACTGGAACGCGTCGACCCGAAGGACTTCACCATCCTGACCGTGCCGGACCGGCTTAAAACGGCCGGTGACCCTTGGGCTGACATGCACAGCAAGCCGGGAACCATTGACACCCTGCTCGGATGGTGGGACCGCGACCTGAAGTCCGGGCTGGGAGAGCTCCCCTTCCCGCCGGATTACCCCAAAATGCCCGGCGAGCCGCCCCGGGTGCAGCCCAGCAGGGCGCGGAAGCAGGACTAGCCCACCCCGCAAGGGGCGGGCCGCCGTCGATATACCTGCGGCCTGACCGGAGAATCGGGCCGGCTATTCGAAGCGGGACGGGTCGCCGGTTCCGCGCCGGACCACCTCTGCCACCCCGGTGGAGTAGTCGACCACGGTGGTGGGTTCGGAACCACAGTCGCCGGCATCGATCACGGCGTCCACCTGGTGGTCCAGGCGTTCCTTGATTTCCCACCCCTGGGTCAGCGGGTCCTCCTCGTCGGGGAGCAGCAGGGTGCTTGAGAGCAGCGGCTCGCCCAGTTCTGCCAGCAGCGCCTGGACCACGCGGTTGTCCGGGATCCGCACACCCACGGTCTTCTTCTTGGGATGCAGCAGGCGCTTGGGAACTTCCTTCGTTGCCGGAAGGATGAACGTGTAGCCGCCGGGGGTGACGGCCTTGATGCTGCGGAAGACATCGTTCCCGATGTTCACGAACTGTCCCAGCTGGGCAAAGTCCCGGCAGACCAGCGTGAAGTGGTGCTTGTCGTCCAGACGGCGGATGCTCCTGATCCGGTCCAGTGCGTCCCGGTTGCCCACCTGGGCGCCCAGCGCGTAGCAGGAATCCGTGGGGTAGGCGATCAGTCCGCCGTCGAGCACTATCTTCACGGCCTGGGTGATGGCACGCGGCTGGGGGTCCTGGGGGTGAACGTCAAAGTATCTGGCCATGACCCAGAGCCTACGGCCCAGCCGGACACTTGTGCACCACCCGCCCCGTTTCCCCTACCACCTGCCCCTGCTTTGAGGCAGGATGGTGACTGGTTCCACCATGTTCCGTCCCCACGCCAAGGAGATCCATCATGCCGACCACCCTCAATCCCTACCTCAGCTTCCGCGACAACGCCCGCGAAGCAATGAACTTCTACCAGTCCGTCTTTGGCGGCGAGCTGACCCTGAGCACCTTCGGGGAGTTCCAGGCCAGCGATGATCCAGCGGAGTCGGAGAAGATCATGCACGGCATGCTCACCACCAGCAAGGGGATGGTGCTGATGGGCGCCGACACTCCGAACAGCATGGGGTACACGCCGGGGGCGTCCATTTCCATCTCCCTCAGCGGCGACGATGAAGCGGAACTTCGCGGCTATTACGAGAAGCTCAGCGGCGACGGCGGGACGATGACCGTGCCCATGGAGCAGTCACCCTGGGGTGACATTTTCGGCATGTGCACGGACCGCTTTGGCGTGGCCTGGCTGGTCAACGTCAACAGTGCCCAGGGCGCCGCGGGAACTCCCCAGGGCTGATCCGCCTTCTGGCGTGCGGCTTCCTGGGGTGGATGCGGGTTCTTGAGGAGGGTGCCCGGCGGTGCGAGGATTGAGGCGTGGAATCCCTCTTTGAGTTCCTTGACGACAAATGGTGGCTGGTCTTCCCCGCGATCGCCTTTGCCGGGCATTGGACCAACTCGCTGCGCAAGGCCGGCGAGCGGCGGCACCAGCGAAGAGTGGAGCTGTACACGCTCAAGAACCAGTCCCGCGAACTCGAAAGGGCCTCCGCAGCGGACGTTGAAGCGCTTGTTGCCACCCACGACGCCATCAACAAGCGCTGGCTGGACTACGAGCTGGACGTTGGGAAGCTCATCGATTTTCCGCTCATGACCGACGTCCGCGAACCGCTCACCGTGGCCTTCCTCCGGGCGAAAAGGGAGGCGGACGGCCAGCGCCCGGATTCCCCGGCGGACATGGCCTCGCCCTCGCGGCTGGAGGCCTACCGGAAGGCAGTCAACAGCTTCGCGGTGGCGCTGGACGTGGCAGAACGTGAAGCCCGCCGGATCCGGGACAGCAAGTTCACCGGCCCGGAACGCGAACGCCTTGCCACTGCCCGGCAGCTGCTCAGGATCGCCGGGGACCATGCCGCCACGCCAGCCGAACGGCAGGCGGCCTACAAGCGCGCCCGCCGTGAACTCGATGGCCTGATCGTCCTGCCGGATGCCACCGTTGCTGCCCTGGAGGGGCAGGTAGCGCCAGGGCTTGACGCCGGACGGGAACCGTCGGACTTCCGGCACCACTAGGTTTTCTGGACCCCGGCCGTGACACGCACCGTCTATATCGACGTCGATGGCGTTATTTGTCCCTTCGGACCGGAAGGCCCCACCGGCTGGGGAACCGGCTGGAAACATTCCAATGCGGGACTCCTGCCCGTCGCCTACGCACCGGAACTGGTGGACGCACTGAACGGAATCGCCGCAATGGCAGGGGTACGGTGCGTCTGGCTCACAAGCTGGGAAGAACTCGCCCCGCAGTATCTATGCCCCGCCATCGGCCTGGACGGCGCACGGTGGCCATACCTGACGGCGGATGGGGCAGGCGCGGGCGCCGGCTGGTGGAAGCTTCGGGCCATTCAGGATGATGTGGAAGATACCGGTCCGGAAGCCGTGGCCTGGATCGATGACCAGCTCGCGTTCGAGGCGGAAGCCCAGTCCTGGGCCAGGCTCCTTGGCCGCCGGATCCTGGCATTGTCCCCGGAACCGAGGCGCGGAATCTCGCCTGCCGAACTGCAGCGGGTGCAGTCGTTTCTGGTGCTGCCGTTGTTTTGACCTAATGCCGGGGACGCGTACGATCGATAAGGTTTCACGCCGGTTGTGTTAACGCCACAGGTCATTCCAAGCGAACAGCTGGTGAATTATGCTGTGCAAGGCAGCCGGGGGAGATGAAACTGCTGAACGTCGACTCTGCAGATTGGGCAACAGGTGGATATCACCTTCATGGTGGCGCTGGTCATCGCACTGGCACTATTTTTCGACTTCACGAACGGCTTCCATGACACCGCGAATGCCATGGCCACGCCCATTGCAACCGGCGCCATTAAGCCGAAGACAGCGGTGACCCTGGCGGCCATCCTGAACCTCGTGGGCGCCTTCCTCTCCACCGAGGTGGCCAAGACGGTCTCTGGCGGAATCATCCGGGAAGGGTCGGACGGGATCCAGATCACCCCGGACATCATTTTCGCCGGCCTCATGGGTGCCATCCTCTGGAACATGATCACGTGGCTCAAGGGCCTGCCGTCGAGTTCCTCGCACGCGCTGTTCGGCGGTCTGATCGGCGCCGCGATCGCCGGCATCGGCTTCAACTCGATCAACCTCGAGGGCCTGATGCAAAAGGTCATCCTCCCCGCCATCTTCGCCCCGCTGATCGCGGGCATTGTCGCCTACATCTGCACGCGCCTGGCATACGCCCTGACGTCCCGGCATGACCCGGAGACCGGCAGCAAGCTCACCCAGAAGCGTGGCGGCTTCCGGACCGGACAGATCTTCACCTCCAGCCTGGTGGCCCTGGCCCACGGCACCAACGACGCCCAGAAGACCATGGGTATCATCACCCTGGTCCTGATCGCCGCAGGCACTCAGGAGGCCGGATCCGGCCCCCAGTTCTGGGTCATTGCCGCTTGTGCCTTCGCCATCGCCATCGGCACCTACGCCGGCGGATGGCGCATCATCCGCACCATGGGTGCCGGCCTCACCGAGGTGAAGCCCGCCCAGGGTTTCGCGGCCGAGACCAGCACCGCGTCCGCGATCCTTGCGTCCTCGCACCTCGGCTTTGCCCTCTCCACCACCCAGGTGGCGTCCGGTTCCGTTATCGGATCCGGCATGGGCCGGAAGGGGACCAGCGTCCGCTGGAGCATGGTGGGAAAAATCGCCCTGGGTTGGCTTTTCACTCTTCCGGCAGCGGGCATTGTGGGGGCCCTGACCGCCCTGCTGGTGAAGACCGGTGTCATCGGCGTCCTGATCGCCGCCGTCGCCGGCACGGCAGCTGTCCTCTTTATGTTCTTCTACTCACGCAAGTCCGCCGTCGGCCACCACAACGCCATCGAGGTGGAGGAAGCCGGCCAGGCCGTGCGCTTCGCCAAGAAGAAGGCCATGGCGCGTGCGCGCGCCCACGCCAAAGCCAAAGCGCAGGCAGAGGCTGACGCTGACGCCAACAACCAGAAGGAGACTCAGCGATGAAGTGGTTGGAACTCCTGACCGTTGCCGGCGCCACCCTGACGGCCGCAGTAACAGTTGTAGTGCTGTACTCGCTCGGCGTGCGGCTCACGGCCATTGCCGCGGACGTCCAGCAGACGTCCCCGGGCATCAAGCGGTCCCTTGCCTACATCTGCTTCGGCCTGTGCAGCCTGGCGGTTCTCTTCGGGCTGTACCTGATCATCCCGTACTTCTCCGGCTGACCAGGCCCCCTGTCGCCGCGCCAGGTTAAAGCCGGCAAGCCCGTCACTGTCTTCGCTTGAGGCAGTTCCTGCTCCCCCTCCTCGGGTCCAACCAGTCTCTGGCAGGGGCAGGTGCGGTTGGCTAGGCTTGGCCCATGCCTCACATCCAGTACTACGTTGCCGCATCCCTGGACGGCTTTATTGCCACCCCCACTGATGACCTGGACTGGCTCCTGCAGTTCGACGGATTCGAAGGCGGTAAGGAAAGCTACGAGTCGTTCATGGCGGATGTGGGCTGCATTGTCATGGGTGGAGAAACCTATTCCTGGCTTCTGGAACACGAATCGGACAACTGGCCTTACCCCGCCACGCCGTCCTACGTGTTCACCCACCATGAGTACCCGGCCCCGGCAGGTGCTGACATCACGTTCGTCCGCGGGGATGTTACCGAGTTCGCAGCGGACTTCGAACGCGACGCGGGCGGAAAGAACGTCTGGGTGGTAGGCGGCGGCAACCTGGCCGCGCAGTTCGCCGGCGCCGGTCTGCTCCACGAAATCATCTTGTCCGTGATTCCCGTGGTGTTGGGAAGCGGCAAGCGGCTGCTCCCGCTGGAAGGGCCGACGCCGCCTCTCGAGCTGGTTGCCTCCCGCACCATGGGCAGGGGCATCGTTGAGCTGCGGTACCTTTTGGATGGCAGCGCGGCCAGCGGCACATAGGTCAACGGCGTAAAACGGTCGGCATGCAGATCAATGACCGCGCAGCCGCATGGTCAGCCGCTGCCATAGAAGAACTCCTCCAGCTCGACTTCTGCCTGGGATAGCCCGCGATGAAGCAGATCCGCGGGGCGGTGTGCCTGCCCCCTGTGACGTTCCCGGCGCTGCTCACCGGGTTTCAGGTTCGCGGGCATGGCGGACAGGGCAGACTCCGGCCAGTGGGGTGGTTGCCAGTCTTGGTGTTCGCTTTTGTAGTGGCGGCCGGTGGGTGAGGTCCAGCCGGGTGGCTGGTGTTGGTGTCCAGCCGGTGGTGTGCCGGAGTTTGTGGTGTTTCGGGCAGGGTTGTCCGAGGTTGCTGATTCCGGTGGTTCCGCCGTGGTGCCAGGCGAGGAGGTGGTCTGCCTCGTTATCCAGGGAGGGGTTGCTGCAGCCGGGGAAGGGGCACTGGCCGTCTCGCAGCCGGAGCCAGTTCCGCATGGCTTTGGTGACCCGGTAGCTGGTCCGGCCGATCTCCAGCGGGGCCCCGTCCCGCGGATCGACCAGGACGCGGTGGAACGAATCGGCCCCGTTGGCGACCAGGTCCCGTGCCATGGAGGCTGGGATGGGTCCGTATCCGTCGAGCATGGCTGGCTCGTCGGTCAGGCCCATGAGGGCGAAGACCGGGACGGTGACGAGGACCTGGGCCCGGATCGACGACGACGGGGCGGGATCCGTTCCTGCATCTGCCCCGCTGCTGGTATCTGCCGCGGCGCTGGTGCCCGCCGCGACGCTGGTGTCTGCAGGTATGCCGGGACTGTCGGCTCTCCCGTGGTTGCTGCCACTGTTGGTGCCGCTGGTGAGGATGGCGTCGGCGAAGTGGTCGGCGCGGAGTTGGGTGAGGGTGCGGGGTTCGTGGGGTCCTTGTGCGGCGCGGGCGAGGGCGTTGAGCCGGTTCCAGCCTGCCATTGCCTGGTGGGCCGGGAGGCAGGCGGAGAGCCAGGCCATGCCGTCCTGGTCCGGCCTGTAGTCGACCCGCCGGTCTGCCGCGGCGTTGGTATGGCGTTTCTCGAGGGATTCGGGATGGTGGCGTTCGCGCCAGGTGCGGGCTTTGTGCCGGAACCGGTGCGCGGGCATCTCCCCGATCGTGGCTGCGGCGGCTGGTCTTGGTGTGTCGGGGTCCAGGAAGTGGGCTTCCAGGGCGGTGGCGGCGGTGGGGTCGAGGGTGGCTGCCTCGTCTGCCATGACCTGGGCGTGCTGCCAGGAGAGCGTGCCGGCCTGCAGGGCAGAGAAGGTCAGGGGCAGGGTGGTGGTCAGGGCGTGGGATACGGACAGGAAGGCGCTGGCGGTCCGCGGCCCGATGGCCAGCACGCACCCGATCTCGGCGGCCACAGCCATTTCCTGCGCCTGCACCGGCATCCCGGGAGGGACCAGGGCATGGGCGGTGCCGGCGTACTTCATGGCAGCTCGGGCCTTCAGGCCCGCCACGCCGGCCTCCACAGCCGCCGCGCCGGCGAGGATGTCCAGGCTCCCGTCCGCCAGCCCGGCCAACGGATCAGCAGCAGAGAACGGCTCCGAACCGCACGCGTCCACCTCAGCGTTGAGCACGGCAAGGGCGGCCCTGATATCCGCAAACGCCCTCGCCACCGCTTCCCTGCCCATAAACCCATCATGCCAAGGGGGTCCGACAATGAGGCGGACAGCCCCCACGGCGGAGATTTTCTCAGCGGCGTTGCCACCGGAAATCGCCAATCCTGCCCCGCCTGCTGGCGCCCAGGTGACCCTGGCGGACCCTGATTGAGCCGGGAGCCGGGAGCCGGGAGCCGGGAGCCGGGAGTCAGGGGTCGGGAGCCGGTCGGCTACAGCGGCGGCAGCGCCACGGTGGTTTCGCCAAACAGGAGTGTCACCTGACGCGAACTGTCTATATCGGAAGGCGTCCTGATGATGTAGGTGCGTGGCGCCATGTCGGCTGTGCAGGCGGGTCCGCCGCGGGTGTCGAGGCCAAGCTTAATGGTGTAAGCATCGGCAACGTCGATGGAGGACGGAAATGCAGGGCAGCTCGAACTGCCGGCCAGCACAACGGCGAACCTGGCGCCGCCGTCCAGCCAGCCTGCCGTGGGAAAAGGGTATGCAAGGTCTCGGCCGGAGGAGTCTTGAGTCACGGTAATTGCTTCAGCAGGGAGCCCGCCCGTGTGTTCTGATTCAGCAATTGACGCCGGTGCAGCGGAACACGCGGTCAGCAGCAATGAGACACCGACAATCCAGATTCCGCTGATCCTTCCCATGGGTTGAGGTTACGCGGCCGCCGTCGGCATCGTCACTGTCAGCCGTCGTCAGTCGTTCCCTGCGATGGACTGATCGACCCCTTTTGGGCCGGGCTCGGGACGTTGTCCCGGATCATGTTGGTGATGCGTGCCGTGGACAGCCGCCTGCCCTGCTCGTCAGTCATCACGATCTCATGGGTGGCCAGGGTCCGGCCCAAATGGATGGCTGTGCACGTTCCCGTCACGGTTCCGGTGGAGATGGAGCGGTGATGGGTGGCGTTGACCTCGATGCCCACCGCATGGCGGCCCGGCCCGGCATGCATCCCGGCGGCGAAGGACCCCAGTGTTTCGGCGAGCACCACGTGTGCCCCGCCGTGGAGGATTCCCGCGACCTGCGTGTTGCCCTCCACCGGCATGGTGGCAACGCTGCGCTCGGGGCTCATCTCCTGGAACCGGATCCCCATTTTCACCACCAGGGCGCCGATCCCGAACCGCCCCAGCCAGGCGTGCAGGTGCTCAGGGATGCCGGCGGCGGAAAGCTCTTCGGCGAAGGGGCCGGGCGTGAAATTGTCCATCATGGCAACTAGGCTGGCACCTGTGAGTGAAACAACCAAACCGGCCCCTTTCCCGTCCCAAACCCTGCAGGAGGACAACGCCCCGCAGGGCTCAACCGCCCTCCAGGACGCTGCAGTCGGGGAAGGTGCAGGTCAGGACAACGCTGGGGTCCCGGCCGGCGGGTCCGTTTCAGCGACCGCCGCCCCCGTAGTCCCCATGACCGGCCAGCCGCGGCTGCTCGTCCTGGACGGCCACTCCATGGCATTCCGCGCTTTTTTCGCGCTCCCTGCGGACAAGTTCTCAACCACCAACGGGCAGCACACCAACGCCATCCACGGATTCACCTCCATGCTGATCAACCTCATCAAGGAGCAGCAGCCAACCCACATCGCCGTGGCCTTCGACGTCTCCGACGAGTCCACCCACCGCAAGACCGAATACAGCGAATACAAGGGTGGCAGGAACGAAACCCCCCGGGAGATGAACAACCAGATTGACCTCATTGGGCAGGTCATGGAGGCCTGGGGCATCAAGACCATCAAAATGCCCGGTTATGAGGCTGACGACATCCTGGCCACCCTCGCCGCCATGGGTGAAAAGGCCGGGTACGAGGTACTGCTGGTGTCAGGGGACCGGGACGCGTTCCAGCTCATCACGGACAACGTCTTTGTGCTTTACCCCAAAAAGGGCGTTAGCGATATTCCGCGGATGGATGCCGCCGCCATCGAGGCAAAGTACTTCGTCAGCCCCGGCAGGTACTCCGACCTCGCCGCACTGGTGGGCGAAACCGCGGACAACCTCCCGGGCGTGCCCGGCGTCGGGCCGAAGACCGCGGCAAAGTGGATCAACCTCTACGGGGGGCTCGAGGGCGTCCTGGAACACCTGGATTCCATTGGCGGGAAGGTGGGCGACGCGCTGCGCGAGAACGTCGACGCCGTGAAGCGGAACCGCCGGCTGAACCAGCTCCACACGGACCTTGAACTCCCCGTCACACTCGATGACCTGTACCAGCCGCGCCCGGACCAGGCAGCACTTGAGGACCTCTTCGACAAGCTCGAATTCAAGACCATCCGCAACAGGCTCTTCGCGTTGTACGGCGATGAGGACAAGCCCGCCGCCGAGCGGGAGAGCATCGACACTCCCGAGTACGTCACCCCGGCTGACGCCGCGGAACTGTCCGCATTCCTGGCCGCAGGCGCCGGACAACGCTCCGCCCTCGCTGTGGACCTCATCCCTGGCCGCATCGGCGAGGACGCCGCAGCGCTGGCCATCGTCCGGGACGGCGCCGCCGCCTACATTGACCTGTCCGGACAGGACGCCGACACGGAGAACGTCCTGGCTGCCTGGCTGCGCGACCCCGGCGCTCCGAAGGTCATGCACGGCTTCAAGGCCGCCCTCAAGGCCCTGACCTCCCTTGGGCTGGAGCTGGAAGGCGTCGTGGACGACACCTCCATCTCCGGCTACCTGATCCAGCCCGACCGGCGCACCTATGAACTCGCCGAGCTGGCCCAGCACCACCTGAACGTGGGCATCCCGGGCGCAACAGCCAAGGCAGGGCAGCTGGAGCTCTCCTTCGACGGCGAGGACGATGCCGCCGCCGACGCGCTGGTCCAGGCTGCCGCCGTCGTCCTTGCCCTCAGCGGCTACTTCGAATCGGAACTGAAGGAGCGCCGGGCCGAGGAACTCCTGTCCACCCTGGAGCTGCCCGTCAGCCGGGTCCTGGCGGACATGGAACTCGCCGGCATCGGCATCGACATGGCACGCATGGACGACCAGCTCGCCGACCTTGCCAGGGTCATCGACCAGGCGCAGGAGCAGGCGTTCGCGGCGATCGGCCACGAGGTCAACCTGGGCTCGCCCAAGCAGCTCCAGACGGTCCTGTTCGAGGAACTCCAGCTGCCCAAGACCAAGAAGATCAAGTCGGGCTACACCACGGATGCGGCCTCGCTGAAGAACCTGCTGGAAAAGACCGGGCACGAGTTCCTGGTGCAGCTGATGGCCCACCGGGAGGCCGCCAAGCTGCGCCAGATGCTTGAATCCCTGAAGAAATCGGTGGCAGAGGACGGCCGCATCCACACCACGTACGCACAGAACGTGGCAGCAACAGGCCGGATCTCCTCCAACAACCCCAACCTGCAGAACATCCCCATCCGCAGCGAGGAAGGCCGGCGCGTCCGCGGCATCTTCGTGGTGGGGGAGGGCTATGAATGCCTGCTGTCCGCAGACTACTCGCAGATTGAGATGCGCATCATGGCGCACCTGTCCGGCGACCAGGGCCTCATCCAGGCCTACAAGGACGGCGAGGACCTGCACCGGTTCGTTGGCTCGAACATCTTCCACGTGCCCACCGAAGAGGTCACCAGCGCCATGCGCTCCAAGGTGAAGGCCATGTCCTATGGCCTGGCCTACGGCCTGACGTCCTTCGGCCTGTCCAAGCAGCTGGAGATCTCCGTGGATGAGGCACGCACCCTCATGAAGGACTACTTCGACCGGTTCGGCGCCGTCCGGGACTACCTCCGCGGCGTCGTCGACCAGGCCCGCGTGGACGGCTACACGGCCACCATCGAGGGACGCAGGCGGTACCTGCCGGACCTGACCAGCACGGACAGGCAGCTGCGCGAAAACGCCGAGCGCATCGCACTGAACAGCCCCATCCAGGGCTCGGCGGCGGACATCATCAAGCGTGCCATGCTCGGTGTCCACGCTGAACTGAAGGCCCAGGGACTGAAGTCACGGATGCTGCTCCAGGTCCATGACGAACTCGTCCTGGAGGTCGCCACGGGCGAACGCGCAGCCGTGGAGAAACTGGTTACCGAGCAGATGGCCGCCGCGGCGGACCTCAGCGTTCCGCTGGAGGTCCAGATCGGCGTCGGACCCAGCTGGTACGACGCCGGGCACTAAGCCACGCGCAACGCGAAAGAGGTGGGACGGATAACCGTCCCACCTCTTTCGCGTTGTCAGCAGGCCCCCGGGCGGGGACAGTCTGGCAGGGACAACAGGGCAGGGATACTCAGCTGTTCCTTGCCGACTCCCGCCGCTGCCTGAGCCGCTCCAGCAGGTCGTGCTCAGCATCCGCGCCGGGCGTGATGCCGGACGGGATGCGGAACAGCAGGACCGCTCCGAGCACCCACCAGAGGCCGAACAGGATCCACGGCGGCGGGGTGAGGGCTGCGGGCATGCCGGGCATGTAGAGGCTGAGCAGTCCCAGGCAGAGGACCACCGCGGTAACGCCGATTATGACGCCGCCGTTGCCCTGGCCGCCCACGCGGAGCGGCCGGTCCATCCCGGGCTCGCGCCGGCGCAGGATCACAAACACCACGGCGACCAGGATGTAGGCAATAACGATGCTGGGCGCCCCCGAATCCACAAGCCAGCCGAGCATCGATACGCCGAAGAACGGCGCAACGAAGGACAGCACGCCAATGAACAGGAGCGCGTTGACCGGAGTGCGGTACTTCGGATGCAGCTTGGCGAACCACGCGGGCAGCATGCCGGAACGCGCCATCGAGAACATCAGGCGCGAGGCGCCCAGAAGCAGCGAGTTCCATGAGGTCAGGATTCCCGCGATTCCACCGGCAATCAGGATCTTCGCCATCACGTCACTGCCGAACAGCGCACCCATGGCATCGGCTGTTGCAATATCAGCCTGTGCGATCTCTCCCGCGGGCATCGCAGAGGACGTGGTCAAAACAGTCATGACGTACCAGATGGTTGCGAGGATGACGGCGACGACGACGAGCCTGCCTATTTGCCGGGCGGGGATGTTCACTTCTTCGGCTGACTGGGGGATGACGTCGAAGCCCACGAACAGGAACGGAACCACCACCAGGACGGCGAAGTAGCCGTTCAGGCCGCCCGTGAAGAAGGGCTCCATGTTCGTCGCCGAACCTCCAACGAAGGAACCGAACACCAGCATCAGGCCAATGACCAGCAGGAAGACCACCACGAACGTCTGGGCCACACCGGCAAGCTTCACACCGAGGATGTTGATTCCAGTGATCACTACCGCTGCGACAGCCCCCACCAGCGCCCAGGTCAGGTGCACCTGGTAGCCCGCCACTTCCCACAGCGGGATCTGGCTGAGGTTCGGGAAGAGGTATTGCGCAGTCCGGGGCAGGGCCACGGCCTCAAAGGCAACAATGGTGATGTATCCGCCGGTGATGGCCCAGGAGCCGATGAAGGACCACCGTGGGCCCATCCCACGGAGCAGGAAGTTGTGTTCACCGCCCGCCTTCGGCATGGCCGCAGTCAGCTCGGCGTAGGTCAGACCCACCACGCCCATGATGGCGCCACCGGTGATCATGGCCAGGACGGCCCCCATAGTGCCGGCGGACGCGATCCAGCCGCCGGTGAGGACCACCCAGCCGAAACCGATCATGGCTCCGAATCCGAGTGCCAGGGCGTCCCAGTTGCCCAGGACTTTCAGTAGGGATGCGTCCGGTGTTTGTTCCGCTTGGGAAACTTGCATGTGTCCTCGCTAGGGTCAGGTACTGCGGGCAGAAAATTTGCGTGGGCGCAGACCGCTTGTCCCACGCCTGTGAAGCGCGTCACGTCCTGCTCTAACTTAGACCCCCAAGGCTGACCGCGCACTGTGCATTGGCCCAGGATGCTGCAGCCCTGTTTGAACAGGATGCCGACGACGGTGCCTGTGGCGGAGCTGCGGATGGGGTGCGTGTGTGACTGGTGAAGGCCGCCGGCCATGACTAGGCTCGTAACCGTGGCTGAACTGAGTGGCAACTATGAAATCCGGCGCTTTGGCGCTGTCTCCGAGGGCAAGGACGGTTACGCGGAGGCGGAAGCCTGGTCGCGTGCTGTGTCCTTTGGCTTCCACGAATCCACCAGGACTCCTGAGCACGTGGCAAAAACGCTCGCCACATATGAAGCTGACGGCCGGGCGCTCACCGGCGTTTACCAGACCGGGGCGGTGGCGCCGTCCTCCATGCCGGCAACGGTGCCGGTGGCCACCTTCGCAACCTTCCGCAAGACCCTCAATATCGGATTTGGCCGGATGCTCGAATCCCAGATGGTCACGTCGGTGACCGTCCGCACGTCGCACCGGCGGCGGGGCCTCCTGCGGACGATGATGAGCGAGGACCTTCGCCTCGCCAAGGATGACGGCATCGCCATGGCCGCCCTTACCGCCTCGGAAGGGACCATTTACGGCCGTTTCGGTTACGGCGTGGCCAGCTTTGAACGCACCGTCAAGGTGGACACCACCGCGCGCTTCAACCTCCGCCACCAGCCTGCCGGAAGCGTGGAGATTGCCGATCCCAAAGCCCTGCTGCACCTGGCGCCGGAGGTCTTCGAGCGTGTGCACCGGCTTACCCCCGGGTCCCTGGGCAGGCAGGACTGGTACCGGCAGTTGGCGTCCGGGTCCTTGGGCCGTGACGGCAAGGAGGACCCTGCCGTCAAGGTTGCGCTCCACTACGGTCCGGGCGGCGACATTGACGGCTATGTCTCCTACAAGTTCCTGGGCTGGGATACGGAGCCCTACACCGTGGAGGTCGTGGACCTGGTGGCAGCCGGCAATGACGCCTACCTGGAACTGTGGCAGTTCCTCGGCGCCATCGACCTGGTGGAACGCGTCTCGTGGGACGAAGCGCCGGTTGACGACCCCCTGGCGTGGGCGCTCGACGACCCGCGCTGCATCGATTCGTCGGACAGCCGGGACATGCTGTGGCTCCGCCTCCTCGACGCCGGCAAGGCGCTGGAAGCCCGGCACTACCCGGCGGACGGCCGGCTTGTTTTCGGCATTGCGGACCCGCTGGACCTGACGGCAGGCAAGTACGCCCTGGACGTCGACGGCGGCCAGGCCGCCGTCGAGCGCTTGCCTGACACCGCCCCGGCGGACCTGGCGCTGGATGTCTCCGCCCTGTCCTCGATCTACCTGGGCGGGGTGTGTCCCGTCACGTTGGCCGCGGCGGGGCGGATCACCGAAACCACGCCCGGCGCCGCACTGAAAGCGCGGCAGATGTTCGCGGTGGAGCGGGCAACGCACTGCCTCACCCACTTCTGAACTGCAAGGACACGTCAAGCCCGCGTGCCTCGCTTTGACCCTCGTAACGGGCAACGACTAGAATGAACAGGCGTGTGTTACGTGTGCCCAGCTTTGGCTGCACGTAAACGCCGCGCAATCAGGATGACCCGGCAAATCCGCCGCGCTCCGCCTCCAGGTCAGTACCCGGAAGTGGTGGTCGCCTGATCAACTAACTATCCACAACGGAGCCCCTACTACATGACCATCACCTCCACCGAGAAGCCCGGTACCCCCGTAGTCGCTATTAACGACATCGGTACCGCTGAGGACTTCCTCGCAGCTGTCGACGCCACCATCAAGTACTTCAACGACGGAGACCTCGTCGAAGGTACCGTCGTCAAGGTCGACCGCGATGAAGTCCTGCTCGACATCGGTTACAAGACCGAAGGTGTCATCCCCTCCCGTGAGCTGTCCATCAAGCACGATGTTGATCCCGGAGACGTCGTCTCCGTTGGCGATCAGGTCGAAGCCCTGGTGCTCACCAAGGAAGACAAAGAAGGCCGCCTGATCCTCTCCAAGAAGCGCGCTCAGTACGAGCGTGCCTGGGGCGACATCGAGAAGGTCAAGGAAGAAGACGGTGTTGTCACCGGTACCGTCATCGAGGTCGTCAAGGGTGGTCTTATCCTCGACATCGGCCTGCGCGGCTTCCTGCCCGCATCCCTCGTCGAGATGCGCCGTGTGCGCGACCTGGCTCCGTACATCGGCCAGCAGATCGAAGCCAAGATCATCGAGCTGGACAAGAACCGCAACAACGTTGTGCTGTCCCGCCGTGCATGGCTCGAGCAGACCCAGTCCGAGGTCCGCTCCACGTTCCTCAACAAGCTGGAAAAGGGCCAGGTCCGTCCCGGCGTCGTTTCCTCCATCGTCAACTTCGGTGCCTTCGTGGACCTGGGCGGCGTAGACGGCCTGGTTCACGTTTCCGAGCTGTCCTGGAAGCACATCGACCACCCGTCCGAGGTTGTCGAAGTTGGCCAGGAAGTCACTGTCGAGGTTCTCGAAGTGGACCTGGACCGCGAGCGCGTTTCCCTGTCGCTCAAGGCTACGCAGGAAGATCCGTGGCAGACCTTCGCCCGCACCCACGCCCTGGGCCAGGTTGTTCCGGGTAAGGTCACCAAGCTGGTTCCGTTCGGTGCGTTCGTCCGCGTCGAAGACGGCATCGAAGGCCTGGTCCACATCTCCGAGCTGGCTGTCCGCCACGTGGAACTGGCCGAGCAGGTTGTCTCCGTTGGCGACGAGCTGTTCGTCAAGGTCATCGACATCGACCTGGAACGCCGCCGCATCTCGCTGTCCCTCAAGCAGGCCAACGAGGGCGTCGACGCCGACAGCACCGAATTCGATCCCGCTCTGTACGGCATGGCCGCAGAGTACGACGAAGAGGGCAACTACAAGTACCCCGAGGGCTTCGATCCCGAGTCCAACGAGTGGCTTGAAGGCTACGAGAACCAGCGCGCCGCCTGGGAGCAGCAGTACGCTGACGCCCAGACCCGCTGGGAAGCCCACAAGAAGCAGGTTGCCCAGCACGCTGCCGACGACGCTGCTGCTGCAACGTCCGGTGACAGCGATTCCGGCACCACCAGCTACTCCTCGGAGCCGGCTGCTGAGTCCAACGCCGGTGCAGGCACGCTTGCATCCGACGAGGCTCTCGCCGCCCTGCGCGAGAAGCTGACCGGCAACTAATTGCCACCGGCCCGGTTTTCCGGGCCCACGCAACAGACCCCCTGCCCACAAGGCAGGGGGTCTGTTGCTTTAACCCAACTGTTGGCTACAGTCGGTCAGGCGTCACCCAGCGCCTTAAAGTTCGACGACGGCGCGGACCGTCCCGTCGTCGTCGTGCGTCAGGACGGCCCCGGCTGAGGCCAGAATGCGCTGGGCGCCCACGTTTCCCGCCAGGGTGCGGGCAATCACCCGGGAAAGTCCCGCCCTTCGGGCCTCATCCAGCACCAGCCGCAACGCGGCGGCGCCAATGCCCCGGGACCGAAAGCTCCGGCCAAGCCAGATACCCGTATCGGCCGCCGCTCCGGCGGGTCCGGCTGCCGTGGTGCCGGATGCGATGCGGCGCAGCCGGATGGATCCGGCGAGGCTGCCATCGGCGAGAATTCCCCACGTCTTCTCCCCGGCAAGGCCGTCCAGGCCGTGGGCGGCGGCGCGGTGGTAACCGAAGAACCAGGCAGTCCGCTCAGGGTTCCAGCCCGGCCCGCCCAGCGGGGGAGCCACCTCATCGGGGGAGGCATCGCGCTTAGCGAGGGCAAGGAGCCCGTCCAGCACCGCCTCATCCACGTCCACCAGGGACACCTCAGGTGAAGGGGACATCCACCCACTCCGTTCCCTTCGCCACCAGCGAGGCACTGCCGGCCGTCAGCAACTGCACCCGTTCTGCGGCGTCCGCTATTGCGCCGGCGTTGTCCGGCACCGCCACCTGCAGGACGGTGTGCCGGGATCCGTAGCTGGTTCCGGCCATCACCAGGTTTGCGGCCCGCAGGTCGTTTTCGAGCTTCCCGGCCGCAGCATGCGGCACTTCCACCGAGCAGATTCGCAGGCGCCTGCGGCGCACCAGCGGCACAAGGGTTAGCGCCGAGGACACGGACTCGGAGTATGCCCGCACCAGTCCGCCCGCCCCGAGCAGGACACCGCCGAAGTAGCGGACGACGACGGCGCTTACGTCGCTGAGGTCGGCGGCCCCGGGCGTCGTCTCCCGTTTGGCCAAAGCTTCCAGCATGGGAAGGCCCGCTGTTCCGGACGGTTCGCCGTCGTCGTTGGAGCGCTGGATGCTCCGGTCGGGTCCGATGATAAACGCCGAGCAGTGGTGCCGGGCGTCGTGGAACTCGCGGCGGAGGCCTGCCACCAGGTCCCGTGCAGCGTCCTCGCTGTCTGCCCGGCGCAGCACAGTGATGAACCGGGAACGCTTGATCTCCAGCTCGTGGCGGAAATCGGAGCCCGCCGCCAGTGTGGTGTAGCTGGTGGCCCTGCTCTCTTCCCCTTGCACCCGCCCAAGTCTAGGCCCAGGCTCCCATGACCCGGCAAGCCATGGGCTGCCGCGCGTACTCGTCGTCGCCCGCGCTCTTGCGGCCAGCATGTGGCATTTAGGAGATGCACGTGGACCTGGGCCGGGCGATTAGGGTGGGGGGATGCTCAAGATCGGGTTGACGGGCGGCATCGCCTCCGGGAAGTCAGTGGTGGCCTCGCGCCTGAAAGAACGCGGCGCGGTGCTCGTGGATGCTGATGCGTTGGCCCGTGAAGTGGTGGAGCCCGGCACCGAGGGCCTGGACCGCGTTGTGGCGGAGTTTGGCAGAGATGTCCTTGGCGCCGACGGCCGGCTGGACCGCCCCAAACTCGGCACGTTGGTGTTTGGCAGCCCCGAGCGACTCGAGGCCCTCAACGGGATTGTCCACCCCCTGGTCCGTGCACGGGCCGCGGCTATTGTGGCGGGTGCGGCAGAAGATGCCGTGGTGGTGCAGGACATCCCCTTGCTTGTGGAAACCGGGCAGGGGAGCGACTTCCACCTGGTGGTGGTGGTGGATGCGCCGGACGACGTGCGGCTCCAGCGGATGCTGGAGCACCGTGGGATGACGCGGGAGGCTGCACTGTCGCGGATGGCCGCGCAGGCAACGCGGAAGGATCGGCTGGCTGCGGCCGACGTCGTCCTGGACAATTCTGCCAGCGTGCAGCACCTGCTGGTCCAGGTGGACCGGCTCTGGGACGACCGGCTGATGCCCTTCGCCCGCAACCTCGCTGCAGGCAAGCGTGCCGCGAGGAACTGCGGACCTGTCATGGAGCCGTATCGGGAGGAATGGGCCAAGGACGCGGCCCGGATCTCGGCAAGGCTGAAGTCCGCAGCCCACGGGCTCATCCTGGCGGTGGACCACATTGGCTCCACGTCCGTCCCCGGCCTGGCCGCCAAGGACGTCATAGACCTGCAGGTTGCCGTTTCCGGCCTGGACGCAGCAGACAGTGCGGCACCCCTGCTGGCGGCAGCCGGGTTCCCCCTGGTGCCCGGTGCCGGGTCCGATACGCCTAAACCTGGTGCGCCGGATCCCGGGCAGTGGCAGAAACGGTTCCACGCCAACGCGGACCCCGCGCGTCCAGTCAACATCCACGTCCGCGTTGCCGGCTCGCCCGGATGGCGCTATGCCCTGATGTTCCGGGACTGGCTGCGGGCCAACCCGTCCGCACGCATGCTTTACGCAGGGCATAAGGCAGACCTTGCGGGGCGCTTCGCCAGCTCGGCGGGTACGAGGGCATATGCGGAGGCCAAGGAACCGTGGTTCACGGACGTTGCATGGCCCCTGATGTCCGCCTGGGCTGACGAGACCGGCTGGGCGCCGCCGTCGTACGCGTCGTGAAGCCGGTTCCGCGGACCGGAGCTGTTCGCCCGTAACGGACGGGCCCTTATAGTGTCGGTGCCCGGTTGTAGATTAGATCCATGAGCCTTGCGCAGGATATCAACCGTGTTGTGGCGCCCTTTGAGGTCATCAGCGAATTCAAGCCCGCGGGCGATCAACCCGCCGCCATTGCCGAACTGACGGAGCGCATCAAGAACGGCGAAAAAGACGTGGTGCTTCTCGGCGCCACGGGTACCGGTAAGAGCGCCACCACGGCCTGGCTGATCGAACAGGTCCAGCGCCCCACCCTGGTGATGGTCCAGAACAAGACCCTCGCGGCACAGCTGGCCAACGAATTCCGCGAACTGCTGCCCAACAACGCGGTGGAATACTTCGTGTCCTACTACGACTACTACCAGCCCGAAGCGTATGTGGCGCAGACGGACACCTTCATCGAGAAGGACTCCTCCATTAACGAGGAAGTTGAAAGGCTCCGCCACTCCGCCACAAACGCCCTGCTGACCCGGCGGGATGTGATCGTCGTGGCTACAGTGTCCTGCATCTACGGCCTGGGTACGCCGGAGGAATACATCGCCGGCATGGTCACGCTGCGCAAGGGCGCGGAGATGAACCGGGACGACCTCCTCCGGAAGTTCGTGTCCATGCAGTACGCCCGCAATGACATGGACTTCCACCGGGGCACGTTCCGGGTCCGGGGGGACACCGTGGAGATCATCCCGATGTACGAGGAACTTGCCATCCGGATCGAGTTCTTCGGTGACGAAATCGAGAACATCCACACGCTCCACCCGCTCACCGGCGAGGTGATCCGGGACGAAGAGGAAATGTATGTCTTCCCCGCCTCCCACTACGTTGCCGGGCCGGAGCGCATGTCCAGGGCCATCAAGCGGATTGAGGACGAGCTCGCCGACCGGCTGAAGGTGCTGGAGGGCCAGAACAAGCTGGTGGAGGCGCAGCGCCTCCGCATGCGGACCAACTACGACCTCGAAATGATGCAGCAGATGGGCTTCTGCAACGGCATCGAGAACTACTCCTCGCACATTGACGGCCGCGCCCCCGGCACGGCGCCGCACTGCCTCCTCGACTACTTCCCGGACGACTTCCTGCTGGTGGTGGACGAATCCCATGTGACCATCCCGCAGATCGGCGCGATGTACGAGGGCGACATGTCACGCAAGCGGAACCTGGTGGACTTCGGCTTCCGGCTGCCCTCAGCCATGGACAACAGGCCGCTGAAATGGGACGAGTTCCTTCAGCGCGTCGGCCAGACCGTCTACCTGTCGGCCACCCCCGGCAAGTACGAGCTCGGCAAGGCCGACGGGTTCGTCCAGCAGATCATCCGGCCCACCGGGCTCATCGATCCCGAGGTGGTGGTCAAGCCCACCAAGGGCCAGATCGATGACCTGCTGGGGGAGATCAAGACCCGTACCGCCAAGGACGAGCGCATCCTGGTCACCACCCTCACCAAGCGGATGGCGGAGGACCTCACCGACTACCTCCTGGGCCACGGCATCAAGGTGGAGTACCTCCACTCCGACGTGGACACCCTGCGGCGCGTTGAGCTGCTGCGCGAACTCCGGATGGGAAAGTTCGACGTCCTGGTGGGCATCAACCTGCTTCGTGAGGGCCTGGACCTCCCGGAAGTGTCCCTGGTCAGCATCCTGGACGCGGACAAGGAAGGCTTCCTGCGCTCCTCAACCTCACTGATCCAGACCATCGGCCGCGCCGCCCGTAACGTCTCGGGCCAGGTGCACATGTACGCCGACCGCATCACGGACTCCATGGCGCATGCCATCGACGAGACCAACCGGCGCCGAGCCATCCAGGTGGCCTACAACACCGAGCATGGGGTGGACCCGCAGCCGCTGCGCAAGAAGATTGCGGACATCACCGACCAACTGGCCAAGGAAGATGCCGACACCCAGGAGCTGCTCAACAACAGCCGGCTGGCCAAGGGCGGCAAACGGAAGTCCGCGGCGAAGGGTGCCGCCCAAGTGCGCTCAGACGGCCTCGCAGCAGCACCGGCGGAGGATCTGGTGGGGCTGATCGAACAGTTGACGGAGCAGATGCACGGTGCTGCCGCCGAACTGCAGTTCGAGGTGGCAGCCAGGATCAGGGACGAAGTGGGCGAGCTGAAGAAGGAACTGCGGCAGATGCAGGCGGCCGGGCACGCCTGACACAAAGGTAACGGGGGGACGGGCGGCCTGGGTGACTGCGGTACAGTTAAGGTCACGTAGGGGAGTATCCCGAGCGCTACGATCGTCAACACGCAGGGCATAGTTGCCCGGCCGGGCGTAGCGGGCCGCCATTTCAGCACCAAGTGCACAGGCAGGCCGGAGAGACTTACACCGCATCTCTGTACCCTGCGAAAGGCTACCCTGTGCTCGAATTGCCCGTGTGGTTCGAAGTCGGCTCACTTGTCGTCCTCGGCCTGATCCTCCTGATCGACCTTCTTTTGGTGGTCCGGCGTCCCCATGAACCTTCCATGAAGGAAGCCGGACTGTGGGTAGCGTTTTATGTCAGCCTCGCCCTGGTGTTCGCCGGCGCCATGTTCGCCTTCACCGGCCCTGAGTACGGCGGCCAGTTCGTCGCCGGCTGGGTGACGGAATACAGCCTCAGCATCGACAACCTGTTTGTCTTCATCATTATCATGGCCCGCTTCTCCGTGCCCCGGAAGTACCAGCAGGAAGTGCTGATGGTGGGCATCATCATCGCCCTGATCCTGCGCGGCATCTTCATCCTGCTCGGCGCCATCGTCATTGAGCAGTTCAGCTGGGTGTTCTACATCTTCGGCGCGTTCCTGCTGTGGACTGCCTGGAAGCAGGCCCAGGACGAGGGCGAAGACGAAGAAGACCGGGAAAACCCGCTCATCGCGAAGATCCGCAAGGTCTTCCCCATGTCGGAGAACTTCGACGGCAACAAGCTGCGCACCACCGTGGATGGCAAGAGGGTATTCACCCCGATGCTGATCGTGTTTATCACCATCGGCCTGACGGACCTGCTCTTCGCCGTCGACTCCATCCCCGCAATCTTCGGCCTCACCCAGAGCCCGTTCATCGTGTTCACGGCCAACCTGTTTGCCCTGATGGGCCTGCGCCAGCTGTACTTCCTGCTTGGTGGCCTGATGAACCGCCTGATCTACCTGAAGCACGCGCTGTCCTTCATCCTGGCCTTCATCGGGGTCAAGCTGGTCCTTCATGCGATGCACGTGAACGAACTGCCGTTCATCAACGGCGGGCAGCACATC
Source organism: Pseudarthrobacter scleromae (assembly GCF_014644515.1). NCBI lineage: Bacteria > Bacillati > Actinomycetota > Actinomycetes > Micrococcales > Micrococcaceae > Pseudarthrobacter > Pseudarthrobacter scleromae. Next base: position 460,837 of record NZ_BMKV01000003.1, on the reverse strand, counting down.
GAATGGGCTCCCGAAATCCCCACGTTCGTATCCCTGGCAGTGATCGTTGGCACCATCGTGATCGCCGTGATCGCCAGCCTGGTCAGCTCCAAGGCCAAGGAAGCGCACCTGGACCCCCGCCTCGAAGACGACATCCGGAAGAGCCACAGCGACGCCGAGTAGCCCTTTCCTCCCGATACCAGCAAGCAATCCCGGCCGCCGTGCGGCCGGGATTGCCTGCTTTAAACCGTTCCTGCTGCGCGGCGCGGCGAGGACTATGCTCGGTGCATGGGTCCAATCCTGATGACGGAACAAGGGGTGCGCCAGGTGCAGCGGCGCACTGTGGCGCTGCTGGGCACGGCCCAGGTTTTCGGCGGCATTGGTACCGGCGCCACGGTGTCCATCGGATCGATCCTCGCGGTCGAGCTGTCAGGGTCCAGCGCCTGGGCGGGTGCCGTGGCCACAGTAATGACGCTGGGCGCGGCGCTGGCAGCACTGCCTCTGGCCGCCCTGGCAGACCGCCGGGGACGCCGGATCGGGCAGGTAGCCGGGCTGTCCGCGGCACTGGCGGGTGCTGTGCTGATGGTGCTCGCGGTGGTGTCCGGCCTCTTCGTGCTGCTGGTGCTGGGGGCCGCCGGCATCGGAGTGGGCAGCGCTGCCAGCCTGCAGGCGCGCTTCGCCGCGGTGGACCTTGCCGACCCCGACCACCGCGGCCTGGCCCTGTCAACGGTGGTCTGGGCGGTCACCATCGGCGCCGTCACCGGACCCAACCTGATCCAGCCCGGCACCGTGGTGGGCCAGGCGCTGGGTCTTCCACCCGTTGCCGGGCCCTTCGTGATTTCCGGTGCCGGCCTGCTCCTGGCAGCCGTTCTGCTCTTTGTTGGGCTTCGGCCGGACCCGTTGCTGCTCGCCAGGGAACTCGCCGCCCAGCGGGCGCGTGAGGGTCTGCAGGCCGCGCAGGCCGTGGAGCTGCCGGCGGCGCCGCGGGTGGACGGCCGTTCAGGTAGCGGCCCTGCCGGACAGGGCGCGCACGACGGCGGGACGCTCGCCCGGGGCCTGCGCGCCATCCGCGGCTCCCGGACCGCGCTCCTGGCCGTGGCCGCCGTCGTCGGAGCCCACGCCGTGATGGTGGGCGTGATGTCCATGACGCCCCTGCACCTGCAGGAACTGGTGGAGGGCCCGGGCGCCAGCCATGCAGGCCACACGGCGTCCGGCGACGTACTGGTGATCATCGGGTTCACCATCTCGCTGCACATCGCCGGGATGTTCGCCCTGTCGCCCGTGATGGGCTGGCTGACGGACAAAGCGGGCAGGGCCCAGACCATCATGATCGGTTTCACCCTGCTGATGACGGCCGTGGCTGTCGCCGGGTTCGGCCAGGCATCCACCGCCGCCGTGGCGGTGGGCCTGGTCCTGCTGGGCCTGGGCTGGTCCGCGGCCACCGTGTCCGGCTCCACGCTGCTGGCCGAAAGCGTGGCGCAGCAGTCGCGGGTTGCGGTGCAGGGCGTTTCCGACATGCTGATGGGTGCTGCCGGCGCCGTGGGCGGGGCAGTGTCCGGCCTGGTCCTCAGCTGGATTGGCTACCTGGGGCTCAACCTCCTGGGAGGTGCCTTGGGCGCAGCTGTCCTGGCCGCGGCGTTCCTGACCGTCATGGCCGGGCGGCGGCAGTCAGCGGCCGCCTGAGCGTGCCATGCCCAGGAGCCGGGCGAAGATCACTTCCCCGTCGTCGGCGATGCCGTCGTGGTGGAAGTCCCCGGACTCCCACACCTGCAGCCCGCGGACGGCGGACGCCGTTTCCAGGGACAGCTTCCGGTCCACATAGATATCGTCCGAGTAGACGGCGGCGGCCACGGGAACCGTGTTGGCTGCCAGCTGCCCGCGGTCGTAGAGCTGTTTCCAGTCCTCTTTGGCGGCCAGCAGTTCCGCCACCTCCCGGAGGGGCTGAAGGGCCGGGTCCTGCTCGAAATACCAGGGATAGACCATTTCGCCGGTCAGGAGCAGCGGCTCAGCGTCAGGCTTGAACTCCGGATACTCGTCCAGGACGCGCCAGGCCGCCCACCCGGTGGCCTGCCCCTGGCCGTAGATGGACTCGTGCATCAGCGCGTAGAGGGGATTGGAACGGCGGGACACGATGCCCTGCACCTGGTCCAGGAAGGCGTCGGAAAGCCGTGGGCCTGCGGCGGTTTCCGTGAAGGCATCCTCCAGCAGGTGGTGCAGGCTGTCCACCCTGGTGTTGCCGCCGAGGAAAGCCCCCACCATCTGGAAGCGCTCCACGGTGAGCGGACCGCCGTCGGGCAGGTATTCCGGGGTGTGCCGCAGGTGGCTGGCAATCCGCTCAACGGCGGCACGGTCCTCCGGGTACCAGGCGAAGTATTCGGCGTTCCGGGCGGCCACGCGCTGGAATGTGGCGCGGTAGACGTCGTCGGCCGGGCCGGCCAGGGGCGCAAGGCCGCCGGTGACCAGTACTTCCCGAAGGCCCTGCGGGGCAAAGGACAGGTAGGTCAGGGCACAAAAGCCGCCGTAGCTCTGTCCGTACACCGTCCACGGGTCCGCCCCCAGGGCTTCCCGGACCAGCTCGGCGTCGGCCACGATGGAATCGGCCCGGAAGTGTTCCAGGTACGCGGCCTGGGCCGCGGCCGGTCCGCGCAGCGGAAGCGTGCTGCGGTCAATGGGCGAGGAGAGGCCGGTGCCCCGCTGGTCCAGCATCAGGATTCGGAAGTCCCTGGCGGCCGCCTTGCTCCAGCCGCCCAGGGATCCGAACCTGTTGCCGCGCCCGCCCGGGCCGCCCTGGAGGAAAAGCAGCCACGGAAGCTCGGAGGCCTGTTCCTCGGAGTGCGCGGCCGAGACGTACTCGCGGGCAAAAACGGTGATGGTTTCGCCATCGGGGAAGCCGCCGAAGTGGTCCAGTGGCACCCTGAAGAAGTGTTCAGCGGTGCGCATGCCACGGAACTCGTGCCGTGCCCTTACCTCGTGCTGGACCCGGACCGCCGGGCTGGCCGGAGCCGGCATCCGTGCGTCAGCCATTGGCGCGGGCCGGGACGGCACTGCCGAACTGTTCGAGCGCCTGGCCGGTGAGCCGGAACGTGGACCAGCCGTCCATGGGCCTGGCACCAAGGCTGCGGTAGAAGTTGATGGAGGGCTCGTTCCAGTCCAGGACGCTCCATTCCACCCTGGCGTATCCGTTGTCTACTGCGGTGGCGGCAAGGTGCTGGAGCAGCGCCTTGCCGTGCCCTTCGCCGCGGGCCTCCGGGCTGACGTAGAGGTCCTCCAGGTAGATCCCGTGGACGCCTTCCCAGGTGGAATAGTTCAGGAACCAGAGGGCGAAACCCTGGACTTCCCCTGCCTGGTTTTCGGCCATGGCTGCGAACACGCGCGGGTTCTCGCCGAACAGCACTTCCTGGAGCATTTCCGGTGTGTTCCGGACGGCGTCCGGCTCCTTCTCGTAGTGCGCCAGTTCGTGGATCATCCGAAGGATCGCGGGTACGTCTTGCCGGGTTGCGGGGCGGATTACACTCATTGTTCGAGCTTACCGTCAGGTTCCAGCGCTGGCGTGTGACCGCTCAGAGCCGGTTGACGTCCGTCACCTTGATCACGGCGGTGCCCGTCTCGTCGGAGGCGGCCAGGTCAACCTCGGCGGAAATTCCCCAGTCGTGGTTGCCGGCCGGATCCTCGAAGATCTGCCGGACCTTCCACTGGTCCCGTTCCTCGGTGATGATGAGCAGTGCCGGTCCGCGGGCATCAGGGCCGGTTCCGATGTCATCGTGTTCATCGAAGTAGTCGTCCAGGGCGTCTTCCCAGCGCTCGGCGTTCCAGCCTGCGGCGCCGTCGAGTTCGCCCAGCGCTGCCGCGTCCTCGTCAGCAAAGAGTTCCACGCGGCGGAACATCTCGTTGCGGACCATCACCCTGAAGGCGCGGATGTTGGACGTGAGCGACGGCGGGGGAGGCGGGGGAGCGTCATGCGGTGTGGGCGCCAGGCCGGACGCAAGTTCCTCCCATTCGTCCAGGAGGCTGGAGTCCACCTGCCGGACCAGTTCGCCGAGCCACGCGACGAGGTCCTCCAGGTCATCGCGGAGCATGTCCTGCGGCACAGTCTGGCGGAGGGCCTTGAAGGCGTCCGCGAGGTACCGCAGGACGATGCCCTCCGAACGGGCCAGTCCGTAGAACTGGACGAACTCGCCGAAGTTCATGGCGCGCTCGTACATGTCCCGGACCACGGACTTGGGCGCCAGCTCGAAGTCGCCCACCCAGGGCGCCGCCTTCCGGTACACCTCGAAGGCTTCGCCCAGGATTTCCGCCAGGGGCTGGGGGTAGGTGACGCTGTCCAGCATGGCCATCCGCTGGTCGTAGTCGATGCCGTCCGCCTTCATGGCCGCCACCGCTTCGCCGCGGGCCTTCTTCTGCTGGGCGGAGAGGATCTGGCGCGGTTTCTCCAGGGTCGCCTCGATCACGGACACCACGTCCAGTGCGTACGACGGCGACTCCGGATCCAGTAGTTCCAGTGCGGCAAGTGCGAAGGGGGACAGCGGCTGGTTGAGTGCGAAGTTCGGCTGGAGGTGCACGGTCAGCCGGACCGTGCGGCCATCCGCTCCCTGCTCATCGGCTGGGATCCGTTCCACGACTTCCGCCGCGAGCAACTCCCGGTAAATGCCCAGAGCCTTCTTCATGAGCTGCAGCTGGGAGGACCGGGACTCGTGGTTTTCGGTCAGCAGGCGGCGGGCAGCGGCAAACGGGTCGCCGGGCCGCTCCATCAGGTTCATCAGTATTGCGTGGGTCACGGTGAAACTCGATGTCAACGGGTCCGGCGCCGATTCGACGAGCCGTTTGAACGTTGGTTCGCCCCAGCTCACGAAGCCCTCCGGCGGCTTCTTTTTGACCACCTGGCGGAGCTTCTTCTGGTCGTCACCGAACTTGGCGACGGCCTTGGCCATGGCCTTCACATTTTCGGTCACGTGCTCGGGCGCCTGGACCACCACGGTCCCTGCGGTGTCGTACCCGGCCCGGCCTGCCCTGCCCGCAATCTGGTGGAACTCACGGGAGTTAAGCAGGCGGGTGCGGACGCCGTCGTACTTGCTCAGGGCGGTCAGCAGGACGGTGCGGATGGGCACGTTAATGCCCACCCCCAGCGTGTCAGTGCCGCAAATGACCTTCAAAAGTCCCGCCTGGGCGAGCTGTTCCACCAGACGGCGGTACTTCGGCAACATCCCCGCGTGGTGCACACCGATGCCGTGGCGGACCAGCCGGTTCAGTGTCTTGCCGAAGCCGGCCGCGAACCGGAAGTTCGCAATCAGCTCCGCGATCGCGTCCTTCTCCTCGCGGGTGCAGACGTTGATGCTCATCAGGGTCTGGGCGCGGTCGATCGCTTCGATCTGGCTGAAGTGCACCACATACACCGGCACCTGCTTGGTGGAAAGCAGTTCCTCCAGGGTCTCGTGGACCGGCGTCTCGTGGTAGTAGTAATGCAGCGGAATGGGCCGCTCCGCGGAGCTCACCGTGGTGGTGGGCCGCCCGGTCAGATGCGTCAGGCCTTCCTCGAACCGGCTGACGTCGCCGAGCGTGGCAGACATCAGGAGGAACTGTGCCTGCGGGAGCTCCAGCAGGGGCACCTGCCAGGCCCAGCCGCGCTGCGGGTCGGAGTAGAAATGGAACTCGTCCATGATGACGGTTCCCAGTTCCGCGGCCGCCCCTTCGCGGAGTGCGGTGTTGGCCAGGATCTCCGCCGTGCAGCAGATGATGGGCGCATCCTGGTTAACGCCGGAATCCCCCGTGATCATCCCCACGTTTTCAGCACCGAAAATGTCGCACAGGGCAAAAAACTTCTCGGAGACCAGCGCCTTGATGGGCGCAGTGTAATAACTGCGGCGGCCCTGGGCCATCGCCTGGAAGTGGGCGGCGATGGCCACCAGGGACTTCCCGGACCCGGTGGGCGTCGCCAAAATGACGTTGGCCCCGGTTGCCAGCTCCATGATTGCCTCGTCCTGCGCCGGATACAGGGCCAGTCCCCGGCTTTCTGTCCACTCCACAAACCGGGTGTAGAGGTCATCGGGGTCGACGCCGGCAGGCAGGCTGGGGGCGGAAATCTGGGTCAGCTGATCAACGAGTTTCATTGATTTCCAGCTTAGTGCCCGGCCGGGCCCGGGATTCCGCCGGGCCCGGGTTAGGCTTCGCCCGTAGACGTGACGGCTTCAAGACGTGGAGATGGACATGGAATGGGATCCGGCGAAATACGTCCAGTTCGGCGATTACCGGGACCGGCCCTTTTTCGACCTGACGGGGAGGGTCCACGCGGACCGTCCGGTACAGGTGGTGGACCTTGGCTGCGGACCGGGAAACCTGACAGCGACGCTGGCGGAGCGCTGGCCCTCCGCGGACGTGGTGGGGGTCGACTCCTCTGCCGAGATGCTGTCCAAAGCGGCGGCGCTGACCGGGGCAGGCGGGGGCCTGCGATTCGAGCAGGCTGACATCGCCGGCTGGAAGCCCTCCACGGAGACTGATGTGGTGGTGAGCAATGCCGCCCTCCAGTGGGTGCCGGGCCACCAGGAGATGATGCGTGCGTGGCTGGATGCCCTCCGGCCAGGCGCCTGGTTCGCCCTGCAGGTTCCCGGGAACTTCAACGCCCCGTCCCACGCACTGATGCGCGGGCTGGCCGCCTCTGCGACGTGGGAGCCACAACTTGGCGGCGTCCTGCGAGGCGGGGAGTCGGTGGGCGAGCCTGCGGACTACCTGCGTATCCTGCTCGACGCCGGGTATGCAGCCGATGCCTGGGAGACCACCTACCAGCAGGTCCTGCCGGGCAGGGACGCTGTCCTGGAGTGGGTCCGCGGCACGGCGCTGCGCCCCGTCCTGGCTGCCCTGTCCGCGCCCGATGCTGCCGAGTTCGAGGCGGAGTACGCAGCGGCGCTCCGGGAGGCCTACCCGCAGACCGGGCATGGCACGGTGTATCCCTTCCGCAGGGTTTTTGCCGTGGGCCGCAAGAACCCGTGACCAGGATCCAGCCGTATGAGTACCTCGACAATGCAGTCACGTGGTGTGACAACAGCAGAAAGTGATCTGGCTTACAATAACGGGGTGGCTGATGGGGGAGAGGCTACCGCCGGCTGCCCCCTCGGCTGACTGACCTGAGTGGAGGTACGTTGCTGATCGGACTAATGAGGCGGCTGCTCGGGGCCCACAAAGCCCCTGTGGTTGCCATCGTTGTTCTCCAGTTGGTCCAGGCGGCCGCCACGCTGATGCTGCCTACGGTCAACGCCGCGATCATCGACGACGGGATCGTGGCCGGGAACAATGCGGTCATCACCCGCCTGGGCGCCGTCATGGCGGCCGTGGCCGTCGTCCAGGCAGCGGCTGCCATAGCGGCAGGCTACCTCGCGGCCGTGGTGGCAATGAGGATCGGACACCAGCTTCGGGGCGAAATCTTTACCAAAATCCAGTCACTGTCCTCGCAGGAAGTGGCAGCCTTCGGCACCCAGAGCCTTACCACCCGGGCCACCAACGACACCCAGCAGATCCAGGCCTTCTCCGTGCTGGTGTTCACCATGCTGGTAGCGGGACCGGCAATGGGCCTGGGCGGCATCGTCCTTGCCCTCCAGCAGGACGTGGCACTGTCTGCGGTGGTGATCGTCATCGTGCCGGTGCTCCTGCTGATCATGTACCTCATCGTGCGGCGCCTCATTCCCCTCTACCGGGAGGGCCAGGACCTCCTGGACCGCGCTGGGGGCATCCTCCGCGAACAGATCATGGGAGCCAATGTCATCCGTGCCTTCGTCCGCCAGGACCACGAGGTCCGGCGCTTCGCCCGGACCAACAGCAGCCTGACGGCCAACAATCTCCAGTCAGCCCTCCTGGTGGCAGGAATGCTGCCGCTGATCATGCTCGTGGTGAACCTCTCGTCCGTGGCCGTTGTGTGGTTGGGCGGCCACCGGATCCAGGCGGGCCTCATGAACATTGGGGCGCTGGCCGCTTTCATCGCCTATATCCTGCAAATCCTGCTGGCCATCATGATGGCGATGTACGTCCTCATGACGGCGCCGCGGGCGGCAGTCTGCGCGGAGCGTATCGGAGCGGTCCTCACCACTGAACCTTCGGTACGCGATCCGCAGGACACCGGAGCCGGGCTACGGACGGCGGGCAGCGGCTTCCTGCAGGACGCCCGAGGGGTTGTGAAGTTCAATCGGGTGGGTTTTTCCTATCCCGGCGCGGAAGAGCCAGTCCTGGCGGAGATCACCTTCACTGCCGGGCCGGGAACCACCACGGCCATCGTGGGCTCTACAGGCAGTGGTAAGTCCACGCTGCTCAACCTGATTCCCCGGTTCCTCGATTCCACGGCAGGAACCATCAGCCTGGATGGTGTGGACATCAAGGACCTGCCGCTGGACACGCTGCGCGCAGCCATGTCGATAGTTCCCCAGCACTCCCACCTGTTTTCGGGCACCATTGCCGACAACCTCCGGATGGCCGCGCCGAATGCCACGGATGAAGAGTTATGGGACGCCCTCGAGGCGGCACAGACCATGCGGTTCATGCGTGAGCTGCCGCTGGGGCTTGCCACGCCCGTGGGCCAGGGCGGAACGAATCTTTCCGGCGGCCAGCGCCAGCGGCTGTGCATCACGCGGGCCCTTCTCCGCAAGAGTCCGCTTTACCTGTTCGACGACAGCTTCTCGGCCCTCGACTACGACACCGATACCAGGCTGCGGCAGGCGCTGGCAGCCCGGCTCGCTGGCGCCACGGTCATTGTGGTGGCGGAACGGATCTCCGCCGTCGAGAACGCGGACCTTATTTTGGTCCTCGACGGCGGTCAGCTGGTGGCGCAGGGTACGCACCTGGAGCTGCTGGAAGGTTCGTCAACCTACCGGGAGATTGCAGACTCGCAGCTGGCACTGGACGGACCGGCATGACGCCGCCGGCTGCAGCTCCCGGAGCGGCTGAAAAGTTCTGGCCTTCGGCCAGACGGCTCCTGGGCCGGCTGCGGCCGTTCAGGCGTTTCATGCTCGGCGCCGTGGCGGCCACGTGCGCCTTCGCGGGACTCAACGTGGCGGCGCCGAAATACCTGGGCGACGCCACGGACGTGGTGGTGGAAGGGGTGTTCCAGGGAGCTTTGGACCACGGGCGGCTTGGATTCCTGCTGGCCGGCGTTTCCCTGATGTATGTCCTTGCTTCACTGTTCAACTGGATCCAGGGCGCGCTGACGGCCCGTTCCGTCCAGGGGCTCATGTACGGCCTGCGGGCTGCTCTGGAGGACAAGCTGCACCGGCTGCCGTCCGCCTATTTCCGGGAACGGTCCCGGGGCGACGTCCTGAGCCGTGCGACGAACGACATCGACAATATTGCCCAGGCCATGAACCAGCTCCTGACGCAGCTGATCATGTCCGTCCTGATGCTGTGCGGGTCCCTGGCCATGATGCTCTGGATCTCGCCCCTGCTCGCAGCGATCGCCATTGCCACCGTGCCGCTGTCCACCCTGATCACCGTTCTCGTGGCCCGCCGTTCGCAGGCACACTTCGCAGGGCAGTGGACGGAGACCGGCGAGCTCAATGCGCACGTCGAGGAGTTTGTCTCAGGACACGAGGTCATCAAGGCCTTTGGGCACCAGGCCCAGGCCGCAGAGACCTTCGGCCGGAGCAATGACAGGCTTGCGCGCGCAGCCACGAAAGCCCAGTACTCGGCCGGTATGGTGCAGCCACTGATGGTGCTGATCTCCAACCTCAACTACATCGCCGTGGCCGTGGTGGGTGCCCTCCAGGTCATCGCCGGCGCCATGACTATCGGCGGGATCCAGGCCTTCATCCAGTTCAGCAGGCTCTTTACCCAGCCAGTGGGACAGATCGGCGGCATGCTGAACCTTATCCAGTCCTGCGTGGCCTCCGCGGCGCGCGTTTTTGCCCTCCTTGATACGGAGGAGGATCCCCCGGATCCCCCGGAACCCGCGGAGGCCAAAGCGGTACCGCCAGGCGGACGCATCGAGTTCAATGACGTCACCTTCGGCTACCCGGAATCTGCCCCGGCAGTACACAACCTCTCCTTTTCCGTGGAGCCCGGCCAGACGGTGGCCATCGTGGGGCATACAGGGGCGGGCAAGACCACCGTAGTGAACCTCCTGATGCGGTTCTACGAGCCCGGCTCCGGCCGGATAACCATGGGCGGGACGGACATTGCCGCCATGTCCCGGGACCGGCTCCGGGAGCAGTTCGGGGTAGTGCTGCAGGATGCGTGGCTCTTCGCGGGCACCATCCGGGAAAACATTGCCTACGGACGGCCGGGGGCTACGGAAAGCTGCATTACCGCGGCGGCAGAGGCCAGTTACGTGGACAGGTTCGTTAGGGCGCTGCCCTGCGGTTACGGCACAGTCCTTGAAAACGGTGGTGAGCCCCTGAGCCAGGGCCAGCGGCAACTGCTGACCATCGCCCGCGCGCAACTGGCGGGCAGGGCGGTCCTGATCCTGGACGAAGCCACCAGTACTGTTGACTCCAGGACCGAGCTCCTGATCCGCCAGGCCATGCAGCGCCTGCGGCAGGGCAGGACCAGCTTCGTCATAGCCCACCGTTTGTCCACCATCCGCAACGCTGATCTAATTCTGGTCATGGACCATGGACGCATCGTTGAACAGGGCACGCACCACAGCCTCCTGGCTGCCAACAGCTACTATGCCCGGCTGCACAACGCCCAGTTCTCCGCGGGCCCGGGCCGGACCGACGCACTCGAGGCTGGCATTTGACGCCGGCAGCAGGCTTTCCCGGAACGTGGAGGCCCAACACCGCCAGCACCGTGGCGTTATTCGAGCAGCTCCGGTTGCACGTCATCCACCTGGCGGACAACGGATCCCTGCCGCCCGGAACCAGGCTGCCCGCGGTCAGGGCGTTGGCCGAGGTCCTTGACGTTGCTCCGCACACGGTGGCCCGGGCCTATAAAGAGCTTGAGGCGGCCGGAGTGGTGGCCACCCGCGGCAGGAACGGTACGGTGGTATGCGCACGTGATGAACGTCTCGGCGGGCTTTCCGCCGCGGCCGCAACCTACGCAGCTGCAGCCAAGGCGCAGGGCGCCACGTTCGCCGAGGCAGTGAAGCTGCTGGCTGCTGCCTACGATGTTCCCTGAGGGCGGAACCGTGCAAGTTCGAAGAAGTTTTCGATTAGCATTATGGGGTGCCTAAAGCCGTAGCTGAAGAAACCTCCGCCCCCTCCACTGCATTATCTGTCCCCCCTGCGGCTGCCCCGCAGCGCCCGGACCTTTCCCGCCTTGTGGTGAAGGGCGCCCGCGAGCACAACCTCCGCAACGTGGACCTCGATCTGCCCCGGGACGCGATGATCGTCTTCACCGGGCTCTCCGGATCCGGGAAGTCCTCCCTTGCTTTCGACACCATCTTCGCGGAGGGCCAGCGGCGCTACGTCGAATCGCTGTCCGCCTACGCCCGCCAGTTCCTGGGCCAGGTGGACAAGCCCGACGTCGACTTCATCGAAGGCTTGTCGCCGGCAGTCTCCATCGACCAGAAGTCCACCAGCAAGAACCCCCGGTCCACAGTGGGCACCATCACCGAAATTTACGACTACATGCGCCTGCTCTGGGCCCGTGTAGGCCGTCCGCACTGTCCTGTGTGCGGCGAGCCCGTGGCCAAGCAGACGCCCCAGCAGATCGTGGACCAGCTGCTGGAGCTTGACGAGGGCACGCGCTTCCAGGTGCTTGCTCCCGTGGTGCGCGGACGCAAGGGCGAGTTTGTCGATCTTTTCAAGGAACTGACCGCCAAGGGCTACTCACGCGCACGAGTGGACGGAAACCTGGTGCAGCTGAGCGATCCGCCCAAGCTGGGCAAGCAGTTCAAGCACACCATCGAGGTGGTGGTGGACCGCCTGGTGGTCAAGGAAGGCATCAGCCAGCGGCTCACGGACTCCATCGAGACGGCCCTGGGCCTGGCCGAGGGCCGCGTCGTGGCAGAGTTCGTGGACCTTGAGGCGGACGATCCCGGCCGGCTGCGCGCTTTCTCGGAAAACCTGGCCTGCCCCAACGAACACCCCCTTGCCATCGACGAGATCGAGCCGCGCTCCTTCTCGTTCAACAACCCCTTCGGCGCCTGCGCGGCCTGCAGCGGCATCGGCACAAAGCTGGAAGTGGACGAGGAACTGATCGTTCCCAACCCGGAACTCTCCCTGGGCGAGGGCGCCATTGCACCGTGGTCGCTGGGCACGGCCACCACGGAATACTGGAACAGGCTGCTTGAGGGCCTGGCCAAGGAGCTCGGCTTCTCCATGGACACCCCGTGGGAGAAACTGGGCAAGGACGTGCGCCAGACTGTCCTGCACGGCAAGGACCACAACGTGGTGGTGCAGTACCGGAACCGGTTTGGCCGGGAACGCAAGTACAGCACCGGTTTCGAAGGCGCCATCCAGTACGTCCACCGCAAGCACGGCGAGACGGACTCGGACTGGGCCCGCGACCGCTACGAAGAGTACATGCGGCAGGTTCCCTGCCCTGCCTGCAACGGTGCCCGCCTCAACCCGGCATCGTTGTCCGTGCTGATCAACGGCAAGTCGATTGCCGATGTCGCCGCCCTTCCCATGCGCGACTGCGCCGACTTCCTGAACAACCTGGTGCTGACCGGGCGCGAAGCGCAGATCGCCCACCAGGTGCTCAAGGAGATCCAGGCGCGCCTGACGTTCCTCCTGGACGTTGGCCTTGAATACCTGAACCTGGAACGTCCGTCCGCGACGCTTTCCGGCGGGGAGGCGCAGCGCATCCGCCTGGCCACCCAGATCGGTTCCGGCCTGGTGGGAGTCCTCTATGTGCTGGACGAGCCGTCCATCGGCCTGCACCAGCGCGACAACCGGCGGCTGATTGACACCCTCACCAGGCTGCGGGACATGGGCAACACGCTCATCGTTGTTGAACACGACGAGGACACCATCCATGTTGCGGACTGGATTGTGGACATCGGACCCGGTGCGGGGGAGCACGGCGGCCAGGTGGTCCACTCCGGCTCCTACGAGGAGCTGCTGGAGAACACTGCGTCACTGACCGGCGACTACCTGTCCGGGCGCAAGAAGATCGAAGTCCCCAAGAAGCGCCGCAAGTATGACAAGAAGCGCGAGCTGAAGGTTGTGGGTGCGCGCGAGAACAACCTCGTGAACGTGGACGCAGCCTTCCCGCTGGGCCTCTTCACTGCTGTTACCGGGGTGAGCGGCTCGGGCAAGTCCACCCTGGTCAACGAGATCCTGTACAAGGTCCTGGCCAACAAGCTCAACGGCGCCAAGCAGGTGGCCGGGCGGCACAAGACTGTCCAGGGCCTGGAACACCTGGACAAGGTTGTCCACGTGGACCAGAGCCCCATCGGCCGCACCCCGCGCTCCAACCCCGCCACGTACACGGGCGTCTTCGACAACATCCGGAAACTCTTTGCCGAAACCACCGAAGCCAAGGTGCGCGGCTACCTCCCGGGCAGGTTCTCGTTCAACGTCAAGGGCGGCCGCTGCGAGGCCTGCTCCGGTGACGGCACCCTGAAGATCGAGATGAACTTCCTGCCGGACGTCTACGTCCCGTGCGAGGTATGCCACGGTGCGCGCTACAACCGGGAAACCCTTGAGGTGCATTACAAGGGCAAGACCATCGCGGACGTCCTGAACATGCCCATTGAGGAGGGGGCGGAGTTCTTCGCTGCCTTCTCGCCCATTGCCCGGCACCTCAACACGCTGGTGGACGTGGGGCTGGGCTATGTCCGGCTGGGCCAGCCCGCCACCACGCTGTCCGGTGGCGAGGCCCAGCGCGTCAAGTTGGCCGCGGAGCTGCAGAAGCGCTCCAACGGACGGAGTGTATACGTCCTGGACGAGCCCACCACCGGGCTCCACTTCGAGGACATCCGCAAGCTGCTGATGGTCCTGCAGGGGCTGGTGGACAAGGGCAACACCGTGATCACCATCGAACACAACCTGGACGTCATCAAGAGCGCGGACTGGATCGTGGACCTCGGACCTGACGGCGGCTCCGGCGGTGGCCAGGTGGTTGCGTCGGGAACACCTGAGCAGCTTGCCAAGTCCACCGCCAGCCACACTGCTGCATTCCTGGCTGAAATCCTGGAGTAGGACCGCACAAGTATTCCGTTCCGCGTATGCGAGTTTCAGGCATGAGTGCTGACATGAGAAACTAACCCGGTGACTCAAACAACAGTGCCCGTGATCTTTGACCTGGACGGCACTCTTGTCGATCCGGCCGGTGGGATAACAGACGGAATTGCCTCGGCACTGCGTGCCGTGGGGCTGCCGGTTCCAGGCCAGGACCTGCTCCACTCGATGATCGGGCCGAAGCTCAGTGATGCCCTGCTGAACGTGGCACAGGTGCCGGCGGACCTGCTGGATGAAGTCATCCGCCTCTACCGCGAGTACTACGTTGCCACCGGGATCGCGCAGAGCCGGATTTACCCGGGCGTCCGCGAAGTCCTGGAGTCCTTTGCCGCAGCAGGGCTGCCGGTGGCTGTTGCCACCCAGAAACCGCAGCGCCTGGCCCGCACGGTACTGGAGCATCACGGCGTGGACGGGCTTTTCCACGGCATCCACGGTTCCGCGGATGACGAGAGCGCCGTGCAGGGGATTCCGCTGGGCAAAACCGAAATCATCGCCGCCGCACTCAAGGACCTGGACACGCAGCATGCGGTGATGGTGGGGGACCGGGCCCAGGACGTTTCCGGTGCCATCGCCAACGGCCTGGACTGCATCGGGGTGTCATGGGGATTCGCCCCGGACGGCGAACTGGAAGAGGCAGGTGCCGTGGCGATCGTGGACACCGCGGAAGGCCTTGAGGAGCTGATCGGACGGATGCAGGCTGTTCACGCGGCCGCCATGAGCGGGGTGACCAACGATGGCAATGTTTGATGCCGTACGCTGGACCACCCGCAGCCTGATCTCAGGCACATGCCGGCCCACCGTCGTCGGACTTGAAAACGTCCCAACCGACGGGCCGTTCATCGTGGCCCCCAACCACCTCTCATTCTTCGACAGCGTCATTGTCCAGGCATTGATGCCGCGTCCCGTCGCTTTCTTCGCGAAAGCCGAATACTTCACCACCGGGGGCGTCAAGGGCAGGGTCATGAAGGCCTTCTTCGAATCCGTCGGTTCAATCCCCGTGGAACGGGGCGAGCAGGCAGCCAGCGTGCAGGCGCTCAAGACGCTGCTGGACATCCTGGAATCCGGGAAAGGCATCGGCATCTACCCGGAAGGCACTCGCTCCCGGGACGGCATCCTCTACCGCGGCCGCACCGGCGTTGGCTGGCTTGCCCTGACTACCGGGGCGCCGGTCATACCCGTTGGCCTGATCGGAACCGAGAACCTCCAGCGCGCGGGCGAAAGCGGCGTGCGGCCCCAGCATTTCACCATGAAGGTGGGGGAGCCGCTGTACTTCGACAAGACGGGCCCCGACCATTCGCTGCCGGCCCGGCGCGAAGTGACTGACCGCATCATGGACGCAATCGCCGAACTCAGCGGCCAGGAACGGTCCACCAGCTACAACCAGAGCAAAACCGTGGAATAAGTCCTGCCCGCCGCCGGGCCGTTGTCCGCGGCCGGACACCCGCCTCAGTAGACTGTATAGGTGGCAAATCCAGCAAGTTACAGGCCGAAGACGGGTGAAATTCCCACCAACCCCGGGGTGTACCGGTTCCGCGACCAGCACGGCCGGGTGATCTACGTGGGGAAGGCGAAAAGCCTGCGCTCCCGCCTGAACTCCTACTTTGCCAACCCCGCCGGGCTGCTGCCCAAGACCTACGCCATGGTCCATGCGGCCAGCAGCGTCGAGTGGACCGTGGTGGGCAGCGAGCTTGAGTCGCTGCAGCTGGAGTACACCTGGATCAAGGAATTCAAGCCGCGCTTCAACGTCGTCTTCCGGGACGATAAAACCTACCCCTACCTGGCCGTGACCCTGAACGAGAAGTATCCGCGCGTCCAGGTGATGCGCGGCGACAAACGGAAGGGCACCCGCTACTTCGGCCCCTACACCGCCGGTGCCATCCGCGAAACCATGGACACCCTGCTCCGCGTCTTTCCGGTGCGGAGCTGCAGCGCGGGTGTGTTCAAGCGCGCGGAAGCCAGCGGCCGGCCCTGCCTCCTGGGCTACATCGACAAGTGTTCAGCCCCCTGCGTGGGCCGGATTTCCCCGCCGGACCACCGTGCCCTGGCCGAGGACTTCTGCGCCTTCATGGGCGGGGAAGCCAAGCGCTTCATCGTCAAGCTGGAAAAGCAGATGGCCGAAGCCGTGGCCGAGCTTGACTATGAGCGCGCCGCCCGGGTCCGCGATGACATCACCGCCCTGCGCAAGGTCTTTGAACGCAACGCCGTTGTGCTCGCAGACGAGACCGACGCCGATATCTTCGCGCTGCACGAGGACGAACTCGAAGCCGCCGTCCAGGTGTTCCACGTCCGCGGCGGCCGGATCCGCGGCCAGCGTGGCTGGGTGGTTGAAAAGGTGGAGGATTCCACCACTCCGGACCTTGTGGAGCATCTGCTGCAGCAGGTTTACGGTGAAGACGGCGACAGCCACGGAAGGCTTCCCCGCGAGGTACTGGTGCCCGTCACCCCAAGCAACGCCGACGAGCTGGCGCAATGGCTCAGCGGACTCCGGGGTGCCAAGGTTGATATCCGCGTGCCGCAGCGGGGGGACAAGGCCACATTGCTGTCCACGGTGAGGGAGAACGCCGAACACGCCCTGAAACTGCACAAGACCCGGCGCGCCGGGGACCTGACCGTGAGGTCCCAGGCGCTCCAGGAACTGCAGGAGGCGCTGGACCTTCCAGTCCCGCTCCTGCGGATCGAATGCTTCGACGTCTCGCACGTGCAGGGCACCAACGTGGTGGCCTCAATGGTGGTGGTGGAGGACGGACTGCCCAAGAAATCCGACTACCGGAAGTTCTCGGTCACCGGACCCGCCGCGGCGGACGACACCGCGGCCATGCACGACGTGCTGACGCGCCGGTTCCGCCACTATCTCCAGGACAAGTCGGCGCAGGTGGATGAGGCCGCCCTGGCCGGTGCCGCTAACGGGCCTGACCTGGGGCAGGACCCGGCCCAGGACCCGGCCCAGGACCCGGCACAGGGCCAGGACAGCTCCCTGGACACCACCACGCCGGCACCGCGGGCGAAGTTCGCCTATCCGCCCAACCTGGTGGTGGTGGACGGCGGCAAGCCCCAGGTCAACGCTGCAGCCCGCGCCCTCGCGGACCTGGGCATCGTGGACGTCTACGTGGTGGGCCTGGCCAAGCGCCTGGAGGAAGTGTGGCTGCCGGACAGCGACTTCCCGGTGATCCTGCCCAGGACATCGCAGGGGCTGTACCTGCTGCAGCGGATCCGGGACGAGGCGCACCGTTTCGCCATTTCCTTCCACCGGCAAAAGCGGGGGAAAGCGATGACCGTCTCCGCACTGGACGGGGTGCCGGGCCTCGGCGCGTCCAAGCGCAAGGCACTGCTGGCGCACTTCGGCTCGGTCAAGGGCGTCAAGGCAGCCTCGGCCGCGGAGCTGTCGCAGGCGAAAGGCATCGGGCCGGCCCTGGCCAGCGCGATCGTCAACCACTTCGCGCCGGACGGTCCCGGCGCGGCACCGGTGCCGGCCATCAATATGACCACCGGCGAAGTGATCGAAACTTAGCGGAGTTCCCTGAAACTTGGCTAGGGTAAAGAACGGGGTTTCCGCCAACGCGGCAGCCTGCGGGACAACAACAGAAACGGGGCGGACTTAATGGCAGACACGACGGCGGAATCCGGAGCCGGGGAGGACGGGCTGCAGCCCGTCAAGCCCCTCGAAGCGGAGCTGCTGGTGGTCACCGGAATGTCCGGAGCCGGGCGGAGCACAGCCGCTGACGCCCTCGAGGACCACGGCTGGTACGTCGTGGAAAACCTGCCGCCGCAGATGCTGGGTACCCTGGCGGAGCTGGTGTCCCACGCCCCGCAGTCCATTCCGCGGCTCGCAGTGGTCATCGACGTCCGCAGCAAGGGCCTGTTCGCGGATATCCGCGCCGCGCTGGGAGCCCTGGCCGCCAGCGGTGTCACCTTCCGCGTGCTCTTCCTCGATGCCAGCGACAACGTCCTGGTCCGAAGGTTCGAACAGGGCCGCCGGCCGCACCCGCTGCAGGGCGGCGGCCGGATCCTGGACGGAATCGCTGCCGAACGTGAGCTGCTGCAGGAACTCCGCGACAGCTCCGACGTCGTGCTGGATACCTCCGGCTACAACGTGCACGGCCTGGCCACCGCCATCACCGAACTGTTCAGCGAAACCGGCCCCGTAGCCCTGCGCCTGAACGTCATGAGCTTCGGGTTCAAGTACGGCCTGCCCGTGGACGCCAACTATGTGGCCGATGTCCGGTTCATCCCCAACCCTCACTGGGTGCCGCAACTGCGCCCACATACCGGCCTGGACAAGGATGTCAGCGATTACGTGCTTGAGGCCGAGGGCGTCAAGAATTTCGTGGACCGCTACGTCATGGCCCTGGAGCCTGTCCTGGACGGTTACCGCCGAGAAAACAAGCACTACGCCACCATCGCGGTGGGCTGCACGGGCGGGAAGCACCGCTCGGTGGCGGTCGCCGTCGAGCTTTCCAAGAAGCTGGCGCAGTACCCAAGGGTCACGGTGACCACCACCCACCGGGATCTGGGCCGGGAGTAATGTCGCTGTTCACCGGCGCCCTGCCTCTGGTCCCGCCCGCGGGGTCCGCAGCGGGCCAGCATGACAAGGGGCCCAACGTTGTTGCCCTGGGCGGCGGCCACGGCCTGTCCGCCTCGCTCTCTGCCCTGCGCCTGCTCACCTCCGACCTGACGGCCGTGGTGACAGTAGCGGACGACGGCGGATCCTCCGGGCGCCTGCGCGAAGAGTACGGCGTCCTTCCGCCCGGCGACCTGCGGATGGCGCTGTCCGCCCTGTGCGACGACACCGACTGGGGACGCACCTGGCGGGACGTCATGCAGCACCGCTTCCGTCCCGGCAGGGGCCCGGGCGGATCCCTGGACGAACATGCCATGGGAAACCTCCTTATTGTGACCCTTTGGGAGCTATTGGGCGACGCCGTAGCCGGGCTCAGGTGGGCAGGCGCACTGCTGGGGGCACGCGGCCAGGTATTGCCCATGTCCACCGTGCCGCTCACCATCGAGGGGGATGTGCGCGTCAACGCCCCGGACGGCGGCACCGCCCTCCAGACCATCCGGGGACAGGCCCGCTGTGCCGTGGCAGGGTCCCTGGAGCAGGTGCGGCTCCTGCCCGAGGCAGCCCCGGCCTGCGTCGAAGCCCTGACGGCCATCGAGCTCGCGGACTGGGTGATCCTTGGCCCCGGCTCCTGGTACACCTCCGTGCTGCCGCACCTCCTCCTGCCCGAGATGCGCCAGGCACTGTGCCAGACACCGGCCAAGCGCTGCCTGACCATGAACCTGGCCACGGACACGAAGGAAACAACGGGCATGACCGCCGCCGACCACCTGGACGTGCTGCGGCGCTACGCTCCCGGGTTCAGCGTGGACGTGGTCCTTGCCGATCCCGCCTCCGTCCCGGACCGGCAGGAGTTCGAGAAAGCCGCCGCGATGATCGGCGCCGAGGTGGTCTTGGGTAAAGTAGGGGCGTCGGGCCGCCGTCCCGTCCACGACCCCTTGCGTCTGGCGACGGCGTACCAGGACATTTTTGGGAACAGTTAGGAAGGTGCCATGGCACTGACAGCATCGGTCAAAGAAGAACTGTCCCGTCTGGACATCAAAAAGTCATCAGTGCGCAAAGCCGAGGTTTCCGCCATGCTCCGTTTTGCGGGCGGGCTGCACATCATCTCCGGGCGCATCGTCATCGAGGCGGAAGTGGACCTCGCCTCCACGGCGCGCCGCCTGCGGGCCGCGATCGCCGAAGTCTACGGACACCAGAGCGAAATCATCGTGGTCTCCGCCGGGGGACTGCGCCGGGCCAGCCGCTACGTGGTCCGGGTGGTCCGCGACGGCGAGGCGCTGGCACGCCAGACTGGCCTCCTCGACGGCCGCGGCCGTCCCGTGCGCGGGCTGCCGTCCGCCGTCGTCAACGGTTCCGCCGCTGACGCCGAAGCCGTCTGGCGCGGCGCCTTCCTGGCGCACGGTTCGCTGACGGAACCCGGACGTTCCTCCTCCCTTGAGGTCACCTGCCCGGGGCCGGAGTCCGCACTGGCGCTGGTGGGCGCCGCACGCCGGCTGGATATCCAGGCGAAGGCCCGCGAAGTCCGCGGCGTGGACCGGGTGGTCATCCGCGACGGCGACACCATCGCCGCCCTCCTTACCCGGATGGGTGCCCACGATGCGCTGATGGTGTGGGAGGAACGGCGGATGCGCAAGGAAGTCCGCGCCACCGCCAACCGCCTGGCCAACTTCGACGACGCCAACCTGCGCCGCTCCGCCCAGGCGGCCGTGGCGGCGGGCGCCCGCGTGGACAGGGCCCTTGAGATCCTTGGCGACGACGTTCCGGACCACCTGAAGTACGCCGGCGAACTCCGGGTGGCGCACAAGCAGGCCAGCCTGGATGAGTTGGGACGCCTCGCGGACCCGGTCATGACCAAGGACGCCATTGCCGGCCGGATCCGCCGGCTGCTGGCCATGGCGGACAAGCGCGCCCTCGACCTCGGCATCCCGGGGACTGACGCCAATGTGACGCCTGAAATGCTGGACGAGTGACAGCCCCATAGAATCAAAAAGGATTCCGGGCGCCAGCCGCCCGGATGCATAATCCGAGAGTTACCAACCGGACCGAATGTCCACGATATTGGAGGATTTTGTGACCGAGTACGTATTGCCCGAACTCAGCTACGATTACGCCGCCCTGGAGCCGCACATTTCCGCGCGCATCATGGAGCTGCACCACAGCAAGCACCACGCAGCCTACGTGGCCGGCGCCAACAACGCCCTGGCCCAGCTGGCGGAAGCCCGGGAGAAGGGCGACTTCGCCAACATCAACCGGCTCTCCAAGGACCTCGCATTCCACACCGGCGGGCACGTCAACCACTCGGTGTTCTGGAACAACCTTTCCCCGGACGGCGGCGACAAGCCCGAGGGTGAACTCGCAGCCGCCATCGATGACGCGTTCGGTTCCTTCGACGCCTTCCGTGCCCAGTTCTCCGCGGCTGCACTTGGCCTGCAGGGTTCAGGTTGGGGCTTCCTGGCCTACGAGCCCATCGGCGGCAACCTGGTCATCGAGCAGCTCTACGACCAGCAGGGCAACGTTGCGCTCGGCACCACCCCGCTGCTGATGCTGGACATGTGGGAGCACGCCTTCTACCTGGACTACGTCAACGTGAAGGCGGACTACGTCAAGGCGTTCTGGAACATCGTCAACTGGGCCGACGTCGCAAAGCGCTTCGAGGCTGCCCGCACCAGCGCCACGGGTCTCATCACCCTGCCGTAGTGAGGTGCACCGCACCACGGTGTAACAAACTTCACAATCCGGACATATAAAGGCCGGGATGTGGACGGTCCGCCCCCGCACTTGCGGGGGCGGACCCAGTTAAACGTAAGATAGGTCACGGAAGGCGGTTAGCCTTCAGCAATGAGGCTGGTCGCCCTCCGTATGTAAATCATCTCTGCCCAATGGCGTGCGGGATCTGTTAGTTGGCTTGATAGCCCGCTCAACTAGTTGTGCTTCTGAAAGCACCAAGGAGACTGAAAAAGTGACGACCCGTATTGGTATCAACGGCTTTGGCCGTATTGGCCGCAACTACTTCCGCGCAGCACTCGCACAGGGCGCGGACCTGGAGATCGTTGCAGTCAACGACCTCACCAGCCCCGAAGCACTCGCACACCTCTTCAAGTACGACTCCGTCGGCGGCCGCCTGAAGGAGACCATCGAGGTCAAGGACGGCAACATCGTCGTCAACGGCACCGTCGTCAAGGTCCTCGCCGAGCGGGATCCCGCCAACCTTCCCTGGGGCGAGCTGGGCGTGGATATCGTGATCGAGTCCACCGGCTTCTTCACCAAGGCTGCCGATGCCCAGAAGCACATCGACGCCGGCGCCAAGAAGGTCCTGATTTCCGCTCCTGCCTCTGACGAGGACATCACCATCGTGATGGGCGTGAACCACAACCTGTACGACAACGCCACGCACCACATCATCTCCAACGCTTCCTGCACCACCAACTGCCTCGGCCCGCTGGCCAAGGTGGTCAACGACGAGTTCGGCATCGAGCGCGGCCTCATGACCACGGTCCACGCCTACACCGCTGACCAGAACCTGCAGGACGGCCCGCACAAGGACCTGCGCCGCGCCCGCGCCGCGGCCATCAACATGGTGCCCACGTCCACCGGTGCTGCCAAGGCCATCGGCCTGGTCCTGCCCGAGCTCAAGGGCAAGCTGGACGGCTACGCCATCCGCGTACCCGTGCCCACCGGCTCCGCCACCGACCTGACGGTCACGGTCTCCCGCGAGACCACCGTGGAGGAAGTCAACGCCGCCCTCAAGCGCGCTGCCGAGTCCGAGGAGCTGCAGGGCTTCCTGACCTACACCGACGAGCCCATCGTCTCCAGCGACATCGTCGGCGACCCGGCTTCGTCCATCTTCGACTCCGGCCTGACCAAGGTGATCGGCAACCAGGTCAAGGTTGTTTCCTGGTATGACAACGAATGGGGCTACTCCAACCGCCTCGTCGACCTCACGGAGCTTGTCGCAGCCAAGCTGGGCTAGGGTTAGACACATGACATCAAACACCCTCAACGAACTCATCGCTGAAGGTGTCCGCGGGCGGTACATTCTGGTTCGAAGTGACCTGAATGTGCCGCTCGACGGCTCTACAGTCACTGACGACGGCCGCATCAAGGCCTCACTGCCAGTGCTGTCAAAGCTCACGGACGCCGGTGCCCGCGTGCTGGTAACAGCCCACCTCGGACGCCCCAAGGGCGCTCCCGAGGAGAAATACTCCCTTCGGCCCGCAGCAAGCCGCCTGGCTGAACTGGCCGGCTTCAAGGTTACCCTCGCCGCCGACACTGTTGGCAGCGCCGCCAGGGAGGCAGCAGCGTCCCTGCAGGACGGCGAGGTCCTTGTCCTCGAGAACGTCCGGTTCGATCCCCGCGAAACCAGCAAGGACGACGCCGAGCGCGGCGCCTTCGCTGACGAGCTGGTGGCCCTGACCGGTGACAACGGCGCCTACGTGGACGACGCCTTCGGAGCCGTGCACCGCAAGCACGCCAGCGTGTACGACGTCGCCACCCGGCTTCCGTCCTACCTCGGCGACCTTGTGCACACCGAGGTGGAGGTCCTGCGGAAGCTCACCACGGACACCCAGCGCCCCTACGTGGTGGTGCTCGGCGGCTCCAAGGTCTCGGACAAGCTGGCCGTCATCGACAACCTGCTGGGCAAGGCTGACACCATCCTGGTGGGCGGCGGAATGCTCTTCACGTTCCTCGCGGCAGCCGGGCACAAAGTGGCCTCCAGCCTGCTCGAGGAGGACCAGATTCCCGTGGTCAAGGATTACCTCAGGCGCGCAGCGGATGCGGGCACGGAGTTCGTCGTGCCCACGGACGTCGTGGTGGCGGAGAAGTTCGCGGCAGACGCTGCCCACGAGACCGTCCCTGCAGACAACATCGAGGGCAGCAGCTTCGGCGCCCAGGGTATCGGACTGGACATTGGACCGGACTCGGCGGCAGCATTCGCCGAGCGGATCAATGGTGCCAGGACCGTGTTCTGGAACGGCCCGATGGGGGTCTTCGAGTTTGAAGCCTTCTCCGCCGGCACCCGCGCCATCGCCCAGGCCCTCACCGAAACCGAAGCGTTCACCGTGGTAGGCGGCGGAGACTCGGCCGCTGCGGTCCGCACGCTCGGGTTCGCCGACGACCAGTTCGGCCATATTTCCACCGGCGGCGGTGCAAGCCTGGAATACCTCGAAGGCAAGGAACTGCCGGGGCTCAGCGTCCTGGACCGGTAGGGCCTGCCCGGTGGTTCCCTCCGGCAGCAGTACCTGACCCTTCAGTCCCTCCGGCCGGCAGGTTGCCCACGGCAGCCTGCCGGCCGAACACTTATCTAGTACTTTTTGGAGAATACGTGACAACGTCAACGAACGGCGCTTTCGACCGCAAGCCATTCATCGCGGGCAACTGGAAGATGAACATGGACCACGTGCAGGGCATCACCCTGCTGCAGAAACTTGCCTGGACCCTTTCCGACGCCAAGCACGACTACAGCCGGGTTGAGGTTGCCGTCTTCCCGCCGTTCACGGACCTCCGCGGCGTCCAGACCCTTGTCCAGGGCGACGACCTGGATGTCGCCTACGGCGGGCAGGACCTCTCACAGTTCGACTCCGGCGCCTACACCGGCGATATTTCCGGCCAGTTCCTGAACAAGCTCGGCTGCAAGTACGTCCTGGTGGGCCACAGCGAACGCCGCACCATCCACAACGAATCCGACGACGTCCTCAACGCCAAGGTCAAGGCCGCCTTCAAGCACGGCGTCACGCCCGTGCTCTGCGTCGGCGAAGGCCTGGAGATCCGCCAGGCGGGCACCCACGTCAACCACACCCTGGAGCAGCTGCGTGCCGGTGTGGCCGGGCTGAACGCCGACCAGGCCGCTGAGCTCGTCGTCGCGTACGAACCCGTCTGGGCCATTGGCACCGGTGAAGTAGCCGGCCCGGAAGACGCGCAGGAGATGTGCGCGGCAATCCGCGCCGAGCTCGGGCAGCTGTTCGGAGCGGACACCGCCGCTAAGACCCGCCTGCTGTACGGCGGCTCGGTCAAGGCCAACAACGCGGCAGCAATCCTCAAGGAACGCGATGTTGACGGCCTGCTGGTGGGCGGGGCGAGCCTCGATCCGGCCGAGTTTGCTAATATTGTCAGGTTCGAGAGTCATCTGGTGACGGACTAGTCCGTCCCGCCGCGCAAACTCCCGCAATTCCAACTTCCTGAAAGGCCGTCGTGGACGTTCTTCATGTCATTCTGCAGATCCTCCTGGGCATCACCAGCCTCCTGCTGACGCTGCTCATCCTCCTCCACAAGGGACGGGGCGGCGGGATGTCGGACATGTTCGGCGGCGGCATGAGCTCAGGCCTCAGCTCCTCCGGCGTTGCCGAACGCAACCTGAACAGGTTCACCGTCGTCCTGGGCGTCACCTGGGGAATGGTCATTATCGCGCTGGGCCTGATCATGCGCTTCAGCGGCGGCGACTCCTGACCCCCTAACCCGGGAAAAGGCACCGCGCGGGCACTGCCGCCGCGCGGGTCAGAGAACTAAACTGTGGCTGTCGGTTCCCGACAGCCACAGTTTCTGTTTAAGCAGGCAGGAGTCCTTCGATGATTCATCCGGCGTCAGGCTTCCGCGGCACCCGCGCGGGCGTCACGGAAGGGACGGGTTTCAGCTTCGAGTCCGAGGATCACGGCAAGGCCCTGCCCCGTATCCAGGTTTCCTATTGGTGCGCCAAGGGGCACGAGACCAGGCCGGTCTTCGTCAAGCTTCCGGAGGACCAGATTCCGCTGGTGTGGGACTGCCGGCGCTGTGGTGCACCCGCGTCACGGGACGGGCAGGCAGCGGCGGCCGCGGACGCCATGGACGACGGCTACAAGACACACCTCGAATACGTTAAAGAACGGCGCTCCGGCCAGGACGCCGAAGACGTCCTGGCCGGAGCGCTGGAAAAACTACGCGCCCGCGGCGTCCTTGCGGACGAGCTGCTGCGGGACACGTGACGCGGCGTTCTCGTCAATAAGCCACAGGGTCCGGGACGTCCCACGCGGTCCTGCTGCGGGGACCTGCACCGGGTTGGCGCCCGCCAGGGCCAGCCCTACCGCGCCGGCCTTGTCCTCTCCAGCCACCACCATCCACACCTCAGAAGCGGTGTTGATGGCCGGCAGCGTCAGGGAAACCCGCAGCGGCGGCGGCTTGGGTGAATTCCGGACACCCACCACCGTGCGTTCCTTTTCACGCACGCCCGCCTGCTCAGGAAACAGCGAGGCGATATGCGCGTCCGGGCCCACGCCCAGCAGGACAACGTCCAGGCGGGGCAGGGCAGCCGGTTCTTCGGGCCGGTCATCTGACATGTCCGCGGCGTGCTCGGCCGCCGCAGCTTCCCGAAGCCTCCGGGCGTAGTCGTCGGCTGCCTCTTCCGGGCCGCCGAATTCATCCGCGGACCCGGGCGCGTGGATCCGCTCGGGGTCCACGGGTATGTGCGAGAGCAGCGCCTCAAACGCCTGGGTGGTGTTCCGGTCCGGGTCCCCGCCGGGAAGGAAGCGCTCGTCGCCCCACCAGAAATTCACCTTGGACCAGTCGACGGCCGGAGCCGCCGGAGAGTCCGCAACCGCCTTGAGCGTGCCGATGCCCACGGTTCCGCCGGTCAGCACCACGGTGGCCTCGCCGAACTTATCCTGCACATCAACAAGCTTTGTGATGAGGCGGGCGGCAATGGCGGCCATCAGGACGGACGAATCAGGATGAATGCTTACTCTTGGGTCAACGCTCACTGGGTCGGACGCTCCTTAGATTGGTACGTGGCAGTCCAATAGTAATCACTTCCCCAAACACCTCGTCGGGGTCCAGGCGGCGGAGCTCCTCGGCGAGGCAGTCCCGCAGGCTGCGGCGCGGAAGCGAAATCCGCTGCGCCGGCTGGCCGGGCTGGGTCAGCTCGGCCACGGACAACCCCGGCCGGAAGAGCTGGATGTCCCCGCCGGGCCGTGTCAGCCGCACGCGCCGGATGCCCGTGCCTGCCGGGTCGGCAACGATGGTCACCGGCGCGTCCAGGGTGAGCGTCAGCCAGGCTGCGAGGAGGATGGTGCTCGGGGAGTCAGAGGCGCCCTCGACGGCGACTGCCGTTACGGGGGAGGAGTCCACCTGGTCCAGGACGGCGGCAAGCTGGATCCGCCAGTTGGTCAGGCGCGTCCAGGCGAGGTCCGTGTCACCGGCTTTGTAGGTGGACCGGATGTTTTCCAGGGCACGCTGCGGGTCAGGCTCGTTGGCGGAGTCGGTGATGCGGCGGTGGGCGATCCGTCCGATGGAGGTTTCGCAGGCGTTCTCCGGGGCGCCGTGCGGCCACCAGGCCACGATCGGTGCATCCGGGAGCAGCAGCGCGGCCACCAGGGACTCGCTCTCGTGCGCGAGCTGCCCGTAACCGCGCAGCACGATCACCTCGGAGGCGCCGGCGTCACCGCCCACGCGGATCTGGGCGTCCAGGCGGTCCGGAGCCGTAGCTCCGGCGTCGGCCAGGACAATGATCCGGCACGGATGTTCACGGCTGGCCTCGTTGGCGGCCTCGATGGCTTCTTCCTCAAGCCCGGACTTGGTGACCACCACCAGGGTGAGCACCCGGCCCAGGGCGATCACGCCGCCCTGCTCACGCAGGGACATGATCTTCTTGGAAACCGTTGAGGTGGTGGTGTCCGGCAGGTCTACAATCATGGCCTTCTCCAGGTTCGTCCGTCGCGGGCCAGCAGCTCGTCAGCCGAGGCGGGGCCCCAGCTGCCCGGGGCATAGGGTTCGGGCTGTTCGTTCAACTGGGCCCAGTATTCCTCGAACGGGTCCAGGATCTTCCAGGACAGCTCCACTTCCTCGTGCCGCGGGAACAGCGGCGGCTCGCCCAGGAGCACGTCCAGGATCAGCCGTTCGTACGCCTCGGGGCTGGACTCGGTGAACGAGTGGCCGTAGCCGAAGTCCATGGTCACGTCCCGGACTTCCATCTGGGTGCCCGGGACCTTTGAACCGAACCGGATGGTGACGCCTTCGTCCGGCTGGACACGGATCACCACGGCGTTCTGGCCAAAGTCGTCCTCGGCGTGGTCGCGGAACAACAGGTTGGGCGCCCGCTTGAACACGACGGCGATTTCCGTCACGCGCCGGCCCAGGCGCTTGCCTGCGCGCAGGTAGAACGGGACCCCGGACCAGCGGCGGGTGTGGATGTCCACCCGGATGGCGGCAAAGGTCTCGGTGGTGGAATCGGCGGGGATGCCTTCCTCCTCCAGGTAGCCCTGGACCTGTTCGCCACCCTGCCAGCCTCCGGTGAACTGCCCGCGCGCCGAGTGCGTGGAGAGGTCATCAGGGAGCTTGACGGCGGCAAGGACCTTTTCCTTCTCCGCGCGCAGGTCGTCGGCGTTGAAGGAGATGGGCTCCTCCATCGCCGTCAGGGCCAGCAGCTGGAGCAGGTGGTTCTGGATCACGTCGCGGGCAGCGCCCACGCCGTCGTAGTACCCGGCGCGGCCGCCCGTGCCGATGTCCTCGGCCATGGTGATCTGCACGTGGTCCACGTAGTTCGCGTTCCACAACGGCTCGAACAGCTGGTTGGCGAAACGCAGCGCCAGGATGTTCTGGACCGTTTCCTTGCCCAGGTAGTGGTCGATCCGGAACACCGCGTCCGGCGGGAACACCGATTCGACGATGTCGTTAAGCTGCCGGGCGGACTCAAGGTCGTGCCCGAACGGCTTCTCGATCACCACGCGGCGCCACTTGTCACCCTCAGCCTGTGCCAGGCCGTGCTTGGACAGCTGCCGGCAGACCTGTTCAAAGGCCTTGGGCGGGATGGACAGATAGAACGCGTGGTTCCCGCGGGTGCCGCGCAGCTCATCAAGCTCATCGATGACTTCGCCCAACCGCTCAAAGGCGTCGTCGTCGTCGAACTCTCCCTGCACGAACCTGATGCCCTCGGAGAGCTGGTTCCACACTGCCTCATCAAAGGGGGTGCGGGCGTAGGCCTGCACCGAGGCCTTCACTTCGGCGGCGAAGTCCTCCTTGTCCCACTGCCGCCGGGCAAAACCCACCAGGGCGAAGCTGGGGGGCAGCAGGCCACGGTTGGCGAGGTCGTACACGGCGGGCATGAGCTTCTTGCGGGCAAGGTCACCGGTCACTCCGAAGAGGACCAGCGATGACGGACCGGCGATCCGGTTCAGGCGGCGGTCACGCGGGTCGCGGAGCGGATTCCGCCCACGGCCAGCAGACTTCCTGCCGTATTCAGTTTCTGGCATGGTGCTTTTCGTGCCTTAGCTTTCAGTAACGGAGGCTGACCTGGCGGACAGCGCAGCAATGATGTCCTGCAACTGTGCCACACCGGCAGCCCGGTCAGTGAGGTGCAGCCGAAGCACGGGACGTCCGTGGTCGGACAGGACCTGGGCGTCGCCGGCGGCCTGCGCGGCGATCAGTTCACCGAACGTGAAGGGTCGGTCCGGGATGGCGAGGTCCTCCGAGGATGCGGCCGTGACCTGGAGGAACACTCCGATGGCCGGGCCGCCCTTGTGGAACTGGCCCGTTGAGTGGAGGAACCGGGGGCCCCAGCCGAACGTCACGGGACGGCCGGAGACGGCGGCCAGCTCATCGCGGATGCCTTCGAGCTGCGTAAACGCCAGCCGGTCGAAGTAGGCCTGGACGCTGAGGTAGCTGTCGTTCTCCAGAGTGTCCAGCAGTGCCTTCACGGCGTCCCCGGCGGTGCGGGCCTCACCGAGCCAGTCACCGCCGCGGACCTCGATGGCTCCGTCAACGAAGGCTGCCGGAGTGGGCTCGGGCTGGGCGTCCAGCAGGCCGCGCGCAGCCACCTTGGCGGCCTCGACATCGGGCTGGTCGAACGGGTTGATGCCCAGCAGGCGTCCGGCCACGGCAGTGGCGAACTCCCAGACCATCATCTGGGTGGGCAGCCCGCCGGCGATGGCAACCTCGTTTTCACCGAGTTCAACGTCGGCATCGGCTGCCACCAGCCGCACCACCAGGACGTCAGCCGCACCGCCGGTGACCTCGGGCGAGGTTGGGCCGGCAACCACCGGAAGCACACCGGTGCCCAGCTTGCCGGTGGACTCGGCGATCAGCTGCTCGGCCCAGTCGGCGAAGCCTGCAATGCCGGAGCCGTCCTCGGCGATGACGATCTTGTCCCGAAGGGGGCTGGTTCCGCCAAGGGCGGTTCCGAGTGCCAGGCCGATGTTTTCCGGCGCATCATCGTTGAGGATCTCCGCTGCTTCCTCGGCCTCATCCAGGAAGGCCTGGATGTCCACACCGGCCAGGCCGGAGGGCACAAGACCGAAAGCGGTCAGCGCGGAGAAGCGTCCGCCCACGTTGGGGTCGGCGTTGAAGACGGCACGGTAGTCGGCCTCGCGGGAGGCCTTGTCCAGTGGGGAACCCGGATCGGTGACGATGATGATCCGGCTCTTGGCGTCGATGCCGGCGTCGTTGAACGCCTTCTCGAAGACCCGCCGCTGGGAATCCGTTTCAACGGTTGAACCGGACTTGGACGAGACCACGATCGCGGTCTCGTCCAGCCGGTCGGCGAGGGCTGCA
The DNA here is from genome assembly GCF_014644515.1 of Pseudarthrobacter scleromae. Taxonomy (NCBI): domain Bacteria; kingdom Bacillati; phylum Actinomycetota; class Actinomycetes; order Micrococcales; family Micrococcaceae; genus Pseudarthrobacter; species Pseudarthrobacter scleromae. The sequence continues at coordinate 430,693 of NZ_BMKV01000003.1, read as the reverse complement.
CGGACCTGGTCGGGGTCCGTGCTGTCCAGCACTGTCAGCTCGACGCCGGCGGTGCCGGCAATAACCTCTGGAGCCAGCGAGGAGCCGCCCATGCCGCACAGCACAATGCGGGTCACGCCTTCTGACGTCAGGGCGTCGCGGAGTTCCAGGATGTCCTTGACCAGAGGCTGGGAGACGGTGGCAGCCTCCACCCACCCGAGGCGGATTGCCGATTCGGCCTCCGCATCGGGACCCCACAGGGTGTGGTCCTTGGCGAAGATGCGGGTGGCGATGCGTTCCTCCACGAGGACGGGGAGGTGCAGTTCCAATGCCTGCTGTGCGGCACCGGTGGCGTCGTAGCTGAGAGTGGTCATAGTGGGTTAGGAAGCCTTCCGTGCAGAGGCGAGGGCGCCCTCGACGTCGGCCAGCAGTTCCTTCCAGCTGGCTACGAACTTGTCCAGGCCTTCGGATTCGAGGAGTGCCACGACGTCGTTGTAGGCGATGCCGAGCTTCTCCAGCGCGTCGAGGGTGGCGTTCGCTTCGGCGTAGGTGCCGGTGACGGTGTCCCCGGTGACCACTCCGTGATCGAAGGTTGCGTCCAGGGTCTTCTCGGGCATGGTGTTCACGACGCCCGGGGCAACGAGTTCGGTGACGTAGAGAGTGTCCGGGTAGGCCGGGTCCTTCACGCCGGTGGAAGCCCACAGGGGACGCTGGGGGAGTGCGCCGGCCTCGGCCAGCAGTGCCCAGCGTTCGGTGGCGAACAGCTCCTCGTAGACCTGGTATGCCAGGCGGGCGTTGGCCAGGCCGGCCTTGCCCTTGAGTGCCTTGGCTTCCTCGGTGCCGATGGCGTCGAGGCGCTTGTCGATCTCGGAGTCCACGCGGGAGACGAAGAACGAGGCCACGGAGTGGATCCTGGAAAGATCGTGGCCGTTTTCCTTCGCCTGCTCCAGGCCGGACTGGAAAGCGTTAATAACGGCGCGGTAGCGCTCCAGGGAGAAGATCAGTGTCACGTTGACGCTGATGCCCTCGGCCAGGGTGGCGGTGATGGCTTCGAGGCCCTCGAGGGTGGCCGGGATCTTGATGAGGACGTTGTCCTTGTTGACCCGCTTGTACAGGTGCTTGGCTTCGGCGATGGTGCCTGCCGTGTCCCAGGCCAGGCGGGGGTCAACCTCGATGGAGACGCGTCCGTCAACGCCCTTGGTGGCTGCGGCCACCGGTGCGAAGAGGTCGCAGGCGTCCGCGACGTCGGTGGTGGTGATCTCGAAGATGGTGTCCTCGACGCTTGCGCCTGCTGCTGCCTGCTTGGCGATGGTGGCGTCGTAGTCGGTGCCTGCCGTGATCGCGGCGTGGAAGATGGACGGGTTGGTGGTTACGCCAACGACGTTCTTCTCTTCGATGAGCTTCGCCAGGGTGCCGGTGTCCAGGCGTCCGCGGGAAAGGTCATCAAGCCAGATGGAAACTCCGGCGTCTGAGAGCTGCTGGGTGGGAGTAGTCATTGTTCTGTATCTCCTGGAAATCGTAGGTTAGGCCTGGAGGCCTGCGAGGGAGTCCTTGGCGGCAGCGGCGACGGCCTCTGCGGTGATGCCGAACTCCTGGAAGAGGCGCTTGTAGTCCGCGGAAGCGCCGTAGTGCTCCAGGCTGACGGAACGGCCGGCGTCGCCGACGAATTCCCTCCAGCCGAGGGCAAGTCCTGCTTCGACGGACACGCGGGCCTTGACGGCGGCGGGGAGCACGGACTCGCGGTAGGCGGCGTCCTGCTTGTTGAACCATTCAACGCAGGGCATGGAGACAACGCGGGCGGCGATGCCTTCAGCCTGCAGGGCCTCACGGGCCTGGACGGCCAGCTGGACCTCGGAACCGGTGCCGATGAGGATGACGTCGGCCGGGACGGTGGCGCCGTCCTTCGATGCTTCGGCAAGGACGTAGCCGCCCTTGGCGACGCCGGCAACGGAACCGAAGGTGTCGCCGTCGGCCTCGCCGTCACCGCGCTCCCAGGTGGGGATGTTCTGGCGGGTCAGCACGATGCCGGCGGGGTTGCTGTGGTTCTCCAGCATGGTCTTCCAGGCGACGGCTACCTCGTTGGCGTCACCGGGGCGGACAACATCCAGGCCCACAATGGCGCGCAGGGAAGCGAGCTGTTCCACCGGCTGGTGGGTGGGGCCGTCTTCGCCGAGGCCGATGGAGTCGTGCGTCCAGACGTACAGCGACGGAACACCCATCAGGGCGCCGAGGCGGATGGCGGGCCGCTGGTAGTCGCTGAAGATCAGGAACGTGCCGGAGAATGCGCGGGTCCGTCCGTGCAGGCTGATGCCGTTCACAATCGACGCCGCGGCGTGCTCGCGGATGCCGAAGTGCAGCACGCGGCCGTATGGGTTGCCGGACCAGGCGTCGGTCTGCTTGGAGGCAGGAACGAACGACGGCGAGCCCTCGATGGTGGTGTTGTTCGACTCCGCAAGGTCAGCGGAACCGCCCCAGAGTTCGGGGAGGACGGGGCCCAGTGCGTTCAGGACCTTGCCGGAGGCCGCGCGGGTGGAGACATCCTTGCCGGCCGGGAAGACCGGAAGGGCTGCGTCGACGCCGTCGGGAAGTTCCTTGGCCTCGATGCGCTGCAGGAGCTCGGCGCCGGTGGGGTTGGCGGCCTGCCAGGCGTTGAAGGACTCTTCCCATTCCTTGCGGGCAGCAGCACCCCTGTCCACCACCGCACGGGCGTGGGCAAGAACGTCCTGGTCGACATCGAAGGACTTGGCGGGGTCGAAGCCCAGGACCTCCTTGAGGGCTGCCACTTCCTCGGCACCAAGGGCGGAACCGTGGATCTTGCCGGTGTTCTGCTTCTTGGGCGCCGGGTAGCCGATGATGGTGCGCAGCGAGACGATGGAGGGCTTGGACGTCTCAGCCTTGGCCGCAAGGAGTGCCGAGTAGAGTTCCTGGACGTCTTCCTTGTATTCGCCGGTCTTGGTCCAGTCGACGCGCTGGACGTGCCAGCCGTAGGCCTCGTAGCGCTTCAGGACATCCTCGGTGAATGCGATGTCGGTATCGTCCTCGATGGAGATGTGGTTCTCGTCGTAAACCACCACGAGGTTGCCGAGTTCCTGGTGGCCGGCGAGCGAGGAAGCCTCTGCCGTGACGCCTTCCTGGAGGTCGCCGTCGGACGCGATGACCCAGATGGTGTGGTCGAACGGGCTGGTGCCGGCGGCAGCATCGGCGTCGAACAGGCCGCGCATCCGGCGCTGGGAGTAGGCGAACCCAACGGACGACGCAAGGCCCTGGCCCAGCGGGCCCGTGGTGATCTCGACGCCGGCGGTGTGCTTGTACTCAGGGTGGCCGGGCGTCAGTGAATCCCAGGTGCGCAGGGCCTCGAGGTCCTTCAGTTCCAAGCCGTAGCCGGACAGGAACAGCTGGATGTACAGGGTCAGGGAAGTGTGGCCCGGGGACAGGACGAAGCGGTCACGGCCCAGCCAGTCGGGATTCCGTGGGTCATGGCGCATCAGCTTCTGGAAAAGAAGGTACGCGGCCGGCGCCAGGCTCATGGCCGTTCCGGGGTGGCCGTTGCCAACCTTCTCCACCGCGTCCGCGGCCAGTACGCGAACAGTGTCCACCGCACGCTGGTCCAGGCTAGTCCAGGACAGTTCTTGCTCTTCCAAATGTGGCACGAAAACCGGGCCCCTCTCTGTGCTGATGGCAGGTGGCACACCGGATCTGCATGAAGGCACGCTGTGTGGCGCCCGCTGCGGTGTGTACCAGCCGTTCACCATCGAAACGTTGATCTTTCACTCAGCCACTGGCAGTTGGGAATGCGTTTTCCACCGCTTCCTTGCTGCGTGCTGATCTGGTGACAGCTTAGCTCTATTCCATTCTCCGGGCGGCCCAAATCTCACGTTTTGGACGCAATTTCCGCTTATGTGAATGCGTCTGAAGTGAGGTTGAGTTAATCTGCTCGAATTGGCGCGCGAGCGATCACCACCATCTACAGAAGGCCTGGCGGGTGCCGATTGCCGGTGTCGGCGGACGGGCGGTGGCGTGGAGGCCGGCGCGGTATGATATTCGGAGGCCAGCGCCGGGTTGGGGGACACTTGCCAGCCGCCCGGACTCCCGCTGTTGCGTGGATCACTGTTCCGCGGGCGCCCGGTTTGGGGCGGGGCCGGACGACACAGCTGGACAGCCAGACAGAACTGCCAACAGAACGGGTGACTGCCACCGTGAGCACAACAGATACGACGCTGAACGCATCACGGGCTTCGCGGCCCGGGATCGCCCGTAAGGCAAAGGCGTATCTCGCCCTCACGAAGCCCCGGGTCATTGAACTGCTCCTGGTCAGCACGCTGCCCACCATGATCTACGCAGAGCGCGGCTTTCCGTCCATCGGGCTCATTCTCGCAACGCTGGTTGGCGGCGCCTTCGCGGCCGGCAGCGCCGGAGCCTTCAACTGCTATATCGACCGCGACATCGACAAACTGATGCACCGCACCGAGAACCGCCCGCTGGTCACCGGTGAGGTCACGCCGCGTGAGGCACTGATCTTCTCGTGGCTCCTGGGTGCCGCCGCCATCGCGATCCTGTGGTTCGGTGCGAACCCCTTGTCCGCCTGGCTCGGGTTGGGCGCCATCTTCTTCTACGTGGTGATCTACACGATCATCCTCAAGCGCCGGACCGCGCAAAACATCGTGTGGGGCGGGGCGGCAGGCTGCTTCCCCGTGCTGATTGCCTGGGCGGCGGTCACCAACTCGGTGGAATGGCCGGCCGTCATCCTCTTCATGGTGATCTTCCTCTGGACGCCCCCGCACTACTGGCCGCTGTCCATGCGCTACGGCGAGGACTACCGCAACGCCAAGGTCCCCATGCTCGGCGCCATCGCCGGCGCCAAGGTGGTCTCCGTGCAGGTGGTCCTCTACGCCTGGGCCATGGTGGCCTGCTCCTTGCTCATGGTTCCGGCCGGTGGAGCCGGATGGGTCTACACCGTCACTGCCGTCCTTGCGGGCGCCTGGTTCCTCTACGAGTCACACGCGCTCTACAACAGGGCCCAGCGTGAGGACATCTCGGACAAGCGGGCCATGAAGGTCTTCCATGGTTCCATCAGCTACCTCACCCTCCTGTTTATCGCCCTGGCTGTGGACCCGTTCATCGGCCCCGCCGTCATGGCCGGCTGACTCCACAATCCCGCAGACTTTGAACCTCCCCCGGCCGCGGCCGGGGGAGGTTTTTTCTTGGCCCCGGATGTGACAGAGTGCCGGGGCAAATAGACACTGCTGCATTTATGACAGAAAGTGTCATGTTGGTCACTTTAACCTGTCATGCCCCGTGACCGTGTGGTTACGGTGGAACTGGTCCTGCTCCCAAGCAAAGGAAGTTCCATGGCACAACCGCCGCACCCAGCAACAGCTGAAGCCCCAATCCATAGCCCGCCGCCGGGTGGCACAGGCAACCGGTACGGGTTCCGCCGGCCGGGCTTCGTGGCCCATCTTGCGGCCGACGTGCCTGCTTCGCTGGTGGTGTTCCTCGTTGCCCTGCCACTGTCATTGGGAATTGCCGCGGCGTCCGGCGCGCCCGTCATGGCCGGCCTTATCGCTGCTGCAGTCGGCGGTATCGTGGCGGGGAGCCTGGGCGGGTCGCCGCTGCAGGTGAGCGGCCCGGCCGCCGGCCTGACCGTCGTCGTCGCCGGCATTGTCCAGGAGTTCGGCTGGCAGGTGACCTGCGCCATCACCGCGGCAGCCGGCGTTGTCCAGCTGCTGCTGGGCATCAGCCGCGTGGGGCGTGCCGCGCTTGCCGTCTCACCCGTGGTGGTCAAAGCCATGCTGGCCGGCATCGGGGTCACCATCATCCTGCAGCAGGTCCACGTCCTGCTCGGGTCGCAGCCGGCCGGCTCGGCCCTCGAGAACCTCGGGGCCATGCCCGCAGCCATCACCGGCGTCGAACTGCACGCAGCCCTCCTGGGCCTTACCGTCGTCGCTATCCTCCTGGGCTGGAAGTACCTGCCCGCCGCGGCGCGCCGTGTCCCGGGGCCGCTGGCCGCCGTCGCTGCCGGCACGGCACTGTCGGTGGCGTTCGCCCCTGCTGTTGAACGTATCTCTTTCACCGATTCAATCTTTGACGCCGTCGCGTTGCCGCAGCTGCCCGACGGCAGCTGGCGGGCAGCGGCGTTCGCCGTCCTGACGATGGCGCTGATCGCCAGCATCGAGTCCCTCCTGTCCGCCGTCGCCGTGGACAAAATGCAGCACGGGCCCCGGACCAACCTGAACCGCGAGCTGGTGGGGCAGGGTGCTGCCAATATCGTTTCCGGATCGCTGGGCGGCCTGCCTGTCACCGGGGTGATCGTGCGCAGCGCCACCAATGTGGAGGCCGGCGCCGCGACCCGGGCCTCCGCCGTCCTGCACGGTGTTTGGGTGCTGGCCTTCTCCGCACTCTTCGCAGGGCTGATCCAGCTGATCCCGCTGTCCGTCCTCGCAGGACTCCTGGTGGTCATCGGCGCCCGCCTGATCAAGGTGGCGGACATCCGCACCAGCCTCCGGACGGGTGACCTGCTGATCTATGCCGTGACCCTGCTGTGCGTGGTCTTCCTGAACCTGCTGGAAGGCGTCATGATCGGCCTGGCACTCGCGGCGGCCAGTGTGCTGTGGCGCGTGCTGCGGGCAACAGTCCACGCGCAGGCGCCTGTTCCGCCGTCCAGGTCCTGGCGGGTAACCATCGACGGTTCGTGCAGCTTCTTCGCACTCCCGCGGCTCAACCGCGTGCTGCACTCGGTCCCGGCCGGGGAACACGTGCTTGTGGAGCTCAACGCGGACTACGTGGACCATGCGTTCCGCGAGGCCCTGCTCGCCTGGCAGCAGCAGTACCAGGCCGCCGGCGGTGCTGTCCTCCTTGAACATCACGGGAACACCCTGTTCCAGGACGCGGCGGACCGGGCGCCGAAGCGCCAGGAAGCGCAGGAGCTTCCGCTCCCACCCAGGACCTCGTGGCAGCCAGACCCGGACGAACTGGCGGAGGGAAATGAAGGACAAAGCACGCTGCCGCCATCACCGGTCCTGCTGGGCATCAACAAGTACCACCGGCGCTTCGCTGACAAGGTCCGGCCGCTGGTGCGGGACCTTGCGGAAGGGCAGAACCCGGACACCCTGTTCGTGGCCTGCGTGGACTCGCGCGTGAACCCCAACCTGATCACCAGCAGTGGCCCCGGCGACCTGCTGACGTTGCGGAACATCGGCAACGTGGTGTGCCATGACGGCCAGGCCGCCTCGATCGACTCGGCCCTCTCCTTTGCCCTGAAGGGCCTGGAGGTGGACTCGATCGTGATCTGCGGGCACTCGAACTGTGGAGCCATGAAGGCCGTCATCGCCGATGCCGAAGGTGCGGGCAATCCCGGACTTGGTGCCGGTTTTGACGCCTGGCTGGAGCATGCCCGCCCCAGCTACCTCGAATTGCTGGCGGACCATCCGGTGGCCGCCAGTGCCGCTGCCGCCGGGTATTGCCGGGTGGACCAGCTGGGCATGGTGAACGTCGCCGTCCAGCTGGCCAAGCTGGAAAGCCATCCGGTGGCAGGTCCCGCCCTGGCCGACGGTCGTGTCCAGGCAACAGGCCTCTTCTACGACATCGCCACGGCCCGGGTGGTGCTTGTGCGCCAGGAGGGCATCGAGTTCCTGGACCCGGAACAAGCCGCGGAGATGTCCACGGCCCACGCGCCTGCGGGCTGAGCGCGGCATCGGCAGGCAGGCAAAAGGGCGCCCCGGTTTACGAACCGGGGCGCCCTTGGCAGGGGAGCGGGGTCAGGCCACGGGGCTTGACCTGGCGATGTCCCAGGCGTTTGTTGCAGCGCCCATGAGCATTGCGGCGCCGAGCATGTGGGCTGCCACGAGCAGGGCCGGGACGCCGTTGTAGTACTGGGTGAATCCGATGACGGCCTGGAGCAGGGTGACGCCAAGGAGGCCGAGGACCGCCGTCCGGATGGGGCCAGTGATCCGCCGCAGAAGCACCAGCGCGAGCGCCACCAGGGTTCCTGCCGTCACCAGGTAGGCCGGGACGGCGTGGATGTGGGAGAACAGGTCCCAGTCCAGACCGTTGCGCGGTGCATCGGCGTCTCCTGCGTGCGGACCCGCTCCGGTGACCACCACGCCCAGCATGACGGCGAGGGCGGAAAAAAGCGCGACGGCGGCCGTCACCGGGCGCATGACCCCCGGCAGGGGGGCGAGGGAGACAGTGCGAAACCGGCCGGTCCGGCCGAACGCCCGGTTGACCAGCAGCGTGGCGAGCACCACCAGTGCCATGGAGACCAGGAAGTGGAGGCCCACCACCCAGGGGTTGAGGTTGGTGAGGACGGTGATGCCGCCGATCACGGCCTGGGCGGGGATGCTGGCCAGCAGGCCCAGCGCCAGCAGGAAGAGGTCGCGGCGCTCCTTGCGGAGGTTCCACAGGTACACCAGCATCAGCGCGGCGACGGCGGCCAGGGCGAAGGTGAGGAGGCGGTTGCCGAACTCGATGAACCCGTGGATTCCCATCTCGGGCGTGTTCACCAGGGACGTGTCCGTGCAGCGGGGCCAGGTGGGGCAGCCCAGCCCGGAGGACGTCAACCGGACGGCTCCACCGGTCAACACCAGCATGGTCTGCCCGATCAGGGAGGCCACGGCCAGGCGCCGAACACTTGCGTCCACGGTGCGGGGCAGCCGCGACGCGAGGCGGCCGGCGAACTGGGGAAGGCGGAAGGCGGTGCTCACGAGTATCTCAATTCCACTTGAACCAACGGATTGCTGCGGCCCCGGCAATAAGTGTCCAGAGCACCAGTATGAGGGAGGCGGCGCCATTCAGCGCACCGTGCAGGAAGGCGTCCCGCAGGGCTTCACCGAGTGCGCCCGAGGGCAGGAGTCCAACGACCTGCTGGGCCGCGGCGGGCAGGCGTTCCGCAGGAATCACGATCCCGCCCAGGGCCCCGAGGAGGATCCAGAGCAGGTTGGTGATTGCCAGGGTTGCTTCGGGTCGGACGGTTCCGGCCACCAGCAGCCCCAGGGCGGTAAAGGCCGCCGCGCCCAGCGCGAGGAGGAGCAGCCCGGGGACCCAGCCGGCCGCCGTCGGCTGCCATCCGAGGCCAAGCCCAACCGCAGCCACCACGCAAACCTGCAGGCAGAGCACCGCCAGCACGGAAAGCACCTTGCCGGCGATCAGCCCGCCCCGGCCCAGGGGAGTGGTGGACAGGAAACGCAGCACACCGTACCGGCGGTCGAAGCCCGTGGCGATGCCCTGCCCCGTAAAGGCTGTGGACATGGCGCAGAGGGCAAGGATCCCCGGGACCGCCACGTCGATGCGGCTCGGCCCCAGGCCGTCCAGGAACGGGGTCACTGTCAGGCCAACGAGCGCCAGCAGCGGCAGGACCACAGCGAGGATCAGTTGCTCGCCGTTCCGCAGCATCGCCAGCGCCTCGTATTTGCCCTGCAGCAGGATGCGCCGGAGCAGGGATGCGGGCTGCTGCCGGGCGGGTGCTCCGGCCCCTGCTGCGGGAGCGGTGCCCGCGGGGGTCGGGTTCATCGGATGTCCTTTCCCGAGATGTCCAGAAAGACGTCTTCAAGGCTACGCGCCTGCAACGACATGGCGGCGGGCATGACGTCGTGCGCTGCCCACCATTCGGCGAGCATGGCAAGGTGCCGGGGAGTCAAGGTTCCCGTGGCGGTGTAGCTTCCGGCCCGCTCCTCCAGGACCACGACGTCGGCGGGCAGGACGCCGGACAGGTCCAGTCCCGGCTTCGCGTCGAAGGTGAGGGTGCGCACGTGGTCAGCGCCGGCGTCGACGGCGGGTCCGCGCTGCAGCAGTTCCTGGACTGTTCCTTCGGCGACATTGCGGCCGCCGTCAATGATGTAGACGTAGTCAGCCAGCCGCTGGGCGTCATCCATCAGGTGCGTGGTGAGGATGATGCCCATTCCCGCATCGCGCAGCTCGCCGATCAGCTCGAACACCAGTTGGCGGGACTGCGGATCCAGTCCTGCGCTGGGTTCGTCGAGGAAGAGGACCTCCGGCCTTCCGACCAGGGCGGCCGCGAGGGCCAGGCGTTGCTTTTGCCCGCCTGAAAGCCGGCGGACGGTGGTCCGGCTGAAGGTGTCGATGCCGAGCCTTTGGATGAGGTCGTCCACGGGCCACGGGTGGGCGTAGAGGCCGGCAATGTGCCGCAGCAGGGGGACGGGCCTGGCCGACGGCGGGAGGCCGCCGTCCTGCAGCATCACGCCTACGCGGGAGCGCAGTTCCGCCCCGGCCGTTGCGGGGTCCTGGCCGAGCAGCGAGATGCTCCCGCCGCTGCGCTTCTGAAGGCCCTGCGCGCATTCCAGGGTGGTGGTTTTACCGGCGCCGTTGGCACCCAGCAGGGCTGTGACCTGCCCGCGCCCGGCTGAGAGCGAGACGCCGCTCACCACCCGGAGCATTCTTCCGTCCATGCTGGAAAGCGGGCCTACATCTTTAATGAGCCCGTTGATGGACAGGACGGGGGACAGGGGCGATCGCACCCCAGTATTCTACGGGAAGTAGTATTGCCGGCAGTCCGCTGCCTGCCGGGTCAGGTCAGCCTCGCCTTACTGGAATGCGGGACTAAATTACGACACTATTGTGTTGTGTATTCCATGACCAACGCTACTGCTGTGCCTGTTGCCCGGCACGGGGCCTCCGCTGTTACAGCGGAACGCGGCGCCCTGCCCGCCGGGCCGGTAGCTGACGCCGACGAGCGCACGCGCGACCGCGTCCTCGCTGCCGTCCTGGAACACGGGCCCGTCAGCGCAGCCGAACTGGGCGACCTCCTGGGGTTCACCCCGGCCGCCGTCCGCAGGCACCTGGACCACCTGTCCCGTGCCGGCGTCATCGAGGTCAAGCGGGTGGCAAAGTCCGGCAGCGGCGCAGGCCGTCCGGCACGGCGCTACGTGCTCAGCTCCCAGGGCCAGTCGAGCCTCGGCAACGACTACCTCGACATTGCCGCCCTCGCCCTCCAGCAGCTCCAGAAGGTAGCCGGTCCGGACGCCGTGCGGGCCTTCGCCGTCGAGCGTTTCGCCGACATGGAACGCCGGTACGCCCCGGAAATCGACCAGGCCGGCCCGGACATCACCGACCGCGCCAAGGCCCTGGCGGACGCCCTGAGCCGCGACAACTTCGTGGCATCGGCAGCCTCCATAGAAGCCAAAGCTCCGCTGCCCGCCGCGCTTTCCAGCGTCCAGCTCTGCCAGGGCCACTGCCCCATCCAGCAGCTCGCGGCCCGCTTCCCCGTGTTCTGCGACGTGGAAACCGAAGTCTTCTCCAGGCTGGTGGGCGTTGACGTGCGCCGGCTTTCCACCCTGGCCCGCGGCGGCCACGTCTGCACCACCCATATACCCACAGGCCGGCTGTCTGCCGGAGGGCCCACAACGCCCCCGGCAGCCCCCGCCAGCCTGACTGAAGAAAACAACCATCAGCAAGAAAGGCCGTGATGACGGACCAACTATCAGAGAAAGCAGTAGCCGAAAACACTGTGATCTCGGAGATTCTCGAGAAGAATCCCGAGCTTCACGGCATCGGCAACTACGAGTACGGCTGGGCCGACAAGAACGACGCCGGCGCCAACGCACGCCGTGGGCTCAACGAAGAAGTGGTCCGGGACATTTCGGCCAAGAAGAGCGAGCCGGAGTGGATGCTTGACCTCCGCCTCAAAGGCCTGAAGTACTTCGACCGCAAGCCCATGCCCACCTGGGGTGCGGACCTTTCCGGCATCGACTTCGACAACATCAAGTACTTCGTCCGCTCCACGGAGAAGCAGGCTGCCACATGGGAAGACCTGCCCGAGGACATCAAGAACACGTACGACAAGCTGGGCATCCCCGAAGCTGAAAAGCAGCGCCTGGTGTCCGGTGTCGCCGCCCAGTACGAGTCCGAGGTGGTGTACCACCAGCTGCGTGAGGACCTTGAGCGGCAGGGTGTCATCTTCCTGGACACCGACACCGCGCTCAAGGAACACCCCGAGATCTTCCAGGAGTACTTCGGCACGGTGATCCCCGTGGGCGACAACAAGTTCGCGTCGCTGAACACCTCCGTCTGGTCCGGCGGCTCCTTCGTCTACGTCCCCAAGGGCGTCCACGTGGACATCCCCCTGCAGGCATACTTCCGCATCAACACGGAAAACATGGGCCAGTTCGAGCGGACCCTGATCATCGCGGACGAGGACTCCTACGTCCACTACATCGAAGGCTGCACCGCGCCGATCTACACCTCGGACTCGCTGCACTCCGCCGTGGTGGAGATCATCGTGAAGAAGGGCGCCCGCGTCCGCTACACCACCATCCAGAACTGGTCCAACAACGTGTACAACCTGGTGACCAAGCGTGCCATCTGCGAAGAGGGCGCCACCATGGAATGGGTCGACGGCAACATCGGCTCCAAGGTCACCATGAAGTACCCTGCCGTCTACCTCGTGGGCGAGCACGCCAAGGGCGAGACGCTGTCCATCGCGTTCGCCGGCGAAGGCCAGCACCAGGACACCGGCTCGAAGATGGTGCACATTGCGCCCAACACCAAGAGCTCCATCATTTCCAAGTCCGTGGCCCGTGGCGGCGGACGTGCGGCGTACCGCGGCCTGGTGCAGGTCCGCGAAGGCGCCAAGCACTCGGCCAACACCGTCCGCTGCGACGCGCTGCTCGTTGACACGATCAGCCGCTCGGACACCTACCCGTACATCGACATCCGCGAGGATGACGTTGTGATGGGCCACGAGGCAACTGTTTCCCGGGTCAGCGAAGAGCAGCTCTTCTACCTGATGTCCCGCGGCATGCGCGAAGACGAGGCCATGGCGATGATCGTCCGCGGCTTCATCGAGCCGATTGCCCGCGAACTCCCCATGGAGTACGCACTTGAGCTGAACCGCCTGATTGAACTGCAGATGGAAGGGTCCGTCGGATAACGATGACTGAAATCACTACTGAAAAGGCACGCATCGGCGCGCCTTCAGCCCAGCCGTTCATCGACGGCTTCACCGAAGAAGGCGAAAGCCTCTCGCCCATCAACGCGGCAGGCGCCAAGGCCCCGCTGGCCGGCGCTGCGGCGAAAAGCCACTCGCACGGCGGCGGCGTCGGTGTTCCGGACAGCTCGCGCGCCGGCCGCCTGACGTCCTACAAGCTTGCCGACTTCAAGCCGCTCACCGGCATGGAGGAAGACTGGCGCTTCACCCCGCTTAAGCGCCTCCGCGGGCTGCACTCCGAGGTCCTGTCCGGCGCGGCACCCACCGTCGTCGTCACCGGTCCGGAGGAAATCACCGTGGAGAGCGTCGGCCGCGATGACCGCCGCATCGGCACCGCGGGCATCCCCGAGGACCGCGTCTCCGCCAACGCCTGGGAGAACTTCGCCGGCGCCACCGTGGTGACCATCCCCTCCGAGTTCGAAGCGCTCACGGAAGTCAGCGTCGACATTGAAGGCACCTCACTGGACCCGGCTGCCCAGCACCTGGTGATTGTTGCGGAGAAGTTCTCCAAGGCAGTTGTTGTCCTGAACCACCGGGGATCCGCCATCGTCTCCGAAAACGTCGAAATCATCGTCGAAGACGGCGCGAGCCTGACGGTCATTACGCTCCAGGAATGGAACGACGACGCCGTCCACGCCTCCTCCCAGCAGGCGAAGATCGGCCGCGACGCCAAGCTCAAGCACGTCATGGTGAGCCTCGGCGGCGACCTGGTCCGCGTTACGCCGTCGGCCCGTTTCACCGCCCCCGGCGGCGAGGCCGAGATGTTCGGCCTGTACTTCGCCGACGCCGGGCAGCACCTGGAGCAGCGCCTGTTCGTTGACCACGCAGTGGCCAACTGCAAGTCCAACGTGCTTTACAAGGGTGCACTGCAGGGCCGCAACGCCCACGCCGTGTGGGTTGGCGACGTCCTGATCCGCAAGGAAGCCGAAGGCACCGACACCTACGAGGCCAACCGCAACCTGCTGCTGACAGACGGTGCCCGTGCCGACTCCGTGCCCAACCTCGAAATCGAGACCGGGCTGATCGAGGGTGCTGGCCACGCCAGCGCCACCGGCCGGATGGATGACGAGCACCTGTTCTACCTCATGGCCCGCGGCATCCCTGAGGATGTTGCCCGCCGACTGGTGGTCCGCGGCTTCCTGAATGAGATCATCCAGCAGATCAAGGTCCCCTCCATCGAGGAGCGGCTGACCGAGGCTGTTGAGCACGAACTCGCTCTGACGGACAACTAGAAGGCACGGAGCACGGTTACAGATGACTGACCAGCCAAAGGGCGAGCTTGTCTGCAAGGCGGATGAAATCCAGCTGAAGCAGGCGCTGCGGATCCTGATTGATGACTACCCGGTGGCGATCGTCAAAGACTCCATGGGGGAGATCCACGCGATTGGCGACACCTGCTCGCACGCGGACATTTCGCTGTCCGAGGGCGAGGTGGAGGGCTGCGCCATCGAGTGCTGGGGCCACGGCTCACAGTTCGACCTGCGCAGCGGTGAACCGCTGCAGCTCCCGGCCTACGATCCGGTCCCGGTGTTCGCCGTCGAGATCGTCGGGGACGAGGTCTATGTGGACGTCACCAATGTCCTCAACGGCGCCGAGGCTCCCAACTTCAGCTAGCACCACAGAATTACGAACCAACTTCCAGACAGAGACCGCACCGCCGCCGCCCAGGCCCGGTGCAGAGGAGAACAAGACACATGTCTACTCTTGAGATCAAGGACCTGCACGTCAGCATTGAGACGGAGCAGGGCACCAAGGAAATCCTGAAGGGCGTCAGCCTGATCATCCGGACCGGCGAAACCCACGCCATCATGGGCCCCAACGGCTCCGGCAAGTCCACGCTGGCCTCCACCATCGCAGGACACCCGCGCTACAACGTCACCAGCGGCTCCATCACCCTCGACGGCGAAGACGTCCTGGAAATGAGCGTTGACGAGCGTGCCCGCGCCGGCGTTTTCCTTGCCATGCAGTACCCGGTGGAGGTCCCCGGCGTGAGCATGACCAACTTCCTGCGCACCGCCAAGACCGCCATCGACGGCGAAGCCCCCAAGCTCCGCACCTGGACCAAGGACGTCAAGGCTGCCATGGAGCAGCTGCGCATCGACGCCGACTTCGCCCAGCGCAACGTCAACGAGGGCTTCTCCGGCGGCGAGAAGAAGCGGGTGGAAATCCTCCAGCTGGAACTCTTCAAGCCCAAGTTCGCCATCCTGGACGAGACCGACTCCGGCCTGGACGTTGACGCGCTCAAGGTTGTTTCCGAGGGCGTCAACCGCGCCCACGCCGAAGGCAAGATGGGCACCCTGCTCATCACGCACTACACCCGCATCCTGCGCTACATCAAGCCTGACTTCGTGCACGTGTTCGTGGACGGCCAGGTTGTTGAGGAAGGCGGCCCGGAGCTTGCCGACCGCCTCGAAGAAGAAGGCTACGACCGCTACGCCAAGGGTGCCGGCGCAGCCGCTGCACCCGCCGTGGCGCAGGCCTAGTAAGGACTTTCGCCATGACCGAAATCAACGCGGCACGCACGAGCCTTGAGGACGTCGAGGAGGCGCTGAAGGATGTCATCGACCCCGAACTCGGCGTCAACATCGTTGACCTGGGCCTGCTGTACGGCCTGAAGTACTCGGACGACGACGGCGCACTGCTGATCGACATGACGCTGACCACCGCAGCCTGCCCGCTCACCGACGTGCTCGAGGAGCAGGTGGGCAAGGCCCTGGACGGCGTTGTTGATGACTGGCGCCTGAACTGGGTCTGGATGCCGCCATGGGGTCCGGAACGGATCACCGACGACGGCAAGGACCAGATGCGGGCCCTCGGCTTCAACATCTAGATCCCCACCGCCTCCCTAAACTCGCTTCGCTCAGTTAGGGAACCTCCCCACTACCTCCCCAATCTCGCAAGCTCGATTGGGGCCCCTCGGTAGCGTGGGCCCAGGTACGACGACGGCCGGTTACCTTCATCGCGAAGGTAACCGGCCGTCGTCGTTCTCTGGGGTTACAGGGTGGGTGCCGAGAACGTGTCGCACTGGTTGATGTCGCCGGTCTCGTAGCCCTTATAGAACCAGCGCTGGCGCTGTTCGCTGGAGCCGTGGGTCCACGCCTCCGGGGAGACCCGCCCGGTGGCCGCTTCCTGGATCCGGTCATCACCAACAGCGGAAGCGGCGGACAGGGCGTCGTTCAGGTCCTGCTGGGTGAGGGGTTCCAGGAACGGCTGGCCGTCGGGCCCGGGCTGGGTTGATGCATGCTTGGCCCAGAGGCCCGCGTAGCAGTCGGCCTGCAGTTCCACGCGCACGGCGCCGGATTCAGGTCCCTGCGGATCCTGCTGGGCCTGGTCGAGGTTTCCCAGCACGTTCTGGATGTGGTGCCCGAACTCGTGGGCCACCACATATTCCTGCGCCAGGGGTCCACCCGAGGAGCCGAACCTGTCCACCAGCTCCTGGAAGAATCCGGGGTCGAAGTACGCGGTGGTGTCGGTGGGGCAGTAGAAGGGTCCAACAGCACTGGAGGCCGTGCCGCAGCCGGTGTTGACACCCTGCTCAAAGATCACTGTCTCCGGCTGCGGGTACTGGACGTTGTACTGCTGCAGGTAGGCGGGCCAGAAGGCGTTCAGGCTGTTCACGGTGCCGGTGATGCGGCAGTCCACCCGGGCATCGGCGTCCGCTCCTGTCAGGCAGGCGGGAGCCGTGCCCTGGCTCTGCGACTCCTGCCCGGCCCCGGCCAGGCCCTCCAGCAACTGTGGATTGACACCCAGGAGTGCCGCGATGAGAAGGATGAGCCCACCGCCGATCCCGCCGCCCACTTTGACTCCCCGGCCCATGCCGCGCCGGTCCTGGACCTGGGAGGGATCCAGCTGCACATTGTCGTTGAAACTCATAAAGTCACAATACCCGCGGACCAGAAGCTCAACCGGTGCCGGCCGGTAAAGTTGATCCGATGCCTTTCCTGAACAGAATCCAGCGCTGGGCCGAGGAACGGCCCCACGACACCGCCGTCGTGATTGCCGGGCGCCGCCTCTCCTGGGCGGAGCTCCGGGACTCCGCTGCGGCACTGGTACCCCACACCAAATCCGTGACCTCCCTGTGCGAGGCCAACTCGGTTGACTTCGCGGCGAAATTTGCCGCGGCAGTTGCCGCGGGACGCCAATGCGCCGTCCTCGATCCTGCCTGGCCGCGCCCGCTGCAGGAGGACATGAAGCGGCGCGTGGACGCGTGCGCCCAACCCGCGGCGGTGTCCCCGGATGACGAGCTCGCGGACGGCGATCCCGGGTCCACCTTCCTGATCGGGCTCACGTCCGGTACCACGTCTATTCCAAAAGCCTTCACGCGGTCCCGGCGGTCCTGGCAGGAATCCTTTGAGGCCTCCATCGAATTCTTCGGGCTCCGTGCGGACGATGTGACCCTGGCACCGGGTCCCCTTGCCGCCAGCCTCAACCTGTACGCGCTGGCCGAATGCCTCTATGCAGGGTCGGAATTCCAAACCCTGGAAAGCTTTGACGTGGGCGACGTCCACGCCGCCATCACCCACGACCGCGTCACCCGGCTGGTGCTGGTGCCCACCATGCTGCGGATGCTCAGCGAACGCGGCCTGACCGGCTGCGTGGACGCCTCCGGCGTGCGGACCATCATCTGTGCCGGCTCGAAGCTGGACGCGCGGACCCTTGAGGCTGCCCGCCGCTGGGCCCCGAATGCCACCATCTTCGAGTATTACGGTGCTTCGGAACTGAGTTTCGTCTCGGGGGCGGGGCTGGCCGCCAGCCAGCCGGCAGTACTGGGTGGAACGGGGATCGGCCGGGCGTTTCCGGGTGTGGACGTGCGGATCCTCGATGACTCGGGGCAGCCGCTGCCCGACGGGGAGTCCGGAAACATCTGCATCCGCAGCGCCATGGTCAGCAACGGCTACCTCTGGGGTGACGACGGGGAGGCCCTGAAGTCCTTTGACGGCTGGTTCACGGTGGGCGACCAGGGCTACCTGGCCGAAGGGGAGCTGCACATCCTGGGCCGCCGCGCGGACATGATCCTCACCTCAGGCAGGAACGTCTACCCGCATGAGGTGGAACTGGCACTGTCGGCGGTGCCGGGCGTGTCCGCCGCCGTCGCAGCGGGAATGCCCGACGACTTGCGCGGGGAACGGGTCGTGGCCGGTGTGGTTCCCTCCCATGGCGGCATCACGGCCACCCAGCTCCGTGCCGGGCTTGAGGACCTCCTTGCCCGGGACAAGCGCCCGCTCCAGTACTACCTGCTGAGCGAACTGCCCACCACGGACCGGGGCAAGGTCAGCCGCAGCCTGCTGCTGGACTGGATCGCTTCCCGGGACCGCAGGGTGCGCAGCCTTGACAGCTGAGATGCTCCCGCCGGACCGGCAGCCTGTCATTCTTGCTGCCCGCCGCACCCCGGTGTGCCGCACCAACGGTGCCCTCCGGAGCCTGCGTGCCCACGAACTGCTTGCGCCCGTGCTCCGGGACCTCCTGGCGGGAACGGGGGTGGAGCCCGGCAGAGTCACCGACGTTGTGATCGGCAACGCCGTGGGCGGCGGGGGAAACGTTGCACGCCTTGCCCTGCTGGAGGCAGGGCTGCCCGTCAGTGTTCCGGGGATTACCGTGGACCGCCAGTGCGGCTCCGGACTCGACGCCGTGGTCCTGGCATCGCGGCTGGTGGCTGCGGGCGGAAACCCGCTGTACCTTGCCGGGGGAGTAGAGAGCACCAGTACAGCGCCGCTGCGTGCCTACAGGAACGACGACGGCGGGCCGGAGTTCTACGCGCGGGCACAGTTTGTGCCGGCCGGCTTCGGCGATCCGGACATGGGCGTGGCCGCAGAAAACGTGGCGCGGGAGTTCGGCGTCAGCCGTGAACGCCAGGACGCGTTTGCCCTGCGCAGCCACCGCCTGGCGCTTGCCGCCAGGGACGCCGGGGTGTTCGACGACGAGCTGGTCCCCTTGGATACGGGCGCAGGGACTGCCGGTGCGGACGATGGCCCCAGGCGGGGGCTCAACGCCGCCGTCCTGGCCCGGTTCGCCGCCGCCTTCGTTGACGGGGGAACTGTCACCGCGGGGAACTCCTGCTTCGACGCCGACGCTGCATCCGCCGTCGTCATCACGTCCCTGCAACGGGCACGGACCCTGGGCGCCGTGGACGGGTTGCTGGTGCTGGGCAGCGGGACGGCTGGAGTGGATCCTGAACTGCTGGGCGTCGGCGCCGCCACCGCAGCCCGGGACGTTCTGTCAGCCGCGGAGGTGTCAGCGGACCAGGTGGACCTGGTGGAGTTCAACGAAGCCTTCGCGTCGCAGACGCTTGCCTGCCTTGACCAGGTGGGAATTAATGCTGAGCGGGCCAACCTCGACGGCGGCGCGCTGGCCCTGGGCCATGCCTACGGCGCGTCCGGTGCCGTCCTGGTGACCCGCCTGCTGGCCCAGGCACGCCGGGCCGGAACACCGGGAAGCCTGGCGCTGGCCATGATCAGCAGCGCCGGCGGCATGGGCACCGCTGCGCTGCTGGAATACCAGCGGCTTTAAAACGCGGTGCCCCGGGGGCGTCAGTCTTCCGCTTCCCCGAGACCGCGGGCGGCGAGCGCCTCGCCCGTCTGGCGCGCAAACGCCACCGAGGTGATGAAGACAGGCAGGATCAGGGCACGCGGATTGCGCTCCAGCCCCCGTGCCCGGGCGGAGTCCCGGACATTGGCGAAGGTGCCGGCGATGTAGGGGATGCTCCGCAGCATGATGGCGATCGTCAGGGCGAACCGCTCGGGGTCGGCGCCGAAGCGCTTGAAAGGGCCCGCTGCCCTGACCACTCCGTCAAGGAGCCGTTGCACGGGAGTGGTGGCAGTGAGCAGGGATGCAGCCACCACGCAGACCAGGATGTTCAGGACAATCCGCGCCGCCGTAGGTGCTCCCAGCATCCACCACTGGAACACCCCGATGACTGCCAGCACGGCGGCGAGCGGCCGGATGGCGGCCCAGAGCTTCTTCAGGCCCGCTCCGGTCAGGAGGAACAAGCCGCAGAGCCCGGCCAGGACTGCCAGCGACACCCGCCAGTCCACCACAATGAACGAGGCCAGGCCGCAACCGAAGACCAGGAGGAACTTCAGCCCCAGGGGTGCCCGGTGGATGAAGGACTGTCCCGGCACGTAATTGGCCAGCAGGAAGCCGTGGCCCCTCATCGCGGTTTTCCCGCCGGCAGGCCGTCGCGGCACAACGTCCGGTAGTGGTCGACGGCCGGCGCCGCGCCGCCGTCGAACACTACCTCGCCCTTTTCGATGACCAGCACCCTGTCCATCTCCAATGCCAGCTCAAGGTCATGGGTGGACATGATGATCTGCTGGTCCAGCCCTGCCAGGGTCCTGCGCAGGAGTTCACGGTTACGGAGGTCCAGGAGGGTGGACGGCTCATCGAGGACCAGCACCGACGGGTTCACCGCGAGCACTGCGGCCAGGGCCATGAGCTGCCGTTCCCCGCCGGACAGCTCGTAGATGCTCTGGTCCGCCAGCTCCAGCAGGCCCAGCCGGTCCAGTGCCGCTTCGGCCGCTTGCCGCCTCTCCTTACCGTTGCGGACGGAGCGCCGAAGGGACAGCTCCACGTCCTCCCGGCCCGTGGGCATCACCAGCTGGGACAGCGGATCGGTGAAGACAAAACCCACGTTCCGGCGCACTGTCCGGACGTCGCGGACCGTATCCGCGCCGTCCACCGTGACCTTGCCCTCCGTCGGCTGGACCAGGCCGTTGACCAGGCGGAGCACTGTGGACTTACCGGAGCCGTTGGCGCCGATGACGCCGATTCGCTGTTCGGTGAGCTCCAGGCTTATGGCCTCGAGGAGGACTTTCATTTCCGGTGCGCTGTCCGTTTCGACGGCGACCGTCACGCCATCAAGGGTCACGGCGGGCATGGCGGGTCCCCTAGACTTTCGCGGGCCGGGCGGCACCGCGCCGGACGCGGCGCACCAGGATGTCCGGGAAGGCGCGGTGGAGTGCGACGGCGATGACGGCGGCCAGGATGTTCTTCACCATGTCACCCGGGTAGAACACCAGGTCGCTCAGGAAAGCCTGCCCGAGGGTAGCCTTGGTGTTCAGCGCGATCCCGGCGATGCCGAGGGAATGGACCACAACGGCGCTGGTGACGGCGGCAGAGACGAAGAACCACAGAGCCCTGGCCTTGGTGGTCCGCCGGATCACGATGGTGGCCAGCCAGCCCACAACGCAGGCAGCGATCGGGAAGGCGATGATGTAGCCGGCTGAAGGGCCGGCGAGGATGCCCAGGCCGCTGCGGCCCTGGCTGAAGATGGGCAGGCCGGCGAGCCCCAGCAGGGTGTAGAGTCCCACGGCGGCGAAGGCCCGTCCCGGTCCAAGAACCAGGCCGGTCAGCATCACGGCCAGCGTCTGGAAAGTGATGGGGACGCCGAATCCGTTCACGGCCAGGCCGGGGACCAGGGCTGCGCCGGCAACCAGGGCGGCGAAGACGGCGATCAGGCCAAGGTCGGTGGCGTTCCAGCGGCGGCGCCCGGTGCTGGCGGGATTCTTAAAGGCGGTGTCGGTGTTGCTCATGGCAGTCCTGTCGGGGTTGTACAAGCGGAATCTAATGTACTGCCGACGTTACTGGTGCGGAACTGCGGGCATTTTGTAGGGGGTCTACTAATCGGGTTGCCTGCAGCTACATGCTGGGCACAAAGGTCGTGGGTTTTCCCTTCCGCGTGGTGGCGAATGTGGTGCCTTAAAGGGGCAACCGTTATTCGATGACGTAGCGCTGCATCATGTCGTTGTCCTCGTGTTCGAGGATGTGGCAGTGCCAGACGTACTCGCCTGTGAACGAGGAGCCGATGGCCAAGGGTGCTCCACCCGCTGCACCCGCCCCAAACGGAACACTGATCCGTGTCACTTCTCCCGGCATTGACACTACGGTGTCCTTCCAGCCCCGCTCGTTGGCCGGTGCCGCCTTGGGGCGGCCCATCAGGAACGGCGTGACGGGCACGCTGTTGCCCTGGCCCGGCGTCACCAGCCCCGTGGCAGGATCCACGTATCCGGTGGCGGCAAGGTATTTGCCGACGTCGAAGCGCTGGCGGTTGAGGACCTGGAACTGGGTGAAATGGAGGTGGATGGGATGCGCGTCCACTGTTGTGTTGATGAGCTCCCACTCCTCAAGGGTGTCGCCCTGCACGGCGGTGATGCCGGTGGTGTGGAAGGGGCGGTTGTTCAACAGGGCCATGATGGGGATGCCCGCGGCATTGAGGACTTCCACGAGGGTCATCTGGCGGGTGGCCGCCGTGGTCAGGCCTGCCAGCCTCGTCATGGGCTTGGGCCGCAACTGTTCGGGCAGCGGCGCCGTATAACCTTTCTGGCTTTGCACGGTGAACTGCATGATTTCGCGGAGGGGAACCCCGCCTTGCTTCGCCGAGACCGGGCCGTCGGGGTAAGGGGTGGGGGCATTGTTGCCCAGGACCACCTTGGATCCGGCGGACAGGCCGGCAAAGTCCACCACAAGGTCCGCCCGCTCGCCCGGGCCCAGGACCAGTTTGTTGAGCTTTGCCGGGGCGTCGAGGAGACCCCCGTCCGTGCCGATCTGGGCGAACGCGAGCGCGTTTCCGCCCGCCACGAACTTGAGGTTGTAGAACCTTGCGTTGGACCCGTTGTACACGCGGAACCGGTATTTTCCCCGGTCCACGTCCAGGTTCGGCCAGCACTTTCCGTTGACCGTTGCCACATCCCCGAAAAACTCCGGCGCCCAGGGCCGTGGGGTGCCGTCGCTGGTCGTCAGCTCCGGATTGGGCGGGTAGGCGAAGGATCCATCGGGATTGAACATCCGGTCCTGGATGATCAGCGGCACCTCGTATGGGGGCGGCGGGAGGTGGGTTCCGTCTCCGGTGTCGATTCCGGTGCCGGACGGCCCCGGGGCATCCCGGATGAGGTAGCCGCCGGCCAGCCCGGCGTAGACGTTGAGGCGGGTGATGCCCAGCGCATGGTCGTGGTACCAGAGCCCGGCGGCATCCTGGTTGTTGTCGTAGTGGTAGGTGTAGGAACTGCCGGGGGAAAAGACCTGTTCAGGGCCGCCGTCGGACCCTGGCCTGGTGTTGCCGCCATGCAGGTGGGTCGAGGTGCGCGGGGCGTTGGCGTCGTCGCTGCCGGCCGGCACCAGCTCATTGTCGACGGCGAATGCCAGCGGGTGCTCTCCCAGCTGGTTGTGCACAGTGAGGGCGAACGGGGTGCCGCGTTGCGCGACGATGACGGGCCCGAGGTACGTTTGCGACGCGCCGGCAGCCCGGTAGGCGAACGTGTCCGTGGGGTCAAGCTTGCTGTGGAAGTTGTGCTCGGCGTTGATCATGGAGAGTTCGGTCTGGCCGCCCGCCCGCATATCGATGACCCCTAGTTCGGCCAGCGTGGGTAGCTGCTCGGAGAACATCGTCAGTGGACCGGGCTGCCGGGCAAATGTGCGGGCAGCCAGTGCGGCATCCGGGTGGACCAGGATGCCGGCGCCGGCTACTGCTCCGGCCTGCAACAGCTGGCGTCGGGTTAGATACATCGCGGACTCTTTTCGCTCGAAAGATGAGTCCCCCTTGATTGACGGTACGAGTCCGGTGCGGCCTGGAACAGGGCCGTTGGGCCCGCGGTTCACGGCACCTCAAGATTGGCTGAAGAAATCGGAAGGATGGAAACGTTTCCTTCCTTCCGCCGTCACTGCTTCCTATGGTGGTCTTACAAGCTCGTCTAGGGGGTGGATTCTTTGGTAACCGACGATGCGCCTGCTGGAAGGAGAAACGAAAAAGCCACGCCGATTTCGACTTCCGCCCCCGGCTGGGAAAGGACCCGCTCATGAGATACGTTCCGGCCGCACTCATGTCCGATGGCCCTCCGAGGAAGATACGCGGGATCGTGTGGATCGTCCTTGGCGCGGTCTTGGCGATCTCGCTGGTCGCGTACGCGGTGTTCACTGCCACCAGGCCGGCGCCCGCAGCCCTCCAATCGCCGGCGAAGAATGTCATCTACCTGCTGGGCGACGGGATGGGCCGCTCCCATGTCACGGCGGCCAGGGAACGCTACTACGGCGCCGAGGGCAGGCTGGTGATGGAAAGCCTCCCGTCCCACGGTTCGGTCAGCACCTATTCCGTGGAGAAGAACTCCGGCCAGCCCGGGCAGGCCGGCTTCGTGCCGGAGCTGGTCACCGCGTCCCCCGCTGCGGCCACAGCCTTCGCCTCGGGGGTGAAAACGTATAACGCTGCCATCGGGGTGGACGCCAAGGGTGTTGTGGTGCCGACCATCATGGAATTGGCCAAACAGGCCGGCTACCGCACAGGCAACGTTTCTACTGCCGAAGTGACCGATGCAACGCCCGCCGGGCAGATGAGCCACGTCCTCGCCCGCGGCTGCCAGGGACCGGACTACTCCGCCGATGCGTGCCAGGATACCGATGTGACCGGCGACAAGCTGCCCACCAGTGATGTCCGGGTCACCCCGATAGCGGACCAGATCGCCCGCAATGGCACCGCCGACGTCATTTTCGGCGGTGGCATGGCCCGGTTTGACGCCAAGGATGAAACCGCGCTGAAGGAGCAGGGCTACTCGATCCTGGGGTCTGTGTCGAGCCGGATCCCCGCCACACGCGCCGACCTGAACGGGGCCTCGGGTGAAAAGGTTTTTGGACTGTTCAATACCGGAAACCTGACCCTCGAAAAGGCCAAGAAGGACAACCCGGACAGACCCCAGGCGGAGGAACCGTCCCTGCAGGAGATGACACAGAAGGCCATCGAACTGCTGGACCAGGAGCAGAGCAACGGTAAAGGTTTCTACCTGCAGGTTGAAGGTGCCCTGATCGACAAGCGCTCCCACGACAATGACGCGGCCCAGACACTGGATGAAGTCAAAGCCTTCGACGACGCCGTCGCCGCTGCCCTGGACTTCGCGAAAAGGGACGGCAACACCCTGGTTATTGTTACCGCAGACCACGAAACGGGCGGTTTCAACATTATTGAAAAGGGCTCCTTCACGAACGCGGAAGCAGCCGGGCCCCCACCGAACGTCGATTTCGGGAACAGCGCCAACAGCTCCACCCCGACCCGGAACGGCGGAAACTTCAAAGACGAGGAGCGCTCGACCGGAATCATCAACGGCGAAGGTTCAGAGGATCCGAAGAACTTCGGTCCGGCCACCTTCCGGACCCCCAATGACCCCGCCGACGTCAAGGACGGTTCCAAGGAAGCCAGCCTTTGGCTGTCCTACGCCTCGGGAAACCACACGGGCGCCGACGTGCCCATATACGCCTACGGGCCAGGTGCGGAACAGTTGCAGGGCAGCGTGGACAACACCGACCTGTTCGACATCGTGGGCCAGGCCCTGCGCGTCCTGCGCTGAGATGAGCGTGAACTACCACCGCAGAATGGCCGCAATCCGGGTATCTGGCACCCCGCGGCCGCCGCAGACGCAGGAGGGGACACGATGAACCGCAAGCCCTGGATTCCCCTGATGGCAGCCCTCGCTGCTGCCTCGCTGGCTGTGCTTGCCCCCGCCGTACTGGGTGGTCGGCCATCTGCCCCTGCGCCCGGTGCGGACAGCGTCCCGCAGGCGTCCGCTGCCGCCAAAACAACCTTCCCAGGCCTGGACAGTGCCGAAGGAGAACCGGACTTGGCAGGACTCCGGACAACCCGGCCGGCCCCGGGCCAAATCCTTGGAATCCAAGGCCCGTTCGATGACAGGATCCTGTTCAAGGACCTGGCTTTTGATGGACAGGCGGCCACGGGGACAGTCAGAGTCACCAGTGATGTCAGCGACCTGCTCGAACTCCAGGTGCTCGCCGGCTTCTACGATGACCGCGGCAACCTCCTTGGCACTGCCCGGTTTGTGCACCATCTCGGCACGGAAGGCCATGCACACTCGGGACCGTCTGAAGAAGGAGAAGAGTTCAGCATCCCGGTACCGGCCGGGCTTGCCCCCCTGGCTGTCTCAGCAGCAGTAGGCGTACCCGTCCTCGTCAACGAGTAGCGCGGAAACGTGCACCGGATCGCCGATACGTGCGGGTACCAGGTATGCATAGTCCTGTTTTTCGCTGACGGCTTCCCTGCCGGTTGCAACCGGATAAAATCGCTCGTGAGATATCCGTGAGGACCATCCCCGGCAATGAAACTACCTCCGAGACCATTCAGCCGCCGCACGCTCCTCAAAGGGGCCGCTGCCGGCGTCGCAAGTTCCGCTGTGTTCACGGACGAACGCACCCCGTCCCGCGTGGGCAGGAACACCCGGTATGTGAGCGTCTTTGGTTCCGACTCGGCCCCGGGCACTGAGGCAGCCCCGTGGCGCAGCCTCGCGCGCGTCCAGGACGCCCTCGGCAGCGGGGACCTGCGCCGCGGCGACGCCGTCCTGCTCAAGCGCGGCGACACATTCTTCGGCACCCTCCACGAGCCGTCCATCCAGGGCACATCGGGAGTCTTTACGGTGGGCGCCTACGGCACCGGCCCGCGTCCTAAAGTTGCCGGCTACAAGGTCAGCAAGCCGGCCTGGGTGCAGCACGCCACCCGGGTATGGAAGCTGGACATCACCGCACGGTCCGGCCAGTACAGCGGCAACATCGCCGCTCCGTCCACCAATGTCGGTTTCCTGAAGGTGGCGGGCCTCATCCGTGGATGGAAGCGGACCAGCCTGGATGCACTGGCGAACCAGTGGGACTTCTATAGCGACGAGACCTTTGTGTACGTCAGGTCGAATTTTGACCCGGGCGACGGCGTCGCAATCGCCATCCAGCAGGACGGCATCCGGCCCGCTTCCCACAGCATCCTGGATGGCATCCATATCGAGGGTCATGGAGCACACGGTATTGCGACCGGCGGGTCGGAGAACATCCGCATCAGGAACTGCCGCCTGGAGGACCTTGGCGGATCCCGGCTGAGCGCCGACGGCACCCGGTACGGCAACGGCCTCGAGGTCTGGATCGGCGCGTCCAACATCATCATCGAGGACAACACCATCCGGGAATGCTATGACGTTGCCTTCACGATGCAGGGGACGGCAACGCAGGATGCAAAGTCGTGGACCGACATCCACTTCCGGAACAACCGGGTGGAGAACTGCAACCAGACCTTCGAGATGTGGTCTGCCGGCGATGCGACTCCAGGGTCCGGGCACATCCGCTGCACTTTCACAGACAATATCTGCACTGACGCGGGCTACTCATGGGCTGCGACTATCCGGCCGGACACGGACGGCAAGGGCACCCACATCCTCACGTATGACACCGAGCTGCCCATGGATGTAGAGGTCACGCGGAACCAGTTCATCGGCGCGCGGGACAGCTACATCAACATCAGCGGAGACAGGACGGCCCCCAAAGGGCTGAACCTGCACCACAACGTCATCAAGCTCGGGCCAGGCAAGAAGACCGACTACCAGACCGCGGAGACTATCGAGCAGGCCGCACACTGGCAGGCGCGCACCGGTAAGGAGCGCGGTTCAACGTTCGGTGTGCTCACCACCGGCCGTTGCGAAGGGCAATCATGAACACGCCGGGAAACATCCGGGTCCGATGCTCAGGATTTGATCAAGAGCATTGCCTGGATGGCTGGCGAGGCCTACGGTCAGGTGCATGACTCCAAGATCGAGCAGGCATGACGCCCGTGCGGCAGGACCCGAAGGGTAAACGGACTGATGCGGCAGCGGAACTTCCCTAGCACGGGCGGGCTCTGTGTGGGCGCCCTGATTCTCGTTATATCGCTCATCGCCCAGCCTGGTGACCCGAATTCGGTGATAGTCAGGGACCTCCTGATCACCTTCAGCGCCGTCTTCACTGGAGCAAACGCGGTCGGGCTCCTGGAACTTCGACGGCGGCAGGAAGTTCCGGACGTATTGACTAAGAAACCCACCTAGGGCCACAGGTCAGGGCGGGCGCCGTCATGGAACGAGCTTGACGTTCGCGCCGGAGAGCCTCGCACGGAAGCCGTCGCCCTGGACCGCGACGTCCTGAAGGACGAGGCCCTCGGGCAGGCCCTCAATGCTGTGCTCGATGGTCACGAGCCTTCTTACGGCGGCACCGAGGGCGTCGGAGAGGAAGCCGGGCCCGCCAATGTCGATCGAGCGCGGCTCAACAACCAGCCTGCCGGCGTCGACCCTGACTGTGCCCGTGGCGTTGACGTCCAGTCCGCGGCCCAAGACCTGGACTGTGCGGACCACCAGAACCTGGCCGCCGTCGGCGGCGCGGACCACGGTCCCATCACCGAGTTCCCCGGCAACGACGTCGAACGGAACGGTCGCGTCCACGGCGAGGCGTTCAGCAACCATCCCGCCCGGCCCCGTGACCACGCCCTGCCCTTCGGCCCTAACGTCGTGAAGCAACGAGCCCGCGATGGCCACTGTCCCGGCGTCCAGGGCAAGATCGGCGAGCCACACCTCATCCCCGCGCAGGTCGGCGGGAGGCTCGGCGCCCGCCGTGGGTTCAGCGCCCGTCGTGGGGGAGGGCGCAGGCGCTGCTGCCACCCCGCGCACCGGACTGCTCACCACCCACCACGCGATTGCAACCGCAAGACCCAGGACGATGACCATTCCAGCAGCACCGATCAGCCAGTCCTTGGCACGCGTCCACTTCATCAGGACAGTCTGAAGGCTCACCCCCGGGCCGCGAAACCCCAAACCGCACTTGCTCCTACTCGATCTGCCTCAGACCCCCATGAACTGACGGAGAGCCGCCACCCAGGAGTGGAACGCATCCAGATGGCTGTCATGGGACGCCCCGGCCAAATCCACGCGCTCGACGCTGCGGCCGCGCTCGCAGAACTCGGACTTGTCCTCCGCAACGAATATCCCGTGTTCTCCATAAACAACGAGCGTTGGCACAGCGATGCTCTCCCACTCGTCCCAGCGGGGCGCGGCCACTCCTTTGATCGCGGCCACCATGACGTCAGCCTCAAACCGCGGCCACAACCCGTCCGACCTGTCCTCCAGGTCAGCCACCCACGCCCGGTCCAAGGGTCCGTCCCCAAGAAACTCCTGTGCTGTTGTGCGGCTTCCGAAGGGCACAGGCCAGGACCGGAAGTATTCAGCCAAGAGTTCATGCTCGTCCACGCCTCCGCCGCGTGCGCCGGTCTCAAGAAGGACCAGCCGGGAGACCAGGTCAGGGCGCCCGGCTGCCACCAGCATCGCCGTGTGCCCGCCCAGAGACTGGCCAATAAGGGTCACGGGTGCGCTGACCACTGATTCGATAACACGTACGACGTCGGCAACGAAGGCTTCGCGGGAAAGGTCGCCCGGCCGGGTGGTACTTCTGCCGTGGCCGCGGAGGTCGATCAAAACGGTTCGGAATTCCGGTAGCGCAAGGGCTGTCTGGACGAACTCACCCGCACTGCCGGCCAATCCATGCAGGATGACGACAGGCGCTCCGTCGGCCGGTCCCAGTTCGAAGCCGCGGATGTGAACGCCGGGCCCGGTACTGACTCCGAAAGTCCGGGCAGGGAAGTCCATCAAGGTCATGCCGCAACGCTAGCTGAACAGGCGGCTGCAGACGGGGCGTTCTGCGTGGACGTTGCCGGACGGTAGACTTGGATGGGCCGTTCTCCGGCCACTCTGCCCCGGCTCCCTCCCAACATCGTGCGAGGGCTGCGGCGTTCCCTGTTGTGAAAGGCCTTACCTGCTGTGATTACTGTCCAGGATCTTGAACTGCGTGCCGGCGCCCGGCTCCTGATGGACCAGGTGAGCTTCCGCATCGACAAGGGAGACAAGATCGGCCTGGTGGGCCGTAACGGCGCCGGGAAGACCACCCTCACCCGGGTCCTCGCCGGTGAAGGACTTCCCGCCGCGGGGAAAGTGACCCGTACCGGCGAGATCGGCTACCTGCCGCAGGATCCCCGGACGCCGGACATGGAGCAGCTCGCACGGGACCGTATCCTGTCCGTCCGTGGCCTGGACATCGCCGTCGGAAAACTGCGCCTGGCGCACGAGGAAATGGCCAGCGAGGACGCGGCGGTCCAGCGCAAGGCGATGAACCGTTACGACCGGCTCGAATCCGAGTTCCTGGCAGCCGGCGGCTATGCCGCCGAGGCCGAGGCAGCAGCAATCTGCTCCAACCTCGCCCTGCCGGACCGCCTGCTGAACCAGCCGCTGAAGACCCTCTCCGGTGGCCAGCGGCGCCGCGTGGAGCTGGCACGCATCCTCTACTCGGACGCCGAGACGATGCTCCTCGATGAGCCCACCAACCACCTCGACGCCGATTCCATCGCCTGGCTGCGTGACTTCCTCAAGAACCACCAGGGCGGCCTGATCGTGATCAGCCACGACACCGAACTGCTCGAAGCCACCGTCAACAAGGTGTTCCTACTGGACGCCAACCGCGCCCAGATCGACTTCTACAACATGGACTGGAAGCGCTACCTCACGCAGCGCGAAACCGATGAGCGCGCCCGCAAGCGGGAGCGCGCCAACGCCGAGAAGAAGGCCCAGGTCCTTTTCGACCAGGCCAACAAGATGCGCGCCAAAGCCACCAAGGCGGTTGCCGCCCAGAACATGGCCAAGCGCGCCGAGCGGCTGCTCAGCGGACTCGAGGCCGTCCGGGAAAACGACCGCGTGGCAGCACTGCGTTTTCCGGACCCCTCGCCGTGCGGCAGGACCCCGCTCACCGCCGAGGGCCTCAGCAAGTCCTACGGTTCGCTGGAGATCTTCACGGACGTGGACCTGGCCATCGACCGCGGCTCCAAAGTGGTCATCCTGGGCCTCAACGGTGCCGGCAAAACTACCCTCCTGCGGATGCTCGCGGGCGTGGACCAGCCTGACACCGGTGACGTTATAGCCGGCCACGGCCTGAAGGTGGGCTACTACGCCCAGGAGCATGAAACCCTGGACGTGGACCGGACCGTCCTGGAAAACATGCGCTCCGCCGCCCCGGACATGAAGGACGCCGAAGTCCGCGGCATCCTGGGTTCGTTCCTGTTCTCAGGTGACGACGTCGACAAGCCCGCCGGCGTCCTCTCCGGCGGTGAGAAGACCCGCCTGGCCCTTGCCACTATCGTGGCCTCCAGCGCCAACGTCCTCCTCCTCGACGAGCCCACCAACAACCTGGACCCTGCCAGCCGCGCAGAAATCCTGGGCGCCCTCAGGAACTACAGCGGCGCCGTCGTCCTGGTCAGCCACGACGAGGGGGCAGTGGAGGCCCTCAACCCCGAGCGCGTAGTCCTGCTGCCCGACGGCGTCGAGGACCACTGGAACGAAGACTACCTGGACCTGATTACGCTGGCCTAAGCCTTTCACTCCGGCTGGCTCCGCTACGCGGCGCAGGCGATTTCCCGCGTGCTGGCTCCTTCGTCGCCTTTGACGCACGCTACATAAATCACCTACACCGCTGCGCTCGTGCCCAATGAGGCTTGAGCATTAGCGCACCTTCAGTTCCAGGGCTTCGGTCATTTTCTGAAGCTGCTTGTAGGTGATGCTGAACATGGAGTGGTGGTCGCCTGCGCCTGCCCAGAGGCGTTGGTGCTCCCGGAGGCTCGTGTCGAGGAGCGTCCTGACTTTTTCCGGGTGACCCACCGGGGCCACTCCGCCTACCGCCTGGCCGGTGTGCTGCAGGACGAAGTCGGGGGAGGCGCGGCGGATCCTGCCTGTCCCCAACTTTTCAGCAACCAGCCTGGTATCCACGCGTGCGGCCCCGCTTGCGAGGATCAGCAAGGGCTCGCCGCCGAGGTCGAAAATCAGGCTGTTCGTGATCGCCGCAAGGTCGCAGCCGAGCGCCTCAGCAGCCGCGGACGCCGTCGGAACGCCCGCGGGAAAAGTCCGCACGGTGTCCCCAACTCCGGCAGCCACCAATGCCGCGCGCACCAAGGCAACCGGGCCGTCGTCGTGCTCCGTCATCCTTCAGTACCCCTGCGCATCCAGGAGGGCGTCTTCCTCTTCTTCGGAGGTCGCTTTCTTCCGCTTCCTGGGTGGTGACGGACGACGGCGGTGCTCGCCGCCTGCCGGGCGGGCCGAGCCCTCTGGCGTCCCGTCGTCGTCCTCGGCGTCGATGGCGGCGTTGCGTGCCTGCTGGCGGGCAGCGTAGCCAAAACCAACGAACATCAGCACGCCGAACGCGAACCACTGCAGCGAGTACGAAAGGTGTGTGCCTTCCTCGGTGGAAGGCTTCGGGAACGGGAACGGCATCTCCGCTGCAGGCGGTGTCTCCGACGCGAGCTGGCCGTACGCCCCGGTCAACAGCGGATACCCGAGCTGTCCGGCATAAGCGGCAAGGTCGATGGATGCCAGCTGGCCTTCGGGGGCGCCGCGCTGGAGTTCGGGCTCGGGATGCTTCAAACGCACGACGGCGGTCACGTCACCGGCGGGGGGTTCCGGCACCGAGTCCGGGGCGCCTGGATTATCGTTGCCGATGGGCAGCCAGCCCCGGTCGATGACCACTGTCTCACCGGAGGCAAGACGGAACGGGACCACCACTTCGTAGCCCGGCTGGCCATTGAGCGGACGGTTCCGGACCACGCGCTGGCCGTCGGTGAGGTACGTGCCCCTCAGCTCCACCTGGGTCCACTCCATGGCGGGGTCCAGCTCATCAAATTGCTCCCTGGCGTCCGCGAACGCGATGGGAGTTGCCGAGTAGTTGGTCACCACGCGGTTGATTTCGGCCAGGGTCTCGGCGCGCCGGTCCATCTGCCAGCGGCCCAGGAATACGCAGGCGGAGGCGAAGATGGCAGCCAGCAGCAGATAACCCAGCCACTTGCTGGAGAAGAGGAAACGGTACATTCAGCTGTCCTGCCCTGAGCCGCCGGACGCCCGTGCGTCGTCGAGGGGCAGGGTTTCCTTCCAGAGGCCCCGCGTCTGAAGGTAGTCCTCCAGCCATTCCCGGTGGTCGGCGCAGGCAAGCCAGGTCTTGCGGCGTTCCGGTGAATGGATCTTGGGGTTGTTCCACAGGAGCTGCCAGGAAGCCTGCGCCCGGCATGCCTTGCGGGAACAGATGGCACCGGCTTCCGCCATGGCGGGATCGGTGCCGGCGGCGAAGTCGAAGATGCTCACGAGGCCTTCCTTTCCTGCCCGGACGGAGATTCGTCGTCGTCAATAATCAGCTCGCCCTGCAGGAGTTCACTGCCGGGATCCTCCCCGGCGGGCCGCACCGGCGGGCTTTCCAGCTCAGCCAGCGGGGCCGAATCCAGCAGGAGGTCGCTGTGGCCTTCGGCTTTGTCGTTCCCGTTCGCGATGATCACGGCGATCCAGGGCAGGAACACCGCGCCGGCCACCGGAATGACCTTGAACCAGCCGTCCACCACGAAAATCAGGACCAGGCACACCATGCGGATTCCCATGGCCAACGCGTACTTGATCATGCGCTGGCGCATGTCCTCCGAATGGGCTCCAGCGGCATCCGTGATGCTGTGGACTTCCGAATCACCGGAGAACCGGCCGGGTTCTCCAGGCGCGGATTGTCCCGCATGGTTTTCAAGGGTCACGGTGGTTTATCACGCTCCAAAGGCTTGCATCAATTCTCTCACCATCGGCAGTGGCGCCCAAACCCGGGCCGGGTCGGGCGCTAAGATCGAAGTCAGCCAAATCACCCCCATCTACAGCGGCCCCAGCGCGCCGCAGAATTCCGGAGCCTCCTACATGACTGAAGCAGCCACAGCCCCCCGCAGCGTCCTGATCACCGGCGGCAACCGCGGCATCGGCCTGGCCATCGCCGAGGCGTTCCTGGCCAACGGCGACAAGGTTGCCGTGACCTACCGCAGCGAAACCAAGCTGCCGGAGGGGATCCTCGGCGTCAAGGCGGACGTCACGGACGAGGCATCCGTGGACGCGGCCTTCAAGGAAGTGGAAGCTGCCCACGGCCCGGTGGAAGTCCTGGTGGCCAACGCCGGCATCACCAAGGACACCCTGCTGCTGCGCATGAGCGAAGACGACTTCACGTCCGTCATCGA
Source organism: Pseudarthrobacter scleromae (assembly GCF_014644515.1). NCBI lineage: Bacteria > Bacillati > Actinomycetota > Actinomycetes > Micrococcales > Micrococcaceae > Pseudarthrobacter > Pseudarthrobacter scleromae. The sequence continues at coordinate 396,944 of NZ_BMKV01000003.1, read as the reverse complement.
CACCAACCTCACCGGCGCTTTCCGGGTCATCAAGCGCGCCTCCAAGGGCATGATCCGGCTCCGGAAGGGCCGCGTTGTGCTGATCTCCTCCGTGTCGGGCCTGTACGGTGCGCCCGGACAGATCAACTACTCGGCCTCTAAAGCGGGCCTGGTGGGCATCGCACGCTCCCTGACCCGCGAACTCGGTTCGCGGGGCATCACCGCCAACGTCGTGGCGCCCGGCTTCATCAACACGGACATGACTGCCGAACTTCCCGAAGCCACCCAGAAGGACTACCTGTCCAGCATCCCGGCGGGCCGTTTTGCCGAGGCCTCCGAGGTTGCCAATGTGGTCCGCTGGATCTCCAGCGACGAGGCCGCCTACATCTCCGGAGCCGTCATCCCTGTTGACGGCGGCCTGGGCATGGGGCACTGACCGGCGCCGGCAAACTAGCAGCCAGGCGCTTCTTTGTGTAGGTCACACAAGGGAATTGTCCGGGGCCGCTGGCATGATGGACTGCAGGCCATCAGCAATTTAGACGTTTCAGACAAAAGGAGCCCGCATGGGACTGCTGGATAACAAGACTGCCATCGTGACCGGATCCTCGCGCGGAATCGGCGCGGAGGTAGCCAAGAACCTTGCCCGCGAGGGCGCCGCCGTCGTGGTGAACTACCGCCAGAAGGCACCGCGCGCCAATAAGGTTGTGCAGGGGATCGAAGCCGACGGCGGACGTGCAGTGGCCGTGGGCGCGGACCTCACCACCCAGGAAGGCGTGCAGGCGCTGGCCTCCGCGGCCATGGAGAACTTCGGTTCCCTGGACATCCTGGTGCTGAATGCCTCCGGCGGCATGGAAACCGGGATGGGCGAGGACTACGCACTCAAGCTGAACCGCGACGCCCAGATCAACATGCTCAACGCTGCCGTGCCGCTGATGAAGGAAGGCTCGCGGGTGGTCTTCGTGACCAGCCACCAGGCCCACTTCATCAACACGGTGCCCACCATGGAGGCCTACGAGCCGGTGGCCCGCAGCAAGCGTGCCGGCGAGGACGCCCTGCGCGAACTCATCCCCAACCTGGCCGAGAAGGGCATCACCCTGGTGGTTGTCTCGGGCGACATGATCGAGGGCACCGTCACGGCCACCCTGCTTGACCGCTCCACGCCGGGTGCCATCGAGGCCCGCCGGGCCGAAGCCGGCAAGCTGTACTCGGTGGAGGAGTTCGCGGAGGTTGTGGCCGGCATGGTCACCGCCGACGTCGAGTCCGGCCACACCGAATACGCCGGCGGTGCAGACTACTTCGGCAAGGGAGCCGGCCAGGCCACTAGCTAGCCCACGCTGCCCTACACGATATGGCAGCCGCGGCAATGTCCCTTCCGGACACTGCCGCGGCTGCTCCCCACCCGCACCCTAACCTCGCAAGCTCGGTCAGGGAACCCTGCGGGCGTGGGCCCATTTCGCGGTTAAGAACGAGTCACACGCCGGCGACGTACCGGACGGCGTCGAGGTACGGCATGTTAACGGCAGCGTCCGCCACAGCCCGCACCGCAGGTTTGGCGTTGAACGCGACGCCGATGCCGGCCGCCCCGAGCATGTCCAGGTCGTTGGCTCCGTCGCCCACCGCCACAGTGTGCTCCAGGGCGATGCCCTCGGCGGCGGCCCACTCTCGCAGGTACTTTTCCTTGGCTGCCCTGTCCACCACAGCGCCCAGCACCCTGCCCGTCAGCTCGCCGTCGACAATCTCCAGCTCGTTTGCCTGCCAGTAATCCAGGCCCAGTTCGCCGGCGATTGGCTCCAGGATCTGGTTGAACCCGCCGGACACCACGGCTACCACGTGCCCTGCCGCCTTGAAGGCGGCCACGAGTTCGGCCGCTCCCAGGCTCAGCTTCACTTCGTTGCGGACGGAATGGACGACGGCGGCCGGCAGCCCTGCGAGCACCGCGACGCGGGCGTGAAGGCTTTGGGTGAAGTCCAGCTCACCGCGCATGGCGGCCTCGGTAACGGCCGCCACTTCTTCCCGCTTGCCGGCGTAGGCTGCCAGGAGTTCGATGACCTCTTGCTGGATCAGGGTGGAATCAACGTCCATGATCAGCAGCTTGCGTTCTGCCGACCTGAGGACGGCCGGGACGAGCGCCGTGTCGAGTCCGGCGATGGGGGCTTCGGCAACGGCGTGGCGCAGTGCGGCGAGCCCGGCTGCGGTGGCGTCCGGCAGCTGGAGCTCGGCCACATGGACCTGGTAGCGGCCGTCGCCGGAGGAGGCCTCGGACAGCACGGCGGCGCCTTGTGCGGTGAGGGTGGAACGGAGCTGCTCCAGCCCTGTTGGAGACACATTCAGGCCATAGCTGACCGCAGTCACGTTCGAAGTCATGCCTGCCATCTTAGCCAGCGGGGGAGGGTCCCTTGAATTCATTTCACTGCTGCTGGAAGGTGGCAAGCGGATAATATTACGCCCACACCTGGAGGAACCATTGATTGAACTGCTCACACCGCGAGAGATTGACCTGGCCCGTCCCTCGGGCCAGTTCGTAGCCAATACGCTGCGGGATCTGAGGGAGCGAACCGCACCTGGAACGAATCTCCTGGAGATCAACGACTGGGCCGCTGCCATGATCAGTGCAGCGGGAGCCCGCTCCTGCTATGTCGACTACGCTCCCTCGTTCGGCCGCGGGCCCTTTGGGAAAGTCATCTGCACGTCCGTCAACGATGCCGTGCTGCACGGACTCCCTCATGATTACGTCCTCAAGGACGGGGACCTGCTGACCCTGGACTTCGCAGCCAGCGTCAATGGGTGGGTTACGGACTCCGCCATCAGCTTCGTCGTCGGGGATTCTGCTGCCCCCGAGGACACCCGCATGATCGAAACCACCGAGAGGGCATTGGCGGCGGGCATCGGTGCGGCACAGCCCGGAGCGCGCATCGGGGACATCTCCCACGCAATCGGCTCGGTGCTCAAGTCGGCTAATTACCAGGTCAACACCCAGTTCGGCGGGCACGGCGTTGGAAGCACCATGCACCAGGACCCCCACATTCCGAACACCGGCAAAGCAGGCCGCGGATATGAGCTCCGCCCCGGCTTGCTCCTGGCTATCGAACCGTGGGTCATGGACGGCACCAGCAAACTTGTCACGGCTCCTGACGGCTGGACCCTGTGCAGTTCCAACGGCCGCCGGACCGCCCACTCCGAACACACCATCGCTGTCACCGAATCCGGACCCGTGATCCTCACGCAGCCGGCCTGACGGGCGCCTGGCAAAGCTGCCCAATCAGGGTTTCACTGTTACCTTGCCCCGGTTATCAGTCGGCCTCTTTTTTGTCCTAGTGTCTACTCCTATGAGTGATGTTCTGGAATTGGCTTCCGTCAGCGTTGTCCGAGGTAAGAAAACCCTGCTGGACAAGATCGACTGGGAAGTCAACGAAGGCGAGCGCTGGGTAATCCTTGGGCCCAACGGTGCCGGCAAGACCACGCTCCTGCAGATCGCGGCCGCGCGCCTGCACCCCAGCAGCGGGAAAGCGGGCATCCTCGACGAAACCCTGGGCCGCACCGATGTCTTCGAGCTCCGTCCGCGCATCGGCCTGTCCTCCGCCGCGCTGGCCACCCAGATCCCGGAACAGGAAAACGTCCTCAACGTGGTGGTCACCGCCGCCTACGGAGTCACCGGCCGGTGGCGTGAGGGATACGAGCGCGACGACGAGCGGCGGGCTTTCCGCCTGCTCAACGACTGGGGAATGGGCCCGCTGCTCAACAGGACGTTTGCCACACTTTCCGAAGGTGAACGCAAGCGTGTCCAGATCGCCCGCGCGCTGATGACCGACCCCGAGCTGTTGCTCCTCGACGAACCGGCGGCAGGCCTGGACCTTGGGGGCCGCGAGGAACTCGTGCACAAGCTGGGAGAGCTGGCACAGGATGAGGACGCACCGGCCATGGTCCTGGTCACCCACCACCTTGAGGAAGTCCCTCCGGGATTCACCCACGCCATGCTGCTGCGCGACGGCGGAGTGGTTGCCGCAGGCCCCATCACGGACGTGCTGACCGCAGAGAACCTCAGCAAGACCTTCGGGCTGGACCTGGACATGAGCGTCAACGCCGGCCGGTACACCGCCGTCGCCCGCCGCTAACAGCGGCAGCGCAGCATCTTGGATCTTCTCAGCAGCATCTTTGTGGCCATCGCCGGCCTCTGGGCCGGCACCATCAACGCCGTGGTGGGTTCCGGCACCCTGGTGACATTCCCCGTCCTGATCGCCCTGGGGGTCGCCCCGGTGGTGGCCTCCATGAGCAACGCCATGGGGCTGGTGTTCGGCACGGCCGCCGGCGCCTTCGGCTACCGCCGTGAACTGAAGGGGCGCGGACGCCAGCTGATGCGGCTCCTGCCGGCCTCCCTTCTCGGCGGCATCTCCGGCGCCTGGCTGCTCCTGCACCTGCCGGAGGAGGTCTTCCACTACGTTGCCCCCGTCCTGATCGTCCTGGCCCTCCTGATGGTGGTGTTCCAGCCCCGGCTGCAAGCATGGGTCCGGTCCCGTGAGGAGAACCCGGAGCACGCTGTGCGCGACAAGCGGCACGGGGTGCTGCTGGTGGTGCTCGTCTATCTGGCCGGTGTCTACGGCGGCTACTTCGTGGCTGCCCAGGGGATCCTGCTGGTGGGCATCCTGGGTATCTTCCTCACCGGCACCATCCAGAACGCCAACGCCATGAAGAACATCCTGGTACTGGGCGTGAACCTCGTGGCCGCCGTGTCCTATGTGCTCTTCGCCTTCGACCGGATCAACTGGCTTGTGGTACTGCTGATCGCCGTGAGCTCGAGCATCGGCGGACTTCTCGGGGCCAAGGTGGGCCGCCGGCTCTCACCCACGGTGCTGCGCGCAGTGATCCTGGTCCTGGGCCTGGTGGCGCTGGGATTCATGATCGCGAATCTGCTGAAATAATCACCCGGTGACAATCCACTATCTTGAATCGGCCGCGGACCCCCGGGTCTCCGACTACACGCAGCTCACGGACGTGCACCTGCGCAAGCTGCGCGAACCTGCCGAGGGGATGTATATCGCCGAGTCTTCCCGCGTGCTGCGGCGTGCCCTGGCAGCAGGACACCAGCCGCGCTCGTTCTTCCTGGCGGAGAAGTGGCTCGAGGACCTCCGGGACGTCCTGGATACCTACCCGCAGGTCCCGGCCTTCATCGGCAGTGCGGCACTGCTGGAGGACATCACCGGCTTCCACCTCCACCGCGGCGCCATGGCTGCCATGCAGCGCCCGGCGCCCGTTCCGCTGCCGGAACTGCTGGCCGGGGCACGCAGGGTGGCTGTCCTGGAGGACATCGTGGACCACACCAATGTGGGCGCCATCTTCCGGTCGGCCGCCGCGCTGGACATCGATGCCGTCCTCGTCTCGCCCCGCTGCGGGGACCCCCTTTACCGGCGGAGCGTCCGGGTGAGCATGGGCACGGTGTTCCAAGTGCCGTGGGCCCGGCTCACCGGCTGGCCGGAGGACCTGCACCTGCTCAAGGACCACGGCTTCACCGTTGCCGCGCTGGAGCTCACGGACGACGCCCAGGACGTGGATGCCGTCGCCGCCCGGAACCCCGGGAAGCTTGCCCTGGTGCTCGGCACCGAGGGTGCCGGCATGAGCGCCGGGACTCTCGCCGCCGTCGACATCGCCGTGAAAATACCCATGCGCAACGGCGTGGATTCCCTGAATGTGGCGGCCGCATCAGCTGTGGCCTTCTGGGAGCTGCGGCCCCGGAACTAGGGGTGTAGCCAGCCAGGAGGTTGGTTCGCGGGCATCCGCGTTCTTACGCTATTATTGACAGCTGGCTGTAGTGCGCCCCCGGGCGACGCTGGCGCCATCCCATTCATACCTGGCAGCTGGCAAAATCCAGTTGTGCGAACAAAGGTCCAATTATGAAGTCTGATATCCACCCGAAGTACGAAGCTGTTGTTTTCAACGACCTGGCTTCCGGCACGAAGTTCCTGACCAAGTCCACCGTTTCCTCCTCGAAGACCATCGAATGGGAAGACGGCAACACCTACCCGGTCATCGATGTCGAAATCTCCTCCGAGTCGCACCCGTTCTACACGGGCAAGCAGCGCATCATGGACTCCGCAGGCCGCGTCGAGCGCTTCAACGCTCGCTTCAAGGGCTTCGGCGGCAAGAAGTAACACACTTCCGCAAAGTTCTTTTGGGAAAGCCCGCACCGGTAAACGGTGCGGGCTTTCTGCGTCCCGGCCGCCTGTTACTGGCATCCGGCACTTCTGGGGCAGGATGGATGGCATGACCGCCACACCCTCTTCAGCGAGCCTCTCCGCCTCCCGCCGCCACGGTGAATACAAAGTGCCCGGCGGCAAGCTTGTGGTCGTGGACCTGGACGTTGTTGACGGCCACCTCGCCAACGTCAGCCTCAGCGGCGACTTCTTCCTGGAACCGGACGAGGCACTCCTGGACATCAACCGGGGGCTCACGGGACTGCCGGACACCACGACGGCGGCCGAGCTGGCCGCCGTCGTATCCTCTTCGTTGCCGGCCGGCGCCGCCCTGTTCGGCTTCTCCGCGGACGCCGTCGCCATCGCCGTCCGCCGTGCCCTGGCCAAGGCAACCTCCTGGGCGGACCACCACTGGAACCTCATCGCACCCACTGTCCTGCCCACAGAAATCAACGTGGCCCTGGACGAGGTCCTCACCGAGGAGGTCGGCGCGGGCCGCCGCCACCCCACCCTCCGGTTTTGGGACTGGCAGGAGCCGTCAACGGTGATTGGCAGCTTCCAGTCCTACCGCAACGAGGTGGACCCCGGCGGCGTGGCTAAGCACGGGATCAAGGTTGTCCGGCGCATCAGCGGCGGGGGAGCGATGTTCATGGAGGCCGGCAACTGCATCACGTACTCGCTGTACCTGCCGCAGACCCTCGTTGACGGACTCAGCTTCGCGGACTCCTATCCTTTCCTGGACGCATGGGTGATGGCAGCACTGGAAAAGCTTGGCATCAACGCCTTCTACGTGCCCCTGAATGACATCGCCACGGACCAGGGCAAGATCGGCGGGGCCGCGCAGAAGCGGCTCGCCAACGGCGGCATGCTGCACCACGTGACCATGAGCTACGACATCGACGCCGATAAAATGGTTGACGTACTCCGGATCGGCAAGGAAAAGCTCTCGGACAAGGGGACCCGCAGCGCCAAGAAACGGGTGGACCCGCTCCGGCGCCAGACCGGACTGGCCCGCACCGCCATCATCGCCGCCATGGTGGACGTTTTCACCGACCGGTACGGCGCCACGCCATCACAGCTGACGGAGGGCGAGCTTGCCACCGCCCGGGAGCGCGTCGGCACCAAGTTCGGCACTGCGGAGTGGCTCCACCGCGTCCCCTGAACCCATCCATTGTCCCTGCCGGCCCCTAACCTCACAAGTTCGGCCAGGGAACCCTGCCGGCATGGGCCCACCTACTGTCGTTTTGGGGGTTCGAAACGGCACTTACGGAGCAATCGATGGTGTGCTGACGACGGCGGCCTGCGCCGTAAGTGCCCGCAGCAGGTGGCTGCGCTGCTCCACAATGATGCGCTGCAGGGCGCGGGGCGCGTCTGCATTGGCGGCCAGCCATTCGTCCGTGCGCCGGATGGCCGGGTGCGCTGCCGGGTCGGTGCCCTCGGGCAGGTCCTGGGCCAGCGGGTAGAGGCCCCGGACAATCCGGCTGGCGATCTCGATGCTGCGTTCCTCCCATACGCTGCGCAGGCACCCGAAATACGGCTCCACGTACGGCTCCAGCAGATCCGCGGGCGCCGTCACGAATCCGCTGATGGTGGCACTGAGCAGCTGGTTGGAGAGCTCGTTCCCGTCCACTGCCGCTTTCCACGCTGCCGCCTTGGCCTCCGGGTCCGGGCGGGCGGCGAGGGCTGTGGCGTGGCCGGCGCGTCCGGACGCGGTCGTGTCACGGGCGAGTTCGGCGTCCAGTTCCTCCACTGCCGCCTGGCCGTTGGCTGCCAGGGCATGCCAGAGGTGCCAGCGCAGCTCGGCATCCACCGCCAGGCCCGCCACTGGTGCTGTGCCGTCAAGGAGTCCGCGCAGCCGGGGCAGCATGGCATCATCGTGCCGGCTGGCGCTGGCGAGGGTGCGTGCCCAGGCCAGCTGCTGGTCGGAGCCGGGTGCGGCCCTGTCCAGTTCCGCCGCTGCGGCTGCCAGGAACGTGGACCGCAGCGCAGCACGTTCGCCGGCCGGCGTGTAGCGTTCGACGGCGGTGCCTGCGTTGTCGAGGATGTTCAGCAGGACGCCGATTCCTGTTTCGGCCGGACCAAACGCAACCACGGCTTCGACGTACCGCGCCGCCGGGCTTTCCCCGTCCCGGGCCGAGTTCCAGAGCGCCGTCCAGCAGAGCGCGCGGGCCATGGGGTCCCCGATCCGGTCCAGGGACGAACGGACAGTTGCCTCAGACGCCGGGTCCAGCCGCACCTTGGCGTAGGTGAGGTCGTCATCGTTGACCAGCAGGAGCGCGGGCCGGGGCTTGCCGGCGAGCTGGGGGAGTTCCGTCCGGGCCCCGGCCACATCCGTTTCGAAACTGTCGGTGCGCACCAGGGCCCCGCCGCCGTCGAAATTGTAGGAACCAACGCGCAGCCGGTGCGGCCGAAGCTCCTCCCGTCCCGTGACGGGGTCCGCGGCTGCCTGGACGATGACCGCCCTGCCCAGCACGCCGTCGTCGGCCGCGTCCGGCACATCCGCGCCCGGCACAACTGCGCCCGGTACAACCTCGCCGGGCACAGTCTTCCCGGGCACAATCTCCAGGGACAGCGTGGAGATGCCCGAGGTCTGCAGCCACTGCTGTGCCCAGCCGGCCAGGTCCCGCCCTGAGGAGGCACTCAAGGCGGCCAGCAGGTCGTCAAGCGTTGTGTTGCCGTACGCGTGCTTGCGGAAGTAGTCGCGGGAGCCGCTGATGAACGCCTCGAACCCAACGTAGGCCACCAGTTGCTTTAGAACGGAGGCGCCCTTGGCGTAGGTGATGCCGTCGAAGTTCTGCTTGGCGGCTTCAAGGTCCGGGATGTCCGCGACGATCGGGTGGGTGGTGGGCAGCTGGTCCTGCACGTAGGCCCAGGCCTTGCGTTTGTTAGCGAAGTTCACCCACGCGGTGTCCCAGTCCGTGGCGCGGTCCACGCCCAGGGTGCCCATGTAGTCTGCGAATGACTCCTTGAGCCACAGGTCATCCCACCACTGCATGGTGACCAGGTCGCCGAACCACATGTGCGCCATCTCGTGCATCAGGGTATTGGCGCGCCCCTGGTACTGGGCGTCCGTGGCACGCGAGGTGAACACGTAGCTCTCGGTGAACGTCACCAGGCCGGGGTTTTCCATGGCACCAAGGTTGTACTCGGGCACGAAGGCCTGGTCGTATTTGCCCCAGGGGTAGGGGTAGTCGAAGAGCCGGTTGAAGAAGTCCAGGCCGTTCTTGGTGAGCCGGAACAGCTCGTGAGTGTCGAAGGAGTGTGCCATCGATGCCCGGCAGTACAGGGCGAGCGGCACGTCCAGGGAGGTGCCGTCGTCGAGCGTTGCCTGCCAGCGGTCCTCGGCCTTGAAGTACGGCCCGGCCAGCACCGTGGTGATGTAGGTGGACATCCGGCCGGTGGTGGCGAAGTCCCACCGGGCGGCGGACGGGTCGCCGCTGAGGAGGGTGCGGGCCGCCTCCCGGCCGTTGGAGGCCACCTGCCAGCCGGCCGGTGCGGTCACGTGGAAGGTGAAGGAGGCCTTGAGGTCGGGCTGTTCGAAGTTGGCGAAGACCCGGCGGGCGTCAGCGGGCTCGTACTGCGTATAGAGGTAGCACTGGCCGTCGGCGGGATCAAAGAAGCGGTGCATGCCTTCGCCGGAGCGGCTGTAGAGGGCGGTGCCGGTGACGTCCACCCGGTTTTCGGACTGCAGGTTGTCCAGCCTGATCCTGGCGCCGTCCGCGACGTCCTCCACGCGCAGTTCCCTCCCATTGAGGACAACACTGTGGACCTCGCCGATGAAGTCCAGGAATGTTGATGCCCCCGGCTCCGAGGCCGTGAAGGTGATGATGCTGCGTGTCGGATAGCCCGCCACTTCCGGATTTGCCGCCTGCCGTACGTCCAGGGAGACGTCGTAACCGGTGGTGCTGATCAGGGCTGAACGGTGGGCGGCTTCATCGCGCTGCAGATTCTCATGTGACACCCAGCTATCTAATCACGTGGTTATCCGGCGATCAGCAGGGCCGCCGTCAGCCCCAGGACGGCGATCAGGAACCACGACGCCAGTGCCGCCAGCAGTGCCCGCCCGCCTGTGTGCAGGAGTGTCCGGATCCTGACGGCGGACCCCAGGCCGAAGAGCGCGGCGCCCAGCAGGATGTCCTGCAGTGCCGCCCCCGCCTCAAGCCAGCCTTCAGCCACCCAGCCTGTGGAGCGGAGGCCCACCATCGCCACGAAGCCCAGGACGAACAGCGGCACCACCGGCGGCAGTTTCGCGTTGTCGCGGTCCGCGGGGTTCTCCGCCCGTGGCGCGAACCGGTGGTGCGCACCGGCCAGTGCCGCCACCGGCGCCAGCAGGAGTACCCGGGTGAGCTTAACGACGACGGCGATGCCCAGTGCCGCTGTCCCCGCGGTTTGCGCCGTGGCTACCACCTGGCCCACATCGTGCACGGAGGCGCCCGTCCAGGCGCCGAACACGGGCGCGCTGAGCTGCAGGGGATGGGCCAGCAGGGGCAGGACGCCGATGGCAAGGGTCCCGCAAAGCGTCACGAGCGCCACCGGCAGGACGGTGTCCACGTGCCGGATCCTGCGGACGGCGGCCATGGCGCCGATGGCGGAGGCACCGCAGATCGAGAAGCCGGTGGCCACCAGCAGCGAGGTCACCGGCGGCAGCCGGAACAATCGGGAGATCAGGTAGGTCCCGCCAAAGCTGGCCGCCACCACGGCGACGATCAGGACCAGCGCCAGCCAGCCCAGTCCCAGCACGTCCATGATGCTGACTTTCAGGCCCAGCAGCACGATGCCGCCGCGCATGAGATGCTTCCCCGCGAAGTCCAGCCCCGGCCGCGCCCTGCCGGCTGTCCACACCCCGGACGCGGGAAGGTTGGCGGCCAGCACGCCCAGCACCACTGCCAGCGTCATCGCGGGAAGAGCGGGAACCAGCCGGTGAACCAGGAACGCGGCCGCCAGGGCGACGGCCGCTGTGGCCAGGCCAGGGAGAAGCCTCCCGGGCCGTCCGGGCAGGTCCGGACCGGGCTTGCGGAAGGATCTGCGGACTGGCACTCACCTACTGTGCCGGAAAAGAGGCGCAATGCACGAACCAGGGCACCGGCGCCAACACGCCAGAATGGATGGCAGTAATGAATTCGAAACAAAAAGATGGTTGGCTATTGGACATGTCAGACCTATTCCAGGATTACTCCGTGGCCGCCGGCCGGTCCGGAGCCTACGACGAGATGTTCGCTCCCGGGCAACAGGCCCGGGACTCGTACGGGCAGGTGGCGGACGCCCTCCGCAAGCTCTCCCTTGCCGATGTGAGCGCCCGCGCAGATTCCATGGCGCGTACCTTCCTGGACCGCGGTGTGACCTTCGACTTTGCCGGGGAGGAGCGCCCCTTCCCCTTGGACATCGTTCCCCGGGTCATTCCGGCGGGGGAGTGGGACGTGCTGGAGCGCGGCGTGGCCCAGCGTGTCCGCGCGCTGGAGGCCTTCCTCAACGACGTGTACGACAAAATGACTGTCGTGGCCGACGGCGTGATCCCCCGGCAGCTGGTCACCACCAGCGCGCACTTCCACCGGCAGGTCCACGGGTTTGAACCGGCAGGCGGCGTCCGTGTCCACATTTCCGGCATCGACGTTGTCCGCGACGCCGCCGGGACCTTCCGCGTGCTTGAAGACAATGTCCGGGTTCCCTCCGGCGTGAGCTACGTCCTGGAGAACCGCCGGGCCATGGCCAAGGGCCTGCCTGAGGCGTTCGGCCAGCAGCTCATCCGGCCGGTCGAGGAATACCCCCGCCGCCTGCTCTCCGCCCTGCGCAAGACCGCACCCTCCGGCGTCGACGATCCCACCGTGGTGGTCCTCACCCCCGGTGTGTTCAACAGCGCCTACTTCGAGCACACCCTCCTCGCGGGCCTCATGGGCGTGGAACTCGTGGAAGGCCGCGACCTCATCTGCCGCGGAAACCGCGTCTACATGCGCACCACGGCCGGCGAACAGCGTGTGGACGTCATCTACAAGCGGATCGACGACGATTTCCTGGACCCGCTGCAGTTCCGCTCGGATTCCATGCTCGGTTGCCCGGGCCTCGTCAACGCCGCCCGGGCAGGCGGCGTGACCATCGCCAACGCCGTGGGCAACGGCGTCGCGGACGACAAACTGGTCTACAGTTACGTCCCTGACCTCATCCGCTACTACCTCAGCGAGGAACCCATCATCGCCAACGTGGACACATACCGCCTGGAGGAGAAGGAAGCCCGCGAATACACCCTTGACAACCTGGCCGAACTGGTGGTCAAGCCGGTGGACGGCTCCGGCGGCAAGGGTCTGGTCATCGGACCGGACGCGTCCAGGGACGAACTCGATGCCCTCCGCCAGCGGGTCATCGCCGATCCCCGGGGCTGGATTGCCCAGCCGGTGCTGCAACTCTCCACGGTCCCCACGCTGAGCGGGGACAAGTTCGGCCCCCGACACGTTGACCTGCGGCCCTTCGCAGTGAACGACGGCGACAACGTCTGGGTGCTCCCGGGCGGGCTGACGCGCGTGGCGCTCAAGGAGGGGTCGCTGATCGTGAATTCCAGCCAGGGCGGCGGATCGAAGGACACCTGGGTCCTGGCGGATTCGCCCCAGGTACCGGTGGAAACCGTGCCCCGGCCCTCCATTTCCGTCCGGGAACGCGTCTCGGTATGGCCGGTGGAGAGCAACTGGCGGGACCGCCAGTCGGAGCAGCAGCAGTGAGCCGGGCCGTGACCTGGCAGTTTCCTTTTCCAGTTTCGGGCACGCAGGAGGTAGCCGCGAATGCTTAGCCGTATTGCCGAGTCCCTATTCTGGATCGGCCGTTATGTGGAACGGGCGGACGGCACAGCCCGCATCCTCGACGTCCACCTCGAACGGCTCAACCACCTGCCCATGGACGAGCGCAAAAGCGTGGCCCAGGAACTCCTGGCCGTCATGGGCGCACGCCCGCAGAGCGAGGACTTCGGCCTGCCCGAGCTTCTCCACGCCCTGGCCTATGACAAGACCAGCGCCACCTCCATCGCAGGGTCCCTGGGGGCCGCGCGGGAGAATGCCCGTCGCGCCCGGGAAACTGTCTCCTCGGGCCTGTGGGAGAGCCTGAACACCACCTACTACGGGCTGAGCCAGCACCGCAAGGACGTGGTGGGGACCTACCGGTTCTGCAACTGGACGCTGGAACGGACCGCAATGGTCAGCGGCCTGGCGGACACCACCGTCAGCCATGACGAAAGCTGGCTTTTCCTGGTGCTGGGCCGCTCCCTGGAACGCGCGGACATGACCGCCCGCATGCTCTCCACCCGGGACGTGCTGTCCGCCGGGATGTCCTGGGTCAACATGCTCCGCTGCGCCGGGGCGTACGAGTCCTTCCTGCGTACCCGCCGTGCCGCCTTCGGCGACCAGCACGCCGCCGAGTTCCTGCTGCTGGACCGGCTCTTCCCAAGGTCAATCGTCTATGCCCTGAGGGACGCAGACGAGTGCCTCGCCAAGCTGGATCCCTCCGCCCAGCGGGTCGGCTTCATCAACGACGCACGGCGGATCGTGGGCCAGGCGCGGACCTTCCTTGAGTTCCACCGGACGGATGACCTGATGTCCGAGCTCCCGGAGCACATGGAGCGCGTGCAGAAAGCCGTGGCGCAGGCGTCGGACGCCATTTCCCGTAAGTACTTCAATCAGGCGGATGAACTGGCCTGGGTGGGAGAAGTTTCATGACCCGGCTGAGCATCGTCCACAAGACGGCCTACAAGTACAACAAGCGGGTCACCCTGTCCTACAACGAGGCCCGGATGACCCCGCTCACCGATTCCCAGCAGGTGGTGCTGGAATCGGTGGTCAAGGTTTCGCCGTCGCAGGCCGCCGTCAGCACCTACCGAGACTACTGGGGCACCCGGGTCACGGCGTTCGACATGCAGATGCCGCACGACCACCTCGAGGTGGTTTCCAACATCACGGTGGAAGTCCACCGCGCCGAGAAGATCCCGGCCGAGGCGGACATTGCCGGCTGGGACGTCCTGGCCTCGCCGGAAACCCTCAACACGTTCAGCGACTGGCTGCCGCAGTCCAGGCTCAGCGGCCCGGGGGACGAAGTGCTGGGCATCATTCCCGGTGTGGTGGCCGGGAAGAACCCGCACGAGGCCGCCATGGCCGTGTTTGAGTGGATGCGCGGCGAGATGACCTACATGTCCGGTTCAACCGCGGTCACCACCAACGCAGAGGAGGCATGGGGCCAGCGCCAGGGTGTCTGCCAGGACCTGGCGCACCTGGCGATCGGTGCGCTGCGCAGCTGCGGTATCCCGGCACGGTACGTGTCCGGCTACCTGCACCCGCGGTCCAGTGCCGGCATCGGCGAGACAGTGGCGGGACAGTCGCATGCCTGGCTGGAGTTCTGGGACGGCGACTGGCGCAGCTGGGACCCCACCAACCACAAGCCCGCCGGCGACTTCCACGTCACCGTGGCCCGGGGGCGGGACTACCGTGACGTGCCGCCGCTGAAGGGCATCCTGTCCGGCGGTGGCGGTTCCGCGCTGAGCGTCAGCGTGGAGATCACCCAGCTCGCCTGACCGGCAGCCCTGTGGAGCCGCGCGCTTGCTCAGGGCTTCTGGAGAGTTCCTAACTTTCCAGAACGGGGATGCCCAGCCGGGAGCAGACATCGGCGGGCCCCGGTATCACGGCGACTGTGTTGTCCACGACGCAGGCCCTCAGTTCCGGGACGAAGTGCCCGGGACCGAAGGTGTTGGGGAAAGCAGTGGCGGGGTTGCCGTGGGCATCCGTTACGGTGCCTGTCGGGGCGGGAGCCGGGGCGGGTTCCTTGTAGCCCGGCGGAATAAGGTCGTCAGTGATTCCCCCCGGGTTCATCAGCCCCTGGTCCCAATTGAAGGCGCAAAGGCCCACAGGGTCCGCAATCTGCTGTTTTCCTGCCTGGGGGTCACCCTGCCGGGCTGCGGCGTCGTAGTCGAACCCCTCGTCCATGGCCCCGGCAAGGAGATAGGGCTGCATCCTGTCTCCGGGGGAATGGGGGGAAGGGTAGGTGGCGGTCAGGTCCGCGCGGTAATAGCACCGGATGTCGCGTTTGTCCTCAACCGGCGCGAAGGCCACGTAAGCTACGGCCGCCGTCGAGCCTGCCAACGCAAGGCCGGCCAGGGACAACGCCATCGGCCTGCGCCACGACGGACTGCGGCGGGGCTGGGCCGCGGCTTCACGGACCACCGCGTCCCGCGCAGCCTGGCGGGTTTCCGCAGGATACTGGATGTCTGAAAACTTCATGACTGCCTCGATTCCACAGGGTTGTTCTGCTCCCGCCGGAGCAAGGGTGAGACCGCAGCGGCGGCCCGCAACTTCTTCTTCGCCCGGTTCACGCGGGATCGGATTGTTCCAACGCGTACGTGGAGGGCCTCCGCTGCCTCCACGTACGAGCAGCCGTTAACTGCACACAGCAGCAGCGCATCCCGTTCGCCGCCGGTAAGGTCCGTAGCGCCCTCAAGCAGGTCCTTCACCAGATTTTCCGCATCCACGCGGGCCGCAATTGCAGACGAAGGATCGGCCTCCACAGCAGCGTGCGGCAACCTCCTCAGGAACTGCTCGTGCCGGCGCACGGAGCGGGCACGGTTCCGTGCTGAGTTGGTGGCTACGCCGAGCAGCCACGGAAGGAGCGAGTCCCGTTCCAGGACCAGCCGGCTGCGCTGCCGCCAGGCCTCCAGGAACGTGATGGAGACGAGGTCTTCGGCATCCTGCCAGGACCCGGTCCGGCTCAGGCAGTACCGGAATACGGCATCTGCATAACGGTCAAACAGCCCGCCCAGTGCTTCTGCCTCGCCCTGAATGCACCTGTCCCACAGTTCCGCATCTGTTCCCCCAAGTTGTTCCATACCTCATAGTGTCCGGGAGTCCGCAAAAAGTTCCCTGTCACGTTCTTTGGCACAACCCTGAGCGGGTTCGGCAGCGTGACGATCCTCGTGGCGACGGAGGCCGGGCCGCTACCGCGCAGCACTCCGTCTGGGCTGTTGCCATAGGACAGGCGCTAGGACCCTGTATGGAGGACCGAGCCGCCCAGGTTCTTCTGGATGAGCTTCGGGTCCTCGCTGACCACGGTCCAGTTCTTGCCGACGTTGACCGCGCGCTGCCCAACCGGCCTCCAGAAATCCAGTTGCGCCTCCAGATGGACGTCGTCGGTGTAGATCGCAAGGTAGGTGAACTCGCTGCAGCTTGCGGAGGAGGCAGAGAATTTGGAAGGAGGGGTGTCCAGCACCAGCTCCTGGCATACCATGCCAGCGGATTCCACAGCTTCCTGCAAGTCGTCTATCGACTCATAAATTCCGCCGTCTTCCGGCGGGGGCGTGGCGTCAGAAGTAGAGCATGAGGCCAGGAAGAGCACAAGGAGAGCTGCGGTTGAGCCCGCAGTGAGTCGGTTCATCTCTGGTCCCCATTCAGAATTGCCGCCGTCACCCCAGCCTACGTCGCCACACTCACGCGCCGCACGTTCAGGGCATCCCCGCGTACCTTCCGCTGGCTTCCCCGTTGGGATGCCGGCCGGGGAAGTGCGGCGGTTCTACTCCTGGGCAGTCTTGATGGCGCCGCTGAGCTGGGTCCACCAGGTCATGGGTTCCGTCACCCTGAAGCGGCGGCCCGTGATGGTGTCCGGGGTGATGCGGACGAACACGTCCTTCTTACCCGCCTGCCACGGAAAGAGGAAGAGCTGCGTGGTCTCCAGGACCTGCTCCGTGCCGGTGACGACGGCGGCCGTCCCCTTCACCACCACGCTCCAGGCCAGTCCGGTGTCAGGATCCACTCCGTCGGCTTCCACGGCCACCGCAGCGTCTTCCGAGGCTCCGGAGAGCTTGGTTCCTTCGCTCGTGCGGAACACCAGGGTGCCGCCGTCCACCGTGTAATTGATGGGGAAAATATCCGGACGCCCCGCGACCAGGATGGCCAGCCTGCCGACGGACACGTTCCGGAGCATGGCCCAGCACTCGTGGTGTTCAAGATTCTGTACTTCAGATATCGGTTCGCCGCTCATGCCGCGAGCTTACCCTCACCAGGGGCTGGGTTTGTAGTCCTTGAGGAACACCCCGTACTGGTCTTCGCCGTTCTCGCCCATAACGATGGGATCGTAAACGCGGGCGGCGCCGTCCACGAGGTCCAGGGGTGCATGGAAGCCTTCCTCCATGAGCCTGACCTTGGTGAAGTGCGGACGCTCATCGGTAATCCAGCCCGTGTCCACCGCGGTCATCAGGATGCCGTCGCTGTCCAGCATCTCCTGGGCGCTGGTGCGCGTCATCATGTTGAGCGCTGCTTTGGCCATATTGGTGTGCGGGTGGCCGGGGCCCTTGTAGGCGCGGGAGAACTGGCCTTCCATCGCGGAGACGTTCACGATGTACTTACGCCGGGCAGTGGAGCGCTTCATGGCGGCGCGCAGCCGGCTCACCAGCAGGAACGGTGCCGTCACGTTGCAGAGCTGCACCTCCAGCATTTCCAGCGGGTCAACCTCGTCCACCACCTGGGTCCAGCTGTTAATCGTGGCCAGGTCCGGAACCAGGCCGCCGGCGTCGATGGCCGTTCCGGAGGCAATCCGCTCCAATGATGCGGAACCGGTGGACAGCGCCAGGGACGTGATAGCGTCTCCGGCCAGGACAGGGTGCTCGGTGACGCTGCTGGCCAGCGCCAGGGGGTGCTTGTCGTGCGCGTGGCCGAATGTCACCAGTTCAGGGCCGCCGTTGGCCTGCTCCAGGGCTGCCGGCAGGGGCTCGTCCTCGGCGTCCACCAACGGCTTGTAGGCATTGCCGGACCGGCGGACCGTCTGGGCCGCATTGTTGATGATGATATCCAGCGGCCCGGCCTCGGAGAGCGAGTCCGTCAGGGCCATGACCTGGGCGGGATCCCGCAGGTCGATGCCAACAATCCGGAGTCGGTGCAGCCACTCGCCGCTGTCCTCCATCGCGGCGAACCGGCGGGCGGCATCCTTGGGGAAGCGGGTGGTGATGGTGGTGTGGGCGCCGTCGCGCAGCAGCCGAAGTGCGATGTACATACCGATTTTCGCCCGCCCGCCGGTCAGCAGGGCGCGGCGGCCGGTCAAGTCGGTCCGCGCGTCCCGCTTGCTGTGGCTGAACGCGGCGCACTCCGGGCACAGCTGGTGGTAGAAAGCGTCCACCTGCGTGTAGTGCTGCTTGCAGATGTAGCACGGGCGCGACCGGATGAGGTGTCCCGCGACTGCGCCCGTGGCCGAGGTGGCCAGCTTGTTGCCGCGGGTCTCGTCGTCGATCCGGTCGGGAGCGGCGGTGGCGGTCTGGGCGAGCACGGCCCGGTCCGCCTCGGAAATCAGGTCACGCTTGGTGACCCGCCGGTGCCTCTTGACGGCCTTGAACATCTTCCCGGTGGCGCGCCGCACGGAGATGTAGTCCGGGTGCTCCTCGTCGTAGGCGTGGATGGTGTTCAGGACCTTGAGGCAGGCCTGGATTTCCTCAGGGGTCAGATCGGGGGAGCTCATTGGACCGATTTTACAGCCTGGGACACTGCCGGCCGCACCTGTAGAGGCGGGCCGGCCCTGGGGACCTAAGGCTAGATCCTGGCCCCCGGTGAAGCGTCGGCGGCAGCCGCGGCGTGCGTCTCGGCCACCCTGTCCACGGATTCCTGCAGATCCGGGTGCTGGCCTGCCGCCGCCTTGACCGCATTCGGGACAAGGTGGAGGTTCCGGGCAGCAAGCTGCCGCTCCTCGTCAGAGGGTTCGGGAACGGTCTGCCCCTTGGCCAGGACCGTAATGCCGGACTCGGTGACCTTGAAGCCGCGGGCACGGTCCAGGTCCGCGTCCAGCCCGATCGCAGCCCCTGCGGGCACCTTGACGTTCTTGTCGATGATGGCCCGGTTGATAACGGCGCCCGCGCCGATCTGCACCTTGTCCATCAGGACGGAGTCGATAACCCGGCTGCTGGTGGCCACGTAGACATCGTTGGAAAGGACAGAGCCCTCCACGATGCCGCCGGAAATCACCACGCCGCTGGAAACGATCGAGTCCAGCGCGGTGCCCACCGTGTTGTTCTGGCCGCGCACGAACTTTGCCGGCGGGGAGATGCTCTGCCTCGTGTAAATGGGCCACTCGGAGTTGTAGAGGTTGAAAACCGGCAGTGGGGAAATGAGGTCCATGTGGGCGTCGTAGAAAGAGTCGATGGTGCCCACATCCCGCCAGTAGGTGCGGTCACGCTCGGTGGAGCCGGGGATGTCGTTGAGGGTGAAGTCGTACACATCGGCTTCGCCCTGGTTGACGAAGTAGGGGATGATGTCCCCGCCCATGTCGTGCTTGGTGTCCAGCCGCTCGGCGTCCACGTGGAGCGCGGCCACCAAAGCGTCGGCGTCAAAGACGTAGTTGCCCATCGAGGCCAGGAACTGCGAGGGATCGGCGGCGAGGCCCGGAGTGCTGGAGGGCTTCTCCACGAACGCCGAAATCTTCTGCGGGTTGTCCTGGTCCACCTCGATGACGCCGAACTGGTCCGCCATGTGCAGCGGCTGCCGGACAGCGGCGACCGTTGCCTTGGCGCCGCTGTTGACGTGCTGCTCCACCATCTGGGCGAAGTCCATGCGGTAGACGTGGTCGGCACCGACCACCACCACGATGTCCGGGTTGGCGTCATGGATCAGGTTCAGGGACTGGTAGATGGCGTTGGCGCTGCCCAGGAACCAGCTCTTGCCCACACGCTGCTGCGCCGGCACCGAGGCGACATAGTTGCCCAGCTGGGTGGACATGCGCCAGGTCTCCGAGATGTGGCGGTCAAGGCTGTGCGATTTGTACTGCGTCAGCACAACAATCTGCAGGTAGCGCGAATTCACCAGGTTGGAGAGCGCAAAGTCAATCAGGCGGTAGCTCCCGGCGAAGGGTACAGCAGGTTTGGCCCGGTCTGCCGTCAGTGGCATCAGTCTGTTTCCCTCGCCACCCGCGAGGACAATGGCCAGGACTTTTTTGTTCAACGGCATGATGGTCGCTCCTGTACGCCTTCGTAACTCCCCAAGACAGTCCGGTACGCCCGGACCCCTTCACACTAGAACAGTTAAGCGGGAAGGACTACCTTGGGTCTTGTGCGAATAGACATTGTGACCAAAGAGTTCCCGCCGGAGATCTACGGTGGCGCCGGAGTCCACGTGGCCGAATTGAGCAGGGTGCTTAGTAAGCATGTTGACCTGCAGGTTCGTGCTTTTGGGGCTCCCCGCGATACCGACTATCATGGCGCCGCCGTAACGTCCTACCAGGTGCCGGAGGACCTTGGCGGAGCCAACGCCGCGGTCCAGACCCTCGGGGTGGACCTGCGGATTGTGCCGGACGTGGAAGGCGCGGACCTGGTCCATTCGCACACCTGGTACGCCAACATGGCAGGGCACCTGGCATCCCTGCTGCACGGTATCCCGCATGTCCTGAGCGCCCACAGCCTGGAGCCGCTGCGGCCCTGGAAGGCGGAGCAGCTCGGTGGCGGGTATGCGCTCTCGTCCTGGGTGGAGAAGACCGCGTACGAGGCAGCCGCAGCCATCATCGCGGTTTCGGAGGGCATGCGCCAGGACATCCTGCGCAGCTACCCGGACGTCGATCCCGAAAAGGTCCGGGTGGTCCACAACGGCATCGACGTCGAGATGTGGCAACGTGACGAGAATGACGACGCCGTCCGCGCCCTGGGCATCGATCCCGCCAAGCCCAGCGTGGTCTTTGTGGGCAGGAACACACGCCAGAAGGGCGTGCCCTACCTCCTCCGCGCAGCGGCCAAGCTGCCGGCTGACGTTCAACTGGTCCTGTGCCTGGGCGCCGCGGACACTCCCGAACTTGCTGCCGAAACGGCACGCCTCATAGAGGAACTGCAAAGCCAGCGGACCGGCGTCGTGCTTATTGAACGGATGCTGCCGCGCCACGAGCTCATCCAGGTGCTCAGCCACGCGACTGCCTTCGCCTGCCCCTCCATCTACGAGCCGCTGGGCATCGTCAACCTGGAGGCCATGGCGTGCGGCGCAGCGGTGGTTGCCAGCGCCACCGGCGGAATTCCGGAGGTGGTGGAGCACGGCCAGACAGGCCTCCTGGTTGACCTCGAGCAGGTCACCGACGGCACCGGAACGCCCCTCGATCCCGAAAAATTCGTGACCGAATTCGCCGCAGCCCTTACCGAGGTGGTCTCCGACCCGGAGCGCGCCCGCGCCATGGGCCAGGCAGGCCGGCTGCGTGCCGAGAAGCACTTCTCCTGGGAATCCATTACGGAAACCACGCTCGAGGTGTACCGCTCCGTGCTTCCGGCCCGGAGCTAGCGAACCTATGTGAAGGACTGCCTCATGACGACGACGGCGCCGCTTCCCTCGCAAGGGGAGCGGCGCCGTCGTCGTTCATGGCGCCAGGGGACGGTCAGTTCCGCTTGGCCGCGGCGGTCCTGGCCAGCAGCACCTTCTCGTCCACCGGGGCCTGGCCGCTCGCCCGCTGGCTGCGGAAGTAGGCCCGTGCCTCGTCCTGCCGTTCTTTCTCGGCGCCTGTGGCCACGGCGGCGCGCACATGGTCTTCACCATAACCGAACGCTTCCACGAGGTCCAGGGCGTGCGGCCGGATCTTCACCAGCAGCCTGTTGATGTATTCGCCCACTGTGCGGCCCCGCTGCATGGAGAGGCGCCCGTTCATGAGGTACCAGGACAGGTTCTTCTCGATCAGCGACAGGCCGAAGAGGTCCCGCAGCCAGGTCAGGACCATCCTGGTCCCGGGATCTTCCACCTCGCGGAGCGCGTCCGTGAAGGCCTCCCACTGCAGGAGCTCGGCGTGCGCCTGCGCGGCGTCGATGAGTTCGTTCTGGTGCCGGTTGAACAGCGCGGCGCCCTTCTCCTGCGAGAGCCTGTTGCTGCCCCGGAGCGAGCCCGCCGCCTCCGCCACCATGGTCTGCACCCGGTCAGTGAGCAGCGCGCGCTGGCCCGCCTCGTCGCGGAGGGCGATGGCAGCCCGCTGCACCGAACCGGTGTCGGCCATGAACTGGGCAACCTGGCGCAGGCCGGTCCGGTGGATCGCGGCGCCGGTGGCCTGGCCCACCACGTAGCGTGCCATGACGCCGAAGTCCACGTTCCGGAACTCCTTGGCGTAGTCAGCCAGGAGACGCTTTGCCACCAGCTGCAGCAACACCGTGTTGTCACCTTCGAACGTGGCGTAGACGTCCAGGTCTGCCCGCAGTGAGGCGAAGCGGTTTTCGATCAGGAAGCCGGCGCCGCCGCAGGCTTCCCGGCATTCCTGCAGGGTGTCCAGCGCGTGCCAGGTGCTCAGGGCCTTCAGGGCGGCAGCCAGGGTTTCCAGGTCCTGGCGGTCCTCGTCCGTGTCGTGGGCGCCGGAGAAGACGTCGTCGAATTTCTCCAGCAGTTGTTCGTGGGCGAATCCGGCGGCGTAGGTGGTAGCGAGCCGCGTGAACAGGCGCCGCTGGTGCCGCTGGTAGTCGAGGAGGACTTCCTCGTCTGTATGAGAAGAGGCGTTGAACTGGCGGCGTTCCGTGGCGTAGCCGATGGCCGCTTTCAGGGCCACTTTGGACGCCGCCACCGCAGCGCCGTCCAGTGATACCCGTCCCTGGACCAGTGTGCCGAGCATGGTGAAGAACCGGCGGCCGGGACTGGCAATGGGCGACGAATAGGTTCCGTCAGGAGCAACGTCACCGTAGCGGTTGAGGAGGTTTGTCCGGGGG
Organism: Pseudarthrobacter scleromae; assembly: GCF_014644515.1. Taxonomy (NCBI): domain Bacteria; kingdom Bacillati; phylum Actinomycetota; class Actinomycetes; order Micrococcales; family Micrococcaceae; genus Pseudarthrobacter; species Pseudarthrobacter scleromae. Next base: position 374,135 of record NZ_BMKV01000003.1, on the reverse strand, counting down.
ATCCGGACGTCGGTGAAGTGCAGCCGGCCGTTGTCGATGCCATTGAGCCCGCCCTTGATGCCGTCGTCCTCGCCCCCGATTCCCGGCAGGAAGTCCTTGGTCTCCGGATCCCTGAGGTCCACGTAGAAGGCATGGACGCCATGGTTTACTCCGCGGGTGACCAGCTGGGCGAACACCACGGCGCCCAGTCCGTCGGTGGCCGCATTGCCGATGTAGTCCTTCCAGGCGGCGCGGAAGGGGGTGTGCACCACGAACTCCTCCGTGGCCGGGTCATAGGTGGCGGTTGTCGCAATGCTGGCCACGTCCGAGCCGTGTCCCGTCTCGGTCATGGCGAAGCAGCCGGGAATGTCCAGGTTCATGATGCCCGGAAGCCACCTGGCATGGTGTCCGGCAGTGCCGAGGTGCATCACGGCAGAGCCGAAAAGTCCCCACTGCACCCCGGCCTTGATCTGGAGCGAGGGATCGGCCACCACAAGCTCCTCGAAGCCGGCGATGTTGCCGCCGTGGTCGTCGGAACCGCCCAGCGCTGCCGGGAATGCGCGGTGGACGGCTTCATTCTCCACCAGGTACCGCAGCTGCCCGAACACCCTTTTTCGGTGCTCGGTGTGCGTCAGGCCCTCGATCTTGTGGAGTTCGGGGCGGGCGGCCAGCTCCCGGGCCTGGAGCCGGACATCGGCCCACTTGCCCAGCAGTTGCCGGCCCAGTGCTTCCACGTCGACGGCGGGCTGGGCCCGGGAAGGGCCCGGTGCCGGTTTAGCGGCGGCGGGGCGCTGCCCCTTGCCGGCTGGACGGTCCACTACTTCAGTCATGTCAATGTCCTTCGTTGGTGCTGACAGTGCTTATTGCTACGTGGTTTCGGGTGGTTGGTTGCGTTGGCTGCGGGTCGAGCTGTTGGTCCGGCGGGCAGTGCGGGGTCATCCACGTGCCGACGGCGAGAGTTCGGGGGCGATGCCCACGCACAGCCAAGCCGTGATCTGCCGTGCCATCGCCTCCTGGCCGGGCTTGGCAGGGGAGTCCGGAGTGCTGAGCCATTGTTCCCCGGCGTTCCTTACCAGTCCGATCGCCGCCTTGGGCCAGTAGCCGATGACCGCCTGCTTGCCGTCGCCCAGGTGCGACCTCATGGGGGTGGCGATCATGTCGGCCACGGCGTCAAAGAAGTGCCCGAGGGCCCCGGACACTGCGCCCGAGGATACCTCCGGGTCGCCGCTGCCGTACCGGGTGACGAACGTGTAGACGTTAGGGCTGGTGTCCGCCATCTGGAGGTAGGCGGAGACCATGGCCAGGAGTCCTTCGCGCGGAGTGTCCGCGTTCTGGGCGGCTTCCTGGATCCGGCGCTGCATCTGGCTCAGGACAACTTCGCCCACCGCCTGCTGAAGCCCGGCCTTGTCACCGAAATAGCGGTAGAACACGGACTTCGAGGTGCCGGCGGCGGCAGCGATCTCTTCCATGGAGGCGTCGCTGCCCAGCACGTGCACTGCTCGCCGTGCGGACTTGATCAGCTCCCTGCGGCGTTCCTCCCGGTGGCTCTGCCAGCGCGAAGAGCGCCCGTCCGGGCTGCCGGGTGCAGGCGGCCCGGCTGGGCCGTTGTCGTGGTTGTTCACGATACCCAGCGTATCAGGTACGCTGGGTATCGGTAACCGCACGTGACCCGAGGAGATATCCATGTCCATTGACGGACAGTCCACCGCTGGACCCGAAGAAGCACGCAGCCTGGCTGCGAAGACCACTGACCTCCGCAGGGCAGTGATCGTCGGAGGAAACCGGATCCCGTTTGCCCGCGCCGGCAGCGCCTACGCAAAGTCCTCCAACCTGGACATGCTGACCGCGGCACTGGACGGGCTCATCGCCAGGTTCGGCCTGCAGGACGAGCGCATCGGGGAAGTGGCTGCCGGTGCGGTCCTCAAGCACTCCAGGGACTTCAATCTCACCCGTGAAGCCGTGCTGGGCTCCGCGCTCTCCGCCGAGACCCCGGCCTACGACCTGCAGCAGGCCTGTGCCACCGGCCTGGAGACCGTGGTGGGCCTGGCGAACAAGATCAAGCTGGGACAGATCGACTCAGCAGTGGCCGGCGGCGTGGATTCCGCTTCGGATGCTCCCGTGGTGGTCAGCGAGGGCCTTCGCGAAGTGATCCTGGACCTCAGCCGGGCAAAGACGCTGCCGCAGCGGCTGCAGATCCTCGGCCGGCTGCGGCCCAAGGACTTGGCCCCGTTGGCTCCCGGGACGGCCGAGCCCCGCACCGGCCTGTCCATGGGGGAGCACCAGGCCCTCACCACGGCACAGTGGAAGATTTCGCGCGAGGCCCAGGACGAGCTGGCCTACAACAGCCACCGGAACCTCGCGGCCGCCTACGAGGCCGGGTTCTTCGATGACCTCATCACGCCGTACCGGGGCCTGGCGCGCGACGGCAACCTCCGCGCCGATACGTCGCTCGAAAAGCTCGCTACCCTCAAGCCGGTCTTCGGCAAGAACCTCGGTGCCGACGCCACCATGACGGCCGGCAACTCCACGCCGCTGACGGACGGGGCCTCAACGGTCCTGCTGGCTTCCGAGTCCTGGGCGGACGCCCATGACCTGCCCAAGCTCGCGGCCGTGGTGGACGCCGAGGCCGCCGCCGTCGACTTTGTCCATGGCAAGGATGGCCTGCTGATGGCTCCCGTGTTCGCCGTGCCCAGGCTGCTGGCCCGGCAAGGCCTCACGCTTGCGGACATCGACTTCTTCGAAATCCACGAAGCCTTTGCCGCCACGGTCCTCAGCACTCTGGCGGCCTGGGAGGACGAAGAGTTCGGCCGGACACGGCTCGGCCTGGAGGGCGCCTTTGGCAGCGTTGACCGTTCGCGCCTGAACGTTAACGGCTCGTCCTTGGCCGCCGGCCATCCATTCGCCGCCACCGGCGGCCGGATTGTGGCGTCCCTGGCCAAGCAGCTCCACGCCAAAGGCAGGACGGACGGACGGCCCTCACGGGGCCTGGTCTCGGTCTGCGCCGCCGGCGGCCAGGGCGTCGTCGCCATTCTCGAATCGCTGTAGGGGACACAGATGACAGACAAGTACGCACAACTGGTACACCACGGCGTTGGCCGGAACGTGGCCAAAAAGCTCGGACTGCCCCAGCCCGCGGCTCTCCGCAGATACCAGCCCGGGCAGCCCTTGATCACCGGCCCCCTCCTGGTGCAGGGAAACACCGCCGAAGCGGACAACCTGGCTGCCGAACTACTCTCCTGGGACCTCGATGTCCGGCGGCACGCGGTACCCCGCGAGAAACTTGGTGCCATCATCCTGGCGCTGGACGAAGTAGCCGGCCCCGGGGATCTCGAAAAGCCCATTCTCACGGCAGCGGCCTCGCTGAGGGACCTCGCCCCCGGCGGGCGGGTGGTCACGGTGTCGCGGCCGGCGTCAGAGGCAGATTCCCCGTCCGCTGCGGCTGCCCGCCAGGGGATCGACGGGTTCCTGCGCTCGCTGGCCAAGGAACTGCGCGGCGGCGCCACTGGCAACGGCATAGTTCTCCGGGAAGGCGTCCCGGCAACAAGCGCAAGTTCCCTGGCCGCCCTCCGGTTCTTCCTCTCGGGCCGTTCCGCCTTCGTGGACGGGCAATTCATCACCGTGTCCAGCACCTCCGGCGAGCCCGCCCGCGACGTTGACCAGCCGCTGGCAGGCAAGATTGCCGTAGTGACCGGAGCTGCCCGCGGCATCGGCGCAGCCATTGCCCGCACCCTGCACCGTGACGGCGCCACGCTCATCCTTGTCGACGTTCCGGCCGCCGGTGACCAGCTGGCAGCCGTGGCGAACGAGGTCCGCGGGACAGCCCTGCAGCTGGACATCAGCAGGGACGATGCCGGGCAGCGGATCATCGGGCACGCGGCACAACGCCACGGCCGTCTGGACATCATGGTCCACAATGCAGGCATCACCCGGGATAAGCTCCTCGCCAACATGGACCACTCGAAGTGGAGCTCGGTGATCAGCATCAACATCACCGCGCAGCTCCGGATCAACGAAGCGCTGCTTGCGTCTGAACGCTTCCGGGAATCCCCGCGTATTGTGTCTGTTGCTTCCACCAGCGGCATCGCCGGCAACAGGGGGCAGACCAACTACGCGGCGTCCAAGGCAGGGGTAATGGGAATGGTCAGGGCCAGCGCTCCGCTCCTGGCAGCGCACGGGGGCAGCATCAACGCGGTGGCCCCGGGCTTCATCGAAACCGAGATGACGGCACGGATCCCCCTCGCCGTCAGGGAGATCGGGCGGCGGCTGAATTCGCTGCAGCAGGGCGGCACGCCAACGGATGTTGCAGAAACCATCGCGTTCCTGGCAAGCGACGCCGCCGCGGGTATCAACGGGGAGGTCCTGCGGGTATGCGGGCAGAACATGGTGGGGGCATGACCTCCGCCCAGCCGGTCATTCTGGGGGAGATGCCGTCGCTGTCCAAACTGTACGTCAACGCCGCAGCGCAGGCCGCACGCCGCCGGCTCTTGGGCGCCCACGAGGGCACTGCACTGCCGGCTGAAAGCCATGAAGTGCGGGGCGTCGCCGTCGACGTTGCCACCCTCACCGCGTACCAGCACCTGATCGGCGAAACAGCCAGCGACGTGCTGCCGGCCGGGTTCATCCACGCCCTCGCTTTTCCCCTGGCCATGAGTGTGATGAACAGGGACGATTTTCCCTTGCCGTTGCTCGGTATGATCCACCTTCGCAACAGCGTGGAGCAGCGGATTCCCGTGTTCTTCACCGACGCACTGGACATCACCGCCAGGGTGGAGAACCTGCGTGGGCACCGGTCGGGCACACAGGTGGACGTTATTGCCGAGGTCCGCCGGGCTGGAACAGCCGAGGTCTGCTGGCTGGGAATCTCCACGTACCTTGCCAAGGGAGTCTTCCTCCCGGGCATCGACAAACCGTCCCCGGCTCCCGACCGGGCGGAATTCAAGGCACCTGATCCCACGGCCCTCTGGCAACTCGGTGTTGATACCGGCCGTGCCTACGCGGCAGTCTCCGGCGACTTCAATCCGATTCACTTGAGCGTTCTCTCCGCCAAGGCATTGGGGATGCGCCGGTCCATAGCGCACGGCATGTACCTTGCCTCCAGGGCGCTCGCCGATGTAGGCCCGTCCCGTGGTGATTCCTTCGCCTGGGGCGTGGACTTCGACGCCCCGGTGTTTCTTCCCTGCCGGGTTGCCTTGGAGATCACAACAGTAGATAGCCCTGCCGGAGCGTGGGACAGGTCCGACTTCGTGGCGTGGAATCCCCGCTCAGGGAGGCGCCATTTCCACGGTTCAGTGAGCGCCCTCTAAGAAGCTGACCGGACAGCCCGTAGGATCCGGTGGAGGCTCAGGAGGACCGATTCGGACGCCGGAACCATGCCCTGGTCCGGCTGCCTCCCGGCGGTGGCTGCGAGGCAGGCTTCCACCGCCGACCTGGCCGCCCTGAGCTTCTCCTCCTGCGTGGCCGGGTCATCCTCGCTGAACGAGCGCAGAAGATCACCCGCTGACTTCAGGGCGTCAGCCAGCGGGGCGTTGTCCTGCAGCGGCACCCCGTACGGCACGTCACTCTCGTAAATGACATCCGACAGCACGTCCGTAATGTCCTGGATGTGGAAGGTCACCCGCTCCAGTTCGCGCAGGTTGCGGTAGTCGAGGTCAACATCGCGGGGGTGGAGTTTGCGCCGCGGGTTTGCCCTGCGGCTGGCGTCCGCTTCCTTGACGAGATGCCGGACTGAGCGGGCAGCGGCCGAGAGTTCGTCCGAACGGCGGGACCAGTCCTCGTGCTTGGGCGGCCACTCTTCCAGAAGTGCCTTGCCCATGTCAGTGAGCTGTTTCCCGAGGGCGATGCGCAAATCGTCCAGGCTGGCTGCCGCGGCATTGAAGTGCAGCGGTGGGAAGATCAGGAAATTGACGCCGATTCCCACAGCGACGCCGGCACCCATCTGGACGAGGTATCCGAAGGAAAAATCGTCCGGATTACTGCCGCCGATCAGCAGGACCAACAGCGCCGCCGTCGGGATCCAGTCACTGCCCTTGCCAATTCCGGGAAGGCCCCCCAACAGCACGCCGATCCCCATGATCAGGGCCACGGCAACGGGCGACGGGTCGGTGACATTAACAAGCACGAACGCCAGTCCAATGCCCATGGCAAGGCCGGCAAGGGCCTGCAGTCCCTGCTGTATGGAGCCGGCAACATTGTGGTACATAGCTACCAGCGCGCCCAGCGGTGCGTAGTAGGGATACTGGGCAGCCACCCCCGGCATCAGCGGAGCGATGAGGAACGCCACTCCGGCAGCAACGGCCGCTTTTGCCGCCAGCTGGAGCCGCTGTGTTGCAAAGGCCGCAGACAGCCCCGATACCGCCTGTTTGAGGAAAATGGTCCCCTTGGCCCAGCGGGCATCCGGGCGTACTTTCGGCTTGGTCATCCGTACAACGTTACGGGCGATTCACGGTTGCGGACAAAGCTGCTGGTCAAGCGTCCGCGCCGGCACGGGAGCAGGACGGTTCAGGACAGGTCCGCCGCCGATCGGCGTACTTCAGCTGCCAGTCGGTGTGCACGGCCCGGTGTCCGGCCGTCCTCCTGCCGCTGCGGGATGTAGCCGAACCCCAGCCCATAGACCGGGTCCGCAAACCCGAGGGCGGCGTTGGCGCCCTCATGCCCAAACGCTCGGTGGCTGCCGAAGTTACGCGACGGGTGCGGTTTCATGAAGACAACGGCGAACGCGTTGTCCAGGCCGGAGGAGCGGTCAAGGCCCCACACTTGTTCCCGGGACATGAGGTCAACGGTGGCAGCGTTGAGGAACGGTGTCCCTCCGTTGGTGCCCGTGGTGGCCGCGGCGTAGAGGCGGGCCAGGCCTTCAGCGGTTCCCACCCCTCCGGCGGCCGACATCCCTGCGGCCCGAACGGAGCGGATGTTGGGGAGTTCCATGATGGTGCTTACGGCGGCGTTGCTGTTCAGGCCTTCAAGGCTGAGTGGATCCACCCAAGGTTGCTCCGGGCCGGCCGAATAGAGGACGTTCCGGTAGCGGGATTCCTGTTCCTCCGGCAGTCCGAGGAAAAAGTCGACGCTGAACGGACCCCGGATCCGCCGCCCATACACCTCCTGCAGCGTTTCTCCGGCCGTGCGGCGGCACAGTTCCTCCATGATGATCCCGATGGTGAGCGCGTGGTAGCCGAACTGCCTGCCGGGCTCCCAGGCCGGGGCCTCTGCGGCGAGCCGGGCAGCGGCGGCCGGGGTGGTGAACTCTTCCAGGGGGAAGCCGCCTTCAACGCCCATGAGCCCGGCCTGGTGGGACAAGGCCTGCCGGACCAGGAGCCGGTCTTTTCCATGCACCCCAAACTCCGGCCAGTAGTGTGCCACGGTCTGGTCCAGGTTCAGCAGTCCGTCCTGCACCAGCAGTCCGATCACCATGGCGGCCACGCCCTTGGAACAGGAATACGCCCCTGTCACGGAGTCCGGAGCCATGTCCGGCCCGCCGGACAGCCCCACCACCTGGACGCCGTCCTTATACGCGGCCAGTTGCGCGCTGTACTGCGGGTCATCGCGAAGGAATGAGTCGAACAGTTCCAGGACGCCGCCGTATCCGGGCGCCAGAAAGCCGTGTGATGTCTGCATGGCGCAATTCTAGCCGGAAAGCGCTTACCGCCCGGTGCCGTCTATTGTCCCGGAGAAGCCCCATGGCCGGGCGCCACTTCCTCGCCCTCTTTGACAGGTCCGGGCGGGGTGCCGTCTCCAAAGGGACGGCCGCCAAGTGCTTCCCGGCCATGGGCTTCCAGCCAGCCGCTCAGGTCCGGTCCCGCAGGAACGATGCCGGTGGGGTTGATGTCCTCATGGACGATGTAATAGTGCTGCTTGATCTGCACGAAGTCGATGGTGTCCCCAAAGCCGGGGGTCTGGAAGAGGTCCCGGGCGTAGCCCCAGAGGACGGGCATTTCGTTGAGTTTCTGGCGGTTGCACTTGAAGTGGCCGTGGTAAACGGCGTCGAAGCGGGCCAGCGTGGTGAACAGCCGGACGTCCGCTTCGGTGATGGTGTCGCCCACCAGGTAGCGCTGCCCCGAGAGCCGGTCTTCCAGCCAGTCAAGCGCGGACCACAGCCGGGCGTAGGCGGCGTCGTAGGCTTCCTGGGACCCTGCAAAGCCGCAGCGGTATACCCCGTTGTTGACCTCGGTGAACACGTGCTTGTTGACCTGGTCGATCTCCTCCCGCAGAGTCTCCGGGTACAGGTCCGGCGCCCCCGGGCGGTGGAACTCCGCCCACTCGGTGGCGAAGTCCAGGGTGATCTGCGGGAAATTGTTGGTTACCACGGCGCCCCTGGACACGTCCACGATTGCCGGGACGGTGATGCCCCGCGGGTAGCCAGGGAAACGCCTGAAGTAGGCATCCTGGAGTCTTCCGATACCCAGGACCGGGTCCACGCCTCCCGGATCGAGGTCAAAGGTCCACGATCGCGCATCGTGGGTGGGGCCGGGCTGTCCCAGGGAAATAGCGTCCTCCAGGCCGAGCAGGCGCCGGACGATGACAGTCCTGTTGGCCCAGGGGCAGGCGCGTGCTGCGATCAGCCGGTAGCGGCCCGCCTCCACGGGCCAGCCGGGCTCGCCATTGCTGCCCGGGGAACCATCCTTGGTGATGCGGTCCTCGATGTAATTGGTATCACGGTTGAATTCCGCTCCACCGGTGACATAGGCGCCGCGGGTACTGTGCTCTGCGCCGCCCACCTCGGTGGGCGGCTGGGTGGTGGTGTCCGTTTCCTGGCTCATGGGACCAGCCTATGCTCCCGCGTAAAGGACTGTGGAGATGGGCTGCCAGGCCCAGAGCCAGGAACCCGCCACCAGCGCTGCGAAAAGGACGATCCAGACTGCTGAGGGAACCGACGTGGCGCGCCACAGCAGGTAGGCGTCAGAACTGGCCAGCCGCTCCCGCCGACGCAGGTGAAGGTGCGCCAGCTTGACCAGGTCGCGCACGGCGGCCACCAGCAGTGCCACACCCAGGATGACGGCCACATGCCCTACGAATGACGTCGGAACCAAAAGGATGAGAAGCACTGTCACCGCGATCGCGGTGACAGTAATGAGGATGCCGGCAAAATTCCGCAGGAACAGCAGCGAGGCGGCCAGGGCCAGGCCACCGGCCATGATGGCGGCCGGGCCCCAGCCATTGAACCCGCACCAGACAAACGCGGCACCTACGATCGCCGGGACCGGGTACCCCCAAAAGCACGACCACGCACTGGCGAGCCTGCTGCGGCTGAACGTAGTGGTGGTTCCGGAGTGGTCGAGGCGGAGCCGGATGCCCGAGAGCCGCTGGCCGCTGAGCAGTGCTGCCACCGCGTGCCCCATTTCGTGCGTTGCCGTGGCCAGCAGGCCGAAATACCTCCACGAACGCCCCGGAACTGACAGGGCTGCAGCTACCACCAGTGCCAGGACCAGCTCGGTAAGAGTCACCCTCGGGGAGTCCGCGCGGCTGAACGCGTCCAGCAGCCTGGTCCAGAGGTCGCCGGTTATGTTCATCGAGGCCAGGTGCCGGCCGGGTCATCGTGTGCCATACGCGCCACAGTACCGGGGCCTCCTGGGTGCCGCCTTAAAACCGAAAGGCACGCCAACATCAGGGCGTGCCTTAGGATCGGTGGGGCCACGGATGTTCCCGAAGCCCCACGTCGACTGAGTTAACTAGCCTTCGCACTCGGTGCAGTAGCTGTGGCCATCCTTCTGGCGAGCAATCTGGGACCGGTGACGGACCAGGAAGCAGGAGTAGCAGGTGAATTCATCTTCAGCCTGCGGGATGACCTGTACCACGAGCTCTTCGGCCACGAACTCGCCTCCGGGCACGCCTGCGCCGTCGAGCCCGTCAGCCTCATCCAGCTCAAGCACAACGCTGCGTGCATCGGGAGCATTTGCTGACTGGAGCTGCTCGAGTGAGTTGTCCTGCGATTCCTTGACGTCGGAGCGCAGTTCATCGTAATCGGTTGCCACTTTAGGTGCTTCTCTTTTCTTTGGTTCGCCTGTCGCGTATGAAACGTACAGCATCACGAGGCTATTCCCCAATAGCCAGAGTATGTTGACCGTCTGCTGGGTAAGGGTTGAACGGACGCAGTCCGCGGTTAATCACCGCAGCACGGGTGCAGGCCAGCGGAGGACGCAACGGACGGAGGCGTTCCCCACACTATGAGTAAGGGGTAAACATGGAGCAGCTCACCGCAGAGTTCGGTGGTTCCCGGCGGACAGGTACCGGCGTTGGCCCTGTCCTGGAAAAATTCCAGGACGTGACGAGGATCGCTGTACTGCGTGGCGGAGGCTTGGGCGATCTCGTCTTTGCCCTCCCTGCCATATCCGCCCTCAAAGCGGCCTATCCCGACGCCTCAATCACCTTGCTGGGTACTCCCGTGCACCAGGCACTGCTTGCCGCCACCATAAGTCCCGTAGACGAGGTGTGCATCCTTCCGTTTGCTGAAGGCGTCCGTCCGGGGCAGGAGAACGCGGACGAGTTGGAGGCGTTTATTGACGACATGCGGGGACAGGGGTTCGACCTGGCCATACAGCTCCACGGCGGAGGGCGCTACTCAAACCCGTTCCTCCTTCGCCTCGGTGCCCGGCACACAGTGGGCACACGGACAGCGGACGCCGCCAGCCTGGAGCGTACCGTTCCCTACCTCTATTACCAGCACGAGCCGCTAAGGGCACTGGAAGTGGCCGGCCTGGCCGGCGCCTACCCCGTCGACCTGGAGGCCCGCCTGGCACCCGCGCCGGGACTGGCCCGCCCCGCCGTCGTAATGGACGACGGCGGCCCGGCGCCTTTGGTGGTGGTGCATCCGGGCGCTACGGATCCCCGCCGCCGCTGGCCGGTTGTGCGGTTTGCTGAACTTGCGGCGGCGTGCGCCGCGGACGGCCTCCGGGTTGTTGTCGTCGGGGACGGGAGTGAACAGGGACTGGCCGCAGAGATCGCGGAACAGGCAGCCTCCGCCCACGTCCGTTCCCTGGCGGGGGACCTGGATATGGGCGGGCTTGTGGCGCTCCTGGCCAGCGCGGCTGTAGTTGTTGGCAACGACAGCGGCCCCCGGCACCTCGCCCAGGCACTGGGAGTCCCCACTGTGGGAATTTTCTGGGCGGGCAACGTCATCAACGCCGCGGCGCTGGGCAGGAGCCTGCACCGCATTCACGCATCCTGGGTCACCGCCTGCCCTACCTGCGGGATAGACGTCACCCAGGTTGGCTGGACGGCGCCGCGGTGCCCGCACAACGATTCACTGGTGGCCGATGTTGCAGTGCGGGATGTCTACGAGGACGTGCGGAGCCTGGCCGCCACCGAGCTGCCGGAAGGGGACGCATGAGCGGCGGGGAACTCCTCGCCCACGCCGCGCCGGGGAAACAGGGCGACGGAAGACCGGAACTCCTGGTGCTTCGGGCACTGAAGCTGGGGGACCTGCTGGTGGCCGTGCCTGCCCTCAAGGCCCTTCGCCGCGCCTACCCCGGGCACCGGCTGCGGTATGCGGCGCAGGGATGGCTGTCAGAGGCATTGGGACTGGTGGGCGGCTACGAGCTACTGCCCACCCATGGCCTGGACGAGCCGCTGGCCGTGGAACCCGGCGTGGTGGATGTTGCAGTGAACCTGCACGGCAGTGGTCCCGAGAGCCAGGGACGGATTGAGGCATTGCAGGCGCGGCGAACTATCGGGCACCGGAGCGAACACCGGGACGGGCCGCCGTGGCGTGCCAGGCTGCATGAAAGGGAACGCTGGGCCGCGCTCCTGGAGTGGCACGGCATCGAAGCTGACCCGCTGGACATCCAGCTGAACGCGCCCCAGCAGTCCAGCCCCGTTCCTGCAGCCACCGTTCTGCATGTCGGGGCAGCCTATGGCAGCCGCCTCTGGCCTGCTGAGCGGTTCGCCGCCGTTGCCTCAGCACTCGCCGTGGCCGGGCACAATGTCGTCCTTACGGGCAGCAGTACGGAACGGGACCGTGCAGCGGAGGTATGCCGGCAGTCCGGGCTGTCCCAGGACGCGGTGCTGGCCGGACGGCTGGGACTGGGGGAGTTCGCTGCCACCATCGCAGCGGCCCGGCTGGTGATCTCCGCGGATACCGGGGCCGCGCACCTGGCCTCCGCGTACGGGACGCCTTCGGTGGTGCTGTTTGGGCCTGCTCCGCCCGAAATCTGGGGCCCGCCCCCCGGGCCGCATATAGTCCTGACCCGGGCTGAGCTGCGGCGGGGTGACACGTTTGCCCACCAGCCGGACCCTGCCCTGCTGGCAGTCACCGTGCAGGATGTCCTGGAGGCAGTGGGGGTACTGGGCGTACTGTAGAGCTCCCCGGACCCGGCGAAACCGACCTGGGACTCGTCTCTCTTTGTACGCCTGCACGGCCTAAAATATTCGTTATGGGCACTGAGCTGGAAATCGCCTTGGTGTTGTCCACGGCGTTCCTATGGGTCACGGGCACATTCGCAATCCTGTCCGCGATTGACCGCCCGGAGAGGAAAGCCCGCCGCCGGGAGCGCAGGGCCAGCCGGGCCGGTGAGCGCCGCGTCCTGTACAGGCCGGCAGTCAAGGGTTCGCGGCTCGCAGAAGGCACCAGGCCCCCACGGAGACTTCATCCGCATTGACGCAGCCAAACGGTGCCGGACCTGCCGGGGCCCGCGGGCTCCGGCAGGTCCGTCACTGGGAGTGTTTCAGGGGCCTCGGCAACCCACTTAGCACTGTTACCAAATCGTTGACAAAAGCCGCGCTGCCTTGGGTGCGCCTGGTCCCGTCTCCTGGTGGGGCACGGCACAAGCCGTGCAGACAGCCCGTAGCCAACATGGAACCGGGCACCGCACCGCAGCCGCTGTGGACCTGGCCTCCGCAGACCACCTGTAGGCCGCGCCCGTGCCCATTGTCCTCCCAGTCCACACCGGTAGGATCGCTTCAAGCTACAAACCCAATACACATCCCGGGGGTTGGTTCATCCATGTTTCGTAGCACGCGATCTGTGAGGCAGCTGCTGGCCGCCGGAATGGCAACCCTGAGCCTGGTAGTCCTTGCCGCCTGCGGATCCCCCGAGGAAAAGTCCGTACACTTCACCGCCGCCGGAGACATCGGCCTGGGTGAGGGTGCCCTGGCGGTGCTGGACACGGTGGCCGAACTGAAGCCGGACTTCAACATCGCGCTGGGTGATTTCCCCTACGAGCCCGGTGCCGACCAGGAATTCTGCGACATGGTTACCGGGAAGTTGGGAGCGGACTTCCCTTACCAGCTGCTTCCTGGAAACCATGAGAGCGACGGCTCTGACGGCGACATCAAGAAGTTGGCGGCATGCCTGCCTAACAGGCTTCCCGGCCTGCAAGGCGACTACGCGGAACAGTGGTTCGTAGACGTTCCGCAGGAAGAACCCCTGGCGCGGATCATCGTGGTTTCACCTGGCATCGAATTTCCGGCTGGCAAGCTCGACTACTCAAAGGGCAGCGATCGGTGGAACTGGACGGAAAAGGCAATCGACGGAGCGCGGGCGGAGAACATCCCCTGGACAGTGGTGGCCATGCATACTCCCTGCTTCACGATGGGACGGTATGCCTGCGCAGCGGGGGAGTCACTCACCAACATGCTGATCAGCAAGAAGGTGGACCTGGTTCTCAACGGCCATGAGCACCTGTACCAGCGGACACACCAACTCGGCTTCAGTGACAGGTGCGAGTACATGACGGTCAAAACCGTTGAGAAGAGATGCGTGGTGGACACCGGAGACTCCATGACCCAAGGCAGGGGAACAGTCTTCATCACCGTGGGCATTGGCGGGCGGACACCCCGCGAGATCAATCGCGACGACCCCGAGTCGCACTACTTCGCATCCTGGTCAGCCGGTAACCACAATTCGACCCTCGGGACACTGGATGTGACCGCAACCAGCAGCCGCATGGACGTGAAACTTGTCCCGGCGGACGGCTACACCTTCTCTGATTCCTTCAGCATCCGGAAGTAACCACGGACGCAGGGTGCGCCACAAACAGCAAAGCCGGGAACTAAGTCCGGGCGGTGAGTGGAGCCGGCGACGGCTGGGGGGCGAGCACACGTGGTCTCAGGCGTGCGCTCTCGTCGCCGGCTCCGTGAACCACATTATGATCCGCGTGCCGCTGGCACACGAGTAGTTGGTACCTGCTTTGGGAGGACCCCGTACGCGGCTTCATGTGCCAGCCACCGGCGCAGTGGGCAGGGACACAAAAAAGCCCCGGAAAATCAGCGATTTTCCGGGGCTTCCCTTTGTGCGCGGAGGGGGACTTGAACCCCCACCCCCTTTCGAGGACTAGCACCTCAAGCTAGCGCGTCTGCCATTCCGCCACCCGCGCAGGTGGTAATTCGGAAACCGTTTCCGCCTTTCAGCGTTTCGCATTTCTCCGAAGCAGCGAGAAAAACTCTAACACGACTTTTCCTGAAACATCGAATCGGGCCAAGTGGGTAGGCTGAGGGCAGTGCACCAGCGCTGCACCAGCCAGTCATTTCCCAGTGAGGAGCCCTCCATGCCTGACGTCCTGCCCGAGGATGAAGTTGTCCGGATCTGCCAGGAACTCATCCGGATAGACACCTCCAACTTCGGTGACGGATCGGGCCCGGGGGAGCGTGCCGCGGCAGAGTATGCCGCCGGGCTTATTGAGGAAGTCGGCATGGAGGCCGAAATCTTTGAGTCTGCTCCGGGGCGGGCAAACGTGGTCACCCGCATGGCCGGGGAGGACCCGTCCGCCAGCGCCCTGGTGGTGCACGGCCACCTGGACGTGGTGCCGGCGCTTCGGGACCAGTGGTCTGTGGACCCGTTCGGCGCGGAACTGAAGGACGGGCTGATCTGGGGACGCGGCGCCGTCGACATGAAAGACATGGACGCCATGATCCTTGCCGTGCTGCGGGGATTCGCCCGGACAGGCAGGAAGCCCAAGCGGGACATCATCTTCGCCTTCTTCGCGGACGAGGAGGCGGGCGGCGCCTACGGTGCCCGCTACGCCGTGGACAAGCGCCCGGAGCTGTTCGAGGGCGCGACCGAGGCGATCTCCGAGGTGGGCGGATTCTCTGCCACTATCGGTGGCCAGCGGACGTACCTGCTCCAGACAGCGGAGAAGGGCATCTCGTGGCTGCGGCTTGTTGCCCACGGCAGGGCGGGACACGGCTCGCAGATCAGCACGGATAACGCCGTGACGCGGCTGGCCGGTGCCGTGACGCGCATCGGCGAGTACAAGTGGCCCATTGAGCTGACCCCCACCACCCGCCAGTTCCTGGACGGCGTGACGGAACTCACGGGCGTGGAGTTCGATGCAGATAACCCGGACATTCTGCTCAGCCAGCTGGGGACCGTAGCCCGGTTCGTGGGGGCAACACTCCAGAACACCACCAACCCCACGCTGCTCAAGGGCGGCTATAAGCACAACGTCATCCCTGAGTCCGCGGAGGCGCTGATCGACTGCCGCACCTTGCCCGGCCAGCAGGAGCACGTCCTGGAAATCGTCCGCGACCTGGCCGGCACGGGCGTCGACGTCAGCTACGTCCACCAGGACGTCTCCCTGGAGGTGCCCTTCGCAGGCAACCTAGTGGATTCCATGATCGACGCCCTGCACTCCGAGGACCCCGGCGCCAAGGTCCTGCCGTACACCCTCTCCGGCGGAACCGACAACAAATCGCTGAGCAGGCTCGGTATCACCGGCTACGGCTTTGCGCCCCTGATGCTGCCGGATGAGCTGGACTTTACCGGTATGTTCCACGGCGTCGATGAGCGGGTTCCCGCGGATTCCCTGAAGTTCGGTGCACGTGTCCTCAACACCCTCCTCACCAACTACTGAGCGGGCCGCCATGACCCCCGAGGAAGTCCTGCCCGACGCCCTCCTGGAGCGGATCCGCGGCCGTGCCGCCGGTTACGACCGGGAGAACGCGTTCTTCCATGAGGACCTTGCGGAGCTTGCAGAGGCCGGTTACCTGAAGATGTTCGTGCCAACGGACGACGGCGGCCTGGGCTTTGGCCTCGAAGCGGCGGCCCAGTGCCAGCGCAGGCTGGCAACGGCTGCGCCAGCCACGGCACTGGCCGTCAACATGCACCTGGTGTGGACCGGCGTCGCACATGTCCTCAAAGCCCGCGGTGACAGCTCCCTCGACTTCGTCCTCAAGGAAGCGGCGGAGGGCGAGATCTTCGCGTTCGGCAACTCCGAGGCCGGCAACGATTCGGTCCTGTTCGATTCGCGGACCACAGCCACGCAATTTCCCGGCGGCGGATACTCCTTCACAGGGACCAAAATCTTCACCAGCCTCTCGCCGGCGTGGACCCGGCTGGGAATTTTCGGCAAGGACCCGGACGCCCGGGATGGGGAAGGCGAGCTGGTCCACGGCTTCATCACGCGGGAAACGCCCGGATACCGCATCGTGGACGACTGGGACACCCTGGGCATGCGGGCGAGCCAGTCCAACACCACCATCCTGGATGGGGCCACTGTTCCGCCGGAGCGGATCTTCCGCAGGATCCCCGTCGGTCCCAGCAGGGACCCGCTGATCTTCGCTATCTTCGCCTGTTTCGAGACACTGCTCGCAGCCGTCTACACGGGTCTGGGGGAGCGCGCCCTCGCCGCGGGCGTGGAGACCGTGAAGCGGCGCACGTCATTCAAGAACAACGGACGCAGCTACGCGCAGGATCCGGACATCCGCTGGAAGGTTGCAGAGGCGGCCATGGCCATGGACAGCCTGTATCCGCAGTTGGCCTCTGTGGCCGCTGACGTGGACGGCCTGGTGGACCACGGACCGCAGTGGTTCCCAAAGCTGGTGGGGCTGAAGGTGAACGCCACGGAGACTGCGCGGCGTGTTGTGGACCTGGCCATCCGCGTCAGCGGGGGATCGAGCTATTTCCGCGGCTCAGAACTGGAGCGCCTCTACCGGGATGTACTGGCAGGCATGTTCCATCCGTCCGATGACGAGTCCGCCCACAACACCGTTGCCAACGCCTGGCTGGGACCGCTGGAAGGCTAGACCGTCCGCTGGACCTGCAGCACCCGCCGGCGCAGCCAAAAGCGGCGGCCCCCGCCCACGTAGAGCTTGCTGCGCTCCAGCTCCCACTTGCCGTACTCGGAATGTTCCACCAGGCGGCGCCGTGCCTCATGCAGTGAATCATCAGGACTGACCGTCAGTACGAGGTACTCGTACTGCCTCAAATAGTCCCGTTCCCGCTGGACCGAGCTGGTGAGAAATTGTTCCTTCATTGCTCTCCATTTTCGTCCTTTTCCGGCTAACGTGAAGTCATGAGCATCGATCCGCGTGTCGCGCTTCAGTCCTTGACCACCGCTATGGAAGAACACCTTATAGCAGCATCCAACCGCCGCGGAGATGGTGACCCCTCCGTGGAGGCGGCGTTCTTTGCGGTCGCAGACGCCTTCGAAGTTTATGAAGATGCGCTCTATGAGGCCTACAACGAGGTAACGCCGCTCCAGGTCTTTGATGACGAGGACGACGAGGACGAGGAAAGCGACGTGGATGACGACGAGGACCTGGAGATCGTCCAGGAATAAGTCCGCGGATTTACAGCGGCGCTGAAACATCCTCAAGGGCCCGGGCAATTTCGGGTGGCAGGGGTGTGAGCTGCGCGTCCAACAGCTCTTTCAGCTGCGCGGGCGTGCGGGGACCCACAATGGCGGTGGCCACGCCGTGCTGGGACAGGAGCCAGCTGAGGGAGACGTCCTGCGGAGTCCGCCCCAGGCCCTTGGCCGCCATGCATACGGCCTCCACGGTTCGGGACGGCTTCTCCTCCAAGTAGGGCTCCACGTACCCGGCTTCGGCCGCTGATGCGGCCCGCGATCCGGAGGGGATGCTGCCGCGGTACTTGCCGGTCAGAGCACCGCGGCCCAGCGGCGCCCAGGCCATAAGGCCCAGGCCTGCGTCTTCCGCCGCGGGGATGAGTTCAGCTTCGGGCCGGCGCTGCAGGAACGAGTACTCGGACTGGACCGCCACCAGTGGGAATCCGGCAACCGCAGCCGCCTTGGCCGTCTGCCACCCGTTGAAGTTGGAAACGCCCGCATACCGTGCCCTGCCGGTACGGACCGCGAACTCCAACGCGGACAGGGTTTCGTCCAGCGGAACGTTGGCGTCCCAGGCCTGGGCAAACCAGATATCCACGTAGTCGGTGCCCAACCGGGCCAAACTCGCGTCAAGTCCGGTGAGCATGGCATTCCGCGAGGTGTCCACGCCGCGCCGGCCATCCGGCGTCGTCATCCCCGCTTTGGTGGAGATGGAAATCTCCGTCCGCGCCACGACGTCGCCCAGCAGTGAGCCGATCATTGCCTCCGACCTGCCGCCGGCGTAGGACGCGGCAGTATCAACGTGCCGGCCGCCCGCGTTAAGGAAGGTGCGCAGGAGTTCCGAGGCGTCCTGTTCGTCGGTTTCGCCGGCCCAGCCCATGGTGCCGAGGGAAAGGGCGGACACACGCAATCCACTGTTGCCGACGTAACGCTGCTGCATAGCAGCAAGCTTACGGGCAGAACCGGCACTGCCTATGACGTAGGGTCTTAGCGTGAACTGGTTTGAGGCGGCCCTGCTGGGCCTAGTGCAGGGACTGACCGAATTTCTACCGATTTCATCAAGTGCGCATCTTCGGATTGTGGGGCAATTCCTGCCCAATGCGGCTGACCCGGGGGCAGCGTTCACAGCCATCACCCAGTTGGGCACCGAGACCGCGGTCCTGGTCTATTTCTGGCGGGACATTGTCCGGATCGTTAAGGGTTGGACTGGTTCGCTTACCGGGAAGGTATCGCGGCAGGACCCGGACGCCCGGATGGGCTGGCTGGTCATCCTGGGCAGCCTGCCGATCATTGTTCTTGGCCTTCTGTTCCAGGACCAGATCGAGTCCGTGCTCCGCAGCATGTGGATCGTTGCCACCATGTTGATCGTCTTCGGGCTTTTCCTTGCCGTTGCGGACGCTATCGGCAGGCAGGAGCGGGACCTCAGCAGGCTGACCTACAAGCACGGCATCCTCTATGGCTTCGCACAGGCCCTGGCCCTGATTCCCGGCGTTTCCCGGTCCGGAGGCACCATCACGGCCGGCCTCCTGATGGGTTACACCCGCGAGGCCGCCGCCCGCTATTCCTTTCTTCTTGCCATCCCTGCGGTGTTCGGCAGCGGGTTCTACCAGCTCTACAAGACGGTCACCAATGAGGGCATCGCCGGCCCGTACGGACTGCCGGAAACCGCCCTGGCCACGATGATCGCCTTCGTTGTGGGATACGTCATCATTGGCTGGTTCCTGAAGTTCGTGTCCACCCGCAGCTACAGGTTGTTCGTCTGGTACCGGATCTTCCTGGGACTCGCCCTGTACCTCCTGCTCGGTTTCAATGTCATCAGCGCCTAGCACTAGGCTTGGTGTGTGAAATCCTGGATATCCCGCCCCGTTCCTGACGTGCCCGGAAGCATGCCCGCCATCCGGCTGTTCGACACAGCGGTGCGCCGCGAGGTGGTACTGGAGAACGAGAGCCGGCCGTCCATGTATGTCTGCGGCATCACGCCTTACGACGCCACCCACATGGGGCACGCATCCAGTTACGTTGCTTTTGACCTCCTGAACCGCGCCTGGCGGGACTCCGGCCGGGACGTTGCGTATGTGCAGAACGTCACGGATGTCGACGATCCGCTCCTGGAACGTGCCGAGGCGACGGGGGTTGACTGGCGGGACCTGGCTGCCGGCCAGATCGAGCTCTTCCAAACGGACATGGAAGCACTCAATGTCCTGCCGCCGGACCACTATGTGGGCGCCGTGGAATCCATTGGGCTGATCGTCCCGGAAGTGGAACGGCTTGTGAGCCTGGGGCTGGCCTACACAGTGCAGGGCAGCAATGGCGAGCCTGACGGGGACGTCTATTACGACGTCGAGGCGGCGGGCAAGCAATCCGTCGCACCTGATGCGTGGACGCTGGGATGCATCTCCGGGCTGGCAGAGAGCGAGATGCTCGAGCTCTTCGCGGAACGCGGCGGCGATCCCGGACGGGCCGGCAAGCGGCAGGCACTGGACCCGCTGCTGTGGCGCGTGGCCCGTGAAGGCGAACCGAGCTGGCCCGGCGGCAGCCTGGGAGCAGGGAGGCCCGGCTGGCATATTGAATGCACAGTCATCGCGCAGAAGTACCTGCCTTCACCCTTCACCGTCCAGGGCGGCGGTTCGGACCTCATCTTCCCGCACCACGAGATGGGCGCCGGGCATGCCTACTCGCTGGCGGGTGTTCCGTTGGCCAAGCACTACGCCCACGCCGGCATGGTGGGCCTCGATGGCGAGAAGATGAGCAAGTCAAAGGGAAACCTGGTGCTCGTGTCGAAACTCCGGGCGGCGGGGGAGGACCCCGCGGCGATCCGCCTTGGCATCCTGGCCCACCACTACCGCTCCGACTGGGCCTGGACCAACGAAGGTTTCGAGGAGGCTAAGGCCACACTTGCAGCGTGGCGCCGGGCCCTGGGCCATGCCCCCAAAGACTCTGCCGCCCCCCTAGTGGCCGAGATGCGCGCAGCGCTTGCCGCCGACCTCAACGCTCCTAACGCCATTGCGGCGGTTTCCCGCTGGGCGGAGCTGGCAAACGCCGACGGCGGACCTGCAAGCCCTGCCGACCAGGCCCTGGTCAAGGATGCGGTGGACGCCTTGCTGGGCGTGGTTCTCTAAACCGCCGTCCAGAGTATGAGGCAGCGCCCGGTTTGCAGGGCGCTGCCGGTCACGGCCGGTCCTGGCCCCGACGCTTGAGGTAACGCTCGAATTCGCGGGCAATCGATTCGCCAGTGGCTTCCGGGAGATCGGCCGTGTCCTTTGCTTCCTCGAGCTGCCGGACGTAGGCCGCAATTTCGGGATCCTCCGTGGCCAGTTCGTCCACGCCCCGCTCCCACGCGTCCGCTTCCTCAGCCAGCTCGTGCGTGTCCAGGGGAACCTGGAGCAGTTCCTCAATCCGGTGCAGGAGTGCCAGCTGGGCTTTCGGCGACGGCGCCTGGGCAACATAGTGCGGGACGGCTGCCCACAGCGAAACCGTGGGGATACCTGCCAGCAGTGCCACCTCCGACAGCACGCCGACGATGCCTACCGGGCCTTCGTACTGCGAGGCTTCCAGGTTCATCCGTTCGCGCAGCGGGGCGTCGTCCGACGAGGTGCTGACCGGAATCGGCCTGCTGTGCGGAACATCCGCCAGCAGGGCCCCGACCAGGACAACATAGTCAACGTTCAGCGCCTCGGCATGGACCAGGAGTTCCGCGGTGTAGGCGCGCCATTTATAGGACGGCTCCGTGCCTTGGACAAAGATGACGTCCACGTTGGAGTCCGGAGCGCTTGCTTTATAGATACGTGTAGAAGGCCATTTGATCTTGCGTTCACCGGCTGCGTTCCGGCGCACGGTGGGCCGCGTGAACTGGAAGTCGTAATACTCGTCGGCGTCGATGGAGGCCACTTTCTTGCCGCCCCACAATTTGTTCAGGTAGCGCAGGGAGTCGCTGGCCGCTTCCCCGGCGTCATTCCAGCCTTCAAAGGCGGCAAGCATCACTGTCACGCGCTGTCCGTCAGCTACCGGCTGCAGGAACCGCTCCTGTTCGGGCCCGGCACCCGGTTCTGTGGTGTCTCCCTCGAAGCTATTCATTTCTTCACCCTACGTCCAAGGACCGCGGCTTTGCATTGAATGAAGCGCCGAAACATCATGCATAAGCAGCGGCGCCGGTGCCGGAGGGCGCGATATTCGCCGAGGGCGTAGCCATCAGCCGGCGCCCAGGCAGTCCCCGTAGACTGAGGGCATGCGATTGCCAGCCGACAGTTCCCCGCTCAAAGCCGTCCTGTGGGACATGGACGGGACAATCGTTGATACGGAGCCCTACTGGATCGCCGCCGAACACGCGCTGGTGGAAGCCCACGGCGGGACCTGGTCCCATGACCAGGCCATGCAGCTGGTGGGGCAGTCGCTGACTTTTTCCGCCGGGCTCCTCCAGGATGCCGGCGTGGAGCTGGAAATCCGGGACATCATCGATACCCTCACCGGCTCAGTGGTCAGCAGCGTCCAGCGCCAGGTGCCGTGGCGGCCGGGTGCACGCGAACTCCTTGAGGAACTCCACCTCGCCGGTGTCCGGTGCGCACTGGTCACCATGTCCGAGGGCCCGCTGGCCAGGCAGGTGGTGGCCAGCCTCCCACGGCAGTACTTCGAGGTCCTGGTCACAGGGGACACCGTAGCCCAGGGCAAACCACACCCCGAGGCGTACCTGACCGCCGTCGAATGGCTGCAGGACGCAGACCCGGACCTGGGCCTGCACCACTGCGTCGCTTTGGAGGACTCGGTGCCCGGTGTCTCCGCGGCCGTGGCATCCGGCGTGGCAACCGTGGCAATTCCCCATATTGTTCCGCTGCCCGAGGATGAGCGCTACACCCTGTGGGATTCCCTGGCAGGCCGCACCGTGACCGACCTCGAATCGCTCCTCCTCGGCGGCCCGGGGCTTCGCGGGTCCGCTGTACCGGCCAGGCCGCTTGGGGACAGCCGGTGACCGAGACCACTGTCCCGGCCAGGCGCGAAGGCATTCCGCTGGGCCGGATTGCCGGCGTCCCCGTGGTGCTGGCCTATTCCTGGTTCATCATTGCCGCCTTCACGGTCATCGTGTACGGACCCGTCCTGGCCCGGCAGAACCCGGCCCTCGGCATCAGTGCCTACATCGTGGCGTTCGCCTACGCCGTCCTGCTCCTCGTCTCGGTCCTGGTCCACGAACTCGCGCACGCCCTGACGGCAAAAATCTACGGCTGGCCCACGCAGAAGATCGTGCTCAACCTGTGGGGCGGGCACACCCAGTTTGAGAGCTTCACCGCGTCGCCGGGACGGTCCGTCCTCGTGGCCCTCGCCGGGCCGGCTGCGAACTTCATCCTGGCCGGAGGAGCCTGGCTGCTGCTCAGCACGGCAAGCATGGGCAGCGTTGCCGAGATCCTCACCAACATATTTATGTGGGCGAACTTCCTGATTGCCGTCTTCAACGTACTCCCGGGCCTTCCGCTGGACGGCGGACGGCTGGTGGAATCTGCAGTGTGGAAGGCCACGGGCAGCCAGGCCAAGGGCACGGTGGCGGCCGGGTGGGGAGGGCGCATCATCGTCGTCGCCATCGGTTACTGGTTCGTTGCCAGGCCGCTCCTTGCCGGGGATGCCCCTGATTTCAGCCTGCTGATGATCACCGTGCTGGTAGGTGGTTTCCTCTGGATGGGAGCCTCAGCATCCATCCAGCAGGGAACCCTCCGGGGTCGGCTACACCTGGTCAGCGCGGCAGGGCTTTCGACCCCCGCCGCCGGCCTGCCTTCAACGGCCACAGTGGAGGATGCCCTCCAGTACGGTGGCGGGGGAGCCACGACGCTGGTGGTCTGCGGACCGGGCGGCCGGCCGGAGGCAGTTGTGGATTCGGCCGCATTGTCCTCGGTTCCTGTCCACGCCGCGGCGTCGACCCCCATCACCGCCGTCTCCTACGCCCTGGCTCCCGGCGCATACGTCCCCGAATGGTCAAAAGGGCAGGAGCTGCTCCAGTTCCTGTCCCAGCTGGAAGGACGGCACTACGCCGTCGTAGACCATAACGGCAAGGTGACCGGGCTGCTTTCCCAGGACGCTGTCCTGGCCGCCATCACCGGAAAACCGCGTCGGCCCGATACGCGCCGGCAGGACCAAAACCGGTAGAGTTACCTGCCGGCCGGTGCATTGCCGCCGCGCACGCCGGAATGTTTCCACACCACATGCAGGCGCCACAGTTTTACAGGAGCGAGGAAAGTCATGAGCAGCGAAACCGCCGTCAACGAAGCCACAGGGGCAGCGGTCCCGGCCGGGGCTGCAACCGGCGGCTCGCAGCCGGTGGGCGCCGCCCGGCGCCGGGGTCCCTTCCGCGAAGGCGAGCGTGTCCAACTGACGGACGAACGCGGCCGCATGAACACCATCACCCTCGAAAGCGGCGGGGCATTCCACACCCACCGCGGCTTCCTTAACCACGACGACATCATCGGCAAGGTGGACGGCTCGGTCGTCGTGAACAACGTGGGGCAGCAGTACCAGACCCTGCGCCCCCTGCTGTCCGATTTTGTGCTTTCCATGCCGCGCGGCGCCGCCGTCGTCTACCCCAAGGATGCCGGGCAGATCGTTACCATGGCGGACATCTTCCCCGGCGCCCGTGTTGTGGAAGCTGGTGTTGGCTCCGGGGCCCTGTCCATTTCGCTGCTCCGGGCCGTTGGGGACAACGGCTACCTGCACTCCTTCGAACGGCGTGAAGAGTTCGCTGACATCGCCCGCGGCAACGTCGAGACGATATTCGGCGGCCCGCACCCCGCCTGGCACGTATCGCTGGGCGACTTCCAGGAAGAGGTTGTCCGGAGCGAGGCGCCAGGTTCCGTGGACCGCGTGGTGCTGGACATGCTGGCGCCCTGGGAATGCCTGGATGCCGTGGCCACGGTGCTCGCCCCGGGCGGCGTCTGGATCAATTACGTTGCCACCGTCACCCAGCTTTCACGCACTGCCGAAGCCATCCGGGCGGACGGCCGTTTCACGGAGCCCGACGCCTGGGAGTCAATGGTGCGCGGCTGGCACCTCGAGGGGCTCGCCGTCAGGCCGGACCACAGGATGGTGGCCCACACCGGCTTCCTGCTGGTCACGCGGCGGCTGGCCGACGGCGTCACCGGCATCTCCGTCAAGCGGCGCCCCTCCAAGACCGACTTCAACGAAGAGGACGTCAACGCATGGACGCCCGGTGCCGTGGGGGAGCGGCAGGTCTCCGACAAGAAGCTCCGGCGCGCAGCCCGGGACGCCATCGCCGGCACCAACGTCAAGGACGATCCCGAGGTCACGAACTAGTCCACATTTCGGGAGTCTCCATCCCTACCTGCCGTCTTGGGGCTAATGTCTTAATAGAAGCGCAGGAAGGGGCTGATACATCATGGAGACACCAAACCAGGACTCCGGACGTACACCGGCAGAGCAGTCTGCCGCCAACGACCTCTCGGTTGCAGACCGCCAGGTCAACATCCTCCGGGACAAGCTCAGGCACATAGACCGCCAGCTGGCTGCGGCAACGCAGAACAACACCAAGCTGGTCAGCATGCTTGAAACCGCGAAGGCCGAAATCCTCCGCCTGAAGAACGCCCTGGACCAGGAAGGGCAACCGCCCTACAGCTTCGGAACCATACTCCAGCTGAATCCAAAGCGGCAGCCGTCACCTGGCAGCAGCGGGCAGGCGGCCACCGAGGAATCGGTGGATATCTTCAATGCCGGCCGGAAGATGCGCGTTGGGATCAGCCCCCTGGTGAACATGAACCAGCTGGCCGTGGGCCAGGAGGTCCTCCTGAACGAGGCGCTCCTCGTCGTCGCCGGGCTTGGCTATGAGCGCGCGGGAGAACTGGCCACGCTCAAGGAGATGCTGGGAGCGGACCGTGCCCTCGTGGTGGGGCGCGCCGATGAAGAACGGGTAGTCCGGCTTTCCGGTGCGCTCCTGGCCGAAAAGCTCCGGGTGGGTGATGCCCTTTCCATTGACTCAAGGACCGGATACGCCCTCGAAAAAGTGCCCCGCTCAGAGGTGGAGAACCTGGTCCTGGAGGAAGTCCCGGACATCACGTATGAGGACATTGGCGGCCTGGGGCCCCAGATCGAGCAGATCCGCGACGCCGTCGAACTGCCATTCCTCCACCCCGACCTGTACCGCGAGCACGGCCTCAAGGCGCCCAAGGGCATCCTGCTCTACGGCCCGCCCGGTTGCGGCAAGACGCTTATCGCCAAGGCCGTCGCCAACTCACTGGCTGCCCGGGCCGCGGAGCGTTCGGGCAAGGTGGACCTCAAGAGCTACTTCCTGAATATCAAGGGTCCGGAACTCCTCGACAAGTACGTCGGTGAAACCGAGCGGCACATCCGGTTGATCTTTTCCAGGGCACGCGAAAAGGCTTCGGACGGCAGCCCCGTTGTGGTGTTTTTCGACGAGATGGATTCCCTCTTCCGCACCCGCGGCACCGGAATCTCGTCAGACGTCGAAACGACCATCGTGCCACAGCTGCTCAGTGAGATCGACGGTGTGGAGCGGCTGGACAACGTGATCGTCATCGGCGCGTCAAACCGTGAGGACATGATCGATCCGGCCATCCTCCGGCCGGGCAGGCTGGACGTCAAGGTCAAGATTCACCGTCCCGATGCAGAGGCCGCCGCCGATATCTTCAACAAGTACATCACCCCCGACCTGCCGTTCCACGAATCGGACCTGGCAGAGCATGACGGCGATGTGCAGGCCACGGTGGACGCCATGGTTCAGCGGACGGTGGAAGCCATGTACTCCACCGACAAGTCCAACGAGTTCCTGGAGGTCACTTACGCCAACGGGGACACCGAGATGCTCTATTTCAAGGACTTCAACTCCGGCGCAGTAGTCCAGAACGTGGTGGACCGGGCCAAGAAGTACGCCATCAAGGATCTCCTGACCACCCACCAGAAGGGACTGCGGATCGAGCACCTGCTGCGCGCCGTCGTGGACGAGTTCCGCGAGCACGAAGACATGCCCAACACCACCAACCCTGACGACTGGGCACGGATCTCCGGCAAGAAGGGCGAACGGATCACGTACATCCGCACCATTGTCCAGGGCAAGGCGGGCCAGGAACCGGGCAAATCCATCGAGACCATGCCGACAACAGGCCAGTATCTATGACCGCTGCACCGGAGCCCGCCGCCGGGGGAACCTTACCGGCCGGCGGGGCCATGCGGGTCATGGGCGCGGAAACCGAATATGGCATCCACGCCCCGTCCGCCCCCTCTGCCAATGCCACCATGATGAGCGCCCGGGTGGTCCAGGCCTATGCGCAGGTCACCCGCCAGCGCGCCGCCGGCGGCGCGGAGACCCGCTGGGACTACACGGACGAGGAGCCGCTGCACGACGCCCGCGGCTGGACGGTGGACCGCAGCTCCGCCCACCCAAGCCAGCTGACGGACCAGCCGCCGGTACTGGATGCGGAAGCGGTGGCGCTGGCCTACGGCCGCGAGGAACTTGAGCTGGACGGCCAGGACGAGTCCGGGACACTCCTGATGAACATGGTCCTGGGCAACGGTGCACGGCTGTATGTGGACCACGCGCATCCCGAGTACTCCAGCCCGGAGGTGACCAACCCCCGGGATGCCGTGAAATGGGACGCGGCCGGTGACCTTGTGGCACTGGCCGCCGTCCGCCGCCTGGCGGCAGATCCGGACCTTCCGCCGGTCAACCTCTACAAGAACAATACGGACAACAAATCCGTATCCTACGGTTCCCATGAGAACTACCTCATGCCGCGCTCCGTGCCCTTCGGCGATATTGTGCGCGGGCTGACGCCTTTCTTCGTCAGCCGGCAAATCATGTGCGGGTCGGGCCGGGTGGGCATCGGCCAGGACAGCTCAACGCCGGGATACCAGATCAGCCAGCGCGCGGATTTCTTCGAGGCCGAAGTGGGCCTGGAAACCACCATCCGCCGGCCCATCATCAACACCCGGGATGAGCCGCATGCCACCGCGGACAAGTACCGGCGCCTCCACGTGATCATCGGGGACGCCAACCTGAGCCAGGTCTCCAACTACCTGAAGTTCGGAACCACGGCGATGGTGCTCAGCCTCATCGAGGCAGGCCTGGCACCGAAGGTCGAAGTCTTCGAGCCGGTCGCCGCCCTCCAGGCGGTGAGCCATGACACCACGCTTACCGCCAGGCTGCGGCTGCTCGACGGCAGGCGGGTCACCGCCCTTGACCTCCAATGGATGTACCACGAGGCCGCTGCCAAGCTGGCCCAGGATACCGGCGTTGGAGACAAGGTGGACGGCGACGGGCACACGCACGATGTCCTAGAACGCTGGGCCACCGTCCTGACCCAACTCGACAACGACCGGGCCGCTGCCGCTTCCTCGGTGGAATGGCTGGCCAAGCTGTCCCTCCTTGACGGATACCGCGAACGTGACGGGCTGGAATGGAACGATGCACGGCTGGGGCTCGTCGACCTCCAATGGGCAGACATCAGGCCCGAAAAAGGACTCTATTACCGGTTCCTTGCCAGGAACCGGATGCAGCGAATCCTTGAGGACGCGGCCATCGCGGCAGCAGTTTCCGAACCGCCGGCGGACACCCGGGCATTCTTCCGAGGCAGGTGCATCAGTAGCTTCGGCAAGGATGTGGTGGGCGCCAGCTGGGACTCCGTCATCTTCGACGTTCCAGGTTACGGGCGGCTCCAGCGCGTACCCACCAGGGAGCCCCTCCGGGGAACCAAAGCCCTGACCGGAGCGTTATTCGAAAGCTACCGGGAGGCGGGACCGTTCCTGGCAGAGCTTTTGGGACATAACGCTCCGCCTGCGGCATAAACCGCCACCGGAAGCCCACACCGTGGCAGGATGGGCATATCGGAGGATCGGCCGGATCCGATGACGGATATAAGGAGGGGTAACAATGGCAGGCCAGGAGCAGCAGCAGCCTCAATCGCGCGACAGCCAGGTCGAAGAGGACATTCCCGAGGCACCGCCCGCGCCGCCGGAGGCACAGGCATCAGCATCGACTGAAGGCGTCGACGACCTCCTCGACGAGATCGACGGCGTCCTCGAATCCAATGCGGAAGAGTTCGTCCGGGCGTTCGTCCAAAAGGGCGGTCAGTAACCCGGATTCGGAGGCTGGCGGAAGCCGCGGAAGGCCCGAATCTGTACCGACGTTGAAGGACCACGTTCAAGGAGTGCATGAGTGCATGAATCAACCGCCAACCAGGTAGCCGCCAACGCCACCTCGTCATTTACCGAACACCTGCAACGGGACCGGCCGGAGCTTCTTCCGTATAACCGGTCCCTCCAGGCAGGCGTGCCGGCGGCTGCCCCCTTGCAGGTTCCGCATGCCACCACCATCGTTGCCTTGAGTTACGACGGCGGTGTGCTGATGGCAGGGGACAGGCGCGCCACCATGGGCAACGTCATAGCCAGCAGGCACATCGAAAAAGTCTTCCCCGCCGACCACTACTCCGTTCTGGGGATCGCCGGGACAGCGGGAATCGCCATCGACCTGACCAGGTTGTTCCAGGTGGAGCTCGAGCACTACGAGAAAATCGAGGGCACGCTCCTCAGCCTTGAAGGCAAGGCCAACAGGCTGGGCGCCATGATCCGGGGCAACCTTCCCCTTGCGATGCAGGGACTCGCTGTTGTGCCTCTCTTCGCCGGGTTCGACACCAGCGCCGGTGTTGGCAGGCTCTTCTCCTATGACGTCACCGGCGGCCGGTACGAGGAACGTGAACACCACACGGTGGGATCCGGTTCGGTTTTTGCCCGCGGTGCCCTGAAGAAGCTCTGGCGGCCCAACCTCACGGCCGCCGAAGCCGTCGCCGTCGCGGTTGAATCCCTCTACGACGCGGCCGACGACGACTCCGCCACCGGTGGTCCCGACACGGTGCGGCAGCTGTGGCCTGTCATCTACACCGTCGACAGTTCGGGCGCCCGGCGGGTGCCTGAGAGCGAACTGGCTGCAGCCTCGCGGAACGTGATCGAGGCGCGGACCATCGCTGGACGGGAGGCCTGAGATGACACAGCAGTTCTATGTTTCACCCGAACAGCTGATGAAGGACCGCGCGGATTTTGCCCGCAAAGGCATTGCCCGCGGCCGGTCCGTCGTGGTCATCAGCTGCGAGGACGGAATCGCCCTCGTCGCCGAGAACCCTTCACCGTCCCTGCATAAGATCGGCGAGATCTACGACAAAATCGCCTTCGCCGCCGTCGGAAAATACAACGAGTTCGAAAGCCTCCGCCAGGCCGGCGTCCGCTACGCCGATGTGCGCGGGTACTCCTACGACCGGGAGGACGTCACCGCCAGGGGACTGGCAAGCGTCTACGCGCAGAGCCTTGGAGCGGTGTTCACCGCGGAACAAAAGCCCTTCGAGGTGGAGCTGGCGGTAGCCGAGGTCGGCGCCACCCAGGCAGAAGACCACCTCTACCGGCTGACCTTTGACGGCTCCATCGCGGACGAACACTCCTTTGTTGTGATGGGCGGCCAGGCGGACAAGGTCTCCTCCGTCATTGGTCAGGGCTGGCGCAGCTCACTGAACTTCGCAGACGCAGTGCGCCTTGCCATCACCGGCCTGGTTCCCCCGGGAGAAGCGGAAGAACAGGCAAAATCACTTCCGGCAGGCGCGCTGGAAGTGGCAGTCCTGGACCGGCAATCAGAAACCACGCGCGGGTCCAGGCGCGCCTTCCGCCGGCTCAACGACGCGGACATCACTGCACTGCTGGCCTAGGAGGACTGGACGCATGGACAAGAGGATCTTCGGCATCGAAACCGAATTCGGGATCTCATACTCGAGCCCGGACTCGAGGCCCCTCGCCCCCGAGGAAGTGGCCCGCTACCTCTTCCGCAAGGTGGTCAGCTGGGGGCGTTCATCCAACGTGTTCCTGACCAACGGCTCCAGGCTCTACCTTGATGTGGGATCCCACCCGGAATACGCCACCGCCGAATGCGACGACCTGGCGCAGCTCATCGCCCACGACAGGGCGGGCGAGCTGATCCTGGACGACCTCGTGGACGAGGCGCAGGCCCGGCTCGCAGCCGAAGGCTTCAACGGAACGGTGTACCTCTTCAAGAACAACACCGACTCCGCCGGAAACTCCTACGGCAGCCACGAGAACTACCTCATTCCGCGGCGCGGCGAGTTCTCCCGGCTCGCCGAGATCCTGATCCCGTTCCTGGTTACCCGCCAGCTGATCGCCGGCGCCGGAAAGATCCTGAAGACACCCCACGGCGCAACATACGCGTTCTCCCAGCGGGCCGACCACATCTGGGAGGGCGTTTCCTCCGCCACCACCAGGTCGCGTCCCATCATCAACACACGCGACGAGCCGCATGCTGACGCAGAGTTCTACCGCCGCCTCCACGTCATTGTGGGGGACTCGAACATGTCCGAAGCCACGGCCCTGATGAAGATCGGCACAGTGGACCTCGTCCTGCGCATGATCGAGGCAGGAGTGATCATGCGCGACATGAGGATGGAAAACCCCATCCGCAGCATCCGCGAGATCTCCCATGACCTCAGCGGCCGTGCATTGGTCCGCCTTGCCAACGGACGCCAGCTCACCGCACTCGAAATCCAGCAGGAATACCTGACCAAGGTCACGGCCTTCGTGAAGGAGCACGGCCCGCACAACCCGCACGTGCCGCTCATCCTCGACCTTTGGGAGCGGACACTCAAGGCCATCGAAAGCGGTGACTTCCGCGGGATCGACACCGAAATCGACTGGGCCATCAAGAAGAAGCTCATGGACAAGTACCGTGGACGGCACGGCCTGGGGCTGGACGCACCCCGGATAGCCCAGCTGGACCTTACTTACCATGACATCTCCCGCAGCCGCGGCCTCTACTACCTGCTGCAGTCACGCGGTGCGGTGCGCCGGATCGTGGACGATACAGTCATCAAGGACGCTGTGGACGTCCCCCCGCAGACCACGCGGGCCAAGCTCCGCGGAGACTTTGTTCGCCGCGCACAGGAACTGGGACGGGACTACACCGTGGACTGGGTCCACCTGAAGCTGAACGACCGGGCACACCAGACAATCCTGTGCAAGGACCCCTTCCGCAGCGTCGACGAGCGCGTGGACGCCCTCCTTGACTCTATGGGTTGACACCCAGCTTCAGGGGCTATTCTGGATAGGGCCCTTTAGAGGGACCCCGCGATGCCGGCCGTTGCCATGCGGAACATCGCATCCACCCTGCCCCGACGAAAGTTTTCTTACGTGCGCCGACTACTAGCAATTCTTCTTCCCGGTCTGCTGCTGCTGACCGCCTGCGGCGGTTCAACCGCAGAGCCGGAACCCACCAGCGTATCCGCCGGCGAGACTGCCAAGTTCGACTCCCTCAAACTGACCGACAACGGGGACAAGAAAGCCCCCGGAGTGGAATTCACCAAGCCATTGGAAGTGGCAGAACCCACTATCAAGGTCATCACCGAGGGCAGCGGCGAGACGGTGAAGGCAAACCAGGTCGCCAACATCTCCATTCTGGCCCTCAACGGCACTGACGGAAGTACCCTTGAGGACACCTTTCCCGGCGAGCCCGAACCCCTCGAGCTCAACGACGAACTGAAGACCAGCAGCGAGGTCATCTACAACGCGTTCGTTGGCGCCAAGGTGGGCTCCAGCCTGGCCCTCGCTGTCCCCGGACAGCAGAATGCCCCGAGCCCCTCGGACGGAGCCAGCCCCAGCCCCTCCGCCGCCGCCCAGCCCACGCAGTTGCTGATCATCAAGGTCCTGTCCGCCGAGGACGTGGCGGCCGTACTGGAAAAGCCTGAGGGCGAGACCGTCACCCCGCCGGCGGGACTGCCCACCGTGTCCGAGAAGGACGGCGTCCCCGAGATCAACGTCGAGGGTGTGGCTGCCCCGACGGTCCTGGTTTCCCAGGACCTCATCAAGGGCAACGGCGCCACCGTGAAGGAATCCGACACCCTCACCGTGAACTACGTGGGCGTCACCCTTGAGGGCGGCACCAAATTCGACTCGAGCTTTGACCGCGGCGAACCCGCAAGCTTCCCGCTCACCGGTGTCATCAAGGGCTGGACCCAGGGCCTTGCCGGCAAGACAGTAGGCTCCCGCGTCCTCCTGGTCATCCCCAAGGATCTTGCCTACGGCGACGCCGGACAGGGCGAGGCCAAGGGAGATTTGGTGTTCGTAGTGGACATCCTCGGGGCTAAGTAGCAACACTTACAGGCGAAGCACCACCGGTTACCGCCCTGCCGCGGCCGGTCCGCGGCTGCATCAACCAGCCGCACAGATAAAAGCAGCACAGACATTAAAGGAGCAACCATGTCATTTGGACAGCGTGAATTCGACCGCCAGAAGCCCGAGATCGACTTCCCGGAAGGTGATGTCCCCACGGAACTGGTCATCACCGACCTCATTGAGGGCGACGGACGCGAAGCCAAGGCCGGCGACACCGTTTCCACCCACTACGTTGGCGTGGCCTGGTCCACCGGCGAAGAGTTCGACGCCTCCTGGGGCCGGGGCGCCCCGCTGGACTTCCGCGTTGGCGTCGGCCAGGTCATCCAGGGCTGGGACCAGGGCCTGCTGGGCATGAAGGTGGGCGGCCGCCGCCGCCTGGAGATCCCCTCGGAGCTGGCCTACGGCTCCCGCGGCGCCGGCGGAGCCATCGCTCCGAACGAAGCCCTGATCTTCGTGGTGGACCTGGTCGGAGTCCGCTAAGAAGGATGACCGGCTAGCTGTACAGCCAAAGCGCGGCAGCACCAGGACGCAAAATCCTGGTGCTGCCGCGCTTTCTGCGTTCCGCCGCGGACTTTAGTAACGTAGCCAGAGTGCCCGTATCCCGAACTGAACGCCTCCTCAACCTGCTGATCGCACTCCTGAACACCCGGTATGGGCTGCGCCGCAGTGAGCTGCGCGAAAAGGTCTACCACGATTCTTCCGGCAATGACGTGGCTTTCGGCCGGATGTTCGAGCGGGACAAAAACGACCTGCGCCAGTTCGGGTTCGAGGTGGAAACCCTGACGGACATGGGGTGGAGCGAGGATGATCCTGCCACCACCCGTTACCGCATCGGCAAGGAGTCCAACCGCCTTCCGGATGTCCAGCTGGGGCCGGACGAATGGACTGTCCTCCTCCTGGCCTCACAGCTGTGGGAGCGCGCCGCCCTTGGTACTGCGGCGCAGAGCGCCCTCCGGAAACTCCAGGCGTCAGGGCGCCTTGCCGACGTCGCCCTTCCCGCCGGCGTCCAGCCCCGCATCAAGCCGGCAGGACAGGCCTTCGACGACCTGGTCTCTGCTCTGCACTCCCGGCACCCGGTCACCTTCACCTACCTTGCAGGCAGCACAGGCAACGAGGAGCTGCGGACAGTGGAGCCGTGGGGCTTGGGCAGCCGGTTTGGCCAGTGGTACCTGGTAGGCCACGACCGTGCCCGGGAAGCACCGCGCCACTTCCGTCTTTCCCGCATCACCAGTGCTGTCACAACCCTGGACAGGGAGCTGTACACGCCACCGGCGCACTTCAACGTCCGGCGGGAGCTGGACCGCCTCCCTGAACTGCCGCTGCGCACCGCCGTCGTCGACGTCC
Source organism: Pseudarthrobacter scleromae (assembly GCF_014644515.1). Classification (NCBI taxonomy): domain Bacteria; kingdom Bacillati; phylum Actinomycetota; class Actinomycetes; order Micrococcales; family Micrococcaceae; genus Pseudarthrobacter; species Pseudarthrobacter scleromae. Next base: position 340,161 of record NZ_BMKV01000003.1, on the reverse strand, counting down.
GCGAAGGAAAGCTGCTGGCCCTGCGGCGGCGCAGTTCCGCGGAGGGTGGCACGGCCGGCAGGCGTGAGGCCGGCTACGAGCGGCTGTCCGTGCAGTACCGCGACCCCGAGGCACTGGCTGAGGAACTGGCCTCCTACGGACCGGACGCGCACGCCATAGCCCCGCCTGAGCTTGTGGCTGCCGTCCTCCGCAGGCTGCGCGCGGCTGCGGAGTTCAGCGCCCAGCCCGAGCCTCCGTACAGCTTCGGCACAGCCCGGGCCGCTGCTGTCCGCAAACGCACGTCCGAGGACCAGCTCAAGCGGATGCTGCAGCTGGTGCCCTTCCTGGTGCACAACCAGGGCCTGCACATCCAGGACGTGGCAGACCGGTTCGGCATTACCAGGAAGGAGCTGGAGGATGATCTGCAGATCCTGATCTGCTCCGGCCTGCCGGAGGGATACCCTGACGATCTCCTGGACATCCACTGGGACGACGACCACGTCTACATCACCCAGGACCTGGACCTGACAAAACCGGTCCGCTTCACCGTGGAGGAAGCCTGCGCCCTCCTGGCCGGGCTGGAGACCCTGAACGGGCTGCCGGAAGTGGCCGAGGGCGGCGCGCTGGAATCGGTGACCCTGAAGCTGCTGGCGGCCGCTGGTGAAGAAGGACTCCGGGCGGCATCCCTTGCCGGTCCGGAAGTGGCACCCGCCGACGCTGCCACCCACGCCACGGTCAGGCAGGCCATCGAATCCCGCTCGCAGCTCCGGCTCCGCTACCTTTCGCCCCAGCGGGACACCATCACCGAACGGGACGTGGACCCCTTCCGCCTGTATTCGCTGGACAACACCTGGTACTTCGAGGCCTACTGCCACCTGGTGCGCGGCCTCCGGAACTTCCGCCTGGACCGTGTCCAGGACGTCCACCCGAATGGTGCTTCCATCTCTGCCGGCATCACGCCCGCCGAAGGAGTCCCTGCCAGGCTCTTCACCGCCAGCGACGACGACACCACCGTCACCGTCCAGCTCACCCGGCAGGGGAGGGGGCTTGCAGACGACTACTACGCGGAACGCACTGCAGAGCTGCCCGACGGCGGGCTGGTGGCCGAGATCCGGTTCGGCACGACGGACTGGCTGCCGATGTTCGTGGCCCAGCATGGCGGTTCTGCCAGGATCCTGGCGCCAGGTGAACTGGCGGAGGCGTCCCGCAGGTGGTTAACGGCATCCTTGGCCAGGTACGGCGGCTAGACTTCTCAGCATGCCTTGGTGGTCCTGGATCCTGATATGGGTGGCGCTCGTTGCGCTCTCACTGCTCTTCTATGTCCTGTTGGGCATTCGCCTGTTCCGCCAGTTCATGGCGACCGTCAAGGATTTGGGGGCAGCCGGCGAGAAGCTGGGGCACCTGGGCCCCATGGCTATGCCGGACGCTGCAGATCCGGCAACGCCCCCGCCGGGTGCGGCGGTTTTTGCCTCGCCCACGCTCATGCGACATGATTACGAGGCATCCAAGTCGTCCCGACGGGAAATGCGCCGCCAGCGACGAGTGCAGCGCAAGAAAGACCGGGGCCAGCCGCAGGCGCTCGGCGATCTCGACTTTACTTAGAAGTAAAATGAACTTAGACGAAAGGATTTCCCGTGGGAAGACTCTTTGATGGCCCCTGGCCCATCGTAATTATCATTGTTGTTGCTTTGCTTCTCTTTGCCGCCCCGAAACTTCCGGCCATGGCGCGCAGCCTTGGACAGTCCATGCGGATCATCAAATCCGAGGTCAAGGAAATGAAGAACGACGGCAAGCCCGAGTCCACCGACCCTTCAGGCCCGGTGGAAGGAACCATCGTCAACCACCCCAAGGCGCAGCCCGGCGAGCCGACCGACGGCACTGACGTTCCGCCGTCGAACCGCGCCTGACCCCCAGTGGCACTGTCGCGGGCCCGTAAAGCCAACCCCGAGGGGCGGATGGCTCTTTGGGACCACCTCAAGGAGCTGAAGAACCGGCTGATCAAGTCGGCCATCGGCGTCGTCATTGGCGGCATCGGAGGATGGATACTTTACGATCCGCTGCTGAAAGCCCTGGCCGATCCGGTCAACCGCATCTCCCAGCAGACGGGCGGGCTTTCGGCAATCAACTTTGGGACCATCGCGTCCCCCTTCGACTTCAAACTCCAGATGTCGCTGCTGATTGGCGTGGTGATCTCCAGCCCGATCTGGATTTACCAGTTGTGGGCCTTCATCACGCCGGGCCTCACTTCCAAGGAGCGCCGGTACACGCTGGGGTACATGGCGGCTGCGGTCCCGCTGTTCCTGGCCGGCATCTGGGCAGGCTGGCTTGTGGTCCCGCAAGTGGTCAGGGCACTCACCCAGTTCACTCCGGACGGTTCGTCCAGCGTCATCGATGCGCGTACCTACATCGAGTTCGTCACCCGGATGGTCCTGGTGCTGGGCATCGCCTTCCTGGTGCCGGTGGTCCTGGTGGGCATCAACATGGCCGGTGTCATCTCGGGGCAGACCATCCTCAAGGCCTGGCGCATCACCGTGTTCCTGGTGTTCGTCCTTGCCGCGATTGCGGCCCCCGGCGCCGACGCCATTTCGATGTTCATGCTGGCAGGGCCGCTCCTGGTGCTGTTCTTTGCAGCAATCGGCATTTGCCTGATGAACGACAAGCGCCGGGCACGCCGGGAGGCGAAGCGGGCGGCTGAAACAGACGCAACAGCAGACATCGCCACCCCGGGCAGTGAGCTGAAGAACCTCTAGGCGCCCGTTAGGCTTGGGGTATGTCCTCCAACACCGGGCCTTCTTCCTCTGGACCGTTCACTCCCGGGCCCACTGACTTCGAAGAGCTTTCCCCCGCAGAGCGGTACCAGGCCAGCGCCGAACGCAGGGCCGAAGCAGCGACGTACCTTGGAGCGTTCGTCCGCACTCTCGACTTCGAGCTGGACGATTTCCAGCGGCAGTCCTGTCACTCCCTGCAGGAGGGCAGGGGAGTGCTGGTGGCGGCCCCCACTGGAGCCGGGAAAACGATCGTCGGGGAATTCGCCATCTACCTCGCCCTGGAGCGCGGCCTCAAGGCGTTCTACACCACCCCGATTAAGGCCCTCAGCAACCAGAAATTCACCGAGCTGGCCGAGAAGTACGGTGCCGGGAACGTAGGCCTGCTCACCGGCGACACAAGCATCAATGGCGACGCGCCCGTCGTCGTGATGACCACGGAAGTCCTCCGGAACATGCTGTACGCGGACTCGGCAACCCTAGACGACCTCGGCTATGTGGTAATGGATGAGGTCCATTACCTCGCCGACCGCTTCCGCGGCGCCGTCTGGGAGGAAGTCATCATCCACCTTCCCAGCGAGGTGCAGGTTGTCTCACTCAGCGCCACCGTCTCCAACGCCGAGGAGTTCGGCGCCTGGCTGGACACCGTGCGCGGCGACACCGACATCATCGTCTCCGAGCACCGGCCGGTACCCCTGTGGCAGCACGTTATGGTGGGCCGCCAGGTCATGGATCTTTTTGCCGGGGAAACCACCTTCGATGAAATCGCCCCGCCCGTGGACGGCGACGGGACGCAGCCGGTCCCGTCTGCTGACGGCACCAAGGGGCGCGGCTTCGACGTCAATCCCGACCTCCTGAAGGTGGCGCGCAGCGAAATCCAGCAGAATTTCCGCGGCCGCCAGGGAGGACCTGGCGGACGCGGCCAGCGCGGACGGCGCGGCAATGACCGGCCCGGCCGGAGCGGAGACGAGCGGGGTGTGCGCCCGGCCAGCCGGCCGCAGGTCATCGCAAGCCTTGACCGCATGGACCTGCTGCCCGCTATCACCTTCATCTTTTCCAGGGCGGGCTGTGACGCAGCGGTGGCGCAGTGCGTGGGGTCCGGGCTGTGGCTCACCACTGAGAGGGAACAGAGCATCATTGCCCAGCGCGTTGATGAGGCCGGGCAGGACATTCCGCCGGATGACCTGGACGTCCTGGGCTTCTGGACCTGGCGTGACGGCCTGATCCGCGGCTTCGCAGCACACCACGCCGGCATGCTTCCCACGTTCAAGGAAGTGGTGGAGAAGCTCTTCGCTGACGGTTTGGTCAAGGCGGTGTTCGCCACGGAAACCCTAGCCCTGGGCGTCAACATGCCTGCCCGTTCCGTGGTGCTCGAGAAGCTGGACAAGTTCAACGGCGAAGCCCACGTGGATATCACGGCAGGGGAGTACACCCAGCTGACCGGCCGTGCCGGCCGCCGCGGCATCGACGTGGAGGGCCACGCCGTGGTGCTGTGGCAGCCTGGAACGGATCCGACGGCGGTCGCCGGCCTTGCGTCGCGTCGCACCTACCCGTTGAACTCGAGTTTCCGGCCCACCTACAACATGAGCATCAACCTCCTGGCACAGTTTGGCCGGGCAAGGGCCCGCGAGATCCTTGAGTCCTCGTTTGCCCAGTTCCAGGCTGACCGTTCCGTTGTGGGATTGGCGAGGCAGGTGCGCAGCCGGGAGGAATCGCTGGCCGGGTACGCAAAGTCCATGACCTGCCATCTGGGTGACTTCACCGAGTACGCACGGCTGCGCAGGGAACTGTCCGACGCCGAAAACGCAGGCTCCCGCACCAAGTCCCGCGTCCGGAAGTCGCTCAGTGACGATTCGCTGGCCCGGTTGCTGCCGGGTGACGTGGTGGACGTTCCCGGCGGGAGGGCGCCTGGTCCGGCTATTGTGCTCAGTTCGGACCACACCAGCCGGGAGCCACGGCCGGCCGTCCTGACGCTGGACAACCAGCTGCGCAGGATTGGGACCGACGACCTGGAGGGACCCATCGCTCCGGTGACGCGCATCCGCATTCCCAAGTCCTTCAACGCCAAAGTGCCCAAGTCCCGCCGGGACCTGGCCTCCTCGGCCCGGAATGCATTGCGCGAAAACCGGCCGCCCGCACCGGGCAACAACCGCAACAACGACTTTGGCCTCGCCACCGCCCTGCCCGACCAGGAAAAGCGCATTGCGGACCTCCGCCGCGCGCTCCGCGCCCACCCGTGCCATGGCTGCAGCGAACGCGAAGACCATGCCCGCTGGTCCGAGCGCTGGTGGAAGCTCCGCCGCGAAACCGACGGGCTGGTCCGGCAGATCCAGGGCAGGACCAACACAATTGCCAAGACCTTTGACCGCGTCTGTGATGTCCTTTCCACCTACGGGTACCTTGAACAGGCAGCGGACGGGCGGCTCTCCATCAGCCCTGACGGCCAGCGTCTCCGGCGGATCTACGGTGAAAAGGACCTGCTGATTTCCCAGTCGCTGCGGCTTGGCGCGTTCGATGACCTGGACGCAGTGGAGGTTGCGGCCCTCGCCAGCGTGCTGGTGTACCAGGCGAAACGCGAAGACCGGGGGCTGAGGCCACGGATGCCCAGTATTTCGCTGGAGACATCGGTGGATATCGTCGTCCGTGAATGGTCCGCGCTTGAGGATGTGGAAGAGGACAAGAAGCTTCCGCTGACCGGCGAACCTGAACTGGGGCTTGTCTGGCCTGTCTATAAGTGGGCCAAGGGCCGGCATTTGCAGGACGTCCTCAGCGGCACGGACCTGGCCGCGGGTGACTTTGTCCGCTGGGTCAAGCAGGTTGTGGACCTGCTGGACCAGCTCGCCAAGATCCCCGGGCTGGATCCCCGCCTGGCCAGGCTCTGTGCCGAGGCCATCTCCCTGATCCGCCGCGGTGTCGTGGCTTATTCCTCCGTCCTCTGACCAGCAACGCCGGCTGCCCGCCGGCGCGCCCCAACGCCAGGAGCACTGCCCCGTATGTCCCAACCTGAACCGCTGCCCGTCCCGCGCGCAAAAACAGTCCTTTACCGGAACGGCTCCGTCTACACCGCCGCCGACCCCTTTGCCACGGCAATGGTGGTGGATGGCGGCACGGTGGCCTGGGTGGGATCCGAACAGGCGGCCACCTCCATCGCGGACAGCTCCATGGAAATCATCGATCTCCGCGGAGCCCTCGTGACGCCAGGGTTCGTGGACTCCCACATCCACCTGACCGAGACGGGCATCGCGCTGGACTCGCTCCGGCTGGGCGGAATCCGGTCAGCCAGGGAGTTGCTCGACGCCGTGGCTGCTGTCCCCGGTGACGGGCCTGTCCTGGGCCACGGCTGGGACGAGACCGCCTGGCCGGACAGCAGCCTCCCCACCGCCGCGGAACTGGAGCGGGCATCAGCGGGACGGCCGGTGTACCTGTCCCGGGTGGACGTGCACTCGGCGCTGATTTCCGGGTCACTCGCCGCTGCGGCCGGAGTCAGTCAGTTGGACGGGTTCGACGGCGGCGCCAGGGTCCGCCGGGCCGCGCACACGGCCGCCCGGCAGGCAACCCGGCGCCAGCCCGAAGAAGCGTTGAAACGCCACCAGGCGCGGGCATTGTCCGAAGCTGCAGCCAACGGTTACGTGGCAGTAGCGGAAATGGGGGCACCGCATATCGGCGGTGCGGAGGACCTCCGGCTCGCAGGGGCCTGGAACAGCGGCGCGCCCGGAACCGCAGGGGTCCCCGAGGTCCTGCCCTATTGGGGGGAACTGGCGTCCTCGGAAGAGGATGTCCGCAACCTCCTGGACCAGTTTGGCTTCGCGGTGCGGGGGCTCGCCGGCGACCTGAACATCGATGGCTCCGTGGGCTCCCGGACGGCTGCCCTGCGGTCCGGCTACAGCGATGCTCCTGAGGAGCAGGGCAACCTTTATCTCAGCGTGGAAGAGGCCGCGGCGCATCTGGCGGCGTGCTCGCTTGCCGGAGTCCAGGGTGGTTTCCACGTCATTGGCGACGCCGGGCTGGACGCCGCGCTGGACGCGCTGGAACTGGCAGCCAAGGAAGTGGGTGAGCAGCGGCTGCGCGCTGCCGGGCACCGCTTTGAACACGTGGAGATGGTTGATTCGGCCGCTGTCGAGGTGTTGTCCCGGTATGCCGTGACGGTCAGTGCCCAGCCGTCGTTTGACGCTGCCTGGGGAGTCCCGGGAGGTCTCTATGAGCAGAGGCTGGGGGAGCGGAGCCGGTCCATGAACCCGTTCGCCACCCTCTACGCAGCCGGGGTGCCCGTCTGCTTCGGCAGTGACAGCCCCGTGACGCCGCTGCGCCCCTGGTCCAGCGTGAGGGCGTGCCTGGAGCACCACAACGAGGATGAGCGGATCTCCGCCCGTGCCGCCTTCCTGGGCCACACGCGTGCGGGCTGGCGGGCAGCGAAGTACGCCGACCCGATGGCCGGCCAACTGGTACCGGGGGCCCCCGCGAGTTTCGCTGTGTGGGAGGTTGAGGAACTGATGGTCCAGGTCGCCGACGGGCGGGTCCAGTCCTGGAGCACCGACCCGCGGGCGCGAACGCCGCTGCTGCCTGCCCTGGATACCGGCAGTGATCCGGCGTGCCTGCAGACTGTCCGCAACGGCGTCGAACTTTACGCAGGCCCGGCGCTGCGGTCCTGACCGGAACGCTGCCGTCCTATACTTGATAGTTGCGCCCTCCGCCGATCTGTTCGCAGCCGGGCGCACTGACCATTTCCCCCAGGAAAGGCCCCCTGTGCGAGTCCTCACCATCATTCCCACCTACAACGAACTGGAATCGCTGCCCAAGACCCTGCAGCGGCTTCGCGCGGCAGTTCCTGCGTCGGATGTTCTGGTGGTGGATGACAACAGCCCTGACGGTACCGGCCAGCTCGCGGACCGTTTCGCCGCTGAGGATTCCCAGGTTCATGTCCTGCACCGGAAGGGCAAGGAAGGGCTCGGAGCCGCGTACATTGCCGGCTTCAGGTGGGGCCTGGACGCCGGATATGACGTGCTGGTGGAGATGGACGCGGACGGTTCCCACCAGCCGGAGCAGCTTCCCCAGCTCCTGGAAGCTGTGGAGCAGGGCGCTGACCTTGCCATGGGCTCCCGCTGGGTTCCCGGCGGGAAGGTCGTGAACTGGCCGCTGTACCGCCAGGCCATTTCCCGGGTGGGAAGCACCTACGCCCGCCTCATGCTGGGGCTGAACATCAAGGATGTCACCGGCGGGTACCGCGCGTTCCGCAGAACAACGCTGGAGAAGCTCAACCTGGACCAGGTGGATTCCGTCGGCTACGGCTTCCAGGTGGACCTCGCCTTCCGTGTGGCCCGGATGGGACTTCGCATCGAGGAACGGCCCATCACTTTTGTTGAGCGGGAACTTGGAGCCTCCAAGATGAGCGGCAACATCGTGGTGGAAGCCATGATCAACGTCACCAAGTGGGGCCTGCAGGCACGCTGGAACACGCTGACCCGCAAGAAAGCAGCCGGCCGCCCCTAAGGCTGCAGCACCGCCGCTACGGCGGACAGCCGAACCAACAGAAAAGGGATCCGCCCCGCACGAAAGTGCAGGGCGGCTCCCTTTTCTGTCAGAGCAACAGGCCATAGCCTTTAGGCGGAGCGGCGCTCTCCGCGGCGTTCGCGCAGGATGGTCAGCCGGTCTTCGAGGATCTGCTCAAGCTCGGGCAGCGAGCGGCGTTCCAGGAGCATGTCCCAGTGGGTACGGACAGCTTTGTCGTTGCTGGTGTCGGGCCGTTCGCCATCAACCAGGAGCGCTTCCTTGCCGGTCTTGGAAACCCAGACAGGAGGAATTTCCGCCTCTGAGGAGAAGGTGACGAAGACCTGCTCGCCGTCCTCGCACCGGTACTCAACACGCTGGCGCGGAGCCGGCTCTACTCCGGACTCGGTCTCCATGCTCTGTGCACCAAGGCGCATGCCCCGCAGGCTGCGATCGCTCATGATTTCTCCCTCTGGTCGGTTCGCGGTGTACAACACCGCGCTAGCCGGTGGCGGCGAAGCGCCGCCGGACTACTGTGTGCTCTGTGCTGCATCTCTAGATTCAACGCATCGCGAAGCTTTGTTGTTCCAGCGGATCTGCTCCGGCCGGACAAATACACAATTATACCGGCATCCCGGTGGAACAGCCAAAAGGAGGGACCCGCCCTGAAGCGGATCCCTCCCTCACGGCCGGCCAGGATGCTGAATCCGGGCGCCGGGTTCTAGGGTTCGGACGGCTTGGCCCCTACTTCGTCGAACAGGCCGCCTGCGGATTCAGGGGTAGTCCCGCCCAGGGCGTTGCCGATTCCCTTGAGTGCCTCGCCGACCTCACTGGGAATGATCCACAGCTTGTTCGAGGAGCCCTCAGCCAGCTTGGGCAGTGTCTGCAGGTACTGGTAGGCCAGAAGCTTCTGATCAGGATTGCCCTTGTGGATGGCGTCGAAGACCTTCTGGATGGCCTGCGCTTCGCCGTCAGCACGGAGGATTGCCGCTTTGGCGTCACCTTCAGCTGCAAGGATCGAGGCCTGCCGCTGGCCCTCAGCGGTCAGGATGGCTGACTGCTTGGTTCCCTCGGCAGTCAGGATGGCCGCGCGCCGGTCGCGCTCGGCACGCATCTGCTTCTCCATCGAGTCCTGGATGGAGTGGGGCGGATCGATGGCCTTCAGCTCCACACGGGAAACCCGGATGCCCCACCGGCCGGTGGCTTCGTCCAGGACGCCGCGGAGCTGGCCGTTGATCTGGTCGCGGGAGGTGAGTGCCTCCTCCAGGTTCAGCCCGCCCACGACGTTACGCAAAGTGGTAGTGGTCAGTTGCTCAACGGCCTGGATGTAATTGGCAATCTCGTACGTCGCCGCGCGCGGATCAGTTACCTGGAAATAGACCACGGTGTCGATGGAGACCACCAGGTTGTCCTCTGTGATGACGGGCTGCGGCGGGAACGAAACCACCTGCTCACGAAGATCCAGCAGGGGCAGGAGCCGGTCAACGAAAGGTATCAGGATGGTCAGTCCCGGATTGAGGGTCCTTTGGTACTTGCCCAGCCGCTCAACTACTCCCGCGCGTGCCTGCGGAACGATCCGGACCGCACGGACCAGAACGATAATCACAAACACGATCAGGACCACCAGCACTATGGCGAGTGCGGCTCCTCCTGCGTTATCCATACATCTCCTTTTTCCCCAATTGTTCAGGCTGTATCAGGACTTGCCGTCGGCTTCCGATGCCGCCGAGACGACGGCAGTGGCGCCGTCTATCGCGGCTACGACTACTTTTTGTCCGGCGGGAAGGACTCCCGCCGCAGAGCGTGCACTCCAGATGTCCCCGCCGATTTTCACCAGGCCGCTGTCGGACGAGACGGGTTCCATTACTACTGCCTGTTCGCCGATCAGGCGGTCCACGTTGGTCCGCTGCTCGGACGGCCCCTTCTTCAGGTGGGACAGGGCCACGGGCCGGACAAACGCAATCATGAGCAGGGAGACGACGCAGAAAACCACGATCTGGAGCCAGGGGTCCGCGCCGGCGAAATCCGCCACCATGGCGGCGAGGGTACCTCCGCCGAGCATGATGAAAAAAAGGTCAAGGGTGATCATCTCGATCACTGCAAAAGCGAGGAAAGCCGAGAGCCACAGTGCCCACCAGTTTTCGCCCAACCATTCGAACATCATGCTCCCCCTTCGCTACGGGAAGCCCCGTTTAGGGCCCGCCAGTAACTGTCCTTCCATCGTAGTGCTGGCGCCCGCCTAATGGGGGGCACTGCACTTTTGTGGGGGGATAGTGGCCAAGTCGTTACGCTGGCGAGGGTTCCGCGGGCCGGAAAACAGTGAGGCGGAACCTTGCCTCGGACTGGATTGTCTCGGGCTGGCTTTCAAGCCGGCCGGCGACGGCACTGATATCAAGGTGGTGCCCTGCGGGTCCCATGAAGGCAAGGTCGGCTGCTTCCTTGCGGGTCAGCGATAAAGGAATATCGATGTCGAGGGTCTCCGCGACCGTGAAATGGGGGGCCATCGCCGCGGCCAGCCGGCTCTCCTTGTCTTCTTCGATTCCGAGCATGCCCGTGATGCCGGCGATGGAGCCAAGGTGCCCGGAACGTGGCGTGACCATCACCAGCCGGCCCGTTGGCCGCAGCACACGGGCGAACTCCGGGGCATTGCGCGGCGCGAAAATGACCGTGATGGCGTCCACCGAATTGCCGGCCACCGGCAGCGGCTGCCACACGTCCCAGACCAGGTTCAGTGCCTCGCCGTTGAGCCGGGCAGCACGCCGCAGGGCGAACTTGGAAATGTCCATGCCCACGGCGGCTACGCCCCGGCCTCCTGCGGCCGCGTGGTCCAGCAGGACCCGCAGGTAATGTCCGGTTCCGGTTCCCGAGTCCAGGACGACGGCGGGTTCCCTGGCCAGGCAGGGAACGACGGCGGCCGCTACGGCATCTGCGAGGGGCCGGTAGTGCCCGCCCGCCAGGAAGTTGAACCGGGCCTCCACCATCCCGGCAGTATCAGCCTCGAAAGCAGTGCCTTTGCCCACGAGCAGGTTGTAATAGCCCTGGCGGGCAGCGTCGAAGCTGTGCCCGGAGCCGCAGGCAAGGCGGGTCTGCCCCGAGGCATCCGGCCCCACCCGCTCCAACGGCTGGGAACACACTGGACACAGCAGCGGGAGGTCCGCGGGGGAAGGCATAGGCTCTATCTTAGGGCTGTCTACGGGCTGCCCGGCGGGCGGAGTCAAGGGTGCTGCGCCTGGCTGCCTTCGCCGTACCTATGTCAGCCGTACCTTCATCAGGGGAGGGCGACGGGGCCGTCACCGAACCCAAGCCCCTCACGCGCTTTGCCGATTCCGGGCTCCGCCCAGCGGGCGGCGTACTCGGCGTTGCTGCTGAGCGAACGCAACTGGGCACGGTCAACGTAGAGAACGCCGTTCAGATGGTCTGTCTCGTGCTGCACGATCCGGGCCTGCCAGCCCGAGAACTCCCTCTGTACCCGTGAGCCATCCGGCGCATGGAATTCCAGCAGGACTTTTTCGGGCCGGGCAACAACTGCCTGCAGTCCGTTCAGGGATAGGCACCCCTCGTAAAAGGAGGCCTGTTCCGTGCCCAGCGGGGTGTACCGGGGGTTCAGGAGCGCCATGAACTCCAGGGGACTCCGCTTCCGCAGCGCTGCCGCCTCGGGGTCGACGTCGTACTGGTCCTCGATGACGGCGATCTGGAGCGGTATGCCGAGCTGCGGCGCTGCCAGCCCCACGCCCGGAGCTTCATGCATCACCTGCCGCATGAGCTCGATGAGCCGGTCCAGCTGATCTGGCGACAGCTGTCCGTCACAAGCGGCGGCGCGCTGGCGCAGGGCGGGGTGGCCGGCCTGGACGATGGGCGGCAGCGTGCCCGCTGACAGGAGCCGCTCCACAGCTTCCCTGATCTGTTCGTCGCTGAGGGTGGTTTCCGGCGGATTGTGGCTCATGCTGAAAAGCCTACTGGCGGTGTGGGATCCTGCCGGCCGGCCTGGGCTAGTGTCTTTTCCATGGCTGAACACCACTCCGTGAGTACCCCTGCCCTGGACTGCGTCCTGGGATTCATCCGTGTCCTGGAAGCAGGCGGAGGATCTGCTGAGATCCGGCCTTTCCTGGCGGAGTCCTTCGTGCTGGTCGAAGCGCCGCACCTCCTGGCGCCGGAGGGTTCCACCCGGACGCTGGCCTCTGTCCTTGCCGGTGCTGACCAGAGCTCGGAGGTGGTGTCGGACCAGGTGTTCAGCATCAGGCGCACCACCTGCGAAGGCGGGAGGGTGGCGGTGGAGGCGGACTGGTCGGCCACAGTCCTGCTGGACCTGCCGTACTGGGACAGGGGAGAGACCATCCGCGCCAGGACGTCGTCGGTCTTCGAGGTCAGGGACGGCAGGATTGTGAGCCAGTACAGCTACGACTGCTACTTTCGGGATGGTTCCTAACCGGCCTGCCCTTCCGGCGTTCGTGGCGGCTGCATGGTGAAGCGCCTGGCCGTCCACCGGTTAATGGCTGGAACCGAAGCGGCGGTGCCAATGGCCAGGTTTCGCAGCTGAAGGAAAGGTGACTGCAGGGGACGGCCCAGCATCATGTTGATTTCGGACTGGCGCCTGGCAACAACGGCGGCACGCAGCTGTTGGACCTCGAACTCTTTCAGTGCCCCTTCCACGGGCTCTCCCGCCACGCCCCGGCGGATCAGGGGCGACAGGGCCCGGGCAGCCATCCAGCCAAGGTTCATGCCCTGGCCGCCGATTGGGCTGATCTCGTGCGCAGCGTCCCCGATAAGCAGCGCCCGTCCTGCCACGGTGCTACGGGCCAGCGTGGACCGTACGCTGAATGCGCTCAGCATGGTGTTGGTCTGCACGTCCGGCAGGATTCCCGTCCGCTGCAGCACGAGGCCGGCCAATTGATGGGCGTCTGCTGCCTCCGCCGGCTTGCCGAGCCGTACCACCCACCGCCGCAGACCGCCCGGCAGCGGGAATGACTCGACGATTCCCTCGGATTCAAGGAACAGGACTGCCATCTGCCCGTGGCGTCCGGAGTCCGCAAAGTCGCCCATCAGGTAATGGTCCGGATAGGCCTTGGTACAGACGGGCACGCCAAGCACCTTGCGCAGGTGGGACCTCGCGCCGTCGGCGGCGACCACGAAGGACGCCGTGACATCGCGCTGACCCTCCCCTCCAGCAGAAGGTTCGACGACGACGGCGGCCCGCGCGCCGTCGTCGTGCACTCCTGTGACTCTGACGCCCGTGACGATGGCCTCGCTGTCGAGGGCACGGACGCGATCCTCCAGGAGCTGTTCCGTCCGGCTCTGGGGGAGGGCCAGCACGAACGGGAAGGCCTCCGAAACGCCGTCGAAAGACATGGTCCCCAGCGTTTTTCCGCCGCTGACCGCAAGGCCTGTACGGATCGGCACCCCCTCGTGCACCATAGCGGCTGCCAGCTGTACCTGGTCCAGCGCGTCGAGGGCAGGCGGGTGGATTCCGATGGCGCGGGTATGGATGTTCCGTTCAGTCCTTTGTTCGAGGATCCGGACCGAGACCCCCTCCTGGAGAAGTGCAGCGGCCAGGTACAGGCCCACCGGTCCGCCGCCAACGATCACCACATCTGTGGCCATGTCAGTTCCCCTGGAATTCGAGGACCTGGTGGAACGCGCTGCCGGCCCGGACGGTCCAACCCGGGGGAGCGAGGGCCTTGAGTTCCCCGCGCGTATAGCTCCGGCGGATGGAGGTCAGCCCGTCCGCGCGGATGAAGGAGTGGCGGAAAGGAAGTGCTGCAGCGCTGAACAGGGCATAGGCGGCCGGACTGCGGCGGAGGTCGTTGTGGAGCGCTGCTTTCCGGGCAAGCGTTTCTGAGTGTGCCAGCAGCTCCTGCAGCTGGCCGGCACCAAGGTGGTGGAGGACATGGTTCGAGATCACGAAGTCGTACTGCCTGCCCTCCTGTACAAGGTCGGTGCTGTGGGCCTGCCGGAAACTGACACTGGGAACGGCAGGCCTGCGGAGGGCGAAGGCGGCGGCGCGGGAATCCGGATCAATGCCCGTGATGTGGAGTGTGAGCCGGTCGCGTGCGGCCCAGCGCGCCAGCATGGTGGCGAGATCGCCGCCGCCCGAACCGATGTCCAGGAGCGTCGCCGGGCGGGAGGTGGCTGCAAGGAAGGGGCGCAGTTCCCGAATATACAGCCGCCGCCATCCGGACAGCACGCGGTTAACCACGGCAAACTGCCTGTACGTATTGTCCAGGGCCTCAGGGTCGCAGTCGGGCAGGTCCATGATCTCCGTGGCCCCGGCGTCGCGCTGCCGCAGCAGGAAGTCCACTGGGTTCAGGCCACCGGAACTTCCACCGCCAGCCGCTCCTGCCCGTTGTGCTCTTCCGGTACAGGGCGTGGGGCCTGCCGTAGTTTGGTGAACAGCGCGGTTTCCACCGTGAGCCCCGGGCCGAACGCCATGGAGCAGATCCGTTCGTCTCCCGGCTCGGGGGCCTGTTCCAGGATGCTTTTGATGACAAACAGGACTGTGGCGCTGCTCATGTTCCCGTAGTTCCTCAGGATTTCGCGGGCCGGGACCAGTTGTTCTTCCGTCAGGCCGAGCCGGGATTCGACCTTGTCCAGGATGCTCCGGCCACCCGGGTGGATGGCCCAATGGCGGATGGAGGAGTAGGGGAGTGCCGCGAGTTCCGGCTCCCGGGCCAGGAGCGGCTGGAGCGCACCAACGATGTGGTCATCAATGATGTGCGGAACGTAATTGCCCAGGACCATTTCGAATCCGTTGTCGCCGATGTTCCATGCCATGGAGTCTTCACCGACGGGAGTAAGGACGGTTTCGAAGTGATCCAGTTGCAGCAGGGCATTTTCCTCCGTGCCCGGCCTGGCTGTCACGACGGCGGCCGCGGCGCCGTCGGCGAACAGCGCCGATCCCATGATGGTGTCCGGATCGTTGGAGGTGCGCACGTGCAGCGAGCACAGTTCCGCGCAGACAACCAGGACTACCGCGGTGGGGTCGGCCTCGCAAAACAACTTGGCGGCCCGGAGGGCTGGAAAGGCCGCATAACAGCCCATGAAGCCGAGGTGGTAACGCTGGACGGCAGGATCCAGGCCGAGTTCCCGCACGATTTTGTAGTCAGGCCCGGGGTTGAAGAATCCGGTGCAGGAGACTGTTACCAGATGAGTTATGTCAAGTAAATCGAGTTCCGGGCAGGCCTCGACGGCGCCGCGGGCGGCGGCGACGAACAGTTTGGTGGCCTCGCGGCCGAAGATCTCGTTGCGCACTTTGGTGCTGGGATTCAGCAGCAGGCCCGTGGCGGCATCGTAAAACTGCGGGTCCTCAGCCTGGAAATCGTTGGTCATTTCCTCAACGGCGGTAAACCGGGTGTCGATGGCCGCCGCGTCGAAGCATGTGCCCACCAGGCGCGAACCGAGCCGGGTCAGTCCGGGCTGCGCCGCAAAAACGTCTCGGGCCTCGGACTGGATCAGCATTGTTTTCGGAACTGCAGTTTCAAGTGAACGCACGTAGACCGTCATTGGTTCATTCTTAGCGAGCGGCGGGATAAAGGCAACGGTGGACGGGGCGCTGACCTGCGGACTTGTTCGAGTGTTTCTGTGAGGCGTCCCGGTGGCGGATCAGGCCGCTTCCGGACTGACTGATGTAACGCCGATAATCTACATTATGTAAAGTAAAGCTTGGAAGCGGCTTGGGATGGGCCGCCCCCAGCCAGTTGACCTCCCCTGTTCCTGTACCTTACGGCCATCGAGGGAACTCGCTCACACGACGTGACGTGGCCGAACGCAGCCCAAAGGCGACCGCGCGCCGTCGTAATGTCTCCGGGCCAATGAATGCCAACTGATCTTGCCACAGCAATGTTTTCGCCCGGGCGCCCTTTCCGGACACAGCGGGAACACCCAGGGGCGGCGCGCCTTCGAAAGTTCTGCGGGGGCCCGCCGCTCCCCCGCAGCCGTGTCTGCCGCGGGCTGGGGTGGCCTGCGCTTCGCGTTCGGTTTGCGTTCTGTTACGGGCCGGTCTACAGGACCAGGGTCCGCGGAGTCACGGTCAGGTTGATTCCAGCATTGGCGCCCAGAAGGTCCTTCGCAAAATCCGGAACACCGATGTGCCCCCGCCAGCGGCCGGGAGTATCGTCCATGTCCCGTAACTGGTCCTTGTCCTCGGGATTCCAGTCGCGGACAGCGGTGGGAATGGCGCTGTTCCAGGCCGCCCATGCTTTGGGCAGCGGCCGGTCTTTGCCCGGAGGTTCGATGTCGACGACCAGGGTGTCCTGCCAGTCCTCGGTTTGCTCCAAATGGTCATCAAAGAAGAAGTGTCCCTCCTTTTCCCTGATCGACATCAACCGCAGCCTGAGCGCGTGACGGAGCCGGGGCACTTCCCTCCCGCCGACCCGCGGCCGCGGTGCTTTGGAGGAAAGGAAAGTGGTCAGCAGCGGCAACGGCGAGTCGATCGGGTCCCCTTCCTTCCAATGTTCGATCTGGACGGGACAGAAGTGCGCGGCACTCTGTTCGTGGACCATAACCGGCAGCCCCCGAATGGCCAGGCCAACATCAAGCTGGAACTCGACCTCAGGCGGGGCCGCTTTCCCAACAGTGAAACCGGCCAGCTCAACTTCGATCTTGAGGTCGCCGAAGAGGAAGCGCTGAAGGTTCTGGTATCCCTCTTCCGAATTGACGATGCCGTAACGGCCGCTGTGGCTTCGGTGCACCACGGCCAGCGGCGCACCCTGGACAGCCGCGTTGTCTATCTGGACCAGGCCGTCGCTCCGGGCTCCTACCGCTTTGGACGACAGGCCTAAAGCGACGTCATAATCGCCGGGATTGGAGCCTACAAGGCAGAACAGTTCATCCAACGGAAAACCGTCGTCCGGCATCTGCGTTCCTACGAATGCCTTCCGCGTCAGTCGCCGCCTGAGCGCGGGCGGGGTGAGGTACTCATACATCCTGTCCGGTCCAAAAATGTCTGCCCCTTGAACACCAAGGACGTCACGGATTTTCTCAAGCAAACCAAAGCCGACGGCGAAGCGGATTCCGCCATGCGGTGTGGCATAGGTGAACACCCGTGCCACGTACCTTGCCCCGGCGGCGGGGTCGATCTTGCCCTCTTCGGCGGCAAGGGTTTCCGGTATAACGCGCTGCAACAGCGAGCGGCAGATCAGCCCTCCCATCGAATGGGCCACCAGGAAAACCTTGGGGGCGCCGGTCTTCTCAAGCACGAGCTTGATCAGCTCAAACAGATCCCGGGCGGCGTCTTCGAAGGAGAAGCTCTCCCCTTCCTCTCCGAAGGTGTCCGCGGAGTCATCGTAAAACCGGTGGATCCAAACGGATGCCGGGTTCACGGAGCCGGACTCCACGCCGTTCAGGAAGGCCCACTGGTCGCCATGGACGGGCACCTCATACTTGTGGTCGGTGACAAGCCGCAGCATCGGGGACTCGAACTGGTGAAACTTTGCGCGCCCGTTGCCGTCGGCGCGGACATGGACGGAGCCCTGGCTGAACCCGTAAAACGGGTCATCCACTGCATTGTTGATGGCAGAGCCTGTCCCGGCAAAACCGCGGACGTAAATCACCGGCAGCCTGCCATCATCGCCGGGGAATCCCATGCCTCGTCCCTCCTGCACCAAAGAACCCGAATCATTTTTCACTAAGAGGTGCTGCCTCCTGTTCTGGGCAAGTGCACCACTTGAGCCGTTACCGGGACGTTACGGCGCTGCCCTTTTCCTTGCACCAGGGGCCAGCAGTCCGTGATAACGCGGCCGTAACGGCACCGCAGTGTACTGGTCTGAGGTGACCAGCTTTCGAGGAGCCAGCCATGGATGACCAAGTAGTCGTGAGTGACCAGCCAGCTGGGCCCCACTGCGACGTAAAGCCCCAAACCCGTCCGGTTCTCCGTCCGGATCTGTCGACCCGCAGAGAGCGCCTCATCCGCCTGTTGAGGCTCAAATGGGTCAACGGCACTGTGCTGCACTACTGGTTCCTGGCCGCGCCAGCGCCACAAAAGGAAGCAGTCCGCAAAGCCTTCAAGGAATGGAAGGACCTGGGCATCGGCCTGGAATTCTCAGAAGTGGCAGACCGCAGCGAGGCGGAAGTACGGATCGCCTTTGACCAGGGCGACGGCTCATGGTCCTACGTCGGGCGGGACGTCCTGGGCATTAGCGCGAATGAGCCCACCATGAATTTCGGCTGGGATCTCACCGACGATTACGGCCGCACCACGGCCCTGCACGAGATCGGCCACACCCTGGGCCTGCCGCACGAACACCAGAACCCCTTCTCCGGTATCGTCTGGGACGAAGCGAAGGTGTACGAATATTTCGGCGGCGCGCCCAACCACTGGCCGCCGGAGCAGACACTGCACAATGTCCTCCGGAAAATCGATACCAGTGAGGTCGACGGGTCCTCCTGGGATCCTGAGTCGGTCATGGAGTACTGGTTCCCCGCCGGACTGATCAAGGAACCTGCCCGTTTCCAGTCGGGGCTTAATCCGCCGGGAGGCCTGTCCACCGCAGACAAGGAGTGGGTGCGGAAATTCTTTCCCGCCCTGCACCCCACGCTGCCCGTTCTCCAGCCCTTTCAATCGGTGCCGCTCTCACTGGTCCCCGGCGGCCAGGCTGACTTTGCGCTGGAGCCCCAGGCCTCGCGCAAATACGAGATAAGCACCTTTGGCGCAGCCGATACCGTGCTGGTCCTGTTCGAGGAAGTGCAGGGCGAGTTGCGCTTCGTCGGCGGGGACGATGACAGCGGAGAAGACCGGAACTCACGGGTCTCCGCAAAGCTGTTCCAGGGCAGGCGGTACGTCGTGCGTGTCCGCCTGTACTGGGCCGGCGAGTCCGGCCAGTCTGCTGTCATGCACTGGTGACCGCGCCGGCCATTCTTGCGCAAAAATTTCGGAAACGCGAGCCAACTCCTGATTTTCCTCCAGCAAGATCAGAACACCTGAATACGCATCCCGCCAGGGAGAACCAGCTTCAGGCGGTAATGGATGGGCCCGGGCCATGCCCCGGCCCTCCCAGGCATTGAACTCAACCCGGGGAGGCGTGACCGCGACGATGCAAGAGCACAGCTGGTCCGAGCCCGCTGGTGAGTCCGGTGCAGATCCGGAAGTCCCCTCGACAGGCTTGTTGATCATCCGCACCTGGCACGAACCGGGCCATCCCCAGGGTTTCAGGGCAAGAATTACCTACGGACAGACAGCCGGAGGTCACCAGGACACTGTTTCCACTGCAGACCCGGCAGAAGTACTAAAAGTTGTTAAGCGCTGGCTGGCCGCCCAGCCAGGAGTCACCGGCCGGAACTAGGCGCTCCTTCACCGCGCGCTGCTGCCGTTCAAGGATGGTGGCAAGGAGCTCCCTGACTGGCTCCGCGGGCAGGAGCCCCATGTCTTCCTGCAGTTGCTGCCGGTACCGCTCATAGGCCCGCAACGCGGCCGCGGGATTACCTCGCTGCAGTTCGGCCCGAATCAGCAGCCTGACGGCATTCTCATAGAGCGGTTCGATGCCCACAGCCTCCTCAGCTGCTGCCCCAGCTGTCCCGCAATCGCCCAGCGAGAGCGACCTCGCGGCGATATCCGTGAAGATGCGCAGCCTGTCCTGCTGCAGCCGGCTTTGTTCAAAAACCACCCAGTCCTCATACCAGCCGGGAAGCAGTTGTGCGTCTTTAAGCTCGCCCAGCAGGGAGGCGGCGCCCGCCCCGATGCCGGCGTGGCCCAACACCCGCGCGTGTTCCCGGATCCGGTCCAGATCGACTTCAACCTGGTCGCTCAGGGACAGCAGCCTGCCTTCGTTGACGATCAGGCCCGGCACCTGCCGGGACGTCAGGTGTACGCTGACCCGCAGGCTTTCCAAGGCCTTGGAATCGGGATACTCGGGCCACAGCAGCCCTACGAGGTAGCTGCGGAGACGTGGGCCCTTGATGGCCAGGGCTGCGATGAGCCGCTGCTGCCGTGTTGCGACGTGGACGACAACGCCGTCCCGGCGTAGTCGCCAGGACCCGAGCAGGTCCAGTTTCAATTCTCCATAGCCGTCGTCGTCCATGGGAACCTGATTTCGGTTCAACTAAATGTGGTGGATCAGTAGAACTGAGGATCCACATTTCGATTGCCCTTGTCAATGTGTTCTGTCCTCTTTCCCCAAGGGGAGAGTGGGCTATCGGTATGGCTTCCCGGCCAGGGAGGGCCATACGCCGCACCTTGGGACTTTCGGCTCTGCATGCTGCAGCAGCAACGCTTCATGCTGAAAGTCCGTGCAACGGCATGGGATGTCCCTGAAGCATCGTGGCCAGGATGCTGTAAACGGTGCCCAGTAACGGTTCGCCGCCGAAGAGCCCAACCTCCGGGGAGCAGTTCAGGCGTGCCTCTGGGGCCCCGGCAACATCATCATGTCCGGCAGGTATACCGGGCTGGCCACGCTGTGGCCTTGGCTGGAGGATGGGGGCTCCTCTCCGGGTGGTTGATGCAGGACGCGGTTTCCACGCCCTTCTCGGTCTCAGGCCCATGATTCTCGGCGCGGCCCTTGGACCTGGGCTTACGCGGTCCGGCCAACACTTCCCCGGCCGCCACGCAGCACTTTGGCGCGGCATTCGGAGAACCGTTGCCATCGCCGTCGGCCTGGCGCTTGTTGCATTGGCTGCAGTGATTGCCCGGCCAGCATCGACCGCCCCCGCAGCAGGCCCTGACGGTCTGACTCGGCGCCATGCGCAACCATCTCCCTGCCCTCGAAGAAATACTTGTTGTGGCCACGCTTGACCAGCACAGGCACGTCCTACCCGGACCTTGACCCAACCTCCACCCTTAGCGTGGAGGGATACGTCGAGGACACTCTTGCGGTGACGAATCACCTCCGGGAGCGGGTTTGGCCAGGACCGCATATGTCTCATGGGCCAGTCCGGCGGAACCATTCACGGCGTCATTGCCGTACAGCGGGCCCTGGAACTGTACCGCGCGTCCATGGACACCTTCGCGGTCCTGTACCCGCAACTTCAGGACACCGACTTCCGGACAACAGCTGTCTCGCTGGATGTACCTGTCTTTTTCGTCCAGGGCGCGCATGAGGCGCGCGGCCGGGTTGAACCCTTCCGCGAATGCGTATGGTTCTGGCTGTGCCCGGCGTAGAGGTGGTGGAATTTGAGAACTCGGGGCACCGTGCTTGCCGGCGCACCATGACCACCTCCTGCCCGGGCGGCGGAAGGCAGCTGAACGGGGTCAGCCCTTGGATCCGATCCCGGCCCCTACCAGGGCTCCGACGCCAAGACCCAGCGCAAAACCAAGGAACGGGCTGTCGAAGACAGCCAATCCAAGGGTGATGCCCACCGCGGCGCCAAGCAGGGAGCAGATCCATAGCGGCTTGTTCACAGGGATCCTTTTGTTATTGCCGGACCGGCGGCGTCAGCCGTCATAAGCCCTTTGGAGTTCCGCGATGTCCAGCCTCCGCATACCCAGCATGGCCTGCATCGCCCGCTGAGAGCCGTGGGGGTCGGGGCCGGCGATCAGTGAGGGCAGGATCGCCGGGACAATCTGCCAGGACACTCCAAAGCGGTCCTTCAACCAGCCGCACTGGCTTTCCGAGCCGCCATCGGTGAGTGCTTCCCAGTACCGGTCCACTGAGGACTGGTCCTCGCAGTCCACCACGAACGAGACGGCTTCCGTGAAGCTCGAGCCCCGCGCACCGTTCAGCGCAGTGAATCCGCGTCCTTCGAGTTCAAAGTCGACGGCGATTGCCTCACCAGCCACACCCGGCCCGCCCTCCCCGAAGCGCGACACGTTGAGGATCTTCGAATCGTCAAAAACTGAAGAGTAGAACTGTGCCGCTTCTTCCGCCTGGTTCTCGAACCAGAGGCAGGTACCGATTTTCCGTGGCATACATGGCTCCCTTCCGGCTCGAGCCTAATGCCGCATTCCACACCGCACAACGGCTGGCATTAGGCTCGAATCCATGAGTTCCCGCGCTGCGAAATCCCTAAAGATGCCCTCCCTGCCCCTGCTGCTGGGAGCCGCAGCAGCCGATGCCGTCCTGATCCTGGTGTTCGCCGCGGTGGGACGGGATGCACATCAGCGCGGCGATATTCTGACCGGCGTCCTGCTGACGGCCTGGCCGTTCCTCGCGGGCGCAGCCCTGGGGTGGCTGGTTGCCAGGGCATGGCGCAACCCGTTGTCGGTGCGCCGGGCCGGGCTTGCCGTGTGGCTCGGCAGCGTCGCGGGCGGGATGGCACTGAGGGCCGTGACGGGGCAAACCGTAGTGCTCCCGTTCGTCATCGTTGCATTGCTCAGCCTTGGAGTCTTGCTGGTTGGCTACCGCCTGCTGCTTGCGGGCGCGAGGCGCCGCCGCCGCGCGTGAGCATCCGGACGCGGTGTGCTCCATCAGCACCCCGGTGCTGATGTAATAGGCTGGCAGCAGAAGCCGGCCGGGCACTGCCACGGCGCAACAGATCCGAAAGGGTTCAACGTGATCACCGCATTCGTCCTGATCAAGACCGACGCTGCCCGCATCCCCGAGACGGCCGAGGAGATCTCCGCGATTGAGGGCATCAGCGAGGTATATTCCGTCACCGGCGAGTGGGACCTCATTGCCGTCGCCCGCGTGCACCGGCACGAGGACCTGGCCGATGTCATCGCAGACCGGCTCTCGAAAGTGCAGGCAGTCGTCCACACCACGACGCATATTGCTTTTCGCGCCTACTCCCAGCATGACCTGGACGCGGCGTTTTCCCTGGGCTTCGAGCAGTAGGCAAGCCGCACTCAGCGGGCGGTTAGGGAAACCCACTTCTCCAGGACAGCTGCGGCGGCGCCGGAATCAATCGATTCGGCTGCGCGGGCAAAGGCCGTCTTCATCCGGTCCAGGAAGGGCCCGTCGGCGTTTTCGTCGAAGGCCACCAGTCCAGCAGCAGCGTTAAGTAAAACGGCATCCCGGGCGGGGCCTTCCTTGCCCGCAAGGACGTCCCGGACAACCGCCGCATTCACTTCCGCGTTGCCGCCGCGAAGCTGATCCACCGTTGCCAGGCTGATGCCAAGGTCCTGCGGCGAAAATGTCATTTCGCTCACGGCCCCGCCCCGGATTTCCCAGACGGTGGACGGCCCGGTGGTGGTGAGCTCATCGAGGCCGTCATTGCCACGGAAGACCAGTCCCCTGCTCCCCCGCTGGGCAAGGACGCCCGCCACCAGCGGCGCCATCCTTGCGTTTGCAACGCCGACAGCCGAGGCCTGTACTTTGGCCGGGTTGGTGAGGGGACCGAGGAAGTTGAACGCCGTGGGAACAGCAAGTTCCCGCCTGGGGACAGCGGTGTGACGGAACGAGGGATGGAACACCTGCGCAAAGCAAAAGGTAATCCCCGCCTCCTCAGCGTTGCGGGCAACCTCCTCGATGGTCAGGTCCAGCCGGACACCCAGGGCTTCCAGGACATCGGCAGAACCGGATGACGACGACGCCGCCCGGTTGCCGTGCTTGACCACCTTGGCGCCGGCTCCGGCAGCGACAAGGGCTGCCATTGTGGAGATATTCACCGTGTTTAACTGGTCTCCGCCGGTGCCCACAATGTCGAGTTTCTCGCCCGAAATACTGATCGGCTTAGCGTGCGAAAGCATGGCATCCACCAGGCCGGAGAGCTCGTCCACAGTCTCACCCTTAGCGCTGAGAGCTACGAGGAATCCTGCGATCTGTGCCGGCGTGGCCTCCCCGGACATGATGGTGTCCATCGCCCAGGACGTATTGTCAGCACTAAGGTCCGCCCCGCTGATCAGTGCCGAGATCAGGCGGGGCCAAGAGTTGCCGGACGGTGCGGAAGCCTGTGAAGTCACCTCCTGATGCTATCGAGCGTTGGCGGGGACTGACCAATATGAACCCCTGCGGGAACTTTTCCGCGCGAATTCGCGTCTTTGTAGAAAAAGTCCCCTAAAAAGGCGGTTTGCGTTGGGCAGCACGGACTTTTACAGACATAATGTCTATGTGACATCTGCGACCCATGCCCCCAGTACCCCGGCGCACCCCACGCTGAACCGCCCCAACATGGTTTCCGTTGGAACCGTTGTGTGGCTGTCGAGTGAGTTGATGTTCTTCGCCGGTCTCTTTGCCATGTACTTCACACTGCGCTCCACAAGCGCACAGATGTGGGCGGACGAGACAGCCAAGCTCAACTTCCCCTTCGCGCTCGCCAACACGATCGTCCTCGTGGCCAGTTCATTCACTTGCCAGATGGGCGTCTTCGCTGCCGAGCGCCTGCAGCCGCGAAGGACCGGGGGTGTGTTCCAGTTCTCCCGTTGGGGTATGAACGAATGGTTCACCCTGACTTTCCTCATGGGTGCCTTCTTCGTCGCCGGTCAGGCTACCGAATACGCGATGTTGGTTTCTGAGCACGTATCGCTCTCCTCCAACGCCTACGGTTCCGCCTTCTACATGACCACCGGCTTCCACGGCCTGCACGTTATTGGCGGGCTCGTTGCCTTCCTGCTCATCATGGGCCGGTCTTTCGCCGCGAAGAAGTTCGGGCATTTCGAAGCGACTTCGGCGATTGTCACCTCGTACTACTGGCACTTCGTGGATGTCGTGTGGATCGGCCTCTTCCTGGTCATCTACGTACTCAAGTAGCCAGCTTTGATTCTTTTTCTACAAGAGGCAGAATTTCAGGTAGCGGCTCCCGGAGCCGGCGCAGGATCGAATAAAGGAACCACCACGTGAAGGCACTCTCACAAAAGCGGCGTCACCCACTTGCAGCAATAGCGCTGCTCCTGATGGGGCTCCTCATCACTGGTGGGCTCTACGCCGTGGCTACCACCGTCAACGAGGCCAAGGCTTCCACTACCTCCTACAGCGCCGATGACGTTGAAGAGGGCGGCAAGCTCTTCGCCGCCAACTGCGCGACGTGCCACGGCATGGGTGCCAGCGGCACCGACGCCGGTCCGTCGCTGGTCGGCGTTGGAGCAGCCTCTGTTGACTTCCAGGTGGGCACCGGCCGCATGCCGATGCAGATGAACGGTCCCCAGGCGATGAAGAAGCCGGTCCAGTTCAACGATGAGCAGACCAACCAGCTCTCAGCGTATGTCGCTTCCCTGGGCGCAGGCCCGGCGATTCCTGAAGAAGGCCTGCTTGACGAAGGCGGCGACGCCGCTGCCGGTGGCGAGCTCTTCCGCGTGAACTGCGCTATGTGCCACAACGCCGCCGCTGCCGGTGGCGCCCTGACGCGCGGTAAGTTTGCACCCGCCCTCGCAGATGTATCGGGCAAGCACATCTACGAGGCCATGGTGACGGGTCCCCAGAACATGCCCGTGTTCAGCGACTCCAACATCACCCCCGAAGACAAGCGCGACATCATCACCTTCCTGAAGCAGATCGAGACCACCGGTTCCCCGGGCGGTGCCGACCTTGGCTCGTTGGGCCCTGTAGCTGAAGGTTTGTTTGTATGGGTCGCCGGCCTTGGCGTCATCATCGCTTTCACGATTTGGTTGACCTCCCGGACATCCTGACATCCGCGCCACCGCACACTTCTGCTGATCCGTCAGCAGCTTGATATTAGAAACTAACCCGGTATCCGCCGGGACGAGAGAAGGATGAGGCGAATTATGGGCAACCATAGTGACGGCAGTCCGAACCACTCGGGCACCGTAGCTACGGCTGGTCAGAATGAGGTGGAGAAGTTCCAGGATCCTGGAATTCCTCCGCACCGTTTGCGCCTGGCTGACACGGACCCGAAGGCCGCAAAGCGGGCAGAACGGCAGGTCGCCTTACTATTTGGCATCTCTGTTGTTGGAACCCTGATCTTCCTGGTGGCGTACTTCGCCATTGACCTGGGAGCCGAAGACTCGAGCATTGCAACCATCAGGCTCCAGAACATGCTGCTGGGGCTGGGAACCGCGTTCGCGATGCTCGGCATCGGCACCGGCATCGTCCACTGGGCCAAGGCCCTGATGCCGGACCACGAAGTTTCCGAGGAACGCCACGCGATCCGCTATGAGGAAGACCGCCAGGCGGCCGTCCGGATCGTTGACGACATCGTTGAGGAGACGGGCATCAAGCGCCGTCCCCTGATCCGGAACACGCTCCTGGGCGCGGTTGCCCTTGCACCGCTGCCGGCAGTTGCCATCTTCGGTGACCTCGGTCCGCGTCCCGACGACAAGCTTGCCCACACCCTGTGGGCACCCCAGGAGGGGAAGCTCAAGAGGCTGGCCCGCGACCCCGACGGAACGCCCATCAAGGCATCCGACGTCACGATCGGTTCGGCGTTCCACGTCATCCCCGAAGGCCTCAACGACCTCCATGAGGGGAAGCTCAACGAAAAGGCCAAGGCCGTTGTGCTGCTCATGCGCCTCGACCCGGCATCCCTGAACCCGTCCGAGGGCCGCGAGGACTGGGGATACAACGGAATCGTTGCCTACTCCAAGATCTGCACCCATGTCGGTTGCCCCGTTGCTCTGTATGAGCAGCAGACGCACCACCTGCTGTGCCCGTGCCACCAGTCCACCTTCGACCTCACTCAAGAGTGCAAGGTGATTTTCGGCCCGGCCAGCCGGCCTCTCCCCCAGCTGCCCATCGCGGTTGATGACGAGGGCTACTTGGTCGCCACCAGCGACTTCAAAGAACCTGTAGGACCAAGTTACTGGGAGCGTGATATGCATGAGCGCAGCATCGACAGCTGAGCCCGCTTTCGTCGCCAAAACCAAGACAGGCCGGGTTACCGACTTTGTCGACCAGCGTGTTGGCGGTTCCGGAATCCTCCGCGAATTCGGCCGTAAGGTCTTCCCGGACCACTGGTCCTTTATGTTCGGCGAAGTGGCGCTGTACTCCTTCGTCATCCTCCTGCTCTCCGGTACGTTCCTGACGTTCTTCTTTGATCCGTCCATGGCGGAGACGCACTATGACGGTTCTTACGTGCCGTTGAAGGGCGTGGAGATGTCCGTGGCGTACAGCTCGTCGCTGGATATTTCCTTTGACATCCGTGGCGGCCTGTTCATGCGCCAGGTCCACCACTGGGCGGCCCTTCTGTTCGTCGCTTCCATCGCCGTACACATGCTCAGGGTCTTCTTCACAGGAGCTTTCCGCAAGCCCCGCGAAATGAACTGGGTTGTGGGCGGGGTACTGCTCATCCTGGCCATGGCTGCCGGTTTCACCGGTTACTCCCTGCCGGATGACCTGCTCTCCGGCAACGGCCTGCGGATCATCGACGGTGTTATCAAGTCCATCCCGGTGATCGGTACCTACATCTCGTTCTTCCTCTTCGGCGGCGAGTTCCCGGGTACCGCCGTCATCGGCCGCCTCTACATGCTGCACATCCTGCTGGTGCCGGCCCTGATCCTGCTGATGATCGTCCTCCACCTCTTCATGGTGGTGGTCCACAAGCACACCCAGTACCCCGGCCCCGGCCGCAACGACAACAATGTCGTGGGCTACCCGCTCGGACCTGTCTACGCTGCCAAGGCCGGTGGATTCTTCTTCATTGTGTTTGGCGTCCTGGCGCTCATGGCAGGCTTCTTCACGATCAACCCGATCTGGAACTACGGCCCCTACGATCCCTCCCCTGTGTCCGCCGGTACCCAGCCTGACTGGTACATCGGATTCGTGGACGGCGCCCTGCGCCTGATGCCGGGTACCTTCGGGGATTGGCAGGTGGAGCAGACCTGGCTTGGCTTCGTCTTCTCGTTCAACGTCCTGCTGCCCGCTCTGGTACCGGCCGGAATCCTGTTCACCGTGATGTTCATGTACCCGTGGATTGAACGGTGGATCACCAAGGATGACCGTGAGCACCACGTGCTGGACCGTCCCCGCAACGCCCCCACACGGACCGCCATCGGTATGGCCGGCTTCGTCTGGTACTGCGTCATGTGGGCCGCGGCCGGCTCGGACCTCATTGCCACGCACTTCAGTGTTTCGCTCAACGACGTCACGTACTGGCTGCGGGCACTGTTCTTCATCGGCCCGATCATTGCCTTTATCGTGACCAAGCGCGTCGCCCTGGCCCTTCAGCGGAAGGACCGCGAAATCGCACTCCACGGACGGGAAACTGGACGCATCGTCCGGCTCCCGCACGGCGAGTTCATCGAGGTGCACGCACCGCTGGACGAGTACAAGCGCTACAAGCTGGTTGGCTTCGAGTCCCCTGAGGTCCTCCCTGCCGTACCCAACGAACACGGCGTGGTGACCCGCAAGGAGAAGCGCCGCGCGTTCCTCTCCAAGTGGTTCTTCGAGGACCGCGTCGCTCCGGCCACCCCAGCTGAGCTGGAAGCCGCCCATGGCCACGGCCACGAGGCAGTCGAGGCACCCGAAGCAGCAAAGAGCCTGTCCCACTAGGTTCTGCAATAAACAATGAAGGCCCGGTCCACAATGAACTGCTCCCCGAAAGTTGGACTGAAAATTCAGTTCTGACTTACGGGGAGCAGTTTCATGTTTAAGGGCAGTTCATTGTCTGAGGAACAGCGCGAGGCCGCTGTCGCGCTGTTTGAGATCGGTTGGGGCTCCAGGGCTGTAGCAACCAAGCTTGGGGTGGGTCGAAAGGCAGTCCTCCGGTTGCACGACAGATGGCGCGTTCGTGGAGATACTGCTCTTGTGACCAAACCAGTGAAGCGGCTGTATTCGTTCGAGTTCAAGCTCAACGCTGTGCAGCGATATATCGCCGGCGAGACCAGGGTCGCTCTAGCCAAGGAGCTCGAGCTGTCGTCGCCACACCTGATAGCAGTGTGGGCGGGGCAGTACCGGGCTCAAGGCGAGGAAGGCCTACGCCCGAAGCCGAAAGGCCGGCCAAGGACAAAACCAGAAGCTCCCGCGCAACCGGAACCGGAGCTGCAGCAGCTGCGGCGTGAAAACGAACGCTTACGTGCAGAGGTCGCTTTCCTGGGAAAAGTAAGGGCCTTGAGGGACGGGGAACAGCGCTAAAGGTCCGCGCTGTCATCGCTCTCAAGGCTGAGCATCGGTTGGAAGTTCTCCTGGACGTGGCCGGGCTACCCCGGTCCACGTTCTT
Source organism: Pseudarthrobacter scleromae (assembly GCF_014644515.1). Lineage (NCBI taxonomy): Bacteria > Bacillati > Actinomycetota > Actinomycetes > Micrococcales > Micrococcaceae > Pseudarthrobacter > Pseudarthrobacter scleromae. The sequence continues at coordinate 311,023 of NZ_BMKV01000003.1, read as the reverse complement.
CTACCACCAGTCCCGCCTCCAAGGCCCCGATCCACGGGCGTCCCTTAAGGCCGCTATTACAGAGATTTTCAAGAAGAACCACGGCCGGTACGGGCACCGCCGGATCCATATCGAACTGCTCAAGCAAGGGTGGACGGTCGCCAAGAAGACAGTCCTGAAGCTGATGCGTTCCCTGCAGCTGGTCTGCAAGGTCCGAAGCAGGAAGCGGTACAACTCCTACCAGGGCGAGCAAGGCGTTGTGGCCCCGAACCTCCTGAAACGCCAGTTCGAAGCAGATGCCCCAAATCAGAAATGGGTCACCGATGTGACCGAGTTCAGCGTGGGCGACCGAAAGCTCTACCTCTCACCGATCATGGATCTTTTTGACCGGCAGATCATCTCCTACGCCGTTGGGACCTCGCCCAATCTGGCGCTGACCAACGACTCGCTGCGCGGCGCCTTGGCCACGCTGGAGTACGGGCAGGCACCCCTTGTGCACTCCGACCAGGGATTCCAGTATCAGCACAACTCCTGGCGCACACTCTTGGAGAACGCCGGCGCGGTCCAATCGATGTCCCGCAAAGCCAACTGCTATGACAACGCCGTCATGGAGAATTTCTTCGGACACCTCAAGGAAGAACTCTTCCACCGTGTCCGATTCCTCAGCACCGACGCACTTGCAACAGCGCTGCACGAATACATCCGCTGGTACAACACCGAAAGAATTTCCACCAAGCTCAAGGGTTTGAGCCCGGTACAGTACCGCGCTCAAACGCTCGCGGCCTAGGCCACCCAGTCACGGCTGGGGGGTGATAGCAGCCCCGTTTCCAACTTTCGAGGTGTCGGTTAGGGTTGGGCCATGACGCGCAGCGGGCGCCGCAACTTTTGGTTGCGGATGACGGACTCGATGGGCTTGACCGAGCCCGGAAAAAAGCCTGAAATGCCTAGGCCACGTGTCCTTCTGTTCCAAGTCGTCCTGTGGTTCGCGTCGGCTCTGATCTGGTTCATGATGGTCATTCGAACCCAGGGTGAAATTCAGGTCTGGTACATAGTCCTGGTGTTGATCTCACTTGCACTGACCGTGGCCAACCTCGTCATGTTGCGTCAGTCCAAGAAACGGGCCGCCAGATCAAAGGCGGACTGAAAAGCACGCCGTAATGCCAACCATCATGGCTACCGGCAGCGGCTGTTGACGACGGCCGCGCTACTACGCACAGAAGGCTCCGTCCCAAGTGGGACGGAGCCTTCTGAAAAGAGCCAACCGCTGGGCCGCTAAAGTGGAGTCGCATAAGCACGAGTCCAACTTTTGGGGACCAGTTCACAAGGACCGGGCCTTCATTGTTTAAGTTCGAACCGGAAGCGCAAAAAACTGTGTCCGGGCATCCCCTCAACCGTCGGAGGCGCCTAGTGGTTTCGGGCCCGGCGCGCACCGGGCCGCTGCAGCGGAACCCACAGCTTGTATCTGTCAGCGCGGTAGTAGGACACGGAGTAGTCCACCATTGCCCGGGCAACAAACGCATGGCGTTGGATTTTCAGCAGGGGTGAGCCTACCTCCACATTCAGCAGGCGGGCGGTGGAGGGTGATGCTGCCGTAGCCTCGATCATGTCCTCGCCCCACTCCATCACCAGGCCGAACTGTTCACTCAGGACGTTGTAGAGCGACGTGGGCGGTTCCCCGTCCAGCAGTCCCGGCACGCGGTGCGCCGGAATGAAGTTCTCGTCGACGCTCATCGGCTCACCGTCGGCCAGGAGCAGGCGCCTGAACCTTACCAGCGGCGTTCCCTCGTCCAACTGCAGTTCCCGGGCCAGGAAGGCACTCGCAGCGATCTGCTCAAAGCTCAGTACCTTTGCGGCCGGTACCATGCCGCGTCGCTGCATCTCTTCGCTGTACGACGTCAGTTTTACCTGGAGATCGAGCTTCGGCCTGCGGACGAAGGTCCCCAGGCCCACCACCCTCTCGATGACCTCCTCGCCAACCAGGGCGTCGATGGCCTGCCGTACAGTCATCCGTGCCAGGCCAAACCGCTCGGCAAGATCGCGCTCAGAGGGCAGGGCTGACCCGGGCGGACAGGACTGCGCTATGTAGGAGCGCAGGATTTCACGGAGCTGGACATAAATCGCTGTTCCACTGGTCCGGTCGATGTCGCCGGTGATGGCTGCCGCGCTAGAAGCCATGGCGGGTCTCCCCTGCATTAAGGTTCACCCTCCAATTTTAGGACAGGTCTAGACCAGTGCGGTGCATACGCCCTCCGCTTGGTGGAGCGGGACGCCGGGCGGCTATATTTGTCAGGAAATGTCATATGGCGGCGGTGGGCCGCCACAACAAAGGAGTCCCCCTTGCCAGTACATAAGGCCGTGGTCAAAGCCTCGGTGGGGCTGCATGCCCGTCCTGCCGCCGTCTTCGTACGGGCTGTTACCGAAACAGGCCTGCCGGTGACCATAGCCAAGGACGGTGCCGGGCACGTGGACGCACGCTCACTCCTCCAGGTGATGACGGCAGACTTCCAGCACGGCTGCGAGGTGGAGCTGGGCATCAGCGATGCCGCGCTGGACGGGGCACACAGCCGCCAGGCCGCTGAGGAGGCACTCCGTGTACTCAGCGACCTCCTGGAGTCGCAGGGCGCCGCCTGAGGCCCGCTGGAGACACGGAAACCAACGACGACGGGCCCCGCCTGAAGGTGGGGCCCGTCGTCGTTAGTTTGTGCTCAGGTGCTGCTAGTGGGCGTGGTCTCCGCGGCTGTACTCGTAGACCCAGCCGATCAGCGCTACAACGGCCATGCCGGCCGCGATGTAGACGATCCAGAAGCCTACGGCAAGTCCCAGGAAGCCCGTAGCGCAGGCCAGGCCCAGGAAGAGCGGCCACCAGCTCCAGGGGCTGAAGTGCCCCTGCTCGCCGGCACCTTCGTGGATCTCAGCGTCGCTGCGGTCCTCGGGACGGAGGCCTACGCGCTTGCCGGTGAACCCGAGGTATCCACCGATCATGCCGGCAAGGCCGCCCACGAGAAGGATGCCGAGGATGCCGACCCATTCGCCCCAGTTGGTGAGGAAACCGTACACCAGGGAGATCGGAACGAAGAAGAAAACTCCGGCACCAAAAATCCAGGATTCAATTTTCATTGTCAGTTGTCCCTCTGGTCGGCGTTTCCGAGCGTCTTGGCTGCGGGAGCGGGTGACTCAACGGTGTGGACCTGGCGAAGTTCAGGGTGGTGCAGGTCCAGCGCCGGGCGTTCCGAACGGATCCGGGGCAGGGAGGTGAAGTTGTGCCGCGGCGGCGGGCAGGACGTGGCCCACTCCAGCGAAGCACCGAAGCCCCACGGATCATCCACCTGCACCTTCTCGGCGCTGCGCCAGGTGATGTACACGTTCCAGAAGAACGGGATCAGCGATGCACCCAGAACAAATGAGGCAACCGTGGAGAACTGGTTCATCCAGGTGAAGTTGTCTTCCACGAGGTAGTCGGCGTAGCGGCGCGGCATGCCCTCAACACCCAGCCAGTGCTGGATCAGGAAGGTGCCGTGGAAACCCAGGAACAGGAGCCAGAAGTGGATCTTGCCAAGGCGCTCGTTCAGCATCTTGCCGGTGAACTTGGGCCACCAGAAGTAGAAGCCGGCGAACATTGCAAACACCACGGTGCCGAAGACCACGTAGTGGAAGTGGGCCACCACGAAGTAGGAATCGGAGACGTGGAAGTCCAGCGGCGGGGAGGCCAGGATGATGCCGGTCAGGCCGCCGAACAGGAACGTGACCAGGAAGCCGATGCTCCACAGCATGGGGGTCTCGAAGGTCAACGAACCACGCCACATGGTGCCGATCCAGTTGAAGAACTTCACGCCGGTGGGCACCGCGATCAGCATGGTCATGAACGCGAAGAACGGCAGCAGCACCGAGCCGGTGACGTACATGTGGTGCGCCCACACAGTCACGGAGAGTGCGGCAATGGCAATCGTTGCGTAAACCAGGCCCTTGTAGCCGAAGATCGGCTTGCGGCTGAACACCGGGAAGATCTCCGAGACGATGCCGAAGAACGGCAGGGCGATGATGTACACCTCGGGGTGGCCGAAGAACCAGAACAGGTGCTGCCAGAGGACTGCACCGCCGTTCTCCGGATCGAAGATGTGGGCACCGAAACGGCGGTCAGCGCCGAGCGCGAACAGGGCTGCGGCCAGCGGCGGGAAGGCCATCAGGACCAGGATGGCCGTGACGAGGATGTTCCAGGTGAAGATCGGCATCCGCCACATGGTCATGCCCGGGGCGCGCATGCAAATAACGGTGGTGATGAAGTTGACCGCACCCAGGATGGTCCCGAAGCCGGACAGCGCCAGACCGAACACCCAGAGGTCACCGCCGATGCCGGGGCTGAAGGTGGTGTTGGACAGCGGCGCATAGGCAAACCAACCGAATGACGCTGCACCCTGGGGCGTGATGAAGCCCGACACCGCGATGGTGGAGCCGAAAAGGAAGAACCAGAAAGCCAGCGCATTCAGTCGCGGGAAGGCCACGTCAGGTGCGCCGATCTGCAGGGGCATGATGACATTCGCGAAGCCGGCAAACAGCGGCGTAGCGAACATCAGCAGCATCACGGTGCCGTGCATCGTGAAGAGCTGGTTGTACTGCTCCTTGGTCTGCAGGATCTGCATGCCCGGCTCGAACAGCTCAGCGCGGATGAGCAGTGCCATCACGCCGCCAAGGCAGAAGAACACGAAGGACGAGATCAGGTACATGTACCCGATGGTCTTGTGGTCGGTGGAGGTGATCCAGTTGACGACGATGCGTCCCTTGGACTTCGGAACCACGGGAGCTGGAAGGGCTCCGGCGGGTGCGGATTGAGTGTACGTAGCCACGTCGCTCCCCTTACTTAATTTCGTTCACGTTCGGGTTGCGGTCGTACTCGACGCCGAGGAGACCCGTGTTGCCTGCTTCGCGCAGTTCGTCCATGTGGGCCTGGAATTCGGATTCCGACACCACCTTGACGCGGAACAGCATTTCGGAGTGGTACTCGCCGCAGAGTTCGGCACACTTGCCGTCGTAGGTGCCCTCTTTAGTGGGGGTGAACCTGATGTAGTTGGTCTTGCCCGGGATCATGTCGCGCTTCTGGAGGAAGGCGGGAACCCAGAAGGAGTGGATGACGTCGCGTGCGTTGAGTTCGAGGTCAACCGACTTGTTCACGGGCAGGTACAGCGTGGGGAGCTGTTCCTTGTCGATGGTGTTGCCGGTGAGGTTGGTCTGCACGCCTGCTTCGTAGACGTCTTCTTCGATGACGTCGCCGGCCTTGTAGTTGAAGTCCCAGGCCCACTGTTTGCCGCGGACGTCAACAACGACGTCGGCGGGCTCTGAGCGGTTATCGATCGCCTGCTGGTCGCGGTCGGTGAAGTAGAAGAACACCACAACCATGAACAGCGGGATGGTCAGGTAAAAGACTTCCAGAGGGAGGTTGAAGCTGGTCTGCCGCGGGAACCCAACGGTGCCCTTGCGGCGGCGGTATGCGACCAGGCACCAGACGATCAGACCCCAGGTAATGATGCCCACAACCAGGGCGGCAATCCATGAGTTGACCCAGAGGTCCATGATGCGGTCGGTGTTGCTGGTGGTGCCACGTTCCGTGGGCAGCCACCCTTTCTCTACCTCTGGCGAACATCCGGTCAAAACCAACGCGCCGGCAATTGCCAAGCTTGTGATCGTTGTGATCGTTTTGCGTCGGCTGCCGGTTCGGTTCTGCGAACTCACAGACGGCCCTTCCTACTTGTTGCTGCTGTCCGGGAAGACTCGGCCGCCCCGGGCACACTAAAAGTTTTACTACTCGGTGTAGAGCTTACCGCTCCGCCGGGCGTTTCGCCCACATGTCGGCGCCGTGCCTCCGTACCGTTATTTTCGGCAGGTGGCCCGGCGCCGGCATCGGGCGAAATAACCGGCTTAGTGGAACGAATCCCCACAGGCGCAGGAGCCGCCGGCATTGGGGTTGTCGATGGTGAACCCCTGCTTGGAGATGGTGTCCTCGAAGTCAATGGAGGCACCACTGAGGTAGGGAACGCTCATCTTGTCCACAACAACTTCGACGCCGTCGTAGTCCCGGACTGCGTCTCCGTCCAGGAGCCGCTCATCGAAGTACAGCTGGTAGATCAGCCCGGAGCAGCCGCCGGGCTGCACAGCAACCCGGAGGCGCAGGTCCGTACGGCCTTCCTGCTCGAGAAGGCTGCGTACCTTCCCTGCGGCGACGTCAGTCAGTTTGACCTCGTGGACGGACAGTTCATCGCTGGCCGTGCTGGTGGTACCGGTGCTGTTCTCATTTGTTGCGGTGCTCATGGGCCTACCTTCTTAGGACGGTCTGGCGGCGCCGCGCTGGCGGAGCCTGCCCCTACGGTTTCGGTATGGGCTATAGCTACATGCTACGCGGGGCGGACGTGTAGCTCTAACTCCTGAGGTAACCATGCAAGGTCCCCGCTTGTTCCCAGGGAAAGCCTTTAATCCGATCCGGAAGCGCTTCCGGCAGCTGCCCCGCGGGAAGACCCTAAAGCCCCTGTTCATTGATCCGGGCGAGGAGCAGCGCCTCGGCAAGGATGGCTTTGCGGAAGTCGCCCAGGTGCAGTGACTCATTGGCGCTGTGAGCCCGGGAGTCCGGGTCCTCTACCCCTGTCACGAGGATCTGCACGTCCGGGTACAGCTCCGTCAGGTCGGCGATGAAGGGGATGGAACCGCCTATGCCGGTTTCCACTGCCGGTACTCCCCAGGCCTCCCCCAGTGCCCACATCGCCAGCGAGGCCGCCGGTGAGGAAGTGTCGGTGAGGAACGGGTTTCCGCTCTCCCCCGGCGTGAAGGTCACCCGCGCACCGAACGGAGCGTTCGACTCCACATGCCTGCGCACCGCCTCCATCGCTTCTTCGGGAATCTGTCCCGGCGCCAGCCGAAGGCTGAACTTCGCCCGCGCGCGGGGCAGCAGCGTATTCGAGGCAGCGTCCACGGAAGGTGCGTCGAACCCGATGATGGACAGGGCGGGCTTGGTCCAGAGCCGCGAGGCGATACTCCCTGACCCGGCCAGCCGGACGCCGTCGAGCACTGATGCGTCAGCCCGGTAGTCCTCCTCCGGAAGGTCCACGGCGGCCGTGTCCCTTGCCAGCAGTCCCTCGATGGCAACGTTCCCTTCGTCATCGTGGAGCGTGGCGATGAGACGGGAAAGCAGGGTGGGTGCATCCAGCACGGGCCCGCCGTACATGCCCGAGTGGACGGCGTGCTTGAGGACCTGGACTTCGATGGTGCCGTCCACGAGGCCGCGCAGGCTGGTGGTCAAGGCGGGAATGCCTACTTTCCAGTTGCTCGAATCGGCGACCACGATGACATCGGCGCGGAGCAGTTTACGGTTTTCCTCCAGGAATGACCGGAAGGTGGGCGATCCTGCTTCTTCCTCGCCCTCAAAGAAGAACGTCACGCCGAGGCCAAGCGCGCTGCCGAGGACCTCCGAAACTGCCGCATAGGCGGCAACGTGTGCCATGATCCCGGCTTTGTCATCCGCTGCGCCCCGCCCGTACAGGCGCCCGTCCTTCTCGACGGCGGTGAATGGTTCGGTCTCCCACAGCGCGGGATCCCCGGTGGGCTGGACGTCGTGGTGCGCGTAGAGGAGGATTGTCGGCTTTCCGTCCGCGGCGGGCCTGCGGGCGACGACGGCGGGACCTCCCGGAGTGCCGTCCGGCTTGTCGCAGGCAAGGATCTGCACGTTGTCCAGGCCGGCGCCGCGCAGCAGTTCCGCTACGGCTTCGGCACTGTGCTCCAGAGGCCCGCGGTCAAAGCTTGGCCATGCAATGCCGGGGATGGCAACCAGCTCTTTAAGCCGTTCAACGGTAAGGGCGAAGGACCTGTCGATGGCGGCACGGAGGTCCGCCGTCGAGTTGTTTCCGGCGAAGCCAGGGTTTGGGTGGGCACTGGGATTCTGCGGCGTAGCCGTGGGCGATGACGTCATGGCAAAAACATTACCCGCGTCACATCCCCCGCCATGGGGCGCCGCGAGGGCCAGGCATCAAATCCGGGGCCTGCCGCAAGGTATTCTGTTCAGGTGTTCGGACGTAAAAAGGAAGCGCCCTCGGCGCAGCAAACAGTAGACCAACAGGCTGCAGAGGCGGCGGCGCGGGCCAACGGATTGAGCGGCAAGGGGGCCCCGACTCCCACCCGCAAGGCACAGGAAGCAGCCCGTAAGCGCCCGCTGGTCCCTGAGGACCGCAAGGCATCGAAAGCTGCCGAGCGCCAGGCCATCCAGGACCAGCGCCTCAAGATGCGCCAGGCGCTGGACACCGGCGACGAGAAATTCCTGCCCCTGCGTGACAAGGGCCCGCAGAAACGCTTCGCCCGTGATTACGTCGACGCGCGCTTCAGCCTGGGCGAATACCTGATGTTCGGTGCCCTGGTGTTCGTCCTGGTGTCGTTGGTGGTCCCGGCATCCAGCGACATGATGATTTACGTCCTGGGCGGGTTCTGGGTAATGTTCCTGGCCGTCTTCGTGGACGTGTTCATCCTGTCCCGCCAGCTCCGCAAACGGCTGACCGCCAAGTTCGGCGAGGTGGAGCGCGGCACCGTCTGGTACGGCTCCATGCGGTCCCTGCAGTTCCGCAAACTCCGTCTTCCCAAGCCCCAGGTCAAGCGCGGGCAGTATCCCGCCTGACCAGCAACGGTCTTCATAAGCGCGAAACCCCGGCGGTCGATCCGCCGGGGTTTTGCGTTTAAAGGATGAGGGCGCCGCGCTCCGTCAGTCAGGACCGGCGCTTCCTCGCCAGTTCGCGGTTGATGCGTGCGGCCCAGAACGGCCCCTCATAGAGGAAAGCCGTGTAGCCCTGGACCAGTGTTGCCCCGGCGTCGAGCCTGTCCTGGACATCCTCCGCTGTTTCCACGCCGCCCACCGCCACCAGGGTGAGGGCGTCGCCCGTGACATCCTTCAGCCTGCGCAGCACCTCGAGGGATCGCTTCTTCAGCGGGGCGCCGGAGAGCCCGCCCGCACCGCACTTCTCCACCTGGTCCGCCGGCGAGGCCAAACCGTCCCTGGCGATGGTGGTGTTGGTGGCGATGATGCCGTCCAGCTTGAGATCCAGCGCAAGGCGGGCGACGTCGTCGATATCCTCGTCGCTGAGGTCAGGTGCGATCTTCACGAGCAGGGGGACGTGGCGTCCGGCAGCCCGGTCAGCTTCTTCACCCACGGCGGCCAGCAGGGGACGGAGCGACTGCACATCCTGGAGCAGGCGCAGCCCGGGCGTATTGGGCGAGCTTACGTTGACCACCAGGTAATCGGCGGCGGGTGCAAGGCTGCGGGCACTCACAAGATAGTCACCCACGGCGTCAGCCAGTTCCACTGCTTTGGTCTTGCCGATATTGACCCCGATGACGGGGCGCACGTCCGGGTGCCGGCGCTGCAGGGCGGCACGGGCAGCCTTGAGGCGCGGGGCCACCGCGGTTGCGCCGTCGTTATTGAACCCCATCCGGTTGATGACGGCGCGGTCCTGGACCAGGCGGAAGAGCCGCGGCTTCTCGTTGCCGGGCTGGGCCTGGCCGGTGATGGTCCCTACCTCAACATGGCCGAATCCGAGCTCGGTCAGAGCCTCGATGCCATGCCCTTCCTTGTCGAATCCGGCAGCGAGCCCGAACGGGGACGGGAACGTTACGCCGAAAGCCGCGGTCTGGAGGGATGGTGCGGGGGCAGTGAGCTTTTCCAGGACCTTTCCCGCGCCGGAGCGGTGCGCCAGCTTGATGGCCTTGAACCCGATTTTGTGGGCGCGCTCGGCGTCCATCCATGAGAAGGCAAGCCTGAAGAATGTGGGGTAAACGCGCATGACTCTAGTTTTCCGCCTTGGAGGGCCCAGACCAAAATGAGCTGGCCGAACTGGGAGCGGATTAGCATGAAGCCATGGAGTGGCAGCAGGACATCCTGGGCGAGGGCTTCGAGTCGCACGCCTTCCAGGCCAGGGGCCCGGACGGCGTGGAACGCACGGCCACCCTTGTCCGCTTCCGTCCTGCAATGGCTGCGTTGCCTTCTTCCCCCGGACGCCGCCGGGTGGTCCTTTTCCTCCATGGCTGGAGCGATTATTTCTTCAACGTGGACCTCGCCCGCTTCTGGTCATCGGCCGGGTACCACTTCTACGCACTGGACATGCACAACCACGGACGGAGCCTGCGGCCGGAAACCCCGGGCGGCTATGTGTCGGACCTCGGGGATTATGACGCCGAAATCGACACGGCATGCCGGCTGATCGCCCAGGACGGGGCAGACCTGTCCCTCACCCTCATGGGGCATTCGACGGGAGGGCTGGTGGCCGTGCTCTGGGCAAGCCGGCATCCCGGCAAGGTGGCACGGCTGGTCCTCAACAGCCCCTGGCTGGAGATGCACGGCAGTTCACTGGTGCGGCGTGCCACGGCGGGCATGGTGGGACCCGTGGCCCGGTTCCGGCCCGAAGCCGTGCTCAGGCTGCCGGAGCGGGGCTTTTACTGGCGGACCATCAGCAGTTCGGCCGACGGAGAGTGGACGCTGGATGACCGCTACCGTCCCCCCATGGCTTTTCCCGTGCGGGCGGGCTGGCTCAGCGCCGTCCTGGCCGGGCATTCACGGGTGGCGCGGGGACTCAACATCGAGGTCCCCATCCTCGTCCTGCTCTCCAGCGGCAGCGCCAACGGGCTGTTCTGGTCTGAGGAGATGCGGCGGACGGATGCCGTCCTCGACGTCAACATCATTGCTGCCCGTGCCCTGACCCTGGGCCGGACCGTCACCGTGGAGCGGATCGACGGCGCCCTGCACGACGTGTTCCTCTCTCCCGCCGCCGTGCGCGCCGACGCGTACGCCAGGCTTGCGCGCTGGCTCCGGGCGTACGGGGACGGGGAGCCGGACCCATCCGGCAGCGGAGGCAGCGGATGACCGGCGCACAGGTGGGCAGGGATACGGACGCAGCCCTCTGGACTGCCGACATCCTGGGGCCGCGTTTCGAGCAGCGTGTCCTTCCCCTCGCCCCGGACGATGAGGGCGACGTCTGTGCAACGCTTGTCCGCTGCTTCGCCAGGGAGTCGGCGGCATTGCCGACGACGGCGGAGCAGCCTGCGGTTAACGCGGTGTTGTACGTCCACGGCTGGGCGGACTACTTCTTCCAGGGGGAGCTGGCGGAATACCTGACCGACGCCGGGTTCCCCTTCTACGCCGTGGACCTGCGCAAATTCGGCCGCAGCCTCCGGCCCTGGCAGACGCCGGGTTTCACTGATGACCTGGCGGTCTATGACGAGGACCTCGCCGCGGCCCTCGGGGCGATCAGGGAAGACCTCAAGGAACGCCTGGGCCCGGGAGTTGAACCCACTGTCCACGTTCTGGCCCACTCGCTGGGCGGGCTCATTACGGCGCTATGGGCTGACCGGAACCCGACGGCACTGGGCACCTTGATCCTGAATGCGCCGTGGCTGGAACTGCAGGGCAGCAGTATCATCCGCACCATCGCCATGCACCTGGTGGACCCGCTGTCCAGGGCCGACCCCCGCCGTCCCCTGTGGCTCCCGGAGATGCCCGGCTACTGGCAAAGCGTCAGCAGAGAGGCCCACGGCGAGTGGCACTTCGACCCCCGGTGGCGTCCCAGGGCATCATTTCCCATCAGGGCCGGCTGGGCCAAGGCGGTCCTTGCCGGCCATGCCGCGGTGGAGCGCCGGCTGGACATCCGGGCCCCGGCGCTGGTCCTGCTCTCGAACCGTACGCGCATCCAGATCGAGTGGTCGGCGGAGATGATGGAGGCCGACGCCGTGATCGACGTCGAGGAAACAGCCCACCGTGCGCTGCGCCTGGGACGGCGGGTGGCGGTCTTCCGCTATCCTGGCGCCATCCACGACGTCTTCCTTTCCCGCCGCGGCGTACGGGAGGAGGCCTGTCGGGACCTGGCAGCGTGGCTCAGGGCCTACTCCGCCTGAATGGCACCCCCTGCTTGACCCGCGGGCGCGCCGCCTGGAGCCTAGGGACCCGCAGGTGCGGCCGCGTCCACTGCCCCGCCGTAGCGGCGGTCCCGCTGGGCGTACTCCTCCACGGCGGCCCAGAGCGTGCGCCGGTCGACGTCGGGCCACAGGGTGTCCATAAAGACGAACTCGGCGTAGGCGGACTGCCAGAGGAGGAAGTTGGACAGCCGCTGCTCCCCCGAGCTGCGGAGGAACAGGTCCACGTCCGGCAGGTCCGGCTCGTCGAGGTACTTCTGGATGGTCCGCTCGGTGATGGCACCGGGTTTGAGCCTGCCGGCGGCCACCTCGGCAGCGATGGCGGAGACGGCATCCGTGATCTCTGCCCGGCCGCCGTAATTAACACACATGGTCAACGTGCAGGTGCTGTTGCCCGCCGTGAATTCCTCCGCCTCTTCAAGCTCGCGGATGACCGAGCCCCACAGCCGCGGCCGCCGGCCGGACCACCGCACCCGGACGCCCCATTCGTCGAGCTGGTTCCGTTGCCGGCGCAGCACATCCTTGTTAAATCCCATCAGGAAGCGGACTTCCTCCGGGGACCGGCGCCAATTCTCGGTGGAGAAGGCATACACGCTGACGTACTCGATGCCCAGCTCGATGGCACCTGCCATCACGTCCAGCAGCGCAGGCTCCCCGGCTTTGTGCCCTTCAATCCTCGGCAGGCCGCGCTGGTTGGCCCAGCGGCCGTTGCCGTCCATCACGATCGCCACATGGCGGGGAATGAATTCAGCCGGGATGGAGGGCGCAACGGCCCCGGACGGGTGCGGGTACGGGGCAACCACCGGGTGGGTGCGCTTCCGGGACACGGTGTTCTTTTTGCCGAGGGCCACTGTCAGCTACGCTCCACATGTTTGAGGGACTTCAGCACCCGTTCGAGGTGCCATTGCAGGTATGCGGCCACCAGGCCCGCGGCCTCTTTCCGGTGCAAGGGAAGGGAACCGTCCGCCGTTGCCCAGTCACCGGTCAGCAGCGCCGCCAGCAGTACGACAGTCTCCGGCGCCGGAGCCGGCGAACCAGGGGGCCGGCATCCGCTGCAGACCATTCCCCCCAGTGGAGCCGAAAATGCCGTGTGGGGGCCTGGCAGGCCGCACCGGGCGCAGTCCGTGAAACTGGGCGCCCAGCCGCCGGTGGCCAATGCCCGCAAAAGATAGGAGTCGAGGATCAGTCCGGCAGCATGTTCATCCCTGCTGAGGGACGCCAGCGCGCCCACCAAAAGGTTGTACTGCGCCGTCCCCGCCTCGCCGTCCACGTCCGTCAGCTTCTCGGCCGTTTCGGTCATGGCAGCCGCCACCGTGTAACGGCCGTAGTCCGCGGCAATGTTCCCGCCGTAGGCGCCCTTGGCCACGGCCTGGGTCACGATGTCCAGGGTCTTGCCTGACACGAGCTGGAGGTCCGCCACCATAAACGGCTCGAGCCGCGCGCCGAACCGGCTGCTGGTGCGGCGGACTCCTTTGGCCACAGCCCGGACCTGGCCGTGGTGCTTGGTCAGCAGGGTGATGATCCGGTCCGCCTCGCCCAGCTTGTGGGTGCGCAGGACGACGGCGTCATCGCGGTACGCGCGCGAGGCGAAAGAGTGTTGGGCCACGCCTTCTATCTTCCCATTCTTTGCCGGCACAGCGGTGCCGCGCACTGCCGTGCCGGCGGAAGCTTCCGGCGGCACGGCAGTGCAATGCTCAGGCCTGGGCGTCCCGGATGGCGCGGTTTACGGCGGAGATGACTGCCTTCAGGGAGGACATGCTGGTGTTGGCGTCGATGCCGACGCCCCAGAGCACCCGCTCCCCCACGGCGCATTCGACGTAGGCGGCTGCCATGGCGCTGCCGCCCTCGGAGAGCGCATGCTCGCTGTAGTCGAGCACGCGGACATCCACGCCGTCTTCCCCCAGGATGCCCAGCAGCGCAGCGATGGGACCGTTGCCGGTGCCCGTACGGCTGACCTGCTCCCCGTCAATGGTGAGGGAGGCATGCAGCGTCATGCCGCCGTCGTCGTCCGTTTCCGTCTTGACGGCACCCAGGGCGTAGCGGCCCCACTGGCCGTCAGTCTTGCCGGAGGGCAGGTACTCGTCCTGGAAGACCTGCCACAGCTGGGCACCGCTGACTTCGCCGCCCACCGTATCCGTACGCTTCTGGATGACGCCGGAGAATTCGATCTGGGCGCGGCGCGGCAGGTCCAGGCTGTGCTCGTTCTTGAGCAGGTACGCAACGCCACCCTTGCCGGACTGGGAGTTGACCCGGATCACGGCCTCGTAGCTGCGGCCCAGGTCCTTGGGGTCGACGGGCAGGTACGGGACCTGCCAGGTGAAGTCCGCAACGTCCTTGCCTGCCGCAGCGGCGTCCCGTTCGAGGGCTTCGAAGCCCTTCTTGATGGCGTCCTGGTGGGAACCGGAGAACGCCGTGAACACGAGGTCGCCGCCGTATGGTGAACGCTCGGGGACGGGCAGTTGGTTGCAGTACTCCACGGTCCGGCGGACGTCGTCGATATTGGAAAAGTCGATCATGGGGTCGATGCCCTGGACGAACATGTTCAGGCCCAGCGTCACCAGGTCAACGTTGCCGGTCCGCTCGCCGTTGCCAAACAGGCAGCCTTCAATCCGGTCCGCCCCGGCCATGTAGCCCAGTTCGGCGGCGGCAACGCCGGTTCCACGGTCGTTGTGGGGGTGCAGGGAAAGGATGATGCCTTCGCGCGGGTGCAGGTGGCGGCTCATCCACTCGATGGAGTCGGCGTAGACGTTGGGCGTTGCCATCTCCACGGTGGCGGGCAGGTTGATGATGACCTGGCGGTCCGCGGAGGCTTCGAAAACGTCGGCGACGGCGTTGCATACCCGCACCGCGTACTCCAGCTCGGTCCCGGTGAAGGACTCCGGGGAATACTCGTAGGTCACGTGCGTGTCCGCGAGGGTTTCCTCGTATTTCTTGCACAGCCGGGCGCCCTGGAGTGCGATGTCCAGGATTCCGTCCTCATCCTGGTTGAAGACCACGCGGCGCTGCAGCACGGAGGTGGAGTTGTAGAGGTGGACGATGGCCTGCTTGGCGCCCACCAGCGACTCGTACGTGCGCTCGATCAGGTGCTCACGGGCCTGGGTCAGGACCTGGATGGTGACGTCGCCCGGGATGTGGTTGCCCTCGATCAGCTGGCGGACGAAGTCGAAGTCCGTCTGCGAAGCGGAGGGGAATCCGACCTCGATCTCCTTGTAGCCCATCCGGACGAGCAGGTCGAACATCTTCATCTTGCGCGCCGGGCTCATCGGATCGATCAGTGCCTGGTTGCCGTCGCGCAGGTCAACGGCGCACCAGCGGGGGGCCTTGGTAATGACCTTGTCCGGCCAGGTGCGGTCCGGCAGTTCAACCTTGATCTGGTCCTGGAACGGCGTGTAGCGGTGGGCAGGCATTCCTGAGGGCTTCTGTGCGTTTCGCATTACTATCGGGGCCTTTTCTGTGGTTCTACGTTGAAAGGGTGGCCGGGCAACACAAACTCCGCAGCGAGGGTGGGCCTTGCGCTAGATCGCGTCTGAGGCCTCGCCGCGGCAGCTAAGAAGAAGGAGCTCTGCACGCACCTTTTGAGAGTAACACGGGTGCGTAAGATGAAAGGGCACTACCGTCAGTAAAGTCCACCATGCAGACGCCGCGCGCTGTTTTCCTGCCGCCGCTCTCCATCAGAAGGAGTTTCAGTGCCCATTTCGGGGATCGACCTGTCCACCATTGATCACACGGTCCGGCCGCAGGATGACCTTTACCAGCACATCAACGGCGCATGGCTGAAGGCCACCGACATTCCCGATGACCGGCCGCTCGAGGGTACCTTCACCGCCCTCCGGGACGGTTCGGAGATCGCAGTCCGCGACATTATTGAAGAAGCTGCGGCCAAGGGCGCGGCCGCCAGTGGGATTGAACGGAAAATCGGGGACCTCTACACCAGTTTCATGGACGAGGCCGCTGTTGAAGCGAAGGGCCTTGAACCGATCCGCCAGCGCCTTGCGGAGGTGTCGGCCACCACCTCCGTGGCGGACCTCGTGTCGTTGGCAGGCCGGCTCTTCCGTGCCGATGTTGGCGGTCTCTTCTACATCTACCCTGCTCCGGATGCCGGGAACCCCGACCGGATTCTCCTGTACACAGGGCAGGGTGGCCTCGGCCTGCCCGACGAGTCCTACTACCGGGAAGACAAGTTCGCCCCGATGGTCACCGCCTATGCCGCGCACGTGAAGACGATGCTCGGCCTGGCGGGCGTTGCCGACGCGGCTGCAGCCGCCGGGCGTGTGGTTGCCCTGGAGACCAAGCTCGCGTCCCACCACTGGGACAACGTCACCCTTCGGGATCCGCAAAAGACGTACAACCTGAAGACGGCGGACGAGGCATCAGCGCTGTTCCCGCTGTTGGCCACCTGGTTCGAGGCCGCCGGCATTGATGCCGACAAGCGGCAGGAGATCGTCATGAGCACTCCTCCGTTTTTCGATGGCGCCGCTGCACTCCTTGAGTCCGAACCGCTGGCCCACTGGCAGGAATGGCTGGCGATGCGGGTGGTCAGTGCAGCAGCACCGTACCTTTCCTCGGCTTTCGTGGACGCCAGCTTCGCCTTTTACGGGACCACCATCAGCGGCACGCCCCGGAACAAGGACCGCTGGAAGCGCGGCGTGGCCGTCGTCGAAGCGGCTTTGGGCGAAGCTGTGGGGCAGATCTACGTGGCCCGGCACTTCCCCGAGACCCACAAGGCCAGGATGCAGGCTCTCGTCGCCAACCTGACAGAGGCGTACCGCCAGAGCATCACCGCAGTTGGCTGGATGGGTGACGCCACCAAGGCCGAGGCCCTCCGGAAGCTGGAGGGCTTCCGGGCGAAGATCGGGTATCCGGACCAGTGGATCGATTACTCCGCCGTAGAGATCGACCCCACTGACCTCCTGGGCAACGTTGAGCGTGCGCACAACGCCGATGTCGACCGGCACCTTGACGAGGTGGGCAAGCCGGTGGACCGCAACAAGTGGCTGATGACCCCGCAGACGGTCAACGCCTACTACCACCCCATGATGAACGAGATTGTGTTCCCGGCCGCGATCCTGCAGCCCCCGTTCTTCACGGCCGACGCCGATGACGCCGTGAACTACGGCGGTATCGGGGCCGTCATCGGGCATGAGATCGGCCATGGTTTTGATGACCAGGGATCCCAGTTCGACGGCGGCGGGGCGCTGCGGAACTGGTGGACGGAAGAGGACCGGCAGGCGTTCGAAAAGCTCACCGCGAAGCTGGTGGCCCAGTACGATGCGCTTTCGCCCTACGCGGCCCCTGGACATACCGTCAACGGGCGCCTCACCCTTGGTGAGAACATTGGCGACCTGGCAGGGCTGGCGATTGCCTACAAGGCATACCGCATCAGCCTGGACGGGAAGGAACCGGAGGTCCTGGACGGACTGACCGGGGAGCAGCGGTTCTTCGCTTCCTGGGCGGCGGGCTGGCGCCAGGTCATCCGGCCCGAGGAGGCCATCCGCCGACTTGCAACGGACCCGCACTCCCCCAACGAGTTCCGCACCAACGCCATTGCGAAAAACCTGGATGCCTTCCACGATGCCTTTGAGGTCTCGGAACAGGACGGCATGTGGATGCCTCCGGAGGAACGCGTCAGCATCTGGTAACCGGACATGAAGTGGGGCTCACCATCTGGTGGGCCCCACTTATCTCGTTGATCAGTTGTGTCCTGGCGTTCCCCTTGCGCCGGCGGTTAGCCCTGGACGATCAGCGCCGGGTTAGCCTGCTGGCAGGACGCATCCTTCGCAGTCTGGTTGACGATGTTCTCCGGGAGCGCGGCTGGAGCCCCGTACGTCACTCCGGTTGTGAAGTCGGTGCCCAGGTACACCTGGACTCCCGCGATGTTCGGGGCGGGCAGCATCTGTGCGGCCGGAATGCCGAGCACGGCGGCGACGTCCGCAGCCACGTCCGCGAAGTCCGTGCCGTAATAAACTACCGATTGCTCCACCGCTGTGGCCTCGAACTGCCCGGCCTGGGTGAAGCCGCCCGAGACCAGGGCCTGCACGATTTCCTGCGCGCGTCCAGGAACACCGGTGCCGTTGGCCACGGTGACGGGCTGAACGGCTTTGTCGTAAGGCGGGAGCCCAGGTGCCGTCTCAGTGGGGGCTGCCGTGGGGGGTGCGGAGGTTTCCGAAGGGGACGGGGAAGGTGCCGTCGGATCAGTCAGATCGACGTCCTGCCGGAGGGCTGCGAACAGCTGGGACCCGGCGGGCTCGGCGATCTGCAGCCTGTTGGGGTCGGCCAGCGCCGGTGTGGTGGGCACAGCCACGAAGGCCACCTTGCTGATGTCGATGTCCTTGAGCCGGTTGCCGATGGTGAGCAGGCTGGGCACGGAGGCCAGCCCTTCATCCACGGTCAGGTTCTGGGTGACGACGTCGGCGATCTTGAGCATCCTGCCGGGATCGGACAGCGTGCCGTCGTCCTTGATCTTGCGGGTCAGGGACGACAGGAAGCCCTGCTGGGCCTTGATCCGGCCCAAATCGCCGCCGTCGGCAAATGCGTGGCGCGTCCGCAGGAACGCGAGGGCCATTTCCCCCTGGACCGCCGACGTGCCCGCGGGCAGCCGAAGGCGTGAATCAGGATCGTAGACGGCGTCACTGATGCAGACCTCGACGCCGCCGACGGCGTTGGACAGTTCCTTCACGGCGGTGAAGTCGGCCATCATGAAGTGGTCCACTTCCAGGCCGGTCAGCTGGTTGACGGTGTCCACGGCGCAGCCTATGCCGGCTTCTGCCATGGCCTCGTTGATCATCACGCCGCTGCGGGCAGGGTAGACCTGGTTGGTTTCCTCATCCTTGCATTCGGGAAGGTCCACCAGCAGGTCGCGCGGAAAACTGATCACACTGACGCGCTTGTTGTCCTCCGAGATGTCCATCATCATCATGACGTCCGACTTGCCGTAGCCCCTGGAATCGTCCGCGGTGCCGTATTCGGCGTTTTCTCCGTCACGGGTGTCCGAGCCAAGGATCAGGATCTGCATCCGTCCGGTTGCGTCGCTCACCTGCTCGTTGTTGCCGCCGCCGGCGTTCAGCGGAGCCTTGGAAATATTGTTCTGAAGCCGAAGGAACCAGAAACCGGCGAATGCAATGCCGCCAATCATGGCAACGGAAACGATGGCGGTGACGACCTTCAGCCACACCGGCATGCCGCGCAGGGACCCAAGGTGGCGTGCGGCGCCAAGGGTGGCATCTCCCGCGTGCCGGGACACGGGTCCCCCGGTTGACACTTCAGCTCCGTCGTCGCGCTTGTCGCGGCCTAGCCCCACGTGGTGAACCTTCCTCTAAATTCGAAAGCCGGCCCATTTTAGTGGTCCAGGCTGGGAAAATGCCGGGCGGCCCAACGGCCGCGCCTTGAAATGGGCCTAGAAGCCGAGCTTCACCAGCTGTTTCGGGTCCCGCTGCCAGTCCTTCGCCACCTTTACGTGGAGGTCCAGGTAGATGCGTGTACCCAGGAGCGCCTCGATGCCCTTGCGCGCATTGGTGCCCACCTCACGCAACCGGCTGCCGCCCTTGCCGATGATGATTGCTTTTTGGGAGGGACGCTCCACGTAAAGATTGACCCGTACGTCGAGCAGCGGGCTGTCTTCCGGCCGGTCCTCCCGGGGGACGATTTCCTCCACCACCACAGCGAGGGAGTGGGGCAGCTCATCCCGGACGCCTTCGAGGGCCGCTTCCCGGATAAGTTCCGCCACCATCACAGCTTCCGGCTCGTCGGTGAGTTCACCGTCCGGGTACAGCGGCGGCGACGGCGGCATGAGGCTGATGAGCACGTCAGCGACGGTGTCCACCTGGAAGCCGTCGGTCGCGGAGACGGGAACGATGTCCGTCCAGCCTTCCTCCCCCAGCACTTCCCGGCCCAGGGCGGCCACGGCCAGGAGCTGCTCCGTCAGGGCCTGGCGGTCCACGGTGTCGGCCTTGGTGACGATGGCGATCACGGGCTTGCGGCCCACGGCGGCCAGCTGGGCGGCGATGAACTTGTCCCCGGGGCCAATCTTTTCATTGGCGGGGAGGCAGAACCCAATCGCATCCACCTCGGCCAGCGTGTCCGCAACGAGGTCGTTCAGGCGCTTGCCCAGGAGGGTGCGGGGGCGGTGAAGCCCTGGCGTGTCCACCAGGATCAGCTGCGCGTCCTGCCGGTGGACGATGCCGCGGATGGTGTGCCGGGTGGTCTGGGGCTTGGCGGACGTGATGGCCACCTTCTTGCCCACCAGCGCATTGGTCAGGGTGGACTTGCCCGCGTTGGGCCGGCCTACCAGGACCGAGAACCCGGCGCGGAAACCGCCGAAATCGTCGTGGTTTTCGGCCTTATTTTTCTTGCTCACGTGAAACTCCCTGCTGGGTTGCTTCCGCCTCTTGGAAGAGGTCCTCAAGGTCAGTGTCTTCTTTTGCCACCCGCGCCGCAATGATATGGCTGACGCGGTTGCGGCGGCCTTCCAGCCGGTCGGCCCGCAGGGACACACCCTGCACATCCACCGTGCTTCCGACAATGGGTACGCGGCCCAGCGCTTTTGCGAGCAGGCCGCCAACGGTGTCCACTTCGTCATCATCCAGTTCGATGTCGAAGAGCTCGCCCAGGTCATCGATGCCCATGCGGGCGCTGACCCGGTACGATCCGTCGCCGAGCTCGACGGCCTCGGCGCTTTCGGTGTCGTACTCGTCCACTATTTCACCCACGATTTCCTCGATGAGGTCTTCCAGCGTGACAAGTCCGGCAGTTCCGCCGTACTCGTCGATCACGATGGCAACGTGCGTGGACTCCTTCTGGAGCTCCCGGAGAAGGTCGCTGACGGGCTTCGATTCCGGTACGTACCGGACTTCCCGGGCGAGCGACTCCACCAGCGGCGGCTCCTCGTGGGGTGCCAGCTCGTGGATGACGGCGGCAACGTCCTTCAGGTAGATGATGCCAAGAATCTGGTCCGTGCTTTCGCCGATGACCGGAATCCTGGAGTAGCCGGAGCGGAGGAAGAGGGACATCGCCTGGCGCAGGCTGGATCCCGCTTCGATGGTGAGGATGTCCGTTCGCGGCACCATCACGGCGCGGACCAGCGTGTCACCGAAGTCGAAGACGGACTGGATCATTTCCGCTTCGGTGTCCTCGATCATGTCGGACTCGCTGGCGCGTTCCACCAGTTCACGGAATTCCTGCTCGCTGAAGAACGCCTCGTCCCCGCCGGGGGCGCCGGGGGCAGCCGTGCTGCCAAGCGTCACCAGCCAGCCTGGGATCGGCCCCAGGACCCAGGTCAGGAAGCGGATCATCGGAGCAGTGGAGCGGACAACGGCCGCTGAGTGGAGCCTGCCCAGCTGGCGCGGCGAAACACCCACGATGACAAAGCCCAGCAACGCCATGATGCCGGTTGCGGCAAGGCCTGCCAGCCACACGTTGTCCAGCAGGCTGTAGAGCAGCACGGCGACCGCAACGGCGGACGCCATCTCGAACCAGATACGCCAGAACCGCAGCGCCCTGATGTGCGCCACCGGGTGGGAGAGGATCTGCCGCAGGGCCGTCCCGCGGCTCTTCAGCAGGGCGTCTTCCGCGTCATGCCGCGGAATGAAGTTGAAGGCGGCCTCGGCAGCAGTCAATATGGCCGCAACAGCCAGGAAAGCCAAGGCCATTGCGACAAGGAGCAGAGGCGTCACTGGGTGGTCTCGGCGGGCGCTTCTTTGCCGGTGAAGCCGGACAGCAGCTCACGCTGGAGCCCGAACATCTCGGCCTTCTCCTCGGGTTCTGCATGGTCGTACCCCAGCAGGTGGAGGATACCGTGCGTGGTCAACAGGAGCATCTCGTCCTGCAGTGAGTGGCCGGCGTTCTTGGCCTGTACCCTGGCAACCTGCGGGCAGATGGCAATGTCACCGAGCATGCCCTGGGGGGTGGGACGGTCCGGCGTTCCGGGGGTCAGTTCGTCCATGGGAACGGAGAGGACATCAGTGGAACCGGGCTCGTCCATCAGCTCTATGTGAAGCTTCTCCATTGCGGGCTCGTCCACCAGCAGGACGGACAGTTCGGCCTGCGGGTGGATATACAGCTGCTCGAAGATGTACCGGGACAACGCCACGATTTCCGCTTCGTCCACCTGGACGCCGGACTCATTGTTGACCTCGATGCTCACGCGTGTTCCCCCCGCTTGGCGGCGCCCGCCGAATGTTTGACCCTGCTGCGCTGGGTTTCATCCCAGATGCTGTAGGCGTTGACGATGTCGCCTACCAGCCTGTGCCGGACGACGTCTGCCGCGTCCAGGACCGAGAAGCTGACGCCCTCGATGCCGTGGAGGATCTCCTCCACGATGCGGAGTCCGGAGCGGGTGCCGAAAGGCAGGTCAACCTGGGTGACGTCGCCGGTAACCACCATCTTGGATCCGAAGCCAAGCCGGGTCAGGAACATCTTCATCTGCTCCGGAGTGGTGTTCTGCGCCTCGTCAAGGATGATGAAGGCGTCATTGAGCGTCCGGCCGCGCATGTAGGCCAGGGGCGCCACTTCAATGGTGCCTGCCGCCATCAGCCGGGGGATGGACTCAGGGTCCATCATGTCGTGCAGGGCATCGTAGAGCGGGCGCAGGTATGGATCGATCTTGTCGCTCAGGGTCCCGGGGAGGAAGCCCAACCGCTCCCCCGCCTCAACGGCGGGACGGGTCAGGATGATGCGGCTGACCTCCTTTTGCTGCAGTGCCTGGACGGCCTTTGCCATCGCGAGGTATGTCTTGCCTGTGCCTGCCGGACCGATGCCGAAAATCACCGTGTTGGTGTCGATGGAGTCAACGTAGGTCTTCTGGTTCAGCGTCTTCGGGCGGATGGTTTTTCCACGGCTGGACAGGATGTCGTGGGTCAGGACGTCCACGGGGTTCTGCAGGGACTGGGTACGCAAGAGCGCCACAAGCTGCTGCAGCACCGCCGGGCTGATCACCGTACCGCGGGCTACCAGCCCGCGGACCTCGTGGAGGAGGCGCATGATGCGGGGAACGTCGCTGGCAGGCCCAGTGATGGAGAGCTCATTGCCGCGGACATGGAAGTTGACGGCCGGAAACTGTTCCTCGATGTACCGCAGTGCTTCATCGTGGCTGCCCAAGGACTGGACCATCTGGTCGGAGTTGTCGAAAAGGACTACCTCGGTACGGCTGCCGGGGAGGGAATGGGGAAATTCCCCCGCAGCGCCTTCTCCCGTGTTGAGCCGGCGCTTGCCATTCGCTGATTCAGTCATAGTGATGGCCCGCAGGCCCGTGTTCCCCTCAAAGTACCGGACAATTCCCGCTGCTGGCGGCCGGCGACAGTGCACTTGGACGATGGACCGGTTGCGCCTTGACCAGCGATCCCTCCATCTTACGCCAGGACAGCATCAACCTCTGAAAGGGGAAGGGCCGGGACAGCTCGGGAAACACGCGCAGCGCCGCCGGTTCCGCCATTAGGTATCAACTTCATATCGGCCTCATATCGTTCCCGTTGCAGTTCCGTCCGGAGGCCCGTATCCGGCCTTTCCGCTCCGGGCCCTGTGCCATGCTGGAAATCCAGCCACTGCTGGGACCGCCGCTTGGGGAGCGGCCCGCCATTCATGAAAGGACAGGCAACAAACGTGCCGGAATCTGCTGCGCCCCGCAGGGCAGGACGACGTGGCGGCATTGTGCGCCCTGGCGTCCTGGCAGTGATTCTGATGGCGGCTCCGCTCCTGACGGGCTGCCTGGCCGAGCCTGATCCCTCCCCCACCACCGCCCTGGGCTCCGGACCTGCTGCCGCCGGCTCGGCGCCTTCCACGAGCGCGCCGCTCGAAACCACGCAGTCGTCCAACAAAGCGCCGGTCTACTGGATCGGCCGGAGCAACAGCAGCATCTTCCTTTACCGGGAATTCAGGGATGTGCCTGAACAGGAAAATCCGGTGACACGGGCCTTGCGGGCCATGATGTCGGACAAACCCCTGGACCCGGATTTCTTCACCCCCTGGCAGAATCCCGGCAAGCTGGCCACGTCCATCTCCGGCAAGGACGTCATCACCGTGGACGTGTCCGAGGACGCCTTCAACAGCAACCTTGACGCCGACATGGCCGGCCGCGCTGTCCAGCAGCTTGTGTATACGGCCACCGCCGCTGCCGCCAGTTCAGGGCTTATCGATTCCGGGCAGCAAATCCGCGTGCGGATCCTTGTGGACGGCCACACGGACTACGTTGCTTTCGGCCATATCCAGCTGGGTGACCTTATGACGAGGGCCGCCGGCATGGTGGCCCCTGTCTGGATCATTGATCCGCAGGAGAACACAGAGGTTGCCGCAGGGAGCGTCAAGATCACCGGCCGCAGCACCCTTTCCGGGGGCAAGCTCCGCTGGCAGATCCTGCGGGCGGAGGAGGACGGCACCAAGGTCCCGTTCCTGACTGGGGAAACGACGGCGGCCGTTGAGCCGGGCCAGGCAGGACTGTTTACGCTTGCCCTCACGCTGCCGGCCGGAGACTACGAGTTGAAGGTGGCCCAGGCCGGCACCGGCGATCAGCCGGACCAGAATGAGGACTCGCGGGCCTTCAACGTCCGGTAGCCTGCCGGTTGGGCCCGGCCGCGACATTCAGGGCGAGGGTGCGGTCCAGCGGCCCAGGACATCGCTGGCAAGCACGACGGCGGCCGGTCCGGCGGTTGATGAGCGCAGGACATGGTGCCCCAGCAGGGCGGTGACGGCGCCCTTTCCGCAGAGCCTGGTGACTTCCCTGGGGCTGATGCCGCCTTCCGGCCCAACGATCAGCAGCACCTCGCGCGGTTCCGTTCCGTCCGCTTCCCGCCAGGATTCCAGTACGGTGCGCAGGGGGCGCACGGCGTCCTCATGGAGGATGACCGCCAGCCCCGCGGCCTCCACGAGGGCGGCCAGCGCGGCGGTGTCGACGGCGGGCCGCACCTCGGGGACCCACGCGCGGCGCGCCTGCTTGGCTGCCGCCGTCACCACCGACTGCCACTTCGCGTGGGCCTTCGCGGCGCGGTCGCCCTTCCACCGCACGATGGACCGTTCGGACTGCCAGGGTATAACGGCGTCAATCCCGAGTTCAGTGGCCGTTTCAATGGCGAGTTCATCCCGGTCGCCCTTGGCCAGGGCCTGCACCAGCACCAGCCTCGTGGCCGGCCGCTCCTCAACAGCCACGGAGGCGCACTCCACCTCGAGGCCTGCGGGTGACGCCGCAAGCACCCGTCCGCTCATCCGCGTCCCGGCGCCGTCAACGATGTCGACGGGCTCACCCGGGGCGAGGCGCTTGACCGTGACGGCGTGCCGCGCCTCGGTCCCTTCGAGGACAAAGGCCTGCCCCGCCGTCATGTGGTCAAGGGACCCGGACGGAGTGAAAAAGACAGGGTTGCTCACTGCTACAGGTTACCGAGCCTGTCCCGGAGCTTGGCGAACATGCCGCCGCTGGCTGCAAGCTTGCCCTCGGTGATCTGCTCACCGCGCATCTTGGCCAGCTGCCGCAGGAGCTCTTCCTGGGCGGCATCAAGCTTGGCGGGCGTCTCAACCTGGAGGTGGACCTTGAGGTCGCCGCGGCCGTAACCGCGCAGGTGGGTCACCCCAAGTCCACGAAGAGTGATGATCTCGCCGGACTGGGTCCCGGGCTTGACGTCGATTTCCTGTGGCCCGTCGAACGTTTCCAGGCTCACTTCGGTGCCCAGGGCAGCCGCCGTCATCGGGATGTGCAAGGTGGCGTGGAGATCGTCGCTGTCGCGCACATAAGTGGCGTCGTTGTTCACGCGGATCTCAACGTACAGGTCACCGGAAGGTCCGCCTGCCGGGCCTGCCTCGCCCTGGCCGGAAAGCTGGATCCGTGTTCCGGTGGCTACACCGGCGGGAACCTTGATGGTCAGCGAACGGCGGCTCCGGATGCGTCCCTGGCCGCTGCACTCGTTGCACGGGTCCTTGATGACCGTGCCGAAGCCCTCGCAGGTTCCGCACGGTGCTGCGGTCATGACCTGTCCCAGGATGGAACGGACGGCGCGCTGGACCTGGCCGCTGCCGCCGCAGATGTCGCAGCGCTCAGGATGGCTGCCGGGCTGGCAGCAGGAACCCTCGCAGGTTGGGCACGTGACGGCGGTGTCCACGTCGAGCTTCTTGTTCACACCGAAGACAGCGTCGCGGAGTTCGATCCGGACGCTGATGAGGGCGTCCTGCCCGCGCCGCACGCGGGAGGCCGGGCCGGTAGAACCCCCGGCACCAAAGAAGGTGTCGAAAATATCCTGGAAGGCGAAACCCTGGCCGGCGTATCCGCCGCCGCCGAAGCCGTTGTCCGTCCCGTTTTCGTTGCCCGTGGTGTCGTACACCCGGCGTTTCTGCGGATCCGACAGGACTTCGTAGGCGTGGGTCACTGCCTTGAAGCGGTCCGACGCGTCCTCACCCGGGTTGACGTCCGGGTGCAGGGTGCGTGCCAGCTTGCGGTAGGCCTTCTTGATCTCTTCTCCCGTGGCCTCCGGTGAGACTCCAAGGACGTCGTAGTGGCTGCTCAAAGTTCGTATCTCTTCCTTGTTGTACTGCCTGCAGTTGGACTGCTGGAAATGCTGTGGGTATCCGGTGGCCCGGGCTGGACCTCAGGGGCCCAAAATCCGGGAAAGGTAGCGGGCAACAGCCCTGACGGCGGCCATGGTGGTGGGGTAGTCCATCCGTGTTGGTCCCAGGATGCCGATCTTTGCTGCGCTGTCGGGGCCATAGCCGGTGGCCACAACCGATGCCTCGGCAAGTCCGTCATAGGGAATCTCGCGGCCAATGCTGACAGCCATCCCGCGGTGGTCCTGCGCCATCTCGCTCAGCAGTCGGAGCATGACCACCTGCTCCTCAAGGGCCTCCAGCACCGGGCCGATGCTGAGCGGGAAGTCCACGTTGGACCTCGCCAGGTTGGCGGTGCCCGCCATAACCATGCGTTCCTCGCGGCTGCTCTGCGCCAGGGCTTCCAGGCCGATAGCGAGGGCCTGGGCGGCCTGCCTTTGCCCCGGGGCGGCTGTGGCCACCACGGCGGGCAGGGACTGGGCGAGCTGGCTCAGCGGAGTTCCGGCAAGCGATCCGAGGAACCGGGCCCTGAGGCCCGCCAGGGCGTCGTCCCCCAGGTCCTGGCCGACGTCGATAACGCGCTGCTCCACCTTGCCGCTGTTGGCGATCAAAACCACCAGCACCTTCCGCGGGGCGAGGAGGACGAATTCGATATGCCGAACCAGGGCCCTGCTTAAGTGCGGGTACTGGACCACCGCAACCTGGTTGGTCAGCTGGGACAGTAACCGGACGGTCCGGTCCAGGACATCGTCCAGGTCATCCGATCCTTCCAGGAGGGACTGGATGGCGCGGCGTTCCGCCGGGGAGAGTGGCTTGACGGCTGAGATCTGGTCCACGAAGAGCCGGTATCCCTTGTCCGTGGGGATCCGCCCGGCGCTGGTGTGCGGAGCCGTGATCAGGCCCTCTTCCTCCAGGGCCGCCATGTCATTCCTGATGGTAGCGCTGGACACACCGAGATGATGGCGCTCCACCAGGGCTTTGGACCCCACGGGTTCGCGGGAATGGACGTAGTCCTCCACGATGGCACGGAGTACTTCAAGTTTGCGTGGCTCGCTCACACTCCACCTCCATCCAGGGTTTGGGGCGACCGCGCCGCCCGCGCTGCGCCACCCATCGTTTAGCACTCGACATGCCCAAGTGCTAACAGTCTATTATGCCTCTCCCCGTTGCTAGCATTGGTACCGCTCCGGGCGAAATTCCGGACCTGTGATCGAGCGCTAGGCGGAGTGAATCAATGCAGTACCAGAACTGGGGCCCCCAGGACATGTCCGCTCCGTCAAAGGCTGCACTTCCTGAGGTGCATGTTGAACGGGGAATGGTGCTGGAGGATGTCCAGTCCGGCTGGGTGGGCGCGGTGACCCGCGTGGAGAAGTCCGGCGGCATGCACGTAGTGGCCCTGGAGGACAGGCGCGGCAAATCCAGGTCTTTCCGGCTGGGCTTCGGCTTCCTCCTCGAGGGGCAGGCCATAAAGCTGCTCCCGCCGGCGCCGCGCCAGGCGACAGCCGCTGCCGCCGGCAGGACAGCCTCAGGTTCGGTCCGGGTTGCCGGCCAGCGGGCGCAGGTCGCAAAGGCCAGCCGGATCTGGGTGGAGGGAAAGCACGACGCCGAACTGGTGGAAAAGGTCTGGGGAGACGACCTTAGGGTGGAAGGCATCGTCGTCGAACCCCTTCACGGCATCGACGACCTTGCCGCGGCGGTGGCCGAGTTCAGGCCCGGACCAGGCCGGCGCCTGGGAGTTTTGGTGGACCACCTGGTGCCCGACTCCAAGGAATCCCGCATTGCGGACGCCGTCATGGCCTCCCCGGGGGCGGCCGGGAACGTGCTGATCGTAGGCCACCCCTATGTGGACGTCTGGCAGGCGATCCGTCCGGCTGTCCTGGGCATCGAAAAATGGCCCGTGGTGCCGCGCGGGCAGGACTGGAAGACCGGCATCCTCGCCGCGTTCGGCTGGCCCCATGCCACCAAGGAAGACATCGGGCTTGGGTGGCAGAAGCTGCTGGGTGCGGTCCGCACCTACGCGGACCTGGAAGCCTCCCTGCTGGGGAGGGTGGAGGAAGTCATTGACTTCCTGACAGTGCCCTGACAGGCACCCCGTGCCGCTGTGCCTGTGAGCCCCAGGGCAGCTTCCGCGCCTCCAGCAAGTATTCTTGGTACTGCGGAACCTGCGATATGCGCAGCCCGGCGCAACCGATATGCATTCTTAGCCAGCACCATGGCACTTTCAGAAGGAACAGACTGTGGCAGAAAACGCACGCGATCACAGGGACACCCAGGGCGGCCAGGGCCGTTCGGAATACCATGGCGTTCCGGCGAATGCGCTGCCCCTGACAGCCAGCGAAGACCGGCAGTGGGCCACCATGGCCCACTTCGGCGGAATCCTGGGCTGCGTTCCGGCCCTGCTGATCTACCTGATCTTCCGGGACCGGGGCCCTTTCACGGCGCAGGAGTCAAAGGAGGCGCTGAACTTCAGCCTGCCGCCCACCATCGCCGCTGTGGTGGCGAACATCCTGGTGTTCGTTCCGGTGGTCGGCAACATCTTTGCCGTGATTGCCACCCTCATCTGGATTGCCCTGACCTGCTTCTCCGTGGCAGCCGGCATCCATGTCAACAAGGGTCAGCCGCACCGCTACCAGTACAACCTCCGCTGGATTAAGTAGTCCCCGCCGGCTCCCAGCACTCGCAAGCTCGTGCCGGGGCCCTCGCCAGCGTGGGCCCACCGCCGGCTCCCAGCACTCGCAAGCTCGTGCCGGGGCCCTCGCCAGCGTGGGCCCACCGCCGGGTCCCAGCACTCGCACCCTACGGGGGTGGCCCCTGCACGGGCGCCCTGGGCCCGCAACTGCTAGTTGGGCAGGACCCGGCGGACCACTGCGTCAGCCAGCAGCCTGCCCTTCAGCGTGAGGACCAGCCGGCCCGCGAAAGCGGCGGCAGGGTCCACCAGTCCTTCCGCGATCAGCCCGGCGACCTCGTGCCGTCCTGCGGCGCCGAGGGAGGCGATCTCGAGGCCCGAGTGGAGGCGGACCTCAAGCATCACCCGCTCCATATTCCGGGTTTCCGCATCCAGGGTTTCCCTCCCTGCTGCCGGTGACACTCCCTGCGCCAGGCGTCCTGCGTAGGCAGTGGGGTGTTTGACGTTCCACCAGCGGACCCCGCCCACGTGAGAGTGCGCCCCCGGTCCGATCCCCCACCAGTCGTCGCCCCGCCAGTAGGCGAGGTTGTGGCGGCAGGCCTGTCCGGGCGTGCGGGCCCAGTTACTGACCTCGTACCAGCCCAGGCCTGCCTTGGTGATCAGTTCATCGGCGAGCTCATACTTGTCGGCGTGGTCGTCGTCGTCGATCCCCGGCACTTCACCACGGCGGATCTGGGCGGCGAGCTTGGTCCCGTCCTCGATGATCAGCGCATAGGCGCTGATGTGGTCCGGCTGGTAGGACAGCGCTGTCTCGAGGGAGTACCGCCAATCGTCCAGGGACTCCCCCGGAGTGCCGTAGATGAGGTCGAGGCTGACGGCCAGGCCGGCGTCCCGGGCCCACTGCACCACCTGGGGCACGCGGCTGGGCGTGTGGGTCCGGTCCAGGACCTTGAGGACGTGCGGTACGGCGGACTGCATGCCGAACGAAATCCGGGTGAACCCGGCATCTTTCAGGACGGCAAGGGACTCCGGGGTGACGGAGTCCGGGTTCGCCTCCGTGGTGACCTCGGCGCCCGCCTCGATCCCCCACTGGTCGATGGCGCGCCCCAGGATCAGGGCCAGGTCCTCCGCTGGGAGCAGGGTTGGCGTGCCGCCCCCGAAAAACACCGTGCTGAGCGGCCGCGCGGGGAGGCCGGATTCTGCAAGGACGCTGGCTGCCAGGGACACTTCCGAGGCCGCGGTGGCGGCATAGGCATCCTGGGAGGCGCCGCCGCCGAGCTCCGTGGCGGTATAGGTATTGAAGTCGCAGTAGCCGCAGCGGACGGCGCAGAACGGGATGTGTACATATAGCCCGAATGCCCGGTCCGCCGCACCGTCGGCTGCCTGGCCGGGCAGCAGACCGTCCGACGGCGCCGGGTCGCCAAGGGGAAGAACGCTAGGCACTGCAGGGTCCTCCCGCAGTGCCGGCCGCTGTAACCACTACTTCCTGGCCTTGTCCTTGGATTCGTCGGTGGTAAGCGCAGCGATGAAGGCTTCCTGGGGAACCTCGACGCGGCCCACCATCTTCATGCGCTTTTTGCCTTCCTTCTGCTTTTCCAGCAGTTTGCGCTTACGGGAGATGTCACCGCCGTAGCACTTGGCCAGGACGTCCTTGCGGATGGCGCGGATGCTTTCCCGCGCGATGATCCTGGAGCCGATCGCCGCCTGGATGGGCACCTCGAACTGCTGGCGGGGAATGAGCTCACGCAGCTTTGTGGTCATCATGACGCCGTACGCGTAGGCCTTGTCCCGGTGGGTGATGGCGGAGAAGGCATCCACCTGTTCGCCCTGGAGCATAATGTCCACCTTGACAAGGTCGGCCACCTGGTCGCCGTCGGCCTTCCAGTCCAGGGAACCGTAGCCGCGGGTCTTGGACTTCAGGATGTCGAAGAAGTCGAACACGATCTCGGCCAGCGGCAGGCGGTACCGGATTTCAACCCGGTCCTCAGACAGGTAGTCCATGCCGCCCATCACGCCGCGGCGGCTTTGGCAGAGCTCCATGATGGCTCCGACGAATTCGTTCGGGGCCAGGATGGTGGCGGCCACCATGGGCTCGCGGACCTCGGAGATCTTGCCGGAGGGGTATTCGCTGGGGTTGGTCACGTGGACCACCTTCTTGTCCTCCAGCGTGACCTCGTATTCCACGTTGGGAGCGGTGGAGATCAGGTCCAGGTTGTACTCGCGTTCCAGCCGCTCGCGGGTGATTTCAAGGTGGAGCAGGCCCAGGAAGCCAACGCGGAACCCGAAGCCCAGGGCCGCGGACGTTTCGGGCTCATAGACCAGGGCGGCGTCGTTGAGCATCAGCTTCTCCAGCGCATCGCGCAGCACCGGGTAGTCCGTGCCGTCCAGCGGATACAGGCCGGAGAAGACCATGGGCTTGGCATCCGCGTAGCCGGGGAGGGAGTCAGCGGCAGGCTTGGCAAGGTTGGTGACGGTGTCGCCCACCTTGGACAGGCGGACGTCCTTCACACCGGTGATGAGGTAGCCCACTTCGCCCACACCCAGGCCCTTGGAGGGCGTGGGTTCCGGGGAGCTCACCCCGATCTCGAGGAGTTCGTGGGTGGCCCGGGTGGACATCATCTGGATGCGTTCGCGGGGGTGCAGCATGCCGTCCACCACCCGGACGTAGGTGACCACGCCGCGGTAAGTGTCATACACCGAGTCGAAGATCATGGCGCGCGCAGGGGCATTGGCGTCGCCCTGGGGAGCCGGCAGGTCGCGGACGATCTTGTCCAGCAGCGCCTCGACGCCCATGCCGGTCTTGCCCGAAACGCGCAGGACGTCCTCCGGGTCTCCGCCGATCAGGCTGGCCAGCTCCGCCGCGTACTTCTCCGGCTGCGCTGCCGGGAGGTCGATCTTGTTCAGGACGGGGATGATCGTAAGGTTGTTTTCCATCGCCAGGTAGAGGTTGGCGAGGGTCTGGGCCTCGATGCCCTGGGCAGCGTCCACCAGGAGGATCGCCCCTTCACACGCTGCGAGAGAGCGGGAAACCTCATAGGTGAAGTCAACGTGTCCGGGCGTATCGATCATGTTCAGCGCGTAGCTGGTGCCGTCAAGTTCCCACGGCATACGGACCGCCTGGGACTTGATGGTGATGCCGCGCTCGCGCTCGATGTCCATCCGGTCCAGGTACTGGGCCTTCATGTCACGGGACTGGACCACGCCGGTGAACTGCAGCATCCGGTCGGCCAGGGTGGACTTACCGTGGTCAATGTGCGCGATGATACAGAAATTCCGAATAATGGCCGGATCTGTCGCGGCGGGCACCGGGGCGGTGCGGGCCATGGGAGACACGCAGGGGTCCTTACTCTTGGCATTCACACGGCCATCGACTGGGCGCGCCGTGGGCGGCCCGCGGTCTGGCCGCACATTTTCAACCTCCAGTGTCCCACGTCAGGGCCTGCCACACCGCATCCTCAATGGAGCTGCCGCCGTCGTTCCTCCACGCGGGAGGCAGCTATAGGGTGGCTGGATGGCTTTCAATCTCCATTCACTGCAGGACGCGGTCAGGACAGGCCTGCGAACACTCACAAGGGTGCGAAGGATTACTGGGGCAACCGACCGTCCCTCGCCGGGCCGGCCTGGACCGCCTTCCGGCAACGGCCAGGTTCAGGGCAGGTTAAACGCCGGCGCTGCCTACCCCGGGGACTTCCACGGCGAATTCACCGTCAGGTATGCGGCCAGGCCAGATGGTGAACCGGATCCTGGGGAAGTGGTGTGGGCGTGGGTGCCGTACGAAGAAGACCACAGCCGCGGGAAAGACCGGCCGGTTCTGCTCGTGGGCCGCAACGGCGGGTACCTGCTCGGACTGATGCTGACCAGCAGGGACCGTGTTCCCGACTCTGCAGCATCAGCGGATTACGTGGACATCGGAGTAGGCGGCTGGGACCGTCAGGGCCGCCCCAGCGAGGCCCGGCTGGACCGCGTCATCCAGCTGCGCCCGGACGGCATCCGACGCGAGGGCGCCGTGCTTGACCGCAACCGGTTCGATCAGGTGGCGTCCTCCCTGCGCCGGCGACACGGCTGGGGCTAACCCTCGAAATGGCAAGAGTTGCCGCTGACCTGCTATTCTTTATAGCTGTGTGTCCGTGCAGGTCGACGGCCACTGATGGTTGGCCGCCATAGGTATCCCCACGCCGCTCAGTCAATGGCCAACCTGAAAGCCCTCTAGACCATTTCCGCATTAAAAAGAGAGTTCACACGTGGCGAATATCAAGTCCCAGAAGAAGCGCATCCTCACCAACGAGAAGGCACGCCTGCGCAACAACGCAGTCAAGTCCGAGCTGAAGACGGCCATCCGCGCCGTCAACACTGCCGTTGAGTCCACGGACAAGGATGCAGCTGCTGCTGCCCTGGTTGCTGCCAGCCGCAAGCTGGACAAGGCTGTTAGCAAGGGTGTTCTGCACAAGAACAACGCAGCAAACCGCAAGTCGGCGATCTCCAAGAAGGTCAACGCACTGTAAGGTTTCCCGTTCGTTTGAACTGATGGTTGTGGCCGGTACCCTCGGGTACCGGCCACACATCTTTAAGCCCGGCCCTACGCCTGAATCCTGGGCTTCTGCGCGGACCATGGCCGTTCGGGTCCAGGTGGGCGCACAGGCTGAGGACCTTCGCGGACGGGCACCCAGGGAGGATCCCGCAGGCCGGGTGACCGGTCAGCGGCCCTGGACGGACATGGCAATGACCGTGACCGCGTGCTCCACCGCATAGACAGGGTCGCGGGAAAGGCCTTTGACCTGCGCGTCGGCTTCGGCGGTGGCCTGGATGGACCGGACCAGCCCCTCCGGCGTCCATCTCCTGACATCCCGCTGCGCCTGCTCAACCAGCCAGGGCTGCATGCCGAGCTCCGCGGCTATCTGGGCGGAGGATCCGGATGCGCCGGCAACCCGCGCAACCGTTCGAAGCTTTGCGGCCAGCGCAGCCACCAGCGGTACGGGATCCGCTCCTGTGGCGAGGGCATGGCGGAGCGTGGACAGGGCCAAGGGAGCATTGCCCGCCATGGCAGCATCAGCCACCTTGAACGCTGTGGCCTCGATACGGCCGCCGTAGTAGCGGTCCACAATGTCCGAGGTGACGGTGGTTCCCGCATCGGCGATGAGCTGGCTGCACGCGGCGGCAAGTTCCGAAAGGTTGGCTCCCACCGCGTTGACCAGGGCCTGGACGGCGTCCTGCTCAATACGGCGGCCGCCGGCCTTGAATTCGGCCGCCACAAAGGCCACCTTGTCTGCGTCTTTCTTGAGCGGTTGGCAGTCCACCACGGGCCAGCCGCCCTTCTTTACGGCGTCCAGGAGTTTCTTGCCCCGGACTCCCCCGCCATGCCGGAGGACCAGGACCGCATCGGGTTCCGTGTGTTCCACGTACCGGAGAGCATCAGCGAGGAAAGCGTCGTTCATGGCCTCGACGGCCTCCACCTCAATGAGCTTGCTCTCCCCGAAAAGCGAGGGGCTGACCTGCATCAACAGGGTGCCTGGCTCATAGGCAGCCGCGTTGATGCGGCTGACCTCAACGTCCGGGGCGGCAGCCCGCACCTGCGCGCGGACGCGGTCCATCGCCCTGATGCCCAGATACTCTTCCGGGCCGCTGACCAGCACCACCGCTGCAGGTGTTACGTCCCGCCAGGTGGCTGCATTCGATGCCGGGGAACGGGTTGCTCGCTTCTGCGCAGCGGCCATCGTGGGTTCCTTCCGGAAAGATGTGTGGAGTATCCCAGCCTGCCACGTCCGGCCCCCTGCTCCAAGCCGGGGCCGGGCGGCCACACCGGCGTCCGCTTCGCCCCGGGCTCCGGCCGGAAGGCGTGGCGGCGGAGTGCCCGGACAGACCTCGTCTCCATGACTTCGATAAGCGAAACGAGACGCCCGTGGCAAGACAGGACCAGCCCGCCGGCCTGGCGGGGCCGGGCGATGGCCCACACTGTTCCGTAGGTCAGAACAGACAGGAACAGCATGGTCAGCAGACCGGGAATGCCTTCAGGCCATGGGAGCGATGCCCCTGGGAGCTGCGACGTGAACCTTGCCGTTGCGGCGACGCCGGAGCTGAAAGTTCCGGCCACTGCAATCAGGGCGGTCGCCGGCCACGGCGCCGGGACCACCAGGGGAACAGCTGCCGTCCCCAGCAGCGTCACAGGGGCCACCAGGGGTGAGGCGATGACATTTGCCAGCAGCGAGTAGGTGGAAAACTGGGGCTGCAGGAGCACGATCACGGGACCGCACAGCAGCTGCGCCGACAACGGGACAGCCACCGCCGCAGCCGCCCAGCGCGGAACGAACCCTGGCGTCCAATCGATGATGCGCCGGCCAAGGACAATGATCCCCAGGGTTGCCAGAACGGACAGGAGAAACCCGAAGCTGGAACCTAGTCCAGGATCCATCAGCAGCAGGCCGATCACCGCCAGGCACAGGAAACTGAGGCCGCGTCCGGACCGGCCGCCGGCCAGCGACATGACAGCCACGGCGCCCATGAGGGCTGCCCGCAGGACGCTCGCGTCCGGCCCCACGAGGAGCACGAAGAGCCAGAGGCCGGCGCCGGCCAAGGCAGCAGCGGGAAGCCGTGGCAAGCGCAGGCTCCGGCAGGCCAACAGCAGGGCTCCAAGGACCAGGCTGCAGTTGGCGCCGCTCACGGCCGTCAGGTGCGTCATGCCCACCTCCTTCATGGCAGTCTCCAGGCCCTCGTCCAGCGCCGTCGTATCTCCCGTGACCATGCCCGGCAGCAGGCCGCGGGGATCGGGGGCGAGGAACGAGGACGCGGCCACGAACTGTTCCCGCAGTTCTTTGGCCGATCCCTCCAGGATTGGCACCCCGGTAGCCTGGCCTGGGCCTGAGGAGGCTGCGAGGATCGCAGCCTCCTCAGTTCCTTGCTCAGGCGGCCGGAGCTTTCCCGTTGCGCGGACAAGCTGGCCGGTCACCACAGTGCCCCAGTCGCCGCCGCCCATCACCACGAGCTGAGCCCTGGTCCGGAGCAGGACACCGCCGGTGCTGACATCGCGGGTCCAGACTGGTATCGACCAGCGTTCCGGCGTTCCCGCGTGGCCTGGTGCTGTGAGCGCGCGAGGGTTCCCGGCCACTTCGACGACTGCCACTACTGATTTTCCTGCCGCAACAGCCTCCGCCAGGGGCCCCTCGAACCGCTGGCTGGCTCCCGCGGCCGAGTGGGCGGCCGCGGCCGCGGCCAGGAAGAGTGCTGCCGCGCTGGTGGACAGGAAACTGCGCCGGCCGGAAGTGCGTTCTGTCCCTGGTGCCGTGCCGCGGCGTTGACCAGGTGGGCAGAGCTGACGGCTCCGGCATATCAAGAGCATTCCCGCAGCAGCAGAACCACAACAGAGTGCCCCCAGGACCACCGGTTGCAGCCAAAGCCCGGCGATGCAGGCTGCCCACACTGCCACCGCAGGCACGGCGAGGCGCACGTCAGTGCGGCGGCGTGGCGCCTCGCCGCCGGGGGACGCGCCGTTCCCCAAACTGTCCGTCCCGGCTCCCTGCCAGGCTGAATCCCATACCCCGGACCACTGTTCTTGGACCCGGTGCCGGAAGGTCGCGGCACCGTCGAGGCCCCGCCGTCGTCGTGGCTGTTTTGCGGGGCCCTCAGCCGTCCTGTTCCCGCCGTGCGGTGCGCTGCCTTCGGCGGACGCGGTGCTGCCCGCGGGTCCCGGCACGGCTGCGGGTCCCCTGACGGCAGACTCCACATACCGCTGCCAGGGACTCGTCGTCGGCTTCTCCCTGCGGCTACCCATTAGATACCGCCCTCACGTGGGCACCTCATACCGTCACCAGCGGCAGCAATGCTTCAAGCATCTTGGGCCCGACGCCGTCCACTGCGTCCAGCTCCTCGACGCTCTTGAAAGCCCCATGATCTTTGCGCCAGTCCACGATGCGTTGGGCAAGCACCGGCCCGACTTTCGGCAACGTATCCAGTTCCTCCACACTGGCCGTGTTGAGGTTGATTTTCCCTCCCGCAGGGTTTCCGGTGTTGCCGGCATCGGCCCCACTGCCGCCGGGTTGCGGACCTCCGCCACCAGTACCTGCTGCAGGTAACTCCTCGCCTTCCCGCGGCACGTGGATCTTTTGGCCGTCCTCCACCACGACGGCCAGGTTCAGCCGGTCAAGGTCCGCGCCGGGGACTGCGCCTCCGGCGGCCGTGATGGCCTCGTGCACGCGGCTTCCCGCCGGCAGCCGAACCACTCCGGGGCTGGTCACCGCGCCGGCCACGTGGATCACCACCGCAGCGGCGGTTTCAGCTGCCGCGTCCTCGACGCCCGGCCCGCTGCCGCCGGCCCCTTCGTTTCCCGCGGCGGCTTCGGCTGAAGGGCCAGCGGCAGGGTTTGAGGGGCTGACGCCGCTGAGTGGGAGGATCTCCGGCCGGCCCGCCGCCACCTGCCACCAGAACCACGCCGCGGCAGCAACGGCAAGGATGCCAAGAAGAACCGCCAGGCGGGGGCCCAACCGCCAGCGGAGTGCCGGCCCCAGGGCCGTGGACGCGGTATCCGCGTCCTGTCCGGATCCCCCGGGCAACGCCGTGCCGGAAGTGTCCGGATCGCGGCCGCCTGCACCCTGGTACTCAAAGAGCTGATTCCCGTGGGCGTCCAGCAGCAGGCCGGACGGGGCCTCGCCGAGGGCTGCCTGCAGCCGGCTTCTGGCATGGCGCGCCGAGTGACCTGCTGTTCCAGCGTCCCGGCGTGACATAGCTTCACGCTATGGACCACTGGGCGGGGGCAACAGGGCAGCCACCTGTTATGTGGAAAGGCTGTCAGCCTAGGGACATCGCCCAGCCCAAGAGGTTTCCAGTAGGGTCACGCTGAAGGAGACGCAGCCGGGTTCAGCCCGGGTTAGCGCAATGTACCGGTTGAGATGCTGGACGACGGTGGCAACGTCGTCGTTGTTACGGCACACGAGCTGTCCGCTCACATGGACATCAGTCGCTGACCCCTACGCTCGTATTTCCCGGGCATCCCAATCCAGCCTTCCGGTGTTCAGCGATTCCCACAGCTTCCCTGCCGGATCGGCGGGTGGGCACCGGGCCATCCAGGTCCTGTGCTGGCGGTTCCTGGGCCGGAACTGCCTCCTGGACACAGGACTTGCTCAGTCCTGCGCAGCCCCGGTCAACTTCCCGGATTGGGCAAGTGACCGGCGGATACCCACGATCCTGACGGCCACCCCCGTCAGTACCACGCCAATTCCCAGCGCCATCAAGATCCATACGGGTACCGAAGCGGCATCGATGTTCCGGTAGCACTCCGCCGCCAGCCCCGTAGTCCGCATCTGGATGTCGGCCTCTTCAGCAGCACTGCTCTGCGGAAGCAGCGGGCTGCCGCACAGCGGACCCACTGCCTTCATCCCGACAACAAAACTCAGGATGTGCAGGGCAAACCCGACGGCGATTGTCAGAATCCAGCCGCGCCGCTGGCTAAGCTCCTGGTTGATGTCCACGGTCGAATTTCCCGGCGAGTCCCGAACCTCCATGTTCAGAGCCTAATGGAAGTTCGCCACGGAGACGCCGTAGCGTATTTCCACAGGTCATTTTCGGGAGGCGGTCCGGCATGGACGATTTGGGGTTCGTTGACCACGTGGCCGATCACCTGGCGGCTCTTCCCGGAGTTCTTGCGGTAACTCTCGGGGGGTCCCGGGCGGCCGGCACCGATGAACCGTCCAGCGACTGGGATTTCGCCCTGTACTACCGGGAACATTTTGATCCTGATGACTTGAGGAACATCGGCTGGCAGGGAACGGTTTCCGAGATTGGCGGCTGGGGCGGCGGAGTCTTCAACGGCGGGGCATGGCTGGAAATCGACGGCCGGAGCGTGGATATCCACTACCGGAACCTCGACGTTGTTGAGCATGAGCTGGCCGAGGCGCAGCACGGCAGTTTCCACATTGAGCCGCTTATGTTCCATCTGGCCGGGATTCCCAGCTATCTGGTCGTGGCCGAACTCGGCATCAACCGTGTCCTTCGCGGACATGTGCCGCAGCCGGAGTACCCGCAGGCCCTCCGCAGGACCGCCCCGAGCATCTGGATGAACCGGGCCCACATGACGCTCGGATACGCGCGCCGCGCATATGCCGCCAACGGGCACCTGACGGAACTGGCCGGCGCCCTGGCCATCTCCGCTGCGATGGCAGCACACGCCGTGATCGCCGCCCGGGGCGAGTGGGTCACCAACGAGAAGCGGCTCCTGGAGCGTGCCGGGCTGCGCCACATGGACGAGCTCATCTTTGCGCTGCACCGGGAGCCATCCGCCCTTGGGGAAACTATCGATCGGGCAATCCAGCTCTTCAACGATGCTTTCGCCGAAGCGGTGCCCTGATCCGCTTCGGCTCCGGCTCACACGGCGAAGCCGCCAGGGGCAAGCCTGAGCCAATGCCCGCTACGAGGAAAGCGTTCCCGGAAACTTGCCGGTCTCCCCCGGTTCCTCCCCCACAATGACAGCCAGGACGCCAAGCCCTGCATGGGCAGCAAGTACGGCCGGAAGGGAACTTGCCTGGGCCGGGGGGCACAGCGGCAATGCGCGCGCCAACCGTTCGGCCAGGCTCTTAGCCTCTTCAGGATTCCCAAAGTGGTGGACGGCGAGCCGGACGGCAGGGGCCGGACGGGCACCGGCATCAGCGGCAACCATCTCTTCCAGCCGGGCTACAGCCTTTGCGGCCGACCGGACCTTTTCCAGCGGTACGATCTTGCCGCCCTCCACCGCCAGGATGGGCTTGATGGCCAGCATGGTGCCCAGCAGCGATGCCGCGGCGCCGATGCGGCCCCCGCGCCGCAGCTGCTCCAGGCTGGGAACGTAGAAATACACTTTGGTCCGCGAAGCCTGCTCCGCCGCGGCAGCGGCAACGGCGGCCGCATCACCGCCGTCGGCCGCGGCCCGGACGGCCGCTTGGACCGCCATGCCCTGGGCCATTCCGACGGTCCGCGAATCGACTACCTCCACCGGGATGCCAACCCGGGCCGCTGCCAGACGGGCAGCATCCGCCGTACCGGACAGTTCACCGGAAATGTGGACAGACACCACGGCCTCGAAGCCCCGTTGCTGGGCCGAGCGGTAGGCCTGCTCGAACTGGCCGGGTGACGGCCGCGATGTCTTTACGGACGTTCCGCTCGCCAGGGCCAGGGCGATGGTTTCGGAGATGTCATCCTCGCCCTCGCCGTAGATCTCATCCCCCACCATCACGGGCATGGGTATCACGGCCAGCCGCCCCTCACCGCTGAGACCGGCGATCCAGTCAGCAGGCAGCGCCGCCGCGGAGTCGGTCACCACGGCAGTACGTACGACGGCGGCGGGCTGGCCTTCAGGGGCTTCCTGCCCGCGGCGGCGTGCCAGCAGGCGTGCACGCACCCAGGGCCAGGCGGCGTCACGGTCGGGCAAGGGGGCCTCCTGGGATAACAGCAGGCCGCCGGAGGGCTCCGGCGGCCTGGTCCGGCCTAGGCCGGAACGATGTTGACCAGTTTAGGGGCGCGGACAATGACGGTGCGGATGCCGCGGCCGTCGATGGCGCGCTGGACATTCTCTGAGGCCAGCGCCAGCTCCCGGAGCTCGTCCTCGGTCACGGAGGGGGGAACCTCCAGCCTGTCACGCACCTTGCCCTGAACCTGGACGACGGCGGTGACGGTGTCCTGCACCAGCAGGGACTCGTCGTGCGCCGGCCAGCCCGCATTGGCGACTGAGGCAGGGTGCCCCAGCACGTTCCACATGTCCTCAGCCGTGTAGGGGGCGAACAGGCTCAGGATCACGGCAACCGCCTCGGCCGCCTCGCGGACCGCAGGGTCCGTTCCGGCGCCGGGAGCTGAATTGATCGTCTTGCGGGTGGCGTTGACCAGTTCCATCAGCTTGGCCACCACCACATTGAACTTGTTGGCGTCCAGGAGTTCGGCGGCGTCGGCAATGGTCCGGTGCGTGACGGAGCGCAGGGCGCGGTCGCCGGTGGTGACGTCGACGCCGGGAGCGCTGGCCACATCCTGGGCGAGGCGCCAGGCGCGGGCCAGGAACTTCGCAGAGCCCGACGGCGAGACGTCCGCCCAGTCGACGTCGTCCTCCGGCGGGGAGGCGAAGATCATGGTCAGGCGCACGGCGTCCACGCCGTACTTGTCCAGCTGCTCACCGAGGTCCACGCCATTGCCCAGCGACTTGCTCATCGCTTTGCCGCCGTTGAGGACCTGGCCCTGGTTGAGCAGTGCCGTGAAGGGCTCGTTGGCCTCGATCAGGCCGAGGTCGTTGATGACCTTGGTGAAGAACCGGGCGTACAGCAGGTGGAGGATGGCGTGTTCCACGCCGCCCACGTACTGGCCCACCGGCATCCAGTCGTTGATCTTCTGCGGATCGAAGGGACCATCGGTGTAGTGCGGAGAGACGAAGCGGAGGAAGTACCAGGACGAGTCCACAAAGGTGTCCATGGTGTCCGTATCGCGCTTGGCCGCCCCGTGGCAGGTAGGGCACTCGACGTTGACCCAGGCCTCGGCCGCGGCCAGGGGCGAGGTGCCCTTCGGCGAGAGGTCCTCACCGCGCAGGTCGGACGGCAGGGTGACGGGCAGCTGCTCGTCCGGGACGGGAACCTCGCCGCAGGACGGGCAGTGGATGATCGGGATGGGGGTACCCCAGAACCGCTGGCGGCTCAGCAGCCAGTCCCGCAGCCGGAAGTTGACGAACTTTTCGCCCGTGCCCTGCTGCTCCAGCATGGCGATCGCGGCCGGGATGGCTTCGGACTTGGGCAGGCCGTCGAGGTCGCCGGAGTTGATCAGGGTCCCCTCCCCTGCCGTGGCGGTGCCGGATGCGGCGGGGTCTTCCTCACCGGTATCCAGGACGGCCCGCACGGGCAGGTCGAACTTCCGGGCGAAGTCCAGGTCGCGCTGGTCGTGGGCGGGCACGGCCATGATGGCACCGGTGCCATAGTCAGCCAGGACATAGTCGGCGGCCCACACCGGCAGCTTCTCGCCGTTCAGGGGGTTGACGGCGTACCGGCCGGTGAAGACGCCGGTCTTTTCGCGCTCGGTGGACTGGCGTTCGATTTCGGTGAGCGCCTTGACCTGTTCGCGGTAGTCGTCCAGGGCTGCGGCGTGCTCGTCGGTGACGAGCTCGACGGCGAGCGGCGCGTCTGCGGCCACCACAAAGAACGTTGCGCCGTACAGGGTGTCCGGGCGGGTGGTGAAGACCGTGACCTCCTTGGCGGGCTTGCCGCCGTCGGCCTCGATTACGAAGTTGACGTGCGCGCCCTCAGACCGTCCGATCCAGTTCTTCTGCATGGCCAGCACGCGCTCCGGCCAATGCCCCCGCAGCTGCTCCATGTCATCGAGCAGGCGGTCCGCGTACTCGGTGATCTTGAAATACCACTGGTTGAGGGACTTCTTGGTGACGGTGGTGCCGCACCGCTCGCAGGCCCCGTTGACAACCTGTTCGTTGGCCAGGACGGTCAGGTCCTTGGGGCACCAGTTGACCGGGGAGTTCTTCCGGTAGGCCAGGCCGCGCTCGTAGAACCGCTTGAACAGCCACTGCGTCCAGCGGTAGTACTCGGGGTCCGAGGTGTGCAGCCGCCGGGACCAGTCGGCAGAGATGGCGTAGCGCTTGAAGGACGCCGCCTGGGTGTCGATATTGGCGTAGGTCCACTCGCTGGGGTGGGCATTGCGCTTGATGGCGGCGTTCTCGGCGGGCAGGCCAAAGGAGTCCCAGCCGATCGGGTGGAGGACGTCATAGCCCTTCTGGCGCAGGTAGCGGGCTACGACGTCGCCCATGGCGAACGCTTCCGCGTGGCCCATGTGCAGGTCACCGGACGGGTAGGGGAACATGTCCAGCACGTAGCGGCGCTCGCGTGACCCGTCGTCGACGGGTGTGAAGACCTTGAGGTCTTCCCACACCTGCGGCCATCTGGCCTCCATCGCCGCGAAGCTGTAGGTGCCCTCCTCGGGCACGTCCGCTGACACTGTTGCTGCTGTTCCGGTCTCTGTCTCCGGCTGAACGCCCACTGCTGCCCTCTTCTGTTTCTGTTACGGCATCTGTGCTGCCATAACGGCCTGATCCCCCTGCTGCCACCGGGAAATGCTCCCGGACACACAAAAGCCCCTCGCCATGGAGGGGCTGCCGCACGCTATCCGTCGTTTCGGATACCGGGCGGCTGGCTAAGCAGAAGGATCGCACGCATGCAACCACTTTAGCGCACCCACAAAGTCTCCCGTCGCAAACGAGCGGCTGAGGCGGCAGTTAAACGGGAGAGGGGCCGGTGACTCCCCGCCATGGTGTGGTGGGCACCGCGAAGCGGGCGGGCGGGAGTCACCGGCCCCTCTTGGGGCAGTTCTGGTCTACTTCACGTCCTCGTCGACCCAGTCCATGGATTTGGTGACGGCCTTCTTCCACAGGCGCAGCTGGCGGTCCTGCTCCGCCTGGTCCATCTGCGGCTCCCAGCGCTTGTCCTCGGACCAGTTGGCCGAGCACTCCCCCAGGTCCTTCCAGAAGCCGACCGCCAGGCCGGCCGCGTAAGCCGCACCAAGGGCGGTGGTTTCCACAACCTTCGGCCGGATCACCGGAACGCCCAGGATGTCCGCCTGGAACTGCATCAGCGCATCATTGGCCACCATGCCGCCGTCGACCTTCAGTTCGGTGAGCGGAACGCCCGAGTCCGCGTTCACGGCGTCCAGCACCTCCCGGGTCTGGAAGGCGGTGGCTTCCAGCGCGGCGCGGGCGATGTGGTTCTTGTTCACGAACCGGGTCAGCCCAACGATCGCGCCGCGGGCATCCGAGCGCCAGTACGGTGCGAAGAGGCCGGAGAAGGCGGGAACGATGTACACGCCGCCGTTGTCCTTCACGGACGCGGCGAGGGTTTCCACTTCAGGCGCGCTGCTGATCATTCCCAGGTTGTCCCGCAGCCACTGGATGAGTGAGCCGGTGACGGCGATGGAGCCTTCCAGGGCGTAGTGCGGCGCAGCATCGCCGAGCTTGTAGCCCACAGTCGTCAGCAGCCCGTTCTTGGAATGGACAATCTCTTCGCCGGTGTTGAAGATCAGGAAGCAGCCCGTGCCGTACGTGTTCTTGGCCTCGCCGGCCTCGAAGGCAGCCTGGCCGAACGTGG
Organism: Pseudarthrobacter scleromae; assembly: GCF_014644515.1. Lineage (NCBI taxonomy): Bacteria > Bacillati > Actinomycetota > Actinomycetes > Micrococcales > Micrococcaceae > Pseudarthrobacter > Pseudarthrobacter scleromae. The sequence continues at coordinate 266,905 of NZ_BMKV01000003.1, read as the reverse complement.
CCGCCTGCTGGTCGCCGAGGATGCCCGCAACGGGAACTTCCCGCAGGAGCTGGGAGGTGTGCACGGTGCCGTACACCTCCGACGAGGACTTGATCTCCGGCATCATGGTCCGGGGAACACCGAAAATGCCAAGGATCTCGTCGTCCCATTGCAGGGTTTCCAGGTCCATGAACAGTGTGCGGGAGGCGTTGGTGACGTCGGTGACGTGGACTCCGCCGTTGACGCCGCCGGTCAGGTTCCACAGGACCCAGGAGTCGGTGTTGCCGAACACCAGGTCACCGGCTTCGGCCCTGGCGCGGGCGCCCTCCACGTTGTCGAGGATCCATTTGATCTTGGTGCCGGAGAAGTAGGTGGCCAGCGGCAGCCCCACTTTTTGCTTGAAACGGTCCGGCCCGCCGTCCCTGGCAAGCTGGTCCACAATGTCCTGCGTGCGGGTGTCCTGCCAGACGATGGCGTTGTAGACGGCCTCACCGGTGGTCTTGTCCCACACCACGGCAGTTTCGCGCTGGTTGGTAATGCCGACGGCGGCGATATCGTGCCGTGTCAGGTTCGCCTTGGACAGTGCGGAGGCGATGACCTCCCGGGTGTTGTTCCAGATTTCGGCGGGGTTGTGCTCCACCCAGCCGGCCTGCGGGAAAATCTGTTCGTGTTCCATCTGCCCCGAGGACACGATGCTGCCGCTGTGGTCGAAGATGATGGCCCGGCTGCTGGTGGTTCCCTGGTCGATGGCGATTACGTACTGGTTCATGATGGACGTCCTTGTCTATATGGGTGTTTTGGGCAGTGTTTGTTAGTGGGTCAGGCTGCGGCGGTAACGATGATGGGCGCGAGGTTGGCCACGATGCCGGCAAGGGCACCGCCGACCAGCGGGCCCACCACCGGGATCCACGAGTAGCCCCAGTCGCTGGAACCCTTGCCCTTGATGGGCAGCAGGGCGTGGGCAATGCGGGGACCGAGGTCGCGGGCCGGGTTGATGGCGTACCCGGTGGGGCCGCCGAGGGACACGCCGATGCCGACGACGAGCAGTGCGACGGCCAGCGGGCCCAGGCCTGAGGGAGTTCCGCCGAAGGTGAGGATAACGAATACCAGGACGAAGGTGCCGATGATCTCGGTGACCAGGTTCCAGGGGGTGGACCGGATGGCGGGCCCGGTTGAGAAGACGCCGAGCTTGCTGGCAACCTCGGGCTCCGCGTCAAAGTGCTGCTTGTATGCCAGCCAGCACACCACGGCACCGAGGAAGGCGCCCACCAGTTCGCCGCCGAAGTACGTCAGCGTCGAGGCGACGTCCACGGGCACGTCCGGCGCGTATTCGGTTTTTCCGTTGACCAGCAGCCCGAGCGTTACGGCGGGATTCAGGTGGGCACCGGATTTCGCGGCAACGAAGACGCCGGCGAAGACAGCGATGCCCCATCCCCAGGTGACCATCAGGAACCCACCGCTGTTGCCTTTTGTCCCCCGTAGGGCAACGTTGGCGACGACGCCGCAACCCAGGAGGGTGAGCATCGCCGTTCCGAATACTTCGGAAAGGAAAACTATTCCAAGAGACATCTTTGACTCCTTATTTTCTGATGGAGGTCCTTCGCGGGTTGAAGGACCGTGGGCCGGGGCGGGTTGCCGCCCCGGCCGGCAGCCGGGTGCTAGGCGACCAGGCTGTGGGTTTCTACACGGTGGAACCTTTGCAGCACGTCCTGCGCGTGCTTGATCTCTGCCGCCCGGACCGCGGCGTTCCAGCCAAGGGGAACCGCCAGCACATCTGCCACTTCGTTCAGCAGTTCGCCCGTCACCAGGCCCCTGAACGCCAGGGATGTCCGGCGGATGAGGACGTCCACCAGGTGCCCCACCTGCTCATGGGCCGCCATGAACTCAAGTTCACGCACGCTCAGTTCGCGGGTGGAGTGCAGCAGCCTGTCGGGTCCGGCATCGAGGTACTCCATGACATCCTGGGCACGGGTCCCGTACCTGGTCAGGAGTACCGCGGTACGGTCGGCGTCACGGCCGGAGGCCATGTGCTCCTTGATCCACTTCTGCACGCCGGGCTCATCAGCGGGAAAGCCTGCGCCGCCGCCGATGGGGAGCTGTGCGGTGGAGACTTTGCGGCCCATTCCGATCTCGGCCAGCACGTCGTTGGTCATGTGTTCGGCAAGGGCCCGGAAGGTGGTCCACTTGCCGCCTACCAGGCTCAGTACTACGGCGCCCTTTCCGTTCCCGTCCTGGACTGGTTCGCGGCGCTCGATGCGGTAGTCGCGGGAAACAAAGCCCGGCTGGGTGGCATCGTGGCGTGGCAGCGGCCGCACTCCTGAAAAGGTGTAGACGATCTGTTCACGCGTGACAGGTAGGTCCGGGAAGACGTGCCCGATCAACTCGAAGAAATACTCGATTTCCTCATCCGTGCAGACCGCATCCTCTGCCATATCCGCGTCCACATCAGTGGTGCCCACCAGGACCCGGTCCCCCATGGGGTAGATCAGGACGATCCGCCCGTCCGTGTGCTCGAAGAAGATTTCCCGGCCGCGGCAGGCTTCCAGGAGCGCAGGGTTGTCCAGCACAATGTGGGAGCCCTTGGTGCCGCCCATGAAGGTGGAGGCAGTTCCCATTGCTTCGTTGGTAAGGTCCACCCAGGCGCCGGTGGTGTTCACAATGACGTCTGCAGTGAAATCGAATTCCTCGCCCGTGAGTTCGTCCCGCAGCCGGACAGTGCTTCCCCTGCCGGTGCCCGGATTGGGCTTGCCGGTCATGGACTGCAGTGAAACGTAATTGCTGGCACGGGCCGTGTAGCCCTGGGCATTGCCCTCGCCCACGGCCGCCCGGCCGGCCTTCTCCCCATCCTGGAGGACGTCCAGGGTCAGGCGCTCCGGGTTGTGCACGGACGCGTCAAAGTAGGTGGCGGTGTACTTGACGTCCGGGCGGAGGGCGGGCAGTTCCGCGCGGGCCCGCCGGCCGCTGCGGAACTGGTGCCGCGGGACCGTGCCGCCGTCACGGGAGAACGAATCGTAGAGGCTGAGGCCGAGCTTGATAAGGAAGGCGCCACGTTCCTTGGGCTTGCCCTGCTGCTTGTGCGTCAGGAAGCGCAGGGGCGCGGACAGCACGCCGGAGAAGGTGCTGAAGATGGGGATGGTGGTCTGCAGCGGCTTCACGTAGTGCGGAGCGATGCGGAGCAGCCGGTTGCGCTCCACCACTGACTCCTGGACCAGGCGGAATTCGCCGTTTTCGAGGTAGCGGATGCCGCCGTGGATCATGTGGGAGGAGGCGCCGCTGGCTCCCTGGCAGTAGTCGCCGCGTTCCACGAGGGCAACGTCCACGCCCTGCAGCGCGAGGTCACGGAAAGTTCCTACACCGTTGATGCCGCCGCCTACCACCAGCACCTTTGCATGCGGGCGGCGCCGCAGATGGTGGACGGAACTGCGCTCAGCTCCCTGCTTCTCCGCAGGTATTGCAGAAGGTCGGCCGGCTAAATCCTTGGGTCCCAAAACGACTCCCTTGGGCTTTGTGTGGCGCGGGCAACCCAGTGGGCGGGCCCGCCGTTCTCCACTATTGTTTGGACTAATGGAAAATGGAGTCAAGCACTATGCACAAATGTGCACGAGGGAGCGGAAATGGACCCATCAAGGCACTCTGACGCGCTGCGGGCTGCACAAATGTATTACCTGCAGGACCTGACCATGGATGCGATAGCCCGGGAACTCCGGACCTCCAGATCCACCGTGTCCCGGCTCCTGTCCTCGGCACGCGAATCCGGTCTGGTGCAGATCCAGATCCGCAATCCGCTGGACACCGGCCCGGAGCTTGAAGGCAGGATCAGGCAGCGCTATGGCGTGGATGTCCACGTGGTGCCGGTCCTGGAAACACTGAATGAAGCCGAAACGCTGGACCGCGTAGCCATGCAGGCCGCGCGCACCATCGGGCCCGTGGTGGACTCCAACGCAATCATCGGGGTGGCCTGGGGATCCACCCTGAGCGCCGTCAGCCGCCACCTCACCCGCAAGATCACCCACGACAGTGTCATCGTGCAGTTGAACGGCGCGGGCAACATGCACACCACGGGCATTACGTACGCCAGCGACATCATGCGGCGGTTCGGAAGCGCCTACGGGGCCAGGGTGGAACAGTTCCCCGTGCCGGCTTTTTTTGATCATGCCGCCACAAAAACCGCCATGTGGAATGAGCGCAGCGTGCAACGGATCCTGGAACTCCAGGCGAAGATGAGCATCGCCATCTTCGGCGTGGGTTCCGTGGATGCGGACTACCCCAGCCACGTCTACGCCGGGGGGTACCTGGACGAGATGGACCTGAATATCCTGGCCACGTCCGACGTGGTGGGTGACGTTGCCACCGTCTTTTTCCGGGGCGACGGATCCTCCGACGGAATCATCCTCAACGAAAGGTCCACGGGCCCGGCCTTGGCAGAACTGCGTCAGGTCCGGCGGAGGATCTGCGTGGTGTCCGGGGTGTCCAAGATCAAGGGGCTCCGCGGTGCCCTGGCCGCCGGCCTGGCCACCGACCTGATCCTGGATGAGGCCACAGCGCGGCGCCTGGTGGATTACGAGGGCCTCCCGGGGGCTAATGGGTAGAGTCGTGGCTATGAGAACCTCACCGCGGCTCAGCCTGAACAACGGCGTGCTGATCCACCAACTCGGTTTTGGACTGTACAAGGTCCCGGCCGGTGACGCAGAAGGGCTCGTTGCCACCGCGCTCGCCGCCGGCTACCGCCATTTCGACACCGCCGCCATGTACGGCAACGAAACCGGCGTGGCCCGCGGGATCAGTTCCCAGCTGGGCGGGGATGCCGTCAGCGGCGGGTCGGGTGAACTTTTCCCGGCCTTGTCCAGGGAGGACGTGTTCGTCACCACCAAGGTGTGGAACGACCATCACGGCTACGACTCCACGCTGCGGGCCTTTGACGACTCCATGGTCAACCTTGGCCTCGATTACGTGGACATGTACCTGATCCACTGGCCCTGCGCCAGGCGCGGGCTTTTTCCCGATACGTACCGGGCCTTGGAGACCCTGTACCGGGAAGGGAAAGTCCGGGCCATCGGCGTCAGCAACTTCCAGCCCTCACATCTTGACCGGCTGCTCCAAACGGCAGAGGTGGTTCCCGCCGTCAACCAGATCGAGCTGCACCCGTGGCTGCAGCAGGCGGAACTGCGCACGCTGCATGACGGGCTGGGCATCAGGACGGAGGCCTGGAGCCCCCTGGGCCGCGGCCAGGTCCTCGCAGATCCCGTGGTCCACGCCTGCGCCGCTGAACACGGCAAGACCCCTGCCCAGGTGATCCTGCGCTGGCACATGCAACTGGGCAACATCGCCATCCCCAAGGCCAGCACGGAGTCGCGCATCCGGGAAAACCTCAACGTCTTCGACTTCGAGCTCTCGGACCGGGACATGACTGCGCTGGCAGGGCTCGACCGGGGGCACCGCACCGGCTCGCACCCCGACCACGTCAACTAAGGCCGCACAAATGACCACAGCACACCCCGGGCCTGCCTCGCCCGCCTACTTCAGCCACGGACTTGCGGCCCGCACGTCGTCCTCGTCGGTGGAGATCGACGGCGGCAAGGTGGCCTTCTGGACCTACGAACCGCTTCATGCCGGCCCGGAAACGCGGACCATCCTGGTAATCCATGGCTTCCGCGGAGACCATCACGGACTCCTGCGCGTGGCGGACCAGCTTCCCGACATGCGCATCATCATGCCGGACCTGCCCGGATTCGGTAATTCGGAAGCGTTCACGTCCGGCCGGCATGCGGTGGAGCGGTACGGCTCGTTCATCACCGGATTCATGGCAGCCCTCGGCCTGGGCCCGGAAACGGTCCTGCTGGGCCATTCCTTCGGCTCCATCATTGCCGCGCACTTCGTGGCCGGCCATCCGGGAGCCGTCAACCCGCTGATCCTCATCAACCCGATCGCCGCACCGGCCCTCGAGGGTCCGAAGGGTGTGATGACCCGGCTCGCGGTCCTCTACTACCGGCTTGCCGCGCGCCTTCCCCGGCAGCTGGGACTGGCTTTGCTGCGGAGCCCGCTGATTGTCCGGGTCATGAGCGAAACCATGGCCAAGACGGCCGACAGGGACCTGCGCCGTTTCATCCACGATCAGCACAACGCCTACTTCAGCGCTTTTGCCAGCCGTGACAGCCTCCTTGAGTCCTTCACCGCGTCGGTCAGCAGCCACGTGGCCGAGGTGGCCGGCCGGCTCACCCTTCCGGTACTGCTGATCGCCGGTGAAAAGGACGAGATCGCAGTGCTCCCAGACCAGCGCCGGCTGGCTGCGCTGCTGCCGGACGGCGAACTCAAGGTGATTCCCGGCGTCGGACACCTGATCCATTACGAAACCCCCGAACCGGCAGCCTCGTTCATCCGCAGCTTCCTGAAGGACCACCCCGCGTGAAGATTGTCATCGACGCACGTTTTACCCGGACCGACCACCACGACGGCATCAGCCGCTACGGGGCAAGCCTGATCGCAGCCACCGCGAAGATCGCGGACGTTTCGATGCTTGTCTCGGACGTCCGGCAGCTCCCCCTGCTCCCGGATGTTCCCTACACGCTGATCAGCAGCCCGTTGTCGCCCAGGGAACTGTTTGTGGCGCGCACCATTAACAGGCTGGGCGCTGACGTGGTGGTGTGCCCGATGCAGACCATGGGCACCTGGGGCCGCAAGTACGGCCTGGTCCTGACGCTCCACGACCTCATTTATTACGAACACCCCGCCCCGCCGGGATTCCTGCCCGCACCGGTACGGCTCTTGTGGCGGCTGTACCACAAGGCTTTTTGGCCCCAGCGCCTGCTCCTCAACCGGGCCGACACCGTGGCCACCATCAGCCGCACCACTGAAGCGCTGATCGCAAAGTACCGACTGACCCGCCGTCCCGTACGGATCATCAGCAATGCCCCCCAGCCGGAGCAGGAGCACGGGCCCCGGCCCGCTGACGCCGGTGCAGACCGCGCGCTCGTGTACATGGGCTCTTTCATGCCGTACAAAAACGTGGAAACCATGGTGTCGGGTATGGCGGGCCTGCCCGGCTACACGCTCCACCTGCTCAGCCGCATCACACCCCAACGCCGCGCGGAACTGGAACGACTGGTTCCTCCAGGAGCGCACGTGGTGTTCCACAACGGCGTCACGGACGAGGAGTATCACGCGTTCCTGCGCTCGGCTGCGGCGCTGGTCAGCCTGTCCCGGGCTGAAGGCTACGGTCTTCCCCTGGTGGAGGCCATGGCGCTCGGCACCCCGGTTATTGCCAGCGACATTCCCATCTTCCGGGAAGTCGGCGGGGACGCCGCGCTCTACGTTGACCCGGAGTCCCCCGAAGAGTTTGTTCATGCCGTGCACACACTCCAGGACAATGGGCACTGGGAGGAATTGTCGCGGCGCTGCGTTGCGCGTGCACGGGAGTTCACCTGGGATGAGTCGGCCCGCCAGCTGGTGGATGTGGCACACGAGATCATGGTCCGGCGCCAGCGCTAGGGGACCGCCCCTAAAGGACGTCGACGCCGTCCAGCCGGAGCTGGAAGGGTTCGCTGGAGCGTTTCGCGGCGACCGCGGCCCTGGTGACCCTCAGGACGCGGGTGACGGCCGCAGCCTGTCCATAGGGGAAGAAGAGCAGGGTGCGCACATCTTCCGCTGAACGGCGGGTCGACGGCGGACCGCTGAGCACCACGGGTGCGGGTCCGGCGGTCCGCAAGGTGATCCCCCCGGAGGCAAGTTCCGCTGCCACGGCACCGGTGTAATGTTCGACGGCGGCGCGCGGCCCGGTGACGGAGGCGATGCGGACCGCGGGCGGAAGCTGCAGTTCCATCCGCAGGGAAAGTTCCCGCTCCGCATAACCGGCGGGATCCCAGCGGAGCAGTGCACCCACGGCAGCCGTATCCGCGGCCGTGACCACCACCAGGCCGCCGTCCGCGGCTGGACGCACCAGCGCGGCCGCGTTGAACCACCGCCGCACGGTATCCTCGCCGGCGCGCAGTGTCTCCCGACGCAGGAGTGAATCACCGTCCAGGAGCAGTGCAGCTGCGTATCCCCCGTCGGCCACCGGTTCGGCACCCACCGTGGCCACCACCAGCGCCTTGCCCGGACCCACCGCAGCCTTTACCTGGTCTCCCGAGGAAGTAACGACGGTCTTCCCGGGAAAGGCGCGGCCGAGTTCCTCAGCTGTCCTGATGACTCCGGTAGCACCCTTGCGCAGGCGCCTGCCGCCGCAGTGCACGCAGTGCCAGTCCGGCGCCGGGGTGGAGCACCAGCGGCATTGGGGCATGGCGGACGTGCCGCTGGCGCCTGCCACGGCCAGCGGTCCCTGGCAACTGCCGCAGCGCGCCGGCTCGCGGCACATCTCACAGGCCAGCGACGGCGCGTAACCGGCGCGGGCCACCTGGACCAGGACCGGTCCGCGCTCCAGGCCTTCCTTGGCGGCCCGCCACGCGGCGCCGGGCAGGCGGGCAATCCTGGCCAGCGGATCCCGCTCCTGCTCAAAGCTGTCAGCAGTATTGACGATGCGGGGAACAGTCCTCCGGACGTCACGGCGGCCCGCTTCTACCGCACGTGCCCACCCCGCCCCTACCAGCCGCTGGGCTTCCGTGCTGCGGGAGTGGCCGGCAAGGAGGCAGGCGGCGTCCTCCTGTTCGGCCCGCAGGAGCAGCACCTCGCGTGCGTGCGCGTAAGGGGCGCGTTGCTCGATGTGGAGGTCGTCGCCGTCGTCCCAGCAGGCCACCAGGCCGAGGTCCCGGACCGGGGCAAAAGCTGCCGACCTGGTGCCGATGGCAACCCGGGCAGTCCCCGCCAGGAGCCGGAGGAAATTCCGGTAGCGCGGGGTGGGACCGTCGTCTGCGGTCAGCCGGGCAACTGCGTCTTCGGGCAGCAGGCCGTGGAGCGCCTCTTCAAGGCGGTCAAGGTCGCGGTAATCGGGCACCACCACCACCGCGCCGCGCCCTGAAGCGTACGCAGCAGCCACCGCTTCCGCCAGCAACTGGGGCCATCCACCCGGACCAAATCCCTGCAGCGGGTTCAGCACTGCCCTGGGCGAACCGCCACCGGCCAAGTGCTGCAGGAAGGCCTGGCCGTTATGGTAGGCGGCCCAGGCACCCGGCAGGGCGTCCTGCGCGGGGAGCGCCTGCAGGGCCGTGGCCTCGCGCGGTTCTGCCTGGTCCGGGACTGCCTGCCCCTCCGGCTCCGCTGACGCCAACTCCTTTTCCAGCCTGGCCACCCTGGGCGGAACGGCGACGCGGAGGACATCGCTGACCGCCCCGGCGTAGCGTGCGGCGACGGAGGAAACCAGCTCCCGGACGGCAGGCGTCAGCACGGACACCGGGGACACAACCTTCGCCAACGGCACCAGGGTGTGTCCGGCGTCGGATTCCGCCACGCGTTCCATCAGGAACCCGTTGAGGTCCTGGCCGTTGAACTTGACCTTGACCCTGACGCCCGGCCTGGCGGCATGGTCGAGGATGTCCGGAACCCCATAATCGAAGAGCCGGTCCAGGTGCGGCAGGGAGGATTCCACCAGCACCCTGGCCACGGGCAGGTGCCTGGCCAGCTGCGGCCCGGCGGGCCGGGTGGTGGCCGGAAAGCCCTGCAGCAGGGACGGCTGCACGGCATCGGGGAGGTCCAGGGACGCCTGGACAGGCCTGTCAGCAGCGATGGCAGTAACCTCCCTTCGGCTCCCGGATGGACAAGTTCAGCCAATCACAGGGCACTGACATGTTGCCGGAGGCACAATACAGGCAAAGACACAGGCAAAGGTTCAGGCCGGAAGCGGGCTTGCAGCCCCGGGCCTAGGCGTTGAAGAACGCCTTCAGGTCATCTACGCGGTCCAGGCGCTCCCAGGTGAAGTCCGGCTCATCGCGGCCAAAGTGGCCGTGGGCGGCGGTCTTGGCGTAGATGGGCCGTTTCAGGTCCAGTGCGTCGATGATGGCGCGGGGGCGCAGGTCGAAAATCTCCGCGATGGCGGCGCTGATGCGGGCAGGATCAACCGTCTCCGTGCCGAATGTTTCCACGTAGGTGCCCACCGGACGGGCCTGGCCGATGGCGTAGGCGATCTGGATTTCTGCGCGCTTGGCCAGCCCTGCGGCCACCACATTCTTGGCAACCCAGCGCATGGCGTACGCGGCGGAGCGGTCCACCTTGGACGGGTCCTTGCCCGAGAAGGCCCCGCCGCCGTGCCGAGCCATGCCGCCGTAGGTGTCAACGATGATCTTGCGACCGGTCAGGCCGGCGTCGCCCACGGGACCGCCGATGACGAACTCGCCGGCGGGGTTGAGGATGTTGCGCACGCGGGAAAGGTCGAGGTTGGCCCCTGCAAGCACCGGCTTGATGACGACGGCAGCGAGGTCCGCGCGGAGCTGGTCCAGGCTTGCGCCTTCGGCGTGCTGGCTGCTGATGACCACGGTTTCCACGGAGACCGGGACATCCTTGTCGTAGCCGACCGTCACCTGGGTCTTGCCGTCGGGGCGGAGGTAGTCAAGTTCCCCCGATTTGCGGACTTCGGTGAGCCGCTCGGACAGACGGTGCGCAAGCCAGATGGGCACCGGCATGTAGGAGGGAGTTTCGTCGCTGGCGTAGCCGAACATCAGGCCCTGGTCGCCGGCGCCCTGGAGATCGTAGTCGTCCTCCTGCCGCCCTTCGCGGGCTTCCAGCGAGTTGAACACGCCGCCGGCGATGTCGTTGGACTGCTGGCCGATGGACACGGACACGCCACAGCGGGCGCCATCGAAACCGTTGGCCGAGGAATCGTAGCCGATGCCCAGGATGGTCTCGCGCACGATCTGGGGAATCTCGACGTAGGCATCAGTGGTGACCTCGCCTGCAACGTGGACCAGGCCTGTGGTGGCCATGGTTTCCACCGCTACCCGCGATTCCGGGTCCGCAGCCAGCAGCGCATCCAGGATGGCGTCACTGATCTGGTCGCAGATCTTGTCCGGATGGCCCTCGGTAACCGACTCGGAAGTGAAGAGCCGAAGCGCGTTGGGCGTGGCCCCGGACGTGTGGGGAAGGTGCAGCGGTAAAGTCACTCAACTACCTTACTGGTTGGAATACGGACACCCGCCAGGAGACATCAGGAGATGTCTTCGTGCTAAGCAGACGTGGCCTGAAACACTCAGGAGCGTGGCGAAACGGAATTCAGTTCGCCGGAGATCCGGCTGATGATGGCTGCCGAGACGTCCGTTTTGGTCCCGGACGCCTCCTGTGGTTCGGAGCCGGAGCGGGCCAGGATGACCACCGAATTGGTGTCCTGCCCGAAGACCTTGTCCGTTCCCACGTGGTTGACCACAAGGAGGTCGCAGCCCTTGCGCTGCAGCTTCGCCCGGGCATGCGCCAGGACGTCACCGTCGCTGTCCCCGGTCTCGGCCGCGAATCCGACAATCAGCTGCTGCCGCCTGCCCGGGGCAGCGCCGTTCCGGAGTTCCACAAGTTCGTGCAGGATGTCCGGGTTGCGGACCAGCGTGATGACGGGATCGTCCCGGTCGTCGCGCTTCTTGATCTTGGTGTCGGAGACGGCCGCGGGACGGAAATCGGCCACCGCCGCAGACATGATGACGACGTCGGAGTCAGCCGCCGCAGCAAGGGCAGCTTCCCGCAGCTGCAGGGCCGTTTCTACCGGCACAACCTCGACGCCGGCCGGCGGGGGAACGTCCATGTGGGCTGCCAGCAGGCGGACGGTCGCGCCGGCGTTCCGGGCTGCGACTGCCAAGGCGACTCCCTGCTTCCCGGAGGACCTGTTGCCCAGGAAGCGGACCGGATCCAGGGGTTCGCGGGTTCCGCCGGCGCTGATGGTGACGGTGCGTCCGGCCAGCTGCAGCTGGAAATCCGACTGCCCCTGCACCAGGGCCATGGCGGCGTCAAAGATGGCTTCCGGTTCGGGGAGCCTGCCCGGCCCGGAATCGGCGCCCGTAAGCCTGCCGCTGGCGGGTTCGAGGACGGCCGCACCACGGCTGCGCAGGGTTTCGACGTTGGCCCGGGTTGCCGCGTGCTGCCACATTTCAGTGTGCATGGCGGGGGCGAACAGGACAGGGCCGCGGGCCATCAGCAGGGTATTCGTCAGCAGGTCCCCGGCCTGTCCGGTAGCTGCCTTGGCCAGGAGGTCAGCGGTGGCCGGGGCGATGACGATCAGGTCAGCCTCGTGGCCCAGCCGGACGTGGTTGACCTGGTGGACGTCATCGAAGACGCTGTTGCTGACCGGATTTCCGGACAGCGCTTCCCACGTGGCAGTGCCAACGAACCGGGTGGACGCCTCGGTGGGGATCACCGTGACGTTGTGGCCGGCTTCAGTAAAAAGCCGGAGGAGCGATGCCACCTTGTAGGCGGCAATCCCTCCCCCGACTCCGAGGACTATGCGCACGTGACCTCCGTCAACAGCAAGTCAGTTCGGCGGCAGTTTTACTCTGCAGCTTCGATCGGCGTGGAAACCAGCTTGCCTTCGTTGATCTCGCGCAGGGCGATCGACAGCGACTTCTCGTTCAGCTTGGTATCAACCAGCGGGCCGACGTATTCGAAAAGGCCCTCGTGCAGCTGGGCGTAGTAAGCGTTGATCTGACGAGCACGCTTGGCACCGAAAATCACCAGGCCGTACTTGGAATCGGCTGCCTCGAGCAGCGAATCGATCGGCGGGTTGATGATGCCTTCAAGGTTCGTGGACACGAATTCTCCAAAGTTCTAGCGGGCTGACGGTTCCGGCGCTCCATGCGGGTGCGGGGTCAGCCCCATGAGTGAAACAAGCTCGTCCGCTGCCCGGCGAACGTCGTCATTGATGACGGTGTAGTCGAACTCCGGTTCAGCAGCAAGTTCCAGTTTAGCGGTTTCCAGCCGGCGCTGCTGTTCCTCCGGGGTTTCCGTGCCGCGGCCCACCAGCCGGCGGACCATTTCGTCCCAGCTGGGCGGGGCCAGGAAGACAAACTGCGCATCCGGAACGGCGGCTTTCACCTGCCGGGCACCCTGCAGGTCGATTTCCAGGAGCACGGACCGGCCCTCGGCGATGGCCTGGTCCACGGTGCTTTTCAGCGTCCCGTACGTGTTCTGCCCATGGACCACGGCCCATTCCAGGAGCTCGCCGTCAGCGACAAGCTGCTCGAACTCCTCCTTGGACTTGAAGAAGTAGTGGACGCCGTCCTGTTCGCCGGGACGGGGTGCGCGGGTGGTGGCGGACACGGACAGCCACACCTCGGGATAGTTGTCGCGGATGTAAGTGGACACGGTGCCCTTGCCAACAGCCGTCGGACCAGCGAGGACTGTCAGTCCAGGTTTCTTGCTCACGTATTCCTTTGCCGGGGTTTGGGGTGGGCGGGCTTCGGCCCGCCCTAACTCTCGTCTATAAAATCTACCAGCGCGCGGCGCTGGTGGATGCCCAGGCCGCGGACCCTGCGGGACGCCGCTATCCCCAGCTGGTCCATGATGGCCGCGGCCCGCACCTTGCCGATGCCGGGAAGGGCCTCAAGGAGTTCGGAGACCCTCATGCGTGCCAGGGCCTCGTCCTGCAGCGCGGAGCTGATGATGTCCGCGGCAGACCTCTCGCCGTTCTTGAGGCTTTCCTTGGCCGCCGCACGGGTGGCCCTGGCTGCTGCTGCCTTGTTCAGGGCCTCAGCCCGTTCCGATGCGGATAACGGCCGCAGGACCATGGTGCACACCCCCGGATTCGGTGGACGGGTCCAGGGGCGACCGCCCTTGGACCTGTCCTGAAACTACCCTTTGGTGCTGCCCGAATCAATGCATCCGCTGAAACGGACCACTATTCGCCGCGGAGTCCATCCAGGGTCCGTTGCGCCGCGTCCCGCAGGCCGCGCTGCTCCGGCCCGGCGGACAGGATGTCCCTGCTCGAGGTGCCGAGGACCTGCGGGTAGGCGGCGCCGAACGTGGCGCGGAGGTCGGCAGGCGTGGCCCCCTGCGCTCCAAGGCCCGGGGCCAGGAGCGGTCCGCGCACGGCGGCCAGGTCAAGGTCCAGTTCGGACAGGGCCGACCCCACGGTTGCACCCACCACCAGGCCTACGGAGCCGAGGCTCCCCTGGTAGCGGCGGTTCTCCGCCGCAGCCGACTGCGTGATCCTGCGGGCAACGGAGTCCGCTCCCCCGACGTGCTGGACGGAAGCGCCCTCGGGGTTGGACGTGAGCGCGAGGACGAAGACGCCACGGCCGGTCCGGGCTGCCAGGTCCAGCGCGGGGCGCAGTGACTCGAAGCCAAGGTAGGGACTGAGCGTTACCGAGTCCGCCGCGAGGGGTGAATCGTCCCGGAGCCAGGCGTCGGCATAGGCCGCCATGGTGGAGCCGATGTCACCGCGCTTGGCGTCGGCGATGGTGAGGACCTTCTCGTCGCGGGCTTCGGCAAGAAGCTCTTCAAGGACGGCCATCCCGGCGGAGCCATGGCGTTCGTACAGCGCCACCTGGGGCTTGATGGCGGCAGCGAGGGAACCTACGGCCTCCAAAACTGTCAGCGAAAAGCGCCTCAGCCCGGCGGCGTCGTCGTCCAGCCCCCAGTTCTTCAGCAAGGCAGGGTGCGGGTCGATGCCCACGCACAGGGGGCCTCGGGCAGCCATGGCGGCCCCCAGCCGGGAGCCGAAAGACTCCCGGCCGGGTGCTTCAGCGGACGGCACAGCCTGCTCAGGCATGCTGCAGGGCCGCCTTCTGGGATTCAGCCAGGGATGCGGCGTGCTCCTGCAGGCTGGTGACGGACCATTCGTAGGTCCGCATCGCCTCGATGGCCTGCACGGCGGCGTTGAACTCGGCCACCGTGGTGATGCAGGGAATGCCGATGGAGGTGGCCGCTGCCCGCAGTTCGTAGCCGTCGCTGCGGGCCTCCCCGCCGGACGGGGTGTTGAAGACCATGTCGATTTCGCCGGCGATGACGAGGTCTGCGATGGTGCCTTCGCCCTCGGCGCTGCTGCCTTCTGCCACTTTGCGGACAGGGGTGGCCTGGATGCCGTTGCGGCGCAGGACGTCCGCGGTGCCGCCGGTGGACACAATTTCGAAGCCCAGGTCGGAGAGCCGCTTGACGCCCATGATCACGGAGCGCTTGTCGCGGTTGGCCACGGAGACAAAGATCTTGCCCTCGGTGGGCAGCGCGTTGTTCGCGGCTGCCTGGCTCTTGGCGAACGCGGTGTCGAAGTGCTTGTCGATTCCCATGACCTCGCCGGTGGAGCGCATTTCCGGGCCGAGCAGGGAGTCAACCACCTTGCCCTCCAGGGTGCGGAAGCGGCTGAACGGCAGGACGGCCTCCTTGACGGACACCGGCGCATCCAGCGGAAGCGTGGACCCGTCGCCCACCTCGGGCAGCATCTTGTAGGCGCTGCGGAGCTGTCCGATGGTCACGCCGGTGCCGATCAGGGCAGCCGCTTTGGCCATCTGCACACCGGTCGCCTTGGAGACGAACGGCACGGTGCGGGACGCGCGGGGGTTTGCCTCCAGGACGTACAGGACGTCGGAGGCCAGGGCGAACTGGATGTTGATAAGACCGCGGACGCCCACGCCTTCGGCAATGGCGCGCGTCGCCGTCCGTACCCGCTCCAGCACGTTGGTGCCCAGGGTGATGGGCGGCAGGACGCAGGCGGAGTCGCCGGAGTGGATGCCGGCTTCCTCGATGTGCTCCATGATGCCGCCCAGGTACATGTCGGTGCCGTCGAAGAGGGCGTCCACGTCGATTTCGACGGCGTCCTCCAGGAAGCGGTCGATCAGCACCGGGTGGTCCGGGGTGATCTCCGTGGCGTTGGCGATGTAGCGGGACAGGTTGGGCTCGTCGTAGACGATCTCCATGCCGCGGCCGCCCAGCACGTAGGACGGGCGGACCAGGACCGGATAACCGATTTCATCGGCAATCTTCTTGGCGTCCTCGAAGGACACGGCGGTGCCGTTCTTCGGGGAGATCAGGCCCGCCTTGTCCAGGACGCGGGAGAACGCGCCGCGGTGCTCGGCGAGGTCGATGGCCTCCGGGGACGTTCCGAGGATGGGGACACCGGCATCCGCCAGCTGCTGGGCCAGCTTCAGCGGGGTCTGGCCGCCGAGCTGGACGAAGACGCCCATCACGCCGCCGGTGCGTTCCTCCGCCGCGATGACCTCCAGCACGTCCTCGAGCGTCAGGGGCTCGAAGTAGAGGCGGGTGGAGATGTCGTAGTCGGTGGAGACGGTCTCCGGGTTGCAGTTGACCATCACCGTCTCGTACCCGGCCTTGCGCAGCGCCATGGAGGCGTGGACGCAGGAGTAGTCGAACTCGATGCCCTGGCCGATCCGGTTGGGGCCGGAACCGAGGATCAGGATGGACGGCTTGGAGTGCAGCGCAACCTCGTCTTCCTCGTCGTACGCCGAGTAGTGGTACGGCGTGTAGGCGGCGAATTCCGCCGCGCAGGTGTCCACGGTTTTGTAGACCGGACGGATGCCCAGGGCCTGGCGGACACCGCGGACCACGGCTTCGGAGTTGTGCGTGAGGGCACCGATCTGCTCGTCGGAGAAGCCGTGGCGCTTGGCGCGCTTCAGCATGTCAGCCGTCAGCGCACCGGCCTGGCGGATTTCGCGGGAGATCTCATTGAGCAACTGGAGCTGGTCAAGGAACCAGGGATCGATCTTGGTGGCCTCGAAGAGGTCCTCCACGCTGGCGCCGCCCAGGAGTGCGCGCTGGACCTGGTGCAGGCGTTCGGTGGTGGGACGCTTCGCCTTCTCGATGAGGTCCGGCACCTCCCATTCGGGGACGGAGCTGAAGTCCAGCTGCGAGCCCTTCTGCTCCAGGGAGCGCAGGGCCTTCTGCAGGGCTTCGGTGAAGTTGCGGCCCATGGCCATGGCCTCACCCACCGACTTCATGGTGGTGGTCAGCGTGTTGTCAGCAGCCGGGAACTTCTCGAACGCGAACCGCGGAACCTTGACCACAACGTAGTCCAGGGTGGGTTCGAAGGACGCCGGGGTCTTCTGCGTGATGTCGTTGGGGATCTCGTCCAGCGTGTAGCCCAGGGAGAGCTTGGTGGCGATCTTGGCGATGGCAAAGCCGGTGGCCTTGGACGCCAGCGCCGAGGAACGGGAGACGCGGGGGTTCATTTCGATGACCACCACGCGGCCGGTGGCGGGGTCGATGGCGAACTGGATGTTGCAGCCGCCGGTGTCCACGCCCACTTCACGGATGACGGCGATGGAGATGTCGCGCAGGCGCTGGTATTCGCGGTCGGTGAGGGTGAGGGCCGGTGCCACCGTGATGGAGTCGCCGGTGTGGACGCCGACGGGATCGAAGTTCTCGATGGAGCAGACCACCACGACGTTGTCGTTCTTGTCCCGCATCATCTCGAGTTCGTACTCCTTCCAGCCGAGGATGCTCTCTTCGAGCAGCACCTCGCTGGTGGGGCTGTACTGCAGGCCCTGGCCCACGATGCGGCGGAGGTCGTCCTCGTTGTACGCGAGGCCGGAGCCCAGGCCGCCCATGGTGAAGGAGGGCCGGACCACCATGGGGTAACCGAGGTCCTCGGCGGCTTTCAATGCCTCGTCCATGGTGTGGATGATGTGGCTGCGGGCGGACTCGGCGCCGCAGCGCTCCACCACGCCCTTGAACTTTTCGCGGTCCTCCCCGAGCTCAATGGCGGCGATGTTGGCCCCGATGAGTTCCACGTTGTACTTCTCGAGCACACCGTTCTTATCCAGGGCGATGGCGGTGTTCAGCGCGGTCTGTCCGCCCAGGGTAGGCAGGACGGCGTCCGGGCGTTCCTTGGCGATGATCTTCTCCACCACCTCGGGGGTGATGGGTTCGATGTAGGTGGCGTCGGCGAACTCGGGGTCGGTCATGATGGTGGCCGGGTTGGAGTTGACCAGGATGACCCGCAGGCCTTCCTCTTTGAGGACGCGCAGCGCCTGGGTCCCGGAGTAGTCGAACTCGGCGGCCTGGCCGATAACGATCGGGCCGGAACCAATGACGAGGACGCTCTTGAGATCTGTACGTTTCGGCATTACTTCTTGTCCTCAGTCTTGTTGTCGGAATTATTCGGCGTTGCCGCGCCGGCGGGGTGCGCGGCGTCCACGGGCTCCTTGGACAGGTTCGCGGTCCTGCCGTCCCGGGTGCCCTCCATCAGCTCGATGAAGCGGTCGAACAGGTAGGCGGCGTCGTGCGGGCCGGCCGCGGCCTCGGGGTGGTACTGCACGGAGAAAGCGGGGATGTCCAGGCAGGCGAGCCCTTCCACGACGTCGTCGTTCAGGCTGACGTGGCTGACCTCCACGCGACCGTACCGTTCCTCCGGAGCCTGCGTGGCGCCGTCGAGCGGTGCGTCCACGGCAAAGCCGTGGTTCTGGGAGGTGATCTCCACCTTGCCGGTGCGGCGGTCCATGACGGGCTGGTTGATGCCGCGGTGGCCGTAGCGGAGCTTGTAGGTGCCGAAGCCCAGTGCGCGGCCCAGGATCTGGTTGCCGAAGCAGATGCCGAAGTAGGGCAGCTTCTCGTCCAGGACGGAGCGGAGCAGCTTGACCTGGGCGTCTGCCGTGGCGGGGTCGCCGGGGCCGTTGGACATAAAGAAGCCATCGGGGTTGACGGCCTTCACGTCCTCCAGCGTGGCGGTGGCGGGCAGCACGTGGACGCGAACGCCGCGCTCGGCGAAGCGGACCGGAGTCATGGCCTTGATGCCAAGGTCGATCGCCGCGATGGTGAACCGGGGGTCGCCTTCCCAGCCGTGGTCCTTCGGCTCCACCACGTAGGCCTCGTCAACGCTGACTTCCTCGGCCAGCCGGGAGCCCTCCATGGGGGCGCTGGCCAGGACGGCGTCGACCAGTTCCTTGTCCGTGGCCTGGGCGGCCTCCCCGGAGAAGATGCCGGCGCGCATGGTCTTGTGCTCGCGCAGGTGCCGGGTGATCGCCCGGGTATCCACGCCCTGGATCCCGACGATTCCCTGCTCCACCAGTTCGTCGTCCAGTGAGCGCTCGGAGCGCCAGTTGGAGGGTCGGCGGGCAGCGTCGCGGACAATGTATCCCGCGACCCAGATGCGGCGGGACTCGGCGTCCTCGCTGTTCACGCCGGTGTTGCCGATGTGGGGTGCCGTCTGGACCACGAGCTGGCGCGCGTACGAGGGGTCCGTGATGGTTTCCTGGTAGCCGGTCATGCCGGTGGCGAAGACTGCTTCTCCGAGGGCGGTTCCGGTGGCGCCGTAGCTGCTTCCGCGGAAAATGCGGCCGTCCTCGAGCACCAACGCAGCCGGAGCTGCCACTGGAGCGGAAACTGGGGCGTTTACTGCTGTGTTTGTTGTCACTGTCTTACTTTCCACTGTTGGCGTCAGCCGCCGGGGCTGAAGAAATCAATTCCTGAAGTGTTTCGAAGAGCCGGTCCTTGTCCGCCGCACGGCGGGTGCGGAAGCCGGAGTCCAGTTCGTGGCTGCCATGTACCCAGGACAGGACCAGGAGTCCGTCCTTTTCCACGAATTTACCTGCCATGCCGCTGTCCTGCCGGACGCCGGCGAGTGATGCGGCCGGGATGTAGAGGGCGGGAGCGCCGGACCGGTCGAAAAGGACGCCGTGCGGATACACCTCGAGGGTTGAGGTGGTCCTGATCCCCAGGCCGTGCACCGCGATCCGGTCCAGCCAGTCGCCGGCGGTGGTGGTGGCCACGTACTGCCCTTCCGCACCGGCGATCGGCTCGCCAGGTTCGGCGGGCACGGCAGGCAGCTGGTCGACGTCGGACTGGCGGCGGAGCCTGCTGCGCCAGCCGATGGCGAGGAGGACAAACACGACGGCGATGATCGCCAGCATCGCCAGTCCCGGAAGGATTTTCTCCATCAGGCAACGCCTGCGGTTGCGTCGGCGTAGGGGTACGGCGTGTTGAGTTCACCGTCGAGGACAGTGGGGTGCCCCTTGAAGAAGGTGGCCACCACCCTGCCGGGCAGTTCCCTTCCCTTGAACGGCGAATTCCGGCCCATGGTGGCCATGCTGAACGGATCGACAGTCCAGCGGGCAGCCGGATCCACCAGGATGACGTTCGCGGGCTCCCCCGCCTCCAGCGGCCGGCCCTGGTCAGCCAGCCGGCCGATCTTCGCCGCAGCGGTGGAGGTGACGCGGGCGAAGTCCGCCCACGTCATGAGGCCGGTTTCGATCATGGTGTGCTGGACCACGGAGAGGGCGGTTTCCAGCCCCGTCATACCCATGGCCGCCTGCGCCCACTCGCATTCCTTGTGCTCGCTGGGGTGCGGGGCGTGGTCGGTACCCACGACGTCGATGGTGCCGTCCGCCAGGCCGGCGCGCAGCGCCCGGACGTCCGCGTCGGTGCGCAGCGGCGGGTTGACCTTGAAGACGGGGTCGTAGCTGCGGACCAGGTCATCGGTCAGCAGCAGGTGGTGCGGCGTCACCTCAGCCGTGACGTTGATCCCCCGCTCCTTGGCCCAGCGGATGATTTCCACGGAGCCGGCGGTGGAGACGTGGCAGACGTGCAGCCGGGAACCAACGTGCTGCGCCAGCAGGACGTCGCGGGCAATGATGCTTTCCTCCGCCACGGCGGGCCAGCCTGCGAGGCCGAGTACAGCGGACACCTCGCCCTCGTTCATCTGGGCGCCGGCAGTAAGGCGCGGCTCCTGCGCGTGCTGGGCCACCACGCCGTCGAACGCCTTGACGTATTCCAGCGCACGGCGCATCAGCACGGGATCGTGGACGCAGATGCCGTCGTCGGAGAACATCCGGACGCGTGCGCGGGAATCGGCCATGGCCCCGAGTTCGGCCAGCTGCTCGCCCGCCAGGCCCACGGTGACCGCACCGACCGGCCGCACGTCCACCCAGCCGGCTGCCCGGCCGAGGGTGTAGACCTGCTCCACAACGCCCGCAGTGTCTGCCACGGGCGTGCTGTTGGCCATGGCATGCACGGCGGTGTAGCCGCCCAGGGCCGCTGCGCGGGTACCCGTCTCCACGGTTTCGGCGTCCTCGCGCCCGGGCTCGCGGAGGTGCGTGTGCACGTCCACCATGCCGGGCAGCGCCACCAGGCCGGTAGCGTCGATGACGGTGACGTCGTTGGCCCTGCCTTCCGTATTGAGGCCGCTTCCGGTTTCGGCGATGACGCCGTCGCGGATCAGCAGGTCCGCCGGTTCGCCGCCCAGGATCGAGGCGCCGCGGATCAGGTAGGTTCCGGTGTTGGCTGCCATCAGTTGCTCTCCTTGGTGGAATGGGTGCCGGCGTAGGCCAGGGCTGGGGTGGCGGCTGGTTCCCGGGTGTCTCCCGAAAGCAGCAGGTAGAGGGCGGCCATCCGCACCGAGACGCCGTTGCGGACCTGGGCCAGCACGGTGGATCGGGGTGAGTCTGCGGCAGCCGCGGAAATCTCCAGGCCACGGTTCATGGGGCCCGGGTGCATGATGATGGTGTCCTTCATGCCCAGCGTGTCCAGGGCTTTCAGGCGGTTGTCATCGAATCCCCACCGCCGGGAGTACTCACGGGTGCTGGGGAAGAAGGATGCGTTCATGCGTTCGCCCTGGACCCGCAGCATCATCACGGCGTCGACGCCCTGCTCGAGCGTTTCGTCCATGTTGTAGCTGACCTTGCAGGGCCACTTTTCGACGCCGATGGGCAGCAGCGTGGGCGGGGCCACCAGGGTCACCTCCGCCCCGAGCGTACGGAGCAGCCAGACGTTGGAACGGGCAACCCTGGAGTGCAGGACGTCCCCGGCGATGGCAACCCGCATGCCCTTGAGGTCCGCACCTTCGGAACCGGTACCGGCCAGGCGCGCCCAGTGCCTGCGCATGGTGAACGCATCCAGCAGGGCCTGGGTGGGGTGTTCGTGCGTGCCGTCGCCGGCGTTGATCACGGCAGCGTCAATCCAGTCCGTGGCTGCGAGGCGGTGCGGTGCGCCGGAGGCCCAGTGACGGATGACGACGGCGTCCGCTCCCATGGCGGACAGCGTTTGGGCGGTGTCCTTCAGGGACTCACCCTTGGACACCGAGGAGCCTTTGGCCGCGAAGTTGATGACATCCGCACTGAGCCGCTTGGCGGCGGCTTCGAAGGAGATCCGGGTGCGGGTGGAGTCCTCGAAGAAGAGGTTCACCACGGTGCGGCCGCGGAGCGCCGGGAGCTTCTTGACCTCGCGGTCGCCTACCGCTGCCATCTCCTCGGCGGTGTCCAGGATACGGATCGCATTGGCGAGGCTGAGGTTCTCGGTGGAGAGCAGGTGCTTCATGAACGGCCCTCGATAACTACCTCGTTGACCGGCGTGCCGCCGGGGGCTGTGTCGGTCTCAGCCAGCCGGACCCGGACCTTTTCTGCCGACGATGTGGGCAGGTTCTTGCCCACGTGGTCGGCCCGGATGGGGAGTTCGCGGTGGCCGCGGTCGATCAGCACAGCGAGCCGGACGATGCGCGGACGGCCGAGGTCGACGAGCGCGTCAAGGGCGGCGCGGATGGTGCGGCCGGAGTACAGGACGTCGTCAATGAGGACAACCACCTTGTTGTCGATGCCCGTCCGGGGCAGCTTGGTGGGGTACGGCGGCCTTGTCCCCTGGTGGGAGAGGTCATCACGGAACATCGTGACATCCAGCTGGCCAACGATGGCGGCGGCGTCAACGCTGCTGTCCGCGGCGGCGATTTTTTCGGCGAGGCGCAATGCCAGCGGGTATCCGCGGCGCGGGATGCCCAGCAGGACGAGGTCCTGCGAACCCTTATTTGCTTCAAGGATCTCATGGGCGATACGAGTGAGGGCCCGGTCAATGTCCGCCTGGCTGAGGACAACCCTGGCTGGAACCGGTGCGCTGGTGACAGAAGTCAACGCTCGTCTCCCCTTTCCCCGCCTCACAGGACGGAATTAAAAAAGGATCATGTGCGTTTCAAAATTACCACACGGGTTTCCGGGTGCCCGTGCCGGGAGGACGCGGTACTGATCACACTGCAGCGGCCCGGCGCCGCTGTCCTTGGAGGCGCAGCGGCCCGCACCTAGGCTGTCGTTATGCCGACGAATCCGCGACACCCTGCCTCCGGGCCGCCCGACGATCCCAGGCTGCGGGGAACTGCGCCGCTCCCGGGCGAAGCCAACCCGAGCTGGATGGGGCATGTGGAGCCGGGGAACTACCGTCCGGCGCCGGGACACGTGGGCAGGCCCGTGGACACGGTAGTGCCGCCGCAGGTCCAGGGAGCCGTGATGAAGGCCGGCCGGTCGCGCAGCGGCCTGGTGGGGTTGACGGTTGGTGGGAGCACCCTTGCCTTCCTCAGCCTGTTCCTGGTGGTCCCGTTCCTGCTGTCCAACACCGGGCCGGCCGGGTTCCTGGTGGGATTCCTCGCGTCCCTGGTTCCGCTGTCAGTGGTTCTCCTGGCCGTGCACATCATCGACAAGTGGGAACCTGAACCGAAGCGGCTGCTCTTCTTCGCGTTTACCTGGGGCGCTGCGGTATCCATTGCAGTAACCCTGCTGATCCAGCCGTTCTTTGTCCTGGCGTTCCAGTTTTCCGACGGGGCCGACCTCCAGGCCTACATGGCCACGGTGCAGGCCCCCATCGTGGAGGAGTTCGCAAAGTCACTGGGGCTGCTGATACTCCTCCTCATGGCAAGGAAGCACTTTGACGGACCGGTGGATGGCGTGGTGTTTGCGTTCACCATTGCAGGGGGTTTCGCTTTCACGGAGAACATCCTGTACGTCGGCCGTGCTGTTGCGGAGTCCGCGGATCCCGCCGGCGACTTTGCCCAGGTCTTCTTCCTCCGCGGCGTCATGTCGCCTTTTGCGCACGCCATCTTCACCGGCACCACGGGCCTGGTGATGGGGTTCGCGGCCCGGCGCTGGCATGCGGGTGCCTCGGTGGCAGCCTTCTTCGTGGGGCTGCTGCCGGCCATGTTCCTGCACAACCGCTGGAACAGCATGGGGCAGGGCTTCCTGGCGGAGTACCTCATGGTCCAGGTGCCCATCTTTTTCCTCGCCATTGGCGGCATCATCCTGTTGCGGGTGGCGGAGAAACGCCTGACCCGGCAGCGCCTGCTGGAGTACTCAGCCGCCGGCTGGTTCACGCCGGCCGAGGTGGAGCTGATGGCCACCCTGGGCGGCCGGCGCACTGCCCTGAACTGGGCTGGGAACTACGGCAGGAAACGGCAGATGAGGGAATTCCTGAAAGCCGCCACCCGGCTGGCCAACACCCGCCAGCGCATCCTGAGCGGCCGCGACGTCCAGCTGCACCAGGCTGAGGAGCGGCAGCAGCTGCAGCGCATCCTGGCCCTGCGGGCCGCCGTCGCACACTGAACAGGCCGAAAGCCCCGGCATGCGGGCCTTAACGGCAGAAGGACCGGCCTCCACATCCGTGGCGGCCGGTCCTTCTGGTGTTGCTGTAGGTTGGTGATGCTCAGGCGAGCAGCGACGGCTTCAGCTGCTGCAGGCGGCCCAGCAGGCCGTTGATGAACTGCGGTGATTCGTCAGTGGACAGGGTCTTCGCCAGTGCCACAGCTTCGCTGACCGCGACGCCGTCAGGGACGTCGTCGTTGTACAGGAGCTCCCACGTGCCGATGCGCAGGATAATGCGGTCCACGGAGGGCATCCGCTCCAGGCTCCAGCCCTGGGAGTACGTTTCCAGGAACTCGTCGATGGCTGCCTGGTGGGAGACAACGCCCTCAACGATTTCGATGGTGTATGGGTTTACCACCTGGTCAGTCTTTTCGCGCCGCGAACGGATCACGTCAAAAGCCGAAACCGATCGCTGCTCGGCTTCGAAAAGAACATCCAGTGCCCTGTTGCGGGCTTTACCGCGGGCGCTCACTACTCGGTGACCCGGCCCAGGTAGCTGCCATCGCGGGTGTCCACCTTGACCTTGGTGTTGTTCTCGATGAACAGCGGCACCTGGATCTCGTAGCCCGTTTCCAGGGTTGCGGGCTTGGTGCCGGCGGAGGAGCGGTCGCCCTGCAGGCCCGGCTCGGTGTAGGTGATTTCGAGGACAACGCTTGGGGGCAGTTCGATGTAGAGCGGATTGCCCTCGTGGATGGCGATGTTGACCATCTGGTTTTCGAGCATGAAGTTGGTGGCGTCGCCCACGGTAGCGCCGGAGACCGTGATCTGGTCGTAGTCGGAGGTGTCCATGAACACGAAGTCCGCACCGTCCTGGTACAGGTACTGGTAGTCGCGGCGGTCCACGGTGGCGGTCTCGATCTTGAGCCCGGCGTTGAACGTCTTGTCCACGACCTTGCCGGACATCACGTTGCGCATCTTGGTGCGGACGAACGCACCGCCCTTGCCAGGCTTGACGTGCTGGAATTCGATGATGTTCCAGAGCTGGCCCTCAAGCTTAAGGACCGTTCCGTTCTTGATGTCGTTAGTGGTTGCCACTGTTTCCTCTGGTTTCTCTGTCTGGTCGCGTTGTCAGACGTTGTATGCCGGGCAGACAGGCCAAACGGACTGCCAGCGCGTGTTTGTCAAAAATCGGGGAGTTAAAAATTCAAGAACCATTCTACCGGTAAATTCCGGGCACCCTTCGGCCCAGCCCCCTAGCCGCACTCCGGCCGGGCCGCAGGCAGCGTCAGCAGGCGAGCTCCAGCACGTCCCGCGCACGCTGCAGCGCCACTGTGGACGAGTAGATTTGGGCAGCATCAGCGGACTGTGCAACCCGGAGGTCCAGTGCGCGAGCAAAGGATTCGACTGCTGCGGACATCTGCCCGGCGCTGTATTGGGTCTTGCCCAGGAACTGCCACACGAGGGCCTCGCGCGGTGTTCCCTGAACCTCGGCCAGGAGCTGGCGGAACAGCTCGACAGCCCGGTCCAGCCGGTTGGAGACGCGAAGGACTTCAGCTTCGAAGGCACGCAGCCGGAAGGATTCGGGGTCCTTGAAACGTGCTTCGGCGAGCAGTTCGGCGGCCTCGGACGCGTGTCCTTCCACCAGGAGCACGAAGATGTGGTCAGCGGGATCCGTGGATACCGCCAGCGCCTCGCGGCAGGAGTCCTGGTTCACGATTTCCGGCAGCAGCGATTCGGGGTTGATCCGAATCCCCGGGAAACCCGCATCCGGCCAGTCAGCTGTTCCTCCCATGTCGCCCTGCATCAGGAAGCAATCTCCTGGTAGGCCGCAAACAGCAGCGAGGTGTCCGGGACATCGAGGATCCCCGGTTTGGCCACGCCGTCCAGGACGACGAACCGCAGCAGGTCCCCGCGGGACTTCTTGTCCCGGCGCATCCCGTCCAGCAGACCCTGCCAGCGGTCCCGCCGGTATGTCACCGGCAGCCCCAGGCTCTCAAGGATGCTCCGGTGACGGTCGGCGTCGGCATCGCTGAGGCGCCCCACACTGCGGGCAAGTTCGGCGGCGAACATCATGCCCACCGAAACGGCCGCACCGTGGCGCCAGGAGTACCGCTCAACCAGTTCGATGGCGTGGCCCAGGGTGTGCCCGTAGTTCAGGATTTCCCGCAGCCCGGATTCCTTCAGGTCCTCCGAAACCACCTTGGCCTTGACGGCGATGGCACGTTCGATCAGTTCCCGCAGGACGTCGGACTGGGGATCCGCCACCGCCGCAGGGTCCTTTTCCACGAGGTCGAGGATGGCGGGATCAGCGATGAAACCGCACTTGATGACTTCCGCCATGCCAGAGATCATCTCGTTTCGCGGCAGCGTTTCCAGGGTGTCCAGGTCAGCCAGCACCGCGGCCGGAGGGTGGAAGGCGCCCACAAGGTTCTTGCCCTCGGCGGTGTTGATTCCGGTCTTCCCGCCCACGGACGCGTCCACCATGCCGAGCAGGCTGGTGGGCATGTGGATGACCTTGACGCCGCGCAGCCAGGTGGCGGCGACGAAGCCGGCGAGGTCTGTTACCGCGCCTCCCCCGACGGCCACAATGGCGTCGGAGCGGGTGAAGTCGTTCTGCCCAAGGACCTGCCAGCAGAAGGCGGCCACCTGGATGTGCTTGCCTTCTTCGGCGTCCGGAATCTCCGCGGTCAGGGAGGTGAATCCGGCTGCTGCGAGTTCGTCCCGGACCGTGTCACCGGTCAGCCGCAGCGCACGTGGGTGGATGACGAGCACGCGGCGGACGCGTTCCCCCAGCAATCCGGGAAGGTCACCGAGCAGCCCCCGGCCGACGACGACGTCGTAGTTCTCAGCGGCGGAACCGCCGGTGACGCTGATGACTGTTGATTCGGTGCTCACTTTTCAACTTCCTGTTTGGCAGCTGCGTAATCGCGCAGTGCTGCTTCGAGCCGGCCGCCCAGCTCGGAAACCGAGCCGTGGCGCACGTCCAGGGTGATGTCGGCAAGCCGCTCATAGACCGGCCTGCGGGTGGCGAACATGGCCGTCCAGCGGCCCATTGCGTCCCCGGCCAGCAGCGGGCGCCCGGAGTTGCGGGCAATGCGTCCGGCAACCGTTTGTGCGTCGCATTCGAGGTATACAACGGTGCAGCGGCTAATGAGCTGCTGCGTTCCGGAGTCCAGCACCGCACCTCCGCCCAGGGAGATGACGGTGACGGTATCGTCAGCCGCTTCGACGACGGCGGCCACGGTCCGTGCTTCGATCTCACGGAACGCGTGCTCGCCACGGCCGGCAAAAATGTCCGCAATGGATCCGTGCCCTGCAACGATAACAGCGTCCGTGTCCACAAAGGGAACTCCGAGCTGGAGCGCCAGTTGCTGCCCTATAGCCGATTTTCCGACCGCCATCGGCCCGATCAGGACGATGGGACGCCCTGCGGGTCCGGTTTTGCTGCGATGGGGCACTTACTGGCCGATCGAGTCCAGGGACGCCGGAATGTTGTCCAGGTAACCCTTGATGTTGCGTGCGGTTTCGGCCACCGAGTCACCGCCGAACTTCTCGGTGACGGCCTCGGCCAGCACCAGGGCCACCATGGCTTCGGCCACTACGCCGGCAGCGGGGACAGCACACACGTCCGAACGCTGGTGGTGCGCCTTGGCGGGCTCACCCGTGCTGACGTCGATGGTCTTCAAGGCGCGCGGGACGGTGGCGATGGGCTTCATGGCGGCGCGGACACGAAGGACGTCGCCGATGCTCATGCCGCCTTCGATGCCGCCGGCACGGTTGCTGGTCCGGACGATCCGGCCGTCGGCGTCCCTGACGATTTCGTCGTGGGCGGCGGAGCCGCGGCGCGACGCGGTCAGGAATCCGTCGCCGACTTCCACGCCCTTGATGGCCTGGATTCCCATCAGGGCCGCGGCAAGGCGGGAATCCAGCCGCCGGTCCCAGTGGACGTAGCTGCCCAGTCCCGGCGGGAGCCCGTAGGCAAGGACCTCCACCACGCCGCCCAGGGTTTCGCCTTCCTTGTGCGCCGCATCAACCTCCGCCACCATGGCGTCCGAGGTTTCCCGGTCGAAGCAGCGCAGGGGGTCGGCATCAAGCGCAAGGACGTCGGACGGCACGGGCAGCGGACGCCCTTCGGGAACCGTGACGCTGGCGATGCTGACGGTGTGGCTGACCAACTCGATGCCGAGGTGCTTGAGGAACTGCGCAGCCACGGTGCCCATGGCCACCCGTGTTGCTGTTTCGCGTGCGCTGGCGCGCTCCAGGACGGGGCGGGCCTCGTCAAAGCCGTACTTCTGCATGCCGGTGAAGTCGGCGTGGCCGGGCCGGGGACGGGTCAACGGCGCGTTCCGGGCCTGGTCAGCAAGAATTTCCGGATCCACGGGGTCGGCAGACATGATCTGCTCCCACTTGGGCCATTCGGTGTTTCCCACCTGGATGGCCACGGGTCCGCCCTGCGTGAGGCCGTGGCGGACGCCGCCCAGAATGGTCACAACGTCCTGTTCGAACTTCATGCGTGCTCCGCGTCCGTAGCCGAGGCGGCGGCGGGCCAGCGAGTCTGCGATATGCCCGCTGGTGATTTCCACACCGGCGGGGACGCCTTCAATAATTCCCATCAGAGCCGGACCATGGGATTCACCGGCAGTCAACCAACGCAACATAATTTCCATCCTGCCACGTATGGCGGTCACAACGCCCGTCGGGGAAGGCCGACTGCGTCACACATCACATCTATGACAGCTGCGTTAACGTCTTCGTCCCGGCGGGTGAATAGGCGCACCTGCTCCACCGCCTGGTACAGGAGCATTTCCAGTCCGGGCACAACGGTTCCGCCCCCGGCCTGCCACACGGAGGCCAGCAGGCTGGGCCACGGATCATAGGCGACGTCCAGCAGGACTCCGGGCAGGCTGGTCTTGAGGGAAGCCAGTTCAGCCGCCAGTCCGTCCGCTGCACGTGGCGGGAGGGTGGAAATGACGACGTCGGCCGCTGCCGTGGGACGGGCCGCTTCCGCCAGGGTGCGGATCTCCAAGGAGACGCCCAAGCTGTCCGCAGCGGCGCGGACATCGGCGGTCCGGGACGTATCCCGGACAAAGACCTTGGCCTGGCTGGCCCCGAGGTCCTTGAGTGCCGCGACGGCCGAGGCTGCAGTTCCCCCTCCCCCAAGGATCACAGCGGCCGGGGCCGCGCCGGCACCCGCGTGCTGCAGTGCATTGACGATGCCTGCAACGTCGGTGTTGGAGCCAATGGTGCGCCGGGTGCCGCCGTGCTCCTCAAACGAGACGGTGTTGACGACGCCAAGGGTCCTGGCCACGCCGCGGACTTCGTCCACCTGCCCGAGCATCGCCGTCTTCAAGGGCATTGTGACGGAGAGGCCGCGCCAGCCCGGCTGATCGCGGATCTGCCCCATCAGGGACGGCAGCAGCAGCTCCGTGACGTCGATTGCCGTGTAGCTGATCCCGATCCCCAGCTGGCTGTAGGCAGCCAAATGCAGTGCCGGCGACTTCGAGTGGCTTATCGGATGGCCCAGGACGGCAGCCCGAAGGCTCACGTGCAACGTCCGACGTTGGCCGTGCACCAGGCGTTGTACTGCTCCACGTAGGTGTTGTGCTCGGCGAGCGTCCTGGAGAACTTGGTTTCCTTGGTGTCGAGGTTGATGGTCACCCAGTACAGGTAGTCGTTGGTCTTGGGCCTGGCGGCAGCGTCGATCGCAGTCTTTCCCGGGGATCCGATGGGGCCCGGCGGCAGGCCCGGATTCGCATAGGTGTTGTACGGGTTGGACTTGTCCTGGCGCTGTTCGTCAGTGAAGTTGTAGCTCTTGGTGCCCAGGCCGTAGGTCACGGCCGAGTCCACCTGCAGGAAACCTCCGGTCTGGTCGTTGGGCTTGAGCCGGTTGTAGATGGCACCTGCCACGTCCCCGTACTCCGCCTGGCCACCCTCGGCCTGGACGATGCTGGCGACGATCACGGCCTCGTACTGCTTGGCTGGGTCCGTGATGCCCTGCGACACAAGTTCGTCAGTTGTGATCTTGACCAGGGACTGGAGGATGTCCTTTGCCGGAGTGCCAAGGGGGAAGCGGTGCTCCCCCGGGGCCAGGTACCCCTCAAGGTTTTTGGCGTTGGCCGGAAGACCGAACTGGGCCGGCTCGTTGCTGAGGGCCTGCAGGTCCTGGATGGAGATTCCGGACCCCTGCGAGATCGCCTGCAGGGACTCACCGATGCGCAATCCGGCGCTGAGGGCGAAGTAGATGACTTTTTCCTGGTCCTTGCCCAGGAGGACATTCACGGCGTCGGAGTTCTTCATCTCCGACTTGAACGTGTAGTCACCCGGGGAAAGGATGCCGCCGGATGCGCTGAAGCTCTGGAGGAACGTATCGGCATTTGCCACCACACCCTCGTTTTCCAGCTTCGAGGCAATGGAACGGGTGCCTTCACCGTTTTCCACAGTGACAACCACTTCGCCCGAACCAGGCCCCGGAAAGTCGCTGGGCTTGTCGCTGCCAAGCAGCGGCTTGAGGAACTGCGCTCCGACGGCGACAGCCGTGACAAAGACGGCAAGGGTCAGGAACAGCGCCAGGAGGCGCCGGCGCCGGCGCACCTTC
The DNA here is from genome assembly GCF_014644515.1 of Pseudarthrobacter scleromae. Lineage (NCBI taxonomy): Bacteria > Bacillati > Actinomycetota > Actinomycetes > Micrococcales > Micrococcaceae > Pseudarthrobacter > Pseudarthrobacter scleromae. The sequence goes on along the minus strand of NZ_BMKV01000003.1, from coordinate 236,218 downwards.
TTCGACGGCTTGGCCACTACGGTTGCTGCGGCCGAGGCAGGAAGGAGTTCATGGTGGTGCGCACCGTCGTCGTGCCCCTCTTCGTAGTGGGTCCCGTCGTCGTGCCCGTCCCCATAGTGCGTTCCGTCATAGTGTCCGTCGTGCTGGTGCACGCCGGCCGCATAGCCGTGCCCGTCTGCGTAGCCGGGTTCTTCGTAGTGGGTTTCGTCGCTGTAATGCGCGCCGGCCGCGTGCTGATGCCCTGCAAGGGCTGGTTCGTGGTGATCGTCCTGGATGGACGGCGGGGTGGCGGGAGCAGCCGGAATCAGGGGCTCTTCCACCCGGTCCTGCGGTGCCGGTTCTTCACGCAATGCTTCATCCTGACGCCGGGGGTCTGCTTCTGCGGCCGCGGGGGGTTCCGCGGGCAGCGGTGGAATGTCGTGGCCGGTCTCGTAGGCCTGCTCCGGAACGGCATCGTGGCCTCCGGCGTTGAGGGTCTTTTCCCGTTCGCGGAGTTCCTTGCGGGTCAGCGGCCTTCCTGCCCCCGCGTCCAGAGGGCTGGAAGAGTCGTCAATGTTGGCAGGGCTCACTGGTGCCTTCCATTATCTGAAGATCGGTCCGTATCGCCGGGTGTGGCGGGCATCGTTTCCGGCCCGCTGCCTCCCATGTCCACGGAAGGGGGTGGCGCCGTCACGCGTGAGCCGACGTCCGCTCCCCTGGCTTTCTGCATGTCGATGGCGTGCTGAAGGATACCTGCCGCCGCGACCTGATCAACTACTTTACGGTGGTTCCTGCTGCTCATGCCAGCTTCGTGCAGGCTCCGGTGGGCGCTGACACTGCTCAGCCGTTCATCCACGAGGTTCACCGGCACCGCCAGGTCCCGGGCAGCGAGCTCGCCAACCAGCAGGTGGGCGTAGTCCGTGGCCATCATGGCAGAGGCCCGTTCCTCACCCTTCATGGTGCGTGGCAGGCCCACAAAAACCTGGACGGCACCGAGTTCCCGCACCAGGTTGGCAATGACCCGGACGTCTGAGTTCTTCCTGGCGTTGCGGTCCAGTGTCTTGTAGGGCGTCGCCAGGATGGAATCGCGGTCGCAGATGGCAACCCCCACCCGGACGGTGCCGACGTCCACCCCCAGTTTGATGCCCTGGGGGTAGTCGCCGGCAGCAGCAGGATCGGTCATCGGAGGATTAGCGCCGCGAAATGGCGTCGACGACGGCGGAGAGGGCCTGGCCTACCTGGCCGGCGTCGATTCCGCCGCCCTGGGCGACGTCGTCCTTTCCGCCGCCGCCACCACCGAGGATCCCTGCGGCGAGGCGCACCAGGGCTCCTGCCTTGACCCCCGCTTCCCGGGCGGCCTCGTTGGTGGCCACCAGGATGACGGGACGGTCGTTGGCGACGCCGGCCACGGCCACGGCAGCGGGTGCGGAGCCGAGGCGGTTCCGAAGGTCCAGGGCAAGGCCGCGCAGGTCGTCAGCGCCGCTGACCTGTCCTGCGTCGTGGGCGATGACACTGACTCCGGAGGCATCCTTGGCGCTGCTGACCAGCTGGGCCGCAGCCCCAGCCAGCTGTTCCTTGCGGAGGCGGTCAAGTTCCTTCTCTGTCGCCTTGAGCTTTGCCAGCGTGGCGGCGATCCGGTCTGCAAGCTGGCCGGAGGGAACCTTCAGCATGTCGGTGAGCTCGGTGACCAGGGCGCGCTCGGCCGCCAGGTGGCGGAAAGCGTCCATGCCCACGAAGGCCTCCACACGCCGGTTTCCCGACCCGACGGACTGCTCGCCCAGCAGGGAAAGGCTGCCGATCAGGGACGTGTTGGAAACATGGGTGCCGCCGCAAAGCTCGCGCGACCAGGCGCCGTCGATCTCAACAACCCGGACTTCACTGCCGTAGTTCTCGCCAAAGAGCGCCATGGCGCCCAGTGCCTTGGCCTCAGCCAGGCCCATGACCTTGGTTTCCACCCGGAAGTTGTTCCGGATGGCCAGGTTGGAGACTTCCTCGATCTCGGACCGCGTGGCCGTGCTCAGCCCCTCGCCCCAGGCGAAGTCGAAGCGCAGGTAGCCGGCCTTGTTGTAGGAGCCGCGCTGGGTGGCTTCCGGGCCCAGGATCTGGTGGAGCGCGGCGTGCACAATGTGCGTGCCGGTGTGGGCTTGTTCAGCGGCGTGCCGGCGTTCGCGGTCGACGGCGGCACGGACCAGCGAGTCGGCCCCGATTTCGCCTTCGCGGACAATCGCCTTGTGCACGCTCAGGCCCTTGAGGGGGCGCTGGACGTCGAGCACCTCGACAACGAACCCGTCACCGGTGATCAGGCCGGTATCGGCGGCCTGGCCGCCTGCTTCGGCGTAGAAGGGCGTTTCGGAGAGTACCAGTTCGATTTCATCGCCAGTGGAAGCCTGATGGACCGCACGGCCGCCGGTGAGGATGCCGCGGACGCGGGACTCGCCGTCGAGCTCGGTGTAGCCGGTGAAGACCGTCTCACCCTGGGCCAGGATGTCCTGGAAGGCGCTGAGGTCCGCGTGGCCGCCCTTCTTGCCCTTGGCATCGGCCTGGGCGCGCTGGCGCTGTTCCTGCATGAGGCTGCGGAAGGCGGCCTCGTCCACGTTGAGTCCTGCTTCCTCGGCCATCTCCAGGGTCAGGTCGATGGGGAAACCATAGGTGTCGTGCAGTGCAAAGGCGTCGGCCCCGGACAGCGGCTTGTTGGCGGCCTTGGATTCCTTGACGGCGTCCTCGAGGCGTGCGGTTCCGGAGGCGATGGTCCGCAGGAAGGCCTTCTCTTCGGCGTACGCGATGCGGCTGATCCGGGCGAAGTCCGTGTCCACTACGGGGTAGACGCCCTTCATGGCATCGCGTGAGGCGGGAAGGAGTTCGGGCAGGCAGGCCTGTTCAACACCGAGGAGGCGCATGGAACGGACGGCACGGCGGATGAGCCGGCGCAGGACATAGCCGCGGCCCTCGTTGGAGGGGGTCACGCCGTCGGAGATCAGCATCAGGGCTGACCGGATGTGGTCGGCGACCACACGCATGCGGACGTCGTCCGTGTGGTGGGGGTCTTCGTCGGTCTCGGCGGACGTGTATTCCTTGCCGGAGAGCTCGGCAGCCTTGTCGATGACGGGGCGGACCTGGTCCGTCTCGTACATGTTCTCGACACCCTGCAGGATCATGGCCAGGCGTTCCATGCCCAGGCCGGTGTCGATGTTGCGCTTGGGCAGTTCGCCGACGACGTCGAAGTCTTCCTTCGAGCGGACGTTCTCGATCTGGTACTGCATGAACACAAGGTTCCAGATTTCGATGTAGCGGGTCTCGTCAGCCAGCGGGCCGCCCTCAACACCGTACTGGGGGCCGCGGTCGTAGTAGATCTCGGAGCAGGGACCGGCGGGACCGGGCTGCCCGGTGTGCCAGTAGTTGTCCGACTTGCCCATCTTCTGGATGCGCTCGGCTGGAACACCGGTGTTCTTGAGCCACAGGTCCTTGGCTTCGTCGTCCTCTTCGTAGACCGTCACCCAGAGCCGCTCGGGCGCCAGGCCGTAGCCGCCGTCGTCAACGCCCGTGGTCAGCAGCTCCCAGGCGAACTTGATGGCGTCTTCCTTGAAGTAGTCGCCGAAGGAAAAGTTGCCGCACATCTGGAAGAACGTTCCGTGGCGGGCAGTCTTGCCCACTTCCTCGATGTCACCGGTACGGATGCACTTCTGCACGCTGACGGCGCGCGAGTAGGGTGCTTCCTCCCTGGCGGTCAGGTAGGGAATGAACGGCACCATGCCGGCAACCGTGAACAGCAGCGAGGGGTCGCTGGAGACCAGCGATGCGGACGGAACCGCGGTGTGGCCCTTGCTGACAAAAAAGTCCACCCAGCGCTTTGTGATCTCCTGCGACTTCATGAGCTGTGTACTTACCCTTCTTGCTCCGCGCACTGTGCGTCGCGGAGGTTCATTCGCTGGGCGGTCCCGTTGTGTACGGTGACCGCCGGTATGGTTCTAACGTGTGGTGCCTGCCCGGTTCCGACGTACGGTGCCGGTCAGCAGGGTGGTCAGCGGCGGACCAGGTCTGCCGATTCGACGCCAAGGGCGGAGCGCAGGTCGGTTTCCCGCTCGCGCATTCCGGCGCGGACGGCGTCGGCAAAGTCGTAGACACCGTCGGCAAGGCGGTTCACGGAACGGTTCAGGCCCTCCGGGCCCAACGTCGACTGCATGCTGGCCTGCACCTCGGTCACCTTGCGGAAAGCGATCACTCCGATCGCCACGCCGATTCCCATCCAGATAAATCGTTTCATTCTCTTCTCCCGGAATCTAGCGGCTGCGGCGGCCGGCGGCAGGCTTCTTGCGCCCGGCCAGCGCGGAACGGACACCGTAGCTGAAGGCTGCCACCTTGATCAGCGGCGACCCCACGGTGGCGGCTACAAGGGAGGACAGGGCGGAAAGGTTTGCGGACGCGTCCGCAACGTTGGACGAGATGCCGTCCACTTTCTTCAGCTGCTGGTTGGTGGTGGAGACGGTGGCGGTGACTTCGTCCATAAGCGGCGTGGCGCCGTCGCTCAGGGACCGTATGGAAGTCCGGACCTCGTCCAGGACGCGGCCCAGCTTAAGGATGGGCACGGCGAGCAGCAGTACCAGGACTGCAAACACCCCGGCAGCGATCAGGCCGGCAATATCGCCACCAGACATAGACGTTCATCTCCTCGAAATTCTGTGGTTCGGTTGCATCCCGGCGGGTGCGCGTGAAACGCATTCCGCAGATGTCCCCCAAGTACCTTACATACAAAGAAGCCCGCGGCGCTTGCCACGGGCTTCTTTGGATACGCTGCTGGAATTTAGCGTGCGTAGAATTCGACGACCAGCTGCTCTTCGCAGGTCACGGGGACCTCGGAGCGCTTGGGGCGACGGACCAGGCGGGCCTGGAGGGCTTCCAGCTTGACGTCCAGGTAGGCCGGGACGGCAGGCAGGACGTCGCGGTGGGCGCCGGCTGCTGCAACCTGGAGCGGAACCATGGTTTCGCTGCGGGTGTGGACGTGGACCAGCTGGCCCTCGCCGACGCGGAACGACGGGCGGTCAACGCGGACGCCGTCAACCATGATGTGGCGGTGCACAACCAGCTGGCGGGCCTGGGCGATGGTGCGGGCGAAGCCGGCACGCAGGACCAGGGCGTCAAGGCGCATCTCGAGCAGCTCGATGAGGTTCTCACCGGTCAGGCCCTTGGTGCGGCGGGCTTCTTCGAAGGCACGGGTCATCTGTGCTTCGCGGATGCCGTACTGGGCGCGCAGGCGCTGCTTTTCGCGCAGGCGTACGGCGTAGTCGGAGTCCTGCTTCTTGCGGGCACGGCCATGCTCACCGGGGCCGTACGGGCGGCGCTCCATGTACTTGGCGGCCTTGGGGGTCAGAGCGATGCCGAGGGACCGCGAGAGGCGGGCCTGACGGCGAGCACGAGTGTTGTTAGCCACTTGTGTCCTTCCAATATCTGCGGTGTGTCAGTGTTACTGGCCTCCACGATGGAGAGCATCGGCCAACCGCTGCCTTTTGCTACTGGGCACAGGGCATAACCTTCTCAACATGAAATTGGGGAGATTGTGCGTCCGTGCCTTGCCAGACAAACATCTACCTTACCACGGCAGTCACTTGCCCCGGACGATCCTGCGCAGCCGCTCCAGCCGCGTGGCAATGTCCCGCTCAGCGCCGTTGGCCGTGGGCTGGTAGTAGTCCTTCCCCACCAGGTCATCCGGCGGGTATTGCTGGGCTGCAACGCCGTGCGGGGCGTCGTGGGCGTATTTGTAGCCAAGGCCGTGCCCCAGTTGCTTGGATCCCGGGTAGTGGGCGTCCCTCAGGTGGGCCGGAATGCCATTCCCCAACCCTGCCCGGACATCGGCAATGGCCTTGTTGATGCCCATATAGGCGGCGTTGGACTTGGGGGCCGTGGCCAGGTGCACCACGGCTTCGGCCAGGATGATCCGGCCCTCAGGCATTCCGATCAGCTGCACCGCCTGCGCCGCGGCCACGGCCGTCTGCAGCGCCGTGGGATCCGCCATCCCGACGTCTTCGGCGGCTGAGATCACGATCCGCCGGGCGATGAAGCGCGGGTCCTCCCCCGCCTCCAGCATGCGGGCCAAATAGTGCAGGGCGGCGTCGACGTCGGAGCCGCGGATGGACTTGATGAAGGCGCTGATGACGTCATAGTGCTGGTCACCGGCACGGTCGTACCGGACGGCGGCAACGTCCAGGGCACGCTCGGTGTGTTTCAGTTCGACGGCGACGGGCCCGTCCCCGGCATCGTCGGCATCCCCGAACGCAACGCCGGCGGCTGCCTCCAATGCCGTCAGGGCACGGCGTGCATCGCCTCCGGAAAGCCGTACGAGGTGGTCGAGTGCTTCCTCGCTGAGGCCCACCTTCCCGTTCAGTCCGCGCGGATCGGCAACGGCGCGCTGGATCAGTCCTTCAATATCAGCGTCCGTCAGGGGACGGAGCGTCAGCAGCAGCGAGCGGGAGAGCAGCGGTGACACCACGGAAAACGATGGATTCTCGGTGGTGGCGGCGACCAGCACCACCCAGCGGTTTTCGACGCCGGGCAGCAGGGCGTCCTGTTGGGCCTTGTTGAAGCGGTGGATCTCGTCCAGGAACAGGACGGTGGTGGTCTTGTAGAGGTCGCGGGCCGTCAGGGCCTCGTCCATGACGCGCCGTACGTCCTTGACGCCGGCAGTAATGGCGGAGAGCTCCACGAACTTCCTGCCCCGTCCGCGGGCAATGACGTGGGCGAGGGTCGTTTTGCCGGTTCCCGGGGGGCCCCAAAGGATGAGCGAGGTGGGGCCGGCAGGGCCTGTTGTGTCTGCGCCGGCTCCGGCGGCCAACTGGCGCAGGGGCGAACCCTGTCCCAGGAGGTGCTGCTGGCCTACCACCTCGTCAAGGGTGCGCGGACGCATCCGGACGGCGAGCGGGCCCCGGGGGGAAGCGTTGGCCCCTGGCCCTGCGGTCCGGCCGGGGTCAACGGAGGCGTCGTCGTCATCATCATTGCCGCGGCCGTGCCCGAAGAGATCTTCCACATAGATAGGCTACTTCCAGTTCACTTCCGGATTTTCCCGGGAGTCCGGCAAGCCAGTAAAGGAACGCCCCATGTCCGCACGCACCACCGGCGGAGCCCGGCCGGCCTCCATGCGCACGGCATACATTCCCGGCAGCCGGCTGGCCGGATGGGCGGAAAGGTTTGGCGCGGCGCACGGTGGGTACCAGGTGACGGATGACGACGACGGCCTCCGCCTTCGGGCCGCGGACGGCGCCGAAGCCCTCCTGCAGCCTCCCTGGCCGGCCGACGGGCGGCCCGGCCGGGGCGCGGACGCGCTTGAACGGCTTGCCTCCCTGGCGTCGCAGCCGCGGCGGCTGGGCCTGCTGCTGGCCAGGCGCGGAGGCTACGGGGTGGCGGTGGTCAGTGAGGGGCAAATCCTCGCGTCGAAGGTGGGATCCACGTATGTGCAGTCCCGGACGGCCGCGGGCGGACAGTCGCAGCAGCGGTTCGCCCGGCGGCGGAACAACCAGGCCGACGCCCTGGTGGAGGCTGTTGCGGAACAGGCCGCACGCATCTTCGGCGGTGAACCTTTTGAGTACGTGGTTCCCGGGGGCGACAGGGCCCTGGCGGGCCTTGTCCTCCAGCACCCTGCCCTGAAGGGCTTTGCCGCCATGCCCCGGCTGGCCTACCTTGACGTCCCGGATCCCAAGGCAGCAGTGCTGCGTAAAGCGGCCGCGGATTCGTGTGCCGTGCGGATCCAGGTCACCGACGCCTCCTAGTCAGCAGCCTGTCAGCGCCCGGCGGGGCCGTTCCTGGCGGTAGATATAGCGGCCCGCTTCCTCGAACCCCGCCTGCTGGTAGAGCTGCCGGGCGGCGGAGTTGGCAGCTGTGACCAGCAGCCAGAAACTTTCCACATGGCGCGCGGCCCCTTCGGACTGGAGCGCCTGGAGCACTGCTGTGGCGTAGCCCCGCCTGCGGTGAGCGGGCGACGTGGCCATGCAATAGATTCCTCCCGTGGCGCCCACCAGGGCGAGGCGCCCGACGGCGGCCGGGACGCCGTCGTCGTCCCTGGCGAGGGCATACAGCGCTGGGCACCCCGTTACGATCAAGCGCGCTGTCTCCCGCGCCTGGCCACCGCCCCGGCCGTCCACGCTCCACCAAAGGTGCAGCCACTCCTCGTCAGGCGCATCAAGGATCTCCACCCCGGCGACCGCCGGGCGAACGCCCTGGGAACCGGCAGGCCGGGCCATGATCAGCGTTTCGGACTGCCGCGTGAAGCCCTGGGCGTCCAGGATGCCATTCAGCCCGGAGTTGGCGGCTGTGTCCGCTACCTGGAAGATCAAGGGAAGACGCCGCATCCGGTACCACCGCGCAGCCTCCAGCAAAGCCTCCTGCGGCTTGGGCGCGGGGTCCCGCGGCCACACCGAGTTGGCCCGCTGCGTGACGCCGTCCGCAGCCCGGAGGACCCACTCCCCCAGGTCGTGGCGATCGGGGGCGGGCCAGGCGGCATCCATGAGCGCTTCGTAGGCGCGGGCGAGGTGGCTCGCACGGTTGAGCGCCATGGGGACTCCTTCTTTGCGGACAGACGTGAAGGCCCCCCTTTGCAGGAGGGCCTTCAGGTCAAACGGATACTGCCTACTTGCCCTCTTCCGGCTTCTTGGCCTCAGGCTTGAAGTCAACACCGGCTTCCTTGCGCTGCTGCGGCGTAATGGGAGCCGGGGCCGCGGTCAGGGGGTCGTAGCCGTTGCCGGTCTTGGGGAAGGCGATGACGTCGCGGATAGAATCCACGCCGGACAGCAGCGCCACCACGCGGTCCCAGCCGAAGGCGATGCCGCCGTGCGGAGGCGCACCGAATTTGAAGCCTTCGAGCAGGAAGCCGAACTTCTCCTGCGCGTCCTGGTGGGAGAGGCCCATGACCTCGAAGACCCGTTCCTGGACATCGCCCTGGTGGATACGGATGGAGCCGCCGCCGATTTCGTTGCCATTGCAGACGATGTCGTAGGCGTACGCCAGCGCTGATTCGGGGTCCGTATCGAAGCTGTCCATGTACTCGGGCTTGGGGGACGTGAACGCGTGGTGCACTGCGGTCCACTGGCCGGCGCCAACAGCCACGTCGCCGGAGGCCACAGCTGCGGCGGCCGGCTCGAACATCGGCGCGTCCACCACCCAGCAGAAGGCCCAGTCATCCGGGTTGATCAGGCCGGTGCGGTGGCCGATCTCAACACGGGCAGCACCCAGCAGTGCGCGCGCGGAGGACTTGTCCCCGGCGGCGAAGAAGATGCAGTCGCCCGGCTTTGCCCCCACGGCATCCGCCAGGCCTGCACGTTCTGCCTCGGTGAGGTTCTTGGCCACGGGCCCGGCCAGCTCGCCGTCTTCCTTGAAGAGGACGTAGGCCAATCCCTTGTGCCCGCGCTGCTTGGCGAACTCCTGCCAGCCATCCAGGGTCCGGCGCGGCTGCGAGGCGCCGCCCGGCATCACCACGGCACCGACGTAGGGGGCCTTGAACACACCGAAGTTGGTGTCCTTGAAGAATTCAGTCAGCTCCGTAAGCTCCACGCCGAAACGGAGGTCCGGCTTGTCCGAGCCGAAGCGTGCCATGGCGTCGTGGTACGTGATGCGCTGGATGGGCGTCGGAATCTCGACGTCGATGAGCTTCCACAGTGCCTTGACGATGTTCTCGCCCAGGGCAATGATGTCGTCCTGCTCAACGAAGCTCGCTTCGATGTCCAGCTGGGTGAACTCCGGCTGGCGGTCCGCGCGGAAATCCTCGTCGCGGTAGCAGCGGGCAATCTGGTAGTACTTCTCGAAGCCGCCCACCTGCAGGAGCTGCTTGAACAGCTGGGGTGACTGCGGCAGCGCGTACCAGGAGCCCGGCGCCAGGCGTGCCGGCACAACGAAGTCACGGGCGCCCTCGGGCGTTGACCGCGTCAGCGTCGGGGTCTCAACTTCAACGAAGCCGTCCTGGTGCAGCAGTTCACGGGCCACGCGGTTGGCTTCGGAGCGCAGGCGCAGGTTGCGGGCGGGGCCGGGACGGCGGAGGTCCAGGTAGCGGTGCTTCAGGCGTGCTTCCTCGCCCACCTCAACGTGTTCGTCGATCTGGAACGGGAGGGGGTCGGACGTGTTGAGGATGGTGACCTTTTCGGCCATGACCTCGATCTCGCCGGTGGCCAGGGCGGGGTTCTCGTTGCCCTCGGGCCGCTTGGAAACGGTGCCGATGACCTGCAGGACATACTCGTTGCGCAGCCCGTGGAAGACTTCTTCCTCGCGGACCACCACCTGTGCCACACCGGAAGCATCACGCAGGTCCACGAAGGCCACACCACCGTGATCACGGCGGCGGCCCACCCAGCCGGCCAGGGTTACGGTTTGTCCAATGTGCTCGGAACGAAGGGATCCGAGGTCATGTGTGCGCAGCACAGCACGCCTTTCTGCGGGGTTACGGCGGGAAGTCGATCGGGAAGTTAAATAGGATCGTTACGGGAACAATCCCGTACGAGTTTACCCGCTGCAAAGGGACTGCCACCGCATGAGCGCACACCCGCATCTTGAACGCAGGCTCGGCACGTTTGACGCCACAGCCATCGGACTCGGCTCAATGCTGGGCGCCGGGGTGTTCGTTGTCTTCGCGCCGGCGGCCGCGCTGGCGGGCCAGCTGCTGGCCCTGTCGGTGGTCATCGCGGGGGCGGTTGCCTACTGCAACGCGGTGGCGTCGGCCGCCCTCGCCGCAAAGTACCCCACCAGCGGCGGGACGTACGTCTACGGCCGCAAGCAGCTTGGCGAATGGCCGGGATTCCTTGCCGGCTGGGGATTTGTCACAGGAAAGACTGCATCCTGCGCCGCGATGGCGCTGACGTTCGGCAGCTATGCCTGGCCCGGCTACGCAGTGCCGGCGGCCGTGGCGGCCGTGGTTGTGCTCACCGGCGTCAATTTGCTGGGCATCACCCGCACTGCCCTGCTCACGCGGATCCTGCTGTGCATCGTTTTGGCCACCCTCGCCTTCGTCGCTGTGGCCGCAGCCGTGGGGCCCCACCCCGGCCCCGGCGCGGGCGGGCCCGCGGACGGCTCTTCCCTGGGCGGGGTGCTGCCGGCGGCCGGGCTGATGTTCTTCGCCTTTGCCGGCTACGCCCGGATCGCCACATTGGGCGAGGAGGTCAAGGATCCTGCCCGGGCCATCCCGCGCGCAATCCTCGCCGCCCTGGCCGCTGCGTTCGCCATCTACCTGACCCTCTCGCTGCTCCTGCTGAACCACCTGCCCGGCGGACAGCTCGCGGCCACACGGACGCCGCTGCTGGACGCGGTGCTGGAGTCGCGGTTCCAGGGAGGTGCATTACTGGTGCAGGTGGGAGCCGCCGCTGCCTGCCTGGGAGCCCTGCTGGCACTGATCACGGGTGTTGGCCGCACCACGCTGGCCATGGCACGGGAACGCGACCTGCCGGCGCCCCTGGCGAAGGTGGGGGGAAAGCACACCGTGCCGTATGTGGCGGAACTGGTGGTGGCCGCCGTCGTCATCCTGCTTCTGCTCACCACTGACGTTATGACGGTGGTGGGCTTCTCCAGCTTTGGCGTGCTGATGTACTACGCCGTGGCCAACGCCTCTGCATACACCCTGGCGGCACATCCAGGCTACGCACCCAAGTGGCTGAACGCCGTCGGCTTCGCAGCCTGCCTGCTGCTGGCCTTCACCCTGCCGCCGGCGTCGGTCCTGACGATGGCGGCGGTGCTGGCAGCCGGCGTAGCGGGGCGGTGGCTGGTCCTGCGGCTGCGGCATTAGCGCGTCCCGACCGCGTGGAGCGGGTCCGTCAGGTCCGCCCACACGCCGTGAGCGGACCTATCGACGGCGGGTCTGTGCCAAAGTGCCCCACGACGGCGGCACCTGGCGCCGCCCGGCAGCTAAACGGCTGCTGCAGCCGGCTCTGCCGCCGTGGACACCTGCACTGCCAGATCTTCGGCCGGCGGCGTCCAGGTCTCCGGGGCTGCGACTACCTGCTCGCCGGTCCGGATGTCCTTGACCTGGTGCGTACCGTCGTCGTCGGTGAACCAGACAAACGGGATGCCGCGCCGGTCAGCGAACTTGATCTGCTTGCCGAACTTTTCCGCCTTCGCTGCCACTTCGGTGGGAATGCCGCGGCTGCGCAGCTGGGCGGCAACGTCCTGCGCAGCGTCCCAGCTGTCATCGTGCGTCAGGGCCACAAGCACGGCAGTGGGAACCGACCGTGAGGCCTTGGCCAGGTCCTGGCTCAGGATGCGGGACACCAGCCGGGTGACGCCGATCGAAAGTCCCACGCCCGGGAACTTCCGGTTTCCTTTCGACGCCAGCGCGTCATACCGGCCGCCGGAGCAGATGGAACCCAGCTGTTCGTGGCCGACCAGGACGGTTTCCACCACTGTTCCGGTGTAATAGTCCAGGCCGCGGGCAATGCTGAGGTCAGCCACCACCTTGCCCGGGGCACGCTGGACGGCCGCGTCAATGACCTGTTCAAGCTCGCTGAGGCCCTCGTCCAGCAGATCATTAGTGACACCCAACGCCCGGACCTGGGCCACGAACGAAGAGTCCTCGGTGCGGATTCCGGCCAGCTGCAGGGCTTTCTGTGCCTGGTCGTCGGTGGCACCCAGTTCAGACTTCAACAGTTCCGCTACTTTCGCGGGCCCGATCTTTTCGAGTTTGTCGATGCTCCGCAGCACGCCGGCCGTGTCATCCAGGCCAATGCCGCGGTAGAAGCCCTCGGCGAGCTTCCTGTTGTTGATGCGGAGGCGGAAGTCCGGAATGGGGAGGGCGCTGAGCGCCTCGGCGATCACCAGCGCGATCTCGACGTCGTAGCGGAAGGGCAGGTCGCCGTCGCCCACCACGTCGATGTCAGCCTGGGTGAATTCGCGGGCCCGGCCTTCCTGCGGGCGTTCGCCGCGCCACACCTTCTGGATCTGGTAGCGCCGGAAGGGGAACGCCAGGTAGCCGGCGTTTTCGACGACGTAACGGGCAAAGGGAACAGTCAGGTCGAAGTGCAGGGCAAGTGCGTGCGGGTCGGCTTTGCCCTTCGCCTCGCCCTCGTCCTCCTGGAGGCGGCTGAGCCCGTACACCTCTTTGTCGATCTCCCCTTTGCGCAGCAGCTGGCCGACAGTTTCCACGGCCCGCGTTTCAATGGAGGAGAATCCGTGCAGCTCGAACACCCGGCGCAGCGTATCCAACACATGAAGCTCCACCAGCCGCTCCTCGGGAAGCCACTCGGGGAATCCGGACAGGGAGGCGGTGCGTGCCATGGTGGAGTTTCTCCTCTTGGTGAACGGCGGCAGGGACGTGCGCGGCAATCGGCCCGAAACGGGCGTACGACGGCGGCAGTCCAGCCAGTCATGCATAAACTATGTGCGGCAGTCAGTTTATGTCGTCTTCCGCCGGCATCTCTAATGCGGCGGACCGGCAGGCCCGGCGGCCAACACCTGCGCAGGCGGCCTACGGCCATGCCGTGCAGCAGCCCGACTATGAGGAGGACCCTTGGCGGCCAGTTCACGCAGTGCCCGCGAAACCAAACGGCGCATTCAGCAGATGGAAGCCAAGCGGGCCATGCGGCGGGACCAGGAAGGCCGGCGAAAACGCGACAATCTCATCGCCGCCGGCGCCGGGGCAGCCGCCGTTGTCCTCGCCGTCGTACTCCAACTCACTGCCTTTGCCGGCAATCCCTCCGAGGACGAGTACGCTGCCGCAGAGGCTGGACTGAGCAGCCCGTCCACGCAGGCAACCAACGGCCCCAACATCCCCGCCGCGGACACCGCCGCCGGCCAGACCTTCACCGGCGAGCTCGTCCTGAACGGCAGCCCGCTGGGCGTGGAGCTGAACGGGACGGATGCTCCGCAGGCAACCGCGGTCTTCAAGTCGCTCAGCGACGAGGGCTATTTTGGCGGCAAGACCTGCCACCGCCTGACTACCGGGGACACCTTCGGCGTCCTGCAATGCGGCTCCCCTACAGGTGACGGCCAGGGAGACCCTGACTACACCTGGGGTCCGTTGGAGAACACGCCAGAGGACGGCACCTATCCGGCCGGCACCATCGCAGTGGCCCGTACAGGAAACAACGCGTACGGCAACGGCACCCAGTTCTTCATTGTCTATAAAGACACGGTCATCCCGGCGGACAGCGCCGGCGGCTACACCGTGGTTGGGAAGGTGACATCGGGGCTGGACGTGGTGGCCAACCTGGCTGCCGCCGGAATCACGCCGGGCAGCAGCGACACGGACGGCGCGCCCGTTGAACCAGTCACGATAGACTCGTTTTCTCTGAAGTAGGAAGCCCGGCCGGCACGGCCGCGGTGCAGTACGTGAGTATTTCCCTCCAAGCGAAAGACTTTTAGCGGTGACAGACAGTCAGAAATCCGACGAAACAGCAACAGACCTGACCGAAACGGCGGCCTCCGCCGCCGACGGCGCAGGAACTGAAGCAGCCGGCACCCCAGCAGTGGAAGCTCCTGAAACCGGGGCAGCCGCAGAAGAACCCGCCGCAAGCGAGGCAGATCCTTCCGCTCCCGCGGACGACACTCCCGCTGATGACGATTCCGCACCTGCCCCCGCACCGGCAACTGCACCAGCACCCTCACCGGCTCCTTCCCCCCGGTCAGCAGCTCCGTCCCCGGCCGCGTTCGCTTCCCGCCCGAAACCTGCAGCTGCCGCTCCGGCGGCAGCGGCTGTTCCGGCAGTTCCTGCCACCTCCCTGGCCGAAGCCTCAAAGTGGGGCCGGGTTGAAGGCGACGGGCATGTGTTCCTCACCATTGACGGCAGCGAGCACGCCGTAGGGCAGTACCCGGGCGTGAGCGACGACGAAGCCCTCGCCTACTTTGCGCGCAAATATGACGACGTCGTGGCACAGATTGTGCTGCTCGAACAGCGCGTCAGCTCCAAGGCCCCCAGCACGGACATGCAGAAAACCGTCACCCACCTGCGCGAGCAGCTTGCGGAGCGGAACATGGTGGGCGACCTGCGGGCAGCCGAGGCGCGGCTGGACAAGCTTGCTGAGCAGATCGGCGAGCTGGAGAAAGCCGAAAAAGCCGAGCACGACGCCGTCCGCGCGTCCGAACTGGCAGCGCGCGAGGCAATTGTTGCCGAAGCCGAGCAGATCTCCGGCCAGGACCCCGCACAGACACAGTGGAAGACCTCCAGCGCCCGCATGAACGAACTCTTCGAGAGCTGGAAGACAGCGCAGAAGAGCGGCGTGCGCCTTGGCCGCAGCAACGAAGACGCCCTGTGGAAGAGGTTCCGGGCAGCGCGCACCGTTTTCGACCGCCACCGCCGCGCCTACTTCTCCCAGCTGGACAGCAACAACTCCGCGGCCAAGTCCGCCAAGGAAAAGCTGATCGCCGAGGCTGAAGCACTGTCCACCTCCACCGACTGGGGTTTTGCCGCCGGCGAGTACCGCAGGCTGATGGACCAGTGGAAGGCATCACCGCGTGCCAGCCGCAAGGACGACGACGCACTCTGGGCCCGTTTCCGCGCGGCACAGGATGTGTTCTTCACGAACCGCCAGGCCGCCAACGAAGAGATTGACCAGGAATACGCTGCCAACCTCACCGTCAAGGAGGCCCTCCTGCTGGAGGCAAACGCCATCCTTCCGGTCAAGGACCTGGCCGCGGCCAAGAAGGCACTGCAGTCCGTCCGTGACCGGTGGGAAGAAGCAGGCAAGGTCCCGCGCGGCGACATGGGCCGCATCGAAGCCGGGCTGCGCAAGGTTGAGGATGCAGTCCGGAACGCTGAGGAAGAGCAGTGGCAGCGCTCCAACCCGGAGCGGAAGGCGCGCACCAACAGTGCCCTGTCCCAGCTGGAATCCGCAATCGCAAGCCTTCAGGACGATCTTGCCAAGGCGGAGAAAACCGGTGACCAGCGCAAGATCAAGGCCGCCCAGGAAGCCCTTGAGGCACGCCAAGCTTGGCTCGACCAGATCCAGCGCTCGGCCAGCGAACTCTCATAAGCCAGCACGTTCTCGCTCGTCCGCCTGCCCCACAGGCCGGCGTCTGGGACAGGCCCGGTCCGGTTATCCACATAACCGGACCGGGCCTGTTCCTGTTAAGGGCCTGCGCGGCAGGATGGACGAATGGCGATTCCATCGGCTCCTCCGGGCACTGACCATCCGGCCGCAGCAGAGGCAGCAACACAACGTTTCCCGGAACTGTATGTTCCGGAGATGCCCTTCGCCATGCCCGAACTGCAGGCCCTCGCCGCGGACGGACTCCTGGACAGGCTTCACCACCGCGGCTATACACTGCCCGGAGTCGCCGCGTCCCCGCAGCTGCGTGCACGGGCGGCGGCGGGCGCTGTGCCGCCGTCGGTCAGGCAGAGGGTGGTTGCCGGCCGTATGACAGCAGCCTGGATCTACGGCTGCGCGGCAGAGCCGGACAGGCTTGCGCTGCTGGTGGACGCCAAACGAAGGGTTTCAAGCCTCCGGAACACCCGGGGCTGCACCCTGCACGAGGTGAAGCTTGGCCCGTTCGACGTGGTCAGCCTTGGCGGCCTGATGGTCTCCAGCCCGCTGCGGACCGCCCTGGACATTGCCCTGCACGTGGACGCGGGCAGGGCCATCCCCGCATTGGAAAGCCTGCTGGCGCGCCCGCAAAAGGACGTGCGCCTGCGCCTGCTCGTCCTGGCCATAGAGGCGACGCCGCGCGTGCCCCACAAGCGGGCCGCCCTGGAAAAACTCGCCGCGCTAGCTCCGGCGCTTGTTGCCGGTGGTCCGGTACACGTCGAACACGCCGTCGATCCTGCGGACAGCGCTGAGGACGTGGCTCAGGTACTTGGGGTCACCCATTTCGAAGGCAAACTTTGAGATCGCCACCCGGTCCGTGGAGGTGTGCACGCTGGCTGCCAGGATGTTCACATGGTTCTCGGACAGGACGCGGGTGACGTCGGACAGCAGCGACTTTCGGTCCAGCGCTTCCACCTGGATCTCGACCAGGAAGACGCTGGACTGCGTTGGCGCCCACTCCACGTCGACGATGCGGTCGGGCTGGTCCTTGAGGTCCGAGATGTTGGTGCAGTCTGTCCTGTGCACGGAGACGCCCGAGCCCCTGGTCACAAAACCGAGGATGGGATCGGGGGGCACGGGCGTGCAGCAGCGGGCCAGCTTGACCCAGACGTCGCCGACGCCCCGGACCACCACGCCGGAATCGGAGAAACGGGCTTTGGTGACCTGGGTGGGGATGCTGACTTCGGCGATGTCGTCGTCGGCGCTCTCGTTGCCCCCGAGGCTTTCGACCAGCTTTTCCATGACCGATTGGGCGGACGTATGCCCGTCGCCCACTCCGGCGTAGAGTCCCGAAATGTCAACGTACTTGAACTCTTCTGCTACGGCGGCCAGGGCCTCGTGGGTCATCAGCCGCTGCAGCGGGAGGTTCTGCTTCCGCATTGCACGGGTCAGCAGTTCCTTGCCGCGGTCAATCGCCTCTTCCCGGCGTTCCTTGCTGAACCACTGGCGGATCTTGTTCCGTGCCCGGGCGCTCTTGACGAAGTGCTGCCAGTCCTGGCTGGGCCCGGCGCCTTCGGCCTTGGAAGTGAAGATCTCCACCCAGTCGCCGTGGTTGAGTTCGCTGTTGAGCGGAACCAGTTTTCCGTTGACCCGGGCACCGATGGTCCGGTGGCCGACTTCGGTATGGACTGCGTATGCGAAGTCCACGGGTGTGGAACCTGCGGGCAGCGCCATGACTTCGCCCTTGGGGGTGAAGACGAAAACTTCCCGCGCGTTGATCTCGAAGCGGAGGGAGTCCAGGAACTCACCCGGATCCGAGGTTTCCTGCTGCCAGTCCACCAGGGACCGCAACCAGCCCATGTCGCCGTCGCGGGGGCTTCCGGGACCAACCGCGGTCCGGTTGGGCTGGTCCTTGTACTTCCAGTGCGCAGCCACGCCGTACTCGGCACGGCGGTGCATCTCATGGGTGCGGATCTGGATTTCCACCGGCTTGCCGCCGGGGCCGATGACCGTGGTGTGCAGCGACTGGTACATGTTGAACTTGGGCATCGCGATGTAGTCCTTGAACCTGCCGGGCAGCGGGTTCCAGCGCGAATGCATGGTGCCGAGGGCGGCGTAGCAGTCACGGACGGAGTCCACCAGTACACGGACACCCATGAGGTCGTTGATGTCGTCGAAATCCTTATCGCGGACGATCATCTTCTGGTAGATGGAGTAGTAGTGCTTGGGGCGGCCGGTGATGGTGGCCTTGATCTTGGCGGTACGGAGGTCTTCGGTGATCTGGTCGCGGATGACGCTCAGGCTCTTCTCCCGCTCGGGGGTCCTGTCCCCCACCATCCGGACAATCTCTTCGTAAACCTTCGGGTAGAGCGCAGCGAAGGAGAGATCCTCGAGCTCCCACTTGATGGTGTTCATGCCCAGCCTGTGCGCCAGGGGGGCAAAGATCTCCAGCGTTTCCCGCGCCTTCCGGGCGGACGATTCAGCGGAAACGAACCGCCAGGTCCGGGCGTTGTGCAGCCGGTCCGCCAGCTTGATCATCAGGACACGGATGTCCTTGGCCATGGCAACAACCATTTTGCGGACAGTCTCGGACTGTGCCGCCTCGCCGAAGCTGACCTTGTCCAGCTTGGTCACGCCGTCAACAAGCATGGCAACTTCGGGCCCGAAATCCCGCTTCAAGTCGGCGAGGGTGTAGGGCGTGTCCTCCACAGTGTCGTGCAGCAGGGCCGCGGCCAGCGTGGTTCCGCTCAGCCCAAGTTCAGCGAGGATGGTGGCCACGGCCACGGGATGCGTGATGTACGGGTCGCCGCTCTTGCGCTTCTGCCCGCGGTGGCTTTGTTCCGCAACGTCGAAGGCCCGCTGGATGAGGTCGAAGTCCTCTTTGGGGTTGTTGGCCCGGACGGTCCTCAGCAGGGGTTCAAGGATGGGTGAGTACGTCGCCGTGCTGCGCCCTGTCAGCCGGGCGAGCCTGGACCGGGTGCGCTCCCTGCGGCCGGGAAAGGTGGGCCGGGACCCGGAGTTGTCGACCGGAACCAGCGGGCCGGGGCGCGCGGACGAGGCCACCCCGGCCTGCGTACCGTTGGCAGCACCCTTGTCACCCTGTGCCGCTGGCGCTGACGCCGAACGCTCTTCCAATGAAGTACCCCTCACCACCGTTTTAATTACTTCAGTCTATTCCCCGCGGCGGTGAGAATTATAACCAGCGCCTTAAACACGGACGGGCCGGCCGGCGTCAGTCTCCTGACGCCGGCCGGCCCGTGAGTGCGCGGGTTATGCGGGGGCTGTTTCCACGGCTGAGGAGCCGGACCCGGACCCTGTGCCGGCACCGGCACGCCGGTGCTCAACCCGCTTCGCCTGCCTCACGAGGTCGGGCTCGTTCTGGCGCAGCCAGGCATACATCGGGGCTGCCACGAAGATGGTGGCCGCCGTGCCGATCAGGATCCCGACAAACAGTGCCAGCGAAAGGTCGCGCAGCGTACCTGCCCCCAGCAGCCCGGCACCGATGAACAGAATCGCTCCCACGGGGAGGATCGCCACCATCATGGTGTTGATTGACCTGACGAGCGTCTGGTTCACGGCGAGGTTGACCTCCTCGGCGAACGTGCGGCGGGTGGACGCGTCCAGGTCGGCGGTGTTCTCGCGGATCTTGTCGAAGACCACCACCGTGTCATACAGGGAGTAGCTGAGCACGGTCAGGAACCCGATGATTGCCGACGGAGTGACCTCAAAGTCGCTGAGGGCGTAAACGCCTGCGGTGATGAACATAGTCACCGCCATGCCCGCGATGGCAGAGAGGGACATCTTCCACGTGCGGAAGTAGAGTGCCATCAGCACTGCGGCGAGGAGCACGAACACCACCAGGCCGATCAGGGCCTGCTTGGTGACGTCGGCGCCCCAGGTGGGTCCGACGAACGTCGAGGTCACCTCATTGTCGGTGACGCCGTACGCGCTTGTGAGTCCCTCCTTGATGCGGAGCGTCTCATCGTCGGTCAGTTTGTCCGTCTGGATCCGCATGGTGGTGCCGGCAACGTTCGCCACGCGCGGCACGCTGCCCTGAACCACGTCGGTCACGGCCTTCTCCCCCAGGGCCGCATCCGTGGTCTGCACGTTGGAGACGGTGAATTCGGATCCGCCGCGGAACTCGATGCCGAGGTTGAAGCCGCCCTTGGCCAGCGGAATGATGATGGACAGGACAACAGCCACCGCCGCGATGATGAACCAGAGTTTCTTGGCCCCCACAAAGTTGTAGGAGCGCTTTCCGGTGTAGAGCTCGTTGCCGAAGTTGGCGAAGCCTGACATTACTTGTTCTCCTTCGCTGAGGACTTCGAGGAGCCCGCGAGCTGCTCCTGCTTCTCCGCCAGGCGGCGTTCGGCGATGGTCATCCTGCGTTCCGCTTCGGCGGCCGCACCGGCGTTCTTGGTCCGGACCGCCGCAGGCTTGTCTGCCGGGGTCCGGACGCGGCCTGCACCGCGGTACAGCGGAACGGCTCCGAGCCGTTTCGGATCAAGGCCGGACAGCCGGTGGCCCTCGCCGAAGAACCGCGTGCGCGCCAACATCTGCAGCGTCGGGTGCGTAAACATGAACACCACGATGAGGTCGGCGATAGCGGTCAGGCCCAGCGTGAACGCAAATCCGCGGACGTTGCCCACGGCCACGAAGTAAAGGACCAGCGCGGCCAGCAGGTTGACGGCCTTGGACGCCAGCACGGTCCGCTTGGCCCGCTTCCAGCCGTTTTCGACGGCGGAGACCAGGCCCCGCCCCTCACGGAGCTCGTCCCGGATCCGCTCGAAGTAAACGATGAAGGAGTCCGCCGTCTGGCCGATTGCCACGATGAGGCCCGCGACGCCGGCCAGGGACAGACGGTAGTTTTCCGTCCAGCCCAGGATGGCGATGGCGAGATACGTCAGGAGGCCCGCGACCACCAGTGAGGCGATGGTCACCAAGCCGAGCGCCCGGTACTGGAACAGGGAGTAGACCACCACCAGCAGGAGACCGATGATGCCCGCCAGGAGGCCCATGCGCAGCTGCTCACCGCCGAGGGTGGCCGAAATCTGCTGCTCGCTCTGGATCTCGAAGCTGATGGGCAGGGCACCGAAGCGGAGCTGGTCGGACAGGGCCTTGGCGCTTTGCTCGGTGAACCCGCCGGTGATCTGCGGGCGGCCGTCGGTGATGACGGCAAGGGACCGGGGCGCGGAGATGACCTGGTCATCCAGCACAATGGCGAACTGCGCCTTGGGGTCGTTGCCGGCGTCGCCGCCAGCGGCAACGTAGAACTGGTTCAGGCGTTCGGTAACCTCTTTGAACCTGGCCGTGCCTTCGTCGTCGAACTGGATGTTGACTGCCCAGTCGTTGGTAACGGCACCCTGTGCGCCCTGCTGGAGCTGGAAGGAGGACGTAACGATGTTGCTGCCCTTGACCTCCACGGGACCCAGGATGTACTTGATCGCAGGGTTCGTGTCTGAAGCCGGCTCGCAGGTCACCAACGGCTTGGCCGGATCTGAGCGTTCCCGCTCGTCCTGGGCCGGGTTGTCGCAGTCCAGGGTCTCAAACTCGCGGTAGATCTCCGGAGTGATCCAGTTGATGTCGCTGCTGTTGGCGGGTTCCGCCGTCGGCTTGGGCAGCTGGTCCTCAGGCGCCCGCTGCTCTTCGGGGACGGGAGCCCCGGCACCGGCGAGCAGCACCGGCCGGAAGTTCATGTCCGCGGAGGCCTGGATCAGGTCGCGCGTCTGGCTGGAGGGGGTGCCGGGAAGGCTGACCACCACATTGCGCCCGGACTGGGTGCTGATCTCTGCTTCGGCAACACCTGAACCGTCAACGCGCTGGCGGATGATCGCCACGGCCTGGTTAAGCTGTTCCTCGTTGATGTCCGAACCGCCCTCGACCTTCGGCGCCAGGATCATCTGGGTGCCGCCTTCGAGGTCGAGCGCCAGCTTGGGCGCCCAGCTTGCCTGCCCGGCGAGGGTGCCGCCGGCCAGGACGGCAGTGAGTGTGGCGAGGAGTACACCGAGCCAGACCAGGACCCTGAGGCCTGGTTTATTGGGGCCAGTTCGTGCCATTGTCGATCTTTCTCTTATTCACGGAGGAACCGCCGGTGCCTGCTGATGCTTGCACCGGCGGTGGTCCGCAGCGGTAGAGGTGTTGTGGAAGCAGCGGGGACTAGTTGTCCTTCTTGCCCTCGTCATTGAGGCGCTTCAGGGTTTCTTCCGGGGTCTCGGCTGCAGCGGGGGTGTTTCCGCTTTCCGCGGCGGTCAGGGAGGAGGCATCATCCGGCACCTCAGTCGCAGCGGGTACCCCGGCTGCGGGTTCGATGATCTTGGTGACTGCCTGGCGGTGCACGGTGGCCAGGTTGCCCGGGGAGAGCTCCAGGGTGACCTTGTTTTCTTCGTCGTCGATGTCGACGATGCGGCCGAACAGGCCAAAGCTGGTCATGACCTCAACGCCGGGGGCGAACTGCGACTGAAGCGTTGCCTGCTGCTGCTGGGTCTTCTTGTTGCGGCGGAACATCATGAAGATGAAGATGCCGAGCATCACGAACAGCAGGATCGACATGATGTCGATGCCGCCGCCGGGCTGGGTAGTGGTGGTCTGGGCAGTGATGTGTCCGAACACGGGGAAGTTCCATTCTGTACTTGCATTGAGCTGTACTTGCATTGAGCCGGTTGACAGCGCCGTCCGCTTTGAACGAGTGGCCTGGCGAAGCTGCTTGCCATCCATCCGCGGGCTGCCGGTAGTGCTGCCCGCGGGAACAAAGACCCGAACGTGCCGAGCGTCATACCAGTCTAAAGGGAAAAGCTGAACGGAGCCTGCTATTGGTATTAGGGGCCAGTCAGCCCGGGCTCAGGCGTCCTCTTCAGCCGGCTCAAACAGGTCCAGTTGCTCCTGGGCAAAGACACCCGACGGAATGGCATAGCCAAGGTGGGTCCAGGCAGGAGCCATGGCAATCCGGCCACGCGGGGTGCGGCCCAGCAGTCCCTCCCGGACCAGGAAAGGCTCAGCGACGGTTTCCACGGTTTCGGTCTCTTCACCGACGGCGATGGCCAGCGTGGAGAGCCCCACCGGCCCGCCGCCAAACTTGGTGATCAGGGCTTCGAGGACTGCGCGGTCAAGGCGGTCCAGGCCCTTTTTGTCCACTTCATACATGTCCAGCGCGGCGGACGCCGCCCTGGCATCGATCTGGTCGATTCCGTGGACCAAGGCCCAGTCCCGGACACGCCGCAACAGCCGGTTGGCGATGCGGGGAGTGCCGCGGGAGCGCCCGGCGATTTCGGAGAACCCGGCCGAGTTGACCTTGAGGTCCAGCAGGCCGGCGGAGCGGCGCAGCACAAGTTCCAGCTCCGGCACGGAGTAGAACTCCAGGTGGCCGGTAAAGCCGAACCGGTCCCGGAGGGGTCCCGGCAGCAGGCCCGCGCGGGTGGTGGCGCCCACCAGGGTAAAGGGCGGCAGTTCGAGCGGGATTGCCGTGGCACCGGCGCCCTTGCCCACCACAATGTCTACCCGGAAGTCCTCCATGGCCATGTACAGCATCTCTTCAGCCGGCCTGGACATCCGGTGGATTTCGTCAAGGAACAGGACCTCGCCCTCGGAAAGGGAGGAAAGAATGGCTGCGAGGTCCCCCGCGTGCTGGATGGCCGGGCCGCTGCTGATCCGCAGGGGCGCATTCATTTCGGACGCAACGATCATGGCGAGGGTTGTCTTGCCCAGCCCTGGCGGGCCGGAGAAGAGCACATGGTCCGCGCTGCGCCCGCGCATCCGGGAGGCCTGGAGCACCAGGGACAGCTGTTTCCGCACCCGGTGCTGGCCCACGAAGTCGTCCAGGTTCTTGGGCCGGAGCGCGGCCTCGATGGCCCGCTCTTCAGGCTCCTCCCCCGCGGCCACCAGTGACGGTTCAGCCACGGCTGCCTACGCGGTTGCCGGCCCGGGCACCGTCCTGCCCCAGCCACCGGAGCGTCGTCCGCAGGATCTCCGGCACGTTGCCGCGGAACGAGACCTCGGGATCGTCCGCCAGTGCTTTGTCGATGCTGGAGGAGGCGTCCTTTTCGGACCAGCCCAGGCTCGTCATGGCGGCCACCACCTGCGGTTTCCAGGCGGCCTCGGCCGGAGTGGACGCCGCTGCCGTGCCCGCCGTGCCGTGCGGAACCAGCTTTCCCGCCAGCTCCAGCACAATCCGCCCTGCGACTTTGGGACCGATGCCGGGAACTTTCGTGAACGTCTTGCTGTCCCCGGTGTGCGCGGCCACCCGGATCGCCTCCGGCTCGTGGACCGCCAGGACTGCCAGGGCAAGGCGCGGCCCCACCCCGCTCACACTGAGGAGGACATCGAAAACCTCCCGCTCGTCGTCGGACGCGAAACCAAAGAGCGTGAGCGAATCCTCCCGGACGATCAGGGAGGTGAAAAGCTGGCCTTCCTCGCCGGTGCGCAGCCTGCTGAGGGTCTGGGGCGTGGCGTTGACGCTCATGCCCGCCCCGTTGAGGTCAATCACGGCAGTGGAAAGACCCACATGCGCTACCGTTCCGCGAAGGAAACTGATCAAGGCCTGGCTCCTGGTGTCTTGCCGGGCTCCAGGGAGCAGGACCGGCTATCCGAACATATCTACGAATACCCTAGCAAGCGGGCAGGACATTCACCGGGCGCGGCGCGCCTTTGCTTCGGCTTCCGCCCATGCCCGCTGGGCCGGGGTCAGGGACGAGCTGCCCGGGCCGGTGGTGGCTGCACCCTTGTTGGCAGTGCCGCTGCCTGACCGCCAGGCGTGGGTGATGGCCAGCGCCAGGGCGTCTGCGGCGTCCGCAGGCCGCGGCGGTGTGTCCAGGCGCAGGATCTTGGTGACGAGCTTGGTCACCGCGTCCTTGTTCGAGGACCCGCTGCCGGTGACTGCGGCTTTGACTTCCGACGGCGTGTGCAGCGCCACCGGGATCCCCCGCCGGGCCGCTGCGGCGATGACCACCCCGGACGCCTGGGCCACGCCCATCACTGTACTGACGTTGAGCTGGGAAAAGACCCGTTCGACGGCGAGGACGTGCGGCTCGTGGCGGTCAAGCCATTCGTCGATGGCGAGGGCGATCACCAACAGCCGCTGGTCCAGGCTGTCCTCGGGCGACGTTCCCACCACACCATAGGCAACCATGGTGGCCTGTCTGTTCCGCTCGACGTCAACAACGCCGATCCCGCAACGGGTCAGTCCGGGATCCACGCCCAGGACGCGCAGCGTCACAGGTGTAAACGCCCGGCAGGCAGGCGGAGCGTCACTCAGAGTCCAGGGCGGCCTGGACGTCGTCGCTGAGGTCGGCGTTGCTGTAAACGTTCTGGACGTCGTCGAGGTCCTCCAGGGCGTCAACGAGCTTCATGAACTTCTTTGCGGCTTCCAGGTCCAGCGGCACTTCCATGGACGGAACGAATTCCGCCTCATCGGTGTCGTACTCGATGCCTGCGTCCTTCAGGGCGTCGCGAACGGCCTGGAGGTCCTTGGGGTCCGAGTGGATCTCAAAGGTGTCGCCATTGTCCTTGACTTCCTCGGCACCGGCGTCCAGGACAGCCATCAGGACGTCGTCCTCGGTCAGGTCCTTCTTGGGCAGGGTCACTACGCCCTTGCGGCTGAACAGATAGCTCACCGACCCGGGATCGGCGATGGTTCCGCCGTTGCGGGAGATGGCAAGGCGCACCTCCGAGGCAGCACGGTTCTTGTTGTCCGTAAGGCACTCGATAAGCAGCGCGGAACCCTGCGGTCCGCGGCATTCGTACATGATCTCGGTGTAATCGACCACTTCACCGGTGAGCCCGGCCCCGCGCTTGATGGCACGATCGATGTTGTCTGCCGGAACGGAGGTTTTCTTGGCCTTGGTGACGGCGAGTTCCAGGCCCGGGTTGCCCTGCAGGTCCGGGCCGCCCATGCGCGCAGCAACTTCGATGTTCTTGATCAGCTTGGCAAACGACTTGGCGCGGCGGCTGTCGAGGATGGCCTTCTTGTGCTTCGTCGTTGCCCATTTGGAGTGGCCTGACATGCTTTACGCTTCTCCTCTGATCATGCGGATAAAAAGTTCGTGTACGCGTTTCTCCCCAGTCACTTCCGGGTGGAAGGAGGTGGCCAGCAGGTGGCCGGAACGCACTGCAACAATTCTAGCTGTCCCCGGCAGCGGTACGGCGTGGGAAGCGTGCTCCGGGTCGGCGGGCACCACCTGGGCGAGGATTTCGACGCCGGGACCAACGCGTTCCACCCACGGCCCGCGGATGAAGACGGCATGGACAGGTGCAACACCGGAGGCGGTGGCGCTGAAATCCAGGCCCTTGAAGTCAAGGTCTGTTTCGAAGGACTCGCGCTGCCGGCCGAAGGCGTTGCGGCGGACGGTGATGTCCAGTCCCCCAAACGTCTGCTGCGGAGCCCCGGACAGGTCCGTCGCGGGATCGGCAATGTCGTTGGCAAGGAGGATCATCCCAGCACATGATCCATAGACCGGCAGGCCTTCGGCGATGCGTTCCCGCAGCGGTTCGGCCAGTTCGAAGGCCCGGGCAAGTTTGTCGATGGCGGTGGATTCGCCGCCGGGGATGATGAGCCCGTCCAGGCCGTCGAGTTCCTTGGGCCGGCGGATGCCCACGGCCTCGGCGCCGGCGGCTTCGATGGCCCGCAGGTGCTCGCGGAAGTCGCCCTGGAGCGCCAGCACGCCAATCCGAAGGCCTGAACCCGGGCGCGCGGAAACAGCCGAAAGGGAATTTGTCATCCGTCCAGCATACGGGTTCGCCCTCCGCGGGCACCGGCAGGTGCGGCGCCGACGGCGGTTGCATGCCGTTGCTGGGATATATTCAAAACATGCTCTACTTCAGTGTTCCGCTCGGCAAACTGGTCCGCCGGGTGTCCCGGCTTCGGGGCGGCGGGTCCGCCCTGCCCGGGCTGGTGGTTGAAAAAATCGACCCCGGCTTCATGCGGCGGACACTCAGCACCCTCCCCCACGGCGTGGCGGTGGTCAGCGGCACCAACGGCAAAACCACCACCACCAAAATGGTGGTGGAACTGCTGGAAAGCCAGGGCTTGCGGGTCTTTACCAACCGCACTGGGAGCAACTTCACCCGCGGCGTGGCTGCCGCCCTGCTTGGCGAGGTGGACTGGCGCGGCCGGCTGGATGCGGACGTTGCCGTGCTGGAACTGGACGAAGCCCACGCCGTGCATTTCGTCAACAGTGTCCCGCCGCGCTACTGCCTCCTGCTCAACGTCCTCCGCGACCAGCTGGACCGGTTCGGCGAAATCGACAAGACGGCCCAGCTCCTCCAGCACATCGCGGCGAAGACCACCGGAACGGTGGTGCTGAACCGCGAAGACCCCAGGGTTGCCCGGATTGCCGAATCGCTCACCGGACAGGACGTCAAGTACTTTGGTCTGGACGATTCGCTCCTGAGCACCTTCCCCAACGACGACGACATGCGGACCGCTCCAGGAAGTCCCGCTCCGGCGGGACTGCCGGAGAAGCCTGCCGCCGACGTCGTACTTCGCAAGGTCGGCGCGGACACCGCTGAGTTTGAGTACGACGGCGCCACTGTCACCACGGGGATGAAGCTGCGGGGTGTATACAACATTTTTAATGCGGCAGCTGCGCTGACGCTGGCGCGCAGCATCTGCGGCAGCGGCGCCGCCACGGCCAACCATGACACCCTCCTCGAGGCGCTGTCCCGCGTGGCTCCTGCCTTCGGACGAGGGGAAAGCCTCACCGTGGACGGCCAGCCCCTGGACCTGGTCCTGGTAAAGAATCCCAGCGGCTTCCGGCTGGGCCTGAAGTCGTTCCCTGCAGGCGGCTATGCCACCATGATCGCCATCAATGACAACTATGCGGACGGCCGGGACATGTCCTGGCTGTGGGACGTGGAATTCGAGTCCCTGCGCGAAGGCGGGGTTGACCAGCTCACCGGCTCACGGGCCTACGACATGGCACTGCGGCTGCAATATGACGACGTCCGCATCGGCAACGTGGAGCCGGACATCACTCCGGCGCTGGCGGCCTTCATCAGGGAAGCCCAGGGAAAGCCCAAGCGCATCTTCTGCACATACACGGCCATGCTGGCGATCCGCCGCGAGCTATCCAAAATCACCACTGTGGAGGTTGTCTCTTGAGCCAGGCAGGCACGGATCCCGCAACGGAAAACTCCGCGGGCAAGGGGACCCTCCGGGTGGTGCAGCTGTACCCCCGCGACATGAACATCTACGGCGACTGGGGCAATGCCCTGGTCCTGCAGCGGCGCATCAGCTGGCACGGCTACACCCCGGAGCTGCTCGAGTACAACGTGGGTGATCCGTTCCCTGAAGACGTGGACATCATTGTGGGCGGCGGCGGCCAGGACAGCGGCCAGCTGGTCATCCAGGACGACCTCCAGGCCCGGGCGGGGGTGCTGAAGGACCTTGCCGAGGACGGTGCGCCGATGCTTGTCATCTGCGGGCTTTACCAGCTCTTCGGACATTTCTTCAAGACCCGTACCGGCGCCGTCATCCCGGGCATCGGCATCCTCGATGTCGAGACACACGGCACTGAGGAGCGGCTGATTGGCAACGTCAAGGTTGCCACACCGGAGTTCGGGGAAGTGCTCGGCTACGAGAACCACAGCGGGCAGACAACCCTGGGCAGCGGCGTGCGGCCTTTGGGCTCCACCCCGAAGGGTATGGGCAACAACAGCAGCGACGGCAACGAGGGTGCCCGCTACCGCAATATCGTGGCCAGCTACCTGCACGGCTCGCTCCTGCCCAAGAACCCGGCCATTGCGGACTTCCTGATCCGCACGGCAGCTGAGCGCAAGTACGGCAGATTTGTTCCTGGCCACCCCGATGACAGCTACGCGGAGCTGGCACGGGAACACGCAGCACGCCGTCCGCGCTGACCCAGGCCCGGTCCATGGGTCTGCACCTTCCGGAAGCTGCCGGCCGAACTGCGGCCGCGCCAAAAGATCCGCATTGTTGACCGGACTGCCGGGACCGGTGCCAACCGGAGCAGTCCATCCTGACGCAGCCGCCGGCCCGCCCTGCATAAGGGAATTCCAGGGGGCGGTCCATGGCGTGGCTCACATTGAGAAGCGTGGCCTGCTGTGAAAGGTTCTACTTCATGACCAACCCCCTTATGGCACCCAGTCCCCTGCCCTATGGAATTCCGCCCTTCGCGTCGATCACCACCGCCGATTATGAAGCCGCCGTCCGCGGTGGCCTCCAAGAGCACCTGGCTGAGATCCAGGCGATCGTTGATGACCCTGCCCCTGCCACTTTCGAGAACACGGCAGTGGCGATGGAACGCTCCGGCAGGCTTCTGGACCGCGCCGCTGCGTCCTTCTTCACGCTCGTATCGGCCGATGCATCCCCGGAGATCCGGGACCTGGAAACGGCGCTGTCACCGCTGCTCTCTGCGCATCAGGACGACGTATTCCTCAACCGGGCACTGTACGAACGCTTCGCCGCCATCGACACCGCCGGCTGCGATGCCGAGTCCGGGCGGCTTGTTGAGGAGTACCTGAAGGAATTCCGGCAGTCCGGCATCCAGCTGGAAGGCCCAGCCCGGGAAAGGCTCAAGGAGGTTAACGCCGAGCTCTCCCGACTGGGCACCGAATTCGGACAGCGCGTGAAGGAAGGAATGAAATCCGCTGCCTTGCTGCTGGATCACGCAGGCGAGCTGGCAGGACTGCCGGCCGATGATATTGCCGCCGCCGCGGAGGCTGCCCGCACTGCCGGCCATGACGGCAAGTTCCTGCTGACACTGATCCAGCCGACCAACCAGCCTGCCCTGTCCGCCCTCGAGAACCGCGGGGTCCGCCGTCGGCTGTTTGAAGCGTCCGTGGCGCGGGGCAGCGGGGGCGGCAGCCTCAACGTGCTGGATTTGGCCACATCAATGGCCCGGCTCCGCGCCGAGAAAGCGGCGCTTCTGGGCTTCGCCAACTACGCCGAACTGGTGGTTGACCGGCAGACAGCCCCGGACTTCGGAGCGGTCCAGACCATGCTGAACCGCATGGCACCGGCAGCGGTGCGGAACGCCGACGCCGAAGCCGCGGCACTGGCAGAGGCCGCGGGCCATCCGCTGGAGGCCTGGGACTGGGCCTTCTACTCCGCCAAGGTCCGGCGGGAACGCTACGACGTTGATGAACAGGCCCTCCGTCCCTATTTCGAGCTGGACCGGGTTCTGACCGACGGGGTCTTCTTTGCCGCAACTTCCCTCTTCGGCATCACATTCCACGAGCGGAAGGACCTTGCCGGCTACCACCACGACGTCCGCATCTGGGAGGTCCGCGACGAGGACGGCATGGGGCTCGGGCTGTTCCTGGGTGACTACTACACCCGTGAGTCCAAGCGGGGTGGCGCCTGGATGAACTCCCTCGTTGAACAGTCTGCGCTGCTGGGAACAAAGCCGGTGGTCATCAACAACCTGAACATCTCCAAGCCGCCTGCGGGTGAACCGACGCTCCTGACGCTGGACGAGCTGCGGACCACCTTCCATGAGTTCGGCCACGCCCTGCACGGGCTGCTGTCCAACGTGACCTATCCCCGGTTTTCCGGAACTTCAGTCCCCCGCGACTTCGTCGAATACCCGTCCCAGGTCAACGAAATGTGGATTACGTGGCCCGACGTGCTGCACAACTATGCGCGCCATCATGTGACGGGCGAGCCGCTTCCGCAGGAGGTCGTCTCGAAACTGGACGCCTCGCGGCTGTGGGGTGAAGGCTTTGCCACCACCGAGTATCTGGGAGCAGCGCTGCTGGACCTGGCGTGGCACGTCCTGGACGGCAGCGGGGTTCCGGAGGATGCTGTTGCGTTTGAAGACAAGGCCCTGGCCGCCGCAGGCATCGCCCACGCCTTGATTCCGCCGCGCTACCGGACGGGCTATTTCCAGCATGTATTTGCCGGGGCGGGGTATGCGGCCGGCTACTACTCCTATATTTGGAGCGAGGTCCTGGATGCCGAGACGGTGGACTGGTTCACCGAGAACGGCGGACTCACCCGGGCCAACGGCAACCGTTTCCGCCAGGAGCTCCTCTCCCGGGGTAACAGCCGCGACCCGCTGGAATCATTCCGCATCCTCCGCGGCCGCGAAGCCACGCTGGAACCCCTGCTGAAACGCCGCGGCCTGGAATAGCCGAGCTCCCTACCCCACCCCACTTAAAGAAGTACGACGCCGGTCCCCACCAAGAGAAGGTGAGGAACCGGCGTCGTACTTCTTTAGCCAACGCACCCTGGCGAGGGACGGTGTTATCCGGCAGCGCGCGTAAAAGGGCCCCCGCGCCGGAACCAGCTACTCAGCTGCCAACTACGCGCGGGGAATAGCGCGCCGAGGATGACGCCGTCCGGCGCGCCCATGGCGACCAAAGGCAGAGGACTACCAGCCGCGCTCAGCGAGGCGGTGGGGCTGGGGGATCTCGTCAACGTTGATGCCCACCATGGCCTCGCCCAGGCCGCGGGAGGCCTTGGCGATGACGTCGGGGTCGTCGAAGAAGGTGGTGGCCTTCACGACGGCGGCCGCGCGCTGGGCGGGGTTGCCGGACTTGAAGATGCCGGAACCGACGAACACGCCGTCAGCGCCGAGCTGCATCATCATGGCGGCGTCAGCCGGAGTGGCGATGCCGCCGGCGGTGAACAGCACCACCGGAAGCTTGCCGGCAGCGGCAACTTCCTTGACCAGTTCGTACGGGGCCTGCAGTTCCTTGGCCGCAACGTACAACTCGTCCTCGGGCAGGGCAGCGAGCTTGGCAATCTCGGAGCGGATCTGGCGCATGTGCCCGGTGGCGTTGGAGACATCGCCGGTGCCGGCCTCGCCCTTGGAACGGATCATCGCCGCGCCCTCGTTGATGCGGCGCAGCGCCTCACCCAGGTTGGTGGCACCGCAGACGAAGGGAACCTTGAAGTTCCACTTGTCGATGTGGTTGACGTAGTCGGCCGGGGTCAGGACCTCGGACTCGTCAATGTAGTCCACGCCGAGGGACTGCAGGACCTGCGCCTCGACGAAGTGGCCGATCCGGGCCTTGGCCATAACCGGCACGGAGACGGCGTCGATGATCTTGTCGATCATATCGGGATCGGACATGCGGGACACGCCGCCCTGGGCGCGGATATCGGCCGGAACGCGTTCCAGCGCCATCACAGCAACGGCACCGGCGTCTTCGGCGATGCGGGCCTGCTCGACGTTGACGACGTCCATGATGACGCCGCCCTTGAGCATCTCAGCCATGCCCCGCTTTACGCGGTTGCTGCCCGTGACGCTGTTCGCGGACGTACCGGCCTCGCTGCTTACATCAGGTGTAGACACAAAAACCCCTATGGGTAGATAGATGACCTTCGCCGGTCGTGCAGGGCGGCACGGAGATGCCACGTGTACACACACCGGGTTGCCGGATCCATTGACCGGGCAGTCCTAATACTAGTCTCACCGCGGCCGGCCGGCTTAATTCGCGTTAATCGGCCGGTGACGGTTCCGCGAGGGCTTGGCGGCGTACCGAGACCACACGCTGGACCACCGTGATGAAGCTGGCCACGGCAAGGAGCAAAAGCGTCACCAGCAGGACCACCTCCGGAAGTCCCAGGCCAGTGAAACCGGTGACAACCAGCACCGAAACGAGGCGTTCCGCCCGTTCCGCGATGCCGGTATTGGCGGTGAATCCCAACGACTCCGCCTTGGCGCGGGCATAGGAAACCACCATGCCCAGGACAAGGCACACCACGGCAGACACTGCGATGGGGACGTTGGCCCCGCCGGTGAAGAACCAGACAGCCAGGCCGGCGAACAGCGCGCCGTCGGCAATCCGGTCGAGGGTGGAGTCAAGGAAGTTCCCCCAGCGGCTGCCCACCTCCCGCATCCTGGCCATGATTCCGTCCAGGACGTCGGAGAAGATGAACGCCGTGATGAACAAAGTTCCCCACCACAGCTGGCCGAGCGGGTAGAACACCAGAGCGCCCACCACCACTCCGGCGGTGCCGATGACCGTTACGGCATCCGGCGAAATTCCGATTTTGAGGAGCCAGCGGGCAAGCGGGGTGAACAGCGCGGTGAAGAATCCGCGCGCGTGCCTATTCAGCATCCGTCTCCCCGGGCCAGGCGTCGGCCACCTGCTGGCGGACCTCGTCGAGGGTCTGCGTGATGGCCTTGGTCTGGGCGATGATGGGGAAGAAGTTCCCGTCGCCGCCCCACCGGGGAACAATATGCTGGTGCAGGTGCGCGGCGATGCCGGCACCGCCAACAACCCCCTGGTTCATGCCCAGATTGAATCCGCCCGGATTTGCCACTTTCCGCAGCACCCGCATGGCCGTCTGCGTGAGGTCCGCAAACTCCGCCGTCTCATCTAGTGTCAGGTCGGTGTAGTCCGGGATGTGCCGGTAGGGGCACACCAGGAGGTGCCCGGGGTTGTAGGGAAACAGGTTGAGCACTACGTAGCAGGTCTTTCCGCGGTGGACGATGAGTGCTTCCTCGTCAGTCCGTCCGGGGCCGATGCAGAAGGGGCAGTCATTTTCGTTCTTGAACTGGTGCTGCCCGCCCTTGATGTACGCCATGCGGTGCGGAGTCCACAGGCGCTGGAACGCGTCCGGGACACCGGCGAGGTCAAAGTCGTCGGTAACGCCGGCATCTCCTGGATACCCTGCGCCTGTGTTCTCCTGCACGGTGCTGTTCCGTTCCGCTAGCTGGTCCGGTTTCGGACGGCTTCCGTGATCCGCTTGACGGCCTCTGCCACAGGCACGCCGTTGTCCTGGCTTCCATCGCGGAAGCGGAACGAGACGGCGCCTGCTTCGGCATCGTCACCGCCGGCAATGAGCACGAACGGAATCTTGTCCTTGCTGGCCGTGCGGATCTTCTTGGGGAACCGGTCCGAGGAGGTGTCCACTTCCGCGCGGATGCCTGCTGCCTTCAGCTGGTCCACGACGTCGAACATGTACTCGTTGAAGGTCTCCGCCACCGGAATGCCCACCACCTGGACCGGTGCCAGCCATGCGGGGAAGGCGCCGGCGTAGTGCTCGGTGAGCACGCCCATGAAGCGCTCGATCGATCCGAACAGGGCCCGGTGGATCATCACGGGCCGCTGGCGGCTGCCGTCAGCGGCCTGGAATTCGAGTTCGAACCGTTCGGGCAGGTTGAAGTCCAGCTGGATGGTGGACATCTGCCAGGTGCGGCCAAGGGCGTCCTTCGCCTGCACGGAGATCTTGGGGCCGTAGAAGGCGGCCCCGCCGGGATCAGCGACCAGTTCCAGGCCGGATTCCTCAGCAACCTCGGAGAGGGTACGCGTGGCTTCTTCCCAGGCGGCGTCCTCGCCGACGAACTTCTCCGGGTCCTTGGTGGAGAGCTCAAGGTAGAAGTCGTTCAGGCCGTAATCCTTCAGGAGGTCGAGAACGAACGTCAGAGTTTTGGTGAGTTCGTCCTTCATCTGCTCGCGGGTGCAGTAGATGTGGGCGTCGTCCTGTGTCATGCCGCGGACACGGGTCAGGCCGTGCACCACGCCGGACTTTTCGTAGCGGTAGACAGCGCCGAATTCGAAGAGCCGCAGCGGCAGCTCCCGGTAGGACCGTCCCCGCGAACGGAAGATCAGGTTGTGCATGGGGCAGTTCATCGGCTTCAGGTAGTAGTCCTGGGCAGGCTTCCGGACTGTACCGTCTGCGTTGAGTTCCTCATCCACGCGCATGGCCGGGAACATTCCGTCCTTGTACCAGTCCAGGTGCCCTGAGACCTCGTACAGATGCCCCTTGGTGATGTGCGGGGTGTAGACGAACTCGTAGCCGGCTTCGACGTGGCGCTGCCGGGAGTAGTCCTCCATCTCCTTGCGGATGATGCCGCCCTTGGGGTGGAAGACGGGGAGGCCTGAGCCGAGTTCATCCGGGAAGGAAAAGAGGTCCAGTTCCGAGCCGAGCTTGCGGTGGTCGCGGCGTTCTGCCTCTGCGATGCGTTCCTGGTAGGCCTTGAGGGCGTCCTTGGTGGGCCAGGCCGTGCCGTAGATGCGCTGCAACTGCTGGTTCTTCTGGTTACCCAGCCAGTACGCGGAGGACGAACGGGTGAGGGCAAAGGCGTTGGAGATGAGCTTGGTGTTGGGCAGGTGCGGGCCGCGGCAGAGATCGCACCAGACGGTGGTCCCTTCCTTGCGCTCAACGTTGTCGTAAATAGTGATGTCGCCTGCGCCGACCTCGACGTTCACGCCTTCGCCGGCCTCTGCAGCCTCGTTTTTCTTGCCCAGCAGTTCGAGCTTGTAGGGCTCGTTCTTCATGGCTTCGCGGGCTTCGTCCTCGTTGACGACGCGGCGAACGAACTTCTGGTTCTGGTTGATGATTTTTTGCATCATCTTCTCGAGGGTCTTGAGGTCCTCGGGAGTGAACGGTTCGGCGACATCGAAGTCGAAGTAGAACCCGTCAGCGATGTACGGGCCGATGCCCAGCTTGGCGTCAGGACGCAGCTGCTGGACAGCCTGGGCCATGACGTGGGCGGTGGAGTGGCGGAGGACGTTGAGGCCGTCAGGAGAGTCAATAGTGACGCCTTCGACGTCGGCGCCTTCCGGGAGCTCCTGGTCAAGGTCCTTCAGTTCGCCGTTGACGCGGGCTACAACAACATCACGGCGCTCAAAGAAGAGTTCCGCACCGGTTGTCCCGGTAGTCACCTTGGTCTCTTCGCCATCGACGAGAAGGGTGATCTGCTGGGCATCTGACACGGGTGTCTCCTATTCAAAGTTAAGGCTTCATAGCTTGTGGCATACGGGGACCACAGCCAGCCATCGTCAATGCTATCGGTTCCGCTGGGGCCCGACCAACGCGGCGCACGGAAGGGTCAGCCGCTGAATCCCGTGATGGCGAGGCTCCTGGTGATTCCGTCCAGGGGGTGCCGGACCTCCGGTTCCTGCGGACGGGAATCCGGGAACGGCAGGCTCTCTGTCCTGCCAAGGTCCCAGGCCATGCTGGCGCTCAGGCTGATTCCCCGTGGCCCGGTCCGCCTGGTGGTCCCGCGGATCAGCAGCAGCCTGGTGCCGAAAAGGAGCATTCCTGCTTTTTCCTGGGCTTCGTGGAAAAAGACCGAATCTATGCAGCCGGTGCCGTCGTCGATACTGATGAAGACCACCCGCCTCCCACCCCGCATGGGCGGCGTCTGGGTTGCCACCCGCACCCCGGCCACCAGGACTTCGGTCCCGTTGCGCAGGCCAAGGAGTTTGTCCGCCGTGATGACGCCCAGCCTGTCCAGCATGGGCCGATGGCTGTCCATCAGGTGGCTGCTGACGTCAACTGCCATCAGGTCCAGTTCGGCACGGACGTTTTCCACCAGGGAAGGCGCCGGCAGTCCGGGCTTAACATTGCGAAGCTCAACATCACCCAGGGGAAGGGAAAGCTGCCCCTCAAGGACTTCCACGCCTTTCCGCCCGCTGCCGGAACCCTGGAGCTGCTGCAGGTGGTGGACAAGGTCGGCCCGGTTGGCCGTGCCGCCCGCCTCACGGTGAAGCGAATCAAATGCCCCCAGCTGGGCCAATCTCTTGATGTTGGGCTTGCTGACCCGGGACCGTGCCCTCAGGTCTGCCAGCGAGTCATAGGGCTGGCCCGCAACGATCCGCTTGAGTTCCGTTGCGGACAGCCCGTAGATGCCGTTGAGGCTCAGCCTGATTCCCAGTTTGCCTGCGTCCTTGCCAACTTCAATCCTTTCCACCCGGTATTCGCCTTTGCTGCGGTTAATGTCCAGGGGAAGGATGGGGATGCCAAGCCGCCGGGCTTCCGCGACCAGCAGCCTCTTGGGGTACATGCCAGGATCGTGCTCCCACAGCCCGGCAAGGAATGCTTCAGGATGATGGGCCTTCAGCCAGGCAGACTGGTAGGTGGGCACGGCAAAGGCCGCGCCGTGGGCTTTGCAGAATCCGAAGCTTCCGAAGGCCTTCAGCGTTCCCCAGACGTTGTCCACTACCTCCGGCTGGTACCCCTTCTTCCTGGCCGCTGTGCGGAAGAATTCCTCCACTCCCAGTTCGAGTGCCTCGTTTCCCAGGGCGCGGCGGAATTCGTCGGCCCGGGCCAGGCCGCAGCCGGTCATGACATCAAAGGTCCGCAGTATCTGTTCGTGGAAGACGGTGACGCCATGGGTTTCCGCCAGCACCGGTTTCAGGTCCGGATGCGGATAGACCTCCGGCGCGAAGCCGTGACGGTGTTCCAGGAAGGGCCGGACCATGTCCGACTTCATGGGGCCCGGGCGGAACAGGGAGATATCGATGATGAGGTCGTTGAACTCCCGGGGGGCCATCTTGCCGATCAGTTCCCGCTGGCCGGGTGATTCAATCTGGAAACAGCCCAGGGTGTGGGTGCTTCTGATGAGTTCAAATGTGGCCTTGTCATCTAGGGGAACGGCGTTCAGGTCGATATGGCCATTCTCCGCAATGTAGTCAGGACCGCTTCCGCCCGTACCGGACGGATGACGGCCGGCGGCCACCACCTCCTCCTTGGACGGGTGGATGCGGATGACTTCACGGACGGCAAACGCCATGGCGCTCTGCATGCGC
The DNA here is from genome assembly GCF_014644515.1 of Pseudarthrobacter scleromae. Taxonomy (NCBI): domain Bacteria; kingdom Bacillati; phylum Actinomycetota; class Actinomycetes; order Micrococcales; family Micrococcaceae; genus Pseudarthrobacter; species Pseudarthrobacter scleromae. The sequence continues at coordinate 198,884 of NZ_BMKV01000003.1, read as the reverse complement.
ACTCCCAGGACGTCCAGCTTGAGCATGCCCATGGGATCCATGTCGTGCTTATCGAACTGGCTCATGGGCAGGCCCAGCCCGCTGGGCTGCACCGGGGTGCGGTCCAGGAGGGTGGCGTCACCAAGGATGACGCCACACGGATGCATGGAAATATGGCGGGGCAGCCGGTCAAGCCGCTCCGTCAGGTCAACCAGCAGGTCAAGCTGCTGGTTGCCGTCCATTTCCCGTTGTTCCACCCGGCCGGCGAATTCCCGGAGTTCAGGTTTTTCCTGCAGGGCCTCGCGGAATTTCCGGGCAGAAAAACGCCACAGCTGCTTGGCGATCTCCCCCACCTCGTCGCCGTCCATCCCCAGGGCCATACCGGCATCCCGCACGGCACCCCTGGCCCGGTAGCCGTTCTGCATGCTCATCAGGGTGACCCGCTCGGACCCGAAACGCTTGAAAATGCGGTGGTAGACGTTGTGCCTCTCAGCGCTTTCAACGTCAATATCGATGTCCGGAAGGGTGGCCCGGTCCCGCGACAGGAACCGTTCAAAGATGAGGTCGTGCTGCAGTGGGTTCACCTGGCTGACATCAATCAGGTAATTGACCAGGCTGGAGGCGCCTGATCCCCTGGCTGCCGCACGCACCCCCATCTCCTGGATCATGCGTGACACCTCGGCAACTGTCAGGAAATAGGACGAAAAGCCGAGGTTGCGGATGATGCCCAGTTCATGGTCGAGCCGGGAGAGCATTTTCTCTCCGGCAGCACCGGTGATCCCCGGAAAGCGCCGGCTGATACCGGCCTGGCACCGCTGCACCAGTTCAACGTGTGGATCCTGGCTGATCCCAATGACTGAGGCTTCTGGCACAACCGGCTGCTTCCAGCCCATGTCCGTTTCCGGATCTATCCGGCAGCGGTCCGCGAGCGCCTCGGTCTGCGCCATGAGCTGTTTCAGGTCCGCGGCGCCATATCCTGCCGCTGAAATGATCTCCTTGCCCAGCCGGAGCATTTCCGGGGCGGATTTCAGCCACCCCTGCCCGGTTGGCTGCAGCAGCGGTTCATCCGCAAGTTCGGGAAGGGATTTCAGGGTGCGGGCTGAGTCGAGCACATCGGCGGTGGGGGCGCCGTCTGCTGCGCAGTACCTGACGGCGTTGGTCAGGACAGCAGGAATATGATGCTCTTCGGCAAGCTTGAGCATCCGGACGGCGTGGGCGGTACTCAGCGGCTTTCCTGGGGCGCTGAGCTGGGACACGATCTCGGCCACCAGCGTGCCTGGGGGCATTGCATCCAGCCATTGCTTGAAAAGGGTGCGGGGGCGAAGGTAACGTCGCCCTCCCATGGCCCGTCCGACGTCGGAATCAGGCCCCAGCAGGACAGTCAATACCGGTTTGAGGGTTTGCGGATCGAGGGTGCGGGATGCCAGCTCGGCCCGGGTGACGGCTACCGGGACAGTTCCCCCGGCTTTTCCCGTGGTGCGGGCGTGGGCGTCGGAAATCAGCCTGCAGAGGGCGCGGTAGCCTGCCCCGTTGTTGTGGCCCCGGGCCAGTACCACCACCCTGCCCGCCAGCTGCGTGCGGTGGTCGCCGTCGTCGTCGAATACCGCAAGGTCAACGCCAACTATGGGATCGATGCCTGCTGCCATGCATGCCTTGAGGTGTTTGATGGTTCCGTACAGCCCGTCCCTGTCTGTACAGGCGAGCCCGGTTGCGCCGTCAGCGGCGGCAGCCTGCGCCAGTTCCTCGGGCCAGGAAACGCCATAGTGGGCGCTGAATGCGGTGGAAACGTGAAGATGGGTGAAACTCATGCTGTCCTGGGCCGGAGTGCGTCATGGATGCGCAGGAGCCGCCACCGGCCGCTGCGGATATGCCGGGTGAGGTCAAGGGTCAGCGGCTCTTCCGCGGCTTCTGCACCCCGCACCAAGGTGGAGGGAAGCACCTGGACGCGCCAGATCTCATGGTCCACCACTCCGGGTCCGCTGCCCAGCGGTGCGCGTGTTTCTTCAGCCCACCATTGCCGGCGTTCGTACCAGCGCAGCGGTTCCGTGCAGACGGTATAGGACTGTCCAGCCCACAGCAGGCCACGGGGTTCGCCGTCCGCAGTGCAGTCGACGTCCACGGATTCGCTGAACATACCCATGGCGCCTCCCGGAGTGGATGTAGCTGAAAGTATTCGAACACATATTCGAATATTGCCAGTCTACCCCTGCTCCGAACGGGAGCATAGATGGGCTGCGGGAGGTACAAAGAGATTGCACGGGAAGGGTGGACGGACCGATCGGCAGGGAGCAGGATTGTGCCATGAAAACCCAAGACGCACTTCTGAAGCAGGCAAGCATCACAGCCCAGGATTCCACCGTGGTGGCCACGTTCGATATAGACGGCACCATCCCGGATTCGGGCGCCTATGTGGTGGGGCTGATGGGGGCCACCCCCGACTATTCCTCGCAGCGGAGGCTGTGTATTGAGTTCATGAACGGGAAGGCCATTGCCTTCTATTCTTTTAATCGCGAACAGGGAGTCGAGGAGGACTACGACCTGTCCGGGGTAACCCATTCAGAGAACACCATCACCGGCAGCTTTCCCCTTGCCGCCCTGAACGGCCTGGGCAAGGGGCACGTCATGTCAGCCTTCAGCGAGGCGGAGGGCAGGGAGTACCAGCATGGCGTCCCCGTGGAGGAGCACCTGTAACCACGCCCGTGGGCGGGAGGTCAGCTGTTCTCTTTATGGACCTTCAGTTCCAGTTCGATGAACCCGGAGATCATGGCGCGGTACGTGGACTCGACGATGTCCGGGTCAATGTCCTTCTTTTCCGCGGCTGAGCGGACGTGCTCAATGATCCGCTCCACCCGGCCGGGCGCACGGACCTCGGCGTCGTCGCCCTTGAGCGTCCCGGCAATCCGGATCAGCCGTTCGCGGCGGGCGATGAGGGTGACGATCTGTTCATCCACTTCGTCAACAGCAACCCGGACGGCAGCGAGCTGTTCCTTGTCGGCCAAAGCATCTCTATCGTTTCCTTGAATTGTCGCCATCGTCTGACAGTATCGAAGCATGCAGCCAAGAGTCGACTTCATTTCGCTGGGCGTCCGCAGTGTTGCCGCGTCCCGGGCCTTCTACGTTGACGGTCTTGGTTGGCCCGTGCACCGTGAACTTCCCGGCGACGTGGTGTTCATCCAGGTGAACCACGGGCTGGTGCTGTCCCTGTGGGATGTGCGCCAGATGCAGGCAGACGCCGGCGTCACGGCCTCCGGAGCTGTCCCCTGCATCACGCTGAGCCACAACCTTCCCGGAACGGAGGACGTGGACCGCGTCATGGAGGAGGCCGCCGCCGCGGGGGCGGAGATCATCGCCGAGCCCATCACCCAGCCATGGGGAGGCTACAGCGGCTACTTTGCGGACCCGGACGGTTTCCGCTGGGAGGTGGCGTACAACCCCACCTGGGCAGTGGACGACGACGGCGCGGTCACCGTTTAGCACTCCCCACGGTTTCGTCCGGGCTGCTCAAAGGGCCGGCTGCTAGAAGAGTGCTTCAACGGGCCGGATCAGTTCCGGCCCGTTATTCCTGACGTTGCCGACCTCTTTCCCTACGGATTCCACCTGCCAGTCAGCGGCCACGTCCTTGACCCCTGCCCGTACCAGGTCCACGAGTCCGGCCGGATCGTCGGCCTGGGGGTCCAGCCAGGCCTGCATCGTGGCGTTGTCCATGGGTAGGGGCACCCGGTCATGGAGTTCCGTGAGTTTTCCAAACACCGTGGACTCGCTGCCCGGCGGGGGCGTGTCCGTGGTCAGGATGGACGTTGAGAGAAGCCACCCGCCCGGCTCCCCTGCCGGCCAGGTGGGATCCTTCCACCACTCATAGAGACCCGCGAACACCAGGCCATGGCCAGGGCCTGGGTGCACGTAGTAGGGCTGCTTGGACTTTCCGGGCCCCTGCTTCCATTCGTAGTAACCGTCTGCCGGGACTGCGCAGCGGCGTGACTGCATGGCTTTCCGGAAAGCCGGCTTCTCAAGGACGGACTCGCTGCGGGCATTAATCATCCGGGAGCCTATGCCGGGATCCTTGGCCCAGGACGGGACCAGTCCCCAGCGGGCGACGTGGAGCTGGCGGACATGTTTGTTCCCCGACTCGCCATCCACCAGGCGTTCCAGGACGATGGGAACCGCGTCCGTCGGCGCAACATTCCACGACGGCGGGATGCTGACCTCGTCCTCAAGCTCGGCGTCGAAATCGGCAAGGAGGTCCCCCACGGCGCGTGCCATTACGTAACGTCCACACATGGCTCCAGCATGCCATCGGCGGCAGGAGCTGTCATCCACGGAGGCCCGGCGGGCCCGGAAGCGGGGAATACCGGACTGCACGCTACCGTTACAGGAACGAAACCGTTATCAAGCACAGAGGAGAGCTCCGTGGACTTCACTCCCGAATCCGGCACTATCACCATGTTTTCCACCACCTGGTGCGGCTACTGCAACCGGCTGAAGAAGCAGCTTGATGCCCAGGGCATCGGCTACACCGAGATCAACATCGAGGAAGTGGAAGGCACCGCCGAACTCGTGGAGCAGCTGAACGGTGGAAACCAGACCGTCCCGACTGTCCTCTTCCCGGACGGCACCGCCGCCACGAACCCTTCCGCTGCCGAGGTCAAGCAGCGGCTCGCAGCCTAGCTGGCACGCCGCCCCGGCCGGGAACCCCGCAACTGAACGGGGACTCCTGACCTGGGCACCGGACAAACAGAACGGGACCAACATTTCCCAATGTTGGTCCCGTTTTGCTTGCCTGGCAGTCGATGGCGCGGGTTATGCCCCAAGGCTGCTGAACGAAGCGGTTTCGAGGGTGGCATGGTCCGCGTACACGGAAAGAAGGGCCTCCTCCACCGCTGCGACGTCCACACCAGGTACAAGGTCGTCCACCGCCCCTGCCGTGGCAGGGTCCCAGTCCAGCCCCAGGGCGGCGTAGCTGTCGGTCAGCACTTTGCGGATCGGCGCCGAGTTTTCCACCACGATCACCGAACTGAACAGCCAGCCGCCGGCCACCACGCGCTGGGCGGTGCCCACCAGTTTCACCCGGTGTGCGCCGTCAGCCGGGTCCGTGCCGTGCACGCTGAACTCACCGGGGCAGTATTCCCCGGGAATCTCGCCCACGGCCGCCTGCACGCCGACCCGGCGGAGGGCGTCCGCAAAAAGCTCCCCGAAGTACCCGAACCTGGTCTTGGAACCGGCGATGGCATCCGGATCGGGTTCAATGTGGTCCACCACCAGGGTTCCCTGGTGATAGGCGGCCGCCCGGCCTCCTGCCCGGCGGACCAGGGGTTCGAAACCGTTGGCACGGCACGCCTGCGCGGCGGCGTCGAATCCCGGCAGGCGGGTGTCGCGCTGGCCGAACGCGACCGTGGGTGCGGGCCGGTACAGCCGCAGCGTGGGACCGATGTCCCCGCTTTTGGCCCTGGCCAGCAGTTCCAGGCCGAATTCCAGGTCCCGGGCGGCGCCCAGCGTCTTTTCCTGCCGCACCACTGTCAGGGTGCGGGGCCCCGGGCCGCCGTCGTTCATATTGCTAAGCTCCCTTATGGTCATTCTGCAATTCCTCGTTGTCGCCGCCGCCTTCGCAGCGATCGACGCCATCTGGCTCAAGCTGATGAACCCCTTTTACCGCAGCCACATCGGCGAACTGCTGGCGGACAAACCACACCTAGGTTACGCCGTGGCGTTCTACGTCATTTACATCGCCGGAATTGTGTTTTTTGCCCTGCGGCCCGCGCTCGACGGCGGCAGCTGGCTGGCTGCCCTGGGTTACGGTGCGGCGCTGGGCGCCTTCGCCTACGCCACCTATGACCTCACCAACGCAGCCACCCTGAAAGTGTGGCCGCTGCAGCTGATTGTCGTGGACATGCTGTGGGGCGCTGTGCTGACAGGCCTGTCAACACTCGCGGGCTGGCTGGTTTTCCACGCCCGGAGCTGACGCACGCGCCGGCGGCGCCGCAAACGGCTGCCGCCTGGCCACGTCCCTGTCAGAGGCCGCGCCGGCCTGCCCACAGGCCGTGCAACAGCGGGACTACTGAACCGGCCATAAGGATGCCGCCCAGGACGGCTTCGTCAGCCCGCACGATGGCGCCGGCGATGAGCAGGGCGGCGAACACCAGGGCAGAAGCAGAGCGCCGGGTGGAGCGGTCCAGCCGGGCGATGTGCCGTTCAAGACGTGGATTGGCGACGGCGAGGGAGCCTTCCTCGAGCCGTCCGGCCAGCGCATCCAGGCGTTTTGGCAGGCGCAGCGCGGTTGCTGCGGCGTCGAGGGCCTGCTGTGCCACGTCCTCCACGATATTGCCGCGCTCGTCGCGCAGGAGCCGGGCAGCATACGGTTCCACGGAATCCCAGAGGTTGAAGCGCTCATCGAGCGAGGAGCACACCCCCGAGGTCAGCGACATCGCCCGAATGATGAGCAGGAAATTTTCCGGGAGCTGGAACGGCAGCGAGCGGACAACGTCGCCGAATTCCACTGCAAAGTCACGGAACTCCCTCGGATCCACCTCCCGGAGCTCGGCGAATCCCATTCCGCCGAAGCGGGCGAAGAGGTGCGTCATGGCGCGTTCCATCTCCACCGTGTCGGCTGACGGCGCCAGCACACCGACGTCGTTGATCGCCGCCACCAGCCCCCTGCCGTCGCGCGCGGCGGCCGCAATCAGCAACTTCCGGAGTCCGCTGCGGGTGGAGGACGTAATTTCGCCCATCATGCCGAAGTCGATGAACGTCAGCTTCCACGGGCGGTCGCCGGCCGCCGCGGTAACGGGAGTGACGAAGATATTCCCCGGGTGGGGGTCGGCGTGGAAGAAGCCGTTGGTGAACATCTGGTCGAACATGACGGCGGCGAACACCGGAGCCACCTCGGCCGGGTCGATGCCCGCCGCCCGGAGTGCCCCGGCCTCCGTGATTTTGATGGCCGTGACGTCTTCAAGGGTGAGCACGCGGCGGGTGCTCCGCTCCCAAGCTATGCCGGGCACGCAGACCCTTCCGTCGTCGGAAAAATCGGCGGCGAAGCGTTCGGAGTTTGCCGCCTCGTGCAGGTAATCGATCTCCTCGAAACTGGTCTGCGCAAACTCCTCCACCAGGGCCGGCATATTGGCGCGGCTGGATACCAGGCGAATGCGGCTGAGCCAGCCGCCTACCTTGCGCAGGGCTGCAAGGTCGACGTCGACAATCGCGTCAATGCCCGGACGCTGCACCTTGAGCACCACATCGGTGAACCCGGTGTCGGCCGCATCCGTTGCACGAAGGCGTGCCCGGTGCGCCTGCCCCAGCGACGCGGCAGCGATCGGTACCTCCTCCACGAAAGCGAACACCTGGTCCAGCGGAGCGCCCAACTCCTCCTCGGCCAAGGCGCGGATCGAAGGAAACGGAACGGGCGGCACCTCGTCCTGGAGTCCCTCAAGCTCCCTGGTGATCTCCGGCGGCAGAATATCGAGCCTGGAGGAAAGGAACTGTCCCACCTTGATCGTCAAACCGCCCAGCTCCACGGCCAGGCCATGGAAGCGCCGGGCGAAACGCTGCATCCTCCGCGGCCGCGTACGCTCCGCGACCCGGGCAAGTCCTATCCGTGGGAGGAACAGTTCATACCACCACGTCACCGCCAGATTCCAGGCGGCAAAGCGCAGGATCCGGCGGTAGCGGGCACGGGTGTCCCCGGCGCCCGCGGCCGAAGCGGCACGATGCAGGCGGACAGACGCCACCCGGGTCAATCCTGGGCGAGGATCGCGTAGAGCCGGCGCCGTGCGTCGTCGAGCACTGCCACGGCCTGCTGCACCTGGTCCGGCGAGCCCGTGCGGCCCACCTGTGCTGCAGCCTGCGCGAGCTCCACCCCCGCTTTGGGCAGGGATCCAAACCCGCCGGAGTGGGAACCCGGCGAGTCCCAAGGCGTTGCCCCGTGGTCCTGCGCAACTTCCTCCCGGCCGGCCTCGGTCAGCGAATAGATCTTGCGGCCGTTGGACTCCTCGGCGCTGATGGTGCCCTCGTCCGCGAGCAGTTGCAGGGTGGGGTAGACGGAACCGGCACTCGGCTTCCAGCTGCCGCCGCTGCGCTCCTCGATCTCGCGGATGATCTGGTAGCCGTGCATCGGCCGCTCAGCAAGAAGCGCCAGCACTGCAGACCGCACCTCGCCCTTGCCGGCACGGGTTCCAGCGCGTTTTTCGAACCGTGAACGCAGCTCCTCGACGGCCTGCCACATGCCGTCGATGTTGCTCCCGCCGAATCCGGCTGCCGGGTATGAACCACGCATGATGATCTCCTCTGTAAACCGCCAACGATATACAACGATACTCAACGATACATCCATTAGACCCGCAGGAGTTGCCGCTATATGGCGGTGTTCTGGGAACGCTGAGAGGTGCTTCGGATCGGTGACCGGAGTCCGTGTGGGTCCCGTATCCCTAGAGTTTCGAGGCGGAGGTTTCGAGGCACCGAGGGCGCAGGAGTGTGGGGCGCTACAACTACCTGCACGTCGTCTTCGTAGAGAACTTTCCCGGATCATTCGAGTGAAGCACCTGCCAGCCGACGCCATGACGGCCAAGAAGATCCGTGCAGAACTCCACTCCTGCGATTAGATCCGTGGCTGTGCGCTTGAACCAGGATTGCGCTAAAGGTTTGATTGCTCAGTCGTAAATCAGCTTGTCCACCGTTGAAGGGTCGGTGTACGCGGAATCGAACTGATCATTCGCTTTTTATGCCCCCGCTCCTGACCCGTCATGGCCCGCAAACTTCATCATCATTATCGACACCGCAGCGGGCCAGGTCGTCGAGGACCTTCTTGTTGACGAGAGGGGCGTCCCACTCGACGAGAAACGGACGGCCCCTCGACGCCACCGCCGGGTAAGGAGACCTAACAGCGGCCTACCTCAGCAGGGCGTTTTACAGTCAAAAAGCAACTCCGGCAGCCACCGTCGCATTTCCTTAGAGTTTGGGAATGTCCCCCGCAGCCTTCCGGCGTACCAGCATCCCTGACCAGGCCAGGTAGCGCTTCGAGAGGACCGCCACCACTGCCGCGCTCCACACCCGGCGGTACCGTCAGGTCTTTCGCAGTGTGAGGATCTGCTCCGCGCGCCCGAACGGCCCCTGGAGGTCGTGCAGGACGGTGGAGGTCAGGCCTATCCCGTCCCCGCCGAACGAGACCGCATTGTCCAGGCCCAGCCACTCCCCTTCGGGCCGGCGGTACATGTGGATCTGCAGGTCAAGGTTGGGAAACGAGTAACTGTCCTTCCCGGGCGGCACCCTGGCCGCGATGCCGTTGGCCGTGTCCACCATGCCCATGAGCCTGGCCAGGGCACCGCTGTCCGCGCGGTCCGTCAGGGGATGTTCCGTACGGAGCCAGACCTTTCCGGCCCCGGGCCGGTGCCCTTCCGCCACGCGCATTTCCAGCGAGCGGATGAAGCCGCCGGGCCACACGGACGCTCCGTCATACGGCTTGCAGTCTTCCGGACCTGGAATGGGGGTGTCCTCGATGGCAGCCACCGGCGTTGTATCGCTGGTGGCCAGCCGCCAGGCGGTGGCGCGGATGGCGGTCCGGCCGCCCGCCACGAGCTCGGCCTGCAGGAGCTCGATGGTTTTTCCGGGCCGGAGGGTGGTGGCAGCGATCTGGAATTCGCCGCCCGGGATGAGGCCGAGGATCTCGTAGCTGATCCGCGCCATCCGCATGTCCGGCCGCGGGTCATGGCGTTCCAGGCTGTCCGCCAGCAGGCCCGACGCCGGCGCCATGTGCTGCTCGTGGACGTTCCAGGCACCCTGGGCATGGATGGTGGAACGGAAACGCCCACCGCCCAGGTTCAGGTAGTAGAAGTTTCCTTCAGCCAGTTCAGGCAGCTCTGCGGTCAACGTTGGCCCCTTTGGAGTTCCAGTGAATCGGCCTTAACTCTATCCGCGACGGGTACCCCGCCTGCGCCGGACCCGGGCACGGCATTTCGCCCAAAGGGACGCGACGAAATGTTGGCCCCTGGCAGGACCCATCCGACTAGACTCAGGAACTGGTCCTGTCAGCAACCCTCTGAAGAGGTGTTCCATGCGCGTCATCAGCTACAACCTCCGCAAGCACAAGGCGAGCGGCGAACTCCTCGCCCTGGCGCGGAACCATGACATTGATGCGCTCTGCCTCCAGGAGGTGGATTCCAGCGATCTTCCGGAAACCCTGGGCCCGCTGCATCTGGCGGATGCCACCAAGGGCAACCGGCTGGGGCTGGCCATCTACTACCGCACCAGCCGCTTCACCGCCCTGGACACCCAGTCCTTCGCCCTGAAGAAGTCGATGCATGACCGCGTCCTGGCCCCGGCCCATGAGCGGCTGATCGGCACCCGGGTCATGGACAACGAAACGCAGCATGAACTGGTGATCGGCTCGTTCCACGCTGCCCCGCTCACCGCGTCCAACTCGCTCCGGCGCAAGCAGATCCACGCGGCCCATGCGGAGCTGCTGAGTATGGGCAAAGGCCTGATGACCCTGATGGTGGGCGATTTCAACTACCCGTTCTTCACCAAGAACCTGGACCTGCATATGAAAAACTCCGGCTATGCACTCTCCCTGAGCAACCGCCGCACCTACACCCGGTACAAGGTGTTCAAGGGCCACTTCGATTTCGCGACGTCGCTGGGCCTGGATATCGAAAGCGTGGAGACCCTGCCGCGGGGCAACTCAGACCACCTCCCCATCCTGGTCAAGGCGGAGTACGGCCCGGACTACTAGGACTCGAGCCTTGCACGGAGGTCCGGCCAGGACGCTTCGAATCCGGGGTGCAGTTCCATGCCGGCCACCTCGGGTAGCGGCACCCACCGGAGTTCCAGGCTTTCGGGATCGCTGATCACGGGGTCAAACGCCTCCCGCACCAGCACCACAACCGTGGTGTAGCTCCAATACCCCACGTCCAGCAGCGACGTAAAGAGCAGCTCCACATTGTCCGCGGGCACGGCGGCTTCCTCATAGGCTTCCCGGAGCGCGCCGGTGACGGCCTCCTCACCCTCATGGAGTGCGCCGCCGGGCAGCCCCCACGTTCCGCCGTTGTGGCTCCACACAGCCCGGTGCTGCAGCAGCACTCCCTTGACGGGATCGTAGGCCAGCACCCCGGCCGCGCCGAAACGCCCCCAGAACCGCCCGCGGCTCCCCTCGACCCACGCGTCGCCCGGGTCCCTGGGACCGGTACGGACGGGAGGGGCGGAGGACGCGGTGGACGCCGGAAAGTGATCCATCGCTCCAGTCTGACAGGTGGAGCGGGTGGGCTGCACCTGCCGTCCGCTGACCTGGTCAGGCCTGGTTCGCTGTACCGCGCTCGACGGCGAAATCACCGCCGGGGTACATGATGGTCTCGTGTCCGTCATCAAAACGGACACGGTAGGGCGGCGCTCCGCCCTGGCCGCGCACCTCAAGAATCACTCCATGCCGGTCTGCCGCCCCCACAGTCCTGCCGTGCACGATGATGCGGTCGCCCTGCGTTGCCTCCATGGCACTCACCTCCGAGCCCAGAGTACGACTGGCTGCCCGCCGGGAAAAGGGCTTACGGTAACACCCGCCGGGAGGGTCCGCAGGAGAGGGCAAAAGGCCGGTCCTCGGCAAGCCGGCCGGCATGGCAGGATCTTTCCCATGCCGCTGAATCTTGTCCTGGTCGCCGATACCCACATCCCCAAACGCGCGCGTGACCTTCCTGCACAGGTGTGGTCCGCCGTCGAAAGCGCCGACGTGGTCTTTCATGCCGGCGACTGGGTGTCCGCGACCCTCTTGGAAGAGTTCCGGCGGCGGAGCCGCCTGCTGGTGGGCGTCTATGGAAACAATGACGAACCGGAACTGCGCCGGAGCCTTCCGGAAACGGCGGAGATCACGCTGGAAGGCGTCCGCTTTGCCATGGTGCACGAGACCGGCCAGGCCAAGGGGCGTGAAGCCAGGTGCGAGGTCCAGTACCCGGAGGCGGACGTGCTGATTTTCGGCCACAGCCATATCCCGTGGGACACCACCACCCCGCGCGGGCTGCGGCTCCTGAACCCGGGCTCGCCCACTGACCGCCGCCGGCAGCCGGCCTGCACGTTCATGACCGCCACGGTGGATTCCGGAAAGCTGGGGGACGTCCGGCTGCACGAGGTCCTCCGGGATTGACCGGGTTTGGCAAGGGAGGCATCAGGTGCCTAGGCTTGGAAAGGTAAGCATGCTTAGCTTTTGTCATCCGAGCACCAGGAGGACCACATGACAGACCAGTACACCTTCCGCAATCCGGTCACCGCGTACGAAAAGATCTCCCCGCCAAAGCAGCACCAGCCCGAGCCGGGACTGGATGCGGAGCTGGCACCCAAGGCCGACCTTGGCGAGGAGACCTACCGCGGTACCGGCAGGCTGGAAGGGCGCAAGGCGATCGTCACCGGCGCGGACTCAGGCATCGGTGCAGCAACGGCCATTGCCTTCGCCCGGGAGGGGGCCGACGTCGTTCTCTCCTACCTTCCGGAGGAAGAAGAGGATGCCGCCCGCATTGCGGGCCTCATCGAGGCCGCCGGGCGCAAGGCCATCAAGGTCCCCGGTGACCTCAAGGACGCGTCCGTGTGCCGCGACGTGGTGGACACTGCCGTGGCGGTGCTGGGCAGCATCGACATCCTGGTCAACAACGCCGGGAAACAGGTGGCGCAGGAGGACCTCGCCGACATCACGGATGAGCAGTTCGACCACACACTGAAGACCAATGTGTACGCGATGTTCTGGCTGACCAAGGCAGCACTTCCCCATATGCCGGCCGGGTCCACCATTATCAACACCACGTCCATCCAGGCCTACAGCCCGTCCCCGACGCTGGTGGATTACGCCACCACCAAGGCCAGCATCAACAACTTCACGAAGGGCCTGGCGCAGCAGCTGGCGCCCAAGGGCATCCGCGTCAATGCGGTGGCGCCGGGTCCCATCTGGACCCCGCTGCAGGTCAGCAGCGGCCAGCCGAAGGAGGAGCTGCCGGAGTTCGGGCAGTCGACGCCGCTGGGCCGGGCAGGCCAGCCGGCGGAGCTCGCCCCCGCCTACGTCTTCCTCGCCTCACCGGAATCCAGCTATGTTGTGGGCGAAACGCTGAACGTCAACGGCGGCAGCCCCACGCCGTAGCCCCGGGCTGTACCGGAAAGATACCGACGGCGGTGCCCCGCCTGATGCGCGGAGCACCGCCGTCGGCCTCTTATTTCCTGGCCCCTACTTCTCGTCCTGGTCTGCAAGCAGCTCGTCAGTGGCGGCGTCGGGCTGTCCATCGAAGAACTGGGCCAGGACCGTTTTGAATACCGTTTCCCCCGGGGCTGCCCGGAGGAACAACGTCATGGAGGAGTGCAGCTTCCGGGCGTCAATGCTCCCGAAGATGTCCTCCGCCGGGCCGCCTGAGTGATTGGTGACGGCCAGGGCGGACTCGAGCAGCCGTGGGCCGAGCACCGGGTGGGCCAGATACTCCCGTGCTTCAGCCAGGGAGCCGATGGCGTACCGTCGAGACATTTCGCTGTGGCCCAGGCCCGCGAACTGCGGAAAGATGAACCACATCCAGTGGCCGGATTTCCGGCCCAGCTGCAGTTCCGCCAACGCCTGGCCGTATGTGCCGCCGCTGTCCTGGGCGGCGACGAACCGGTCAAGGTTATAGGGATCGTTCATGGGTGTCTCCTTGTGGTGGGGCTTCGGGGGCGGCTTGCTGGTCAATAAAGGCGGCGGCGGTGCGCAGCTGGCTGTCGGAGTCCGTCCGCCACCGGGCCAGGACCACGGCTGCGCGCTGCCGGTCCCGCCCGCCGAGCCCCGCCAGGAACGGCGCCACGACGTCGGACAGCAGCGGCTCCACCAGTTCCCGGGTCCCAGCAGACCGCAGGAAGCCCTCAATACGGGTCAGGTCCGAGTGGCGCAGGAGTGCCCTGGTGGATTGCAGCAGCACAACAGCGGCGAGCCTGCGCTCAAAAACGGCTCGGGAACCGGGCCTGGGCTGGCCCCAGAGGGCGGACGCCAGCTGGACAACGGCGTCGTGGTCGAGGTCCTTGTATTTCCGGAGGGCGTCGCGGACGGTTCCCCGGACTGCGCCCACCGAGGAGCCGTAGGAGGCCAGCTGCCCGCCCAGCCTGTCCTCGACGTCGTCCGCCCGGTACCAGGCGCCCTCATTCTGCAGGGTGCGATCAACGAAGCCTGCAGCAGCGGACACCCGGTCCAGGGTGCTGCTCATTGGCCGCGGCCCGCCGATGCGTGGCGGATACAGAACGGGGTCCACGGCCGTGCCTCCAGCCTGCCTTCGGCGATGGCTTCCCCGCACACAGCACAGGTCCCGTATGTACCGGCGGCAATCCTGGCCAGGGCGGCGTCCACTTGGTCCAGCCCTGCGCTGCTTTGCTTCAGCAGGGCGGACGCCTGGGACAGCTCGAAAGCGATGGTGGAGCCTTCCGGGTCATGTTCGTCGTCCACATTCGAATCCTGGCGCGCCGAGTTGGCGGAGGCGATGTCTGCGCGTAGGGCCGGCAGGAGGGCCACCTTCCGCTCCCGTTCCTCCTCAAGAAGGATCCGGAAGCGTTCATAGTCAGGCATGGGAAAAGCCTACGCGGGGTCAGTACCAGTTCTTTGCCATGGAGTGGTTCCAGGCGGCGCAGGGCGAGCCGTACCGCTCCCGGATGTAGCCCAGCCCCCAGTCGATCTGCGTCCGGTAGCTGGTAAGCCAGTCGGCACCAGCACTGGAGTACTTGCCTGGCGGCAGGGCCTGCGCGATTCCGTAGGCGCCCGAATAGGGGTTGGTGGCGGTGGTCAGCCAGTTCGATTCCTTGGTCCACAGCTGGGCCAGGCAGAGGAACTGGTCCTGGCCCCAGCCGTGGGCGCCCAACCTGGTGGAGGCGTAGCTTTTAGCTCCTGCCGGGTCATTGACCGCGCCGCCGGGGAGGGAAGGCACGACGACGGGCGGCGGGCTTGGCGGCGCAGGGGGCGGGCTGGCCGGGGCAGGGTTTGTCGGAGCCGGGTCCGCCGGAGCCGGATTGACGGGCGCGGGGGCTGGGCCGCCGGGCTGGGGCGCTTCCGGAGCCGCGGGCCCGGCGGCGGGCAGCGGTGCGGGCCGGGCAGCCGCGTCGGCCTGCCGGCGGGACTGTCCTTCAGCCGCGGCGCGTTTGGCCGCCTGGGATGCCTCGTAGGCGGCCAGCGCCGCCTGGCCCTGCCGGTAGGCGTTCTCCACCTCCGCCGTCGTGCCTTTGAGCGACGCCAGCTGCGCCGTTAGCTGCCCGCTGCGTTGCTTTTCCTCCGCCGCCTGGCGGGTCACGGCGTCCTGGGCGGACCGGGCCTCCGTGAGCCTGGCTTCGGCTTCAAGGGACAGCCGCCCGCGCTCATCCTTCGCAGCCTGTTCCTGGGCCGCCAGCGCAGCAGCGATCTTTCCTGCGACCGACGCCTTGTGCACGAGTGCGGCGGTCTTGTCCCCCACGATCTGCACCACGTTGAGCCCGTGCACGGTGTTGCTCTGGACGGCGTCGAGGGCAACAAAGAACCCCATGTTCGTACCGCCGGTTTTGTATGACTGGGCCGCCAGCGCACCGAGCTCTTTCCTGTGCTGGACAAGGTCAAAGTGAGCCTGCTCGGTCTGTGCCGCCAGGACTTCCACCTTGGCAGATGCAGCCTGCAAAGCCGCGTCCGTCACCGCGTACTCCGCTGCTGCCTGCACCGCGGCGGAGCCTGCGGCCTCGGACTGGTCCTGAAGGGCGGACAGTAAGCCACCTATCCTGGCAATTTCCGCGGTCTTTTTGGCCTCGCTCTCCTTCGCGTCCTGCACCTCCTCCCAGGACGGGAAATCGCCGGGCGGGACCTCCGCAGCACCCGCCGGCGTAAGCCATAGGGTTCCCACCAGCGCAAATGAAAGAAGCGCCGCGGCGAGCCGCGCCCTGGGTTTGGTAACGAACCGGCACATAGTCGGGAAGCCTACCGCCTTCACCCTCAGGTTGAAGGCGGACGTTTCTACATCGTTATGGACCGAAGGCAGTTACGTTGACGGAAAGGGCAGAAGTGCCGGCCTCTTACAAATGCTGGCCGAACCAGGCAAGGGTGTCATTCCACGCGGCCGTCGCCTGGGCTTCGTTGTAGCGGTCGCCGGTGTCGTTATGGAAGGCATGGTCCACGCCGGGGTAGACCGTGAGCTGGTGGACAACACCGGAGGCTGCCAGCGCATCCTTGAGCGCAGGCATTGGCCCGGTGATGCGTTGATCGAGTTCAGCGTAGACCCCGAATACGGCCGCCTTGATGTCCGGTACTTTGGCCAGGTCGGGGGCGGGTCCATAGAACGCCGCAGTTGCCTTCAAGCCGTCCAGTTCGGCGGCCGCCTGCCAGGTGATGCCGCCGCCGAAGCAGTAGCCGGTCATGGCGACGCGGCCACCGTCCACGAAGTCCTGGGCCTGGAGGTACTCCAGTGCTGCCGCAAAGTCGGCCACGTGCCGCTGGGCGCCGGCCTGGGTGAGGGCGCCGGGTACGGCGTCGCGGTCCATGCCGGCCGTCCCACCTTCACGGCTGAGCAGGTCAAGCGCCAGGGCGGCATACCCCTCCTTCGCGAAGCGGCGGGCCACGTCTTCGATGTGGGGCGTCAGCCCGCGGTTCTCATGGCAGATCAACACGGCAGGAGCGCGCCCTTCCTGCTCGGGCCTGGCCAGGTAGGCACTGACGGAGGCGCCGCCGGACGGAAACTGGACGGACGCCGTCGTCAATCCTGGCGCACCCTCAGGGACAGAGAGCGGGCTTTTAGCCCCGGGCACCGCTCCCGACCCCGCAGTCCCGGCAGCGGACGTCGGGGACGTCGGGGACGGTTCCGGGGTGGGCATGGGGTCGGTGCTCCGCGGCACCTCGCTGGGGGTACAACCCACCAGCAGCATCGCCGCCGACGCCGCCGCCATGCTGCCGGTAATGAAAGCAACCCGCCGGGTAAAGGTCCGCTGGCTCAGCGCGCCGGACCGGTAGTCGTCAAAGAATTCCTCAATCAGGTACTTCTCATACTTGCCAAGCTGCGTCACAGTGCCTCCTCGGGGTGACGAACATACTCCTCCCCCAGCCACCTCCGGACAAGGTTCAGCGGCGATCTTTGCCCGTCCTTTATCGCTTTGTGATAAACATCATTGCCCTGCAAAATCGGCGCGCCTGCACTTCGCCCCGGGGGCGCTGTGGCACGCGAAATCCAGTCGATAGCCAAACCGAGAGAATCGCCTCGCATGTTATCCAAATGTGACAATGGGTGCTAAGTCGGGTTATGGTCTTCAAGTGTCCCTCCCAGACGGGACATTCCCCGTCAGAATGCCGAGCCCTGCCACTGACCCGGGAACCAACGCTTTCCAGCTGGCAGGGACGGGGGAACCAAGTTTCCGCGGCCTTTGAAGGCCTTGGGGTTAAGTCGATAGCGCGTCCGTTCCATTCGGAGGTGTTACCGGCCGGGTATCTCCAACCCGAACCCGACAGCTCACCCCGCAGGCATGGGAGAGGCGATCAACTGTGTCAAAAAATTCCACCACTGCCCGTCACCGCGCAACGCCGGCCCGCTCCATCGCGATCGAAGGGCTGGCTGTTTCGGCCAAGTCCCTGGGCCGTCCGGCTCTGGCCGTAGCAGCAGCCTCCGGCATTGCCTTCGGCGTCGGCGCCCCGGCCCACGCCGGTGTGAACGGTCCGGACACCACCGAGACCGCTAGCGTCCAGGCTTCGGCCGCCCCTGCGGCAGCAGTCGCAGCCCCCGCCGCAGCAGCCGGCAACGTCCACACGGTTGTATCGGGCGACACCCTTGGTGCCATTGCGTCGATGCACGGTGTCAGCCTGAATGACGTCCTGTCAGCCAACGGGCTTTCCGTCTCCACGATCATCTACCCCGGTGACCAGATCCAGATTCCCGCCGCGGGATCTGCTCCGGCCGCTCCGGCCGCAGCCTACGTTGCACCGGCTGCAGCACCGGCACCGGCTCCGGTCCAGACCGCTGCTGTTACTACCCCGGCGAACACCGGAATGAACATGTCCTACGCATCAGCCCCGGTTGCAGCCACGGGCAGCGGCGCCGGAGCAGCCATCCTGGCCAACGCCTACGGCCAGGTGGGCCAGATCCAGGACTGCACCGCCATGGTGGAGAAAGCCCTGCGCACGGTCGGCAAGTCGGTCGGCGACCTCGCCCCGGGCCAGTTCTACCAGTACGGCACCACCGTGGGCACCCCCGCTCCCGGTGACCTGGTGATCACCGCCGGCCACGTGGGCGTCTACGCCGGCGACGGCCAGGTTGTCAGCGGCGGCGTGAACGGCAACCAGACCGCCGTTCACTCCATCAGCTGGCTCAGCGGCGCTTCCTTCGTCCGCGTGGCATAGTCACCACGGACACAGGCGCAGCTGGCCCGTAAGGGCCAGGCCACTCCAGATAAAGACGGCAGCCGGGTTCTCCCGGCTGCCGCCTTTGTCATGCTTCCACGGTTGTCATTCTTGATCCGTCCGGAGGCCAGCACCGCCCCGGGTCAGGTACCGCAGAAGGTCCGGTAGGTGCCGAAGTCCTCCGGCGGCCCCTCGGTGTAGCGCTCCAGCCCCGGGCGTTCATGGAACGGGGCCCTCACCACTTCCAGGAAACGGTCGAATGGGCCCATATCCCCCTCCGTGGCGGCCGCCAGCGCTTCCTCCACCAGGTGGTTCCGGGGAATGTACACCGGGTTGACGCTGTCCATCAGCCCGGCGTCGGGCTTCAGGCCGGCCCAGCGCCCAGCCCAGGCATCAAACGCGGCGAGATCCAGGACCATGCCCCGCGCCGGCCTGGCATCACCCCTGGCGGCCTGGCCAAGGCTCCGGAAGAACTGTGTGTAATCGACAGGTCCGTCCTTCAGCAGGGCGATCACCCCGTCCACCAGTTCCGATGCCTCGTCCCCCTCCTTGCTTCCGGCCGGCCCGCCGTTGATGCCAAGCTTTGCCTTCATGCCGTTGAACCAGGCATCGCTGTACTGGCTGCGGAACTTCCCCAGCGCCTCCACTGCGGGGGCGACTGCCTGTTCCTGGTCCTCGTGGAAGAGCGGCAGCATGGCCTCCGCCAGCCGCGCCAGGTTCCACTCAGCCACCACCGGCTGGTTGGCGTAGGCGTAGCGGCCGCCGACGTCAATGGAGCTGTACACGGCCCCGGGATTGAAAGCGTCCATGAAGGCGCAGGGGCCGTAGTCGATGGTTTCGCCGGAAATGGTCATGTTGTCCGTGTTCATGACGCCGTGCACAAACCCCACCAGCATCCACCGGGCCACCAGCCCGGCCTGGGCGGCCACCACCGAGGCGAACAGTTCCAGGTAGGGATGTTCAGCTTGGGCTGCGTCCGGGTAGTGCCTGCTGATGGCATGGTCCGCCAGCCGGCGGAGGAGCTCCATGTTGTCCGTGGCCCGGGCATATTGGAAGCTGCCCACCCGGAGATGGCTGCTGGCCACCCGGGCCAGGACGGCGCCGGGCAACATGGTGTCCCGCCGCACCGGGCGTCCTGTGGCCACAACGGCAAGGGCCCGGGTGGTGGGGATGTTCAAGGCGTGCATTGCCTCGCTCACAAGGTATTCCCGCAGCATGGGGCCGACGACGGCGCGGCCGTCGCCAGCCCGGGCGAAGGGTGTGCGGCCGGAGCCTTTGAGATGCACGTCCCGCCGGCGCCCGCCAACGTCCACCAGTTCGCCGAGCAGGAGCGCCCGGCCGTCGCCGAGCAGCGGTGAGTAGCCGCCGAACTGGTGCCCGGCGTATGCCTGGGCAACCGGGATGGCTCCAGCCGGGACGTGGTTTCCCAGGAGCAGCCGCACGCCTTCGGGGGTTTTCAGGTATTCAGGGGCAAGTCCCAGCTCGCCGGCCAGGGCATCGTTGAGAACCAGGAGCCCGGGTTCGGGCGCTTCCTCGGCCTGCCACGGAACGGCGAGTTCCGGGAGTTCACTGGCGAAAAGTCCTTCGAAGGTGACAGTTGATTCTGCTGCTGCAGTCATGAATCAACCCTATCGCCGTCGTTTGTCCTGCGGTTGATCATCCAGGTGATAAGCCACAGGATGACTCCAATGGCCATCAGTCCGCCGGCGATCTGGTACTGGATGATGTTCCTGCCCACCCATGGTCCGGCAAGGAATGCGCACAAGGCGGCGGCAACGAGCGGAAGCTGGCCCGGGGACGTGAAGAACACCTTGCGGTGGGGATCCCGTTTGCGGCGCAGCACCACGCAGGCCACGTTGACCACCGTGAAAACGCACAGCAGCAGGAAGGCGGTGGTGCCCGAAAGGTTCGCCACAATGTTGCTTTCGGGATCACTGGTGACATACAGGATGAGGCCCAGTGCCAGGACAGTGGAGAAGGCAATTCCCGCCCATGGGGTGCGCCGGACGGGAAGGACCTTGCCCAGCTGGCGGGGCAGGACATGCTGGCGGGCCATGCCGTAAATCAGCCGGCTGGCCATCAGCATGTTGATGAGGGCCGTATTGGCGACTGCGAAGACTGCCAGGAAGGGAAAGACCCTGTCGATCGGGAAGTCCGGTGAGCCCTTGTGGACCACTTCCAGCAGGGCCGCGCCCTCAGCTTCCCGGATGCCCTCGAGTTCGGTGGGCGTGAGGACGCTCACCACGGACACCGCCACCAGCATGTAGAGCAGGACTGCTATGCCCAGGCCGGTGAGCATGGTGCGGGGAAAGATTTTCTCGGGGCTCTGGGTCTCTTCCACCATGTTGACCGAGTCCTCGAAGCCCACCATGGCAAAAAACGCGATGGAGGTGGCTGCGGTGACGGCCAGGAAGAGTCCCTTGTCCTGGGAGTCGTTGAAGACAAAGATCTCGCCCGGGTTTCCGGTCCCCTGGGCCATGACAAAGAACCCGACGCCGATCACAATGCACAGTGCGGCCATCTCCACCACCGTGAGCACCACATTGAACTTGACGCTCTCCCCCACCCCGCGCAAGTTGATGGCCGCCAGGAGGATCATGAATCCAAGGGCAACCGCGGTGATCACGCCCTGACCGGGGTTGCCCATCCAGCCGTTGATCTCAAGGCCGCCAAAGAAGTTCTGGGCCAGGACATTCGCAGAGGTGGACGCACTGGTGATTCCGGAGCAGACGACCGCAAAAGCCACCAGGAAGGTGACGAAGTGGATCCCGAACGCCTTATGCGTGTACAGCGCGGCGCCCGCCGCCTGTGGATACTGCGTAACCAGTTCAAGGTAGGAGAAGGCGGTGAGCGTGGCCACCACGAAGGCCAGCAGGAACGGCAGCCAGACGATTCCCCCCACGGTGCCGGCCATGGTTCCGGTCACCGCGTAGACGCCGGCGCCGAGGATGTCCCCCACGATGAACAGCAGGAGGAGCTTGGGTCCCAGCACTCTCTTGAGCGTGGGCTCCTTGCCATGCGCGGTAACGTCTGACACTTCTTCTGAAGCTGCACTCATGAGTGACCTCCCTGGCTGACTGGGCTGAATGAGGGGTTTGGCATCGATGCCGTGACCGGCCCGCGCTGCAGCGCGGCGCCTGGGGACCAGCGCCGCCGCCGCGGGAAGCCGATACGCTGCAGGTCCTCTGCGGCGATGACCGCAGCAGTACCCGCACGGGCGCGCGCCTGGGCCGAGAGCAGTGTGGCGTCGCCGCCGTACCGTGCGGAGAAGTGCGTGAGCACCAAAGTGCGAGCCCCGGCATGTGCCGCCAGCTCGCCCGCCTGCCCTGCTGTGAGGTGGCGGTACTGGCCGGCCAGCCCGGCGTCGTCGTCGGCGAAGGTCGACTCGGCGACGAGGAGGTCGACGCCGTCGGCCAGTTCTTCTGCGCCCCGGCAGGGCGCCGTGTCCATCACGAAGGCGAAACGCTGGCCCGGCCGGGCGGCGCTGACGTCATCAAGCCGCACCCCTGCCAGGCTCCCTTGGCGCTGCAGGCGCCCTGTTTCCGGCCCGGAGATCCCTGCCGCCTGCAGGCGTTCCGGCAGCAGGGTCCGGCCGTCCGGTTCGACCAACCGGTAGCCGTAGGTTTCTATGCGGTGCTTGAGGGGCTGGACTTCCAGGCCGTCACCCACCGGTCCGGCTTCTCCGTGCGGGTGCAGCCTGAGGTCCACACCCGGTGTGCTGACGGACACAAGCGCCCGGACCACGTCCCCGCCGGATGAGGGGAAGTGGAGATGGACCGGGTGGGGCACGGCGTCGAGGGCCATGCGCGAGAGCACCCCCGGCAGCCCGAAGCAATGGTCACCGTGAACGTGTGTGAGGCAGATGCGGGTGATCATGTTCGCGGACACCCCGGCATGGATCATTTGGCGTTGCGTTCCCTCGCCCGGATCGAAAAGCAGGCCCTCGCCGTCCCAGCGCAGGAGGTAGCCGTTGTGGTTCCGGGTCCGGGTGGGGACCTGGGACGCGGTGCCGAGGACGACGAGCTGGCGCATTGTTATTAAGGGCCAAAAAGCAGGTGCCGGAAGATCCGGTACCTGCTTTGTTGGTTGCGGCGGCGGCTTAGCGCCGCCGGAGCATTCCCA
The DNA here is from genome assembly GCF_014644515.1 of Pseudarthrobacter scleromae. Taxonomy (NCBI): domain Bacteria; kingdom Bacillati; phylum Actinomycetota; class Actinomycetes; order Micrococcales; family Micrococcaceae; genus Pseudarthrobacter; species Pseudarthrobacter scleromae. Next base: position 176,485 of record NZ_BMKV01000003.1, on the reverse strand, counting down.
TGATCCTGCCGGCTACGCCGCCCGGCCTTGCACCTGCGGCACCCGTGGTGCCGGGCGTCCGGCCGGTTGCATTCAGCCCGGTCCCGCGGGCAGTCCCGCCGGTCCCCGTCCTGCCAGCGAATCGTCCAGCGGCATTTTTGATCATGCTTCCCAAGTTCATGTGAAACTCCTTCAGTAGTGATCCTGCCAACCGATATTCATCAGCCTGCTTATGATTTTAGCCTAGTTTGGCCGCAGGTCGAGGGGATTGGCCAAACATCCCCGCCCTTAAATGAAGTCCGCAGCCCGGCCCGGGAGCTGGGGAATAGGGGCGGTCGCCCCTATTCCGGGGGCTGGAGCGGCTGCTAAATTGGCACGCCTCAGGCCATCTCCCCCCGCCAGGTGACCCGTTTTCCGGAAGGTAACCATCATGCTTTCAGACACTTCCCTCCCCGTGATCAAGGCAACACTGCCCGTGGTCGGCGATAATATCCAGGAGATCGCCAAGCGGTTCTACCAGCACATGTTCGAGGCCCGGCCGGACCTGCTGGACGGCCTGTTCAACCGGGGAAACCAGGCCGACGGCCGGCAGCAACAGGCGCTGGCCGGATCCATCGCAGCGTTCGCCCGGTACCTCGTGGAGAAACCAGACCAGCTGCCTGACCACCTGCTGTCCAGGGTTGCCCACAAGCATGTCTCGCTGGGACTAAGCCCCGACCAGTACCAGATCGTTCACGAGCACCTGTTCTGGGCCATTGTTGATGTGCTCGGCGAGGCTGTAACGCCGGACGTGGCCGCTGCATGGGACGAGGTTTACTGGCTGATGGGCAACATGTTGATCAACCAGGAACGGGGCCTGTACAACGCTGTGCACTTGTCGCCGGAGACCATCTGGCGCACCTGGCGGGTGGCTGAGCGTATACAGGAGACGGACGACGTCGTCACTTTCGTTGTGGAGCGCGTCGACGAGAGGGAGGTGAAGCCTTCCCTGCCGGGACAGTACGTGACCATCAAGATGCGGATGAAGGACGGCGTCCACCAGCCGCGGCAGTACAGCCTTACCCGCGCCGATGACGGCAAGCACCGCCACTTCGCCGTCAAGCGGGTGCACGGGCAGGGAAGTCCCGACGGCGAAATGTCCAACCTCCTGCACAACGACGTCAAAGTAGGCGACGAGGTGGTGCTCTCAGCCCCCTTCGGGGATGTAGTGCTGGAGTACACGGACAGGCCGGTGGTCATGGCCAGTGCGGGGATCGGGGTGACGCCGATGGCCGGCATGCTCTCGCACCTGGTGAAAGCCGGGAGCCAGCGCCAGGTAATGCTCCTGCATGCTGACGACAGCCCGGATTCCTTTCCTCTGCGCCGGCAGGTCGCGCAGGACCTGGAACTGCTGTCCGACGGCACCATGCACACCTGGTTCCTCAACCGGGACCAGGACTCCGACGCGTCCAGCTTTACCGGATTCATGGACGTGAACGCCGTCGAACTCCCGCTTGACGCCGAGTACTATCTCTGCGGCCCGCTGCCCTTCCTCCAGTCCGTGCGGAGCAGCCTCATTTCCAAGGGAGTTCCGCCCAAGGACATCCAGTACGAGGTGTTTGGTCCGGACCTCTGGCAGGCCGACTTCCAGTAGGGAAACGGCACCGTTACGCGGGGTGCCTAGGCTCCGCGGGCGCGGCGGAGCGCCGCCAGCCGCGAAGTGTATTCCGTCCCGTCTATGTCGCCGCGGGCGAATCGTTCGGCAAGCAGGTCCTCCGCCGCGCTTCCACCGGGTCCGGTGCTCCCGCGGTGTCCCGGGGACATGGAGCGGGCGAAAAGGACAAGGGCAGCGATGATTGCGCCCCAGAACAGGATGAAGCTCACCAGCATCAGGACGAAACCCCAGGCGCCCATGTTCCCGTCCCAGTACATCACCGCTGCTCCTCCGCCCCGCTGCCGGCCTTTGCTCGACTATCTCCGCAGAGGGCCGTGCGGGGCCAGAGTCTTTCGTCCCCTGGATTCCCCCATCCGGCTTACGTGCTTTCCTGCCCGTCAGCGCTCCAAATCGTCGGGTTCGAATTCGCTGAGCGGTGAGCCGCCGAAGGTTTCCTCATCATCACTGGCCGCGGCTTCGCCAAACTCGGCATCGGCAACAGTTTCATCCTGGATCAGCGGATCCTCCTGCCAGCGGTCCGGATTGTTCTCCGCCGCGCCAGGGTAGCTGTCCGGCTCGCCATGTACAGGGTCTAGTTCAAGGGAGGAAGCCGCGCCGGGGGTCTCATCAAGGAGCACGTCCTCATCCTGGACAACTTCAAGCCCCTCCTCGGGAAGGTTCTGTTCCGTCATGGTGATGCCTTTCTCGTGAACCGCTGGAGTAACAATAGTAAGCATACTGACCACATGGTGTCGTTGCTGACGTCCCCGCAACTGAGCCACCAGGAGCCTGCGCCGGGTTCCTCGGATTGGCACATCACTTGAAAGCGTCCACGCCGGGATTTTGCCGTGACCTTTGGCCCTATATCTGCCGTGGGCGTGGCGCCAGTCTTGTAAGTGACCACGCCCGCGCGAACCAGGAGATCCGGCCATGACAACTCGTAAACCGATCGCGGCAGCCACCAACGACTCACCGCAGAGCCAAGCGGCGGTGCTGTGGGCTGCACGCCGGGCGGAGCGGGCCGGTCTGCCCCTGGTGATCCTTCATGTTGTGGACGACAGGTGGGTGGCGGAGCCGTACCCATGGATCGGCGTCATGGAAGAGGCCGGGGACCGGCTCCTGCAGACGGCGGCCGGACGCGTCCGGGACGCGTTCCCCATCACCATTACCACCCGGCTCCTCACCGGGAGCATAGGACGTTCGCTTGCGAAGTACTCTGCCAAGGCGTCCATGCTGGTCATCGGCTCGGGCACCGGCCACCTGGGCGGTTCGCTGGCCGATCGGGCCCTTCAGGTCGCAGCCTCTTCGAAGGTTCCGGTGGCTGTGGTGGGAACGCAGGACCTGGAGGGCCGCTCCGGCGTGGTAGTGGGTGTTGACGGTTCAAAGGAAGCTACGCAGGCTGTGGCCTTCGCCGCAGCCGAGGCAGACCGGGAAGGTGAGGAGCTGACCGTGGTGTATGCCATCATCGCCCCGGACCGGGTGGAGGATGCCGGCCTGACATCCACCAGCCTCGCCGAGCTGATTGCCGAAGAGGAGCGCCTTGTCCTGGCGGAGACAGTGGCCGGGCTCAAGGAAGACTATCCAGGCCTGCAGGTACACCAGGTCCTGGAAACCGAAAAGGGTCCAGTTGAAGCCCTGGTGGATGCCGCCATGAACGCCAGGATGCTTGTGGTGGGCAACCGCGGCCGGGGCGCAATCCAGCGGCTCCTTCTGGGATCAACGGCCCATGGCGTACTCCGGCACCTGCCATGTCCTACCGTCATTACCCGGATCCAGGCCAGCAAGAACAAGAACTAGGCCGGACCCGGCCTTCCGCTCATTATTATCCCCTCCTCCTACGTTCCGGGTTGGCACCATGAAGAAGACTGCTTCAGTAATAATGCTCATCCTCGGGATCCTCATCTCGATGGTTGGCCTCGCCACTTTAGCCGGAGGTGCGGTGGCCTCGGTGGTGGGATCCGCACAGGGAGACGGATACCTCACGTCAGGCACAGCCCGCCTGGCCGTTGGGTCCCACGCCCTGACCTCACCCCGGCTTGATGCCGTCGGCGAGGGAATCCCGCCGCGCCTGCCTTTCGACGTCGGGACGCTGAGGCTGCGGGCGACGTCCGCGGACCCAGGCAAGGAGATCTTCATAGGCGTTGCCCCGCAGGACGACGTTGAGCGGTACCTTTCGGGCGTGCATCATTCGGAACTGCTTGAAGTGGACAGCCGGCCCTTCCGGGCCGAATACCGTGACATTCCCGGCACCGGCACCCCCGCACCGCCTGCAGAGCAGGCGTTCTGGAGCACGTCCGCCTCCGGCCCCGGCGAGCAGGAGCTCACGTGGGACCTGGCCGCCGGCAGCTGGGCAATAGTCATCATGAACTCCGATGGCAGCCTTGGCGTGGATGCCGAGGTGCAGGCGGGCTTCCGCTCCGATCTGATCATGCCGGCGGCCACAGGGTTGCTGGTGGGAGGGGCCGTTGCGCTGGCCATCGGAATCCCCCTGCTGGTCCTGGGCGCCATAGGGCTCGGCCGGCACGCCCGGCAGCATCCCCGCGGGCCTGCCGCACCGCCGCCCGGGTACGGACGCCCAACAGGTTACGGGCCGGGATATGGCACACAGCCGGGCTACGCCGCTGGGTATAGCCCACCGCCTGGCAACGCGGCCGGGTCTGCCCCAATCCCCGGACAGGAACCGCCGCCCGGGTATGCAGGAGGAGTGCCTGGGGCATCAGCCCCCGGCACCCAAGGAGCGCCGGGCGTGCCGGGAGCCGCGGTCCAGGGAGTTCAGCCGCTGCCCCTCCCCGTCGCCGCAGACCGCGCGGACCGCGCCCCTTATCCCGCCCGCCTCTTTGGTGACCTTGACCCTGCCCTGTCCCGGGCGATGTGGCTGGTCAAGTGGTTCCTGGCCATCCCGCACTTCATCGTGCTGGTCTTCCTGTGGTTTGCGTTCCTCGTGACCACGATTGTGGCAGGCTTCGCCATCCTGTTCACCGGCCGCTACCCCCGGCCCCTGTTCGACTTCAACGTAGGAGTTCTGCGCTGGAACTGGCGGGTGGCGTTCTACGCCTACGCCGCCGCAGGCACGGACCGTTACCCGCCCTTCACCCTGGCACACACCGACTATCCGGCGGACTTCGAAGTGGACTACCCCGAGCGGCTCTCCCGCGGACTGGTCCTGGTGAAGTGGTGGCTCCTGTCCCTCCCGCATCTGCTGATCATCGCAGCACTGTCCGGCGCTACATGGACATGGGAAACGGAAACCACTGATCTGGGCACCACCTACGAGCGAGCAACAGGCCCGTCCCTGCTGGGCCTGCTCGTCCTGGTGGCCGTGGTGGCCTTGCTGTTCACCGGAAGGTACCAGCGGCCGCTGTTCGATTTCATCCTCGGCATCAACCGCTGGATCTACCGCGTGCTGGCCTACACCGCCCTGATGCGCGATGAATACCCGCCGTTCCGGCTTGACCAGGGCCCCGCCGACGTTCCGCCCGCGGTATCGGGACCGGGTCACCAGGACCCGCCACGCCAGGAACCACCCGTGCAGGAGCCACCAGCGACTCTCCCATAAACTGCCGGGAACCCCTGCAGTGACTTTCGGCCCTACCTCCCGCTGTCCTGCCGGGACATCATAACGATGGACCACACGGGTCTCCTGAGGAGCTGAGATGAGTACTGCTGGAGCACCATTTGCCCGGATCCTTGTGGGCGTCGACGGCTCGGAGCCGTCCATCGAGGCTTTGCGGCAGGCCCAGCGCCTGGCAACGCCGCTGGGCGCGAAGGTCATGGCCAACGCTTATTGGGATTACCCGCAGGTTTACGCGGGCTACGTGATGATGGGCATCGAAGGTTTCGAGGAGCGCGCCGGGGAGATCCTCGATGAGGCGGTCAAAACAGCGTTCGGTGACGAAACGCCGTCGAACGTTACTCCCACCCTGGTCCGCGGCCATCCGCGCGAATCGCTGATCGAAGCAAGCCGGGACGCGGACATGGTGGTGGTGGGACGGCGCGGGCACGGCGGTTTCGGCGGGCTGCTGCTGGGCTCGGTCAGCTCAGCCCTGGTGGCCCATGCCCACTGCCCGGTACTGGTGGTCCACACTCCGGATGAAAAGTCCTAGGGCATTCCGGAGGAGGTCCACATGGCCGGGACCACGGCAGGCGCAGACCGTTGACGGAGCCGCTGCAAAGTGACGCACGACGGCGGATGGCGGCAGCCGCCGTCGTGCTCGCCCTGCTTGTCCTCGCCATCGTTCTTGCCGTCTTTCTGCGGGAACCGGCTGGAAGTCCTCCGCAGCCGGCGGCGCCCTCCACCTCTCCGGGCGCGTCCACCAGCCCCAGTCCCGGTCCGGCGGCCTCCAGCGCCTCTCCCTCCACAGCCGAGCCCGGCACAGCCCAGCCCTCTCCATCCCAGCCAGTGGGGGGATCGACGGAAACACCGGAGGCAGGGCAGGATCCTGTCCAGCCACCCGTCACTGTGCCGCCCGTCCCGGTCCCGCCGCCGTCCGTGCCGGTAGCCGGGCCCGGCCCTGCGCCGGATCCTGCGCCGCCGGCGGCGCCGTTCCCTTCAGCGCTCCTGAACCAGGACCTCACGGTCATCCCGAATGCGGGCCGAGTGGTGGCGCTGACTTTTGATGCCGGCGCCAACGCGGCAGGACTGCCAAAAATCCTGTCCACCCTGTCAGCCAAGGGGGTCACGGGCACGTTCTTCCTGACCGGCAACTGGGTGGAGGCCAACCCCGGCGGGGTGGGACAGATTGTCTCCGCGGGGCACCGGGTGGCCAACCACTCCATGACGCATCCGGGTTTCACCGGGCTGGACGGCACGCAGATTGCCCAGCAGGTCCGGGGAGCGGAACAAACCATCCTGGCGGCCGGAGGCGATCCGCGCCCGCTGTTCCGCTTCCCCTTCGGTGAACGGGATGCCCGCACCATTGCCGAAGTCAACAGCCTCGGCTACGTTGCGGTCCGGTGGACCGTGGACACCCTGGGGTGGAAGGGCACCAGTGGCGGCGCTACAGCCCAGACGGTCGCGGACCGCACGCTGGCCGCCCTGCAGCCAGGCAAAATTGTCCTGATGCACATCGGTTCGAATCCTGACGACGGTTCCACCCTTGATGCCGACGCCCTGCCCAACATCATCGACCGGATCAGCGCCGCAGGGTACGGCTTCGCCACCCTTGACGCGCTGCTGGCCCCCTAGGACCGGAAGGGCCAGTCATGGAAAAGACCAGGCAGGCGAGATCCACCGGCAGGCGTCCTGCTGCGGCAGCCAGCGGAACGGCTGACCCCGCTCACCACGGACTCCCCCTGCATGAGGTGGTCCTGCTGCTGGGGACGGACCACGTCCAGGGCCTCGCATCCGCGGAGGTGGCCAGCCGGCAGGTCCAGTTCGGCGCCAACGTCCTTCCGCGTTCACGCGGCGGGGGGATCTTCCGGAAACTCGCGCGGCAGTTCAACAATCCGCTGGTGTACGTGCTGCTGGCCGCGGCAGCCGTCACATTGTTCCTTGGTGAGTACCTGGATTCGGGCGTCATCCTGGCCGTCGTCCTGGTCAACACGGTGATTGGCTTTGTCCAGGAAGTCCGGGCAGAGGCTGCCCTGGATGCTCTCCACTCCCTGGTCCGCACCCGTGCAGTGGTGGTCAGGGATGGGCAACGGCTGGAGGTGCCCTCGGAGGATCTGGTTCCAGGAGACCTGGTCCTGCTCGAGGCCGGCGACAAGGTCCCGGCGGACCTTCGGCTGGTCCGGCTGTCCGGCCTGCGGGCGGACGAATCCGCACTGACAGGCGAGTCCGAAGCAGTGGCAAAGGACGAGGTGGTGCTTCCCCCGACAACACCGGTGGCGGACCGCCGGAACATGGTCTACAGCGGCACCCTGGTGACGGCCGGCACTGGCGCCGGGGTCGTCGTCGCCATCGGCGGCGAGACGGAGCTCGGTGAGATCCATCGGCTGATGGGAGCGGTCCAGCCGGTAGCCACCCCCCTGACCCAAAAGCTGGCGCGCTTCAGCATGACGCTGACGGTGGCCATCCTTGCCCTGGCCGCCGTGACCTTCCTTGCCGGCGTGGCACGCGGCCAGGAGCCCGCCCAAATGTTTACAGCCGCCGTCGCGCTGGCAGTGGGGGCAATCCCCGAAGGCCTTCCCGCGGCAGTCACCGTAACGCTCGCCATCGGCGTCCGCCGGATGGCACGGCGCCGCGCGGTGGTGCGCCGGCTGCCGGTTGTTGAGACGTTGGGCAGCACAACGGTCATCTGTTCTGACAAGACCGGCACGTTTACCGAAAACCAGATGACGGTGCGGGGCCTCTGGACTCCGGCCGGCTCCTACGACGTGACAGGCTCGGGCTACGGCCCGGAGGGGCGTATCCTTCCCGCAGGTGCGGGTGCAGGTGCGGCTGTCCAGGGCGTCGTGGAAGCGGCTGGTGGGGCGGCGACGGCGGCGCAGGACGTTGCGCTGCATTGGTCCCTCCTGGCCGGCGGCGCCTGCAATGACGCAAAGGTGGTCAGGGAAGGGGATGTCTGGCAGGTCCAGGGGGATCCCACGGAGGCGGCGATGCTGGTGGCCGCCGGGAAGGGCGGCGTGGACATTGCGCAGTTCCTCGCCGCCACTCCGCGCCGCAGCGCGCTGCCCTTCACGTCCGAGCGCCTGTACATGGCCACCCTCCACTCCCCCCGGCTCCCGGACGGAAGCGGCACCGGGAAGGACACCGTGCTGGTGAAGGGCGCCGTGGAACGGGTGCTGGAGCTGTGCGCCTGGCAAATGGACAGCCACGGCGCCAACGGGTACCTCAACAAGCAGGCAGTCCTGGAGGTTGCGCACCAGTTTGCCGGCACGGGACTGAGGGTCCTGGCGACCGCCACGATGCACTTGCCTGCCGGCACCGTCCTCTCGGAGGCAAACCTGCACGGGCAGATGACGCTGACAGGGCTCCAGGCGATGTTCGATCCGCCGCGGGAGGCGGCAGCGGCGGCAGTCCGTGCCTGCCACCAGGCCGGAGTGGCCGTCAAGATGATCACCGGGGACCACGTGGGAACGGCCGCCACCATCGCCGAGGCCGTGGGCATCACCGCGGACCGGGCGGACGGGACAGCACTGACCGGAGTGGAGCTGGACGCGATTCCCGCAGACCAGCTGCCGGATGCGGTGGAGCGGGCAACCGTCTTCGCGCGGGTATCCCCCGAGCAGAAGCTCCGCCTCATCGGTGCACTCCAGTCCCGGGGACACGTGGCTGCCATGACGGGGGACGGCGTCAACGATGCACCGGCCCTCCGCCAGGCGAACGTAGGGATCGCCATGGGCCGGTCGGGGACGGAAGTGGCCAAGGAGGCCTCGGACATCGTCCTCACCGACGACGACTTCGCCACGATTGAGGCAGCTGTAGAGGAAGGCAGGAACGTCTTTGACAACCTGACCAAATTCATGGTCTGGACCCTGCCCACCAACATGGGGGAAGGCCTGGTGATCCTCGTGGCGATCCTGGCCGGAGCAACGCTGCCCGTCCTGCCCACGCAGATTCTCTGGATCAACATGACCACCGCTGTGTGCCTGGGCCTGATGCTGGCCTTCGAACCGAAGGAGCCGGGCCTTATGTCCCGCCCTCCGCGGGCCCCCGGCCGGCCGCTCCTGACCTGGGCCCTCACGTTCCGGATCCTGCTGGTCTCCGCCCTGCTCGTGGCAGGCACCTGGTGGATATTCGAACTTGAACTGGCCAGTGGAGCGTCCCTCGCCGAGGCCCGGACCGCGGCGGTGAACGTCTTTGTGGCGGTGGAACTGTTCTACCTCTTCAGCTGCCGTTCCCTTACGCGGTCTGTCTGGCGGATCGGCTTCTTCAGCAACCGCTGGGTCATCCTGGGCGTCATGGTCCAGGCGGCCGGCCAGTTGGCCATCACCTACTCACCGGTGATGAACGGGCTCTTCCACACGGCCCCCATCGGTGTGGACACGTGGCTGCGGATCCTGGGCATCGCCGTGCTGGCTTCACTCGTTGTCGCCGTGGACAGGCGCTTCCGGCGCCACGCGTTCTAGGCAGGTCCAGCACTCCAGGACCTTTGCCGCACCAGGGCCATGCGATAAATCCGAGCATCTCGCCACAGCCCACCCACACCACCCAACGGGCAAGGAACGTGTTTCTGTGCGCCGCAACGGATCCACCGGCAGCCACCTCCCGAAGTAGGGGACCAATGGCTCTGCCACCCGCCCGGCCCCGCTGCCCATACTTAACGCCACGAGCAGGCGGGACGCTGCCGGCACGCTGCACGCACCGGGCTGCAAACCCTTGGGAAGGGGAAGGGACCATGAACCAGGGCAAGGACGATGCCGCCGAGGCAGCAGCACTCCAGGCTGTTGAACGACATCATGCGCACATGCTCAAACACCTCAACGGGCTTGTGGCCCTCCTGATGGAAGCCGTGGAGGCACGTGACGCTGTTGCCGAAGATACAGCGCAGGCCACTCTCCTGGACTGGTGCGACACCCACCTGATCCCCCATGCCCTCGCCGAAGAAGGCCCTTTGTACGGTGGACCGCACGCCACACCCGAGGGAAGGCTCCTGGTGGAGGGGATGCTTGCCGAGCACCGTGTGATAGTCGATCTCGTGGAGGAACTGCGAACCTCCAGCGGACTTGCCTCAGCCGTGGCCGGCTCTGCCATCCAGCGGTTGTTCGCCCTGCACCTGGACAAGGAAAACCGCCTGCTGATGCCCTTCATTGTCCAGTCCCCGGACATGTCCCTTGCCGAGTCAGTGCGGGGGCTTCACGAACTGACCGGAGAAGGCGCGGGTCACCACGGCGGAACGCACGACGGCGGCGCCGCGCACTATCGCTGATAAGCCGGCCTTACTGCCCGTCGTCGCTTTTCCGTGCGTGGCTTCCCCTTTTTCCGTGCGTGGCTTCCTCCGGGGCGTGGACCACCAGGACCGGGCAGTGGGCGTGGCTGACGCACGCCGAGCTCACCGAGCCCAGCACCAGGCTGCCGTGACCGCGCCGCCCCACGATGAGGAGGGATGCTTTCCGGCTACCCTCTATCAATTGCTCGCTGGCTTTCCCCCGTACCAGCCGCGGCTGGACGAATGCCGGCACTTCCGGGCCGAAAGCGTCCGCAAGGGCCTGCTCCAGTGACTGCTTGGCGGCGTATTCGAAGCCCTCAATGCCCACCACGAGGTAGAGCCCATAGCCGGGAGGCACGTCCCAGCATGCCCAGGCTTCCACCGTTGCTCCGAGGGGCCCGGCCAATGACCCGGCTGTGCGAAGGGCCGCGATCGAGGCGTCGGAACCGTCCACGCCTACAACAATCCTGGGGTGCCGCTCGGGGGCGTCCATGTGGCTCCGATCTGTTGGGTCTGCTCCCAGACTGTACAGGGTCCGGGCAACGGGATAGGGCCTAAAGTCACCGGCCGGCCGGGGCGCCGGGCCGGTGGCGGACAGCCGCCGGTGGTGGGGGCGGCAGATATATGATCAGGACTCCAGACTTTGGTCCCTTCCAGCGGGTCCGCGCGGAAGGAAAGATGGGACTAAGCCCCTGGCACGGGCTGGCCGGCACAGCAGTGCAGGCATAGTCCTTAAGACAATTGGGAGCATAGGGTGCAAAGGCTTGAGTCAGGCTCGCACGGGGCCGCAGATCCCCAGGAGCCGCTTCGCGTGTTCATTCTCGATGACCACGAGCTTGTCCGGCAGGGACTGAAGGACCTGCTGGAGGGCGAAGGATTCGAGGTGGTCGGGGAAAGCGGATCCGCGGCGGAGGCTACACGCCGTATTCCGGCGCTGCAGCCGGACATCGCGATCCTGGACGGACGGCTCCCGGACGGCACCGGCATCGAGGTATGCCGGGACGTGCGCTCGCTGGACCCCCGCCTGCATTGCCTGATCCTGACAAGCTACGACGACGAGCAGGCCATCCGCGGCGCCGTCCTGGCAGGAGCCTCCGGGTACGTCCTCAAGCAGATCAGGAGCGACGACCTCCTCGCCGGAATCCGGAGGGCCGCTGCCGGCGAGTCCCTGTTTGAGCCCGGAGTCAGGGAGCGGATCATCGCCGGGCTTTCCAAGACCCAGACAGACCCGCGGCTGGATGCGCTCAGTGCCCAGGAGAAGAAGGTCCTGACGCTGATCGGGCAGGGCATGACAAACCGCCAGATCGGCGAGGAACTCTTCCTGGCCGAGAAAACAGTGAAGAACTACGTGTCATCCATCCTCGCGAAGCTGGGCTTCGAGCGGAGGACACAGGCCGCCGTGTACGTCACGCGGAACAGCCAGGACGGGCAATAGCCTTCCCCACGGGCCCGCTGCTGCCGGTCACGGCAGAGGTTCAGGGCGGGCCGCTTTCCGGTTCTGTCACAGGCGCTGGGCGGTCCACGTGATCCGGGTGCCCTCCCCGGGCGCGCTCCGGATGGTGCAGCTGCCGCCCAGCATTTCTGCCCGGTGCCGCATATTGGCCAGGCCACTCACCTGTGCGGGTTCGTCAAAACCGCACCCGTTATCCTGGATCACCAGTTCAACCTGGCGTGGGGTTACGGACACGGCAACGCGGATCTCCTTGGCACCGGAGTGGCGGGCGGCATTGCTGAGTCCTTCGGAAAGAACGGACAGCACATGGCCGGCAACGTTCTCCCGGACTGCGTCCACGGGGCCGGTAAAGGCCACTTTCGGTTCCACGGCATAGCTGCGGGAGTTGTCCTGGACCACGCCCAGGATACGGCTCGTCAGGGGGTCATGGTTTTCCTCACCGGTCCGAAGGGAGTAGATGGTGTCCCTCAGCTTCCGGATGGTGTCGTCCAGTTCGGACGTGACCGTGGCAATCCGTTCGTGCGCTATGGGGTCAAGGGTGTAGCGGCGGAGGCTCTGGATACTCAATCCGGAGGCAAAAAGCCGCTGGATGACAAGATCGTGCAGGTCCCGGGCAATCCGCTCCCGGTCCGTGAACAGAAGGTTCTGTTCACGGAGCGCATGGACCCGCGCGAGGTCGAGTGCCAGCCCGACCCTGCTCCCGAAAATCGAGCTGGATTCCGCTTCGGCCTGGCTGTAGGCAATTGATCCCTGCGGACGGGCGAGCAGCAGCACGCCGTTCTCGCTGTTGCTGTGGCCGATGGCGCACACCAGCACCGACCCCAGCTTTTCCGCCACCTGGTCACCAAACACCTGCTGGGGATCACGCACCACGCGGGACTCCCCCGTCTCGATGACCTTGGAGACGGCATCAGAAGCACCGATTTCCTGCCCCGCCTGCAGGCCCTGGACGCCCAGGGACGACCTGCACCGCAGGACCCCGTCACCGGCCGGGACAGCAATCACGGCAAGCGCAGAGTCTGAGACCCGCAAGGCAGTTTCGGCCACCAGGTCCAGGTTGTCCGAGTCCCCGGGATGCGGCGCCATGATCAGCCGGCTGCTCAGTTCCATCCCCGCCTCCAGCCATTTCTGGCGACGCTTGCTGTCCTCGAACAGGCGGGCATTCTGGATGGCCACACCGGCAGCGGCGGCGAGGGCCACGGCAAGGTCTTCATCCTCCGGTGTGAAGTCCTGCCCGCCGTCCTTTTCGGTCAGGTAGAGGTTCCCATACACTTCGTCGCGGACACGGACCGGCACCCCAAGAAAGGTGTTCATCGGTGGATGGTTGGGGGGAAAGCCTGACGCCATGGGATGCCGGCCGAGGTCGTGGAGCCTCAGTGGCCGGGGCTCCCGGATCAGGTGTCCCAGGACGCCGTGTCCCGTAGGCAAGTCCCCAATGGACCTGATGTCTTCTTCATCGACTCCAACGGTGATGAAGTGGCTCAGGCTGCGGTCCTCCGCGATCACCCCCATCGCGCCGTACTTCGCACCCACAAGTTCACATGCCGACCGGACAAGACGGTCCAGCACGGCTTCAAGGCTCAGATCCTGGGCCAGGGCGACGACGGCGGCGAGCAGGCCGTTCATCCGTTCCTGGGTTTGCAGCAGCTCATCTGCGCGGGCAACGAAGTCCCGGAGGAGGTCTTCGGCCCGTTCCTTCATGGGAGAACTCCACGGCTCAGTGCTCATGTTTCGCCTCCTGTGACAAGTGCCGGCGTCGTTGCAGGCCCTCAGCGGTGTTGCGCGCGTCCGGGAAGTGGTTCCCCCGGCAACGCCGCTCCAGCCTGAGTACGAAGCGACGTCCCGGCACCAGTCTAGGAGAGTAAGTCAAGGTCTGAAATGCCCCATTATGGGAACGCCGGATATCAGCTGCCGCCGGGACCGGCTGCAGTAGGACCTTCTTCCCTATCCCCGTCCCGCTCGGCGGCCTAGGCTACGGCCATGGACACAGCTGCAACAGAACCGGAACACGAAAACCTTGGAGTGCATGACTGCTGGAGGTACCTGCGGTCAACCTCCGTGTGCAGGATGGCCTTTACCCGCGGCGACACGGTGGAGATCTTTCCGGTCAACTTTGTGCCCAGCAACGGCACCCTGCTGATTCGCACAGGCCCGGGAACGAAGATGGATGCAGTGGCCGGCCGCAAGGCAGTGTCCCTGGAAGCCGACGGGCTGAACCAGTACGGCACCATTGCTTGGAGCGTGGTGGTGAAGGGGCACGCTGCCGTAGTGGACGACGACGAAGACTTCCAGGATGCCTCAGACGCAGGTCTGTCTCCCTGGCAGGCAGGCCCAAAGGAAAGCCTTATCCGCGTGACGCCTGAGGAAATCACCGGGAGGAAATTCGTCATCGCCCCGCCAACCCGGTGGTGGGCCCCGCAGGAACCGGCCGGCAGGGCCTGAACCCCTGTCCGGCATGAGAAACCGTCAGCAACAGCAGATTCACGGAAGGTCACCCATGGACGCACACAAGCCCGTCGCCGTCGGCATCGCCGACTCCCCTCCTTCCAAGGCCGCACTGCTGTGGGCAGCGGCCCGAGCCCGCCGGCAAAAGGTGCCGTTGGCAATCCTTCATGTCCTCGACGACCGCTGGATGGCCGGCGAAAGGATTGAAGCCCTCCCCTACATCGACGTCCTGCGCAAGTCTGCGATGGACATGCTGGAAGAAGCCGGAGAAACGGTGCGCAGCGCAGAACCGGACCTGCAGGTTTCCCATGAACTGCTGGAAGGAAGCGTTGGGGCATCCCTTGGCAAGTACTCGGAGAACGCCTCGATGCTGGTCCTGGGCAGCAGCGGCCACTCCCGCGGTGCGCTGACCGACCGGGCCCTCCAGGCAGCTGCAACGGCCGAATGCCCGGTGGCCGTGATCGGGACAGGGCAGGGCAGTGGGCACGGTGTGGTGGTGGGCGTGGACGGGTCGAGGGAGTCCACGCAGGCCGTTGCTTTCGCGGCGGCCGAGGCTGATGCACTGGGCGAGGAACTCACCGTCCTGTACGCGTTCACTGGCCCCAACCGCTGGATCAGAGCGGGCCTGCCGTCCAGCAGCTTCGCTGGACATGTGGAGGAAGAGGAACAGGTTGTCCTGGCCGAGACTGTGGCCGGACTCCGCCAGGACTACCCCGGCCTTGTAGTGCACGGAGTCCTGGAAACAGTCTTGGAACCTGCAGATGCCCTGGTCCGCGCAGCCGCGGACGCCAGGATGCTGGTCCTGGGCAGCCGGGGCAGGGGAAGCTTCGGCAGGCTCCTGCTCGGGTCGACGGCGCACGGCGTCCTGACCCAGCCACCCTGCCCCACGGTCATCACCCGGCTGAAGAAGTCCCGGCATGACACATGACGGGCGGGCCCTGCGCTCCACGTGATGTTTGAAGCAGGGGAAAGCACCGGGCGGCACGTGGCTTCCGGCGCCTCCGCGGGACAGCCGGGGCTGGGCGGACTCAGCTCCGCCGAGGTCCTGGCCCGGACCAACGCGGGACAGATCAACAGCATCCCCGGTGCAACAAGCCGCAGTGCGTGGGACATTATCCGGGCGAACGTCCTGACCCTTTTCAACGCCATCGTGGCGGCCTGCTTTGTCCTGCTGCTGGTGCTGGGCCAGTGGCGGGATGCGCTCTTTGGCTTCTCGGCGCTGGGGAACTCCCTGATCGGAATCATCCAGGAATACCGCGCCAAGCAGTCCCTGGACAGGCTGGCCATTCTCCACGCGGCACAGAGCAGGGTCATCCGGGACGGCAGCCCCCGGCTGGTCCCGGCGGAGGCCCTGGTTCCGGATGACATCGTCCTCCTCAGCGCCGGGGAACAGGTGGCCGCTGACGTGCGGCTCCTGGACGGCGGGTACGTGGAGGCGGATGAATCCTTTTTGACCGGTGAGTCAGCGCCCGTGTCCAAGCAACCGGGAGCCGCGCTCCTGTCCGGGTCACTGATCATGGCCGGCAGCGGGCTGGCGGTGGTGGTCGGGGTAGGGCCGGATACGTTCGCCTACAAACTGACTGCCGAAGCCAGACGGTTCGCCCTGGTCACGTCCGAGATACGCTCCGGCCTGGACAAGGTGCTGCGCGTCATCACCTGGCTGCTCCTGCCCACTGCCGTCCTGGTTACCCACGCCCAGGTCCAAAACGCCGGCGGCTGGGAGGCCGCCTTCAGCTCCGGCCAGTGGATACCTGCCGCGGTGGGACTTGTGGCCAGCATCATGTCCATGATTCCCCTTGGCCTGGTCCTGCTCACCAGCGTGGCTTTTGCGGTGGGCGGGGTCCGGCTTGCCGGCCACATGGTCCTGGTCCAGGAGCTTGCGGCCGTTGAAGTACTGGCACGTGTGGATGTCCTGTGCCTGGACAAGACCGGGACCTTGTCCTCCGGCGCCATGACATTCGACGCCGTGCACGGCGCCGGCGCCCCACCGGCCGAGGGGTGGCGGAAGGCCCTTGAATGGTTCGGCGCCAAGGAGGAAGCCAGTACCACCGCCAAGTCCATCGGCGACGCTTTTCCCACAGCCGACGTTTTGCCCGAAGCGTCATCCGTGCCGTTCACCTCGGCCTTGAAATGGAGCTCAGTGACGTTCCCGCCGGGCTCGCAGGCCGCCGGAACCTGGGTACTTGGGGCCCCGGATTTCGTACTGGCGGAATTGCCATCCGACGCCCCCGCCCGCCGGAGCGCCGCGGCGCTGGCCTCCACCGGCCTGCGGACGCTGGCACTCGCCCACATGCCCGGGCCCCTGCCGGTATCGGAGCAGGACGGCGCACTGCCCGCGGGCCTCGTTCCGGTGGTGCTGCTGACCTTCCGCGAGGATATCCGGAAGGAAGCACCAGCGACCCTTGCCTATTTCCGGCAACAGGGGGTGGCCTTGAAGATCATCTCCGGTGACGACCCCCGCACGGTGGCAGTGCTCGCGCGCACGGTGGGCCTGGGCCCGGGCGGGGCCTACGACGCCAGGAAACTGCCAACGGACCCGTTGCTACTGGAGGAAGCGGTGGAGACGCATCACGTTTTTGGAAGCGTGACGCCGTCCCAGAAGAGGGACATGGTTCAGGCGCTGAAGCGGGGCGGGCACACGGTGGCCATGACCGGCGACGGGGTTAACGACGTCCTGGCACTCAAGGAAGCCGATCTGGGCATCGCCATGGACACAGCGTCACCGGCCACCAAGGCGGTAGCCCGGCTTATCCTCCTGGACGGGCGCTTCGACAGGTTGCCGGCGGTGGTTGCCGAGGGCCGCAGGGCCATCAGCAACATCGAGCGGGTTTCCATGGTGTTCCTCAGCAAAACCGTCTACATCACCGTCATCTCGTTGACGTTTGCCCTGCTCCTGTGGCCCTTTCCGTTCCTTCCGCGCCAGATGTCCGTCCTTGACGGACTCACCATCGGCCTGCCGGCATTCTTCCTGGCACTGCAACCCAGCGCGCAGCGTTATGAGGCCGGATTCCTGAAACGCTCCCTGGCCTTCTCGGTGCCGGCCGGAGTGTGCGTCGCCCTGTGTGTGCTGGCTGTCAGCATGTACGCGCGTTTCGCTGCACCTGGCAGCGCCGAGGCCACGCAGTCTGCCGCCGTCATCACCCTGGCCCTGATGGCCTCCTGGATCCTCGTGACCGCATCCCGGCCCCTCACCTGGACGAAGACCCTCATCCTGGCGGGCATGTACACGGGCCTGGCGCTGCTGTTCACCGTGCCCCCGGCAAAAGAGTTCTTCCGCCTGGGCTGGCCGCCCACGGACCTCCTGGCCGCTTCGGTCACGGTGGCCGTGGGCGGCAGCATCATCATCGAAGCAATCCGGTACGTCCAGCGGCGCCTGGCCGGCCGCTCAGCAGACTGAAGACCAGGGTGACCTTCGGCTCTGGGAGGCACAGCGAAGCTGGGCCATTGTTAAGTAACCCGGCAGAAGGAGGTAAAGGTGCTCGCATGGTGGGTGGGCCACCCCGGCCCCATGTCCACCCGTCCCCTGGTCAGGGGCCTCCGCGAAGACCCCAGGCCCGCGGCCAATGAACTCCTGGTGGACGTGAGTGTCTGCGGAATCTGCCGGACCGACCTCCATCTGGCCGAAGGGGACCTGCAACCACGCCGTCCCGGGGTTGTCCCGGGCCACGAGGCGGTGGGCGTGGTGGTGGAAACCGGCCCGGGCGCCCACCGCTTCGCGCCGGGCGACAGGGTAGGCGTCGCGTGGCTGGGCGGCGTCTGCGGAACGTGCACGTATTGCCGCCGGGGTGACGAGAACCTGTGCTCGGCGCCCGTCTTCACCGGATGGGACAAGGACGGCGGCTACGCCCAAAAACTCACTGTCTCCCAGGATTTTGCCTACCTCATTCCGGAGGTGTTCAGCGACGAACAGGCAGCACCGCTGCTGTGCTCAGGCATCATTGGCTACCGTGCGCTGCAACGCGCCAACCTGCCGGCCGGGGGGCGCATTGGTATCTACGGTTTCGGCAGTTCCGCGCACCTGACCGCGCAGATGGCGATCTACCAGGGGGCATCCGTTTTTGTCATGACCCGGTCTGAGGAGGCCCGGGCCCTTGCCCGGGACCTGGGAGCTGAATATGCCGGCGGCGCGTATGGCAAGCCACCGGTGCCGCTTGATTCCGCGATTCTTTTCGCCCCGGTGGGCGACCTGGTGCCGGCCGCGCTCGCAGCCCTTGACCGCGGCGGCACACTTGCGATTGCCGGTATCCACCTCACCGACATACCAGCCCTGAACTATGAGGACCACCTGTTCTACGAGCGCCAGGTCCGCAGCGTGACAGCCAATACACGCGCTGACGGGCGTGAGTTCCTTGCGCTCGCGGCCCGGATCCCGCTGGCACCCACCACCACCGCCTACCCGTTCGATGCCGCGGACACGGCCCTTGGTGATCTCGCTGCGGACAGGGTTACCGGTTCTGCCGTCCTGCGGGTCCGCCCGGAAAAAGCGTGAAGCCAAGGTGGGACCTTGGACTCTGGAACAGCACCTGCAGTGGGCGGATGGTGTTAATGCCGGGTGATGCGTCAGCCCGGCTCACAATGAGCAGGAGGCAACAATGACTGACCTGATGAAGTGGTTTGATTCCCGGCGTTCCCCCATGGATGTGATCGAAAGGCTCTTCGAAGGAGAGATGGGGTCGTCCGCAATCCGGGTTGAGGAAATGGTGGATGGCAACACCTTGGTGGTGCGGGCGGAGCTGCCCGGAATCGATCCGGAAAAGGATGTGGACGTGACCGTAACCGACGGCGTCCTGTCCATCAAGGCCGAGCGGCAGGAGAAGACGGAACACAAGGACAAGGACAGCTACCGGTCCGAATTCCGCTACGGTTCTTTCGTCCGGCGGCTCCCCCTCCCCAGCGGGGTGCAGCAGGGTGACGTCACCGCCTCCTACAAAGACGGCGTCCTGGAAGTCCGCGCTCCCCTTCCGGACCAGCAAGAGGTGGCTTCCGCATCGAAGATCCCGATCAGCAGAGGCTGACGGTTTGTGCCTGGCCCTCCGGGGCCAGGCACGGTCACGCCACGTCGCGCCACCCAGGTGTCCTGCAGCCAAGTGTCGCGTCAGCACCGGTGCCCTCAGCCGAACAGGACTGCCGCCTCCTTGTACCGGGCCTCGGGAACCACCTTCAGGCTTCCGAGCGCAAGCTCGAGGCCCACGGTGACGATGTCCGTGCCGCGGAGGGACACCATGGTCCCCCACGAGCCATTCGCCGCCGCATCGACGGCCGCCAGCCCCAGCCGCGTGGCAAGGACGCGGTCATAGGCCGTGGGCTCTCCACCGCGCTGGATGTGGCCCAGGACGGTGGCCCGCGTTTCTATCCCGGTGCTCTGCTGCAGCTGTTGTTCCAATAGCCGGCCGATGCCCCCAAGGCGGGGCCGGCCAAAGGTATCGAGCCCACGGGGCGCATACGGTGATTCCTGCCCCTCCGGTGCAAAAGCCTCGGCCACCACCACCAGGGGCGCCCGCCCGCGGTCCCGTGCTGACAGCACCCACGTGGAGATCTGGTCCAGTGACACCGGATGCTCCGGGATGAGGATGGCGTGGGCGCCCGAGGCCATCCCCGAGTGAAGGGCGATCCAGCCGGCATTCCGGCCCATGACCTCGGCGATCATGCACCGGTGGTGCGACTCCCCCGTAGTCCTCAGCCTGTCAATGGCTTCAGTGGCAGTCTGGACGGCCGAATCAAACCCAAACGTATAGTCCGTCGCACCGAGATCGTTATCGATGGTCTTGGGAACACCCACCACGTTGACGCCCTGGTCGCAGAGTTCCTTCGCTGCGGCGAGCGTCCCCTCACCGCCAATGGCGATCAGGCCCATCAGGCCGTTGCGCCGCAGGCTTTCCCGCACCGCGTCGGTTCCGCCACGTTCCAGCGGATTGGTGCGGGATGTTCCCAGGATGGTTCCGCCGAGCCGGGATATGCCGCGGACGCTCCGCCGGGGCAAAGGAACCACATCCTGTTCCAGGACTCCCCGCCAGCCGTCGCGGAACCCCACGAACCCGTATCCATGGACAACCTCACCGCCCAGCACGGCGCCGCGGATTACTGCATTGACGCCGGGGCAGTCCCCGCCGCTTGTCAGGATTCCGAGTTTCTTCACGACGCGGCCGATCCCTCCACCGGCATGGGCAGCCGGAATGTCCTGACCTGGCCGGCGGCGAGCGCAGCCTTCCTGCCGTTGACGCGCACGCTGATGGGTTCAGCGTCCCCGTCCGCCGAGGCAATCCTCATGCGACCGTCCTTCAATTCGACGTTCAGGAAATGCCCGCGGTACCGGACCCTGAAGGCGACGGACCGGAGGCCGGTGGGCAGGTTGGGAGCGAAGACGAGTGTGTCGCCGCTGAGCCTCAGCCCGGCGAAACTGCGCTGGATGACGTCGATGCTTCCCGCCATGGCCCCCAGGTGGATGCCCGTGCGTGTTGTGCCGTGCTGGGTATCGTCGAGGTCGGCGTCGAGCGCTTCCCGGAAGCTGTCCCAGGCACGGTCGGCGTCCAGCGCGGCAAGGACGGAAGCGTGGGCAACCCGGCTCAAGGTGGACCCGTGGGCAGTCCGTGCCAGGTAATACTCGATGGTCCGGTTCAACTGGTCGCCCGTCAACGCGTATCCCAGTTCCTGGAGCAGGGCGATCACCCCTTCATGGCCCAGCAGGTAGGGCAGCATCAGGACATCGGCCTGCTTGGCAAGCTTGTACCGGTTGGTTTCGTCACCTTCGGCTTCCAGGATCAGGTCGAGCCGCTCGATGCTGTCATAGGTTTCCCGGTACCGTTCCCAGTCGAGTTCCTCGAGCTCCTCGTACCCGGCAAACTGGCTGATGACGCCGTCCGTGTGGAACGGGATGAACATGGCCCTGCCCACCTGCTCCCAGCCAGCTGCCTCCTCACCGGTGATGCCAAGCCTTTCCATCAGGCCGGCGAGTTCGTTCCCGTGGAAGATGCCCATGATCTCCGCAGCCCTAAGGCAGACCCAGGCAGCCATGGCGTTGGTGTAGGCGTTGTCGTCCAGTCCGGGATCCGTGCGGCCCGGATATCCCGTGTGGTATTCATCTGGCCCGACGACGCCGCGGATGTGGTACCGCCCGGTGTCCTGGCTGTGCCCGGCCCGCGATGCGAAGAACCGGGCAACCTCGACCACCAGTTCGGCGCCCTTGCGGAGGAGCCAGGCTTTGTCGCGGGTGGCCTGGAAATACTGCCAGACGTTGAAGGCCACAGCCAGTCCCGAATGCAGCTGCATGTGCGAGTGGTCCTTCACCCACCTGCCTGATCTGTCGTTGTAGAGCCACTTGGGGGTTTCTTCCGTACCGTCGCTCCCGCTTTGCCAGGGAAACTGCGCCCCGGAGAGGCCCTGGACCGCTGCCGCGTGGCGGGCTGCCGGAAGCCTCCGCCACCGGTATTCGATGAGGGACCGGGCTACATCCGGCGTCCTGGTGGTCAGGAGCGGCAGGACAAACAATTCGTCCCAGAAGACATGGCCGCGGTAGCCCTCGCCGTGGAGCCCCCGGGCAGTGACCCCGGCGTCGAGTTCCGCCGTGTGGCGCGTGAGGGTCTGCAGCAGATGGAAGATGTGGAGGTTGAGGACAAGACGCACCTGAACCGGAGCCTCGATGTCCACCAGGAACGGATGGAGTTCGCTTCGCCAGGCGTCCTGGTGTGCGGTCATGAGGGCGTCGATGTCCCCGCCTGCGCGGGCCAGCACGGCCACGGCGGCTGAGGCCGGCGAGGCGATCGCCCGGTCGCGGGATGTCGCCACAGCGACGGTCTTGTTGATTCTTGCTGCAGCTCCGTCTGCGAGGGCCACTCGGAATGTCATGAAGTGGAAGGGGCCGATGCTGCCGGGCTTCCCCGCGCCTGTCCCGCCGGGGCCCGTTCCGCCGGCGCCTGCTCCCCCGGACACACTCGTCCGGAATGCCACGGCTACCCGGATCAGGCTCTGGGTCGTCTCGGCCTCGACCACGGAAACGTCCTCCGGAGCAGGCTGCTTGAAGCTGCCGCCGTCCATGGTCCGGTCAACAAGGTGAACCCCCGGGCTGGAGGCCGGTTCGGGGACATTCGAGTTGGTGACGCCCGTGGTGACGCCGCTGCGCACTTCCACGGCACCGCTCCAGCCCAAGGGCGTGATCTTCGTTTCAAGGCCCAGCAGGTGGGGTTCAGCCATGGACACGAACCTGGTCTGGACAATTTCCATCCGCTTTTTGTCCGCGGCCTGGAGCAGGAGCCGCCGTTCCAGGACCGCACGCTGGAGATCAAGGGTGCGGCGCTCGCGGATAACCGCCAGGCCTCCTTCCGACCACCACTGCCCGTCCGCCAGCCGCAGGTCCAGGGGAAGGCAGTCAGGCGCGTTGACCATGTGTTCTTCCACGAGTACTTCGCCGGCGACTTCGGCGGCCAGGCGGTTGAAGACGCCCGCCAGGTACATGCCGGCATACCGGATGCTTCCGCCGCCCTCCGGGGATGCGCCCCGGACGGCCAGGTAGCCATTGCCAAGGGTGGTCAGCGCTTCCCGGTGGCCCTCGTGTCCTGCATCGAAGCCCTCATAGACAAGCTGCCAGGGATCGCCAAGGACAAGGCCCAGGTCCAGTTCGCGGACGTCATTGAGGACGGTGCCGGCACCGGCGGCTTCGAGCTCCCGCCGCGTTCCGGTGCGGTCGATGCCCACCACCAGGCCGAACCCGCCCCGGTGCGCTGCGAGGACCCCTGCCACCGAATCCTCGATGACCACGGAGTGGGAAGGCGATACCCCAAGGCGGAACGCGGCCGCCAGGAAGACGTCAGGGGCGGGCTTCCCCCGGAGGCCCAAATTGGCTGCAGCAGTCCCGTCCAGGATCACGCCGAAAAGATCCGGAATGCCGGCGGCGTCCAGGACCGAGGACGCATTGCGGCTGGACGTGACCACCCCGGTGGGGACTCCGGCGTCGGAAAGCCTCTGCAGCAGTTGCACCGTTCCCGGGTAGCTCTGGACGCCGTCCCGCTTAAGCCGCTCCTGGAAGAGCCGGTTCTTCAGTGCACCGAGGCCGAATGCGGTCCAGGTGCCGGGCTCATCCCCGTCAGACCCATTTTCGACTTTGACCCCCCGTGAAGCAAGGAACTTCAGGACGCCTTCCTCCCGGGGAAGGCCGTCGATGTAGGTGCGGTAGTCAACTTTGGAAAGGGGTGAACGGTCGGCAGTGTCCGGCACCCTGGGGTCCTGCAGGATCTGTTCGAAGGCCTCCCGCCAGGCCGCCTGATGGACCATTGCCGTGTTGGTCACCACCCCGTCCAGATCGAAAATGACGGCGTCAAAGGGCGGCCTCGCGGCTGCGGCAGTGGGTGATGGCGCGGTCATATGACAGGGATACCAGCAGGCCGTCCGCCGTTGACAGTGCCGTTAGGCCTGTCTGGCCAGCCGCTGCTCGGCTGCGGCGATGACGGGCAGGGTCTTCACGTAGGTGTCCGGGTTCAGCGAGATGGAATCTATGCCGCGGGCGACCAGGAATTCGGCCAGATCCGGGTGGTTGCTTGGCCCCTGCCCGCAGATTCCGATCTTGATGCCCGCGGCGTGCGCCTTGTCGATGGCCTGGGCAATCATCGCGCTGACGGCAGGGTCCCTCTCATCGAACAGCCCGGCAAGCTGTTCGGAATCGCGGTCCACCCCCAGCACCAGTTGGGTCAGGTCGTTGGAGCCGATGGAGAACCCGTCGAAGCGTTCGGCGAACTGCTCGGCCAGCACGACGTTCGAGGGTATTTCACACATCATGTAGAGCTGCAGCCCGGCACTGCCCCGCACCAGTCCCTGGCCGGCCATCGCTTCGATGACCAGGTCTGCTTCCCGGACGGTCCGGCAGAACGGGACCATAACGATGATGTTGGCGAACCCCACTTCTTCGCGTACCCGTTTGAGGGCCCTGCATTCGAGGGCGAAGCCTTCCCGGTAGTGATCGCTGTAGTAGCGCGAAGCTCCGCGGAAGCCCAGCATGGGGTTCTCCTCCGGACGTTCAAAAAACCCTCCGCCGATCAGGTGGCTGTACTCGTTGCTTTTGAAATCGCTGAGCCGGACGATCACCGGTTTGGGGTGGAAGGGCGCCGCTATCTTGGCGATCCCGGTGGCCAGCACGTCAACAAAGTACTCCGTGGGGTCGCCGTAGCCGCTGGTGAGCTTCCGGATGAGCGCGGCTTCCTCCGGATCTGTCACTCTTTCAGGGTGGACCAGTGCCATGGGATGGATGCGGATGAGGTTGTTGATGATGAACTCCATCCTCGCGAGGCCCACTCCCGCCGCCGGCAGCCGCCACCATTTGAAGGCTGCGGCAGGACTGCCGATGTTCACCATCACGTCAGTGCGGGTGGCGGGAAGGGCCTCGAGGTCCACTTCTTCCACGCCGAACTCCAGCAGCCCCTCATAGACGCGGCCTTCCTCGCCTTCGGCGCAGGACAGGGTGATGGGGGCGCCATCAGGCACTGCTTCCGTAGCATTCCGGGTGCCGACGACGGCGGGCACGCCGAGTTCCCGGCTGACGATCGCTGCGTGGCTGGTGGGGCCGCCGTGGTCAGTGACGATGCCGGCTGCCCGCTTCATGACCGGGACCCAGTCCGGGTCCGTCATCCTGGTCACCAGCACGGAACCGTCCACGAAGGATTCGATGTCTTTTGCGTCCCGGATGACGCAGGCCTGACCGGCCGCGATGGCATCCCCAATGGCCGCCCCCGCGGTCAGCAGCCGCCCCTGCTGCCGGAGATGGTAAGTCCGGAATGACGTGCTGCTGCGCTGGGCCTGCACCGTTTCCGGCCTGGCCTGCACCATGAACAGTTCGCCCGTCACGCCGTCTTTGGCCCACTCCATGTCCATGGGCCGCCCGTAGTGGTCTTCCACGGCCTTGGCCCAGCGCGCCAGCAGAACCACTTCGTCGTCGGACAGCACCAGGGACTCCTGTTCCCGTTCGGTGGTCTCCACCATCCGGGTCCGCGCGTTGCCCCCGTGGCTGTAGACCATTTTGCGTTCCTTGGCGCCCCGTTCCCTCTCGATCACGGGGCTGAAGCGCTCGTCGGCGAGCAGCGGCTTGAACACCTGGTATTTGTCCGGATTGATGGTCCCCTGGACAACGGTCTCCCCGAGGCCCCACGCTGCGCTGATAAGCACGGCCTCCGGGAAGCCGGACTCGGTGTCAATGGAGAACATGACCCCGGAGGCGCCGAGGTCCGAGCGGACCATGCGCTGGACGCCCACGGACAGGGCCACGTCGAGGTGGTCGTAGCCCTTCATTTCGCGGTAGCTGATGGCCCTGTCCGTAAACAGCGAGGCATAGCAGTTCCGGCACGCCTCGAGGACGGCGCGCTCACCCGCCACATTGAGGAATGTCTCCTGCTGGCCCGCGAAGCTGGCGTCCGGCAGGTCCTCGGCCGTGGCGCTGCTGCGGACTGCGACGGACACCTCGCGTTGGCCGGCCCGGCGGGAAAGGAGCCGGTATCGCTCCTGGATCGCCTCGCCGATGCTGTCCGGGAACGTTGCTGACAGGAACAGCTCCCGGATTGCCGCCCCCGCCTGGCGCAGCGTTGCGCGTCCGGCCCGGTACTCCTCGATGTATGTCCTGATGCGCGGCTCCAGGGCGTTGGAAGCCAGGAAGGCGCGGTAGGCGCCGGCGGTGGTGGCAAACCCGTCGGGAACCCTCACGCCGGCGGACTGCAGGGAGCGGCTCAACTCGCCCAAAGACGCGTTTTTTCCTCCCACGGACGCGATGTCCCCGATCCCGGTGTCCTCGAACCACTTGACGTGGACATCGGCCGGGGATGTTGCGGGAGCAGTCATGCCTTGATTCTGGGCCGTGCCCGAAGGGCCGGGCAGAGTCTTTGGTCCCAAGCAGCCGCATGTCCAAGGACTGGACTCCCTCCCAACCCCGAGGGACAGACCACAGGGACGGGACCACGGGCGGGGATCACACGCCGGGGTCACCGGGCGCTGCGGCCCCTGAAGCCCTTATAGGCCCAGTCCGCCGCCAGGACCGCCGGGACGGCCAGGGCGGCAACGAACAAACCGGACGCCGGCGGCGGTGCCTGGCCCAGCAGGGCGGCGAGCTGCGGCAGGTACAGGCAGCCTGCAAGCACGGCCAGTTCAGCCAGGACAGCCCACGCCAGGAGCTTGTTCGAGCCCCACCCCAGCCTCCACGGCGGCACGGTGGCACTCCGGCAGGCGTAGGCGTTGGCCAGCTGGCCCAAGACCACCGCTGTGAAGGCAGCCCCTGACGCGGCCATGAGGAGCCCCGGATCCGGCGCCTCGCCCCGGGTCCAGCCGCCGCCGAAAAGGACAACGGAGAACGCGGTCATTTCAACAAGGGCCTCCACCGGGCCCAGCACGCAGAAGACCCGCACCATCAGCTGCCTGTCCATCAGGTGCCGGCGCTCCGGGGGCCGGGACAGCACCCGCTTGCCGGGCGGCTCGGCACCCAGGGCCAGGGCAGGAAGCAGGTCGGTACCGATGTCCAAGGCAAGGATCTGCAGGACGCCCAGCGCAAGCGGGAACTGGCCGCCCGAGAGGGCCCAGACCACAAAGGGGGTCAGCTCCGCCACATTGTCGGTGAGGTGGTAGGTGAGGAACCGGTGGATGTTGGAGTAGGTGGCCCGGCCCTGCTCGATAGCTGCCACGATGGTCGCGAAGTGGTCGTCAAGGAGCACCAGGTCGGCCGCTTCGCGGGCAACGTCGGTGCCGCTCAACCCCATGGCCACCCCAATATCAGCCTCACGGAGGGCCGGCCCGTCGTTGACGCCGTCGCCAGTCATGGCCACCACATGGCCCCGGGACTGCAAGGCTTTGGCAACCCGGAGTTTCTGCTCCGGGGACACCCTGCTCACCACTACCCCGTCCCGGTCCAGGAGCGCCCCCAGCAGCTGTTCATCCCCGGGAAGGTCCGAGCCCTCCAGGACGAATTCCGGTACCCCCATCAGCCCGATTTCACGGGCAATTGCCGCTGCGGTCGCAGGATGGTCGCCGGTGATCATGGCCAGTTTGAGTCCGGCCTTGCGGGCAGTCCGGATGACGTCGCCCACGTCCGGCCGCGGCGGATCATGGAGCCCGATCAGTCCCAGCAGCTCCATGCCGCATTCGATGTCCCCGGCGGGGCGGGACTCCCAGTCGGCGGACGGCCCATCGAGCCGCCGCCGCGCCACGGCCAGGACACGGAGCCCGCGGGAGGCCATGGCCTGGACCTGGTCCGCCACCGGGCCGTCGACGTCGCTGCACAGCGGAAGGACGGCCTCGGGAGCGCCCTTGCAGAAAAGGTCGTGCCCCACGATCGCCGACTCCCGCCGTCGTGAAGGATCAAAGGCGAAGCGGCGCGAAGGCGCCATGCGGGCACCTGCCACGCCCAGCCGCCGCGCCAGCACGTCGATGGCGGCTTCCATGGGGTCGCCCAATGCCCGCCATTGCCCGTCATGCAGTTCGGCCCGCCCCTGCGAGGCGGCGAGCGCCGCGAGCGCCGTTTCCGCGGCTCTCTCCTGCCCGTCCCCCTGGACGGTGCCCTCCGGGTTGTATCCCTCGCCCGCTATGTGGACCGAACCGCCGGATGTGAAAACTTCGACGGCGTTCATCCTGTTCTGGGTGAGGGTTCCGGTCTTGTCGGTGCAGATGAAGGTGGTGGAGCCGAGGGTTTCCACAGCCTCGAGGTTGCGGACCAGTGCGTTGCGGGAGGCCATGCGCTGCGCCCCCATTGCCAGCGACAGCGTCACGGTGGGCAGCAGGCCCTCGGGGACAAGCGCGACGGCGACGCCGATGGCGAACAGGAAGGAATCGCGCCATTCGATCCCCACCAGCAGGGACACCAGGAAGAACAGGGCCGCGATCCCCAGGGCAACGGATGCCACCACCCGGACTATCCGGCGCAGTTCCAGGGACAGCGGGGTAGGCGGGGGAACCGCGCCGCTGGTGAGGGCGGAGATCCCGGCCAGCCGTGTCCGGGCACCGGTGGCCGTGACAGTGGCCTCGGCGTCGCCGTTGACCAGGAACGTGCCGGCCCAGGCGGAGTCACCGCCCGTTTTAGGCACCGGATCGCTTTCGCCGGTCAGCATCGACTCGTCCACGGCGCAGGCTTGCGCCGTGGACAGGAGGACGTCTGCGGGGATGCGGTCGCCGGCGGTCAGGAGCACGGTGTCGGAGACCACCAGTTCACTGGCGTGGACTTTCCGGACGCGTCCGTCCCGCCGCACCATGACGTCAGCCGGCAGCAGCCCCCGCAACCTGGCCGCGGCGTGCTGGGCCCGTTCCTGCTGGATATGGGCAAAGACCCCGTTGACAAGAACGACGACGATGATCGCCACGCCCAGTTGCGGCAGGTCGGCGAGGAAGGCCAGGGCTGCCGCGCACCACAGCATGAGGGCAAAGAAGTGCGTCAGCTCCCCCCAGAGTTTCCGCCACTGCGGTACGGGCTCCTCGGCAGGGAGAAGGTTCGGTCCTGCCTGCTTCAGGAGTTCTGCAGCCTGGCCCGAGGTCAGGCCCGCCGCCGTCATGGCACGTCGTCCGCCTCCTGGCCCACCAGGAGCACCGGGCACGCGGAATGCGCTGCGCAGGCCTTGCTGACCGATCCCATGGACGTGCCGAGGAATCCGCCCTCACCGTGCCGGCCGACAACCAGCAGCTGCGCCCGCCGGCTCTCTTCCACGAGGACTTTGCCGGGCGGCCCGAACTTGACGGTGACGTCGATGTTCTGCGGCCGGTCCCCGGTGAATGCCCGGCCCAGGGCGTCCTCAACCAGGCGGCTGGCGGTGTCCTCCAGCCTCGCCGTCAAGGGATGCTCGGCGTTTTCGAGGTGGGCCACCACCAGGTAATCGGGCATGCCGATGCAGGTGATGACCTCCAGCCGCGCACCCAGGCGTGCGGCGAGGGTTCCGGCGTACCGCAGGGCGGCGGAGGAATATTCGGAACCGTCGACGCCCACGATCACAGGCTTGGACACTGTTTCTGCGTTCATACCCACCACATTCGCCACTGCCGGCGGAGTGCGGAAGGGCCGAAGGTCATGCCGGGGCCTGCCGGATCAGCCCCGGCCCGGGGGTTTCCGCGGCCGGGCCCCGTGCAGCGCCCTCAGCCCGTTCAGGATGGTGGCAAGGTCCACGAGTTCCTGCAGGAGGGCACCGGTGACTGCAGGTATGTAGCCCGTCATGGCCACGGCCATCAGGCCGATGCTCAGGCCTATTCCTGTCCAGATACTCACCAGGGCCACCGCTACCGTGCGCTTCCCGATTTCGACCGCCACGGCCACCTTGGACAGGTCATCGAGCATGATCACGACGTCCGCCGACTCACTCGCGGCGGTGGCACCCTTTGCCCCCATGGCGATGCCCACGTCCGCGGCTGCCAGGACGGGGGCGTCATTGACGCCGTCGCCCACCATGATGACGGGGCGCTCCCGGACGGCTGCCACCGCGTTGACCTTGTCCTCCGGCAGGCAGTCAGCCTGCACATTCCGGATACCGGCTTCCTCGGCGATGTGCGCCGCAGTTCCGTGGGCGTCGCCGGTCAGCAGCATGGTGTGCCGGACCCCCAGCCGGTGCAGCCGGGCAAGGGTCTCGCCTGCGTCGGTGCGCAGCGGGTCTTTCATGATCAGGGCTCCGGCATAGCTCCCGTTGACGGCGACATAGATGGCCAGTTGGCCGCTCTGCAATGCAGCTTCCCGGAAGCCTGCGGATGAGTTCCGGACCAGCCCCGCCTTGCCCACCACCACACTGTCCCCGCCGCATATGGCTTCCACGCCCTGGGTGGCATGTTCTGTGGCCCGGGTGACGGGGAGGAGCTCAAGGTTGTGCCGGGCGGCGGCTTCGATGACCGAGGCCGCCAGGACATGCGAGGAGTACTGCTCGGCTGAGGCGGCGAGCTGCAGGATCCGCCCGGCGTCCACCGCAGCACCTGCTCCCTGGTCCTGGGCAACCTGGACCGTGTCCAGCACGGGGCGCCCTGAGGTCAGCGTTCCGGTCTTGTCGAAGACCGCCGTCCTGGCTTTGGCCAGCTGCTCCAGGGTCCCGGAGTTCTTGATGATGATGCCCCTGTGGGCTGCCTGGCTGGTGCCGGCGAGGAACGCCACGGGCGCGGCGATCAGGAGCGGGCAGGGTGTTGCCACCACCAGGACCTGGGCGATGCGCACGGGATCCCCGGACAGGGCCCAGGCGGTTCCGGCCATGAGGATTGCCAGCGCGGTAAAGGGAACTGCGTACCGGTCGGCCAGGCGGACCACCGGGGCCCGGCTGGACGCCGCCTCCTCCACCAGGGCGATGATGCGGCTGTACTGTGAATCCTTGGCTGTGGCGGCCGCCCGCATCCTGATGGCCGTCTCGCCGTTGACCGAGCCGCTGAGCAGGAGGTCCCCCCGGACCCGCTCCACGGGCAGGCTCTCCCCCGTCAGCGACGATTCATCCAGGCTTGCGGCGTCGGACAGGAGCTCCCCGTCCACCGGAACCAGCTCGGAGGGGCGCACCACCAGCACATCGCCGGGAACAACCTCGCCCACGGGTGTTTCCTCCAGGACTGATCCGGCAGCCTCGCGGTGGGCGAAGCGGGGAGCCCTGTCAAGCAGGGACTTCAGTTCACGCGCTGCCCGTCCCTGGGCGAAGATTTCGAGCGCTTCCCCGCCGGACAGCATGAGGATCACCACAAGGGCGGCTAGGTACTCACCCACCCACACGGTGCTGGCAATCGCCATCAGCGCCAGGATGTCGATCCCCCAGCGGCCCTCGCGGAGCGAGCGGAACATCGCTACCGCACGGATGACGGCGACGGCGGCGGCGTAAACAGACGCGCCGAGCCGGGCAGGCTGTTCCAGTCCGGACTGCAGCATGATTCCGGTGACGGCGAGCATCAGGCACGTCAGTGCCACCAGGGGGTACTGACGGATCAGCGCGGAGGCCCGGCCGGGGAGCGACGTGCCGGGCTCTTCAGAGCCGGCGTCCGGCTGCGGCGGTGCGGGGGTGCCGGGCGGGGCTGCCGGCTTTCCCTCAGGCAAGGCCCGCCTGCGTCGGAACGTCCAGATGGCTCCACCAGGTCAGCGGGGAGGTGACGGTGAAGCGCCGGCCGCTTACCGCCGTCGGAATGATCCGCACGAAGTGGTCCTTGTGGCCTGCCTGCCAGGGGAACAGGGTGAGGCCGGCACCGGTCATCAGCTCCGGTGAGGGCTCAAGGACCTCGGCGTGGCCCTTCACAAGGACGCTCCAGGCGGTTCGTTTGTCCTGGCCAGTGCCGTCCGCTTCAAGCGCGACGGCAGTGGGCTGGGCCGCGGCGTGGAGCTTCGTCCCTTCTCCGGTGCGGAAGACCACGGATCCGTGATCCACCTTGTAGTTCACGGGGAAGATCTCCGGATGGCCGTCCACCAGGACGGCCAGGTGGCCCACCGAAACCCCGCGCAGGAGATCCCAGCAGTCGTTGGTGCCCAGGACTTCCACTGCGGATGGGGCGTCCCGTTCCGGTGAGGTATTGCGCATACAGCTGAAAATACTGCCGCCCCGCCGGGACCGCTAGGGCATTTAGGCCCGGGCCCGCCCCCGGAAACGGCCAGGGGCGGCGGCCAGGTCAAAGGTCTTTGGGCCCTGTCAGGGATGTGGCCCGCACCTTAGGATCTTGGCATGACCGACAAGAAAATCGCTCCTGAAGCAGAAATCCTCGAGTCCGATGAGTGCTGGAGACTGCTGGAACAAACGAGTATTGGACGGCTTGGCGTCGTCGTCGACGGACAGCCCGACGTGTTCCCGGTGAGTTTCAAGCGCGACGGCGAGGGCCTGGTCTTCCGGACGGGCAGCGGAACAAAGCTGCAGGCCATTGAAGCGAACTCGATGGTTGCCCTGGAGGCGGACAGCGTGAGTGCCGAGTTTGGCCTGGCCTGGAGTGTTGTGGTCAAGGGCGAGGCTGTGCAGGACGACGCCGCGTCCCCCGCCCTGAATGAGACACGCCGGGGGCTCTTTCCCTGGCAGGGCGTCGGGCAGGACCACCTGATCAGGATTATTCCGCAGTCGGTGACGGGCCGGAGGTTCACCCTGTCAGCCACCGGCACCTGGCAGACACCGTTGAACGAAGCCACCCGCGCAGGGCTCGAATAGCCACAGCCGTTCCGGTGCAAGGCGGCGAGCCCTGGACTGTTGACCGCTTTTTCGAGGGTTCCGGCGCTGCCCGGAACATCTACGATGCGGCAGAACGCATGGCGTCCGGAATCGGACCCATGACGGTCCGTGTGTCAAAGAGCCAGGTCTCGTTCCGCCGCCGCAGGGGCTTTGCGTATCTGTGGCGCCCGGGCAAGTACGTCAGGTCCGTGGTTCCTGTGGTGCTGTCGCTGGCGCTTCCCCACGAGATCGGCTCGCCCCGCTTCAAGGAGACAGCGCACCCTGCCGCCGGGATCTGGATGCACCACCTTGAGCTTTTGGACAGCAGCCAACTCGACGGCGAGGTGGAGCAATGGATGCGCCAGGCGTACGAGGCTGCAGGCTGAATGCGCGGGCCCAATTCCGCCCCGCGGGCCGGACAGTTTAGAGTCCTAAGGCCCTGTCAGGCCCGGTGCCAACGGCGCAGGCTGGAGCTATGAATGACTCTGGTGCGCACCCCAGGAAAGTCCACCTCGCTGAGCAGCCGGTCGCCGTCGTGCGTGAACGCGTCCGGATGGACTCACTGACGGATTTCTTCGGCAGGGCCTTCGGGACGGTCATGGCAGCAGCCCAGAAGCAGGGTGCGGCCCCCGCGGGCCCTCCTTTCGCGCTTTACCGGGGAAAGCCCGGCGAGACCGTTGACGTGGAAGCGGGCTTTCCCATGGCTGGGCACTTCAGTGACGCCGATGGAGTGGCCGGCGGGACGCTGCCGGAAACTGACGCCCTTGAGGCCATGCATATCGGGCCCTATGACACCCTGGAAAACACATACAACGCGGTCCTTGGCCAGATGCAGGCGGAAGGCCTCACCCCGGGGGACGTTATGTGGGAGTACTACCTGAGCGACCCCGAAACGGAACCCGACCCCGCAAAGTGGCAGACACGGGTCATCTGGCCCTTCGCGTGACTGCCCTGGCCCCAGGAGGTCCGGTGAGAATCCTTGTTGCGTACGCAACCCGCCATGGTGCAACGGCCGGCATAGCCGAACGCATCGCCTCCCGTCTCTCCGCGGACGGTATCCCGGCAGAGGCTCATTCGGTGACCGACGTGGACGACGTTGCTTTGTACGACGCCGTGGTGCTGGGCGGCGCCGCCTACATGGCGCACTGGTTGAAGGATGCCACAACCTTTGCCAAACGGCACCAGCAGGAACTGCAGAACCGGAAGGTGTGGCTTTTCAGCAGCGGCCCGCTCGGAAACGACGCCGTCGACAAGAACGGCGAAGATGTCCTGCAAAGTGCGCGGCCTAAGGAGTTTTCGGAACTTCAGACGCTGCTCCAGCCCAGCGGTGAAGAAGTATTTTTTGGTGCGTGGAACCCGGATACTCCACCGGTCGGCATCGGCGAGCGCCTGATCCGGCTCGCTCCGGCGTCCAGGGAAGCACTGCCGGCGGGTGACTCCGCAATTGGGACGCCGTCGATGCATGGGCTGACCACATAGCTGCCGAACTGAAATCAGGCAGCGAGCCCACACCGGGTTCCGGCGCACCAGGACCTGCCCAGGCGGGCTAACTGCCGCCGTCTGCCTGCCGCGGCGCACCAGGCTGCAGGACCCCGGGCTGCGGGACAGCAGGCTTCCCAAGCATGGCCCGGAGCTCCTCCAGCATTTCGAGCTGCTGGATATTGATGGCCATCAGCCGGTCCAGCTCTGACTTTGACTGCACATCGGTCTCGTAGTCGTGGCGTGCCATCGCCGCCGCAATGGCGTCCTGGCGTTTGGCGGCAATCAGCAGGATGGCGCCCTGGAGTCCGGCAAGCATCGAGAGGAAAAGGTTGAGGAGTATGTAGGGATAGGGGTCCCAGGCTGCTGCTGCCAGGACATACGTGTTGTACCCGGCCCACGCCGCCATGGCGGCGAGGAACAGACCCACAAAAGTCCAGCTGCCCATGCCGTTGCGGAGGACGTCAGCCGCCCGCTCACCCCGGCTCAGGCCCTCCTTGTGCCGCGCATGCCACGTACTTCTTCGCTCGCTCATGTGCCTAGGGTATGCGGCCTCCGCGGTCCCCGCTGGACTGATGTGCGGACAGACCTTGGCGGGGTTGACCCCCGGCGAACACCCATAACGGGACCTTGGCCCCTAATGGATTGCCTCGTCCTCTGGCACGGTGGACAGAGGCCGGATGCAAGACCATCGAGGGAGAGCACATTTATGGCGGGAACGTTCGAGCTGTTTGCCGATGAGGATGCGCGGATCAGGTTCAGGCTTGTCGCGCCGGACGGAACCGTGCTGGCGGTGTCCGGACAGTACCCGGACAAATACCAGGCTGCCGCGGCCATTGAGGATGTCCGCGAGTGCGCCGGAACGGGTTTGATCAGTGACCTCGCTCCGTCATCCAACCTTGCAAGGACCAGGACGCCCAAGCGTGCGCACCACGTCCGCCCGCGCCTTGCCGGCAAGGCAAACTCGCTCGGTGCCGCTTAGAAATCCGTTCGGCCAGTGGCGGCAGACGTTCGGATGCAGAGGACCCAGGTCCTGGGTGTAAAAGGCCTGGTCAAGCGCTATGGCGACCATACCGTCGTCGACGATGTCTCCTTCCATATCGGGGCCGGTGAAACGTACGGGCTGCTTGGTCCCAACGGCGCAGGCAAGACCACCATCATTTGCATGGTCTCCGGGCTCATTCCCGCCGACACGGGATCCATCGAGCTGGCCGGTTCGGCCATGACGCCGGCGAGCACTCGGCTGAAAAGCCACATCGGCCTGGTCCCCCAGGATCTTGCCATCTACCCGGACCTGACGGCGAAGGAGAACCTCCAGTTCTTTGGCCGGCTCCAGGGACTGAGTGGCCGGGACCTGAAGGCCCGCACCGGGGAGGTCCTTGACCTCATCGGCCTTGCGGACCGGGCGGGTGAGCAGACCAAGAAGTTTTCGGGCGGGATGAAGCGCCGGCTGAATATCGGCATCGGACTGCTGCACCGGCCCACCCTGCTGATCTTGGACGAACCAACGGTGGGGGTGGACCCCCAGTCCCGGAACTCGATTTTGGAATCGGTGGAGGCGCTTGCCACGGAGGGGATGGCGGTTCTCTATACCACCCATTACATGGAAGAGGCGGAACGGCTGTGCGACCGGATCGCCATCATCGACGAAGGCCGGATCCAGGCGGAGGGCACCAGGGGCGAACTGGTGGAGCTGACCGGCGGGGTGGACCGCATCGACCTGCACGGGAGCGGAAACACCGGTGCAGCTGCCTCGGCGCTGCGGCGGCTTCCAGGGGTAAAGCATGTCGACGGCGGCGCGTCAGGTTTGACGCTCACGGTGCACAACGGCCCGGGCCTCCTGGCCCCTGTTGTGGCCGAAGCGGGCGGAGCGGGGATGGCGTTGTCCTCCGTGGAAATCGTCCGGCCCGACCTTGAATCCGTCTTCCTGCACCTGACCGGCAAAGCCCTGCGGGACTGACGTGCGCGGGCTGTGGACGATGGTCGCCAATGACCTCCGGCAGCGGATCCGGGACAAATCCGTCTTCATTTTCTCCCTCGTTGTCCCTCTCGCGCTCATGGGAGTCCTGAACCTGTCCTTCGGCGGCTTCGATACCGGGAACGTCGACCTGAAGCCCGCCGTCGTCGTTGCCAGCTCGGAGGACAGCGGGCAGCTCGGTGACGCTCTGTTGGAAGCGGTGGACTCACTGCCCATCATGGACGTGACCGTCCGAAAGGTCGCTGCCAGCGATGTCAGCCGGGAAACCAAGGACACGGGAGCTGAGCTTGGCATCATCCTCCCGGCTGACTTTACGACGGCGGTGACGTCCGGGCAGGCGCCCTCGGTCCAGGTGGTTGAAGGGGATGCGGCCGGCATTGAAACTGACGTCCTGATTTCCGTGGTGGACGGGCTCCTGGGGCAGTTCGCGGCAGGCACCGAGGCTGCCGAGGCGGGCGAAAGTGCCGGACTCCCCCACGATGTCCTGGGCGGAATTGCCCAGCAGGCTGCGGCCGGGACGCCTGCCCTGACCTTGTCGGAAGGCCACGCGTCCGCTGGGCAGCTGTCACTCAAGGGAACGCTGGTGGCGGGGCAAACCGGGCTTTTCCTGCTCTTCACCGTCGGCTTCGGGGTCCTGGGGCTGCTGGCCGAACGGGAGGAGGGCACACTGTCCAGGCTGCAATCCACCCCTGTGGCTCCCGGCACGATTATCACGGCCAAGGCCCTTGTCGGATTCATTCTTGGCGTAGTGGCCACTGCGATACTGCTGGCAGCAGGAAGCATCCTGTTCGGCGTCTCCTTCGGTGCACCGGCGGTGGTGGCGCTCCTGGTCCTGGCTGTGGCCGCGGCGGCCACGAGCCTGACGTTCATCGTTGCCCGCCTTGTCCGCAGCGCCGAACAGGCCAACATCGCCCAGTCCATCCTGGCCATGGTGCTGGGTATCGCCGGCGGCGCCTTCTTCCCGATTGAAGCCTCGGGGTTCCTGGCCACGCTGATGGACCTGAACCCGATTGCTGCCTTCATCCGCGGCCTTGGCGTCACAGCAGGCGGAGGCGGAGTGACGGACGTGGCCGTCCCCCTTGCCGTGATGCTGGGCTTCGCCACCGTGGCCACCCTGGCATCCCGGGTGCTCCCGGACAGGGGTGCCCGGGGATGAGAAGCATCCTTGGAATCGCCGTCGTCGAAGTCAGGCTCTTCCTGCGGGACAGGTCCAATATCTTCTTTGTCTTCATCTTTCCCCTCCTGCTGATCCTGCTGCTGGGCTCCCAGTTCGGTGCCAACAGCGGCCAGGCACGCGTTGTCCTGTCCGGTGGTTCAGGCACAGAGTTGTCGAAGGTCCTTTCGGAGCAATTGAAGAAAGACGGTGTCCAGGTGTCCTCCGCCGGAGCCGGGGCGGCGCGGGACCAGCTCAGCCGGGGAAGGGCTGATGTCGGAATCTTCATCAGCGACGACGACTCCGCGGCTTTCGCGGCCGGCCAGCCGGCGGACCTTGAGGTGCTGACTGCGTCGCAGTCAGCCGCGCAGGCTGTGCTCCAGGAGGTGCGGGCCTCCGTCCAGGCCGTCAGCACGGACCGAAGGCAACAGTCCCTTCTCGAATCGGCAGGAGTGGGCGCGACGGAAGCTGCAACAGCGTTGAAGCAGGCGAAGGAATCGGTGCAACAGCCCCAGATGGTGCTGGTGGACACCAACGACGTCACGCAGGTCTTCCAGGGGCTGGGCCGGTTCGACCTGGGTGCCGCGCAGCAGCTCCTGCTGTTTGTCTTCCTGAGCTCCCTCACGGGTGCCGCCACCCTGATCAAGGCCCGGCGTTTAGGAGTCATAGCGCGCGTCATGACGGGCCCCGTTTCAAGCTGGCAGGCGCTCGCAGGCCAGGCGCTGGGACGGTTTGGCATTGCGGCCGTCCAGGGCGGTTACATCATGCTGGGAACGGCGCTGCTGTTCGGCGTTGACTGGGGAAATCCCCTGCTGGCGGGGTTGGTTTTGGCGTTCTTCTGCGCGGTCTCGGCCGCAGCAGCGATGGTAATCGGCTCGCTGATGGATAACGACGCCGCCGCGTCCGGCGTGGGGGTGGGACTGGGTTTGGTGCTGGCTGGGTTGGGCGGCTCCATGGTGCCCCCGGAGTTCTTCTCCGAGACGCTGCAGGCCGTCTCCCGGGTGACGCCACACCGCTGGGCGTACGACGCTTTCGCCTCTATCCAACGGCACGACGGCACCCTGGCGGATATCCTTCCGCAGCTCGGCGTCCTCGCCGCAATGGCGCTGGCACTGCTCGCACTCGGGTCATTCCTGCTGCAGCGGAGCCTCAGCCGGGCATTGTAGTTTCTGGTGCTTGGCCCGTTCCAGGGTGATGTCCGGCGGGAAGCCCGGACTAGAAACTGGATGAACTGCCCGAACCGGAGAAGCTTCCGCCGCTGCTTCCATAACCGGTGGTGCTGCCGCCTCCGCCCCGGGCGGAGCTGACGCTGCTGACTCCCGTGTTGAGGCCGGAGTTGAAGGTGGCCACGGAGAAGAAGTGGTAGGACGGGTATACGGTGCCCAGGATGCTGGGCTCGTAGCTGCGCCGCCTTTTGTGGTTGAGTCCGTCCTGGGCCGCCTGCATCTCCTTGCGCATCAGCTGCGCCTCGCGTTCGCTCTTCGCGAATCCCTCGATGACTGTCTGGGCATGATTTTCCAGCAGCACGGCCAGCCGGGACCGGGCGTCGTAGAGGCGGTCGAGCGCCTTTTCGGGGCTGATCTTCTCTTCGGCCAGCTCCGCCGTCCAGCGTTCGATGTCCCGGTGGCTCTGGTCCCGGAAGGACCGTAGGGCCGCCGCGGTGGTCGAGTCCCCCTGCCCGTGGCGCTTGGTGAGGAGTTGCTCCAGGCCGGCAAGATCCTTGCGGAAGGGTGCGAGTTGGCGGTCCCAAGCCGTAGGCCACGTGCCGGCCTTGTTGAGGAGGGCGTTGGTGTCGGCGATGACATCGTCCAGCGCGTCGAGCTCGGAGGCCGCGTCTGCGTATTCCCGGGTGAGCTTGAGGTGCCTTCGGCGGCCCAGGTCGCGGCTGGACAGCGCATGCACCTTGTTGGAGAGCTGGCTGGCGGTGTTGTACCGGTTGAGGAAAGTGCGGTGCTTCTCGAGGACATGGCCTCCGTACCGGGAGGCTTCGGGAATGGTGCCCGCGTTCAGCTCTGTCACCTCAAGGTCCATGCTGACGTTGGCGTAGCTTTGGTCACCGCGCTCAATCTCTTTACGGCTGGAGGATCTGGTGACGGCCCGCACAGTGATCCAGGCGGCCGCGCCCAGGGCTGCAGTTCCGGCGGTTACCCAGGCGGTGACCAGGAACGCCGCGGACAGGTACCACGGCTGGTTGATGAGCTCGGCCGCACGGCGGACCCCCGCCACGGTTCCGTCCGTCCACTGCGCGTCACGGAGGAGATCCTTCGCCGCGTCCTGGATGTCGCTCCGTTGTTCAAGGGACACCTTCCGGTCCTCGCCCATGTAGGTTCCAACGTGACGGCCCACCGGATCAAGGGCAAAAATGAAGAGCCCATCAGCCCACTTCTGCCCGTCCGAGCTGATCCACTCGGGATGCTCGCTCCGGGCAAACCTGAGGACTTCTTCGTTGAGGTTGTCCTCGGTGCTGCCGTTGTACGTGTAGATGACAACCCGCGTGGGCTCGTAGAAGTCAATCCCCTCAAGGGCCGGAATCAGCGTGTTCCGGTCCAGCACCCCCGCCGTGTCCTGAACTTCCACAGACACCGGCGGATCGGCGAAAGCGGCGGCCGCTCCGGCCGGTAATAACGCTGCCAGGACCAGCAGCAGGCCCACGAGCCTGTGCACTGCGGTGTTCATCGAAGACATCCAGCTGCTCCTTGCACGCTCAGACGGCGTTCCATCCGTTGTCGGAGGGAAGCACCACGCCGTTGATGTTGGAGCCGTCCCTGCTGAGCAGGAAGGTTATCCCGGCGGCGACTTCCCCGGCTTCCGCGATGGGCGGCACATTTGCCTGGAGCAGGGGGCCAAGGACCTCGGCGCCGAGCTGGGACTTGAATTCTGCATGGATGTTGGTTTTAGTGCCGCCGGGGGCTACTGCATTGACCCGGATCCCGCGGCGGCCGTACATGACCGCTGAGCTGCGGGTCAGGCCGATCAGGGCGTGTTTGGAGACGGTGTAGGCAGCACCTGCCGCCGACCCGCGCAGGCCCGCTTCGGAGGAGACGTTCACAATTGAGCCGTACCCCGCCGTCAGCATCACCGGCACCACGGCCCTTGTGAGGCGCATGACGGCAGTCAGGTTGACGTCCAGCACCCGCTCCCACGCGCCGTCGTCGAGCTCATGCACGGGCTGGAAGCTGTCCATGATGCCTGCCACGTTGGCCAGCGCGTCGATGCGTCCGCCGGCGGCGGCCACCACGCCCTGCACCGCGTCCTCTTTGCTGATGTCACCGGCAACCGGTACTAAACCGAGCTCCGAGTAGTCGGCTGCCAGCTTGTCCAGGCCTTCCCCGCTCAGGTCGCTTGCGATGACACGGCCGCCCTCACGGGCAACACGCAGGGCAGTTGCACGTCCTATCCCGGATGCGGCACCGGTGATAATAACCGTTTGGCCCTCGAACCGGCCCGGCGTGATGTTTTCCTGCCACACAGCCATGCGGTGCTCCTCAATCCTCAGCATGTGTTGCTTACCGCTGCTGTGTGGTGCTCTGCTTGGTTGAGCGGGTACACAGGAACCCACGCCACCAGCATGCAGTCCCAGAAGAAGCCACCACAGGGCCGAAAGTCCCCTGACCAGGAGCGCAGAAGCTATGCAGGATTCAAGGTCCATCGTTGCCGGCTATGACGGTTCGGCTGAAGCTGCAACCGCCATCCACTGGGCGGCGGAACAGGCGCAGCTGCGCAACCGCACCCTTCTTGTGGTGCACTGCTCCATCTGGCCGCTGCTGACCAGGAACCTCGGCCCGGTTCCTGGTGTTGCGGACAGCGGGCTGGAGCGGGCGGCGCAGGCAATTCTCGAGGAGGGCATCAGCCGTGCCGAGGCGGCGGCACCCGGGCTGAAGGTTGAAGGCACCCTGTTGCATGGATTGCCCGCATCGTATCTTGCCGAGATCTCTTCCGGCGAGGAGATGATCGTCGTCGGCAGCCGGGGCCTGGGCGGGTTCCTGGGACTCCTGGTGGGATCCGTAAGCCTGGAGCTGGCGGCCACCGCAACGTGTCCGGTAGCAGTGATTAGGCCTGATCTCCACCCCGGCGGGCCCGTCGTCGTCGCGGTGGACGGAACGGGGTCCCCCACTGCGCTTGAGGACGCCTGTGAACTCGCCTTTGCCTGGCAGGCGAGCCTCACCGTGGTCCATGTCCACCACACGCCGCCCGGGTACGGGCATCGCGGGATGCCTGACGCCGAGGCTGCCGCCAGGGAGGTCCTCGGTTCCGCCATTGGCCGTGCCCGCACCCTCGCCCCTACAGTTGCAGTGGACGGAAAGGTGCTCACCGATACCTCAGTCGCCCATGCCATCCTCAAAGCGTCGGAAGGTGCACGAATGCTGGTTGTGGGCACCAAGGGCCAAGGGCTCCTCAGGGAAACGATAGGTTCCACCGCCCATGCTGTCCTGCACCACGCATATGGCCCGGTCCTCATCTCACGCCGCGGCACAACCGCCCGCATCAGGGGAGAACAATAAGGCCACTGGAGCTGGTGGCTCGGCCTTGGTAGCTTCAACGCATGGCCATCAAGTTCGAGAACGTCGGCATCGCCGTCCGCGACATTGAAGCAGCAATTGCCTTCTTTACCGACCTCGGGCTCACGGTCGTCGGCCGCGATACGGTCAGCGGCGAGTGGACGGATACGGCCGTCGGGCTGGATGGCAACCACGCCAGGATTGCCATGCTCCAGACCCCGGACGGCCGTGGTCAACTTGAGCTTTTCGAATACATCCACCCCGAAGCGAACCAGACCAATCCAACCCGCCCCAACGACATTGGCATGCACCGCGTGGCCTTCTCGGTGGACAACCTGGACACAGCCCTTGAGGCAGCCGCGAAGCACGGATGCCATCCGCTGCGCGGCGTGGCGACCTACGGCGACGCCTATAAGCTCACGTACCTCCGCGGCCCCAGCGGAATCATCGTGATGCTCGCCGAGAAACTGCAGAAAGACTGACACCCGCGGACGGCACAATCCTGGCCACCGGGACCTAGGACCCTTATCGATCCCGGCACCCTCCTCCATCCTTGAGGTTGACGCAGCAGTCCGGGATCAACCCGATCGCCGACCAACAAGGAGCAGTCATGAAGGCCATTGTCTACGGCGGGCCCGGGAAAAAATCCTGGACCGATGTGCCGGACCCGTCGATCATCAATCCCAGCGACGCCATCGTCAAGGTGGACACCACCACCATCTGCGGAACAGACCTGCACATCCTCAAGGGTGATGTCCCTGCAGTCCAGGAGGGACGGATCCTGGGCCACGAAGGCGTGGGAACCATCACCGAAGTGGGGGCCTCCGTCACCACACTGAAACCTGGCGACAGGGTGATCATTTCCTGCATCAAGTCCTGCGGCCACTGCGCCAACTGCAAGACCGGGCTCCATTCCCATTGCCTCGGGGACGAAGGCGCATCAGGAATCGGCTGGGTCTTTGGCCACCTCATCGACGGCACCCAAGCCGAATACGTCCGCGTTCCCTATGCGGAAAACTCCCTTCATCTCCTCCCTGAGGGGGTTACGGACGAACAGGCCGTCATGCTCTCGGACATCCTCCCCACGGGCTTCGAAATCGGGGTCCAGTACGGCCGCGTGAAGCCCGGGGACACGGTGGCTGTGGTGGGAGCGGGCCCGGTGGGGCTGGCAGCGATTGCCACTGCGGGCCTCTACGGGGCGGCCACCATCATCGCCTTAGACCTTGACCGGAACCGCCTGGAGCAATCCCGCGCGTTCGGGTCTACACACGTTGTCCTGTCAGGCGATTCCGACTGGAAAGACCAAGTGCTGTCCCAGACGGACGGGCAGGGCGTGGATGTTGCCATCGAGGCCGTGGGCATTCCCGCCACCTTCGGTATGTGCACCGAGCTTGTCCGGCCCGGCGGCACAGTTGCCAACGTTGGCGTGCACGGCAAACCGGTGGAACTGCACCTGGAGAACCTCTGGATCCAGAACATCAACATCAGCATGGGCCTGGTAAACGCCAACACAACGCCCATGCTGCTGAAACTTGTTGCACAGAAGAAGCTGCCCGCAGAAAAGTTCGCCACACACCATTTCCGCTTCGAGCAGTTCATGGACGCGTACGACACTTTCGCCCGGGCCGCGGAGACCAACGCACTGAAGGTGGTCATCACCGCCTGACGGTCGCGTCCAGATGGGCACGGCGCGGGGCGTCCGCCCGGCTGACAGCCACACCGCCGCCTATGCTGGTCCAGTGACCCCTGACCCCACCCCAAGCCCGCTCGACGTCGTCGTCCATTCGGGACCGGCTGACTGGTGGGTCATCCTTGCCGGCCTGGGTCCCCTGTCCGTCCTCATCGCTGCACTGCTGGCGTTTTATATCAATTGGCGCACGCTTAAACAGCGCACTGCTGCCGATGCCACTGCGCTGGAGCAGAAGCGGGAGGCCGATGCCCATGCACTGCTGCAAAAGACCGAAGCGGACAGCCGCGCGGAATGGTGGCGCCGGACGCAGTGGGCGCTGGACCGGGCACTGGACCAGGACGAAGGAACGAAGGCCCTGGGGCTGGCAACCCTGGAAGTCCTGGCACGCAGCGAGCTCGCCCGCACCGAAGAGCTTGAGTTGTTCGACATCGCCTGGAAGAGCGTGTGGGGCGATGAAAACGCGGACGACGACGGGCAGGGCACCGAGACGGACCAGGAGACGGCGTTCGTGGACGCCGGTGGCAACATAGGCGAGAATGGAACCACGGGTGAAGACACTACCAAGGAGGTTGGACCATGAGCGCAGCATCGTCTGAACACCGGTTCGTCCATACTCCGCGGAGCGCCGCCGCCAAACCGGCTCCGAAGAAAGCCACCCCTGCCGAGCATCGCGTCCAGGTGGCTGCTGCCAGGCTGCGCGTCACGCTCGACCAGCGCCTCGGCCGCGAAACACCGGCCAGGACCAAGGCGCTGGCCAAGGAACCCATCTAGGTTCCGTTCTGCAGGCTGTAGAGGCCAACACACATGTGTGCTGGATTGGGTGAGTGATGGCTGCAGTAATTCTTGGATGGAACCCAAGCGGCTCCAACCCCTGGGACTATCATGCCGCCGTCGGGCTTGTGGCGGAGTCCGGCAGGTTCCTGCGGCGCTGGAGTGCTGACCGGCCACTCAGCGTTCCCGCAGGGAGTGAAGCCTGGCTCTTCGTCCAGGGCAGCAGCGACGCCGGCACTGGGCTGATCGGCCACGGGATGGTGGCGTCCGAGCCGTACCAGGTGCAGTCCGGGGACGACGGCGCCATGGCCTGGCACGCCAGCGTGCTGTTCGACGCACTGCTCCCCCTCGGTGAGCAGATCCGTCAGGACGCGCTCTGCGCAGCAGTCCCCGGGATTTCCTGGAGTGAGGCACTGATCCGCGGGGGCGTTACCGTTCCCGGTCACGCGGAGCCCGGCCTCCGCCGCCTCTGGCGGGACCTCGGGCCGGCGGCAACCGGTCCTCCACACGTTGTTTCAGGCGCCCTCCCGCCGGACGCCGTCAGCACCATTGACGTGAACCGCCATGAGCGAAACCCTGACGCACGCCGGGTGTGCTTGGCGTTCCATGGAACGTCCTGCGCTGCCTGCGGTTTCTCCTTCGAAGCCTTTGATGGCGACGCCGGCTCCGGGTCTATTGACGTGCACCACGTGGTGCCGCCGGAGCTGCTTGGGAGCGGGTACCAGCTGGACCCCGTAGCCGACCTCGTGCCGCTGTGCCCCAACTGCCATGCACTGGCACACCGCAGTGCCGGCCCGCCGCGCACCGTGTCCGAGCTCCGGCACATCATGTCCGCCTCCGGCCACCTGAGTGGCCAGGTGGTCAGCGACCTTGCCCTCCAGGCCCAGGAGGATGCGAGGAGAATTCTGGAAGGACCACCTGTTCACCGGCAGCCCCGGGATTAGGTTGCCGGCCCTTCGCGCTGCCGGCGTCCAAGGGCAGGAGCGGCGCGCGCGTTGCCGGCAAGATGCACCAGGGCCGCG
The DNA here is from genome assembly GCF_014644515.1 of Pseudarthrobacter scleromae. NCBI lineage: Bacteria > Bacillati > Actinomycetota > Actinomycetes > Micrococcales > Micrococcaceae > Pseudarthrobacter > Pseudarthrobacter scleromae. The sequence goes on along the minus strand of NZ_BMKV01000003.1, from coordinate 131,499 downwards.
ATCACCAGGAAAGCCACCAGGACCTGGGCTATGGACGCCACGGCAGCAGGCCAGCCGCCCTCAAGCGTGGGATCCAGGAAATCGTAGACGTACCAGCCGTCGATCGAACCCCGGACCCAGGAAAAGATGAGGAATGCCACCGGGTACGCAAGCCACGCCAAAGGCCGCCACCAAGGACCGCGCACCGTCCTCGTGACCAGGAGCCAGTCGAGGAGAACATACAGCGGAGCCAGGCGGTGGTGTGCCATCTGCGGCCAGTACAGGTCCCAGCTCCACCATGGTTCCTCCGGCGGCGCCACGAGGACAATGTAGATAAGTCCCGTCATCACCAGGTAGAGCACAAAGGCGCCGAAGAGGTGGTCCCACCAACGCGGGAGCCTGGCCGCCGGCCATGCCGCCGATGCGATCAGCAGGAGCCCGAGGCCGAGGTTCGCCTGGACGGTGAATTCCGAATACAACTGAAAGCTGTCGACGTCGTTGCCCGGCAGGGTTGCGTCATAGGTCTTCTGCACGAGTGCGGCGAGCACGAACGCGCCCACCAGCAGCCGGACCGCCCTGACCCACGGGCTGTCCGGGTGCAGGGCGCTGGCCGGGTCGCGGTGATGCTCCTCCAGGGGAACCAACTTGCGTGCGCTGCTCATTCGCAAAGTGTCGCACGCCAGGGACGTCCCTGCGCAGGGCACAAAGACCGCTGTCAGCTGCTTTCACCCGACGGGCCCCGCATTCCGCTGTAGGCCGTGGCGGCGCCCGCCAGGAATATGAGGACAGCGAGGTACACCGGGCCGAGGTGTCCAAGCGTTGCCAGGCCCCAGGGGTAATGCGCCGGGACAGAGATTGCGAGGCTGACTGCCGTAACGGTGACGGTGGCGGCGAAGGCCCACCGTTCCCCCCGCCGCACCCCGAACCAGGACAAGGCTGCAATTGCCAGCCCGGTGGCAGCGATGAAGCCGCTAAGCGCAATGTGCAGATGGCTGATGTAGTGATACAGCTGGGGGCTGAACGCCTGGACCTCCGCCCTGCCTTTGTCCACCTCTTCGGGACCGATGCCCAGCTCCAGGAAGGCGCCCGAGAAGTTGAGAGCCAGGAAGGCTGCGGCGTACCCCACGAAGGCCAGCCCGGCAAGCGCCATCAGGGCTGCTCCGGCCCGGAGCCGGAACTGCTTTGCGGAAGTAGTTTGGATGGCAGGCACAGCCGCCACCCCCTCTCTGGTTCACGTTCTTCTTTGATGAGAGTCCCCTGTTCCACGCCTGTCAAGGGAACTTTTCCGGGAAGCGGCGGGCTGATTAACCCCTCAGAAGAAAGCCCCTGTTCGCCGTCTGCACGAAATAACCGGCAGTGGAATCCGCAAGAAAGCTTGACGGCTGCAAAACGTTTTGCATATAGTGATGCAAGCAACATACAAAACGTTTTGCAAAGGAACGAAGTCAATGGCGACAAAGGTAAACATCAGGGACGTGGCCAAGGCCGCAGGCGTCTCCGTGACCACTGTGTCGCATGCCCTGAGCGAAGCGCACAGCTCCCGGGTCAACGCCCGGACCGTGGAGCACATCAAGGCCGTGGCCGGCGACCTCGGCTACGCCCCTAACCGGCTGGCAAGCGGGCTGCGCAACCAGCGCTCCCAGATCCTGGGCCTCGTCAGCGACGAAATCACCACCACCCCTTTTGCCGGTGCGATGATCCAGGGTGCACAGGATGCCGCTTCCGAACACGGGCACCTGCTGATGGTGGTCAACTCCGGCCTCGATAACGAACTTGAACGCCAGGAAATCCGGGCACTGCAGCAGCACCAGGTGGACGGCATCATCTATGCGCGCATGTTCAACCAGCAGGTATCCGTCCCGGAGGAGCTCCAGGCCGTGCCCACCATCGTGCTGGATGCCACCTCGGACAACCCCGGGCTGTCCTCGGTTGTGCCGGACGAGTTCGGCGCCGGTGACTCTGCCGCCGAGCTGCTGGTCACGGCGGGGCACCGCAACATCGCCATGATCAACAACGAGGACGACATCCCCGCTGCCCACGGGCGGCTCGCCGGATTCCGGGCAGGCCTGGACCGCCACGGACGGCAGCTGCCGGCGGAGCTCCTTGTTGCGGGCCATCCCAGCACAGCGGGGGGCCGGCAGGCGGCACTGGAACTGTTATCCAGGCCGGACCGTCCCACAGCACTGTTCTGCTTCAGCGACCAGATGGCCATGGGGGCCTACCAGGCGGCCGGCCACCTTGGCCTGAAAATCCCGGATGACCTCTCGATTGTGGGCGTGGACAACCTCGAGCTCATCGCGGACGCCCTCTGGCCGGGGCTGTCCACCATGGCACTCCCCCATTACGAGATGGGCCGCTGGGCTGTCCTGAAGCTCCTTAACGAGCTTGAGAACCCCGGCACAACCCGGGTGCATGAAAAGATCGCCTGCCCGCTGGTGGAGCGGGGCTCCGTTGCTCCACCCAGGAACTGAGCGGCAGCAGAACTGATCCGGCGCAAGCGGCCGGTCAGGCTCCATCCTGAATTACCCCGAAAAAAACGGGAACGCAGCCGTTGCAGCGGCCGCGTTCCCTGCAGGACCCTCATCAATCCCCCGCTGTCCAAGCAGAAAGACCGACCCATGAACAAGAAGCTCACCAGGATCCTGGCGACCAGCATAGCCGCTGCCGCCCTCACTGCCACCCTCGCCGGCTGCGGCAAGGGCAGTTCCTCGTCCACCACCGAAGGCTCCACAGAGATCACCATGTGGACCCACGCCGCCGGAAACCCGGCCGAACTGGCGGCGACCCAGTCGATCGTGGACTCCTATAACAACAGCAGCGGCGCGAAGGCGCAGATCAAGGTGCAGGCTTTCCCTCAGGAGTCCTACAACGATTCCGTTGTTGGGGCCGCGTCAGCCGGCAATCTTCCCTGCATTGTGGACATTGACGGGCCTAACGTTCCCAACTGGGCGTGGGCCGAGTACCTGACGCCACTGAAGCTATCCGCGGACCTTTCCAAGAACCTCCCCAGCACCGTTGCCACGTGGGAGGGCGAGACTTATGCGGTTGGGTACGGCGACGTCGCTTTGTCCATGTTTGCCCGCAAATCTGATCTCGCTGCGGCGGGCGTCCGTGCCGCCACCATTGAGAAGCCATGGACGAAGGAGGAGTTCCAGGACGCGCTGACCAAGCTCAAGGCGCTGGGCAAGTGGGATTACCCGTTGGACATGGGTACTGCCGGAACGGGTGAGTGGCTGCCGTATGCGTACTCGCCGTTCCTCCAGTCCTTCGGCGGAGACCTGATCGACCGCGATGATTACCAGTCGGCTGACGGAGCCCTCAATGGTGACAAGGCTGTCGAGTGGGCCAAGTGGTTCCGCGGCCTGGCGGACCAGGGCTTCATGGCGACGAAGAGCGGGAAAGATTCCACCCAGGACTTCCTGAACAACAAGAGCGGCCTTCTCTACACCGGTTCCTGGGCAGGGGACACGGCCCGGGAGGCCCTGGGAGATGAGCTGGTGGTGATGCCCACGGTGGACCTGGGCAACGGTCCCAAGATCGGCGGAGCCTCCTGGCAGTGGGGCGTCACCAGCGGCTGCAACAATACGGATGCCGCAATGGACTACCTGTCCTATTCCCTTCAGCCGGAAAACGTGGCTGCCGTCATCAAGGCAACGGGAGGCATCCCCGCCACTGATGAAGCCGCGGCCCTGATTCCCGCGTTCGCCGAGGGTGGTGCAAACCGTATCTTCATGGAGTTCTCCCGCGAGTACGCCGTGTTGCGGCCTGAGACTCCGGCCTACCCGTTCATCGCTACCGAATACGGCAAGGCTGTCCAGGACATCCTGGCCGGCGCGGATCCCAAGGCAGCCCTGGACAAGGCGGTCAAGGCGATTGACGCCAACATCAAGTCCAACGGCGGCTACAAGAGCTAGCCAGCTGCCGAACGGTACGACGACGGCGGCGTGCAACCCGCCGTCGTCGTACCTCCGGCCCTGACTGTCAACGGAGAATCCCATGACAACAACCCAGCTTCCCCCTACTCCTGGCCGCCGCGTGGCGGCCCCGGCCCCGGCCGCACCGCCCAACAAACCCCATCGCAGGCCGCGCTACCTGCGCGAGCAGCTCAGCGGGTGGGCAATGATCGCCCCCGCGGCAGCCCTGCTGCTGCTCTTTGTCTTCCTCCCGGCGATCCTGGGCTTTGGCCTGGCATTCACTAATGCACGCCTTGTGTCGCCGCGGCCCGTTGAGTTTGTCGGTACGGACAATTTCGTCCGGCTCTTCACGGATCCCACGTTTTGGCGGGCGCTGCTGAACGTCAGCTACTTCGCGGTTGTGGTGGTGCCCGTCCAGTCAGGCCTGGCCCTCGCTATGGCGCTACTGATCAACAAGAAGTTCCGCGGCGTGAACTTCTTCCGCACCCTGTACTTCCTGCCCGTGGTGACGTCCATGGTGGTGGTGTCGCTGCTATGGCTGTTCATGTATCGCAAGGATGGGCTCATTAATGAGTTCCTGTCCGCGGCCAGCTTCGGCCTGATCGACGGCCCGGACTGGCTCAACAACCCCGCCACCGCCATGCCGGCCATCATCATCCTGTCCATCTGGCAGGCCGCCGGCTTCCACATGATCATCTGGCTCGCCGGCCTGCAGAGCATCTCCGGCGAACTGTACGAGGCAGCCCAGCTGGACGGAGCCAGCCGCTGGCACCAGTTCCGCTACGTGACCTGGCCGGGCCTCAAGCACACCCGCACACTGATTCTGGTGACCATCACCATTCAGGCACTCGGGCTCTTCGACCAAGTCAGCGTCATGACCCAGGGCGGGCCGCTCGATTCCACCACCACCATCATTTTCGAGGCGGTGCGCTCCGGCTTCAAGCAGCAGGAAACCTCCTACGCCTCGGCCATCTCCCTCGTATTCTTCGTCCTGGTGCTGCTGATCTCCGCAGTGCAGCGCTACCTGACCCGAGAGAAGGACTGACGTGAAGCAGAATCTCAAGTCCAACCGTCTCAGCATCGCAGGGACCATGGCGGTACGGATCCTGTTCGCCGTCGCCGCCGCTTTCCCCATCGTTTTCATGCTGGTGTCCTCGCTCAAGCCGGACCAGCAGATCTTCGGTGACATGTCCTCCGTGGCAGCGTTCCTGCCCATCGGCAACATCTCGTTCGACAACTATGGGGCCGTGTTCGACCGGGTGCCCGCCGCCCGCTTCCTGATGAACTCCATCGGAATATCCGCGATCACAGTGGTGCTGGGTATTTTCGTCAACAGCCTCTGCGCCTTCGCCCTGTCCCGCATGCAGGTCCGCGGGAAGAAGATTGTGTTCACCGCGATCCTCGCCACGCTGATTGTGCCTTTCCAGACCCTGGCCCTGCCGCTGGTGTGGTGGGTCAACCAGCTCCCCTACTTCGAACTGAACGGCTTCAGCCTCGAGTTCTCCAAGGGCTGGCTGGACACGTACCAGGTCCAGATCATCCCGTTCATCGCCAACGCCTTCTCCATCTACCTGTTCCACCAGTACTTCGAGTCCATTCCCAAGGAGCTGGACGAGGCCGCGCGCATCGACGGCGCCGGCTGGTTCAAGATCTACCGCCAGGTGGTCATGCCGCTGTCCGGCCCGGCCACCGCCACCGTGGCGATCCTGACCTTCCTCCCTGCCTGGAACTCCTACCTCTGGCCGCTGATGGTGGTCCAGTCCGAGGAACTGCGTCCGGTGATGATCGGCATCCAGTACTTCTTCCAGCTGAACGTCTCGTGGGGCGAGGTGATGGCATACGCTTCCCTCATCACCGTTCCGGTGGTGGTGCTCTTCATCGCCTTCCAGCGTTCGTTCGTCAACAGCATCGCCTCCAGCGGCGTGAAGGGCTGACCATGAATTCACTGACGACGGCGCCAGGCGCACCTCCCGCCACCACCGCACGTGCCGCCTCACCTGCCCGTGCCGCCGCGGACCCTTACCGGCCGGAGTTCCACTTCACCGCCGAACGCAACTGGCTGAACGATCCCAACGGGCTGGTGTACCTCAACGGCACCTACCACCTCTTCTACCAGCACAACCCGTTCGGCCCGGACTGGGGCAACATGTCCTGGGGTCACGCCACCTCCCCGGACCTGCTCCACTGGGACGAGCAGCCGGTGGCCATTCCGTGCGACGAGCGCGAGGCCATCTTCTCCGGCTCGGCGGTGTTCGACGAGCACAACACCAGTGGCCTCGGCACTGCCGGGAATCCTCCGCTGGTTGCCATCTACACCAGCGCCTACAGTGACCCCTCACCGTTGGCCGGCCGGCAGGCCCAGTCGCTCGCCTACAGCCTCGACGAGGGGACTACCTGGACAAAGTACTCCGGCAATCCCGTCCTGGACCGCGCGTCCGCGGACTTCCGGGATCCCAAGGTTTTTTGGTACGACGGCGCTGGGGGCAGTTACTGGGTGATGGCCGCCGTTGAGGCGGTGGAACGCCAGGTGGTGCTGTACAAGTCGGCCGACCTGACGAACTGGCAGTACCTGAGCACCTTTGGCCCGGCCAACGCCACCGGCGGAGTCTGGGAGTGCCCGGACCTCTTCGAGCTGCCCGTGGACGGCAAACCCGGTGAGACCATGTGGGTCCTCATCGTCAACATCAATCCGGGCGGCATCGCCGGCGGTTCCGCCGGGCAGTACTTCCTGGGCGCGTTCGACGGCGTGGAGTTCCGTTCCGAGTCGACGGTTACGGAGGGCTTACAACAGGACGGCAGCCGGATGCGTGAGTACGGCTGGCTCGACTGGGGCCGCGACTACTACGCCGCGGTCTCCTTCAGCGGGGTAGCCGACGGCCGGCGGATCATGATCGGCTGGATGAACAACTGGGACTATGCCGGCTCCACCCCCACCGGCGGGTGGCGCAGTGCGATGTCGCTGCCGAGGGAGGTCTCGCTGGCCAGGCTGGACGGGAAAATGGTGCTTCGGCAAACGCCCGTTGACCCGTTTGCCGGGCAGGAATCCCCAAGCTTCAGCCTGGGTCCGCAGGCCCTGGCATCTGGTATCCAGCAGCTGCCGGTGGCGGCCGCCGTGGCGCGGCTGGACGTGGTGTTCCAGCCGGGTGCAGCAACCCGTGTGGGGCTGGTGGTCCGGGCCGGCGCAGCCGAACGTACCGTCATCAGCTACGACGTTGCGGACGGCGTCCTTCGCCTGGACCGGCGGAAGTCGGGACGGGCAGATTTCCATGCAGCCTTCCCTTCCGTCGAAGCCGTCGCCGTTCCGCTGCGGGATGGCCGCCTTCGACTGTCAGTCCATCTGGACCGCTGCTCCGTGGAGGTCTTTGCCCAGGACGGGCTCGCCACCATCACGGACCTCGTGTTCCCTGCGGAGGCGAGCACGGCCCTGGCGGTCTTCGCGGAAGGTGGGGGCGCGCACCTCGTGGCGCTCGACGTCGTCGGACGCTAACGCTGGCAGGTGGTCCCGGCGTTCGGGACCATTCCTCCTCAGGCTGGGGACGTTTCGGCTGAGCCCGTGTCGGCAGCCTGCAGCCAGGTGGTGAGCACCGCGCACGCGAGCTCGAGGTTCCCCATCTGGCAGTGCTGGTCGGCGTTCTCAGCCCGGGTGAACACGCGTGTGGTGACGCTTCGGGCCGCCACGAGCGCCCTGGCTTGTGCCCTGGCCAGCGCTGACGGTTGGAAGGCGTCGTTTTCACCAACCATCAACAGCACGTCTTGGTTCACCCGGCCGCTGCCCAAGTGGGTGGCGTTCATGCCCAGGAACCATTCGGCGACGTCCGCCGGGTCATCGCTGTTGAGCATGTACAGGACCTGGTCCACCACAACACGCAGGGTGGGAAACAGCCGGGCCCGGGTCCGCACGCTCCAGCGCATGAAGCCGCGGCGCCGCACCATCCCGCGTACCGGGCCGCGCGCCACGCGAGGGAGCCTGTAAAGCCAGTCGTACACCGGCGGCCAGGCCACCACCCGGTGGATCCGGGGCTCGCGGCCTGCGGCACGCAATGCCCAGTACCCACCCATCGAGATGCCCACCAGGGCGGCCTGGTCGAGCCGGAAGTGGTCCAGCACCGCCCCGACGGGCTTCTCCCAGTCGTGGTCGAAGGTGAGCCCGTTCAACGTCCGGGCACCGCCTTGGCCCGGGCCCTCGAAGGCAATCACTTGGAAACCTGCGGCCGCGATCCGCTGGCAGATGGGGAAGAACTCCTCGATCAGGGAGTCGAACCCACCGTGCAGCAGCACCGTCCCGCCGTTTCGTGGGCCTGACGCCGGAAGCGAATAGGCTGGCAGCGACGCCCCGCCGTAGGGGATGTTGTGACGTGTCAGTCCAGCACCGAATGCCGTGTCGAAGAGCTGCAGGTAGCGGCGGTAGCGGGCTGTTTTCTCCACTGACCGTGGCGGCGTGAAGAACTCCGCGATCCTCGCGTAACCCGCCGCCTGCCGGTGCCGGTCCTCTGCTGCGGCCCGGTTGGACAAGGTCTCGAACACGGCGGCACAGTCATCCATCCCCCGCACCTGTGTGGCGGCGCTGAGCAGCTCATCCCGATCCGCAAATCCCAGGGCATGGGCGCGGTTGAGTTGGTAGTTGATGAAGTCCCGTCGATGGAATCGTTCAAACCCCACGGGAAGGGCCACAAGCTCCGGATCGCTCACATCGCGATCGTACTCTTGCGCTGATGGACGGCGCAGTAGGCGGCGGCGCTTCGCTGTGCTATTTCCCGGCTGCCCGATGCCAAACGTCATTGTCGGACCCCCTTGGCATGATGGGTTCATGGGCAGGGAAGCGGTGGCGGGGGCGTTTGCGGATATCAGGGCCGCTCTTGCCGTGCTCAACGCTGAGGTGGACGGGTGTGGTTCGGAGCCGTTCTCGGCCGTTGATCCGTTGGCCGGACTGGCGGATGGGAGCCTGGACATCCTCGCCGGCGCGGCGGCTGTGGAGGCCGGCGTGGCGGGCCTGAAGGCCCGAGCTGCCATGAAGTACGCCGGCACCGCCCATGCCCTGGCCCCTCCCGGGATGCCGGTGCAGGCGCAGGAAATGGCTGTGGCCGCCGAGATCGGGTGCGTGCTGGCCATCGGGCCGCGGGCCGCCAGCGCGTTCCTGGCCGTATCCCACGCCCTGACCAGCACCCTGCCCCTGACCCTCGCGGCCCTGCAGGCCGGCACGATCTCGTGGCAGCACGCCCGGGGCATGGCGGACGAGGCAGCCACCCTCGATGCCGCCGGCGCCGCCGCCCTGGAGGCCCACTTCCTGGACCCGGACACACCCCGGCCTGCCGGTGCGGCGACGATCGGGGAGATGCCGGCGTACCGGTTCAGGCACAAGGCCCGGACCTGGCGGGAACGCCACCATCCCGAATCGCTGGAGAAACGCCATACCAAGGCCGTGGCGGACCGGCGGGTGGAATACAGTCCTGACCAGGACGGGATGGCCTGGCTTTCGGCCTACCTCCCCGCCCACCAGGCAATGGCAGGCTGGAACCGGCTCAACGCCCTCGCCCGGGGAATGCAAGGCCCCCACGAGGCCCGCACCCTCACCCAACTCCGCGCCGACCACTTCGCCTCAGCCATCCTCACCAGCGGCACCAGCACCAGCAGCGGCGACGGGGCAGAGACAGGAACGGATCTCACCCCTTCGTCGCGGATCCGGGCGCAGGTTCTCGTCACCGTGCCGGTCCTCGCCCTCATGGGAGTGACCGACGAGCCAGCAATGCTCGACGGGTACGGACCCATCCCAGCCTCCATGGCGAGGGACCTGGTCGCCAACGGCGCCGATGCGTTCCACCGCGTCCTGGTCGATCCGCGGGACGGGGCCCCGCTGGAGATCGGGCGGACCAGCTACCGGGTCACCAAAGCCATGCGGAACTGGCTCCGGCTGCGCGACGGCACCTGCCCCTTCCCCGGCTGCAGCAACCCCTCCCTGGACAATGAGGCAGACCACCTCCTCGCCTGGCACCACGGCGGAACCACCGGCATCAGCAACCTCGGACAACCCTGCCCCAAACACCACAAACTCCGGCACACCACCGGCTGGACCCCAACACCAGCCACCACAAACCAACCACCCGGCTGGACCTCACCCACCGGCCGCCACTACAAAAGCGAACACCAGGACTGGGAACCACCCCACTGGCCCCAACCTGTCCTGTCGGCCATGCCCGCGCACCTGAAACCCCGGGAGCGCCGCAACGGGCAAGAGCATCAACCGAAGCCCTACCCGCCCATGCCCGCTGAGCCCGGCGGCCACGCGGACTATTTGTACATTCCACGGTCCCCAGGAGAAGAAAGCCTGCACCGCTTCCTCTACGGCGGCTCCTGACCGCTGCGCAGCTCCCTGCCTTCGGCTCCCCTGCAGGGGATTCCGCGATTGACCGCGGCTTGTCGGGCTGCAGACGGCCGGTCAGGCTTGCCCGGGCGGGAAACGGGAAGCGGCTCAACAGCCGGTTCTAGCTGGGGCTTTCAAGGCGCTGATTCAGCCCGATCGCGGAGGTTCAGCAGCATCTTGCGCATCATCCAGAAGTCGCCGAACTCAAGCAACAGGGAGAAGGCGATAGTGGGCGAGAGCCACCGGTACCGCGAGCGCACACGGCTGATCAGTCGCGTTGAGCCGTCCGAAATGGGGTCGAGCTGCCACGTCCAGGTGGTGTCACCGGGCGTACCCCAGATCATCGACTTCGGTGCGTCGATCTCCTGGACTGGCATGCCATGCTTGCCGTCGGGACTCATGGGCACAATGTCTCCCACGGCGAGGTCCTGAAGTTCGGGGATGATGCGCCGGGCGCTTGGACGGCCCAGGTTGTCGAGGATGTCGTAGCTGTACCAGCCGGCCCGGGTGAGTCCGTCCTGGACCAGCCACGGCCAGATCCGCTCCGGAGGGGCGCCAACCGTGACCGCTCGCGTGGCGTTGAACGTTGGTCCGGGCACGAGGTCATCTCCGGGCAAAGCACGCGAGACCTCTTCCGGCGTCGCGCCCCAGTGGAGCTGCCACGGACGCACGTACCGGGCATAAGTGGTGACCGCAGCGGCAGCTGTGAGCACGATGCCCAAACGCCTGTGGAACCGCATCACCCCAGTTTGCGCGTCACTCCCCTGCCAGGTCCAGAGGCCAAACGTCACGGCCGATTCAGCGACCGCCCAGGCCCTGGAGGATTGCTGCGCCCCATTGCGCGCTGTTAGCCAGGACCACGAAACCGACTGCCGGAACGCTCAACGCCCAGGCTGCCTGCCGCCGTCGTGCTTGTTCAACCATTATCCGGAGGGCAGTGAAGCTGTCCTGAAGGGCTGGCAGTTCGCTTGCGGCAAAAGGCTTCCGGCACCAGGTCCCCGGCCGGACCGCCGCCGACGCGATCTGGGCCACTTGCTCCGTGCCCAGGACGGGCTGGCTCCGGCGCAGCCAGGAAAGGAGCCGTGCGTCCGTCACCACGGTCACGCGCTCGGGCCGCGCTTTGATGGTCAGGCTCTTCGGTTGGACGATGACCACAACGCCGGTCACCTCGACGGGGAAGCCAGCAGCGGAGCCCAGAAGTTTTGCTGCCCGGGCAGCTTCGTAAGCAGCGCTACGAATGTGGTGGGTCCTCTTTCCCGCAACCAGGAGTGCCCGCCCTGCCACCCAGACGGGCTGGCCGGAGTGGTTCTTGGTGTTCAGGGTGAACACTCCCGCCGGCCCCACCAGCACGTGGTCAATATCCGAGGAACCCGTACCCACCGGCACGGCATGCAAGACCAGCCACTCGGGACCCAGCCCTTCAAGAATCCGTCCGACGGCGATTTCGCCGAGAGCCCCCTTGTACCAGGGCATGCTCTCCGGACTGAGTGGGCTGGCACCAAACACCCGCTGCAGCCAGCTACGGCGCGGAACGCGGCTTTGCACCGCCATCAACTCTTCGAGCACTGCCTGCCCGGGAACCCGCTCCCGCAGCAGCTGTGGCATGGCATCAGGGCTCATGGTCGTCTCCAAACTTTCGGATGCTGGACAGCGTAGATCGGGGAGAGTTCGGAAAACAGCGGCGGAGGGCCCTGTTTCGGAATGCTTCCGGAATATTTGCCCAACGTTGAGCCCTTCTTGCGGAAACACGGAATCTGGTGCTTCGTCCAGCGCTTCGCACCCCCGTGGCACATCCTTCTAAGGCAGACCGTCCACCGCGTCGAGCCCGCGCCGGGCGACGACGTACCCCCAGAGCAACAGCGCGTGGGGACGGGTTCCCCGCCAGCTCAAGGGGACAGAAGCGCCGTCCCGCTCCACAAGGGTGGCTGACCAGCGGCGGCGGACCAGCCCGGGCCGGCGGAGGCGGAGATTGGTGAGGGAGGCATAAGGGATCCAACGCCCTGCGTGCTGCTTGGCGAGTCTGACGGCTCGCGCCGGCGTCACGGTGGCGCGCTGAAAGCGAGGATTCTCGCCCTGGTCCAACGGACCGTGCGGGATGGTTCCGGCGGGCAGGATAAGGATGCCGTTCATGTTGACCCACACCTGAACCCGCCGGCCACCGCTGGCGGCGTCCCCGCAAACCAGCCGGCACAGGTCATCGTCCTCTTCAGGTTCCACCGGCTGCGTCGGACGGGACGTAGTGGTTGAGGCGTCCAGGTGGACTTCGCCTCCAGCCGGAACATCCTGCTGGTCCGCGACATAGGGGTCATGCGCCCTCACGTTGGCAGCTGCGACAGCCTGCATCACGGCCGCGCGCAATCCATCGGCGCACAACCGGGGCGCATCAACGGCGAACACCTCGCGATCGAGCTGGACAACCGAGCGGACGCCAGCCTGCCGGCCCAGGAGTTCTGCCAGATCGTCATGGTCGCGGCGAACAAACAGGCCGACTTCATCGCCGAGTCCCACCTGCCAGCCGTGGCCGGCAATCTCGGGCTCGGCGTCGGGATCAACATCGATCCAGTCCGCCAGCTCCGCTGCACCAACGGGTCCCAGATCCTCCCCTGCGCCGTAAGGCATAAGGAGTCCCAAATGGTGCAGAACATCAGCGGTGTGAACAGTACAGTCATGTTTGTTCAGTCGGTGTTGCACCAGCAGGCTCCCCCAGGATTAGTGCGGGCCAGGACCGGGACCGCACTAAGGGCGGGCATCGGTACTCTTCCTGGGTCCGCAGCGACATGTCATCGAATCAGCCGGTCTCGAAGTGAGTTCGATAGTAAGTCATTTCGACTGGGGCGAGGCCAGCCCCGGACCAAAAAAGTTTGATCCTTTACTTGGGCACGTTGCCGTGCGGCATCCGCACCGCTGGCGGCCATGTCAGTTCCAAAGGGACCTTGGGCTCTGGGTGCCGGGCCCGGCCGGGTCGTAGTGTCAGGGCAACCAAAATTTCCGTGGCGGCGTCCACGGCTTCCGTAGGGTACCCGGACACCACCTACTTCAGGAGACAGTTAAGATGCTTTCGCTTCGAAGCGCGGACCACCACGGATCGGCCCGCACTCCTGGGAATCGGGTTCCGCGAGCCATCGGGACCGCAGTGTCTGTCGGTGTCCTTACCCACGTCGTGCTGCCCCGTCTTTTAGGTAGGTGGGGTGCTGCCGGGTACGAGGCGGGTATGCCGCTACCAGGCGATCACCTGATCCCAGGGCCCGACTCCGTGCAGACCATGGCAGTGACCATCTCCGCGCCGCCTGCCCAAGTATGGCCCTGGCTGGTGCAGATGGGGGTTGACCGGGCTGGACTGTACTCATATACGTGGGTTGAGAACGGGCTGCTCCATTTGGGCGTAACCAACGCGGATCGGATCCACCCGGAGTGGCAGGACCTTGTAGTCGGTGACACCATCGCCTTCACGCCCGCCCACTACCCCGGAGGGCGCATGGGGCCCCGGGTAGTGGAGCTGGAGAGCGGCCGGCACCTCGTCCTCGACGCAAGCCCCGGCGCGCCGGCGGGCACGGTTACCGGCACGTGGCAGTTCATCCTCCACGAAGCGGACGACGGCGGGACGCGGCTGCTGCTGCGGACGCGCACCGGTCCGGGGCGGCCGGCAGGACTGCGCTTCATGGACTTCCTGCTTCAGCCGGGTTATTTGGTCATGGATCGCGCGATGCTGTTGGGCATCAAGCAGCGCGCTGAGCGGCAGGCGAAGAAGGATCAAGCGTTTGCGGAAAGTCCGCTCAGCTAATTTCGGCCTGTGCTCCGGGCGATCGGGATAGAGCGAGTGCCCATCCACCGGCGGTTCCAATGGCCAGCAGCACTGTGACGAAGCCGATGGCCGGTGCGCTCGGCCATGCCAGGGCGCCGCCATACCGCAGCAGGGCAAGCGCCTGCAGAATGACGAAGGCAACCGAGGTCAGGGCCACGGGGCGTACGGTGCGGAGGTCGGCGCTGGACTGGCCCTGCGCAGCCGACCATCCCAGGCCGACCAGCCACGCTCCGACCGCCCTCGCCGTGAGCTCGGACAGTGTCCAGGGCCACCACGTGGCGGCATAAGCGGGTATTGCCAGAAGCGCCACACCGAAGCACAGCAGTACCCCGGCGATCCCCACCATGAGCAGCCGTAGCGCAGGGGGCAGCACCGGCCGACCCGCCGTCACGGACGTTGGGGCAGGACGCCGGGAGCGGATCTGCATCCAGCTGACCACGAGCATCGCCACGGGCACCATGGCATAGATCGCCAGCCACGCCCAAGTGGCTATCTGGGCCAGTGCGCCATTTTCTGGCGAGAGGTGGAAGCGATCCAGATGAAGCAGGGTGACCCCAAGAGTCAGCGTAGTGAAGACGAACACGGGCCAGACTGCCAGCCTCGCTGACTCCCAACTCGCTGAGCGGGCGCCCGTCACCTCCAGACCGGCGGCCGACCAGTATGCCGCCCCGAGGAAGACGGCGGTCATGGGCGGATTGACTGTCCATGCGAACCATTCCGCAGTCCGCAGCGGAAACACGAACAGCACGAGCCCGGCAAGAAACACGAGGAATGCAGCAACGTAGAGCAACAGCCTCATCGCCGGGATCAACGGTGTGGCCTCAGTTGAAGCGGACATCTCCGGGCAGCTCCTCGGGTACGGCAGCATCACCTGGGGCAGGGGGCGAAGCAGGCAGGAGGTGCTCGGCCAGGTAGGTATGGAGCATAGATACCACTGTGGCGCCGTCCCCCACGGCGGTAGCCACCCTTTTGATGGAACCGGCCCGCACGTCGCCGATCGCAAAGATGCCGGGCATGCTGGTTTCCAGGGCCAGCGGATGCCTGCCGGGCATGACGGACCCGGCGTCATGAACATCCCGGTTGGTGCCAGTGCGGAGGAAGCCGGCCTGGTCACGCTCTACGGTGTCGGGCAGCCAGGAGGTCCGCGGCACCGAACCGATGAGCACAAATAAACCGCCAGCTTCGATCTCCTCACCCGGCGTTGCGTCGGGGGCGCCGGGTGCGGCGACCTTGACCGAGGCAAGGAATCCGTCCCGGTCGCGTGCGCCCACGATCACGGTGCCATAACGGATCGCAACGTTCCTGGTAGCCTCCAGCTGGGAGATGAGGTATTCCGACATGCTCACCGACAGGGTGGGTCCACGCACCAGCAGCGTCACCTTCTTCGCGAACTTCGCAAGGTGCAGGACCGCCTGTCCGGCCGAGTTGCCGCCCCCCACAACGCAGACGTTTTTTCCGGCCATCGACGGCGCCTCGGAGACTGTGGCCCCGTAGAAGACGCCCCTGCCCACCAGATCCTCTATCTGGGGTATCCCGAGGCGGCGGTAGTCCACTCCGGTGGCCACCACTACTGTGCGGCACCGCACCACGCTGCCATCGGAAATCGACACAGCGTACAGTGCTCCGTCCGGGGCGAGGCCTTCCACCTTCCGCAAGAACAGGAAGTCGGTGCCCAAAGTCCAGGCCTGGTGAAACGAGCGGTAGGCCAGATGGGCGCCGCTGACACCGCGGGAGAAGCCAGGGTAGTTGCGGATCAAGGAGCTGGTGCCGGCCTGGCCCCCCACAGCCTCTCCTTCAACCACCATGGTGGCGAGGCCCTCCGAGGAGGCATAGACGGCGGTCGCAAGACCGGAGGGGCCGGCTCCAACCACCACCACATCGAAAATCTTGTCCGGTGGTGGCGGTCGCGTCACCCCCATCGCTTCGGCAATCTCCAGGTCAGTTGGGTTCTGCAGGACAATTGGTGACGCAGTGAACTCCAGCACCAGGACCGGCAGCATGGGGTCGCGCAGGCCAAGGCTCTCCAGCGTCCGTTCCGCCGTCTCGGACCCCACAGGATGGAAGCCCACTGGGATGTGGTTTCGGCTCAGGGAATCGCGCAGCGAATGGGTTCTCCCGTCGCCAACCTCCCCGATCAGCCGGACCGCCTCGAACCCGACCCCCTGGGCCAGGTGCCAGTCATCAAGGGCGTCAGTGATCGCCCCATGGAATTCTTCGTCGCGCGAGCGTTCGGGTCGTATGATCAGCAGCTCCGCGTGCCCCTGCCCGATCGCACGGAATACGGTGGGCGCGCTGGCGAAGTCACCCCATGTCACCACAACTGCACGCTTTGCGGCCGGGTGAAAGCCATAGGCACGACGCAGGAAATCGAGCCCACCGCGGTCAGCTGGCCCGTAACACCCGAGTATGAGCGCGACCGGGCGGTTCCAGCGCCGGAGCCCCTCAAGCACCGCCCGCCCGTGGGCGTGCCCCTCGCAGGCCACCACCTCATAGTCGGCACCGTAGCGCCGGCGTAACTCGTCTCCGAGAATGCGCCGGGAGTCCGAGTCTGAGGTGGCAATCAGCATGATCGGAACCGAGTGATCCATGGCCGCCGTCTTTCCGGTTCAATGGTTCGGTGGCGCTCACGATACTCGCGCTGGGACAGTGCAGACAAGGGCGCGGAGATTCTGCCAGAATGGCTCCCGACAGGGCCGCCGGGATGACCTGAGCAGGACCGGAGTGATGGACATGGAGTACCCCTTGGAGGACCGCCCAATTGCGGGGATCAACCTTGCCGCCACACCCAGTGGAACGGGATGCCTGGAGTGCCTTGGCGGTGACGGCCCGGGTTGGTGGCTGCATCTTCGCCGCTGCGCACAGTGCGGCCACATCGGATGCTGCGATTCATCTCCGTCCCAGCATGCCAGTGCCCACGCGCGGAAAGCCGGTCACCCCGTCGTGAGGTCCTTTGAACCCGGGGAGGACTGGTTCTACGAGCACACCACGAAGAAATTCTTCCGTGGCCCCAGGCTTCCGGACCCTCAGTCCAGGCCACCGGAGCAGCCCTCACCTGCACCGGCGGACAAGGTACCGGCAGACTGGCGGGAGCGCCTCCACCCAGTAGGTAGCGATCCGGAGTAAACCGGGCCAACTCCAGCTAATGACCCGGAAGCTGGCAGTGGCTAAAATCAGGGTTCAACGCTCCAACTGGCTGAGGGCACGGCGTCCGTGGAGCCGAAGAGTCCCAGGCGAGCAGAGAGGCCAGCCATGGATTTCAGTGCGTCCCCTGAATATCAGCTCAACCCTTTCCCCTACTACGAACGCATGCGGGAAACTGCCCCCGTCTATTACGACGAACAGTCTGGCAGTTGGCACGTCTTCCGGTACGACGACGTTCAGCGGGCTTTGTCCGAATATGCCACCTTCTCGTCGCACATGGGAGGTGATGATGCATCGGGGACCGGCCAACTGTTTTCCTTGAGCCTGATCGCCACAGATCCTCCAAGGCACCGGCAGCTGCGCTCCCTGGTTACCCAGGCGTTCACTCCCAAGGCCGTGGATGCGCTGGCTCCCCGCATCGCCGGGCTCACGGACGAGCTGCTGGAGGGCATCGCGGACCGCGGCAGCGCGGACCTGATCAAGGCGTTGGCGTACCCGTTGCCTGTCATAGTGATCTCTGAACTCATGGGAATCCCCGCGCAGGACCGTGAGCGCTTCAAACGGTGGTCGGATGTGATTGTCAGCCAAACTCGGGCTGGTTCGGCCAGTGAGGATCACACCGCAGCGAACATGGAGATGACGGAGTACTTCCTGGCCCTGATCGACGAACGCAGGAGCCGCCCGGGCCAGGACCTGATCAGCACCCTGCTGGCAGCGGAGATTGACGGCCAAAAGCTGACAGTGCCCGAACTGCTCGGTTTTTGCGCCTTGCTGCTTGTCGCAGGCAATGAAACCACCACAAATCTGATCGGCAACGCCGTTTTGTGCCTGGCTGAGAACCCCGGAACCATGGAGCGCCTGCTCAGGGAACCAGCCCTGATTCCCCAAACCATCGAGGAAGTGCTGCGCTTTCGGTCGCCGGTGCAGTCCATGTACCGGTTGACGGTGGCGGAGACCACCCTGGGAGACGAAGTGATTCCAGCCGGAGCACCGATCGTGGCGTGGATCGGCTCCGCCAACCGCGACGAGAGGCAGTTCCAGCGGCCTGCCGAGTTCGATGTTGATCGCGGCCACAACCGGCATTTGGCATTCGGCCACGGCATTCACTTCTGCCTCGGCGCGCCGCTGGCCCGGCTAGAAGCCCGGATCGTGTTGGAGGCCCTGCTGGCCCGTTTGCCCGGGCTTTCCCTGGAACAGGGCGTTCACCTGGAACGAATGGACAGCACCATTGTCTATGGGGTGAAGGCACTCCTGGTGAGTTGGCAGCCGGCCTGACCGGCAAGACTTGGTGCGACTATGGCGGCGAGGGACAGGCGGCAGGTGGTTGCGCTTGCCGCGTGCTCGTTAATGACCCTGATGGGGTGCTCTTATGACTACCCTGAGCCGGAGTATCCGCCAGCAAGTGGCACTGATCCATTGAACAAGCCAACCTCTGCCCCGGATGCGTCGGCCGTGTCCCCGCCGGTGTACGTTGACCCGCTGGTACTGGAGCGGGAGGTCAAGAACTATGGTGAGCTGGACCGGCTCCTCAAGGCAGTGCCGGGACCCGCCATTCTTTTTGAGGAGGGGCCATTGGATGGCCCGGTCAGGGGCTTTGGAGCAATGGAGAAGGTGCCGGCGGCCGGACAGTACACCGTCACCGCAGCCTGTGTTGGTGCATCAGGCGCCAAGGTTTCCGTTGGCCAGGAGCATCCGGGTGCGCCCTTTCAGCCTCTGGAGCTGGCGCTGGATTGTGCCGGGTCCACTTCGAAAGTCATTGAACTCGAGCAGGGCTACATTTTCGCGCACCTGGACCTTCCCGGGCCCGGTGATACTCCGTGGACGGGGGCAGTTGGCGGGGTCCGCGTGACAGGCCCCCTTGCCGCAGCAGAAGGCGGACGATAACGTCCCACTGCTCACCCCGGCTGGTCCTCAAGGGACGAGATGATACTGCCGCAGCCCTGGAAGAACATCCGGCGGCCAAGACCGCCGTCGGCCCAGATCCAGACAATGGAGTGGTCGCCCGTCATGGCATCCACGACGCCCGTGCCGGACAGGCCGGCGTCCAGGAAGCTCACCCTCTCCCCTACAGTGAACCGCGGATGCCGGGTCCTCTTCCGGCGCAGCCTCGAGTGGGAGGTTCCGGCTACCACTGGAGGACGCCTGTTGGCTGGGAGGTGAACACGTTCATGAAATTCCTTGGGTCGCGGGCGGTTCTGCCAGCTCATTACAACCCTGCCCGCTGCTCCCAGGTCACGCATACACGTGGTGAAGCCACAGTATCCGTATTGGTGGGACGCTGCACCGGGAACGCTTGTTTTTCGAATGTGACCGGACAACACCTTCCAGCCATAGACTGCATCCATGAAAACGGGTTGGGGGATCCTGGGCGTTGCCGCGCTGATCGCGGTCACGCTGCCGGCTGCGGGCTGCAGTACGGCGTGTCCCGCCATTGGCTACGTCAGCACCCTCGAAGTGACCGTTCAAGGCGGTGCGGAAGCTGTCGACGACGTCCAGCTATGCACGGACGAGGGGTGCTCGGCGCCAGAACCCACTGCAGACCCAGCCGCTTCCCTCGCAGTCACCGACCACTGGATACAGCTTCCCGGTGGAGGATTCTCCCCCGCACCCGGCCCAAGTGTCCCGCCGCCCGCCTACCCCGACACCCGCTACATCGGCAGCAGGCAGGGCGAGGACACCTGGCGGTTCACCTTCATCCCTGGCCCGGTACCCAGTTACATCACCCTGCGCGCCCTCGCTACGGACGGCTCGGTGCTTGCCGAGCAGGTGAACGATCTGGAGTGGACCAGGGAAGACCCCTTCAATCCTTGCCCCGGCCCGGTCACTACTCCCCCGGTGGTCTTCTTGGTGGGTGAACGATCACCGTGAGTGGTCTGTGACCTGTGGCCGGCAGATTTCACGAGCCTGGGTGGGCGCTGCCACCGAGCGGGTGGATAGGCTGGGTGGATGGCAACAGTTATCCTCGTGCGGCACGGACGCACCACAGCCAATGCCACTGGACTGCTGGCCGGGCGGGCCGCCGGTGTCAGCCTGGACCAGACCGGGCGCGAGCAGGCGGCTTTGACCGGAGAACGGCTCGCGGCGGTGCCGGTCGTCGGGGTGGTATCTAGCCCTCTCGAGCGTTGCCAGCAGACCGCCCAGCTCATCCTCGACCGCCAGGCCGGCACTCCGTACGCGCCGGTGGAACCCGACCTTACCGAATGCGATTACGGCCAGTGGCAGGGCCGCAAGCTCAGTGACCTCGCAACCGAAGATCTGTGGTCGGCCGTGCAATCCCAGCCGTCCGCCGTCGTCTTTCCCGGCGGTGAATCCATGGCCGGGATGCAGGCCCGGGCGGTGGCCGCCATTCGCCGCCACGATGCCGCCTTCGAAGCCGAGTACGGGCCAGGAGCCGTCTGGGTGGCGGTGAGCCACGGTGACGTCATCAAATCCATCATTGCCGACGCACTGGGCATGCACCTGGACCTGTTCCAGCGAATTAGCGTGGGTCCGGCCTCCGTATCGATCGTGCGTTACAGCGCCACAAGCCCAAGCGTTTACGCGACCAACACCGAGGCCGGGGATCTGTCCTGGCTGTCGAATGGTGTCCACTCCACCGACGCGCCGGTGGGCGGCGGTGCAGGGCACCAGGCGCCTTGAGGCGCCTGTGCCTAAAATGCTCTTATGCCTACACGTGTTCATGAGTTCGACTGGCCTGATCGGGTAGTCGTCGGCACCATTGGCCCTCCGGGGGCACGGACGTTCTACCTGCAGGTGCGGGCAGGGAATCAGACGGTCAGTATCGCCATGGAGAAGCAGCAGTCGGCCCTGCTCGCGGAGAAGATCGACGAAATCCTCGACCAGCTTCTCACCATTGACGGGAACCCTCACAGCGTCCCCACCAGTACTCCCATTGAATTGGTTGACAATGACCAGCTCGAGGCCGTTCAGGAGCAGTTCCGGACCGGCGCCATGAGCTTAGGTTGGGACCCGACAACGGCCCAGGTCGTGATCGAGGCCTACCCCATCTCCGATGTCGACGCTGATAACGGCGACGAACGGCTTGATGAGGACGACGCCGACGTGCCCGAAATGCTGCTGGTGCGGATGCCGGTCGGCACCGCCCGCGCCTTCGCCAAGCGCACGCGGGAGGTTGTGGGCGCCGGGCGTCCGGCGTGCCCGCTGTGTGGTTACCCCGTAGACGCGGACGGTCACGTCTGCACCCTGCCCGAGGCCTGATGCCTGCGCCCGACATGGTGACGGCCGAGCTGACGCTCACGGGGCGCATCACGACGGCGTCGAACGCCACCTTCCTGGGCAGCATCGGCGACACGGCGGTTGTCTATAAGCCGATTGCCGGGGAGAAACCGCTGTGGGATTTTCCCGACGGGGTCCTTGCCCACAGGGAGGTTGCCGCTTATCTGGTCTCGGAGGTCCTCGGATGGAACGTGGTGCCCCGCACCTGGCTGCGCGATGGTCCGTTGGGCGAAGGGATGGTGCAGCTGTGGCAGGAGGCAGACCCCGACCAGAACGCAGTGGACCTAGTTGCGTCGGACGACGTACCTGAGATCGGTTGGAAACACGTCCTCGAGGGCCAGGATGAGACCGGTCGGATGGTCGCCCTCATCCACGAGGACTCCCCGGCGCTCAGGCGCATGGCGGTGTTCGACGTCGTCGTCAACAACGCCGACCGCAAAGGCGACCACATCCTTGCCATGACGGACGGACACCGGCACGGCGTGGACCACGGGCTTACCTTCCACCGTGACCACAAGCTGCGCACGGTGCTGTGGGGGTGGCTGGGGGACGCCCTGACCGCCGAGGAGCTTGAGGGTATCGACCGCGTCAGCGAAGGACTGGACGGTGAGCTGGGCCGGAACCTGGCTGACCTGCTCAGCGCCGAGGAAATTTCCTCGCTAGCCGCGCGCTGCGCCCGGTTGCGTGCGGCGGGCCGGTTTCCCGCTCCACGCGGTCAGATGTCGGCGGTGCCCTGGCCGCTGTTCTGAGGCTTGGGGTGCCCGCCCGGAACGGCTGCCTGGCGAAAAGCCCAACGGCCCCGTGTGAGATTCCGATCTAGCTGGACCATTCCGTCAAGTTAAACCCACTGTTTGTGGGAAGTTTTCGATCAGGCAATTAGGCCGCTGTTCCAAGATAGTTGGCCCTTCTTCTCAAAGACGGTCGACCAGCGTCCGGACCGAATTCACGGGGATGTAGCTGCACCTGGCCAATAAGTTCCATTCCCCAAGGGGATCTGGCCCGCCGATCACCGAAAGGCTTGCCGATGGATCAGAAGCTCAGCGTCCGCCACGCTGCCTTTGAGACACTTGAGCCATGAGCGAAAGCAGGAGCAAGAGGCAGCGCCAACAGAATCGCCATGCCACAGTGCCTCGGCGCGCGACCGAGATATATGACGAGCTGATCGCCCTCGTACATGGATTGCCGCTGCCACCGAATGTGCCTCCCGGTGAGTGGAATATCCAGAAGACCAAGGACGTCCATGCTCCTGCCGTGGCATGGGGCTGGCTTGCGCGAATCACTCGTTCAGGGCAGGCTGCCATCCATTTGGAGAACTTGGGTTTCGGTGCCGAAACCCCACCGCTGACTCGAAGCGCCATCGAGCATGCCATCAGATTGCTTTGGGCAGCGGATTCGGGAACGGCCTTCATCGATGTTGCGCTCCTGACGAAGGAGCAGGGCCTCATGAAGATCCTCGACGCCCAATCGGACGTCTGGTCATTCGAAAAGGAGCTTGCCGATGCCATGGAGCGACACATACTGGAAGCCGGAGCCGCGGATAGATCTCTCGGCCATCTCGGCCACCTTCGCAAAATTGTTGATCTAAATCCCGAGGAGCGAGGTCCGCTCTATATGGGCTGGCTCATCGACACCCAAGACAGCCACCCTTCACTGGCCAGCGCCCAGCCTTACTACACCGTAACGGACGGGGCCACCGCAAGAATCCAGTTCGAATGGGAGCCTCGGTTCTCGACAGCCGTGCATATGAAGGCAACGCTTGCTTTAATAGCAGGGCTTCATGCATACGCGAAGATCGTCGGAGCTACGGACCGCATAGAGCCTCTACTGGACGACATCATTCGGAGACTCAAAGCAAGACATTTACAGAAGGATGCCACGTAGGCTCGAGCGGGCCAATGTAGTCGATGCCGTACCCCTTGCTAGCCGGCCTCCACCGAAGTGTCAGCCAGTTCCGGCTCCGGTAAGAAATCTGTGTCGTCCATCTCCCAATTCGGCTGGATTTTGTCGTACCCGACCCGGGCGATGGCACTCCCCTATTTTTCGCGGGCCAGCTCCACACGCTCCCGCGCATCGTTGGCCCGGTCGCACTGCTGCGTTGACAAGTAGAAGGAATGGGCAGAAACAAGCCGGTCCCAGCGGGAAGCCGCTTGGAAGTCCACTTCCCCATGCGATGCGTGCTCTAGAGCAGCAACCAATTCACAATTATATGGAGATGCGGCAATGTCGAGTAGGACTTGGCTGGGCAGCATTCGCATACTAAAGAATATGGCTGGATACCTTGGTGATACTCGAGGAGGGAAACGGGATACCGGCACCCCAGTTGTTGCCCTGTAGTAGCCCTATCAGGGAGCCAACGCACTCCCTCCAAAGCTTTAGTCAGAACGCGGACAGCCAATCCTTTATGCCCCTAATTGTGTCCAGCGGGGCTGTCTTATACAGGAAGGAGCGAACCTGCAGCAGCCGCTCGTGTTGAATCTCAAGGAAAGGCAGATGGTTCTC
The DNA here is from genome assembly GCF_014644515.1 of Pseudarthrobacter scleromae. NCBI lineage: Bacteria > Bacillati > Actinomycetota > Actinomycetes > Micrococcales > Micrococcaceae > Pseudarthrobacter > Pseudarthrobacter scleromae. The sequence goes on along the minus strand of NZ_BMKV01000003.1, from coordinate 107,570 downwards.
TCTGATGCGGGCGACAAAGTAGCCTGCATCCAAAAGATCAAGAGTCTTGCGCGTGTCCACCTCACGTCGTTTGGCGTGCCAGTGCTCCCCGTCGTATTCGATGCTGAGTCCCATCGTGGGCCCGACGACAACTTGAATGTCGGTTCTCCAACGCTTTGTGCCGCCTGTCGAATCGACAATACCGGGAGCAGCGGCCCCGAAAATCGTCACGGCCGCCAATAGGTGTTCTTGTTCGACTGACGAGGTACCCGCTGTGGAACATACCTGGCAACCCGATCCGGAAGAGCGGGCAGCAACCTTGGCCCGCCAAGTATGCCCCGAGTCTTTCCTACATTGCCATGTCACCAGCGTTGGCGAAAAGGGCTTCACATGCCACGGTGTGATCGTGTTGTCTGGATGCCATTCTTCGGCTAGGTCAGGGTCACGAAGGCCGAGGCTGTCGAGTATTGTCTCACACTTCGGACAAAGGAACTGCTCGTACTTCAGCCGGGTCTTTGGTGACTGCTCCCACTCATGTCCGCAGCAGCCGGATTGCCACCAAACACTCCGAGTGGAGGCGATAACCACCTTTGATGACAAGAGCTTGTTTTTCGTTGGATGCCATTGAGGTGCCAGCTCGGTGTGATCCGCAACGAAGCTCTTTTTCGTTGCCTGGGCACGGCAAATCGGGCATCCCGATTGTTGAAATGTACTGGGACTCACCCTCGGGAAATGACCCGCGGGGCATTCAAAGCGCCTAGGGCGATAATCTCCGAGCGTAAGATCACCCATCGGCTCCTCGTCCCGCCAGGCGGCTGTGAGTTGCGGGATCTCTACAATGCGTTGTTGCCCGAGCGCACGGTGACGGTGGTCTCGGTCCTCGTTGCAATGTTTACACGCCCAGTTCTCCAAGGCACCGTAGACGGCGTACTCGTAGCTGTGGCCATCAGGGCAAATCCAGAAACACTCTTTGCGAGCCTTTTCCGTCAACGTGTTGAGTAACGTTGGATCATTTTTTTCGTGGTCCCACCGCCGAAGTAGCTCAGGGTTGGTGTCACGGAACGGGGGCCTCTTACGCCGATCCTGATCCGTTCTCACTACAGGCGAAGTCATCGTGAGTCCATTCCCTTCGCCGGTGAGTGCAGTCCACCCCAGATCGTACCCGTGAACGGCCAAGGAATCGCAATAGACCCGCCGATGCTGGTGACGCCATTTCGACGCCCTTCAGGACACGGCTTGACGTGCGAACAGGCGGGCTGCTCTACGCAGACGCAGGCCACGGACTAGCCCTGGTCGTGGCACCCGACGGCAGCTACCGCCCAATGCAGGGCAAGCGACTCCCCCCGGTCTGGGCGGCCCCGGCAGCCGAGGATGCCAAATGGCACCAACGCCTGGCCCAGCTCGTCGACTTCCGCGCCGAAGGCAAAGGCTTGAGGCTGCTGGGGCTGTCCAGTGAGGGACCCGATTACGTGCGCCGGTCTTAGCTGAACCAGACTGCAAACTGGGAAGTCACGCGGGCAGGTCATGACCAGACCCATCCCAGGCGTCGCCGAAGCCGCCTCCTTGTCATCGTGGGCAGGGCTTCTAGACTCTGCTGATCAAAATTGTTAGGCATGGCACAAAAGAGCCCCGCGAGGCGAAGCAACAAGGCAGATTGTTGCTCAGAAAATTCCATCATGAAGCCGTGAGCAGCCAGATTGCGAAGGTTCATCCCTGGCGTCAACAACGTCATTCGAAGTGCTCGAACCCAGTCGGGGTCGAGATCTCGCTTAGCCAGGGCGTCAACGTAGAAATCCATCGCGGGGAAACGCCCTGGAGAGTCACCGCGCTGGGTCCGGTAGAGCGGCTCGTCGAGTGTACGGAGCAGCCCTCGCGCGGCACTTTCGATCAGCGGAACTGAGAGCCTTGCCGAATCTGAATAGTTCTCCGCCCAGTGAAGGGAGAGCGACTCAGAGAAGAAGTGTGCAAGCGATCGATCTGCCGAGAGCGTTTCCACCATCCAGATAGTAATTTCATCAGCCCGTGCCATTGGGAAACGCTGGCGGATATGTTCCAGTTCAAGCGCAAGAAGCTCCGCCGTTGTACTGAGAGTCGTTGTTTCGATCCGTGTGATTTCTTCTTCCATGAAGTCGTCGTTGGTGCGCTCTGGAAGGCCATGTGTCCCGTAGACCGTCCGCGTGATGAGTGATCTTATCGATCCCGCCGCCGCCTTTTGGGCCCTTCGCTTGTTTGCTTCATGGTCTCCGGACGGTGAAGGACTGGCTAGGAACGTCATGAGGGCATGACTCCAGTCACGCGCGCGACCGTACTTGCGAAGATATGCGCGAAACGCGTTTTTGGACACTTTCACTTCGTGGTAAACCGATTCCCAGCCCATGGAGTCGCGGTCCACGGACTGCATGATGCGCACCGCTTCATCTCTGAGGTCGGACAAGCCATAGTCGCCTGCCAAACTTGCTGCGGTTTGCGCGTGATGCATCTTTACCATGCCATGGTCGTCGGCCCGGGCACGGGCTATGTACTGTTCTGTGTGCCAGCGGCGCGCTGATTCCAGTTCAGCGGGGTCATCCGCAAGTCGCGTAAGTGACTTGGCGATTTCATCAGTAAAAAAGGTCGACGCTCCTCCGATAGTGAAAAGACGACTGCGAATCCCCTCCCGCTCTTCCCTGGACATGCTCTCGCCGCCGCGCGGTTCGGCAGAAAGCGCAGCCAAGAGAGTGAGTGCGGGCCCGCTTGTCTCCGGCCTGCTCGTAAAAACCTCGCTTTTTATGTACATGGCCTGGCGAACTGCTCGTTCTTCAGTCATTCTGCGTGATCGAGCAATGGTATTGGCTCTTGCGAGGGACAGTGCTACCTGCTGAGGGGTAACTCTCTCAAGTTCTGCTGCCGCTAGATAAGATGCGACAGTCGCCGATGCGTGGTCGGGCTTAGGCCTTACGCGCGCCGTCAGGAGAATGTCGGCAACCTGGGCCCGGATGGTCGAGGGGCGCAGCATATCGTGCACTTCAGCCCAAAGGAACCAGGCGCCTGCCGGAGTCTCCGACATAGGGCGCGTGACCGTGACAGAAAGCGCAGACTGGACGAGATTCACGTCGCCGCCAGTTCCGAAGTCCTCTTGCAGTTCATATGAGAAAACGAAGTCTATTTCTGCCCGGAGACTCTCATCCAGAAGCTTATATTCTTCATTAGAACTCAGATGCTCCCAGATCTTCAAGATTTCATCAGACGGGGTCGCGACCTTTTCGAGTAGATCTGACACGACCGGAACATCGGCTGGATTGAACTCGTATGACACATTTCCTCTTCTCGACCACTTTGGGAGTGGTCCTCCTCGCGGCAGGAGTGTGCCGCCTCCTGACTGTACTCGTTGCAACAGACTCATGTGGAGGCTAGGTATTGGACTGCCTTCGCTTCCAATAGGCCAGCATAGGGGCGCTTTTATGCTTGACCAATGGGACAACATAACTTACTGTAGACTTATAGTAAGTTATAGTAAATAGACGAAAGGGGTGCAGATGAAGGTAGGTGGCCGGGACTTCGACCTCACGAAGCAGGAGGTGGAGGTCCGCATGATGGGTGAGGATCCTGAGCTGATTCAGAAGCACATGGTCGAGGTCAACGGGCAGATGTTCCCGCCCAAGCAGGTCCTCGGGCACGTCACTGGATGGGACCGCACAACGTTCACAACCCTGGAGGCGCAACGCGTACTGACCCGGATCGGGTTCGTGTGTACGGAGGCGCGTCCAGGGCGGATCCGGGAAGCAGGCCAGTTCGTCATGGATGCCGTTCGCGACTCAGTTCAAGGGACGATGAGCGACCACGGTGACGCAAAGTTCGCGCGCGGGTTCAGTGCGGCCTCCGGCATCGCGCTGCGGCAAATCCAGAAGAGGCTCGATGACTTGAGGGAGCAGATGAAGGGCAAGGGTCTCAGCCAAGCTGAGCAAGCGTTCTACGCCCATCTTGACGAGCTCAAGTCCGAGATCGAAGCCGAGTGCGACCGCTACTGGCGAGGTACCGGCGTGAACTGGCGTCCGCTCAAGCCTGTGGCCAAGGCTGTCATCCGGCACACGGACGAAACGGGGTCATAGCCGAGGCGCCAGACTCGCGAGCGATAAACCCCGCAGTATTGGAACGTCGGCGGCCGACGTGACTCATGTGGCAGGACCTTCGCCGCGCATCTGGTCGAGGGCCGTGGCTCGGGAGCCCTGTTCAAGGCTTTCGAGGTTCCTGCGACGCGGCGGCTAGCACCGATGTCCATCAGTTACAAAACTAATGGGCCCGCAAGGAACTCGGGCAGGTCCACGTCTCTACATCGGCCCGCGTTGTGCCGTCCTGATTCTTCACCAAAAGATCGGCGTCATCTGTCTTAGATTAACAATTGTTAATCTCCGGATAATTTTGACGGAGAATTGTTAATCTGCAGCCGTTCTGGACACCAGCACGGTGATGGCGACGAAGACAAGCGGCACCATCAGGAGCAAGGACAGAAAAGTGAATGCGACTACGACACTCCCCTGACCGGATCCTAGAAGCTTACAAAGGGGGCCCTGCACGATTCACCGTGCAGGGCCCGCTCAGGCGGTAGCTACTTGGAAGGCTTCCTCCAACTCGTCAACTAAGTCGGAACAGAGGTTCAAGTAGCGCGGAATAGGATCAACTTGAACGGAACAAGGGTCGACTAGCTTGGAATCTCACGGCCCCGCACTGGACGTGCGGGGCCGTTGGGGACAGCAGCCTTTGGTGATGATGAAAGGCGGACTTAGAAGTCCCAGTCCTCATCCTCGGTGTTGACGGCCTTGCCGATCACGTAGGACGAACCGGACCCGGAGAAGAAGTCGTGGTTCTCGTCAGCGTTCGGGGACAGGGCGGAGAGAATGGCCGGGTTCACGTCAGTGACGGACGCCGGGAACATGGCCTCGTAGCCCAGGTTCATCAGGGCCTTGTTGGCGTTGTAGTGCAGGAACTTCTTGACGTCTTCGGCCAGGCCCACGCCGTCGTAGAGGTCGTGCGTGTACTGGACCTCGTTCTCGTACAGCTCGAACAGCAGCTCGAACGTGTAGTCCTTGATTTCCTGGCGCTTCTCCTCGGAAACCCTCTCCAGGCCCTTCTGGAACTTGTAGCCAATGTAGTAGCCGTGCACTGCCTCATCGCGGATGATCAGGCGGATCAGGTCGGCCGTGTTCGTCAGCTTGGCGCGTGAGGACCAGTACATGGGCAGGTAGAAGCCCGAGTAGAACAGGAAGCTCTCCAGCAGCGTGGAGGCCACCTTCCGCTTCAGGGGGTCGTCACCCTGGTAGTAGTCCATCACGATCTGGGCCTTCTTCTGAAGGTTTTCGTTCTCTGTGGACCAGCGGAACGCCTCGTCGATCTCCTTGGTGGAGGCCAGCGTGGAGAAGATCGAGGAATAGCTCTTGGCGTGAACCGACTCCATGAACGCGATGTTCGTGTAGACGGCTTCCTCGTGCGGGGTCAGCGCATCCGGAATCAGGGAGACAGCGCCGACTGTGCCCTGGATGGTGTCCAGCAGGGTGAGGCCGGTGAACACGCGCATGGTGAGCTGCTGCTCTGCCGGCGTCAGCGTGTTCCACGACTGGACGTCGTTGGACAGCGGCACCTTCTCCGGCAGCCAGAAGTTGTTGACCAGGCGGTTCCAGACGTCCACGTCCTTGTCGTCCTGGATGCGGTTCCAGTTGATGGCCTCGACGTGGCTAAGCAGCTTGACCTTCTCGGTCATGTCATCCCCTAAGCGTTGGGTGGGTTTCACTAAGTTAAAGCGTACGACGGCGGGCGGGCGCCCGCCGTCGTACTGTCGCGTTGGTTGAAGCTACAGCATGCAGCTGACGCAGCCCTCAACCTCGGTCCCTTCCAGCGCGAGCTGGCGGAGACGGATGTAGTAGATGGTCTTGATGCCCTTTTTCCAGGCGTAGATCTGGGCCTTGTTGATGTCGCGCGTGGTGGCGGTGTCCTTGAAGAACAGCGTCAGGGACAGGCCCTGGTCCACGTGCTGCGTTGCAGCGGCGTAGGTGTCGATGACCTTCTCGTAGCCGATCTCGTACGCGTCCTGGTAGTACTCCAGGTTGTCGTTGGTGAGGTACGGCGCCGGGTAGTACACGCGGCCCAGCTTGCCTTCCTTGCGGATCTCGATCTTGGACGCCACCGGGTGGATCGAGGAGGTGGAGTTGTTGATGTAGGAGATCGAGCCGGTGGGCGGAACAGCCTGCAGGTTCTGGTTGTAGATGCCGTGCTCCATGACCGAGGCCTTCAGCGCCAGCCAGTCAGCCTGCGTGGGGATGTGCACGTTCTTGAACAGCTCCGCAACCTTCTCGGTCTGCGGCACCCATTCCTGCTCCGTGTACTTGTCGAAGAACTCGCCGGAGGCGTACTTGGACTTCTCGAAGCCGCCGAAGGTCTGGCCGGTCTCGATGGCCAGCAGGTTGGACGCGCGGACGGCGTGGTACACCACCGAGTAGAAGTAGATGTTGGTGAAATCCAGGCCCTCGTCGGAACCGTAGTGCACCCGCTCACGGGCCAGGTAGCCGTGGAGGTTCATCTGGCCCAGGCCGATGGCGTGGCTCTGGTCGTTGCCCTTGGCGATGGACGGCACCGAGGTGATGTTGGACATGTCGGACACCGCCGAGAGGGACCGGATGGCAGTCTCGATGGTCAGGCCGAAGTCCGGGCTGTCCATGGTCTTCGCGATGTTCAGCGAGCCCAGGTTGCAGGAGATGTCCTTGCCGGTGTCCGCGTAGGACAGGTCATCGTTGTACGTGGTGGGCTGGGAGACCTGGAGGATCTCGGAGCACAGGTTGGACATGATGATCTTGCCGTCGATCGGGTTGGCCCGGTTCACGGTGTCCTCGAACATGATGTACGGATAGCCGGATTCGAACTGGATCTCGGCGAGGGTCTGGAAGAACTCGCGCGCCTTGATCTTGGTCTTCTTGATCCGGGAGTCGTCCACCATCTCGTAGTACTTCTCGGTGACCGAGACGTCGGAGAACGGCATGCCGTAGACGCGTTCGACGTCGTACGGGGAGAACAGGTACATGTCCTCGTCCCTCTTGGCCAGCTCGAACGTGATGTCCGGGATGACGACGCCGAGCGAGAGGGTCTTGATGCGGATCTTCTCGTCCGCGTTCTCGCGCTTGGTGTCCAGGAACCGGTAGATGTCCGGGTGGTGGGCGTGCAGGTACACAGCTCCCGCACCCTGGCGGGCACCGAGCTGGTTGGCGTAGGAGAAGCTGTCTTCGAGGAGCTTCATCACGGGGATGACGCCGGAGGACTGGTTCTCGATCTGCTTGATGGGTGCGCCCACCTCGCGGATGTTGGTCAGCGCGAAGGCCACGCCGCCGCCGCGCTTGGACAGCTGCAGGGCGGAGTTGATGGAGCGGCCGATCGACTCCATGTTGTCTTCGATGCGGAGCAGGAAGCAGGAGACCAGCTCGCCGCGCTGCTTCTTGCCGGCGTTCAGGAAGGTGGGTGTGGCCGGCTGGAAGCGGCCCTCGATGATCTCATCCACCATCTGCAGGGCAAGCTGCTCGTTGCCGCGGGCCAGGTGCAGGGCAACCATGCAGACGCGGTCCTCGTAGCGCTCCAGGAAACGCTTGCCGTCGAACGTCTTCAGCGTGTAGGACGTGTAGAACTTGAACGCGCCCAGGAAGGTTTCGAAACGGAACTTCTTCTTGTATGCGCGGTTGAACAGCTCACGGATGAAGTTCATCGTGTACTGGTCCAGGGTTTCACGCTCGTAGTAGTCGTTCTTGACCAGGTACTCGAGCTTCTCTTCCAGGTCATGGAAGAACACGGTGTTGTTGTTGACGTGCTGCAGGAAGTACTGGTGCGCAGCCTCACGGTCGGCCTCGAACTGGATCTCGCCGTTGGGGCCGTACAGGTTCAGCATCGCGTTGAGCTCGTGGTAGCCCAGGCCCTTGTACGCTGCGGGCATCTCGGGCTTCTTGGCCCTGGTTACTTCTGTGTCTGCGACAGTCGTGTCCAAAACGTGTCCAATCCATTGTTTACGCGGGCCACGTCTTCTGGCGTGCCCATTAATTCGAAGCGGTAGAGGTGCGGTACTCCGCACTTGGCGGCGATGATGTCCCCCGCCATGCAGTAGTTGTCCCCGAAGTTGGTGTTGCCGGCCCCAATAACTCCGCGCAGGAGTTCCCTGTTCTGCGGGTTGTTCAGGAACCGGATGACCTGCTTGGGAACAGAACCCTCTCCCCCGGTGCCTCCATAGGTGGGCACCACCAGGACGAACGGCCGGGTGGCGAGGAGGGGGGCGTCCTTGGCTAAGAGCGGGATCCGGGCCACCTCACGGCCAAGCTTCGAGACAAAGCGGCTGGTGTTCTCGGATGCCGAGGAAAAGTAGATGAGCCGGCTGCCGGTGACTACCGGCGGGACCGGCCCGGAAGAATCCACACGCTGAGCCGCGTGGAAATCCTGGACTGCTGGTGCTGCCATTGAAGTCACCTCGGCTGGTTGTTGATTGCCGGCAGGGAAAGGCTCCTTATGCCACAGAGGAAACGGCGGAGAGAGCCAGTTCCTCGATCTTGTCCGGGCGGAAACCTGACCAGTGGTCCTGGTCCGTGACCACAACGGGGGCCTGCATGTAGCCCAGTGACTTCAGGCGCTCAAGGGCCTCGGCGTCCTGGGAGATGTCAACGCTCTGGTAGGTGATGCCCTTTTTGTCGAGCGCCCGGTAGGTGGCGTTGCACTGAACACAAGCAGGCTTTGTGTAAACCGTTACGGTCATGGTTCCTGTCCCCTTTTCTGGAAAACTTGCTGGTCCGGTGTCCCCGCCCAAGCTGTACCTAGATACTACATCTAGTGCAGACGCCTCTTTGGAACCCCAAGATGATGTATTACAAGTATGTCATTTAATGCACTTTTAATCCACAGGCAGGGGGCCCCAAAATGTCCGGAATCCCGCTGTTTTTGGGGACGGCGTCCACACCCTGTGGAGTACTTAGCCACAATTTTCGCCCAGCGTGTCGGGGAAACGGCGGCGTGTCGCGCAGCCCCGGCCAGCCGCACGGGACACCAAAAAGGGGCCCCGACGTGACCTTCGGAACCCCTCATGGTGACGAAACGCACGGCGGCGGCAGCCGCCCGGCCGCAGCGGCTAGAGCTGCGCCTCCCGGCGGTCCAGGACAACCTGCTGCACGTCCAGGTAGCCGGACTGGAAGCCTGCCCGCGAGTAGCACAGGTAGAACAGCCACATCCGCTGGAATACCGAATCGAAGCCCAGCTCCGCTACCTCCTGCGAGCGCGAAAGGAACCGTTCCTCCCACAGCCGCAGGGTGGCGGCGTAGTGGTCCCCCATGCCCATCCGTTCACGCACCCGCAGGGTGGTGTGCTGCTGGGTGACGCCCTCGATGGCGCGGACAGAGGGAAGGAAGCCGCCGGGGAAAATGTACTTGTGGACCCAGGTGTAGGCGTTCCGGGTGGCGAGCATGCGGCCATGCGGCATGGTGATCGCCTGGATGGCCACCTTCCCGCCGGGTGCCAGCACCCGGTCGATGGTCTGGAAGTAGATGGGCCAGTACTCGTAGCCAACAGCCTCGATCATCTCCACCGAGACCACGGCGTCGTATTCGCCCTCAACGGCCCGGTAGTCCTGCAGGGCCACGGTGACCTTGTCCGCGTAGCCGGCAGCCGCAATGCGTTCCTGCGCGAGGGCCTGCTGTTCACTGGACAGGGTGACGCTGTAGACGGTGGCGCCGCGGGCCGCTGCCCGCAGTGCCAGCTCACCCCAGCCGGTGCCGATTTCCAGGAGCCTGGTACCGGCCCCGACGCCGGCCTTGTCCAGCAGCCTGTCGATCTTCGCCTGCTGCGCTTCCGCCAGCGCTTCCCAGCCGACGGAAGCCAGCGGGCCCGAGGTCAGGGGAAACAGGGCCGACGAGTAGCTCATGGTGGAGTCGAGGAAGCTGGAGAACAGCTCGTTGGACAGGTCGTAGTGCCGCGAGATGTTGCTGCGCGTGTTCTGCTCGGCGTTCCGTTCCTGCCGGGGCGTGCGCGGCAGGTACAGCGCACGCAGCTTCTGCAGCGGCGTGGGAATGAGCGTGTCCACCGACGCAGCAAAGACCTCCAGGACTCCTGCGAGGTCGCTGGCTTCCCAGTCCCCCGCCATGAAGGACTCGCCCAGTCCGATCAGTCCGTTGTCGCCGATCCGGGCTTCAAACGCCTCCGGCCGCACCATGGTCATCACCGGCGCGTCCGGGCCGCCCGTGCCCAGCACGGTGCCGTTGGGGTAGTCCACGCGGAGGGGCAGCCGCTTGACCGCCCCCTTGAAGAGGAGGCCGGCGGCCTTGCCGGCCACCGCGGCTTTGGCGCCCGACGGCGGCTGCGCAACTTCCGGCCACAGGTCCGGATCGATGGTGGCAGGCGAGGCCGGCACCCCCGTTGCGGTCCAGGCTGAAGGGTAGGGCGTGGGAGCATCCTCAAGAGTCCTGCGCTGCGCCTTGCCTTCGGCGGATGCAGTTGCCTGGTTGTCGTCCGTCATTGTCATTGAACTGCCTCCTGTGAGGGGTGGTGTGGTCGGGCGACGACCGGCAGGCGTCTTGCCCAGAGTGTAATGCCCTGCACCCTGATGAGTGCGGAAACCAGAAGTGGCGCGGCGGGCACGGCAACGGCCGCCGCCAGGATGTTCCGGACCGTGGCGGGCCGGCGCGTGCCGTCCATCGAGGCCACGAAAGGCCGGTGGCCCTCGCGCTCCAGCACGATGGACACCCCCAGATTCTCCCCCGGTGCGGGCAGCTTCATGCGGTACTGCCCGTCCACATCGTTGAACGGTGAAACGTAGAACGCCTTCGGCACCGAAGCACGCCCCGCCGCGTCCGTCTGCAGCAGGTAGCAGTGGCGCTCCCCGTAGGTGTTGTGGACTTCGGCCACCACGCACTCAAGTTCGCCGCTGGTCCGGTAGCACCAGAACAGCGTGAGGGGGTTGAAAACATAGCCGAAAACCCTGGCGCTGGTCAGCATGTGGATCGCGCCGCCGTCGGGCTCCATGCCCTGGGTGCGCAGGAACCGCTCCACGTTGCTCCGGATGCTGGACCCGGGGTCCCCCAGGTGGTCACCGGACCGGAAAACGGCGAGCGGCCGGAGCATGAACGGAAGGCGGGGCAGGTGGTCCACGTCCACGAACCAGGAGTAGCTGCGGTACGTGAACGCGTTCTTCAGCGGCGTGCGGCGCACATGCGAAATGGCTGTGCGGTAGATCGCTGCCTCAATGGTCATGCCGGCTCAGCCGCGGAAAGCAGCTCCCGTTCCCCGCCGTCCCGGGAATCAGCCCGGTCAGCAGCCTGGGCGGCCAGCCAGGAGCGGCCCAGCGCCGCGGCCGCCCGCACCCCGGAGAGTGCGCCGTCCTCGTGGAATCCCCAGCCCAGGTAGGCGCCGGCGTACGCGATCCTGTTGTCACTGAGCCCGGCGATCGCCTGCTGGGCCCGCAGCGATTCGGGCGTGTACTGCGGGTGCTCGTACACCATCCGCTCCAGGACCCGGTCCTCCGCGATCAGCTCCGATTCCCCCAGGCTCACGAGGTACGGCTTGCTGTCCGCCGGGCTGAGCCGCTGCAGGCGGGTGAGGTCGTAGCTGACAAGGACTTTGTCCGGCCGGGCTTCGCAGGAGGGCAGGCGGTAGTTCCAGGACGCCCTGGCGTTGTCCGCGGAGGGCAGGACGGCCGGGTCCTGGTGGAAGACTGTGTGGTTGACCGAGTACGGCATGCCGCCCAGTGCCTCCTTCTCTGCCGGGGTGGCGTCGGCGAGGAACCCCAGTGCCTGGGCCGGGTGGGTGGCGATGACGACGGCGTCGAAGTCTTCCGGCCCGTGTGCAGTGGTGATCTTCACGCCGTCGGGATGGCGCCGGATGGCGGTCACGGGCGTGTTGAGCCGGACGTCCGTCAGCGTGGCGGCCAGTTTTTCGACGTACCTGGCGGAACCGCCGGTGACGGTACGCCACTGCGGGGAGCCCTTGACGCCCAGCAGGCCGTGATGGCCCAGGAAGGTGAAAAGGTACCGTGCCGGGTAGGCCAGCGCGGTGGTGGGGTCGCAGGACCACACGGCACTGACCACCGGGGTCATGAAGTGCGAAACAAAGTAGGGGCTGAACTTCTCGCGTTCCAGGAACTCGCCGAGGGTGGGTTCGGGAACCTCGAGATCCGGGGTGGCCGGGGAAACCGGTGCCGTCTGCAGCAGCGCCCGCGCCTTGCGGTAGAAGCGGGTCACTTCCAGCAGCATCAACAGGTAGCGGCCACGCAGCAGGCTTGAGGGCCGGGCGATGATTCCGCGTCCGCCCTCGCGGGCGCCTGCATATTCCAGCCCGCAGCCGTCACACCGGATGGACATGCTCATCTCGGAGTCCTGCGTCTCCACCCCGAGTTCCGCAAAGAGCCGCAGCAGCGTGGGATAGGTCCGCGTGTTGTGGACAATGAAGCCGGTATCCACGCCGATGGTGGAGCCGTCCGCCTGCGGCATGTCGTGCGTGTGCGCGTGCCCTCCCAGCCGGGAATCCGCTTCGAACAGCGTGACGTCGTCCTGCCTGTTGAGGACGTAGGCTGCGGTCAGGCCGGCCACGCCGCTGCCGATGACGGCCACCCGCCGTCGCCCGCCTCCGGTTACTGCTGGGTCAGGTGACAATGCATGCTCCTCTGCTGGACATTTGCCAATGTTAGAGGGCAATTCGGCACCGCCGCGGCAACGGATGGGTGCCGCGCGCTGAACTTCTTCGGGGCGGGACGGCGGAGTACTGTGGGCAGGTGGTAAACCCGGTACACCTGAAGACCCTCCTGGAGGTCACCCGGCTCGGCTCCTTTGCGGCCGCGGCCGCCACGTTGGGCTACACGGCATCAGCCGTCTCCCAACAGATGTCCGCCCTGGAACGGGACACCGGCGTCGTCCTGTTCCAGCGCTCGGCACGCAGCGTGGTGCCTACGGAAGCCGCCATCGTCATGACCCGGCACGCCGCCAAGGTACTCACGGACATCGAGGCGCTGATGGCTGCCGCCTCCAAGACCCAGGACTCGGCCAACCAGGAACTGCGGCTGGGGATCTTTCCCAGCCTGGCCACCTACGTGCTGCCGCGGATCCTGAAGAACCCGGCGTGGAAGAACCTGGGAATAGACCTTAAAGTGTCCGTCGCTGAACCCGGGCAGACCATCCAGGGGCTGCGAACCGGCGGCGAACTGGACCTCGCCGTGGTTTTCCAGGTGGGGCAGACCGGTTTCGCATGGCCCAACACCATCAACCGGCAATGGATCGGCGACGACGACTTCCGGGTGGTGCTGCCCGCCGGCTGGGGCTTCCGCAGTGACGCAAAGGTTGCCGCCGACCACCTCTCCGAAATGCCGTGGATCATGCACCATCCGGGAACCAGCGACGCCATGGTGATTGAGCGGCTCTTCGCCGGCTGCAACCTGCACCCGCGCGTGGTGGCCCACAGCGACGACTTCCACGCCAGCCTGGAGATGGCGGCCGCAGGACTGGGCGCGGCCCTGGTTCCGGAACTCGCGCTGCGGAACAAGCCGGCCGGTGTTGTGGTGCTGGACGTTCCGGAGATCCGGCTGGCCAGGAACGTCTTTGCACTCATCATCAATGACAGGAAAACTGCGCGGGTCCAGCTCTTCGTGGACCTCCTGGCCGAGACGCTTGCCGGAATGCGCACGGCCGTGAATTAGGCCTGAATGCTGGAATGCTCCGCTGTTCAGGTCTATGTTGAAACTATGAGCAAGGTAGCGAGCCGGCACTTTGGAGAGATCGAACTCAACCACGGCAAGGATCACTTAGTGGCCGCGAAGCACGAGCTTCGCGGGCATCCGCTGGAACTCGACCTCAACATCACGGCGCACGACCACTTCGATGAAGCCGCCCTCCGGAAGGTGGACTACCGCCTGCGGTTCCTGCCCGAACTCGTGGACGAGGTCCGGGACATGATCGCCGAGGAGCTGGAGCAGGAAGGCACCAGCCCCCAGGAATACCTGCACTTCCACTGCAACGCCCTCAAGGACGAACACCTGCAAAAAGTCTTCGGCGTGACCGACCGCAGCCAGCTCACCAACGAAGTTTTCCTCAAAGCCCTGAAGCTGGGCCACGTGGGCATCTATCCCGGCCAGCCCGAGCGCTACTTCGTCCTGGACTTCACCCTGGGCGAGCACTTCACCGATGAGGTCCTGGTGGCATCAGCCGACGAGGACGGCGTGGTGGACGACGAGATCGTCTGGGAGTCCTGAACTCTGCTTAAGGAACGACGGCGGCCGGTCACCTGAGATTCCCAGGTTACCGACCGCCGTCGTATTTATTGGTGTTGTCTATTTGGCCGCTTCCAGCAGGTTGGCGCGGACCGCCTGGGTTGCCTTGACCAGGTTCCGCAGGGAATCCTCGGTCTCGGCGTAGCCGCGGGTCTTCAGGCCGCAGTCCGGGTTCACCCACAGCTGGCGGGAGGGTACGTGCTTGACGGCGGTGGCCAGCAGTTCGGTCACCTCCGCCTCACCCGGAACACGCGGTGAGTGGATGTCGTAGACGCCCGGGCCAACGCCGCGGCCGAAGCCGTGGGACTCGAGGTCGTGGACAACCTCCATGCGGGACCTGGCGGCCTCGATGGACGTGACGTCCGCATCCAGTCCGTCGATCGCGTCGATGATCACGCCGAACTCGGAGTAGCAGAGGTGGGTGTGGATCTGGGTGGCGTCGGCAGCACCGGCGGTGGCCAGGCGGAAGGAGTCCACGGACCACTTCAGGTAGCCGGCGTGGTCAGCCTTGCGCAGCGGAAGGAGTTCGCGCAGTGCAGGCTCGTCCACCTGGATGACCTTGATGCCGGCAGCTTCGAGGTCTGCGATTTCGTCCCGCAGGGCCAGGCCCACCTGGTTGGCGGTCTCGCCCAGGGGCTGGTCGTCGCGGACGAAGGACCAGGCCAGGATGGTGACCGGACCCGTGAGCATGCCCTTCATCGGCTTGCTGGTCAGGGACTGCGCGTACTTGGCCCACTCAACCGTGATGGGCGCACTGCGGGTGACGTCGCCCCACAGGATGGACGGACGGGTGCAGCGGGATCCGTAGGACTGGACCCAGCCGTGGACGGTGACGTCGAAGCCCTCCAGGTTCTCGGCGAAGTACTGGACCATGTCGTTGCGCTCGGGCTCGCCGTGCACCAGGACGTCGTAGCCAAGCTCTTCCTGCAGCTGGACAACCCGCTTGATCTCGTCCTTCATGAGCTTTTCGTACTGCCCGTCGGTGAGGTCGCCCTTGTTGTTGCGGGCGCGCGCCGACCTGATCTCGGAGGTCTGGGGGAAGGAGCCGATGGTGGTGGTGGGCAGCGGCGGCAGGTGCAGCGCTTCTTCCTGGGCGGCTTCGCGGACTTCGTAGGCTGAGCGGGTGAAGTCGGCTGCGGTCAGCGCCTCGGTGCGTGCACGGACGTCGGAGCGGCGCACGCCTTCCGCGGTGGCCCGGGAGGCGATGACGGCCGTTGCCTCATCGATGGCCGCCCGGGCGGAGGCGGGATCGGCCAGGTAGGACGCGAGGGTCTTCACCTCGACGGCCTTCTGGTCCGAGAACGCCAGCCAGCTGCGGAGCTGCTCGGAGAGCTGGGTTTCCTCGGCAACATCGTGCGGGACGTGCTGGGTGGAGGTGGAGGTGGAGACGGCAACCTTGCCGGCTGCCGCCTTCAGTGCGTCCAGCTTGGCGGCCGATGCGGCGAGGTCGTTGCGCCAGATGTTGTGGCCGTCCACGACGCCGGCAACCAGGGTCTTGTTGCCCAGGCCTGCGAGTGCCGCGGCGGAGGGAACAGTGCCCTTGAAGACATCGATGTGGAGGGCGTCGATGTTGGTGGCGGCGAGGGTGCCGAGCTGGCCGTCCAGCGATCCGTACGGTGTTGAGACGAGGATCTGCGGGCGGTTGGCCGCCGAGGAGAGGACCTCGTAGGCGCGGGCCACGGCGGCCTCGACCTCGCCGGCCGGGGTGTCCTGGTCCACCACCAGGGCGGGCTCGTCGAGCTGGACCCAGCTGGCACCCGCGGCGGAGAGCTTCTCCACGAGCTGGACGTAGACGGGCAGGATGTCCTCGAGGCGGGACAGCGGCGCGAACCCGGCGGGGGCGCCGTCCGACGCCTTGGACAGGAGCAGGTAGGTGACGGGGCCCACGATGTACGGGCGGGTCTCGACGCCGTTGGCCAGTGCGAACGCGAACTCGTCAACCTTGGCGGTGGAGGCGAGGGTGAACTCGGTCTCCGGGCCGATCTCCGGGACCAGGTAGTGGTAGTTGGTGTCGAACCACTTGGTCATTTCGAGCGGCTGCTGGTCCCTGGTGCCGCGGGCCAGGGTGAAGTAGCCGTCAATGTCCAGCTGGCCCTTGTCATTGAGGAGCTTGCCGAAACGGGCGGGGACAGCGCCGAGGTGGGCGGTGGTGTCCAGGACCTGGTCGTAGTAGGAGAAGGTGCCCGGCACTGCGGCCGGTTCGGTGAGGCCGCGTTCCTGCAGGCGCTTGGCGATGGCCAGCTGGATGTCCTTGGCGGCGGAGTCCAGAGCGGCGGCGTCGATCTTTCCTGCCCAGTAGGCTTCGACGGCCTTCTTGAGCTCGCGGCGGCGGCCGATGCGCGGGTAGCCCAGGAGGGATGCAGCCGGGAACGGAGTGTGGTTGGGCGTGGTGATTTTAGACATGGGAAATCCTAAGAGTTGGGTACAGGTCCGCCGTGGGCGGAAAGATTCAGTGCAGGAAGGCGTGCGTCAGCTGGCGAGCTGGCGGGCAGCTGCATCCGGGCGGATGCCGGAATGCGTACGCCGCGGAAGGGCCAGCTTGTCCAGCAGCTCCAAGGCACTCTGGTGCTCATTGAAGGTGTAGATGTGGATGCCGGGTGCGCCGGCCTGCAGGGCTGCGTTGGCAAGGTCCACCGTGGCATCGACACCAATGCGGAGGCGTTCGATGTCATTGTCCGCTGAGGCCAGGCGTTCCAGCAGCTCGGGAGCGGGCTCCACGCCGGTCAGTTCGCCGAGGCGCCTGACGCGCCGGAGGCTGGTGAGGGGCATGACTCCAGGGATGATCGGGATGGTGACCCCTGCACGGCGTGCCCTGGTGAGGAGGTCCGCGTACTGGTCAGTGTGGAAGAAGACCTGCGTGATGGCGAAGTCCGCGCCGGAACGCTGCTTGGCAAGCAGCACCTCGACGTCGTGCTCCTCGCTGGGCGACTCCGGGTGGCGGGTGGGGTACGCCGCCACGCCTACCGCGATCTTTCCGGCGCAGAGCAGTGCCGAGCGGCGCTGCTCGACGCGGCGGATCAGCTCGATCAGGTCCTGGGCGTACCGGAGCGAACCGGCAACCGGCGCCGCGCCGTCCTTGGGCAGGTCGCCGCGGAGCGCCAGGATCCCGCGCACCCCGGTGTCCAGCAGTTCACCGATGATTCCCGCCAGTTCCTGGGGCGTGTTGCCGACGCACGTCAGGTGCGCCAGCGGCCGGAGGGTGGTTTCCAGCAGGAGCCGGTTGATGAGTTCGACGGCGGTGTCCCGGTTTGAGCCGCTCGCACCATAGGTGACGGACACGTAGTCAGGTGCGGTGGTTTCGAGTTCCCGGATGGTGGTCCAGAGGGTTTCCGCGGCTGCCGGCGACCGGGGCGGGAACAGCTCGTAGGAGAGCGCCACCGGAGCGGTGTCGGAGAGATTCGGGTGTGTGTCAATAAGGCTTGGTGGAGACATTTGCATCCTTGGCTTTGGGCCATTGGGGGCTGCCGTCGAATGCGACGGCGGACCGGCAATGAATTTGAGTTTGGGGAACACGGAAGAACTCCACAGGACGCAGCCGCGACTGTTACGCCTGGATTGAAGTTCTCCGTGAGCAAATGTCAGGCCCACATGGGGGCACCCACACCCTCCAGAAGGAGGATCGCTGACACGTTACCTCGGTAACTTGTATAAGACTCTATGAGGGACAGGTACCGCTTTCAAGTTGGCTCCCGAATTAAGACGCAGTTTTACGGCCTGCAGCTCGTCCCCACGGAATTTTGTTTCGCGCCGGTACGCTACCACGGCCGGCTGGTGCCGGCAGAGTCGCCGGAGCCGTCCAGGTAGTCCTCCCTTTCGCGGCCGCTGTTGCGCTCACGCTGGGCCTGCCGGGCACTGTCTTCCAGTTGTTCGAGCTTGCGTTGCTGCGCGGAATCCTCGCTGCCCTCGCCGGGGCTTTCCTCCGGCCCGGTTTCCTGGGCCGGCTCCTGGTCCTGCACCTGGCGGGCGTCGGAGAGCTTTTCCTGCAGCCGTGCTTCCGCTCCTGCAAGCCTGTCCCCCGTCCCGGCCGGGTGCCGGTCGGATAAACAGCCGTCCGGCGCCGCCGCGACGGCTGCGATCGCTTCCTCGAACAGGGAGGCGGCCGCCGCCGGGTCCTCCGCACCGAGCTTTTCGTCGCCAAGCCGCTCAATGGCCAGGACCAGGTTCACCCTGATAACGCATTCCCCGGCCGATCCGGATTGGCGGGGAGGGACGAGGCCAAGCGCTTCCTCGAACCGGAGCCGGGCGGCTGCGAAGTCCCCGGCAAGGACGTCCGCGTCCCCGGCAGCGAAGGGCGCCTTGTGCGGTTCAATAAGGTTCACGACGTGGAGTGCCTCCGCCGCGGACCGGACCGATGCGGCGACGTTCGCTTCATAGGCGCCGGCAGCCCGCGCTCCCAGCAGGCCAAGGCTCAGGAGTTTGGCCGCAACACACAGCATGAGGATCACGGGTACGGCTGACCAGGCCAGGAGGCGCCGTCTTGCCGTCCGCCGGTCCACGCCATGCTTGGCGGACGTCATCGGATAACCGCCTTGCTGCCGCTGGTTTTGTGGACGCTGGAGCGCCCGGCCGCCGCCGGAGCGGTGCATGAAGGAGCGGTGTGTGAAGGAGCGGTGCGTGAAGGAGCGGTGCGTGAAGGAGGGCCCGCCGGTATGCTGCGGAGTTCGCGGGACTGCCGAAGGAGCAGGACCAGCTCCCAAAGGCCCAGGACAAAGGCGCCTGCTGCCGGGATCCAGTAAAGCTCGGTCCGTGCGGCCAGGGAGCCGTCCTGGCCGGCGTTCGTGAGGGCGCCGGCGTCCAAGGCGGCGGGGCGGGCGTCCTGCAGCATCGGGGCGGCGGAGTTCCCGGCTGACCGGTGCACGTAGGGCACACCCAATTGCCCCGCGATCTGCTGGAGCCGGCCTTCATCAATCCTGGAAAGTGCATATCCGGCGCCATCACCGCTGCTGTCCCGGAGATAGGAGGCGTCACCACCTGGTGTGGACCCGTCGTCGTACTCCTCCCCGGTGTTCTCCCGCATCCTGCCACCGCCCGCAGTGCCGTAGCCCAGCACCGCTCCCCCGGCCACCAGGCCGTCCTCGAGATCCATCGGCGCCGGTGCTTTTGCGCTGGTCTGTTCGCCGTCGCCGAGGTAGAACACAAGCCGGAGCCGCCCGGGGTGGCTCTGCCTGGCAAGGCTCAGGCGTTCGGAAAGCACCTCGCGGGCCGCCGTGATACTGCTTCCCTTGGCATAGGCGGTCACCTGAGGCTCGAGGACGGACGTGATCGTATCCAGCGCCAACGTGTCGGTGGTCAGGGGCATCCGGACGTGGGCCGCGGTGTCGAAGGTGATGACCGAGAACCGGGCACCGGGCAATTCTTCGGCGATGGCCGCGATGTCCTTCCGTACCCCCGCCATCCGTGGTTCCGCGTTGCCGTAGTCCTCCGCCACCATGCTGGTGGTGGTGTCCACCACGAAGAACACGTTCAGGTCGGCCGTTGCCGCCTGGGCCGTTCCTCCCGGCAGCCCCGGGCGCAGCGAAGCCCCCACCAGCAACAGGACCAGCATGGTGTGCCGGACCCCGGCGCGGCGGCCCGCCCTTCCGCGCTGATGCCGGCTGTTCCCAGGCCTGCGGAGCTGCCATACCAGGACGGCCACGGCGGCAGCGATGAGGGGAAGAAGCAGCCACCAGGGCAGCACCGGCTGGAGGGTCATGGCCGCAACCGCCAGCCGGCAACCGCGAGGACCAGTCCGGACAGGAGGGCAGCGGCCAACGGAAGGCCCGGCTCATCGGAGACGACAGCCCGCGGGGCGCCGCGGAGCGCTGTTTTCTCCGTTTTCTCGACGCCCCGCACCACTCCCGGCACGGCCTCGGGGTTGTCCAGCGCATAGTAGGCCCCGCCGGTGGACTCTGCCGCGGCCCGCAACTGCGCCCCTGGCTGGTCCGGGCCGGCGCCGTAGTCGAGGTCCCCCGGATTGAGCGCGTAGACGTGCACCGCCCTGTCTTGTGCGATGGCTGCGGCTTCGGCAAGGGTCATGATGGGCTCCCCGGAGAGGAAGTTGTCCGTCGCCAGGACCACGGACCGCGAACGCTGCGGCTGGCCGGCGGTGCGCGGGAAGCTGTTGAGGCAGGATGCCAGGCCGTCCCCGATCAGGGAGGAGCCCCGGCCGCTCCACGTTCCGTCCAGGAATCCGGAACTGCCGGGCTTGCCGTCGAACGCGTCCCGGGCCAGCTCCAACTGCTCCCGGGCGTAGTGGTAGTCGTCGGTCAGCGGAAATACCTGGATGGCCGTGCTGTCAAAGATGGTGAGGCTGATCCGTTCTCCATCGAACTCCGCAGCGAGTGTGGCGAAGACGTCCACCACCGCGGCGTCGGCGCTGCTCATGGAACCCGAGGTGTCCAAACACAGCATGATGTCCCGGTTGTGCTGTTCGGGCCGCGTGGTTGTCACCCCGGCGGGCCGGGCTGCTGCCACCGCCGTGGAGGCGAGCAGCGCGGCGCAGGCGATCAGGGCGACCGCAAGCCAGCGGCGGTGCCGCCGCAGGGCCGCCTGGTATTCCGGGAGGAGGGTGAGCCGGTCCGCATGCGCCACCGGCCGTCGTCGTGCGTTGGCTGTGCTGTCGGTCCGTTTGGCTGCCCACCAGGCTGCGCCTGCCGCCACCGCGGCGGGGGGAAGCAGCCACCACCACATCAATTCCATGCCTGCACCGCCCTTCGGGCTGCGGCAGCGGACGAGGCTACGGAAGGAACGGGGTCGGGGCCGAACGCGGCCGGGTACAGGGCTCCGACGGCGGCCGCAGCCGCGGGAAGGGGATGCCTGGCCAGGTCCGCCTGCGTCATGCGGGGCGCGTCCACTCCGGTGGCGTCGCGGACGAACTTCCTCAGCAGGAGGCTGATTTCCTGGTGGGAGTCGCGGGCGCTCCGCGTTCCGGCGGCGGCGTCCCGTTCCACA
This sequence comes from Pseudarthrobacter scleromae, assembly GCF_014644515.1. Taxonomy (NCBI): domain Bacteria; kingdom Bacillati; phylum Actinomycetota; class Actinomycetes; order Micrococcales; family Micrococcaceae; genus Pseudarthrobacter; species Pseudarthrobacter scleromae. Next base: position 86,422 of record NZ_BMKV01000003.1, on the reverse strand, counting down.
TCATCGATCCGCTGCAGGTACGCGGCCTTGAGTGCTGCCAGGTCCGTCAGCTGGGGAGGACGCTGCATGCCGTGCGCCTCCAGCGGCCTGCGCGTGGCTGCCAGCACAAAGACATACCAGGCGGCCACCAGGACCAGCAGCGCCACGCCGGCCCACATCCATTCCGGGCCATACTGCAGGGGGCCGTAGAACCCGGAGTCAGCCTGCACGACGGTGCCTTTCCAGGAGAGCGAACAGCGCGGTCACCACGTCCCGGCTGCACGCCACTTCGCCCTCCGTGATGCCGGCCTGGCGCAGCATGGCTTTCCGGCCGGTGTCGCGTTCGGCGACGGCGGTGGCATAGGCGGAGGCGACCGCCGGGTCCCGGGCGAGGTGTGCAAGGAGCGGGTAGGAGCCGGAAACGCTGTAGGAGTCCGGAACCTGGTCCGGCGGCAGGAGGGGTTCGTCCGGGACGAGCCCGGCGTCCCGGACGGTGAGCCAGAGGATCTCGTGCTGGGCCTGGAGGCGGCGGAGCAGCTGGCTGGTGGCCGGGCTTGCCGCCAGTTCATCGGCGACGATGAACAGCAGGTTGCGGCTTTTGATGGTCCGCGCAACATGGTCCAGCTGGACCTCGAGCCTGCTGGGCGCGGCGTCCAGTGTTGCCGCTGAGTCCACCCGCCGGAGGAGGCGTTCAAGGTGGGCCTCGCCGCCCTTGGCGGGAAACGCCGTCGTGCCCGCGGAATCGCCGGACACCAGCCCCACCACGTCGCCGTGCCGGTGGGCAAGGTACCCCATAACGCCCAGGGCCATCACCGCGATGTCCTTTTTTGTTTCCCCGCTGCGGGCCGCAGCGGCCATGTTGCGGCCGGTGTCGGTGACCAGGAGCACTGTCTGCCGGCGGACCGCCACGTAGCGCCTGATCAGCGGTGAACCGTGCCGAGCGGATGCCTTCCAGTCAATGTCGCGGACCTCGTCCCCCGGGATATAAGCGCGGAGGTCATCGAAGTCCAGGCTGCGGCCGCGGAACACCGAGCCGTACTCGCCGTCGAGCATGCCGCGGGCTTTGCGGTGGGCGAAGATGGCCATGTCCGACTTCACCCGCTGGAGGAGGCTGGTCACGCAGGGCCTCAGGGCGTCTGGACGGCAGCGACGACGGCGTCAATCACCGTTTCCACCCGCACTTGTTCCGCCACTGCGTCGAAGTTCAGGATCAGCCGGTGCCGCAGTACCCGGTGGGCCAGCGTTTTGACGTCCTCGGGAATGACGTGGTCCCTGCCGTTCAGCAGTGCCACCGCACGGGCGGCCTGGCTGAAGGCGATACTGGCCCGGGGGCTCGCGCCGAACTCGATGAAGCCGGCCAGCCGGGAGTCGATGTACTGGTGGGCGTTCCTGGTGACGAAGACCAGCCCCACGATGTAATTGATGACGGCGGGATCGATGTAGACACGCCGGACCAGTTCCTGGGCGGCGGTGACGGCCTCCAGGGAGGCGGCGGCGGCGGGCACCTGCTCCGGCGTGTACACCCCGGCATCGATGCGCCGGATGATCTCGGCTTCCTCCGCGGGGGACGGATAGTCCAGCACGTCCTTGAGCATGAAACGGTCCATCTGGGCTTCCGGCAGCTGGTAGGTGCCCTCCTGCTCGATGGGGTTCTGGGTGGCCAGGACCAGGAAGGGCGAGGGCAGCCGGTACTCCTGGCCGCCGATGGAGGTCTGGCGTTCCTGCATTGCCTCAAGCATGGCGCTCTGCGTTTTGGCGCTGGAACGGTTGATTTCGTCCAGGAGCACAATGTTGGCGTGGACCGGTCCCAGCTGCGTGAGGAACGTGCCGTTGGCGGCATCGTAGATCTGGGTTCCCACAATGTCGCTGGGCAGCAGGTCCGGGGTGCACTGGATCCGCCGGAAGTCGGCGCTCACTGCCTCTGCAACGGCCTGGGCGGCCGTGGTCTTGGCAAGGCCCGGGACGCTTTCCAGGAGGATATGCCCGCCGGTCAGCAGTCCCACCAGCAGCGATTCACGCAGCCGGGCCTGCCCCACAACCTTCGCGTCAAAGCTGCCGGCAATATTCGCCGCCACCTGCTGTGCCCGGGCCAGTTCCGTGGGTTCGATTCTCGCGGACGCACTGGTCGAAAGCACTGGATTTTCCCCCTGGTGGCTGAACTGGGCGTGGCTGCCGGCCGGCTGCACTCCGCCCGCCATCCTATCCAAGACCGCTCCGGCATTTTGGACAATGGGGACCCCTCCCCATCAGCCGTTGCCAGGTCTATCCTTTTGGCATGAGCGAGCTTCCAGCCAGTTACAAGGAGTTTCTCGCCGACAAAAGCGAGATGTTCATCAGCACCGTCAAGCCCGTCCTGCAGCAGTCCGCTGCGGACAAGCTTCATGGAGTACGGGTCACGTACAACCCGGGTGCCACCGGCCACCAGGCCCACCTCGACGAGACCCTTCCGTTCGGTGTGGTCCTGGAGGACATCGACTGAAACCGTTCCTCCTGCCCGTCCGGCTGCGGCAGCAAAGCCCGTTCAGCCCCGCACCGCTCCGGACAGGGCAAAGGAACCGCTGCCGCCCCTCGCCACGATGACGTAGAGAACCAGCACCGGCAGCGAATACAGAATGGAGAATGCGGCCAGCTGGCCGTAGGCCACTGCACCATGCTGTCCGAAGAAGCTGAAGATGGACACCGCCGCGGGCTGCCGTGCCTCCGAGAGGAGCAGCACGAATGGGACGAAGAAGTTTCCCCAGGCCTGGATGAACACAAAAATGAACACCACCCCCAGCCCCTGCTTCATCAGCGGCAGGACAATGGTCCGCAGTGCCGTCATCCGCGATGCGCCATCCACCCAGGCTGCTTCTTCCAGCGACACCGGCACGCCCTCCATGAAGTTCCGGGTCATCCAGATGGCCATGGGCAAGGTGGTGGTGGCCATAAAGAAGATGGTGGCAGTCATCGAGTCAAGCAGTTCAAGCTGGACGAAGAGCCCATACACGGGGACCATGATCGCCGTGATGGGCAGGCAGGTCCCAAAGAGGACGGTGTACATGAAGGGCCGGTTGAACCTGGACCGGTAGCGGGACAGCGGGTAGGCCGCCAGTACAGCGGCCACAACGGTGACCGTGGCCGTCCCCCCGGACAGCAGCACACTGTTCCATAAGGGCCGGAGCAGCAACTCCGGCGTCAGCACTGCGGCGAAGTTGCCCAGGCCGGCCCGGTCCGGAAGCTTCAGCTCATGCCCGGCTTCGGCGTCCAGCGAAGCCAGGATGAGCCAGAGCAGAGGCAGCAGAAAGCAGGCGCCGATCAGAAGCAGCACCAGGTCAGCCGGGGTGCTGCTGGCGTGGCGCCGTCTGGGCGCGGCGGGCCGGAGCGGAAGGCTGCCCAGCGTCCTGGCGGGGGCGGTCATGGCCGGGGCTCCCGGAGCAGCCGCACGTATGCCAGTCCAAAGACGGCGCCGATCAGGATCAGCACCGAAGCCACGGCTGTCCCGTACCCGATATCCCCGAACTTGAAGGCCTCCTGGTAGGCAAGGACAGGCAGGGTGGTGCTGGCGTTGGCGGGCCCGCCCGCCGTCATCACCCAGACGAGCGTAAAGACGGCGAGGGTCTGCAGCGTGATCAGCATCAGGTTGGTGGTGATGCTCCCCCGGATCATCGGCAGCGTTATGAACGCGAACCGCTGCCAGCCGTGGGCTCCATCCATCTGGGCCGCCTCGGTCACCTCCGCCGGAACCTCATTCAATGCGGCCCGGTACACCAGCATGGAAAAGGCTGTCCCCCGCCACACGTTGGCGAGCATCACGGCCACCATGGGAAAGGCGTACAGCCACTCCTGCCGGACAAGTCCCAGGCCGCCCAGTAGCTGGTTCAGGGTCCCGTCCCCGCTGAAGTACGCATAGGCGGCGAAGGCGGCCACGATTTCCGGCAGCACCCAGGCGGCCACCACGGTGGTGCCGACGACGGCGGACACCAGCGGCCGTGCCCGCCGCATCAGCACGGCCAGCGCGAGGCCCAGCAAGTTCTGCCCGAGCACCGCCGAACCCGCCACGAACACCACCGTGAGGAGGACGGAGAGCGGGAACACGGGATCCGTCAGCAGCCGCTGGTAGTTCTCCAGCCCCACCCATGAGGGATTGCGGGCACTGCGGCCGGTGAGGCCGGCGTCAGTGAGGGATGCGTGGAAGGCCCAGAGCACGGGGCCCGCCAGGAAGACAAGGAGGAGCAGGACAGCAGGAAGGACCGGAAGGTAACGGAGCAGTTGCCGTGCCGTGTCTGGAGACCGCACCCGCTACTTCCGGACGGTCTTGGCGGCACCCACGATGTCCGCCACGGCGGCGTCATAGTCCGCAGCCGCTTCCTGGGGCGACCTGGTGCCGGTGATGACCGCCTCGGTGGCTTCCTGGACAGCCGCGGAAATACGGGGGTAGTCGGCAGTTGCAGGGCGGTACTTCGTCACCGAAACGAGGGCGGAGACATCCCTGACGAACGGGTTGGCGTCAAGGTACCCGGGGTCGGCGGCCACGTCTTTCCGGACGGCGATCTGCGAGCTTTCCACGGTAAAGCTGAGGGAGTTCTGTTCGTTGAGCGCAGTTGTCAGGAAGCTGAACGCCAGCTCAGGCTCCTTGGTCTCCGCCCCGAGCGCCAGCGTCCAGCCGCCGGACATGCTCACAGCCCCCGGCGCCTGGCCGTCCTGGGTGGGGAAGGGGGCAACGCCCATCTCCTGTTCGTAGCCCGGCCACTCATAGCTTCCGCCATCCTGCCAGAACGACGGCGCGTAGGACCCTTCAACCGTGGCGCCCATCTTTGCGTTGGGGAGCCATTCCCCGAACACTTTCTTCCACACGTTGGCATCGAGGGCCTCGGCTGGAGAAACGGCCAGCTGTTCGTCATAAAGGGTCTTGAGGAAGGCCAGCGAGTCCTGGAAGCCGGCCGAGCCCACCACCCATTTCCCGGTCTCTTCGTCATAGAGCGAGGATCCCGTGCCGTACAGCAGCTCGTAGAAGCTCTGCATGACGGTTCCCTCGCCTGTTCCCTTGCCCGCGTACATGTTGAACGGGACAACGGTGGGGTCGTTGGCCTTGATCTTCCTCGCCGTGTCCAGGATGTCCTGCCAGCTGCGCGGCTCCCAGGGAAGGGTGACCCCGGCAGCTTCCAGGACTTTCCGGTTGTACCAGATGGCGCGGGTGTCGGTGCCCAGGGGCACTGCGTACGTCCCGCCGTCGTCCGCACGCCCTGCCGCCTTGGCGCCGTCGTCGAACGTGTCCCATTCCTCCCAGCCCTCCAGGTAGCTGTCCAGCTTCAGCAGGTAGCCGGCGTCCACGTCGGAGCGGACTTTGAACGTGTCCTCGTAAAAAACGTCGGGCGCCGTGGATGGCGAGCGCAGGGCAAGGGCCAGTTTTGTCCCGTAGTCGTCGTCGTTGGCCTGGATGGGCTGCAGCTCAACGGTCACTCCCTGGTTCGCCGACTCAAACTCCTGCTTGGCGGCCTGGAGCATGGTGTCCAGGGCGGTGAAGGAGTCCGTTTTCTGGTAGGCCACTTTCAGGGTTTTGGACGAAGCGCCAGGATCGCCCGGGCTGCAGGCCGCCAGAGCTACCGTTGCCGCGGCAATCAGGGACATGGTCTTCAGGGCCCGGCGACGCATGGCGCTCCATTCGGTCGATGGCGGCGGCCCTGTTTGGCGGGCCCCAAACCGCACAGTAAGCACATGCTAGATGGACGTCCTGCGGCAGGCAAGGCGCTGCGCACAGCCCGCCGGGTCAGCTCTCGAGGAGGAGCCGCTGCGCCCGCGGGGCCAGCGTATGTTCCAGGACGAGGGAAGCCGCCCCGATGGCGCCGACGTCGTCCCCCACCCCGGTGCCCACAACCTCGATGGGATGGATGAGCCGGGTGTCGCTGTGAGCGTCCAGCAGCGCCGGGATCTTCTCGAGGTAGCGGTCCGCCAGGCGGCTCCAGAACGGCCCGCCGAACACCACCCGTTCAACGTCCAGCGTGTTGGTCACCACGGCCACCGCCCGGGCCACGCGCACCGCGGACCGGTCGATGATGGCAAGGGCCTGTTCGTTGCCCTGGTCCGCGAGGTCGCACAACCGGGAAAAGCTCTGCTGGATTTCCGCTCCGCTGTTGCCTGAACGGGAGCCGTCCAGGATGCCGGCGTCTTCCGCTTCGGATACCAGCACCTGCGGGATGCAGGTGGATTTTACGCAGCCGCGCAGGCCGCAATCACAGGGGGCGCCGTCAGGATCCACAATGATGTGGCCGATCTCGCCGGCATTTCCGGAGGTTCCCCGGATCACCTCGTCATTGAGGACAATGCCGCAGCCTATGCCGGTGCCCATGTACATGAAGATGAAGCTGCCGGAACCGCTGGGGCCGCCGGCCCAGGTTTCCGCTACGGCCGCGCTCGTGACGTCCTTGTCCACCAGGACCGAGTATCCGGTGGCTTCGGAAAGGGCGCTGCGCAGTTCCACCCTGTCCCAGCCGGGCAGCAGCGGCGGATCCACCACAGTGCCGTTGTCCAGGTCGATGGGGCCCGGTGCGGCCACTCCCAGGCCGGCGATCCGCTCCCGGTCCACGCCGGAATCCTCCACCAACTGGTCGATCTCGGCCGCGATGGTGGTGATGACCGCCGAGGGGTCGTTGCCGCCGGGGGTTTTGATCCGGGAATGCCGCACCACCGATCCCACGAGGTCCAGGACCACGAACGTGGTCACCGCGGGATCGAGGTGGACGCCGAGGGCGTACACACCGCCAGGGTTGAGCCGGAGGATGGTGCGGGGCTTGCCCGGGCCGCTGCCTTCCTTGCCGGCTTCCACGATCAGGTTCTGGTCCAGGAGGCGCCGTGAGATGTTGGAGATGGTCTGCGGCGACAGGCCCACAATCTGGGCAAGTTCCACGCGGCTGAGGCCGCCGGAGGACCTTCGGATGGCGTCCAGGATCACCGTGAGGTTGAAGTCCCCCATTTTGGGCAGGTTGGTTCCGCGCCTCGGAGAGGATTGGCGGATCTCAGTCACAGCGTCCCCTAAACGTCTTCGGCCACGTACATATGGTGATGCTTGAATCGTACGTTACGCGTGGTCAGAGACCCATAGGACGGCACGACGGCGCGGCGCGGCCCCGGTGCGCGGGCCCGGCAGCGAAGGTGGGCTGCCCGGCAGGCTGCGGGCCACGGTTCAGGCCCCTGCCGGGTCCGCGCCGCGGCGGGTGCTCAAGGTCACCGTGAACTTGGGGTTCCGGCCCTTCACCACGGTTGGCCCGACGTGCCGCTCAAGCGCCGGCAGGTAGGGCAGGTGGCGGTTGAAGACCGTCCACAGTTCTCCCTTCGGAGCGAGCACCCTGCCCGCGGCTTCAATCATTTTCAATCCTGCCCCGGCATGGACGCCCGCACCTACGTGGAACGGCGGGTTGAGCAGGACCAGGTCCACGCTGCGGTCCGGCATGGTGCTGAGCGCGTCGTCCTGCAGGACCGTAATGCGCTCAGCCAGGCCGTTGGCTTGCGCCGTGGCCTGGGCGGACGCCACGGCAGCGGCGGACTGGTCCGTGGCGGTCACCTGCGAACCGGGGTGCTGCCGGGCGTACATGGCGGCAAGGATTCCGGTGCCGCAGCCGAGGTCGACGGCGTGCCGGGCCGCCGTCATGGAGGGAAGGAACGTCAGCAGGAACCTGGTGCCAATGTCCAGTTTGGTGCCTGCGAAGACGGCACCGTGGGCGGCGACCTTGAGGTCGAGTTCGGCGAGGTGTTCGACGACGGGATAGCGCTCCTGCTCCCCGCTCCCCTGCGGCCCGCCCGCCAGGATCACGCGGGATTTCTGCCGGGCAAGCTGGGGCCGGACCGAGCGGAAGTGCCGTTCCAGCACGGAGTTCATGCCGAGGGACATGTGCTTGACCCGCCCGCCCGCGAGCAGCGTGACGTCAGGCGCGGCGTACCGGGCCACGGCGGCAGCAACTTCATCCAGTTCAGCCAGGGTCTTGGGCAACTGCAAAAGCACCGCCTGGGCGCCGGCAAGGAGCTCAGGCCCGAGCGGCAGCTGCGTGAAGCCGGGCTGGTCCGCGGCTCCGCCGCCGGACGTTCGTGCTGTGGCCTCCGGCACGTGGGCGGCGTTGCGACATGCGGCCGCGTTGAGCTGCAACGCGCGCTCTCCCGTAATCAGGTCCTGGTGCACGCGCACCGAAGCCGGGCTGAGCGTGGCCAGGGCACCGAGGGTCAGGGCACCGTACCGGTCCCCGATGACGGCAACCGTGCTTCCGCCAGGAACCAAGTCCGCAGCTGCTTCCAGCAGGAGCCGGTCCGTGGCGTCCCACGCCTGCAGGTTGGGCGCTTCCACATCCGGCCTCCGCCGAAGTGCGCTGAAGACGTCCCCAAGATTGTCTGATGCCACGTGTTCTGCCGCTTCCGTTGTGCGTGTGCTGTGTGCGTTTGCTGGGGTGCGTGGACCGGGCACGGGCCGTCAGCCCCAACTTACTGGTGTTGCCGCCGGACTGATCCCGGGGAGTTTGAGGATGGCCGCCACGGCGGCGCGTCCGGCTCTGTTGGCCCCGATCGTGGACGACGACGGCCCGTAACCGACCAGGTGGACGCGGGGTTCCGAGGCTACCTGGGTTCCTTGCATCGCTATGCCGCCGCCGGATCCCCGCAGGTGCAGCGGCGCGAGATGCTCCAGCTCCGCACGGAACCCGGTGGCCCACAGGATCGCATCTGCGGGCCGGAAACCTCCGTCAGCAAGCCTCACGCCGCCGGGCTCTATGGAGGTGAACATCGGCTGCCGGTCCAGGGCGCCCCTGGCCGCCGCCACTTTGAGTGCCGGCGTCCGGATCAGGCCGGTCACCGACACCACGCTCTGCGGCGGCAAGCCCCTGCGGACCCGTTCCTCCACCAGGGCCACCGCGTCGTGTCCTGCCTTGGCGTCGAATTCCTCATCCCGCCACACCGGTTCCCGGCGGGTGAACCAGCTGGTGCTGGTGACGTGCGATATTTCGTCAAGGAGGCCTACAGCCGAGATGCCGCCGCCCACCACTATCACGTGCTGTCCCTTGAACTCCTCCGCGGAGACGTAGTCCGCCACGTGGAGCTGGCGTCCGCGGAAGGTGGACCGCCCGGGGTAGATGGGCCAGAACGGGCGGGTCCAGGTGCCGGTGGCGTTGATGACCGCCCTGGCTGTCCAGTCTCCGTCCGATGTGGCGATCCCGAGCAGGCCGGCAGGGTCCGCGTCCTCCCTGCTGACCGCGTGGACCTTCACGGGCCGCCGGACGGACAGCCCCAGTTCCTCCTCGTAGTCGCTGAAGTAGCGTGCCAGGAATTCCGAGCTGGGCTCGCGCGGATCCACGGCGGGCTTGGCTATACCGGGAAGATCACTGATGCCGTTGACCGTTTCCATCCGCAGGCTCTTCCACCGGTGCCGCCACGCACCGCCGGGACCATCCTCGGCGTCGAAAATTAGGTGGTCAACGCCACGGCGCTGAAGGTGATAGGCAGCCGAGAGCCCGGCCTGGCCCGCGCCGATAACAACGACGTCGGCACGGGCAGAATTCACTCCCCCATGATAGTCGCGGGGCGTCTCCCGGCCTTAGTCTTGGCCCATGGAGACGGGAGGACCACCATGACCACAAGCAAAGGACACGCAGAGCGCCTGGCCCAGGCCCTGTCAGTTGTGCTGGACACCGAAGACATACCATTGCGCCTGCGGGCCTGGGACGGGTCAGAGGCAGGGCCAGAGGGGGCACCTGTCCTGGAGTTCCGTTCCCGCCGGGCCCTCCGCCGGATCCTGTGGTCCCCGGGCCAGCTCGGCCTGAGCCGTGCCTACGTGGCGGGCGACATCGATTCGCCCGGGGACATCTTCGCGGCGTTCACCGCGTTGAGTTCAGCCGGGAAGTTCGCGGAGCCCGGTCCGTTCCGGCGGCTCACGGCCCGGGAAATGTGGACGCTGCTCCGCACGGCCGTCCGGCTGGGCGCGCTGGGCCCCAATCCGGCGCCGCCGCCGGAGGAGGCAAAACTGGTGAAGAAGGGCCGGCTGCATTCGCGCCGGCGCGACTCGGCAGCCATCTCCCATCACTACGATGTGGGCAACGATTTCTACGCCCTGGTGCTGGGGCAGTCCATGGTCTATTCGTGCGCGGTCTGGCCGGACGGCAGCTACGGCACGGAATCCCCGGAGTCGGGCGACCGGCTCGCCGCCGGCCTGGATGAAGCCCAGGAGGCAAAACTGGACCTGGTGTGCCGGAAGCTGGGCCTGCAGCCGGGAATGCGGGTGCTGGACGTAGGCTGCGGCTGGGGAAGTTTCGCCCTCCATGCTGCCGGAAAGTACGGCGCAACAGTGGTGGGAATCACCCTTTCCACGGAGCAGGCAAACCTTGCACGGAAGCGGGCCGCCGAGGCCGGCCTGACGGAGCGGGTGGACATCCGGGTCCAGGACTACCGGGACGTCGGGGACGGCCCTTTCGACGCCATCAGCTCCATCGGGATGTCCGAACATGTGGGCAGGGAGCAGACGCCAGCCTACGCGGCCGCTTTGTTCAGCCTGCTCCGGCCCGGCGGGCGGCTGCTGAACCATGCAATTTCCTGGAACGCCGGGCCCACCAAGCCGGATCCTGATTCGTTCATTCCGCGCTACGTGTTTCCGGACGGGGAGATGATCAGCCTTGGCGAGATGGTGGCCGCCCTGGAGGGCGCCGGATTCGAGGTCCTGGATGTGGAGGCGCTGCGGCGGCACTATGCGTTGACCCTGCGTGCCTGGGTCAACCGGCTGGAGGCCAACTGGGACCACGCCGTGAAACTCGCCAGCCTGGGCAGGGCGCGGGTCTGGCGGTTGTATATGGCTTCCAGCGCGCTTGGCTTTGAGGGCGGCCTGACGGGCGTCAACCAGGTCCTGGTCCAGCGGCCCGGCGGTGAGGAGCCCCCGCTGCGGCGGACAGCCTGGCTCTAAAGGAGAGAAAAATTAAAAGAGGAAGGGACGGTCCCGATGGGGACCGTCCCTTCCGATGCTCCTGCGCCTTCCGGCTTGATGCAGGATGTCTGCCGGTGGAGCTGAGGGGACTCGAACCCCTGACCCCCTGCATGCCATGCAGGTGCGCTACCAGCTGCGCCACAGCCCCGGACTTGCCGCTTTCGGAGTGAATCCCCGAAGCAACCTGTTCAGCTTAATGCACTTTCGCCCCGCACGCCAATCGTGGTGCCGTGTCCCGGGCTGCGGTCCGTCAGGGCCTGCCGGCGGGGTCCGCGGGACACGGCAACAAAAAATCCGCCGGAATCGCAGTGATTCCGGCGGATCGATTGGTGGAGCTGAGGGGACTCGAACCCCTGACCCCCTGCATGCCATGCAGGTGCGCTACCAGCTGCGCCACAGCCCCGAACTATTGCTGCTCTTTCGAGCTTTTTCGGCTTTCCCCGAAGCAACTCAAATATCTTAGAACAGCAATTCCGAAAATTCCAAATCGGGCATATTCCGCGCGATTCCGCGGAATTATTCGGTCTCGGACCCCGCGGTGGCTTTGGCCGACGTGTCGTCCCCGAGCTGCAGGTCCACCACGGGGCAGTCCTTCCAGAGGCGTTCCAGGGCGTAGAACACCCGGTCCTCCTCATGCTGGACGTGGATGACAATGTCCGAGTAATCGAGCAGCACCCAGCGGCCGCCGGAGCGGCCTTCACGCCGGACGGGCCGCAGGTCCTGCTTGGCGAGTTCTTCCTCAATTCCGTCAACGATGGCGTTGACCTGGCGTTCGCTGGGTGCCGAGGCGATGAGGAATACGTCGGCCAGGGCAAGCCGCTCGCTGACGTCCAGGGCAACAATATCCTGGGCAATCTTGTCCGCGGCTGCCCTGGCGGCTGTGCGGGCTATGGTGATGGACGATTCTGATGCAGTCACGTGACTCCTTGTTGGGTTAAATGTGCAGGGGCCGTCCGTTGCCGGCCGGCTGTTGGTGATCAACGGGACATGCCGTTGATGATCAGGATGACGCCTGAGACCAGGGCCACGATGCCCAATGCCAGGACCAGGAACTGCAGGACCCTGGTCCTGTTCGCCCGTGCAAGTCCCGCCGTGGCTGCGTCCAGGGGATCCAGGCCGTGGGCGGACGAAGCCGGGATCCGGGGCAGGTCCTCGAAGAGGTCGTCTCCCTGGGGCTCTTCAATAACCGCCGCCTGCGGGACCTCCGCGGCCCGGGCAGCAGCTTCAGCCCTGGCGATCACCTGCGAGCGGCCGGGTCCGGCATCAGCAGGGGCAGTGCGCTGGGAGCCCGGTGAGCGCCGCTTCTTGGTACCGGAAGGCGTCACCTTGCTTCCCGGGCGTGTGGTGACCGGTACGTGCGAGGTTGCGGGCGGCTTCATGACGGGCCGGTCGATGCCGGGGACCTGCACGAATTCCAGCGGCGTGACCATGGCCAGGTTGCTGGCAGTAGAGGGGGCGGGGCGCGGTCCGGCCGCCGGCTTCCCGGCCTGGTCCTTCGTGCCGGCGTCCCCGGGAAGCTTTCCGGTATCCCGCGAACGTCCCTGGAAGGGATCTTTCGGAGGGGTTGCCGGAGCCGGGGGAATTGTGGGAGCTCCGGCCTGCTCGGCCAGCTTTTGCTTGGCCATGGCCCGGCGGTTCATGACCGCCGCACGTTCCGCCAGGGCAATTTGCTCGGCGAGGATCTCCGGATCAACCGCTTCGGGATCCAGGGAAGCGATGTGCTCCATTTTGGCGATCTGGTTCTTGGCCTGCTCCGCGAGCAGGGACCGGGCCGCCAGCGCCTGTTCCACAGTCATGCCCTCGGGGCCCGGTGAACCGGCCTTAGCGCCAGGGGTGGTTGTACGGCCCTGACGGGCCTGCTCCCCCGCGCCGGCGTTTGTGAGGTCGGCGGACGGGTCACTGCCCTGGCTGCTGCCGCTGTGACTGTCCTTGTGGCCGCTGTCCTTGTGGCCGTTGTCCGTGTGGCTGACGCCATTCCGGGGCCCGTCCGCGGAACGCTGAGGAGTGGAAGCCGGCGGCACAACGGGGTTGGCCGCAGTCAGCGCCTGTTCCTTGAGCTGCTGGAGGCGGAGCTGCCGACGGGTGGGAGGACCACCGGCGGAGAGCTGGCCTTCCTTTTCCTCCAGTTCCTTGATGGCGCGAAGGGTTGCACGGTCCCGCGCCCGGATCTGGGATGACCGCTGGGTGCTGGCCTGCCCGGCGGCCGCTCCGGCGGCACCGGGTCCCGAGGGGGCCTCGGGTCCCGAGGGGGCAGCAGCACCCGGCGCACCAGCATCCGTCTTCAGGGCAGGCTGGAGCTGCTCCGTGCCCTTGGAAGCAGACTCCTGCTGGGCGTCCCTGGCCTTCCGGAGTTCCCGGCGGCTGCGGATGGGGGGCTGTTCCTGACTCATTGAGAACTCATTCAGTACTGGCTGGTTCACGTGCTAGGGACGGTGGGGTATCGGCTTCCGCGGCGGCTTCGTACAGGCCGTACTTGGCGATGTACTGCACGACGCCGTCCGGTACCAGGTACCAGACCGGATGGTTCGCGGCCACGCGCGCGCGGCAGTCCGTCGAGGAGATGGCCATGGCCGGGACCTCCAGGAGGCTGACGTCATCGCGTCCCATGCCGTCCAGGACATGCCCGGGCCTGGTGACCCCGACGAAATGGGCCAGCGACCACAGTTCGTCGATGTCCTTCCAGGAGAGGATCTGTGCCAGGGCGTCCGCCCCGGTGATGAAGAAGAGGTCGGCGTCGGGGCGCTGGGCCCGGAGGTCGCGAAGGGTATCGATGGTGTAGGTGGGACCTGGCCGGTCGACGTCCACCCTGCTGACCGTAAAGCGCGGGTTGGACGCCGTGGCGATGACGGTCATCAGGTAGCGGTGCTCGGGTTCGCTGACGTGCTTGTGGGACTTCTGCCACGGCTGGCCGGTGGGGACGAAAACCACCTCGTCCAGGTCGAATTCCGCCGCCACCTCGCTGGCAGCCACCAGGTGGCCGTGGTGGATGGGATCGAACGTCCCGCCCATCACGCCCAGCCGCAGCCTGCCGTTGGCACCCGAGCGGTGCAAAACGCGGGAAATGTTAGTGGCCCTGCCCGTGGTCGTGCTTATTCGGGTGCTGGCGGTGCGGATCCGCGTGCTCCTCGGTGGCCGTGTGGCGGTTGCCCAGGTTGGAGTAGGACAGGGTGATGAACATCATGACCAGCAGGATGGCGAAGATGACCACACCGAAGACCCACGGCTCAGCCCACAGCGGCGCGAGTTCGTGTTCTTCGCCTTCGGCGACGGACGTGGCAATCTGCTGGAACAGCATGTTCTCCCCTTGGGCTCAAACGATTGTGGCAGCGGAAAGCTCCGCCGTTTCTGGCTTCTGGTCTATGTTACCGTGCGCTACCCGCGCACCTGGCCCTCGCCCTGCACGATCCACTTGGTGGTGGTGAGTTCGGTCAGCCCCATGGGACCGCGGGCGTGCAGTTTCTGGGTGGAGATGCCCACCTCGGCGCCCAGCCCCAACTCCCCGCCGTCGGTAAACCGGGTGGACGCATTGACAATGACGGCCGCGGAATCCACCTCGGCGATGAAACGCTCGGCGTTGGACAGGTCATTGGTGAGGATGGCCTCGGTATGGCCGGTAGACCAGGTGCGGATGTGGCTGACTGCCTCGTCGAGGCTGTCCACCATGGCAACCGCAAGGTCAAGGTCCATGTATTCGGTGGCCCAGTCCTCGTCGGTGGCCGGTTCCGACTCGATGGAGGCAGGAAGGGCGGCGCGGGTGCGCTCATCGGTGTGCAGCCGGACGCCGGCCTTGCGCAGGGCGGCCGCCACGGCAGGAAGCACGCGTGAACCGGAGTGGACCAGGAGCGTCTCCACCGTGTTGCAGACGCTGGGCCGTTGCGTCTTGGCGTTCAGGAGGATCTCCACCGCCATGTCCTCGCTGGCCGACTCGTCGATGAAGATATGCACGTTACCCTCACCGGTTTCGATGACTGGGACGGCGGAGTTGGTGACGACAGTCTGGATCAGCTCGCGGCCGCCACGGGGAATCAGGACGTCCACCCTGCCACGGGCCTTCATCAGGACGTTGGCGCCGGCGCGGCCATACTGGTCCACCGTTTGGACCGCGTCTGCGGGCAGGCCCACGGATTCGAGCGCTTCGCGCAGCACCCGCACCAGGACCTCGTTGGTTGCCTGGGCGGCGCTGCCGCCACGCAGGATCACGGCGTTGCCGCTCTTGAGTGCAAGCCCGGCAATGTCCACCGTGACATTCGGCCGTGCTTCATAGATGGCGGCCACCACGCCCATGGGGACGTTGACCTGGCGGAGGCGCAGGCCGTTGGGGAGCGTCTGCCCGCGCACAACGTTGCCTACGGGATCGGGCAAGTTGGCCAGGTTTTCCAGGGCCGCCACCAGGCCCGCGATGCGGGTTTCCGTCAGGGTGAGGCGGTCCAGCATGGCAGCGGAGGTGCCGTTGGCCTTTCCTGCCGCCACATCCATGGCGTTGGCGGTGAGGATGGATTCCGTGCTCTCCTGCAGGGCGGTGCCCACTGCGCGGAGGGCGCGGTCCTTCCATGCCCGGTTGGCCATGGCCATCCGCCGCGCCGCATGGCGGGAACGGTCGGCGATGGCGTGCACTGCTGCCTCGACGTCGCCGGACGACAGCGCAATGTCAGCCGGGACCGGTGCTGCCGATGACTCAACGGGCTGCGTGGCGGCAGCGGTGTCTCCGGAATTTTCGGCAGTCTTGTGGATCAGGGCCTCAGTCATGTTCCAAGTTTAGGCGAGCCCGAAGCTCAGACCAGCACCAGGTCGTCAACATGAACAACTTCACGGTCATAGCCGCTGCCCAGCGCCTCACCGAGGTCCCTGGTGGACCGGCCCAACATCTGGGGCAGCTCCGCGGACGAGTAGTTCACCAGTCCGCGCGCAACCACCGTACCGTCGGCACCTGCTATCTCCACGGCGTCGCCCGCTTCAAAATCACCGTGGACGGCGGAAATGCCGGCTGGCAGGAGTGACGTGCGGTGGTGGCGGATGGCCTTCACGGCGCCGTCGTCCAGCACGAGCCGCCCCTGAACGGAGGCCACGTGCGCCAGCCAGAGAAGGCGCACAGGCTTCCGGGCGCCGTTGACCGTGAACCAGGTGCCCACGTCCTCGCCGTTAAGGGCCGCGGCGGCGTTGGGCGTGGAAGTGACCAGGGCATGGATGCCTGATCCCGCAGCCATGGACGCTGCCTCCACCTTGGTGAGCATGCCGCCTGTGCCGACGCCGGCCTTGCCGGTTTTGCCAATGGAGACGCCGTCGAGGTCGTGTGCCCCTTCCACAAGCGGGATCCGCTTCGCGCCAAGGGACGGCGGGCCGTCGTAGAGGGAGTCGACGTCGGACAGCAGCACCAGCGCGTCGGCGCGGACCAGGTGGGCCACGAGGGCAGCGAGCCGGTCGTTGTCGCCGAAGCGGATTTCATGCGTGGCTACGGTGTCGTTTTCGTTGACCACCGGGACCACGCCGAGGCTGAGCAGCCGGTTGAGGGCGCGGAACGCGTTGGTGTGCTGGCTGCGGCGCATCAGGTCTTCGGCGGTGAGGAGCACCTGGCTGACCGTCACGCCGTGGGCCCCGAAGGCCTGGGTGTAGCGGGCCATCAGCAGGCCCTGGCCCACGCTGGCGGCCGCCTGCTGGGTGGCGAGGTCGCGGGGCCGCTTGGCGAGCCCCAGTGGTGCGAGGCCCGCTGCGATGGCACCGGAGGAAACCAGGATGATCTCTGTCCCGGTGTTGCGCTTGGTGGCCAGCGCGTCCGCGAGGGCGGTCAGCGATTCTTCCGAGATGCCGCCCTTGATGCTGGTCAGCGACGACGAGCCCACCTTGACCACGATCCGGTGCGCGTTGGCCAGCACGCTCCTGTCCACGGACCGCGCCAGCGGTTCCGCGGACGCAGCCCTAGATGTCATCGTCTGCGCCCAGTCCACTCTCCTTGAGCGGCTTGGCAACCCTGCGGCTGCTCACGGATTCGGTCCAGATGCCGGCCTTGCGCTCCGCTTCGAGTTCGGCGCGGGCAGCGGCCTTGGCGTCCTTGCGTTCCTGCTGCTCGTCACGTTTCTGCCCACGTGTGGGTCGGTCGCCGATGTCGGCGAAACGGACGTCCGTACCGCGGGGCGAGGCCAGCAGTTCGGCGCCTGCCATCATGGTGGGCTCCCAGTCGAACACGACGCCGTCGTCCTCGCCGATAACAACCGTATCGCCGGGCTTGGCGCCCTGCTTGAACAGTTCCGTTTCCACACCGAGCTTGGCCAGGCGGTCGGCCAGGTAGCCGATGGCTTCCTCGTTGGTGAAGTCGGTCTGCTTGACCCAGCGCACCGGCTTTTCGCCCAGCACGCGGAACAACGGCTCAAGGCCCTTCTCCTCCCGGCGGATCCGGAAGCCGGTTTCGTTGACGGCGCGGGGCTTGATGACCACAGGCTGGACCTTGGGCGGCGCGGCTGCCACCGCGTCCCGGGCTGCCTGCACGATTTCGGCCATCGCGAAGCCCAGCTGGCGCAGGCCCTCGTGGCTGGTTGCCGAGATTTCGAAGACCCGGTAGCCGCGGGACTCCAGTTCCGGCCGGACGAATTCTGCCATGTCCTTGCCGTCGGGCAGGTCCACCTTGTTGAGGGCCACGAGGCGGGGGCGGTGGTTCAGCGGAACCACTTCGCCGTCCTGGCCTGCGTAGCTCATGTCCACGGCGTACTTTTCCAGCTCGGCCTCAATGACGGCCAGGTCCGAGAGCGGATCGCGGTCTGCTTCGAGGGTGCCACAGTCCAGGACGTGGACCAGGGCCGCGCAGCGCTCTACGTGGCGCAGGAAGTGGTGGCCCAGGCCCTTGCCTTCGCTGGCGCCTTCAATCAGCCCGGGCACGTCGGCAATGGTGAAGCGGACGTCGCCGGCCTGCACAACGCCAAGGTTGGGGACCAGTGTGGTGAACGGATAGTCGGCGATCTTGGGGCGGGCCGCGGACATGGCCGCGATCAGGCTCGATTTTCCGGCGGACGGGAAACCCACCAGGGCGATGTCCGCAATGGACTTCAGTTCCAGGACGACGTCGCTGGATTCGCCTTCGATGCCGAGCAGGGCGAACCCGGGCGCACGGCGCTTCTGGGAGGAGAGCGCGGCGTTGCCCAGGCCGCCGATGCCGCCGGCCGCCGCAACGTATTCAGTGCCTTCGCCCACGAGGTCCGCGAGGACGGTGCCGTCCTTGGACTTGACCACGGTGCCGTCCGGGACGGGAAGGATGAGCGTCTCGCCGTTCTTGCCGCCGCGCCAGTCGCCCATTCCGGGGCCACCATTGGTGGCATGGCGGTGGGGTGCGTGGTGGTAGTCGAGGAGCGTGGTGGTCTGGTGGTCCACGCGAAGGATCACGTCGCCGCCGTTGCCGCCGTTGCCGCCGTCGGGCCCGCCCAGCGGCTTGAACTTCTCGCGGTGGACGGAGACGCACCCGTGGCCGCCGGTACCGCCGGATACGTGCAGTACTACCCGGTCTACAAAGCTGGCCACGTGGATCTCCTCAGTGCTGTTTCCTGGACGCCCGGGGCGCCAAGATGATTGTAATGCGGTTAAAAGAGCAGTGGAGCGGACCATATGGCCCGCTCCACCGCTTCAGATCTGGTTGTTACTCTGCGGCTGCAGCAGCAACGATGTTGACGACGCGACGACCGCGGCGGGTACCGAATTCAACGGCGCCCGGGGTCAGTGCGAACAGGGTGTCGTCGCCGCCACGGCCAACGCCGGCGCCCGGGTGGAAGTGGGTGCCACGCTGGCGGACGATGATCTCGCCGGCGGAAACTACCTGGCCGCCGAAGCGCTTGACGCCAAGGTACTGTGCGTTGGAGTCACGACCGTTGCGAGTGGAGCTCGCGCCCTTTTTATGTGCCATCTGAAATGCCTGCCTCTAAATTCTGGGGAATCTGCTGAAAAACCTGAACAGTAACGGAAGGTTACTTGATACCAGTGATCTTGACCTTGGTCAGTTCCTGGCGGTGACCCTGGCGCTTCTTGTAACCGGTCTTGTTCTTGAACTTCTGGATCACAATCTTAGGACCACGGAGGTCCTGGAGGATCTCAGCCGTAACAGTTACCTTGGCCAGGTCAGCAGCGGCGGAGGTGACCTTGTCACCGTCAACCAGGAGCAGTGCGGGCAGCTGAATGGTGCTGCCAGCTCCACCGGCGACGCGGTTCAGGGTAACGAAGTCTCCAACGGAAACCTTCTCTTGGCGGCCGCCTGCGCGGACAATCGCGTACACCACTTGGGAACTCACTTCTCTCGACGTTTATTACAAATTTGCGTGCGGAACCCGGTTCCATGATTGGGTGGGCTCTCGCTGTGCCTCAACGCCGTGGGGTCATAACCCAAGTGTTGGCGTAAGCACCGAAGATCTAGAATACGCTAGTTTTGGCTTCGGCCGCAAATGAGGCTGGTTCCGGCGGGTTGTCTGTGATAGGCACCACAGCCCAGGTCCACGCCCTTACCTGTGCCCCACCATAGTACCGGCGGGACGCGCCACCAGGTGTCAGGAATGAATGCGCGGCGCGTCGAAAAAGTCCACTTCGAGGCGGCAGGACTGCCTGAACGCCGTCACCATGGCATCCCGGTCCCCCGCGGAAGCAGCGCGGCCGGCCCCGTCCACCATGGCAACCGCCGTGCGGGTGGCGGCAGCGAAGTCCTCGTCCGCGTACGTGCGCAGCCACTCGGCGTAGGGGTGGCCGCCTGGTTCCCCGGCAGCCACGAACTGGGCGTGGAGTGTTGTGCCCACCTCGGCATACAGCCAGAAGCAGGGCAGGACTGCTGCGGCCAGCACGGCGTAACTGCCCGACGCCGATGCCGCCGTCAGGTGGTCCACGTAGGACTTGGTCACGGGTCCCAGCTGCGGCTCAACGGTCCGTGTACTAAGCCAGGAGCGGTGCAGCTCAGACTCCACCTCCAGGCACTGTGCGGCGGAACGTGCCCAGAAGAGCTGCTCCTCTTCGGTGGGGGCCAGTGCACTGGTCCGCGCGAGCACCCGTGAGTAGCCGTTGAGGTAGATGGCGTCCTGGGCGAGGTAGTAGGCAAACTCCTTCTCCGGCAGGCTGCCGGAAACCAGGCCGCGGATGAAGTCCAGCGCGTAAATGTCCTCGAGGTCCTTTGCGGCGCCCGCCCAGAGCTGCGCCGCGAAGCTCCCCTTCCCGCGCACCGCGGGCACGTGATGGAAGTGGTGCACGGGCCCGTTGCCGGCCCCCACCTCCAGGGTCTCCGAGGCCTCCAGCGCGCCGGCAAGCCAGGGCTTGACCTCGCGCAGGGCTGCCTCCCAGTCCCCCACCCGGGCCTGGACCGTGGCCATGGCCGCCGACAGGGAGCATCCGGTGCCGTGGCTGTTCACTGTTGCCACCCGCTGTCCGGGAACCACCACCACGTCCCTGGACAACAGGCCTGCGGTGTTAACGAGGGCGTCGGGGCATTCGGCCCCTACGAGGTGCCCGCCCTTGACCAGAACCGTGGCTCCCGTGGCGGCGGAAAGATTCCGGCCCTGTTCCAGGGCGCCTTCCCAGGTCTCCTGCACGTCGCCGCCCACAAGCATGGCGAGTTCAGCCAGGTTGGGCGTGATGAGGTGTGCCAGCGGCAGCAGGCCGCGAAGCGCGGCTTCGGCGGATTCCTGGAGGAGCCGGTCGCCGCTGGTGGCCACCATGACAGGGTCCAGGACCACGACGGCGGGACGCACCTTTTCGAGCCACGCACGGACGGCGTCGATCACCCCGGCATCGCCCAGCATTCCGATCTTCACGGCGTCGATACTGATGTCGTCGCTCAGGGCATCGAGCTGCTGGGTGAGGAAGTTGGCGGGGGGAACGTGGACGCCGCGCACGCCGCGGGTGTTCTGTGCGGTGAGGGCGGTGATGGCGGCCATTCCGTAACCGCCGTGGGCGGCGATGCTTTTCAGGTCCGCCTGGACGCCGGCCCCGCCGGAAGGATCGGATCCGGCAATGGAAAGCACCCGGGGCGTGTCGCGGTACTCGCGGGTGGGGGCTGCAGACGCAGAAACAGCTGCGGGCCCGGGAGCAGGCGCGGGTGTGTCCTGGATGGTGGCAGTGGGCAGTGCAAAGGTGGAAGACAAGAGACATCCCTTCGCCGGTGCTAGCCGGACAGGTTCAACGGGTCTGGATCTCAGCCGGCTCTCTGCGCGGCACCCCGTGTCGGTTCCCCAGCCTAGCTTTTTTGCGGTCCACAGCGTGAAGGTGACACAGTGCGACCGGAGCGGGGTGGATCGCCGGTGTCCAATACCGGGTGTTCACGAGCGCTGCGGAACGCGCCTTAAATGACGGATGCCCGGCCGGCCACTGTCTGTGGCTGGCCGGGCATCCGGTTAATGCCCGCCCTGGGTTCGGGATTCCAGGAGCTCCGTTCCTGGCAGCTCCAGTTCCTAGAGCTCTGAGGCAGGGACCCCGACGCCGAGGATAATCGGGGCGTCCGGCCGCTTGTCGCCGGCCGGCTTTGAAGCACCCGCCTGGTCCGCTCCCGGTGCCTTGGCGGCGTGGGAATGCCCGGCCGCGGCGGCGGGAACATTCTCGTGCTGCTGGACCGAGGTCTCGTTGGCTGCTCCCTGTGCGCGGCTGGCACTGCGATTGCGGCGTGCCCTGCGCGGGCGTGACTGCTCCAGGGTGTGGTCGGAGTAGTCCTTCTCCGCTGCGGCAGCCACCGGCCGCTGCTGCGGCTGGACGTTGGCCGGTTCCCGCTGCTCCGGGGACGGCACCGGCTCGGGGGTCCGCTCCGGGGCATGAGCCTGCTGGGGACTCTCTTCAGCCCCACGTTGTACCGGCTGTCCAGCCGGCGTTTCGGCCGGCGTGCCGGCTGCCGGGGAGGGCTCGCCCAGGTGGGCGAAGGCTGCAGCCAGGCGGTCCAGGGTGAGCGCAGGCTTTGGCTGCTGCTCCTCTGCGTGCTCCACGAAGGGCAGGACGACTTTCTCCCCGCCAAAGGTCAGGACGGCAGCGGGCCTGGACGCATCGCCGTCGTGCTTCTCCGTTTCAGCCGGCACTGCGGGCTGGGCCTGCGTTGCCTGCCTGGCGGCGGCCAACTCGTCGTCATGCAGGTGGGCTGCATGTGCAGCCGCCGCGATGTTGGCAAGGGCCAGCCTGGTGGCCTCCGCTTTCGCATGCCGCTCGGCGTCCGTCGGATCAGGGTGGACCGTGTGGACGTGGACGGCAGCTGCCGGGGCTGCGTCCGGCTGCTGGCCGCCGCGGCCGCGGCGGCGCTTCCTGTCAGGACGGACACCGGGCTGGCTGCTGTCCGTGCGCTGAGCCTCGATGCGGTTGCCCTCGGTGCGTGCTTCCGGGCGGTGCTCGGAACGCTGCACGTGATGCTCGGCAGCCACAATGTTGGCGCGGCGGTGTTCCACCGGGTCATCGTGGGTGACTACGCCGCGGCCGGCGCAGGCTTCGCACTGCTCGCCGAACACCTCAAGGAGCCCCGTGCCCATGCGCTTACGGGTCATCTGCACCAGGCCCAGGGAGGTGACCTCCGCAACCTGGTGCTTGGTGCGGTCACGGCCCAGGCACTCCACCATGCGCCGCAGGACCAGGTCCCGGTTGGACTCAAGGACCATGTCGATGAAGTCGATGACAATGATGCCGCCGATGTCGCGGAGGCGGAGCTGGCGAACTACTTCCTCTGCAGCTTCCAGGTTGTTCTTGGTGACTGTTTCTTCCAGGTTGCCGCCGCTGCCGGTGAACTTGCCGGTGTTGACGTCCACCACGGTCATGGCTTCGGTACGGTCGATCACCAGCGAGCCGCCGGAGGGCAGGAAGACCTTCCGCTCCAGGGCCTTGTGGATCTGCTCATCGATCCGCCAGGCACTGAAGATGTCCTGGTCCTTGGTCCACTTCTCGAGGCGGCCCACCAGGTCCGGGGCGACGTAGGTGACGTACGCCTCGATGGTGTCCCAGGCTTCCTCGCCTGAAACGATCAGCTTGGAGAAGTCCTCGTTGAAGACGTCGCGGACCACCTTGATAGTGAGGTCCGGTTCGCCGTAGAGCAGCTCCGGGGCAAGGATCTTGGTGGACTTCGACTGGCTTTCGATGCCCTCCCACTGGGCGCGCAGCCGGTTGATGTCGTGCGTCAGCTCTTCCTCGGAAGCGCCCTCCGCAGCCGTACGGACAATCACGCCGGCGTGCTCAGGAAGGCGGTCCTTGAGGATCCGCTTCAGGCGGTTGCGTTCGACGTCGGGCAGCTTCCGGGAGATGCCGGTCATGGAGCCGCCGGGAACGTACACCAGGTAGCGGCCGGGCAGGGAGATCTGGCTGGTCAGGCGCGCGCCCTTGTGGCCCACCGGGTCCTTGGTCACCTGGACCAGGACGGTGTCGCCGGACTTCAGCGCGTTCTCGATGCGGCGCTGCTTGCCCTCAAGGTTGACGGCTTCCCAGTTGACCTCGCCGGCGTACAGCACGGCGTTGCGGCCGCGGCCGATGTCCACGAAGGCAGCTTCCATGGACGGCAGGACGTTCTGGACCTTGCCCAGGTAGACGTTGCCGATCAGGGAGTCCTGCTGGGTCTTGGACACGAAGTGCTCGGCCAGGACGCCGTCTTCGAGGACAGCGATCTGGATTCTGTCGTCGCGCTGGCGGACGATCATCTGCCGGTCCACGGATTCCCGGCGTGCCAGGAACTCGGCTTCGGTAATGACGGTACGGCGGCGGCCGGTATCGCGTGATTCGCGGCGGCGCTGCTTCTTGGCTTCCAGGCGGGTGGAGCCCTTGACGCTGGTGACGCGGTTGTTCACGGCCGGCTCGCTGACGGCGCGCGGGGCGCGGACCCGGGTGACCGTGTTGGGCGGATCGTCGTCTTCCCCGCCCGTGAGTTCGAGGTCCTGGTCGCCACGGCGGCGGCGGCGGCGGCGACGGGAGGTCACGCCTTCTTCGGCCTGCCCGGCGGCGTCCTCATCAGCGTCCTCGGCGGCGTCGCTGTCTGCAGCGGCGGCACTGTCGGCTTCTTCACCGTCACGCTCGCCGGCCCTGCTGCGGCCGCGGCGTCCGCGCCCGCGGCGCCTCCGGCGGTTGCCGGCGTCGTCCGAATCGTCCTCGGCGTCGTCCTCCTCGGCTTCCTCAGCTGCTGCCGGTGCGGGCCGGACGACAGTGCTGAGGTCCGGAGCCTGGAAGAGTACCGACGTGGGAGAACCCGGTTCCATGAAAAGGGACCCGAACGGGCCGGCGGGGGCTGAAGCCCCGGCAGCGCCGGCCTCGGTCCCGGCAGGAGAATTGGCGTCGCCTGTACCGGAAGGCTCGACGGCGGACGTGGGCTGTGCGGAATCGGTGGTGGCTTTGGCGGCGGGTGCCTGGGCTGCAGCCTCAGCTGCTGCTTCAGTGCCGGCGGACGCATCGGCGGCGGCCGGTGCAGTGCTGGCGGCCGCCGCAGCGGTGCCGGGCGCCGCGGGCTCAGCTGACGCGGTGTCAGCCGGTGCGGTCTCGGTGGGTGCGGTATCGGTGGGTGCGGTCTCGGCCGGGGCAGCCGTCCCTGCCGGCGTTTCCTCCGCGACGGCGACGGCGGGGGCGGACGTCTTGCGGGTGGCAACCCGGCGGCGGCGGACGGGCTTCGATTCTTCCGCGGCAACCTCTGCAGGCCCAGCGGCAAGCGCCTGCTGCGCGCCGTCGTCGGTGGCGCTGTTGGTGCCCCCGGCTTCAGCGCCGGCCTCCGCAGCAAAGACGGGAAGCGGCTCGGCGGTCTCGACTTTCTTCCGCGAACGGCTCCGGCGGGCGGGCGCCTTGGCTTCGTCTGCCGCAGCTTCTGCGGCCCCGGCCTCTGTGGTGACGGCGTCGGAGGCAGCCTCAGCAGCCACGGCCTCGCCGGTTTTTGGAGCGGCCTTCCGCCGGGTCCTGGGGGCCTTCTTCGGCGCGGAGTCGGCGTCCACGGACGCTGCTTCATCGTTAACGGCTAAAACTTGTTCATTATCCATATGTGGCAACACTCCTGCCCCTGACGTACCGCCACATCCGGCACCCATTGGGGCACATATTGTCAAAACCCGCAGGCGTTGACAGAAGTCAAGTGGATACCCCCAGGTTCGCACCGGCAGTGGGGTGCGGCAGCCCGTGGGGGCCGGCAGGATGTTCCAGAACCCGTTGTTCCACACGCCACAACCAGGTGCCGCCCCATGGAGTTGCGGAGTTCGGATCGAAGAATCCAAAGCCTGCGCTGCTCATCATGGGCGGTCTTGCGAACAAGCTGCCGGACTGGACCCCGAATGTGGATCGGGTTCCAGCCACGTTCATTCTCTCATACCCCGGCTATTCCACGGCGGAAGCAGCAGCACTTGTTCCCCTTCCTGGAAGGTCTTTCCAGCGTCCGGCGTTACAATCGGGCAAGGACCACCCGATGAAAAGGACGCCTTGCCAATGCCCAGCATCTCCCCCTTGAGCGGCACCCACGCGCCGGAACGGACTGTGGATCCGGACAGCAGTACAGCCGGAGCCCGCCCGCCGATGACCCGTGACCGGCCGCTCGGCTGGCTGATGGTCATTACCGGGATAATCGGCTGGCTGGCCTCCGGAACCCTGGTGCTGGAGAAACTGGAGGTCCTCAAGGACCCCAACCACACCACGGTGTGCGACGTGAACCCGTGGATCTCCTGCGGCCAGGTGATGCAGACGTGGCAGAGCTCGCTGTTTGGCTTCCCCAATATGTTTATCGGCATCGTGGCGTTCGCCATCACCATCACTGTGGGCATGTCACTGCTGGCCGGCGCCCAATTTGCGCGGTGGTACTGGCTGGGCCTGCAGGCCGGGGTCACGCTCGGTTTCGCGTTCGTGGTGTGGCTGTGGTCCCAGGCCCTCTACGTCATCCACATTCTGTGCCCGTTCTGCATGGTTGTCTGGGCGGCCATGATCCCGCTCTTTGTCTGGGTGACCATCCGGAACATCAGCGCCGGGGTCATCCCTGCCCCCGCCAACGCCGCCCGCATCCTGGGTGACTCCGGCTGGATCATCACCGCCCTGCTGTACGTGGCGGTCATCGCCACCATCTTCTTCGCCTTCATCCAGGTGTTCGCCGGAACCTCAGGATTCTAGGCCTGCAGACGGAAAAAGCCCCTGGTTCCGAGGAACCAGGGGCTTTTTGCTGTCCCTGGGCTGTCAGCCCTGGAACCAGATCTTGATCTCGCGCCCGGCGGATTCGGCGGAGTCGGAACCGTGGACCAGGTTCTGCTGGACCTTCAGGCCCCAGTCGCGGCCGAAGTCGCCGCGGATGGTGCCTGGGGCTGCCGTGGTGGGGTCGGTGGTGCCGGCCAGCGAACGGAACCCCTCGATGACACGGTGGCCCTCGAAGATGGCCGCCACCACGGGTCCGGAGAGCATGAACTCCACCAGGGGCTCGTAGAAGGGCTTGCCCACGTGCTCCTCATAGTGCTGCTCCAGGAGTTCGCGTGAGGCGTCAACCTTCTTCAGCTCAGCCAGGGTGTAGCCCTTGGCTTCGATCCGGGCCAGGATGGCGCCGGTAAGGTTGCGGGCGACGCCGTCGGGCTTGATCAGGACGAGGGTGCGCTCAGTAGTCACAACTGCTCCAATGCGTTGGTAAGGGGTTTCGGGTCAAGTCTACGGGGACTGCGGCTGCTGGCCGGGCCCGGCCCCGTCCGGATGGGCGGCTTCCCAGGCAGCCTGTTCGCGGGCCCGTTCCCCGGCTTCCCGGTCCAGCCGGATTCCTGTGCGGATCCCGTACCACCACGCCGCCGCGAACAGGGTGCCCACCAGGAACATGGCCGGCTCGAAGATCCCGGTGAGGATCAGGACCAGCTGAAGGATCCAGCCCAAGCCGATGCCCCAGGGCTTGGTGAGGAAGGCGCACGCAACAATCATCACCACGCACAGCGCAATCCCCACCCCCAGGATGACCGCCGGCGGGAACTCCCCCCGCCGCAGGCCGAACACCGCCAGGGTGGCGAAGAACATCACGAAGGCTTCCAGCAGGAGGACCGTGGAAGCGAACATCACCTTGGTTGAGCGGCGCTTCTTGGGCATGCCCGGCCGCCACTCGCGCTGCGCTTTGGTCAACTTGGCCATGGAATCAGGCCTCCGTCTTTCCGAGCAGGATCCGCGCCTCGGCCACGAGCGTGATGGAGCCGGTGACCAGCACTCCCCCGGAGAGGTCGTCATTGGCTTCGGCGCGTTCCACCGCCCATTCAAGGGCGTCGTCGAGCTTTTCGGCGATGTGCACGTTGTCCTCGCCGAAGCCAAGCTCAACCGCCAGTTCGGCCAGCTCAGCTGCCGGCACGGCCCGCGGGGAGTTCGACTGCGTGAAGCAGAACTCCTCCGCCATCCCGCCCAGGGATTCCTTGAGCTGGCGGAGGATCTCCTCGGCGTCCTTCTCCTTGAGCACTCCGACCACCGGGACAAGCCTGGTGAAGGTGAAGGCTTCCTGCAGGGCGGCTGCGGAGGCCTTGATGCCGTCCGGGTTGTGGGCAGCGTCCACCACGATGGTGGGAGCTGTCCGCACCACTTCCAGGCGGCCCGGCGACGTGACATTCG
Source organism: Pseudarthrobacter scleromae (assembly GCF_014644515.1). NCBI lineage: Bacteria > Bacillati > Actinomycetota > Actinomycetes > Micrococcales > Micrococcaceae > Pseudarthrobacter > Pseudarthrobacter scleromae. The sequence goes on along the minus strand of NZ_BMKV01000003.1, from coordinate 59,031 downwards.
AGAAGCCTTCCTGGAGCACCTCGAAGTCGAGTTCCTTTTCTCCCCCGAAGAAGGCTTCCAGAGCCGCCACGGCCACCGCGGCGTTCTGTGCCTGGTGGGCGCCGTGCAGCGGGACCAGCAGTTCCGGGTAGCGGCCGGCGATGCCCTGGATGCTCACCACCTGCCCGCCCACTGCCACGGTCCGGGATTCGACGCCGAATTCCACGCCCTCGAAGCGGAACGGCACCCCCACGTCCTTGGCCTTGTCCAGCAGGACCTGGGCAGCGTCCAGAGGCTGGGCGGCACTGATGAGGTAGCCGCCGGGCTTGATAATGCCGGCCTTTTCGTACGCGATGTCCTCCGTGGTCTCACCCAGCAGGTCCGTGTGGTCCAGCGAGATGGGGGTGATCACGGAAACCTGCCCGTCCCCAACGTTGGTGGCGTCCGTGATGCCGCCGAGGCCAACCTCGATCACGGCCACGTTGACCGGCTGGTCCGCGAAGATGGCGAAGCCCAAGATGGTGAGGCATTCGAAGTAGGTGAGCCGCGGTTCGCCTGCAGCCTCGAGCTCGGAGTCGACGATCTGCAGGTAGGGGCGGATTTCGTCCCAGATGCGCACGAAGGTCTCGTCGGGGACCGGGTGCCCGTCGATGCTGATCCGCTCCGTCACCTTGGACAGGTGCGGGCTGGTGTACCGTCCGGTGCTCAGGCCGTGGGCCCGCAGGACGGATTCGATCATGCGGGCGGTGGAGGTCTTGCCGTTGGTCCCGGTGACGTGGATGATCGGGAACGCCTTGTTCGGCTCGCCCAGCACATCCATCGCCCGGAACAGCGGGGCCAGCCGCGGCTCCATCTTGTTTTCCGGCGCCCGGCCCAGCAGCTCGGCGTAGACGCTCTCTACGGAGAATTCATCAGTCATGGATCAGGCCTCTACTTTTTCGACGGCAACGGCCGGCTCTGCGGCGTCCCCGGGTTCCGCCGTGAGTTCCACGGACAGGGTCTCGCCCTTCACCAGGCCGGCGTTGGCCAGCAGGGCGTCGACGACGTTCTGCTGCGCCGTGACGGTGGTCCGGATCCGGTCGCTGACATTGAGTCCGGCGTCCTTGCGCGCCTGCTGGATGGCACGGACCATGTCGCGGGCCAGGCCTTCCGCCTCGAGCTCAGGAGTGACCTCGGTGTTGAGGACCACGAACCCGCCGCCGGGCAGGACCGCCACCGCTTTGGTGGCAGCGGCAGCACCGCCGTCGGACTCTGCCACGACGGTTTCCAAGGTGTATTCCTGCGGCTCCAACTCCAGGCCGCCCGCGGTGACCACGCCTGCCTCGGACACCGACCAGTCGCCTGACTTGGAGCCCTTGATGGCTTGCTGGACGTTCTTTCCCAGGCGCGGGCCCGCGGCGCGGGCGTTGACCACGAGTTTCTGCTGGATCCCGAACTCTTCCGGCGAGGCCGTGGCAGCATCCAGCAGCCTGACGGAGCGGAGGTTCAGCTCATCTGCGACGACGGCGGCAAAACCTTGCAGCGCATCGGCGCCGGGTGCCACGACCGTCAGTTCCTGCAGCGGCAGGCGGACGCGAAGGTTCGCAGCCTTGCGGAGCGAGGAGCCCGTGGAGCAGATCTGCTGGACCTTGTCCATGGCCTGGACCAGGTCCGGGTTGGCGGGGAACAGCGCAGCGTCCGGCCAGTCTGCCAGGTGGACGGACCGTCCGCCGGTGAGCCCGCGCCAGATCTCTTCCGACACCAGCGGCAGCAGGGATGCCGCTGCGCGGGACACCGTTTCCAGTGCAGTGTAGAGCGCATCAAAGGCGTCCCGGTCCTCGTCGAAGAACCGCTGGCGGCTCCTGCGGACGTACCAGTTGGTGAGCATGTCCAGGTAGCTGCGCAGCGCGTCGCAGGCACCTGAGATGTCGTAGTCGTCCAGCCGTTCGGTCATGGTGCCGACCAGTTCGCCGGTGTTGGCCAGCAGGTACTGGTCCAGGGTGTCGGCGTAGCCGTCGTAGCGCAGCTTCGCATCGTAGCCTGAGCCGCCGGCCGCGGCGTTGGTGTAGAGCGTGAAGAAGCTGTACACGTTCCACAGCGGCAGGATGACCTGGCGGACGCCGTCGCGGATTCCCTGCTCGGTGACCACCAGGTTGCCGCCGCGCAGGATAGGGCTGGACATGAGGAACCAGCGCATGGCATCCGAGCCGTCGCGGTCCAGCACCTCGGAGACGTCCGGGTAGTTGCGCAGGCTCTTGGACATCTTCTGCCCGTCCGAGCCCAGCACGATGCCGTGGCTGATGACGTTCCGGAAGGCCGGCCGGTCGAACAGGGCCGTGGAGAGGATGTGCAGCATGTAGAACCAGCCGCGGGTCTGGCCGATGTACTCCACGATGAAGTCAGCCGGGTTGTGGGTGTCGAACCAGGCCTCGTTCTGGAACGGGTAGTGGACCTGGCCGTACGGCATGGAGCCGGAGTCGAACCAGACGTCCAGGACGTCCTCCACGCGGCGCATGACGGACTGGCCCTCTTCGGGCGTGCGGGGGTCGTCCGGGTTGGGCCGGGTGAGTTCGTCGATGAACGGGCGGTGCAGGTCCACCTGGCCGTCCTTGTTCAGCGGCAGGCGGCCGAAGTCCGCCTCGATCTCGGCGAGCGAGCCGTAGACGTCGGTGCGGGGATATTCGGGGTCGCTGGACTGCCACACCGGGATGGGGCTGCCCCAGTACCGGTTGCGGCTGATGGACCAGTCGCGGGCGTTTTCCAGCCACTTGCCGAACTGGCCGTCCTTGACGTTGCCGGGGATCCAGTTGATCTCCTGGTTCAGTTCGGACATCCGGTCCTTGAACTTGGTGACTTCCACGTACCAGGAGGAGACGGCGCGGTAGATCAGCGGGTTGCGGCAGCGCCAGCAGTGCGGGTAGCTGTGCTCGTAGCTGGCCTGCTTGACCAGCCGGCCCTGGGCGCGCAGTACCTGCGTGATAGGCTTGTTCGCCTCGAAGACCTGCAGGCCCACGATGTCGTGCAGGTCGCCGTGCTTGAAGAGCGGGAGGAATTTGGCGCCCTCGTCCACGGACAGGACTACCGGGATGCCGGCTTCCTCACAGACTTTCTGGTCGTCCTCGCCGTAGGCCGGAGCCTGGTGCACGATGCCGGTGCCGTCAGTGGTGGTGACGTAATCGGCAACCAGGAAGCGCCAGGCGTTCTCCATGCCGTACTTTTCGTTGTCCGCGAAATCGCTCCACAGCGGCTGGTACGCCAGGCCTTCCAGCTCGGCGCCGGTGTGGGTGGAAACAACAGCGGCCTGGGCGGCCTCGAAATCGTCGTAGCCCAGGTCCTTGGCGTAGTTGCCCACGAGGTCCGCGGCCAGCAGGAAGCTGCCCGAGACGGGCGCGTCCGCGGAGGCGGCCTTGATTCCGTTGGGTCCGGCCGGCAGCACGGCGTAGGTGATGGAAGGGCCGACGGCGAGCGCGGCGTTGGTGGGCAGCGTCCAGGGCGTCGTGGTCCAGGCGAGGGCCTGGACGCCGGAGAGCTGCCGGGACAGGTCCGACTCCCCTGCCGTGATGGGGAAGGTTACCGTGACCGTCTGGTCCTGGCGGTTCTTGTAGACGTCGTCGTCCATGCGCAGCTCATGGTTGGACAGCGGCGTCTCGTCCTTCCAGCAGTACGGCAGCACGCGGTAGCCGTTGTAGGTCAGTCCCTTTTCGTGAAGCTGCTTGAACGCCCAGAGGACGGACTCCATGTACTCCACGTTGAGGGTCTTGTAGTCGTTGTCGAAGTCCACCCACCGCGCCTGGCGGGTCACGTAGTTCCGCCACTCGTCGGCGTACTTCATGACCGAGGCACGGCAGGCGTCGTTGAACTTGTCGATGCCCATGGCTTCGATCTGGGTTTTATCCGTCATCCCCAGCTGCTTCATGGCCTCCAGCTCGGCGGGCAGGCCGTGGGTGTCCCAGCCGAACCGGCGCTCAACGCGCTTCCCGCGCTGGGTCTGGTAGCGGCCCACCAGGTCCTTGGCGTAGCCGGTGAGGAGGTGCCCGTAGTGGGGCAGGCCGTTGGCGAAGGGCGGGCCGTCGTAGAAGACGAACTCGTTGCTGCCGGGCTCCCCGCCCGGGGCATCCGCGCTCCGCTGGTCGATACTGGCCTGGAAGGTGCCGTCCTGGTCCCAGTACTTCAGGATGCGCTCTTCGATCTCCGGAAACTTCACGGAGGCGGAAACGGCGGCACCGCCGCTGGGCGAAGGGCCGGTGGAGGCTGAGGCCTTGGGGTAATACGACATGTCGACATCCTGGGTTGAGCTTGGCGAACTGCCGGCTTGCGCCTTCTGTTCCGTTCAGGATGCGAGGACGGATCCTGTGGCGTCCGTCCGGACCCCACGCTCACCGCGGTACCACCTCACTTACCGGCGCTGCACGTTTCCCGGGGGAACGTGTGCCGCGACGGCCACTCATTACTGCTGTGACGGGCTTACCCGTCCGGTTCTACTGGCGCGTGCCCCTGTTGTTCTGCCAGGGCGGTCCGCGTGTTCTTCCGGAAGCTCACCGGTGATTGCCGGGTCATAGCCTTTTGAGTCTACTATTTCCGGGCCCGGGCCACCAATAATGGAACCTATGCGAGAGTACGGGGCCGGGGTGCGCGGCGGCAGGCCTCGCCGGCCGTGGTCCCGGTGGTCGGCTGCCGCCGTCGTCCTGGCCATGCCGGGTGCTGCCCTGGTGTTCCTGCGCATGGTTCCGTGGGACGTCGGCACCCCCTGGGTCCAGCTTCTGGCCATCTTTCCCGCGGGGCTGATCACAACGACGGCGGCGCTTGCTGCCGCCGTCGTCCCCCTCTTCCGTAACACCGGACCCCGCAGGGCCGTGGCCGCTGCCCTCGTGGCGGCGCTGCTGGCCGTACAGCTCGGCTGGGTGCTGGACCGCCTAGTGCCGCCCGGCACGCTGGCCACGCCGCCGTCCGGAAACGTGCAGCCGGCAAACGTCAAGTTCCCTGCCCCGCCAACGGACCTGGCCCCGGGGCCGGTGCTGACAGTCATGGCGGTGAACGTGGGGTACACGGGTGTGGACCCCGGCGCCCTGCTGGCAGAGGTCAGGAACCGCAATGTGGACGTCCTGGCCCTGCCGGAGCTTGCGCCCGCCGGCCTGAAGGCACTGGATAAGGCAGGGCTGGGAACCCTGCTGCCGTCGCGCGCCACGGATGTGGACTGGGACAAGGTTGGAAGCGCCCTCTTCTCGCGGTTCCCCCTCGAGCAGGTGGAACGCGTGCCCGGCTCGGCCTTCCATCAAAGCCGCGCCGTGGCCGGCATTCCCACCGCCTCCGGCCCGGTGCACCTGACGGCGGTCCACGTGGACTCACCGCGCAGGGGGCACATCACGTCATGGCGGGAGGAGCTGCGGCAGCTGGGCGAACTGTGGCAGGCGCTGCCGGACAGCCGGCTTGCCATCCTGCTGGGCGACTTCAACGCGAGCGCGGACCACGGTGAGTTCAGGGATCTCCTGGCCACGGGGCTGTCCGACGCCGCGCAGGTGACTGGTAAGGGGCTGGCCCCCACGTGGCCCGTAAATTCACCGGCCCCGGCTTTCGTGGCCATCGACCATGTCCTGGTCAGCCCCGGCATCGAGGTGGTGGACTTTGACGTGGTCACGCTTCCGGGAACGGACCATGCCGCGGTGGTGGCGCGCCTGGTCCTGCCCTAGGCGCTAGGCCTTGCGGATGAGCTTGTAGTTGGAGGCCTGCGCCACCGGCCGGATGACGATCTGGTCCAGGTTGACGTGGTGCGGAGCGCTGACCGCATAGCGGACCACGTCGGCGACGTCGCCGGCCGTGAGCGGCTTCTCCACGCCCTGGTACACCTTGTCCGCTGCCTGCCGGTCACCAAGCCGGTTCAGGGCGAACTCCTCGGTCTGGACCAGCCCGGGTGCCACTTCGATCACGCGGACGTTGTGCTCGGCTTCCTCCAGGCGCAGTGCCTCCGTCAGGGCACGCTGGGCGAACTTCGCCGCGTTGTAGCCGCCACCGCCCTCGTACGCCGCCAGCCCGGCGGTGGAGGTCAGGTTCAGTATTGTCCCTTCGCCGTTGGCCCGCAGCATGGGCAGGAACGCCTTGATGAGTTTCATGGTGCCCAGCACGTTCACCCGGTACATCCACTCCCAATCCCCGGTGCTGGCGGAGCCGATGGTGTCCGCGCCCCTGGCGCCGCCGGCGATGTTGACCAGCGTGTCGATTCCCCCCGCCTCGGTCACCTGCGACACAAGCCGGGACACGTCGTCGTCCTCGGAAATGTCGGCGGGGAGCGCGACGGCGCCGGTCTCCTTCTCCAGTTCGGCCAGGCGGTCTGCGCGGCGCGCCACGGCAAACACCTTCCAGCCGTCCGCCGCCAGGGCGCGGACAGTGGCCTCTCCGATTCCGCTGCTCGCGCCGGTCACTAAAGCTGCCTTCTTCTGCGAAACGTCAGTCATGGCACCACCATAGCGGGACGGCACGAGGGACGACGCCGACTTTCCCGCCAGGGGGAACTCGCGCCCGGCGCCGCAGCGGGCGGGCGGACAGGCCCGGACATGAAACAATTGGCACATGGCTGAAGACACGCAGGGTACAGACACGCCCACCACCGCCCCCATCAACGTTCCGGACAAGCCGGCCCTCGAAGGCCTCGAAGCTGCCCTCACGCAGCGGTGGCTGGCCGAGGGGACCTACAAGTTCGACCGGGAAACCACCCGGGACAAGGTCTACTCGATCGACACTCCCCCGCCCACGGCGTCCGGATCGCTCCACGTGGGGCACATGTTCTCCTACACCCAGACGGACGTGCTGGCACGCTACCAGCGGATGACGGGCAAGAACGTCTTCTATCCGATGGGCTGGGACGATAACGGCCTGCCCACCGAACGCCGGGTGCAGAACTTCTACGGCGTCCGCTGCGACCCTTCCATCCCGTACAACCCCGACTACCGGCCGCCGGCGCAGCCTGCGAAGAACCAGCGGGACTTCGACGTCGTCTCCCGCCGCAACTTCATCGAACTGTGTGAAGAGCTGGCCGTTGAGGACGAGAAGGTCTTCGAAAACCTTTTCCAGACCCTAGGCCTGTCCGTGGACTGGGAGCTCACTTACCGCACCATCGACGACAACTCGCGGGCAGTGTCCCAGCGCGCCTTCCTGGCCAACCTGGCCGCGGGCGACGCCTACATGGCAGAGGCACCCACGCTCTGGGACGTCACGTTCCGGACCGCCGTGGCGCAGGCGGAACTCGAGGACCGCGAGATGCCCGGCGCCTACTACCGCTACCCGTTCTTCACTGAGGACGGGGAGAAGATCTACATCGAGACCACCCGTCCGGAACTGCTGGCGGCCTGCGCCGCCCTGGTGGCGAATCCCGACGACGAACGGTACCAGCCGCTGTTCGGCAAGAAGGTCACATCCCCCCTGTTCGGCGTGGAGGTTGAGGTCAAGGCGCATCCGCTGGCGAAGGCGGACAAGGGCTCCGGCATCGCCATGGTGTGCACGTTCGGTGACCTCACGGACGTCACCTGGTGGCGCGAACTGCAGCTGCCCACCCGGGCCATCGTGGGCCGCGACGGACGGATCGTCAGCGAGGCGCCTGAGTGGATCACCACCGACATTAGCCGCGAAGCCTTCGCCGCGATTGCGGGCAAGACCGTCTTCAGCGCCAAGGAAGAAGTGGTGAAGCTCCTGACCGCCGCCGAACTGCTCGAGGGCGAGCCCAAGAAGATCATGCACCCCGTGAACTTCTATGAAAAAGGCGACAAGCCCCTTGAAGTGGTCACCTCCCGCCAGTGGTACATCCGCAACGGCGGCCGGGACGAGGACCGCCGCGAACGCCTGATCGCACGCGGGCACGAGATCGACTTCCACCCCGCCTTCATGCGCTCGCGCTACGAGAACTGGATTGCCGGCCTGAACGGCGACTGGCTGGTGTCCCGCCAGCGCTTCTTCGGCGTGCCCATCCCGGTCTGGTACCCGCTGGATGCCGACGGCAACCCGGACTACGACTCCCCCATCGTCCCGTCCGACGAGCAGCTGCCCGTGGATCCGGCTGCGGACGCAGCTCCCGGGTTCGACGAATCCCAGCGCGACGTTCCCGGCGGCTTCACGGGCGACGCGGACATCCTGGACACCTGGGCCACGTCCTCCCTCACGCCCAAGATCGTTGGCGGCTGGAAGCGCGACGAGGACCTCTTTGGCAAAGTCTTCCCCTTTGACGTCCGCCCGCAGGGCCACGACATCATCCGGACCTGGCTCTTCTCCTCCGTGGTCCGCGCGGACGCCCTGGAGAACAGCGCCCCCTGGAAGCACGCGGCCATCTCCGGCTGGATCCTGGACCCCGACCGCAAGAAGATGTCCAAGTCCAAGGGCAACGTGGTGGTACCCACCGACGTGCTGGAGGAGTACGGCTCCGATGCCGTCCGCTACTGGGCTGCCTCCGCAAAGCTCGGAGCCGACACGGCCTACGAGATTGCGCAGATGAAGATCGGCCGGCGCCTGGCCATCAAACTGCTGAACGCATCCAAGTTCGTCCTGAACCTGGGCGCCACGGAAGACTCCGTGCTGTCCACCGACCTTTCCGTCCTGGCCAATCCGCTGGACCGGGCGGTCCTGGCGCAGCTGTCGGAGGTAGTGGCCCAGGCCACCAAGGCCTTTGACAACTACGACTACGCACGGGCGCTGCAGATCACGGAAAGCTTCTTCTGGCAGTTCACGGATGACTACGTGGAGCTGATCAAGGACCGGGCCTACGGCGCCGCCGGTGAGGCCGAACAGGCTTCGGTGCTGGCAGCACTGGCCACCACCCTGGACACCCTGCTGCGGCTCTTCGCGCCCTTCCTGCCCTTCGCCACCGAAGAGGTGTGGAGCTGGTGGCGCAATGGCTCCGTCCACCGCGCCCAGTGGCCCGCACCGCTGGATGTCCCGGGCGGCGATACCGCCATGCTCGCAACAGTTGGGGTGGCCCTCAGCGGCGTCCGCAAAGCCAAGTCCGAAGCGAAGGTCAAGCAGCGCACCGAGGTCCTTACTGCGACCATCACGGCGCCGGAAGCACTGACCGCGCAGCTGCAGGCCGGCCTGGCTGACCTGAAGGCAGCCTCCAACGCCCGCGAGATCATCCTGGCGGTAGGCGAGGGCGAGCTGAGCGTCAGCGACGTGGCACTTGCTGCGACGGAAGAGCCGGCGAAAGCGTAGCGCACGTCCGGCCCTGTTTCAGGGCAAAGGGGAAGCCCCATCAGCGTTTTGCCGTTGGTGGGGCTTCGACTTTTCGGCCATCCGGTGACGTCTTGATGGTCTGGCAGGATCCTCTGAATCTTCAGGTCTTCCTACCACGTCACTGGTAGCTTGCATCTGGCTTTGCCGATGGCTGCGTCAGATGACATATCACTGAATCTTTGGTTCCTGCGTCCCTCTTCTTTCGAAGTGGGTAAGAACCATTGTTGTCCTGCCCACCGGCAAGCGCAAGAGCCCCGGTAGAACTACTTGGTTGTAGTTCTACCGGGGCTCTTGGAGCCCTGCCGTGCGGGCCGGGCGGACCAGGCCTAGGTGAACTCGGGCCGTTCGGTGCGGCTGCGCTTGAGCTCAAAGAAGTGCGGGTAGGCGGCAATGGCTGTGGTGGCGTCCCACAGCTTGCCGGCTTCCTCCCCGCGGGGAATCCTGGTGAGCACGGGACCGAAGAACGCGGTTCCGTTAAAGGCCACGACCGGAGTTCCGACGTCCTGGCCCACCAGCGAGATGCCCTCCTGGTGGCTCGCCCGGAGCTGGTCGTCGAAGGCGTCCGTGGAGGCGGCCGCGGCAAGGGTGGCGGGAAGCCCGCAGTCGGCAAGCGCTTTGGTGATGACCACGTCACGGTCCTGCTCGCCGGATTCGTGGATCAACGAGCCCATGGCATCGTAGAGCGCCTTGACTGTTGCATCTCCATGCTGCTGCTGCGCTGCAATGATCACACGGACCAGGCCCCAGGCGTTGTCCATGGATTCGCGGTAGTCAGGTTCAAGGTCGCGGCCCTCGTTGAGGACCGCCAGGCTCATGACGTGCCATTCCGTTTCGATATCGCGGACGCCTTCCACTTCGCCGATCCAGCGGGAAGTGATCCAAGCGAAGGGGCACAGCGGATCGAACCAGAAATCGGCCTTGTTCTTCACGGAATTCGTCATGGGGCATTCCTTCGCTGGTTTCCGTGGCGCAGGGATGCCACGGTGTGTTCGGGGGTGGTGCGGGGTGTCGGCGCCGAGCCGGTACAGACCGTCCCGGGACTGGCTGGTCGGGGACTGGCTGTTCAGGGACTAGCCATACGGACGAATCAGGCAGACTTACGGCGTTTGGTGACGTGCGGGACGATGGTTGGTTCGGCACCCTTCAGGACAACGTCCTCCGTGATGACCACGCTGGCAACGTCCTCGCGGCTTGGGAGATCGAACATCACGGGCAGCAGGACTTCCTCCATGATGGCGCGCAGCCCGCGGGCGCCCGTCCCGCGCTCCAGCGCCTGCTCGGCGATGGCGTCCAGGGCGGTGTCGTCAAACACGAGTTCAACGCCGTCTATCTGGAACATCTTCTGGTACTGCTTCACCAGGGCGTTCTTGGGTGTGGACAGGATCTGGATCAAGGCGTCGCGGTCCAGGTTGGACACGGTGGTGATGACAGGCAGCCGGCCGATGAATTCGGGAATGAGGCCGAATTTCAGCAGGTCTTCCGGCATCACCTCCCCGTAGGAGTCCACCTTCTTGCTTGCCTCGTTGAGGGGGGCTCCGAAGCCGATACCCTTCCGCCCGGACCTGGATCCGATGATCTCCTCGAGGCCCGCGAAGGCGCCGGCAACGATGAACAGCACGTTGGTGGTGTCGATCTGGATGAATTCCTGGTGCGGGTGCTTCCTGCCACCCTGGGGAGGAACGGAAGCAACGGTTCCCTCAAGGATCTTCAGCAGCGCCTGCTGGACGCCCTCGCCCGAGACGTCCCGGGTGATGGAGGGGTTTTCGCTCTTGCGTGAAATTTTATCGATCTCATCGATGTAGATAATGCCCTGCTCGGCCTTCTTGACGTCGTAGTCAGCGGCCTGGATGAGCTTGAGCAGGATGTTCTCCACATCCTCGCCCACGTAGCCGGCCTCGGTCAGGGCCGTGGCATCGGCGACGGCAAACGGGACGTTCAGCCGCCGTGCCAGGGTTTGGGCCAGGTAGGTCTTGCCGCAGCCTGTAGGCCCGATCAGGAGGATGTTCGACTTGGCGATTTCGACGTCGTCGTGATGCCCGCCATCGGCAAGGCTCCCGGACTTGGGTGCGTGGCCGGCCTGGATGCGCTTGTAGTGGTTGTAGACCGCGACGGCGAGGGAACGCTTTGCGGGCTCCTGGCCGATGACGTATTCCTGCAGGAAATCAAAGATCTCGCGGGGTTTGGGGAGTTCGAAGCTCCCCAGATCGGCAACTTCCGCGAGTTCCTCTTCGATGATCTCGTTGCAGAGCTCAATGCATTCATCGCAGATGTAGACACCGGGCCCGGCAATGAGCTTGCGCACCTGCTTCTGGCTCTTTCCGCAGAAAGAGCACTTCAGCAGATCCGTGCTCTCGCCAATCCGAGCCATATGTGAACCCCTTAGTATCTTGCTGCCAGGCAGCCTCGCACCGTTGCTGGAATCTTCACCAGCCTGCATGGACCGGTTGTGACAACATCCACTCTAGGTCACATTAGCTTCCCAGGGTGGAAGGAAAAGGCCGGTGGGGCCAATTGATTGGCCCCACCGGCCCATTACTTTACCGCTACCTGGTGATTGCCTGCGGTTTGATCTTGCGGGAATCCAGGACCTGGTCGATCAGGCCGTACGTCTGGGCTTCCGCGGCCGTGAGGATCTTGTCGCGCTCGATGTCGTTGTTGACCTGCTCCGACGTCCGTCCGGAGTGGTGTGCCAGCGTGTCCTCGAGCCAGGAGCGCATGCGCATGACTTCGGCAGCCTGGATTTCGAGGTCCGAGGCCTGGCCGCCCTGGCCGCCGGACAGGGCCGGCTGGTGGATCAGGACCCGGGCATTGGGCAGGGCAAGGCGCTTGCCGGGAGTACCTGCCGCCAGCAGGACCGCCGCGGCGCTTGCAGCCTGGCCCAGGCACACCGTCTGGATCTCCGGGCGGATGTACTGCATGGTGTCGTAGATGGCCGTCATGGCGGTGAAGGAACCGCCCGGGGAGTTGATGTACAGCGTGATGTCGCGGTCCGGGTCGGTGGACTCCAGGACCAGCAGCTGGGCCATGACGTCATCGGCGGAGGCATCATCCACCTGGACACCGAGGAAGATGATGCGGTCCTCGAAGAGCTTGGTGTAAGGGTCCTGGCGCTTGAAGCCGTACGGTGTGCGCTCTTCGAACTGGGGCAGGACGTAGCGGCTGGTCGGGAGGTTGCCGGCAGTCGATCCGAAGTTGTAGGTCATTTTTTGGTGCTCCTGATCTAAGTGTTCTAAATGCCGGGTTACTTCTCGGATGCTGACTCGCCGGATGTTCCGTTGGCAGTTCCGCCGCCACCGGACACCGAACCGGCGTGGGCGGCAATCTTGTCGAAGAAGCCGTACTCAAGCGCTTCGGTCGCCGTGAACCACTTGTCACGGTCGTTGTCCTTGAGGATGGTCTCAACGGTCTGCCCGGTCTGCTCGGCAGTCAGTTCGGCCATGACCTTCTTCATGTGAAGGATGAGCTCGGCCTGGATCTTGATGTCAGAGGCCGTGCCGCCAATGCCGCCCGACGGCTGGTGCATCAGGACACGGGCGTTCGGGGTGGCGTAGCGCTTGCCCTTGGTGCCGGACGAGAGCAGGAACTGCCCCATGGACGCAGCGAGGCCGGTGGCAACCGTCACGACGTCGTTCGGGATGAACTGCATGGTGTCGTAGATGGCCATGCCGGCGGTCACGGAGCCGCCCGGTGAGTTGATGTAAAGGTAGATGTCCTTTTCCGGGTTCTCTGCGGACAGGAGCAGCAGCTGCGAGCAGATGGCATTGGCGTTGTCGTCACGCACCTCTGAGCCGAGCCAGATGATCCGCTCCTTGAGGAGCCGGTTGTAGATGTAGTTGTCCTGGGCTGCAGGATCGACGGTCGCCATCCGGGGGGACTCTGGGTGCTGTGACATGTGTACTAACCTCTCGCTGGTGACGGTGACATCACTGAAAATCACTACTTGGACACTAACCGGTTTCACCGGCGTTTTGTTCGCGCAGCCGCGGCTGTTCGCTGACGGCGCACGATCGGCCGGGAAGGTCCGGCAGCGGCCGGATTTTAACGCGAAGGGCCCCCGGATCGTGTGATCCGGGGGCCCTTCGGCGGCGCGTCCTAAAGCCTAGGCCTTGGCCTCTGCCTTGTCTTCGTCAGCTGCGGTCTCTTCGGTTTCAGCTTCAACAGCCTCGGCTGCCGGGGCTTCCTCTTCGCCGCCGGGGCGCACGAAGTCGCTGAGGTCGACAGCCTTACCCTCGGTGTCGGTGACCTCGGCCTGGCCGAGGACAACAGCCAGCGCCTTGCGGCGGCGGACCTCGGAGACCATCATGGGCACCTGGCCGCTCTGGTCGATGATCTGGGCGAACTGGTTCGGGTCCATACCGTACTGGCTTGCCGTGGTGACGATGTAGTCGATCAGCTCGTTCTGGCTGACGTTGACTTCTTCCTTCTCGGCAATGGCGTCGAGGATGATTTCGTTCTGGAAGGCACGGGCCGTGTTGGCCCGGACCTCTTCGCGGTGCTCCTCGGTGTCGTGCTCACCTTCACCGTGTCCGTTGCCCTCCTTGAAGTGGGCCTCGAGCTGCTCCTCGACAACGGAGTCCGGGACGGGAACCTCAACGAGCTCAACGAGCTTGTCCAGGACCTTGTCGCGGGCCTCGACGCCCTGCTCAACAACCTTGGAGTCAGCGGCCTGCTTGGCCAGGTCTTCACGGAGTTCGGCCAGGGTGTCGAACTCGGAAGCAAGCTGTGCGAAGTCGTCGTTTGCCTCGGGGAGTTCGCGCTCCTTGACGGCCTTCACAACAACCTTGACCTGTGCCTCTTCGCCGGCGTGGTCGCCGCCCACCAGGGTGGTGTTGAAGATGGCGTCCTCATCGGCGCTGAGGCCGGTGACGGCTTCGTCGAGTCCGTCGAGCATGGTGCCGGCACCAACCTGGTAGGACAGGCCCGCGGCGGAGTCAACCTCTTCGCCATCGATGGTGGCGGTGATGTCGATGGTGAGGAAGTCACCGTCGGCAGCGGGACGCTCGACCGACTTGAGCGTGCCGAAGCGGCCGCGCAGTTCGTCGAGGGCCTTGTCCACGTCTTCGTCGGACGACTCGGCGGCTGCAACCTCAACCTTGATGCCGGCGTAGTCCGGGAGTTCGATCTCGGGGCGGACATCCACCTCGGCAGCGAACTTCAGGCCGCCGTCGGTAGCCGACGGGTCCGGAACCTCGGTGATCTCAACCTCGGGACGGCTCAGGGGGCGGATGCCGGATTCCTGCACGGCAGCCTGGTACCAGCCGTTGAGGCCTTCGTTGATGGCAGTCTCCAGGACGTAGCCGCGGCCAACGCGCTGGTCGATAAGCTTTGCCGGTACCTTGCCCTTACGGAAGCCAGGGACCTGGATCTGCGAAGCAACGGTCTTGTAGGCCGAGTCGATGCTGGGCTTCAATTCCTCAAAGGGGACCTCAACATTGAGCTTGACCCGCGTGGGGGTGAGGTTCTCGACAGCGCTCTTCACGGTCTAAGTACTCCTGGGTTTGTGGGATGGGTTTCTGCAAACGCAATGTTCTGCCCAGGCCAACAGGTCCGGGCCGCAGAGTCGGGGTGACAGGATTTGAACCTGCGACTTCCTGCTCCCAAAGCAGGCGCTCTAGCCAAGCTGAGCTACACCCCGTAAGTGCACAGGCAAGTCTACGGTCATACGCGCCGAGTTTGCACATTTGACACGTAGGCCATGGATTAGGTTTAGTTGTATCCGGCTTGAACAGCCAGCCCGAAGTCGCAGGCCTGCTAATGTTGCAGATGCAGCTTCTTCCGGGGACGTAGCTTAATGGTAAAGCCTCAGTCTTCCAAACTGATTACGCGGGTTCGATTCCCGTCGTCCCCTCCAGTAATAAAGGCCCCTCAACTGAGGGGCCTTTTTCATGTTCGAAGGACGACGGCACCGGCAAGCCGTCGTGGGGCGTCCTGAGGGCTCAAGTGCCGCAATCCACGGAGGCGGACGGCGTGTCCGTGTCGAAGTGCCCCAGTAAGGTCCGCCCCCGAAACGCCGGCGCCGTGTTCAGGCCTGGCAGGACGGGCACCAGTACAGCTTGCGGCCCACCAGTTCTGCGGCCAGCACCGTGGTGCGGCAGACCCGGCAGGGCAATCCGTCACGCTTGTATACAAAATGCGCGTTGTCCCGGGCGGGAAAGGTGCCGCTTTTCAGTGCGGCGGCTTCGGCCGCGGGTTTGGCCGCCGTGCCGTTTCCCGTCCAGTAGCGGGGTGTCGTGGTGATGATCCTGCCGTCGGCGACGCCGTCGTTCATCACGGAGACGACGTCGCGCCACAGCTTCCGTGCCTCACTGTCCGCAAGGTTACTGCCCGGCAGCCAAGGGTCCAGCCGCCGCCGGAACAGGACCTCCGCACGGTAGACGTTGCCCACGCCGGCAATGATCTTCTGGTCCATCAGGAGTGCGGCCACGGGTGCCTTGCGGCTGTGGAGGTTCGCGGCGAAACGCCCGGAATCGCCCCGGCGGTTGACCAGCGGATCCGGCCCCAGCCGGGCCCGCACCAGGTCAGCCTCGGCCAGGGTGATGGCTTCGCACGTGGTGGCACCCCGGAGGTCGGCCCAGCCGTTCGAGGCGGCAAGCCTGACCCGCACGGCGCCCACCGGTGCCGGCGGACCAGCGTAGGCACCGTCGTCGTTTCCGTCCGCGAAGGTCTCCTGCTCCCCCACGCGGCGCGGCGCTCCGATGCTGGACGATCCGGCGAAAGTGCTGTCGCCGCCGAAGCTCCAGGCCCCGTACAGCCCAAGGTGCACGTGCAGCACCAGGGCGTTGTCGAAGTGCAGGAAGAGGTGCTTGCCGTGCGCTTCGGCCGCGAGGAGCGTGTGCCCGTCCAGCAGCGCAGCACCTGCGCTGAACCTGCCCTGCGGACTGGACACATTGAGCCGCCGGCCGCCGAAGACGTCCCCGAACTGCCGCGCCAGCCTGCGGACGGAATGCCCTTCAGGCACTACTCGATAACCTCGCCGGTTGATTCGTAGGCGGCGATCTTGCCGATGCGGCGCACGTGCCGTTCGTCATTGCTGAATGGCTCCGTCAGGAAGGCCTCAATGAGCTCGGTGGCTTCCGCCACGGTGTGCTGGCGGCCGCCGACGGCAACAACATTGGCATCGTTGTGCTCGCGCGCCAGGACGGCGGTGGAGTGGTTCCAGGCCAGGGCGGCACGAACGCCTTTGACCTTGTTGGCGGCAATCTGCTCACCGTTGCCCGAGCCGCCGAGCACGATGCCGAGGGCGTGGACGCCTGCCTGCTGGTCCGCAACCACCGCAAGGGCGGCGTTGATGCAGAACGACGGGTAGTCATCCTGTGCGTCGTAGGCCTTGGGACCGTGGTCCACCACCTCGTATCCCTTGGCGGACAGGTGCTGCACCAGGTGGGCGCTGAGCTCCATGCCTGCGTGGTCGGTGGCGATATGGACCCGCGGGAAGGCAGGGGAAGAAGTCACGAGCAGAATCCGTTCGGTTGGGGCGCCGGCAGCCGGCCGGGACGGCGCAGGCCAGGGTCAGGACAACAGGGTCAAGGATACTAGGACTCCGGCTGGGAGGCTGGTGGCTGGCCGCCCCCTCCACGGCGTGCCCTTGCGGCAACACGGGTCAGGACTTCAGCCAGCCTGGCAGCGGACGCGGGGCTGCCGCCGCTCACCGCGAGGCGCTGGCCATCAGTTTTGCGGACGACGACGGCGGGGCCGCTGCTGACGAGCATGGCTGAGGTCCCGCCGTGGTGCCGGTAGCCCCACCCGCCATAGTCTGCCGCCTTCACATCCGCCGCGGTGGCGCCGGAGATGGCTCCCGCCGGCACGTTCATGACCGGCACGATGCCGGCCAGGAGGACCTTCAGGCCCTGCCGGTCGGCTTTGATCCGGGCGAACAGGAAAGCGGCGCCCACCACGGCGAGGAGCACCAGGAGCATCCCAAGCCAGGGCACGGCGACCGTGATCAGCGCGGAGGGAAACAGCGACGCTATGGCGATCATGATGAAGACCGAACTGCGGGCATGCACCCAGAGGCGGATGCTGTCCCGCGCCAGGTCCGGGTCCGCTTCCCTGGCGAGGGTGAGCTGGAGCGCGCGGTCATCGTCAAGAGACCACTGCTGGTCGGCCTTGAAAACAAAGGCGATGATGACGCCCAGCGCCACGGCCGCACCGCTTCCCAGCGCTAGGACCGTCATGTCCACATGGGATTCCCGGGCATCTGCCAGCCCTGCCTGCCCCACCAGGCCGGCAGCGACGACGCTGGTGACAAAAAGGCTGAGGAACAGTCCGGCACCCATCATGATCCGTCGCATAATGGCGGGCCTGTTGAGGCTCACAGCCTGGGAGAGGACCAGCCAGCCCGCCGCCACGATCGCCGCCGCCCCCACCCCCACATAGGTGCCGAACGGCGCGAAGGCCGCGGCGCCGTCGTCCGTCCACCTGACGGCGAGCGGCTCGGGAAGGTCCGGCCGGATCAGGAAGGCGCACACCACAAAACCGGCGGCAAGGACCACCGGAAACCCTGCGGCGAAGCGCAGCGCCCTGGCGTCCACCGAATCCATAAGCTTGCCCATGATCCAACGCTACTCCGGCTGTAGGCACCTGGCGTCCTGACTCTTTCCCCGTCCGCTGTGAGCCGCGCTACGTTTCCGGGGGTGAAGGAATGCAAGAATGAGCAGTGCCGCCGCTGGGCACCGCCAGCTGCGCAGACGCAATCTTTCTGGAGGGCCCTGTGCCAGGTATGAATCTCACGCGAGTTGAAGCCAATGAACGTGCCAAACTGATTTCCGTCGAGTCCTACGAGGTCAGCCTGGACCTGACCCGGGGCGGAGACGTCTTCGGCAGCACCACCACCGTGAAGTTCAGCGCCAGCCCCGGGTCCTCCACCTTCATAGACGCCATCACCTCCGCCGTCCACAGCGTCACCTTGAACGGCAGAAGCCTTGATCCCGCCACCGTGGCCGACGGCGTCAGGATCCAGCTGCCGGACCTCGCGGAGCAGAACGAGCTCACCGTCGTGGCCGATGCGCCCTACATGAACACCGGTGAGGGCCTGCACCGCTTCGTGGACCCGGTGGACAACGAGGTCTACCTGTACACCCAGTTCGAGGTTCCGGATTCGCGCCGGATGTTTGCCGTGTTCGAACAGCCCGACCTGAAGGCGGCGTTCACCTTCACGGTCACCGCGCCCTCGCACTGGGACGTCATCTCCAACTCCCCCACGCCCGCACCCCTGGAGACCACGCCCGGGGACGACGGCGGCGCCCGTTCCGTCTGGTCCTTCTCCCCCACGCCGAGGCTGTCCTCCTACGTCACGGCGCTGATTGCCGGCCCCTACCAGTCCGTGCGCAGCGAAGTGGTGAGCTCCGACGGACGGACTATTCCGCTGGGCGTCTTCGCCCGGAAGTCGCTGATGCAGTACCTGGACGCCGAGAACATCTTCGAGCTCACCCGCCAGGGCTTCGCATTCTTCGAGGCGCAGTTCGGCTGCCCCTACCCGTTCGAGAAGTACGACCAGCTGTTTGTTCCGGAGTTCAACGCCGGCGCCATGGAAAATGCCGGGGCGGTGACCATCCTGGAAGGCTACGTCTTCCGCAGCAAGGTCACGGAAGCCCAGATAGAACGCCGAGCCATCACGGTGCTCCACGAGCTCGCCCACATGTGGTTCGGGGATCTGGTAACCATGCGCTGGTGGAACGACCTGTGGCTCAACGAGTCCTTTGCCGAATACATGTCACACCTCGCGGCGGTGGAGGCGACGTCCTTCACCAGCGCGTGGACCACCTTCGCCTCCGTGGAGAAGTCCTGGGCCTACCGCCAGGACCAGCTGCCCACCACGCACCCGATCTTTGCCGAGATCAACGACCTGCAGGACGTCGAGGTCAATTTCGACGGCATCACCTACGCCAAGGGAGCCTCCGTCCTCCGCCAGCTAGTGGCCTGGGTTGGCCCGGAACAGTTCATGGCCGGGGTGCGTGAGTACTTTGCCAAGCATTCCTGGCAGAACACCGAGCTGAGCGACCTCCTGGTGGAACTGGAGAAGGCGAGCGGCCGCGACCTTGACGACTGGGGCCGGCAGTGGCTGGAAACCGCCGGCGTGAACACCCTGAAGCCGGAGCTTGAAGTGGACGGCGGCGGCGTGCTCACGTCCTTCGCGATTGTGCAGTCTGCGGTGGAGGAGTGGCCCACGATCCGGCCGCACCGCCTGGCGGTGGGTTTCTACAACCTCAACGGGTCCGGCAAGCTTGAGCGGGTGCACCGCGAGGAGCTGGATGTCGACGGCGGACGCACCGAGGTGCCCGGGCTGGTGGGGCTTGCCCGGCCGGACCTGATCCTGGTCAACGATGACGATCTCGCCTACGCCAAGGTCCGGCTGGACGAAAAATCCCTGGCAACAGCCACGGCCCACCTGAAGGACTTCAGCCAGAGCCTGCCGCGGACGCTGGTCTGGAACTCGGCCTGGGACGCCGCCCGCGACGGCGAGACACCGGCACGGCGGTACGTTGACCTGGTCCTCGCCAATGTGGCGGCAGAGTCTGATTCCTCGGTGATCCTGGTCCAGCTCCGCCAACTGGCCACCACCCTGAATTTCTACGTTGCGGAGAAGCACCGCGAGGCCACCGCGGTGGCAGCCGCGGACCGGCTGTGGGACCTGGCGTCCGGAGTGGCCGGCGGATCCGACGCACAGCTCCAGTTCGTCAAGTCCTTTGCACTGCTGGCCCGCAGCGGGTCCCAGCTGGACAGGGTGGCGGGGCTCCTGGACGGTTCGGCCACCCTGGAGGGACTGGCCGTGGACCAGGACCTGCGCTGGGAACTGGTGGCCTCGCTGGTGGCCGGCGGACGCCTCGGCCAGGACGGGATTGACGCCGAACTAAAGCGCGACAACACCTCCAGCGGCCAGAACGCCGCGGCCCTCGCCAAAGCTGCCATCCCCACCCCCGAAGCCAAGGCGGAGGCCTGGGACTCCATCGTGGTCAAGGGCGAACTCTCCAACGCGCTCCAGGGTTCAGCGGTCACGGGCTTCATGCGGGTCCTGGACCGCACCCTGCTGGAGCCGTACGCCGAGAAGTATTTCGAGGCCGTGCCGGGCATCGTCGGAGCCCGCACCCACGCACTGGCCCAGCAGATCGTCGTCGGACTCTACCCGGCCCTGCTGACCACCCAGGCGACCGTTGACCGTACGGACGGCTTCCTGGCGGCGCTTCCGCCGGCGAGCGCCGCGCTGCGGCGGATGATGCTGGAAAACCGCGACGGCGTTGCCCGGGCACTGCGCGCCCGCGCGGCTGATGTCCTCCCGGGCGAGGCGTAGGAGGCCGGGATGGGACTCAGTGAGCACCGGTATGGGCTGGCCGTCCAGTGGACGGGCAATACGGGTGAGGGGACGTCCTCCTACCGGGGCTATTCCCGGGACCACGACATCCTTATTCCCGGGTTGCCGGTCCTGAAAGGCTCAGCGGACCCCACGTTCCACGGGGACAAGGAGCGCTACAACCCGGAGCAGCTGCTCCTGGCGGCCCTGTCCCAGTGCCATATGCTCTCCTACCTGCACGTGGCCGTGAAGCACGGCGTGGTGGTCACGGACTACCGCGACGAGGCGTCCGGGCTGCTGAAGCTGAACCGGGACGGCAGCGGCCAGTTTGCGAGTGTGACGCTGCGCCCGACAGTTACGGTGGCGGATCCGGCGCATGTGGAGCTGGCCGGCCGGCTGCACCATGAGGCGAACCAGGTGTGCTTCATTGCCCGCAGTGTGAACTTCCCGGTGGGACATGAACCGGTGACGCTAACGGCCTGATGGCGGACTCAAAGGCTCCGAGGCAGCAGCCCGGCCAGCCGCGCCTCCGTCTCCGGCGCCAGGCCCGCCTTCCGCGGCCGGTCGAGTCCCCGGGCGCGTTCGTCCGTCAACGTGTCAGTCAGCGTTTCCTGCCAGGGCCGGAGCTGCAGGCCCTGGGCCAGGGCTGCGCTGTTGCTTCGGGCCATGAAGCCGCCGTGCCCGGGCGGGAGCCACAGCGGCAGCGAATCCGGGCCTGCCCAGTAGTTGACGCCGTGCTCCGCCAGCCACGTTTCCTCCGCCGGAAGGATCGTGCCGCGGTGGCCCGCAGCGTCCCGGGAAGCGGCAATGAATTCCCCGAAATGTACCTGTTCTCCCAGGGCGTTCAGCGCCCCGGTCACGCTGTCCCCGGCTGCGCACAGGATCCAGGCTGCGAGGTCGCGGACGTCGATGACCTGGGTGGGGCTGGTGTCAATCGCGGGCACGATCACCGGCCGGTTGTCCCGTGCGAACCGGGCAGGCCAGTAGCCGTAGCGGTCTGAGCTGTCCCCCGGGCCACCGATCAGGCCGGCACGGCACAGGTGGGCTTTCCCGACCGCGGCCTGCATGGTTGCTTCCTCGATGGCCACCTTGGATTCGCCGTACGTGTCCGGCGTGGACGGAGTCCCGGCCGCAAGCGCAGGCAGGAGGGGAGCGTCCTCGTCCGCGCCGGGAACCGAAGCAGCCGCATAGACCGAGCAACTGGAGACGAACGTCCAGTGTGCAGCGCGGCCTGCGAGGGCCTCAAGCGCCTCAGTGGCAGGGACAGGGTCGCGGGTGACGTCGACTACGGCGTCCCACTCCCCCGTCGCGTCGGCGTAGGCCTTCGCGCCCCGTGAACGGTCCGCCCTCAGCCAGGATGCACCCTGGGGCGGAACAGCCGAGGATCCGCGGGCCAGGCAGGTGACGTCATGCCCGGCCGCCACGGCGCTGCGGACGATTTCCGCGGAGAGGAAGGCCGTTCCGCCGAGGACGAGAATGCGCATGATGAGAGGCTACGGCGATAGTGTTGAAGGAGAACAGGGCCGTCCGCGCCGGGCGTAACCGGCAGCACGGCACTCCCTTCCCCGGCACAGCCAAACAACAGCAGGAGTACTACCCCCTTATGGTCAGCACGTTGTCCATCCTTCCTTCCGCCGCCAGCGAGCCGGACGGCATCAGCGTCACCGGTATCGTGATCAGCCTCGGCGTCGGCGTTGCCATCTGGCTGGTGGCCACCTTCGTCATCTCCCGCATCACCCGGCGCGTGGCGGCAGGCAGCAACTTCTTCAAGAAACCCACCTTCAGGTGGGCCGCCCCTGCCTTCAGGGCCCTGGACCATGAACGGCGCGTACAGCGTGCGGAAACCATCGGTTCACTGCTCAACAGCATCGTGGGAGTACTGGTGGTGGTCATCACCGGCATGTACGTCCTGCAGAACCTGGACATCAACATCGCACCCCTGCTGACCAGCGTCGGCATCCTGGGTGTGGCCATCGGCTTCGGCGCCCAGCAGCTGATCCGCGACTTCCTGGCAGGTATTTTCATTACCATTGAAGACCAGTTCGGCATCGGCGACGTGATCGAAACCAGCGAGGTGGTGGGCGTGGTGGAATCCATGGGGCTGCGGATCACCCGCGTCCGGTCCGACGACGGCGCCATCTGGTACCTGCGCAACGGCGAGATCCTGCGGGTCGGCAACCGGTCCCAGGGTACGTACGTGCCCCTGCACGAGTCGCCGGACGGCACCACGGACCAGGGCTCGGACCACGGCGCCGAGAACACCAAGACCGAGCAGAAAGCCGGAGAATAGCGATGACGATTCCCATCGAGCCGCAGCGGCCGCAGCTGATGCAGAACGATCCGTTCAGCAAGCCCGGCTACACCGACAACTTCTATGATGCCGTGGGCGGGCACGACACCTTCGTGAAGCTGATCGACGTCTTCTACGACGGGGTGGCGACGGATCCCGTGCTGCGTCCGATGTACCCCGAGGAGGACCTTGCACCGGCGAAGCGCCGCTTCCTGATGTTCCTTGAGCAGTACTGGGGCGGGCCCACCACCTACGGCGAGGAACGGGGACACCCCCGGCTCCGCATGCGGCACATGCCGTTCAAGGTGACTCCTGAGGCCAAGGACCGCTGGCTGTTCCACATGCGCAAGGCTGTGGACGCCCTGGAACTTCCGCCGCTGTACGAGGGCACTTTGTGGGACTACATGGAACGGGCTGCACTGTCCATGGTTAACAGCCCTTCGGCGCCCTGACTGATGGCGCCGTAACAGGCGGTTACAGGAGTCCGCTTCCGGTCCGCGCCAGGACATGGCCGCGGCTGCCCGTGAGGCGGAACCAGCGGCCGGCCCGGTAGAGCTTCTGGTCGCCATCGGCAAGGAACCCGAGGGCCAGTGCTGCGAAAGCGGCGCCGGCGGGCAGCCCCGACGCATCGAGTTCCCGGCCCCACACCGCGGCGCGGGCGTTGTTGACGATCAGGGCACCGGGCTTGTCCGGCACGATTCCGGCCACTTCGGCAATGCCTGCCTCGGCTGCCGCCCGCAGTTCCGCATCGGGCCGCGAGCCGATCAGCTCCCAACCGCTCCGCGGGGCGCCCACGCCCGTCCAGGACTCGGTGACGGTAGACGGCGGCACAGCAAGTTCGACGTCGTCCTGGCCGGCGCGGGCCAAACGGTCCAGGACCGCGGACAATGCCACGGTCACATCCGTCGCCGAGGGTTCTGCCAGGGCCATGGTGCGCAGCCCGAGGATCGTGGGGGTCGATTCGCCCAGGAGCCTCGGCCGGAGCACGCACACGTACGCGGCAAGGACGGAACCTGCCGCCTGAAGCCGGATGGCGCCGTCGTCAATGGCTTTTGCCCGCGTGGCGAAGGTCTTCAGATCGGCAAGATCCTGGGAGTCGGCAAAACGGAAGGACGAGGTGAGGAGATCAGACACACCAAGAACACTACCGGCTGGGGCTTTGTTGAGCAGTGCCGGGGCGCCGTCTAGAGTCGAACCATGACTGAAGCCGACGCCGGACTGCTGGCGCTCCCCAGCGAAGATCCCACCTCATCGCTCATCTCCCTCCTTGACCTTGGTGAGCTCGAGGGGGCGCGGACGGACGAGGACATCTTCCTGGGACCTTCCCAGCAGCAGCCCCACCACCGGGTGTTCGGCGGCCAGGTGCTGGCCCAGTCGCTCATTGCATCCATCAGGACTGTGGCCCCTGACCGTTTTGTGCACTCCATGCACGGCTACTTCCTTCGGCCGGGCGACGCCAACAAGCCCATCACCTTCGGCGTCCAGCGGCTCCGCGACGGCCGGTCCTTTTCGGCACGCCGGGTCCATGCCTACCAGGAAGGCACGCCCATCCTGTCGATGATCGCCTCCTTCCAGGGGGAGGATGAGGGGATTGAGCACCAGTCCACGATGCCCGGCGGCATTCCGGATCCGGAGTCGCTGCCCAGTACCGCTGACCTGCTGGGAAAATTCGACCACCCCGTGGCGCGGCACTGGGCCTACGAGCGCCCCTTCGACATCAGGCATGTGGATCCTCCGCTGTACGTCTCCGCGAAGGGCAAGCGGGAGGCACGCAATGCGGTGTGGATGAAGACTTTCGGGCCGATGCCGGACAACCCCAACCTGCACCGGGCGGCGCTGGCGTACGCCAGCGACTACACGCTCCTAGAGTCCATCCTGCGGCGCCACGGATTGAGCTGGATTACCCCCGGAATGAACGTGGCCAGCCTCGACCACGCGATGTGGTGGCACCGCCCCGCCCGCGTGGACGAGTGGCTCCTGTATGTCCAGGAATCACCCAGCGCGCAGGGCGCCCGCGGTCTGGCGACGGGCAAAATCTTCAACCAGGCGGGCCAGCACGTTGCGTCCGTAGCGCAGGAGGGCATGGTCCGGGTTCCCACGGACCTGAAGAACAAAGTAGTGGGCGCCTTCCAGTCCAAGGTGATGGAGCACCAGATCCGCAAAGCCGGGCGGGACTGACCGGAAATCGGGCGTCCGGAGTAGGACGCGGAACAGGCCGGCACCCAGTGGGTGCCGGCCTGTTCTGCGCTGTTGATGGAGCGTTGCCCCTTGTTATCCCGCCGCGGGTCAGTCGCGGGTGAGGCGGCGGTGCGTGACGCGGTGCGGCTTGGCGGCATCCGGGCCGAGGCGCTCCACCTTGTTCTCCTCGTAGGATTCGAAGTTGCCCTCGAACCAGTACCACTTGGAGGGGTTCTCCTCGTCGCCTTCGTAGGCCAGGATGTGCGTGGCCACCCGGTCCAGGAACCAGCGGTCGTGCGAAACCACCACGGCACAGCCGGGGAACTCGAGCAGGGCATTCTCCAGGCTGCTGAGGGTTTCGACGTCGAGGTCGTTGGTGGGCTCATCGAGGAGCAGCAGGTTGCCGCCCTGCTTGAGGGTCAGCGCCAAATTCAGGCGGTTGCGCTCACCGCCGGAGAGCACGCCTGCCTTCTTCTGCTGGTCCGGGCCCTTGAAGCCGAAGGCGGCAACGTAGGCGCGGGACGGCATTTCGACCTGGCCCACCTGGATGAAGTCGAGTCCGTCGGAGACGACCTCCCAGAGGGTCTTGTTGGGGTCGATGCCCCCGCGGCTCTGGTCCGCGTACGAGATCTTGACCGAGTCGCCGATCTTGAGGTCTCCGCCGTCGAGCGGCTCCAGCCCCACGATGGTCTTGAAGAGCGTGGTCTTGCCGACGCCGTTGGGGCCGATGACGCCCACGATGCCGTTGCGGGGCAGGCTGAAGGACAGTCCGTCGATCAGGGTGCGGTCCTCGAAACCCTTCTGGAGGTTCTTGGCTTCCAGCACCAGGCCGCCCAGGCGGGGTCCCGGCGGGATCTGGATCTCTTCGAAGTCCAGCTTGCGGGTGCGGTCCGCTTCTGCGGCCATTTCCTCATAGCGGGCCAGGCGGGCCTTGGACTTGGTCTGGCGTCCCTTGGCGTTGGAACGGACCCATTCCAGTTCCTCGCTGAGGCGCTTGGCCTGCTTGGCGTCCTTCTTGCCCTGGACTTCCAGGCGGGCACGCTTCTTCTCCAGGTACGTGGAGTAGTTGCCCTCGTAGGGGTACAGGTGGCCGCGGTCCACTTCGGCGATCCATTCCGCCACGTGGTCCAGAAAGTACCGGTCGTGGGTGACGGCCAGGACGGCACCCGCGTAGGAGGACAGGTGCTGCTCGAGCCACAGCACGCTCTCTGCGTCGAGGTGGTTGGTGGGCTCGTCCAGCAGCAGCAGGTCAGGCTTCTGCAGCAGCAGCTTGCACAGGGCAACACGGCGGCGCTCACCACCGGAGAGGTTGGTGACGTCGGCATCCGCCGGCGGGCAGCGGAGTGCATCCATCGCCTGCTCCAGCTGGGAGTCCAGGTCCCAGGCATCCGCGGCGTCGATGGCTTCCTGCAGCTGTCCCATTTCCTCGAGGAGGGTGTCGTAGTCAGCGTCGGGGCTGGCCATTTCCTCGGAGATTTCGTTGAACCGCTGGATCTTGCCGTAGATCTCGCCCACGCCTTCCTGGACGTTGCCCAGGACGGTTTTTTCTTCGTTGAGCGGGGGCTCCTGCAGCAGGATGCCCACGCTGTAGCCGGGGCTCAGCCGGGCCTCACCGTTGGAGGGGGTGTCCAGTCCAGCCATGATCTTGAGGATGGTGGACTTACCGGCACCGTTCGGGCCCACGACGCCGATCTTGGCGCCAGGGAAGAAGGACATGCTTACGTCGTCAAGAATAAGTTTTTCGCCAACGGCTTTGCGGGCCTTGGTCATTGTGTAGATAAATTCCGCCATGGTTCCAAATCTAGTGGGTTGGCAGGCATATCTCACATTCCGCGCGGCAGGCTCAGCTGCCTACAAAGCACTTGCCGCTGGCCAGGACAGGCAGGACGGTCACTGCCACGGCACCGTCGCGGACCTGGCCGATCACGCAGTCACGCCCTTGGAGCACTGCCGCCTCGATGGCATCCGCTTCCAGCCCTGTGGGTGTCCGGCTCTGCGACACTTCAAGGGCCCCCGGTGCAATGCCCGCTCCCGTCAGTGCATCGCTCACCTGGGCAGTGGCGGGTTTGGGTGTTCCCGCCGCAAGTCTGCCCAGCGCGTCAATGAGGGTCTGCCGGACAGTTTCCGTGGCAGCAGCTTCTGCGGCTCCGTTCGAGGCGGTCCCGGAGGTATCCGCCAGGGGTCCGGCGTCCTGCGTCCCGGGAGTGCCGGCGCCTGTCTGATCTGCGGCCGCTGAGCCGGCAGCCTGTGACGGTGCAATTCCTGGCTCTGCAATTCCTGGCTCCGTAACTCCAGGCGCTGCTGAACCGGGTTCGTTGACAGACGGTGTCCCGCCGACACAGCCCGCCAGGGATCCGGCCAGGGCGGCGACGGACAGCGCAGCCAGCAGCCGGCGGATGGGGCGCTGCGGTGACAGCCGTGCAGGTTTCATTGAGCCGGTGCGGGCAACCTGCGGGTCCCCCGCCTTGACAATCTGCCGGGAGTCGAGGGTAAGCCGCATGGAGTCATTCTGCCACGTGGTGGTGAACCTCCTTCGCAACCTGGACGGGAACAACCTCGACGGGCAGGACACGGCCGGGGGGGTGCCGTGTCCTGCCCGCAAAGGCAGCCATGGAAGCGACAGCAACAGCCCTCCTAGACTCCGGATTCGGCGAGCTCCCCCGTTTCCAGGTCCAGGGCAACGATGTCGCCGTTGGTGTCCTCGATGAAGGCAGCCGCCGGATCCGCGCCGCCGGCTGGGTCGTCGTCGCTGTCTTCAGGTTCGTCGAACGGTCCGTCCGCGGCACGGTGTTCGCCCCCGGCGAGGGGAGGCTCCTGGTCCACGAGCGAGAGGATCGGCTTGGCAGAGGAACGGATGAAGTTGGCCGTGCCCCACGTGAGGTCGTGACCCACGGCGTCGGCATCAATGGTGTGTGAGTAGTAGACCCGGCCGTCCCTTTCCCAACTGCGGATTTTCAGCGTGCCGACTACTATGACGGGCTGCCCCTTCCTGATGCTGCAGCCGATGCTTCCCGCCAGGTGGCGGTAGCCCTGAACCAGGAACCAGTTGGTGTGGCCGTCCATCCAGGCGCCTGTTTCCTTGTGACGCCGCCGCGAGGTGGACCCAATCCGGAAGGAAGCGGTGGCCACTCCCCCTGGTGTTGTTCCGCTTTTGATCTCGGTGGCAACGAAACCCCGGATCGTTATTGTGTCGCTCATCTTTACGTCCTGTCTTCATGAGTGATGCCCTAGCAGGCAGGACCAGCATCGCCCGCGCCGCCGGCCGTGATCGATGGCGTGGCCTGCCTATGTGGACAACTCGGCTCAGTACCTGCCTGTGGAGGAAAAGTTTGCATGCCTGCGGCGGTTGACCATGCCGGCGCTCGGGGCAATGTAAACTTTTTGAGGCGCCGGAGATCAGCTCCGGAAGGCAATGCCTCAGTAGCTCAGGGGATAGAGCAGCGGCCTTCTAATCCGCCGGTCGGGGGTTCGATTCCCTCCTGGGGCACCAACCAGAAACACCCCGGTTCACGAACCGGGGTGTTTCGCTTTGTCACCACTGCCCCATCACTTCTGCTCCGCGGAGCATCGGCGGCAAAGCAGCGCCAAGGTTAAGGTCAACGGGTAGGCTTCAGGCCTGCAGCCGATGCGGCGCCTCCACCAACGCCCGGACCACGCTGCCCGCCGCCCCCAGCAGCGCCCCGGCATCCCCCACTGTGGATGTGATGACGTGTTCGGGGGGAAGCGCACCGGGCGCGTACTTCGCCAGGCTTTCCAGGAGCGGGCCGTGCAGCCACTGGTCAAGGACTGCGAAGTGCCCTCCGAGCACCACGGCGCGGACATTGACCACCCGGGACGCCGATGCCACGGCAACCCCCAGCGCCCTCCCCGCCCGCTGGACGGCCGTCAGCGCGGCGGGACTGCCGGCGGCCAGGGCGCCCAGCAGGTCCGCCATGCTTTCGGTCCTGGTCCGGCCCTTGACGGTGATTCCGGCAGCAGAAAATATCGCGTCCTGGCCCGCGACAGTCTCAAGGCAGCCCGTCCCGCCGCAGGAACAGGGTGCGCCGTCGGGGTCCACCACGATGTGCCCCACCTCCCCGGCATTGCCTTCAGGGCCAGTGAAAAGCTCCGAATTCAGGACCAGCCCGCCGCCGACGCCCACTTCGCCCGAGATGAACAGGAAATCCCGCCTGTGCGGACTGTGGGCAAGCTCTGCGAGGGCCGCGGCATTGGCCTCGTTGAAGAGGGAAACCCCCAGTGGCACGCCGGGAAGCAACCGGGCCACATCCAGCTTCGTGTCCACCCAGCCCAGGTTTGGGGCCACAGTGACAGTCGAACTGCCGGCCTCAACAAGGCCGGGAACGGCAAGTCCTCCCCCCAGGACGTCGACCCCCAGGGCAGACGCCGCCAGCCGCACCCCCGAGGCCAGCTCGGCGAGGGCGGACATCACGGCGCCGCTCGCACTGTCCCGGTTGTCCCTTTCCCGGACCTCTTTCACCACGAGATCCCCGGAGAGGCTCGTCACGCCCGCCGCAATGTAATCGACGTTGATCTCCATACCCATGACGCCCCGTGACGGATTCAGCTCCAGCCCCACCCCCGGCCGGCCCCGCTCCCCCTGCCTGCTCAGGCCGACTTCGCGGAGGATGCCGGCGTCCAGGAGATCCAGCACGATGCTCGACACGGATGCTTTTGTCAGCCCTGTGGCCGCAGCCAGCTGGGCCCGGGTCAGGTGGAATCCGGCGGGTGACTGCACCACCCTGCCCAGGACCAGGGCGAGGTTGTTCCGCCGCACGTCCGCCATGTTGCCCGGCGCCCCGGCATCGGACGGTGCAGTAGCAGGCGCGGTGCTCGCCATGGCCGCTCTCCTTGGGTTCGGTCCGGGACCGTTCCTTCGGCCCCTATTGACCCTAGCGTAGTCACGCTTATATAGTTCAAGCGATAAACTAACTTGCCCAACCGGCGGCAAACTGACTGCAAGGATGCATCATGACTCTCTCCCCGACTCCCGCTGACAAGTTCACCTTTGGCCTCTGGACCGTTGGCTGGACCGGTGCCGATCCGTTCGGTGTTGCCACCCGCGCGGACCTGGATCCCGTGGAGGCCGTGCACCGGCTGGCCGAACTCGGCGCCTACGGCATCACGTTCCATGACAATGACCTGGTGCCCTTCGATGCGACAGTCTCGGAGCGGGAGCTGATCCTGAAGAACTTCAAGGCAGCCCTGGCCGAGACGGGCCTGAAGGTCCCGATGGTGACCACCAACCTGTTCAGCCACCCGGTGTTCAAGGACGGCGGCTTTACCTCCAACGACCGCTCCGTCCGCCGCTTCGCCCTGTCCAAGGTGCTGCGCAACATCGACTCCGCCGCCGAGTTCGGCGCCGAGACCTTCGTGATGTGGGGCGGGCGTGAAGGCAGCGAATACGACGGGTCCAAGGACCTCTCCGCAGCCCTGGACCGGATGAAGGAAGGCGTGGACACCGCCGCCGCCTACATCAAGGACAAGGGCTACAACCTGCGCATCGCCCTCGAACCCAAGCCCAACGAACCCCGCGGGGACATCTTCCTGCCCACCGTCGGGCACGGCCTGGCATTCATCGCCCAGCTCGAACACGGCGACATCGTGGGCCTGAACCCCGAAACCGGGCACGAGCAGATGGCCGGACTGAACTTCACCCACGGCATCGCCCAGGCATTGTGGGCCGGCAAGCTCTTCCACATCGACCTCAACGGCCAGCGCGGCATCAAGTACGACCAGGACCTCGTGTTCGGCCACGGCGACCTCACCAGCGCCTTCTTCACCGTTGACCTGCTCGAGAACGGCTTCCCGGGCGGCGGACCCCGCTACGACGGCCCCCGCCACTTCGACTACAAGCCCTCCCGCACCGACGGCTACGACGGCGTCTGGGAATCCGCGAAATCCAACATGTCCATGTACCTCCTGCTCAAGGAACGCGCCCTGGCCTTCCGCGCCGACCCCCAGGTCCAGGAAGCCCTCACCACCTCCGGCGTCTTCGAGCTCGGCGAACCCACCCTCACCGCCGGCGAAACCACCGCCGACCTGCTCGCCGACACCACCGCCTTCGAAGACTTCAACGCCGATAAAGCCGCCGAACGCTCCTTCGCATTCGTCCGCCTCAACCAGCTCGCCATCGAACACCTCCTCAACGCACGCTAGGGATATGGCACTCGTAGCAGGCATCGACAGCTCCACCCAGTCCTGCAAAGTGGTGATCCGTGACGCGGACACCGGAGCACTTGTCCGCCAGGGCCGTGCCAGCCACCCTGAGGGCACAGAAGTCCACCCCGACCACTGGTGGACGGCCCTTCAGGAGGCAGTGGAAGCGGCCGGTGGCTTAGAGGACGTGGCAGCAGTCTCCATTGGGGGCCAGCAGCACGGCATGGTCTGCCTGGACAACGACGGCGGGGTGGTCAGGCCTGCGCTCCTGTGGAACGACACGCGGAGCGCCGGCGCGGCGCTGGAACTGATCACCACCGCCGGCGGCGGCGACGCTGCCGCCGGCGCCCGCTACTGGGCCGGCGCCACGGGCACCGTCCCGGTAGCGTCGCTGACGCTGACCAAACTGCATTGGCTGGCAGTGAATGAGCCGGACAACGCGGCGAAGACAGCGGCGGTCTGCCTGCCCCACGACTGGCTGACCTGGCGGCTGCTGGGCCACGGCCCCGGCAGCGGTCCCGGGAACCTTGAGGCGCTGGCCACGGACCGGTCGGACGCCTCCGGGACGGGCTACTACTCGACAGCGACGGGCGCGTACCTGCCGGAGGTCCTGAAGTCGTCGCTGGGGCATGTTCCGCACCTTCCCGACGTCCTGGATCCCCTGAACGTGGCCGGCAAGACCTCCAGCGGTGCACTTGTAGCCGCGGGCGCCGGGGACAACGCCGCGGCAGCGCTCGGTGTGGGCGCCGGCGTGGGCGATGTGGTGATGTCGCTGGGCACTTCCGGCACGGTCTTTGCCGTGTCCGGCACGCCGGCCGCCGATCCGTCCGGGTTGGTGGCCGGGTTCGCCGACGCCGCAGGGCACTACCTCCCGCTGGTGTGCACGCTGAACGCCACCCGCGTTTTTGATGCCACGGCTGCACTGCTGGACGTGAGCATTGGGGAGTTCAACGAGCTGGCGCTGTCGGCCGAAAATGGCGCCGGCGGCCTGACCCTTGTGCCTTATTTCGACGGCGAGCGCACCCCCAATTTGCCGGATGCCACCGGCTCGCTGCACGGCATTACCCGCGGAAACTACACGCCTGCCAACCTGGCGCGTGCCGCCGTCGAAGGCGTTGTCTGTTCGCTGGCGGACGGGCTGGCAGCCCTCCAGGACCAAGGGGTGGAGGCCCGGCGGATCATCCTGGTGGGCGGCGGCGCCCAGTCCACGGCCGTTCAGCAGGCGGCGGCACAGCTGCTGGGCATCAACATCACCGTGCCGCGCCCCGGCGAGTACGTGGCCGACGGCGCCGCCCGCCAGGCCGCCGGGGCACTCACCGGACATTTCCCGCAGTGGGCGCTTGACGCCGTCGACCTCCCAGCAGGGAGGGACGACGGCGGCGTGCTGGCCCGCTACCGCCGGTACGCCTCGATGCACTCCTAAGGACCCGCGCATGGAAAAGACCCGGACCGCACAGCGGTCCGGGTCTTTTTGGTGGGGCGCAGGCTCCTGCCGTGACGTTAGCAGGAGCCCGCGGTCTGGATCAGGTCAGGCGTACGGCAGGACAAGGTCCGCGTAGCGCTCCTTCACTGTGGACAGGACTGTGTTGCCGTCCGTG
The DNA here is from genome assembly GCF_014644515.1 of Pseudarthrobacter scleromae. Classification (NCBI taxonomy): domain Bacteria; kingdom Bacillati; phylum Actinomycetota; class Actinomycetes; order Micrococcales; family Micrococcaceae; genus Pseudarthrobacter; species Pseudarthrobacter scleromae. Next base: position 26,357 of record NZ_BMKV01000003.1, on the reverse strand, counting down.
TCCCAGATCTCCTGATTGAAAATTTCCACTTCAATGTCCCCGGTGTAGCCGGCGTCGCGCACCCAGGTGCCGATGGTGGCGAAGTCCACCACGCCGTCACCCATGTATCCGCGGGACAGCAGCGGATCGGCGGCGATGGGCATGTTGAAGTCGCACACCTGGTAGGAGGCGATGCGGTCCTCCCGGCCGGCGCGTTCGATCTGCGCCTTGAGTTCGGGATCCCACCAGACGTGGAAAGTGTCGACGGCGACGCCCACCGTGGAGGCGTCGAACGGCGCCGCAAGGTCCAGCGCCTGCCCCAGGGTGGAGATCAGGGCGCGGTCCGCGGCGTACATCGGGTGCAGCGGCTCCAGCACCAGGCGGACCCCGTTCTCCTCTGCGAAGGGAACCAGGTCTGCCAGGCGGTCCGCGACCCGCCGGCGTGCAGCCACCACGTCCTTCTCCCCCGGAGCCAGCCCGCCGACCACCAGGAACAGTTCCCGGGTGTCCAGCGCAACGGCTTCCAGGATGGCCGCCCGGTTGTCCGCGAGTGCCGCGGCCTGCCCCTCCGCGTCCGGCGCGGTGAGGAATCCGCCCCGGCACAGGGAGGAAACGCGAAGGCCGGCGTCCTTGATCAGGCGGGCCGCCTTGTCCAGGCCGGCTTCCTCCACACGGTCCCGCCAGGGACCGATGGCGGGAATCCCGGCGTTGACGCAGCCGTCAACCACCTGGGCGAGGGTCCACTTCTTGGTGGTGGCGCTGTTGATGGACAGGCGCGCAAAGTTTTCCATCCCTGACGTGCTGGTCACACGCCCACCCCGTTGATCCGCAGGTAGTCGGACATCCGGAACGCAGCCAGTGCGGGGTCCCGCAGCAGGCCGGCCTGGTCCGCCAGTTCGAAGGTCCTGGCGAGGTGGCACACGGACCGGCCGGAGTGCAGGCCGCCCACCATCTGGAAGCCGGGCTGCCTGCCGTTGAGCCAGGACATGAACGCGATGCCGGTCTTGTAGTAGAACGTGGGGGCACTGAAGATGTGCTTGCCCAGTTCCCGCGTGGAGTCCAGGATTTCGCGCGCCCTGACGGCGTCGCCGGCGTCATAGTTCTGCAGTGCCACTGAGGCGGCCGGGTAGATCGCTGCGAAGATGCCCAGGAGGGCGTCCGAGTGGTGGGTGCCGTCACCGTCGATCAGTTCGGGGTAGTTGAAGTCATCGCCGGTGTAGAGGCGGACGCCTTCGGGGAGGGCCGCGCGGAGGGCAACCTCATGGCTGGCATCCAGCAGGGAGACCTTGACGCCGTCCACCTTGTCCGCATGGTCCTTGATGAGGCCCAGGAATGTCCCGGTGGCGGTTGCGACATCGTCCGAGCCCCAGTAGCCGGCCAGGGCGGGATCAAACATGGTTCCCAGCCAGTGGAGGATCACCGGCTGGTCCACTTCCTGCAGCAGTGTGGAGTAGACCTTCAGGTAGTCGTCAGGGCCGTTGGCAACCTTGGCCAGGGCACGCGAGGCCATCAGGATGACCTTAGGGCCGGCTTCGGTGATCACGGCGATCTGTTCGCGGTAGGCCTCAAGCACGGCCTTGATGCCGGCTTCGCCGTCCGGCAGGGAGTCGATGTCCAGCTGGTCCGTGCCGGCGCCGCAGGACACCAGGTCCCGGACCGACTTCCCGGCTGTCGCCGCGTTTCCGGCTGAGACCACCGAGGCCGCCTCGACACCTGTCCGCTTGATGAGCTGCTGGGTGGCTGCCCAGTCAAGGCCCATGCCCCGCTGGGCGGTGTCCATGGCATCTGCCACGCCGAGGCCGTAGGACCACACCTCATGGCGGTAAGCCATGGTTGCGTCCCAGTCGAGCCGGGCCGGGGCGCCGGGGGTGTTGTCAGCGAGGACTTCGGGGATGACGTGCGCGGCAGCGTAGGCACGCCGGGCAGTGAGCGGGGCGGTGGGGCGGGCCCAGGAGGTGCCGCCCTGCAGCCGGTATTCGCGGGTGCCGCCGTCGTGGGATGGAAGGATAAGCGAGGTCATTAGAGGGTGATCTCCGGGATGTCGAGGGTGCGGCGTTCATCGTTGGACTTCAGGCCGAGCTCGGCAAGCTGGACGCCGCGGGCGGCGGACAGCAGCCCGAAGCGGTGCTCGCGGCCGGCCACGACATCGCGGAGGAACTCTTCCCACTGCAGCTTGAAGCCGTTGTCCAGCTCGGCATTGGCCGGGACATCCTGCCACTGGTCGCGGAAGGACTCGGTGACGGGCAGGTCCGGATTCCACACCGGCTTGGGGGTGTGGGCGCGCTGCTGGGCGACGCACTTGTTCAGGCCGGCGACGGCGGAGCCGTGGGTACCGTCAACCTGGAATTCCACCAGTTCATCGCGGTAGACGCGCACTGCCCAGGACGAGTTGATCTGGCCGATGACTTCGTCGCCGCCCGGGGTCTCGAGCTCGAAGATGCCGTAGGAGGCGTCATCCGCCGTGGCCTTGTATTCCTTGCCTGACTCGTCCCAGCGCGCCGGGATGTGGGTGGCGGTCTTGGCGTTGACGCTCTTGACCTTGCCGATGATGCCCTCGAGGACGTAGTTCCAGTGGCAGAACATGTCAGTTGTCATTCCACCGCCGTCTTCCTTGCGGTAGTTCCAGGAGGGGCGCTGTGCGGCCTGGATGTCGCCTTCGAAGACCCAGTAGCCGAACTCCCCCCGGATGGAAAGGATGCGGCCGAAGAAGCCTTCGTCCACCAGGCGGCGGAGCTTGACTAGGCCGGGCAGGTAGAGCTTGTCGTGCACGACGCCGGCCGTGACGCCGGCCTCCTTGCCGATGCGGGCAAGTTCGATGGCCTCTTCGAGGGTTTCCGCCGTGGGCTTCTCGGTGAAGATGTGCTTTCCGGCGAGCATTGCCTTCTTCAGCGTGGCTGCGCGGAGGCTGGTCATGGAGGCGTCGAAGATGACGTCCACGGTGGGATCGTTGATGACCGATTCCAGGTCCGTGGTCCATTCAGCGACCTTGTGCTTTTCGGCCAGTTCGCGGATCTTGGCTTCGTTCCGGCCCACGAGGATGGGTTCGACCTGGATGCGGGTGCCGTCTTCCAGGGTGAATCCGCCTGCGTCGCGGATGGGGAGGATGGACCGCAGCAGGTGCTGGCGGTACCCCATCCGTCCGGTGATGCCATTCATGGCGATGCGGATGGTTTTTGTTTCGAAGCCCATGTGTCCTCCACGGTGAGTGAGCAGTTGTACTCAAGCTGATCTGGGAAAGCGCATTCCCACTACGTCAATGATGCACCGAGGGGGTAACAGTTGGCAAGCGCTTTCCGGAAGAACTTCAAACTGCCATAATGTGGTGACCCCTTATTGGCCCCCGTTATCCAGGAGATCCTGTGGCTGCAAGTACCCTTACCGAGGTGGCCCGGCTGGCCGGGGTCTCCCCCGCCACCGCGTCCCGGGTGTTGAACGGCTCGGCACGCAAGCCGGGCAAGGACATCGCGGACCGGGTGCGCCAGGCGGCCGAATCCCTGGGGTACATTCCCAACGCGCAGGCCCAGGGGCTTGCGAAGTCCAGCTCAGGCCTCATCGGCCTGATCGTCCACGACATCGCCGACCCCTATTTCGCAGCCATAGCCAGGGGCGTCCAGGCTGCCGCCCGGGAGCAGCGCAAGATGGTGCTCCTGGCCACCACCGGCGGGGCCCCCGGCGAGGAGCGCGAAGCCGTTGCAGCCTTCGCCGCCCGGCGTGCCGACTCGATCGTCATTGCGGGATCCCGCTCGTGCCGGACCGAGGACCAGGACGACAACACTGAACTCGCGGCGGAGCTTGACCGGTACTGCCGCAACGGCGGCAGGGTAGCCGTCGTGGGCCACGCTGTGGTCGGTGCCACCGCCGCCGAGGGCTATCACGTAGTGGCTGTGCCCAACCAGGAGCTCGCGGGGGCCCTGGCAGGTGAACTCGCTGCCGGCCGGGACAGAGATTTCGTCATTATCGGCGGCCCGGAAGGCCTCCTCACGTCCGACGACCGGATCCGTGGCTTCCAGGAAGGCCTGGCCCGGGCAGGCCGCGCACCCGCCGAGATCCTGCGCACGGCCTTCAACCGCGCGGGCGGCTATGAAGCCGGCCTCCAGCTGGCGGCCAGGATCAAGGCCGGCGCGTCCGGGGGCGGGGAGGCCGCGGCCCCCAAACTGTGCATCTTCGCCGTCAATGACGTCATGGCCATCGGAGCCTCGGCGGCACTGCGCGCTGAAGGGCTGCGGATACCCAGGGACGCCACCATCGCCGGCTTCGACGACATCGAAACGCTGCGGGACTTCCGCCCGGCACTCTCCACCGTACGGCTGCCGCTGGAGGAAATCGGCCGGCTTGCAACCCGGGCTACGGCCCGCCTTTCCGGCGGCAGCGATGCAGACGAGGACGAAGAACAGCCGACCGTCACCGGTGAAGTGACGCTTCGGCGCAGCACCGAGGCGGTGACCTAGGAATGAAGTCCGCACTGACGAGCATCCCTGCGCATCACCCAGCCGGAGGCCGGGGTGCGGGAGGGACCAGTCCGGCCATCCTGGTCCTGCCCGGCGGCGGCTATGCCCGCCAGGCCGACCACGAAGCCGAGCCTGTGGGCGAGTGGCTCGCCGCCCTGGGTATCCACGCGTTCGTGCTGAGGTACCGCGTGGCACCTGACCGGCACCCGGCACCCCTGGAGGACGCCAAGGAGGCCATGCTGCACATCCGCAACGGATCCCACGGCCTCGCAGTGGATCCGGCCCGCGTGGGCGTCCTCGGCTTTTCCGCCGGCGGGCACCTTGCCGCCACGCTGTCCACGTCCACGTCAACCGGAAGCGCCCGCCTGGACGTGCCGGAAGCTGTCCCGGACCTGACCGTGCTGTGCTACCCCGTAGTGTCCTATACGCAGTCCGTACACCAAGGGTCGGTGGACAACCTCCTTGGCAGCGCGCCGTCGTCGGACCTTCTTGATGAACTCTCCGCAGAACGGAACGTGACGGCGGCAACCCCTCCGGCGTTCGTCTGGCACACTGCGGATGACGCGGCCGTCCCGGCCAGCCACAGCCTGGACTACGCGGGGGCGCTCATGCGGGCCGGCGTTCCTGCTGAACTGCACGTCTTTCCCCGCGGGCGCCATGGCCTTGGCCTCGCGGCGGAGGAACCGGGGCCGGACCAGTGGACGCGGCTGTGCGCCGCCTGGCTGGACCGAGCGGGCTGGGCCTCCCCGCCTTCCGCGGCAGTCAGCCGGGACTAGCCGAGTGCCCGGATGGTCCAGGACGCCGCGTGCGACTCCCCGGGCTTGAGGTGGAGCAGGTCAGTGCCTGAGTTGAAGGCGTCCGGCGGGCAGGTCATGGGCTCGACGGCCAGTCCCAGGCGGTCCGGACCCACGGGTTTGTCGGCGGTGTGGATTTGCACCCATGGCCACTCGACACCCCATTCCAGTTCCACGCCCGTTCCCGCCGGGTCCTGTACCCGGACGCGGGCCATCCCCTGTTTGTCCCGGGAGATCCCGGTGAAGGCGTGGTCGATCGTCAGGGAACCAAGCCGGCGGGGGCTGCGGAAGTCAAATTCGTGCCGTTCCACGCTCTTCATGCCTGTCGGGAGGAGACGGTCGGGCGTCACCTCCAGGAATTCGCGTGCCGGCAGCTCAAGGGTCCAGTCATCCAGTTTCCCTTGCCCTGCCGCCAGGTACGGATGCGGGCACACTCCGTAAGGGGCCGTGGCCTGTCCAACATTCACCGTGCTCACCGTGCTGCGCAGCCCGCCAGGACCCAGCGAATAGGTCACGGAGACCTCCAGGTCGGACGGGTAGTGCTGGCCGGCGCCGACCCTGCAGGCCAGCACCACCGAGTCCACGGCTGCCTGCCGCAGCTCCCAGTCCTGCCCGGTGGCGAGCCCGTGCAGTGCGGAGCCGCGCTCGGGCTCGTTGATCACGGCTTCGAAGTCCTTGCCGGCGTAGGTGTACCTGCCGTCCGCCAGCCGGTTGGGCCACGGGACGCAGATGACTCCGCGGTAGTCGGGGATACGCCCCTCCGGACCAAAACCCACCACGAGATCCCGTCCCTGGTGCCGCAACTCCCGCAGCGCGCCCCCGCGGGTAGTGACGAGCGCAGTGTAGGGGCCGCTCGCGATGCTGTGTTCCGTCGATGGCATGGAATTCCTCTAGGCAGGGACGATATTGTTAGCGCTAACCACACTAGCGCACCTGCGCAGATCCCCTCCAGCAGCAACGCCGCACCTGCTCTGCCGCTCCCCGTGCTGGCTAAAGTTGCACCATGAACCATAGGGACGCGGTGAATGTCCGGGTGCTCTCTGCCATCCGCACGGCGCTGCAGGCACGGTCCGATCCCGTGCGGGGAGCCGGTGCGAGGGCCTACATGAAGTCCACGATGCCCTGCCTCGGAGTGCGCGTGCCCGAGGTGCGCCGAATCGCGTCAACTGCGGCCGCCGGGGCCCCCTTCGAGTCGCCGGGCCAGCTCCGTGCCACTGCCCTGGAGCTGTGGCGCGGCGCAACTGCGCGGGAGGAACGGTATGCAGCAATTGACCTGACCGCCAACCGACTGGCTGCCGGGGACATGGGCATGCTGCCGGTCTACGAGGAATTCATCCGCAGTGGCGCCTGGTGGGATTTTGTGGACGGCACGGCTGGACGGCTGTGCGGGCTTCTCCAGGCCAACCGGGCGGAGATGACGGGCGTGCTGCTCCGCTGGAGCACCGATCCGGACTTCTGGATCCGGCGGGCCGCCATCCTGTCGCAGCTCAAGGCGAAGGCCGCAACTGATCCCGTGCTGCTGGCGCGCGTTGTGGAAGCGAACCTGGCGGACCCGGAGTTCTTCATCCGGAAGGCCATAGGCTGGGCACTGCGCGAGTACGGCAAGACGGACCCTGGGTGGGTGGCCGCCTTTGTGGCTGGACACGCCGCAGCCATGAGTCCCCTGAGCCGAAGGGAGGCGGTCCGCCACCTGGCGCCGGCTATATAACGGGGCGTTCGACGACGTTCCCGTGGGTCTTGCGGAACAGCCGGCGGGTGCGCGGATCCCAGAAAATCAGGTACAGGCCGAAGAGCAGGCCGGTCACGGCCGCGGCCACGCGGGCCAGGGCGAGCGCAAATCCCAGGTCCTCGGTCTGCAGGTAGGGAAAGACTTCGAGCTGGTCCGAAATGGCATAGATCATGAAGAAGGAGACAACAAAGTAGAGCGCTTTGACCTGCCAGTCGTTCCTGATGCCGGTCACGGCGAAGAGCGGTATCAGCCAGACGACGTACCAGGACTGGATCATGGGAGCCAGCAGGACCACGGCGGCAAAGGCAAGGGTGAGGCGGCGGATCAGCCGGTCATGGTCCCCGCGGAAGATCTGCCAGGCGATGACACCCACGGCAAGCAGCTTCCCGGCGTCGGACACAAAACCTGCCAGGGTGGCACCGTCGAGTCCGAACGAGTTGGCCAGCGAGGCGACCACCATGCCGATCAGCCCCACAGGCGCGTACCAGATGGAGATGCTCCCCGGGGCTGAGAGGCCATTGATCCAGCCGAAGCCGAAACCGTTGACCAGGCTCATCAAGGCCAGGATGCCCAGGCTTAGCGCTGCCGTCAGGCCCCAGAACCCGAACTTCCGGAGCCAGCCCGCGTCCTTGCCCGCCCACAGGAGCCCAATGAACGGCAGGAAAACAATGGTGATGGGCTTAACTGCGATGGAGAGGGTCACCAGGACAACACCGCGGACAACCCTGTGCGTGGCGGAGTAGTAGAGGCCGGCCAGTGCCAGTCCGATCATCAGTGCGTCATTGTGGACGCTGGCGATGAAGTTCGTCAGGAACAGCGGGTTCGCGGCCGTGAGCCACAGGGCGCGGTGCGGGTTGACCCCGTGCAGCTCCGCGAGTTTGGGTACATAGATAACGCACAGGACCACGCCCGCCAGCGCCACCAGCCGGAACAGCATCACGCTGGCCTCGGGCTGGACGTTGGTGGACCAGACGACGAACTGCTCAATCCACAGGAACAACTGGCCGTACGGAACGGGGGCTTCGGTCCACATCTTGTCCGCGCCCAGCTGGAAGTAGTTGGACAGGGCCGAGATGCCGTTCTCGTAGGGGTTGAAGCCCTCCACCATGAGCCTGCCCTGCCCGATGTAGGCGTAGACGTCCCGGCTGAAGAGGGGCACGCTGAACATCATGGGCAACCCCCATGCCACGACAGCCATCAGGGTGGCTTTGCGTGCCTCGGCGCCCCACACACGCACCCTCTGACCGAGCCTGAGCCAGGCGCGCACCAGGAGCATGCCGCCGACAGCCAGCAGGATGATGGAAAGGGCCACGCCGGCAGCTTCAGCACGCATCCAGATGAACAGCGGCATCCGGCGGAGTTCCGACACCGGAGCCAGCCAGCCCACGCCCAGGGATCCGATCAGCATGAACATGGAGCCCACGAATCCGGCAAGGAGCGGGGAACGGGGATTATCCACTTCCGCACCGCCCGCTGCGGCAGTAGCGGCGGCCGCCGTCTCCCTCGTCGCAGGCACAGGCGCCGTCATCTCAGGAACGTCCAATCTTTCTCGTTTGCGGTTCCGCCTGGCGGGATGGAACCGGCCGGGGCGCGTCACCACGGGAGCGGCACGACCCGCCGCGTCTCCGAAATCCTAGCACCGGCCGGTGGCCGGGAGGTGAAACGGTAGGCTGGTCCGGTGCCTATATCTAACGAACGAATCGTCTGGATCGACTGTGAAATGACCGGTCTGGACATCAAGAACGATGCCCTGATCGAGGTGGCGGCCCTGGTCACCGATTCGGAACTGAACATCCTTGGCGACGGCGTCGATGTGGTCATCAAACCCGATGATGCCGCGCTGGCCCAGATGAACGACTTTGTCCGGGACATGCACACGAAGTCCGGGCTCCTTAAGGAACTCCCCCACGGCAAGACAATGGCCGAGGCCGAGGCCGCCGTCATGGAATACATCTCCAAGTGGGTTCCGGACCCCCGCAAGGCACCGCTGGGCGGCAACTCCGTGGGGACCGACCGGGTGTTCCTGTCCCGCGACATGCCCGCAGTAGTGGAGCACCTGCACTACAGGGTGATTGACGTCAGCACCATCAAGGAGCTCTCGCGCCGCTGGTTCGCCCGAGCCTACTTCCAGTCGCCGGCGAAGAAGGGCGGGCACCGCGCCCTGGGGGACATCAAGGACTCCATTGACGAGCTCCGCTACTACCGCGAGGCTGTGTTCGTGCCCTCCCCGGGACCGGACAGCGCCACAGCGCAGCGGATCGCCAAGCGCATCACGGCGGCCGGAGACGGGCAGCCGGAAACGTAATCTGCGCCACCTTTCGCGGTTTTTTCCGTGAAAACGGCAAAAGTGGACAAAGCACCCCTGAAGAGCAGGTAAGCTATATGAGTTGCCTTTCCAGAGGGCCGGTCCGCCGGTAAATCTGCAGGTACATGGTGGGCTTAGCTCAGTTGGCAGAGCGCCTGGTTGTGGTCCAGGAGGTCGCGGGTTCAACCCCCGTAGCTCACCCTCACGGGACGGTATGTGCAGCCGTCCTCCAAGGAGGCCGCACCGGATATCCGGTGCGGCCTCCTTATTTTTTTGACTGCTGTGCACACTCTCTCTTGCACGAAACACCGCCGAAGGACCACCTGAAGATGACCGTTCTGCCAATCACCATCTGGGGAGAACCCGTACTGCACCGCCGGGCTTCCGAGGTGGAAGTATTCGACGACGAACTGCGCACCCTGATAGCGGACATGTTCGAAACGAATGACGCCGCCAACGGCGTGGGCCTGGCGGCGCCCCAGGTAGGGGTTGGCAAACGAATCTTCGTGTACAAGTACGCCAACGACGACGACGCTCCTCCCAGCGGCGTGGTGGTCAACCCCGTCCTGACGCTGTCAAAGATTTCCGGCGCTGTCCCGGATCCTGACGAGGAAGAAGAAGGGTGCCTGTCCTTTCCCAGCGGACAATACCCGCTCAAGCGCGCCGAATGGGCGCGTGTTGAAGGTTTCGACGGGTTCGGGCAGCCGGTCAAGTTCGAGGCTACGGGCTGGTTTGCCCGCGTGATCCAGCACGAATATGACCACCTGGACGGCAAGCTGTATGTGAACCGGCTCATGGACCGTTACAAGCGCAAGGCCATGAAGCTGGCGAAGAAGAACGGCTGGGGTGTTCCCGGCCTGACGTGGATGCCCGGCGTGGATCCGGACCCGTTCGGCCACTAGGTGTAATGACCGGACACGTTTGCATCGGCTGGCCTGCCCGGTATCGCCCGACCCATCATTGACCGTGGGCCACGAGAACTGGTCCCTTGGAGACGGAAAGGGGCCAGCCGGCTGACTCCTCCAGGCTGTATGTGCAGTTCAGTTGCTTCGGGAAGCCGCTGACTGAATGGCCCTGGCGAGGTCGCGGGGACGGCTCCACATAGGCCAATGCCCCGTCGGGAGGTCAATAACATCGAGGTGCTCGATGTTGGCGACTTCGGCAAACATGGCATGGCCGGCGCGGGCCAGCTCCAGCACCTGCGCGCTCGGGATCGAGCAGCACACGAGGGTGGTCGGGACCTTGCGGCGGGCATCGTTCGTGAGCTCGACGGGCTGACGAAGCACGGGGCCGGGCTCGGGGACGGCCCGGGCCCGAAAACGCTCCAGGACCTCTGCGCTCAGGCCCTCGAGGCTCGCCTGCTGTGCGAGGACGTCGAGGGCCGGCAGCGGAAGCTCCTCCAACTCCTCCGGGATGTCCGGCCCGAAGGCGCTTCCCGCCACCACAGGGCCGGAGTCCACCCACACCACCCGATGGACAAGCTCAGGGCGCCGGTCAAGGACGAGGCTGACGGGAGCGTTCGCCCCGCTGTGAGCGACGAGGATTGCGGGCTGATCCCCGGAGGCGCCGTGGTGAGCGATGACGTCCACAACCGCGGCGGCTTGATCGTCGAGAGTCTTCGCCGCATGCCCCGGATCGTCCACGTCGAGGCCGGGCAGTGTCATCGCGATGACACGGGCGTGGTCGGTTGCCAGGTGTTCAAGCACTTCGTCCCACGCCCAAGCGCCCAGCCAGTGGCCGGCGACGAGAATGATGAGCGGGCTGCCTGCAGTAGTTGTCATGTCAATACCCTCGCAGGCACTTCGGACAAGGGTATGTCACTATTTATGTCATGAATTTGCCGGAGCTTGAACTGTGAAGCGGGTTGAACGGCTCCATGCCCTATCCGAGATGTTGCGGCGCAGCGGCAGGAGGGGGGTGTCCGCCGACCGGTTAGCGGGAGAGTTTGAGGTATCCGTGCGCACAATCAAGAGAGACCTCGATGCGTTAGAGAACAGCGGTGCGCCTGTATGGTCCCGCCCTGGTCCGGGCGGAGGCTACGGATTGGCTACAGGCGGGTCCCTGCCGCCTGTCAGCCTGTCCCCTGCGCAGGCCGTTGCGCTCATGGCAGCCGTGGCCGCTGCACCCGATGCCCCCTACGCCGATCTGGCAGCAGCAGGCGTCCAGAAGATCCTGGACGTCCTCGATCCCAAAACCCGGGCACGGGCCGACGAGCTGGCCCACCGCGTCTGGGTCAACGCGCTTCCCTCCTCTTCGCGCGCAATTAAGTCGGCACTGGATGAGGCGATGGCCGAGCAGCGTGTGATCCGCATTCGCTACACATCGAGAGACGGGACCACGACCACCCGCGACGTTGAGCCGGTGCTGTTCGCCTCCACCAACGGCCAGTGGTACCTGGTTGGGTGGTGCCGATTGCGCAACGCCATGCGATGGTTCACCGTCTCGGGCATCGAGCGGGCCAGCGTCACCAGGACGGCTTGCGGCGGCCACGCCATCCACGAGGTCGGAGAACCCCCAGCAAACGCCAGGCCGGTGCACGGTCGGGGCGAATGAGTAGCTCAAGCACCTCGTCAGTACAACCAGGCCCGACGGCGCGCGCCGCCTGATTGCCTGTGCCCGGCGGCAGCAACGGGTGAGGTCGGACGCGGTGCAGCCGGGTTCCGGCTCAGCGGGCCACAACCGTCTGCTGGCCGGGGCAGGAACCCAGGACGCGCTTCATGGCGTCCTTCTCCGCTTCTGTGACCCACAGTCCGTAGGCGGCCTTCACTGAAACCTGGCGGGCCACATAGTGGCAGCGGATCGACGTGTTTTTGGGAAGCCAGGTGGCGGCGTCACCGGCGCCCTTCTTCTGGTTGGCAGGACCGTCTGCGGCAATGAGGTTCAGTGGATCGTTGGCGAGGTTCTGGCGCTCCCCCGCCGTCAGCGACTGTGCGCCCTTCTGCCAGGCGTCGCCGAGGGCAACCACATGGTCTATCTGGACCGCCCGGCTGCTGTCTGAGCCGCGGCGGAAGTCCACGAACTGCCCGGTGTAGGGCTCATGGAACGTACCGGCTGCCACCCGGCATCCGGAGCCGTCCGTCAGCACTACGTCGGTGAGGTCGCGGCGCAGGATGTCGTTGCGGGTATCGCAGCCGTTCCGGTCCACGTCCTGCCAGGCCTGGCCAAAGGCGTCCCGGCTGTAGTCCGACGCGGCGGCGCGTCCCTTGACGGCCAGCCCGTCCAGTGCGGCGAGGGCAGAACCTGCGGGCACCGGGTGCACAGGCTTAACAGCTTTCATCCACGCGGGATCAAAGACAGGAGCTTCAGTGGGGCCGGAAACCGCAGGCTCCGCTGCGGCAAACTGTCCGGCGGTGAAGAACCAGGACAGGGCCACCATGGCCGCTATTGCAGCTGCCGCCAGGATTCCCCACGCCTGGCGTGAACGCCGTCTCGCCCGCCGATAGGAGGACCAGCTCACGGTCATGGGGTTCCTGGCCTTGCGGTACTCTCATTCACCAGACGAGCCTAGGACACCCGTCCGGCACCCCCGCTGATATCCACAGTGTGGAGGGAGAGTGGAAGGTTACACCGGCGGGGTTACTGCTCCCGCATCACTCTTCGGAGGTCTTCCTCGGCGATAGCCAGCAGCCCTTCGAGCTGGCGCACCCGGTCCTCTCCGACGTCGCCCGTTTTGTGGGCGGCGCGGGCGCCCTCAAGGAGCCGGACAGCCTCCTTGTGGTTGGCTTTGGCGATGTCGAGGGCGTGCTCAAGGGTTGTTTCGTGCTGGAGCGTCGAATCATTTTCCATTCCACCAGTGTGATCCCGTTTCCCGGCTGATTCCAGCATCATCAGCCGGGAAATCGGGAGACCCTGGCCGGAAGCCTAAACGGCGATGGCTGCGAGGGCGGCTGCAGTTTCCTTTGCCGGGAACGACGGCGGGTTCACGCCGGCCATCTCCTCCATGACGCGGACCACCTGGCAGCTGTAACCGAACTCGTTGTCGTACCAGACGTAGAGCACCAGGTTCTTCTCGTTGGAGATCGTGGCCAGGCCGTCAACGATGCCCGCGCGGCGGGACCCGACGAAGTCGGTGGACACCACTTCGGGTGAGTCGATGTAGTCGATCTGCTTGCGCAGGTCCGAGTGCAGGGACATCTCCCGCAAGTAGTTGTTGACCTCGTCCTTGGTGGTCCCGTTCTCCAGGCTCAGGTTCAGGATGGCCAGGGACACGTCCGGGGTGGGGACGCGGATGGAGCTGCCGGTCAGCTTGCCAAGCAGTTCGGGGAGGGCCTTGGCCACGGCCTTGGCGGCGCCGGTCTCCGTGATCACCATGTTCAGTGCCGCCGACCGGCCGCGGCGGTCGCCCTTGTGGAAGTTGTCGATCAGGTTCTGGTCATTGGTGAAGGAGTGGACGGTCTCCACGTGCCCGTGGACCACGCCGAATTTGTCGTTGATGGCCTTGAGCACCGGCGTGATGGCGTTGGTGGTGCAGGACGCTGCGGACACAATCTTGTCCGTATCCTCGATGGTGCCCTGGTTGATGCCGTGCACGATGTTCTTCAGGTCGCCCTTGCCGGGGGCAGTCAGGAGCACCCGCGCAACGCCCTTGCTCTGCAGGTGCTGGGAGAGGCCTTCCGCGTCACGCCAGCGTCCGGTGTTGTCCACCACCAGGGCGTTGCTGATGCCGTAGGCGGTGTAGTCGATGGTGGCCGGGTTGTCCGAGTAGATGACCTGCACCTGGACGCCGTTTGCCGTGATGGTGTTGGCTTCCTCGTCAATCCGGATGGTGCCTTCAAAGGAACCGTGCACGGAGTCGCGGCGCAGCAGGCTGGCCCGCTTGGAGAGATCGTTGTCCGAGCCCTTGCGCACAACGATGGCGCGAAGCCGGAGGCCGTGTCCGCCGCCGGCCTTTTCGATCAGGAGGCGGGCCAGGAGCCGGCCGATCCGGCCGAAGCCGTAAAGCACCACATCGGTGCTGGTGCGGTCATCGCCGCCGCGTTTGCCGACGACGTCGGCCAGTTCCGCGCGGAGGAATTCTTCAAGGGTGGCGCCGTTGCCCTCTTCCTTGAACTTCTGGTTCAGCCGTGCAATGTCGATCGCGGCCGCGCCGAGCTCCAGGTTGGCCAGGGTGTTCAGGAGCGGAGCGGTCTCCTCCAGCAGCAGTTCGTCCTTGCTCATGCGGCGCGCAAAGCGGTGCGCCTTGAGGATGTTCATGGTGGACTTGTTGATCAAACTCCGGCCGTGGATGCTGGTGACCACGTTGTTTTCGCGGTACAGCCGGCCGATCACCGGGATCATGGCCTCGGCGAGGGCCTCGCGGCCCATCCACGTATCAAGACAAGAATCTGACGTCTGGCTCACAGAAATACCTTCCTCGGTTCAGCCGTGTACGTCCTCGTACACGGTTGTCGGCCACCACATGTCGTGCAGGGGCGCCTGCGCCCGCGGGGGTCGGCCCCCGGGCGCCTGGATCACACGCAAAGAAAAACCGCCGGCTGCGAACGCAACTCCGGCGGAAGAACTCCTGCGTCCGCATCCATTCTAAATTGGCTGGCGTCCGTAATTCGGCCCGGATGGAGTGAAATCACTCACAAGGAAGGCCGTTGCGCCAGACGATCAGTTGTGGATGGCCGAATAGAGATTGAGGCTGGAGGAGAAAACCACCCAGGACAGGTAGGGAAGCATCAACAGGCCTGCTGCGGGGCTTACCGGACCGAAGCGCAGGATGAGGAAGGCAACCGAGGCGCCAAGGGCCGCGATCACCAGGAAAGCCGCCCAGAGGGACGCACCGCCAAACACGGGAAAGAGTCCGAAAAAGGCCAGCGGCCATGCGGCGTTGAGCACCAACTGGGTGAGGTAGCCCGCCAGCGTGCCTCCGGTAAGGGCTCCCTTGCGCCAGACCAGCCAGGCGGCCACCGCAACCGCGGCGTACAGCAGCATCCACATGCTCCTGAACATCCAGCCGGGCGGCATCCAGGGGGCCTTGGCCGACACCGCGAACCAGCCGCTGGAATGCAGGATGATGGGGACCGACGCCGCGGCCCATGCGGCCAGGGAGAGCGAAAAGAAGCCGGCCAGGGCAACAGCCTGTTGGCTGCGTCCGGGGACTTGCTGCGGAAGAGCAGCGCCGGGGCTGTCTTGCGGGTCATGATTAGCGGGCACGGTTCAGGATCCCCAACACATCGTCCAAGGTCAAACCAGTGTGGATGGATGGGTTAACCGATACGCCGGGTTCTGTGCTCCCGTTCCGTTGCCGGCACGGGAGTAGCGGCCATCCATCTACGAACGCCGTTGCCGGCGCCCTCCAGCGGCCTACCCGGACACTCGGGCGGGCAGCCCTCAAACGTGTCCTGTCTGGCCTTGCTCCGGGTGGGGTTTACCTAGCCTTCCCGGTCACCCGGGAAGCTGGTGGTCTCTTACACCACCGTTTCACCCTTACCTGGTTCGTGCCGCTTTCAAACCGGCGCGACCCAGGCGGTCTGTTCTCTGTGGCACTGGCCTGCGGGTTACCCCGAGTGGGCGTTACCCACCACCCTGCCCTGCGGAGCCCGGACGTTCCTCGAGCCACTTGCGTGACGCGCGGCCGCCTGGTCAACCCATCCAAATCCCAGTCTACCGGTGGGCTTGCCCTTTCCCGCCGCCGGTAGGATCGGACGGTGCTGATTCTGCTTCCCCCTTCCGAAGGCAAGACACCCGCCGTCCGCGGATCCGCCGTCGACTGGACTTCCCTGAGCTTCCCCGAATTGAACGCCTGCCGCGCCAAAGTGCTGGATGCGCTGGGAACGGTGAGCGCGCACGAGGACGCCCTCGCGCTGCTGGGTGTGGGCGCATCGCTCCAGGACGACGTCGACCGCAACACGCGGCTTCATGCCGAACCGGCGGCGCCCGCCCACCGGATCTATTCGGGGGTGCTTTATGACGCCCTGGGCTACAAAACCCTCACGGCTGCGCAGCGCCGCAAGGCGGACGCGTCCGTCCTGGTGGTTTCCGCGCTCTGGGGCGTTATCCGTTTTGGTGACAGCGTGCCTGCCTACCGGCTGTCCATGGGTACTGCACTGCCCGACGTCGGCCGCCTCGCCTCGTTCTGGAAGCCGCAGCTCACCGATGCCCTTGCCGGAGCGGTGGAGGGGCAATTGCTGGTGGACTGCCGCTCAAGCACCTATGCGGCGGCGTGGGCGCCGCCCGCTGCCCAGACCGTGTCCGTCAACGTTTTCACCGAGGTGAACGGGGTCCGCAAGGTGGTGAGCCACTTCGCCAAGCACACCCGCGGCGAACTGGCCCGGCACCTGCTGGTGCGGAGAGGGAAGGCCCCGGCAGCGCCGTCGGAACTCTTGAAGGCAACGCGGGAAGTGTGGGCCGCGGAACTGGTTGAAGGTTCAGCCCGGAAGCCGCAGGCCCTGAACATCATCCTGCCGGGCTGAGTGTCAGGCCCACTCCTCCGAGCGGACCAGGATGGCGCCGGAGTCCGGGCAGAAGACGATGTCGTCGGCAGCTGCGGCCTTGACCTCGGCAAGGTCGCCGGGGCTCAGCTTCATGCCGGACGCCTCGGAGGTGCCATGGAACAGCCTGGCGGCGCCCACTCCGCGCCTGGCCAGCGTCTTTTCGTAGACGGCCAGCAGGCCGGCATCCAGGCCCGCAGCGAATTCGGAGCGCTGTGCGCGGAGGCCGCCCGCTTCCGCTTCCACGGCGGCCAGTTCCGCGTCCAGCTCGGCGCGGATGGTGCCGAACGACCCCTGGATGTCATCCACAATCCCCTGTTGCCGGGCCTGGGTGGCCCGCAGGGAATCAAGGCGCTCCATCACCTCGAGTTCAATGTCCTCCAGGTCCGAGCGCCGCTTATTGAGCGAGGCGATGTCCTTCTGGAGGGCCACCAGGTCCTTGGACAGGCCGGTGCCGCTGTTCAGCCGTGCCTCGTCCCGCTGGATACGGGAGGCTACCTGTTCCACGTCCGCCTCGGCGCGCCTGAGTTCGGCTTCGGCGTCGTGGACAGCCACTTTCGCGGCGCCCAGCTCACCGTTGGCGACGGAAAGGGCGGCTTCGAGGTCCTTGATGCGCGGATCGGTTTCCAGCGCGCGGCGGCGGTTGGCAAGCGACTTCAGCTTGGCATCCAGCCCCTGCAGTCCAAGCAACTTCAACTGTTCCGCCGGTGCTGCCTTCGCCACTGTTACCTCCGCTTGATTCCTTCCGGCCGGTGCCGGGCGCCTGGACGGCGCTTCCTAGACTCTAGCGCCTGCCCTGCTCCCCAGCTCCCCTGCCCCGCTGTGTCTCCACCGGCTCCGGGCTTAACCCGGGGTGAGGATGAAGTCCCAGGGATCGCTGTTGGTGGTGCTGACCTGGATTTCGACGTCATGGCCCTGGTCGGCGAGGACATTGCCCAGCGCGGCTGCCGCGGCCGGCAGCCACAGCCACTCACTGGCGAAGTGGGAAACGTCAATCAGGTAGGGCCGGCCGTTGTGGGCAGCTTCCCTTGCCTCCGACGCCGGATGGTGGCGGAGGTCCGCCGTGACGTAGACGTCGGCGTTGCTGGCCCTGACCTCGTTGAAGAGCGAGTCACCCGCGCCGCCGCAGACGGCAATGCGCCGTACCAGGCCGTCCTTGTCGCCGGACACCCGCACTCCCCCTGCCACGGAGGGCAGGATGCCAAACACCCGGGCAGCAAAGTCTCCCAGGCTCATGGCCTCCGGCAGGTCCCCTACCCGCCCGATTCCCTCTTCCGGCAGTCCGTTTGCCGCCACGGTGAGCGGGGCCGCGTCCTGCAGGCCCAGGGCGTCGGCCAGGACATCGGAAACGCCCCCGACGGCGGAATCGCCGTTGGTGTGGACGGTCAGCAGGGCTGTGCCGGACTCGATCAACCGGTGGACGGCCCGGCCCTTGGGCGTGGTGGCCGCGACCGAGGTGACACCCCTCAGCAGCAGCGGATGGTGGGTGATCAGGAGCTCGGCACCCCACTCCACTGCTTCTTCAATGACTTCCAGGGTGGGGTCCACGGCAAACATGACCCTCGTGACTGGAGCCGAGGGGTGTCCCGCCACCAGCCCCACCTCGTCCCAGTTCTCCGCCAGGGACTCGGGCCACAGTTCCTCGACGGCCAGGAGCATCTCGCCCAAAGTGGGGACCTGCGTCTGCCCCGCCGCCGCGTCATTGCCGGACGCGTCTTTCCCGGAAGGGGCCTCGCCGCCGCGAGGCCCGCCGTCGTGATTTTCGGGGCCGGTAACGTCGGTGTCCACAGGTTCCATAGTCTTAGTTTTACCCCATCGCGTCCTCCGCGCCGCACGGCGACGGGCGGCGCCCGCGGCGCCCAGGGAATCATCCGGCGCCCCCAACCATTGAAGAGGTCATGAAAACTTTTGTTTTAGGCGGAGGCTGCTTCTGGTGCCTCGACGCTGTCTACCAGAAGACCAAGGGTGTCAGCGCTGTGGTGTCCGGCTACACGGGCGGCCACGATCCCAACCCCGACTATTACTCCGTGTGCAACGGCACCACCGGGCACGCCGAGGTGGTGGCTGTGACGTTCGACGAGGAGATCATCCCGGAAGAGGTGGTCCTTGACATGTTTTTCGCCCTGCACGATCCCACAACGCTGAACCGCCAGGGCTATGACGTGGGAACCCAGTACCGTTCCTCGATGTTCTATGAGACCACCGAGGAGAAGATTCTTTTCGAGGAAGCGATAGACCGCAACCAGTCGCTGTGGGCCCATCCAATCGTCACGGAGGTCAGCCGGCTGCCGCGCTTCCACGTGGCGGAGGACTTCCACCAGGACTACTACGCCAAACATCCCGAGCAGGGGTACTGCCAGGTGATCATCAACCCCAAGCTCGCGAAGGCCCGGAAATATTACTCTGCATGGCTTAACGCTTAGCCACGGTTACGCGGCCTCGTTAGGCTGACCTCAGTATTCACCCCTCAGAGATAGGCGTATGTACATGGCACGGATCTATGACGATGTGACCCAGCTGGTCGGCGGCACCCCGCTGGTCAAGCTCAACCGGCTCAGCGAGGGGCTGGATGCCACCGTCGCCGTCAAGCTTGAGTTCTACAACCCGGCCAACAGCGTCAAGGACCGTATCGGTGTGGCAATCGTCGACGCCGCGGAGAAGTCCGGTGCACTGAAGCCGGGCGGGACCATCGTTGAAGGCACCTCCGGAAACACCGGCATCGCCCTGGCCATGGTGGGCGCGGCCCGCGGCTACAAGGTCATCCTGACCATGCCGGAGACCATGTCCACCGAGCGCCGCGTCATGCTGCGCGCCTTCGGCGCCGAGATCGTCCTGACCCCCGGCTCAGAGGGAATGCGCGGCGCCGTGGAGAAGGCCCAGGAAATTGTGGCCAACACGGAAAACTCCATCTGGGCCCAGCAGTTCGCCAACGAAGCCAACCCTGAAATCCACCGCAACACCACGGCGGAGGAAATCTGGGCTGACACCGACGGCGCCGTGGACATCTTCGTTGCCGGCGTGGGCACCGGCGGAACCGTCACCGGCGTTGGCCAGGTCCTGAAGGAGCGCAAGCCCGGCGTCCAGATCGTGGCGATCGAACCCAAGGACTCCGCAATCCTCAATGGCGGCGCCCCCGGCCCGCATAAGATCCAGGGCATCGGGGCCAACTTCGTGCCCGAAATCCTGGACACCAACATCTATGACGAGGTCCTGGACGCCACCCTCGAGGACTCCGTCCGCGTGGCCCGCGAGCTCGGCGTCAAAGAAGGCATCCTCGGCGGTATCTCCTCCGGAGCGATCGTCTGGGGTGCACTGGAGCTGGCGAAGCGCCCCGAAAACGCGGGCAAGCTGATCGTCGCCATTGTCTGCGACTTCGGTGAGCGTTACATCTCCACCGTGCTCTATGACGACATCCGCGGCTGACCCGGCCGCTCTTCGCCCGTTTCCTGTAGAAAGAACTCTGTGGGCTTTTTCGCAAGACTAAAGGAAGACCTCGACGCCGCCCGGTCCCACGACCCGGCGGCTCGAGGTTCTTTCGAGAACTTTTTCGCATATTCCGGGCTGCATGCCATCTGGATCCACAGGCTGACGCACCGGCTGTGGCAGAATCCGGCCCTGCGTTTCCCGGCGCGGCTGCTCTCGCAGCTGGGCCGCTTCCTGACCGGGATCGAGATCCATCCGGGGGCCACCATCGGCCGCCGCTTCTTCATCGATCACGGCATGGGCGTGGTCATCGGCGAAACCGCGGACATCGGTGAGGACGTGATGATCTACCACGGGGTCACCCTGGGTGGCCGGTCACTCGCACGGATCAAGCGCCACCCCACCATCGGCGACCGCGTGACCATTGGCGCCGGTGCAAAGATCCTGGGGCCCATCACCATTGGCAGGGACAGCGCCGTCGGCGCCAACGCCGTGGTGGTCAAGGACGCCCCTCCCGAATCGATCGTCACCGGCGTTCCCGCGAAGTGGCGCCACCGTGACGCACAGCGCGAAACCAAGCCGGCGGTTGACCCGGCGGAATACGACATCGAATACCGCATCTGACGGGGCCGGCCCTTGGGCTGTCCAGCAAAACAAGAGCAAGAAGAAAAGGCGGGCAGTTTCCGGATCACCGGAAACTGCCCGCCTTTTGTGCCCTGAGGCGGAACCTAGTGGGTGTCCACCGCTTCGATTTCGGACTTGTCCTCGCCCCACAGGGTGTGGAACGTGCCTTCCGCATCGACGCGGCCGTAGGTGTGGGCGCCGAAGAGGTCGCGCTGGCCCTGGATGAGGGCTGCGGCGACGCGCTTGCGGCGCAGGCCGTCGTAGTAGGCCAGTGAGGAGGAGAAAACCGGAACCGGGATTCCCAGTTGGACAGCCGTGGCCACCACGCGGCGCCAGGCGGGAAGGGCGCCGGCGATCGCTTCCGTGAACGCCGGAGCGAACAGCAGGTTGGCGGGCTTCTCTTCAGCGGCGTAGGCCTTGGTGATGTCCTTGAGCAGTTCTGCGCGGATGATGCAGCCGGCCCGCCACAGCGAGGCGATCTCGTCCAGCTTCAGGTCCCAGTTGTATTCCTTGGCTGCCGAGGTGAGCATGTCCAGGCCCTGGGCGTAGGAAACCAGCTTGGAGGCGTAGAGCGCCTGGCGGACGTCCTCGACGAAGGTCTCCGGGATTTCGACGTCGGCCTCGTGGCCTGCCAGCAGTTCCTGGCCCAGCTTGCGCTGGCCGGCCTGGGAGGACAGTGCACGGGCGAACACGGATTCGGCGATGCCGGAGACCGGGGAACCCAGTTCCAGGGCCGAGATAACGGTCCAGCGGCCGGTGCCCTTCTGGCCTGCTGCGTCCACCACGACGTCCACGAACGGCTTGCCGGTCCTGGCATCCACGTGGCCCAGGACCTCGGCGGAGATTTCGATCAGGAAGGAGGACAGCTCGCCCTTGTTCCAGTCGCTGAAGATCTTGGCCTGCTCCGCGGGCTCGATGCCGGCACCGGAACGGAGCAGGTCGAAGGCTTCGCCGATGACCTGCATGTCGGCATATTCGATGCCGTTGTGGACCATCTTGACGAAGTGGCCGGCGCCGTCGGTGCCCACCCAGGCGCAGCAGGGCTCGCCGTCGACCTTTGCGGAGATCTTCTCGAGCAGCGGGCCGAGGGCTTTGTAGGACTCCTTGGAACCGCCGGGCATGATGGAGGGTCCGTTCAAGGCACCTTCCTCGCCGCCGGAAACGCCGACGCCCACGAAGTGCAAGTCCTTCTTGGCGAGGGCGGCCTCACGGCGGCGGGTGTCCTCGTAGTGGGAGTTTCCGGCGTCGATGATGATGTCGCCGGGTTCCAGCAGGGGCTCAAGCTGTTCGATCACGGAGTCAACCGGCTTGCCGGCCTTCACCATGATGAGGACCCGGCGCGGCTTCTCGAGAGAGTCCACCAGCTCCTGCAGGGTTTCGGTGCGGATGAAGTCGCCGTCCGTACCGTGCTTTGCCAGCAGGGCGTCCGTCTTTTCGACTGAGCGGTTGTGCAGGGCGACCGTGAAGCCGTTGCGGGCCAGGTTGCGGGCCAGGTTGGCGCCCATCACCGCGAGGCCGGTGACACCGATGTGTGCAGACATCAAAACTCCAATTCGTACTGTGCGATGGATGTGCAGTGGCTCCCGGTGCTCGGAAGACCGTTGCAGACCAAGGGTCTGAATAAAGCATATATATTCATGAAGTCACAGGAAAGTAACGCCCACGTAATGGAACAGTTTGTGTCGCTGACAGTCAAGGACGGCTGCTTCCCGGCCGACCTGTTCCCACTAGGCTTAGCTGCATGACCAGCAGCCTGCACCACCGTGCCATTGAGAACCTGGGCACGCGCATCATCTCGGGCGAGCTTCCTGCCGGCCACATCATGCTTGCCGAAAAACTTGAGGATGAGCTCAAGGTTTCGCGTTCGGTGATCCGCGAAGCCGTCCGTGTGCTGCAATCCCTTGGGCTGGTGGAAACCACCAAGCGGGTGGGAATCCGGGTCCTGCCGCCGAGCCGCTGGAACCCCTTTGACCCGCAGGTCATCCGCTGGCGGCTCGCCAGCAAGGCGCGCGGTGCCCAGCTGCGGTCCCTGGCCGAGCTGAGGTCGGCCGTGGAACCGGCAGCTGCCGAACTTGCCGCGCAGAACGCCCCCGCGCCGCTGCGGCTGGAGCTGGTGGATGTTGCCCATGCAATGCGCGACGCCGGCCACAGGGGGGAAGTGCCACGCTTCCTTGAGCTGGACATCCAGTTCCATTCGCTGCTGCTCTCCGGATCCGGGAACGAGATGTTTGCGAACCTCATGGGCCAGGTGGCCGAAACCCTGACGGGCCGGACCGTGCATGGGCTGATGCCCGACCATCCGCACGAGGCAGCACTGCAGTGGCACGTGGATGTGGCGGAGGCAATTGCCCGGGGCGACGCCGGCGCTGCCCGCGAGGCCTCCGACAAGATCATGAGGCGGACCATGTCGCAGATGTCAGACACCTGGACGGAACAGCCCCGGGTTTTTATCCCCGTGCACCGCTGACCCCGGCCCGCGGTTCACGGTCCGCGGCCGGAGCATCGAACCGCTGCGGCATTCCAGGCGCACGGCAGTTGGTGCATGACACAGCAGGAATCGGCTTTTTGTTTCCGTAAGTTCACGGTATATTCAATTCAGGCCCTCCACCGCGGCATCCCCCAATAGTCGCGGTGGAGGGTTTTCCATTGCCCTGAAAGGCCTGTTCCGGCCGTCGGGCCTCCCCTAGGCGGCATCTGCAACCGCCTCCCGGAGCCGCCAGCCCCCGCCCAGCCCGTCCCTTTCCAGGAGCATGGTGGTGAGGGCTGACCCCGTGTTCCTGCCCAGCCGGACCTGGAGCTGGAGGACCTCGACGTCCACCCTGCTGAGCCCCTTGGGCATCCGGCGGCGCGTCTCCCACCAGTTGACCCGTTCGAACCACCTCACCGGTTCGGCACCCACGGCCCATTCCCTGCCACCGCTGAGCACCGCCGTCGGCCTGCCGTCGGCGCCTGTCCTCACAATCACGTGTTCCATGCCTGCAAGCTATGGCAGGGGGCCGACATTCACGCCGGGCCGGAACACCAGGCGGGCAACTTCTGCAGTAACAAGGGGGCAGTAGTAAAGAGGCAACAAAAAAGCCCCGCAGTTTCCGCCTTAAGGCGGAAACTGCGGGGCTTGCCGGTGGGTCCTACCGGGATCGAACCGATGACATCCACGGTGTAAACGTGGCGCTCTACCAGCTGAGCTAAAGACCCATGGTTGCCGGATCAGGCGCTGCTGCGCCCTGACCAACGAACATAGACTCTACCCGACGCCGGGCATAAAGTGCGAATCGGCGCACCCTCCCTGCCCATTCCGCCGCCCGGCTATACCGGCGGAAGCTCAGCGGCGAGCCAGGTCAACGATTCGCTGACACCGGCTTCAAGCTTGACGGTCGCCTTGTCGTCCCCGCGCGTGGCCCCACGGTTGATGATGACCACCGGTTTGCCGTCCTTCGCCGCGTGCCTGACAAACCGGAGGCCGCTCATCACCGTGAGGGAGGAGCCAGCAACCACCAGCGCCGCGGCGTCGTCAACCATCCGGTACGACGTTTCAACCCTGTCCTTGGGCACGTTCTCCCCGAAGTACACGAAATCCGGTTTCAGTGTTCCTCCACAGGCGGGGCACACAGCAACAACAAAGCTGCTGATCAGGGTCTGGTCCTCCACTGTTGAATCGGCATCCGGAGCCATTTCCACCAGGCCTGATTCCTTCGCCCGGTCAAGGAAGCCGGGATTCAATTCCTCCAGCATTCCTGCCAGCAGGCGGCGGGAGTAGGTCCGGCGGCAGTCCAGGCACACTATCTGGTCATACCGGCCATGGAGGTCCACAACATTCACGCTGCCGGCGTCCTGGTGGAGCCGGTCCACGTTCTGCGTAATGAGGCCCGTCAGGTGTCCACGGCGTTCCAGTTCGGCAGCGGCACGGTGGCCCTGGTTGGGATCAGCGTGGCGGAGGTGTGACCATCCGATGTGGTTTCTCGCCCAGTAGCGCTGGCGGTTCGCGGCCGCCTTGACGAACTCCTGGTAGGTCATGGGTGTCCGCGGCGGCGACCCCGGCCCACGGTAGTCGGGAATACCCGAGTCGGTGCTGAGGCCGGCACCGGTAAGGAGGGCGAACCGGCCCCCTGCCAGCAGGTCCCTGATGCGGACCAGGACCTCGAGCTCATCGGCGGAAGGCATGGCGGGAGGAACCGGCGGCATGCTGGCAAAGCCCGTGAGGCCCACACCATGCCGCTGCTCAGCCATAATCCGTCAGGCCTTATCCAGCCCGGCCAGCGCCTTGCGGTATTCGCCGAGGTCCCGGGCCCGTCCGCGCGGGTTCACCACGGTGTAGCGGATGGCGCCCCCGGCATCGATGATGAACGTGCCCCGCAGCGCCATTCCGCTCTCGGGGTCGAAGACACCATAGAGGCTTGCCGCAGCACCGTGGGGCCAGAAGTCCGCCAGCAGGTCGAAGGTATACCCCTCCTGCTGGGCGTAGGCCCGCAGGGTGAACTTACTGTCAACGGAAACCGCCAGGACAATGGCATTCCCGTCTTCGAACAGGGCCAGATTGTCCCTGATTTCGCAGAGCTCGCCGGTGCAGATGCCGGAGAAGGCAAACGGATAAAACACCAG
This sequence comes from Pseudarthrobacter scleromae, assembly GCF_014644515.1. Taxonomy (NCBI): domain Bacteria; kingdom Bacillati; phylum Actinomycetota; class Actinomycetes; order Micrococcales; family Micrococcaceae; genus Pseudarthrobacter; species Pseudarthrobacter scleromae. The sequence continues at coordinate 1,038 of NZ_BMKV01000003.1, read as the reverse complement.
CACCACGTTCTGGCCGCGGAAGGCGGATAACCTGACCGGTTCGCCGTACTGGTTGACGAGTTCAAAGTCGGGTGCCGGAGCGCCAACGGCGGGGACGGCAACGGAGGCAGCGGCAAGCGCTGCCGTCACTTGTTCTTCCTGCTCACCAGCCGCGTTGCGCTCCAGTCCTTGGACACGCCTGCCGACGTCGTCACGTGCAGTCCGGCGGTCGGCGCCGCTTCCTGGATGTCCGCCGGGGAGACGTATCCAGTCCTTCCGGACTTGGGTGTCAGGACCCAGACGACGCCGTTTTCGCTCAGCGTGGTCAGCGAATCCATGAGGCTGTCCACCAGGTCCCCGTCGCCGTCGCGCCACCAGAAAACGACGGCGTCCGCCACTTCATGGTCGTCCTCGTCCAGCAGCTCGGAACCCGTCAGGTCCTCAATATCGTCACGCAAGTCGAAATCGACGTCGTCGTCGTAACCGAACTCCTGAATCAGATCCCCATTCTTGAAACCCAATTTTTCCGCCACATTTACCGAAGTGGCGGCGTCGGCCTCGCTCACGTGTACCTCCAATGCCTTATATGCGCAGTGCGCATAGTGATTTCCATTACTCCCAGCCAACACCCTTTGTGCCTGAGCTTCAAGCTGCCGCCCCCGTGATGTGGCATATTCTGCGTCACACCAGGTTCCGCCAACCCGCAGCACAGCGGCTTTTCGTCACACAACCAGTATGACGGCGAAATACAACCGGGCCGCCCAAGCCGCGGCTACGCATCGCGTTGGGGACAGAGTTAGAGTGGCAGGTGACAACTATGCCTGCGGGGCAACAACCCTGTAACTCCAATGCAGACGTAGGAATGCTAGGACCCTGCCCGGCACACATGACCGGGCTGTTGTAACCGATACGTCGCACACGGCGTATGTACGCCGGGCGGTCACCCTGCCCGGCCTGAGTGCGCCATCAATGCGCGCAAAGAGAGGTTGGACGTGGCTGCAGGAGAAGATACCTCCCATATCCTCAGCGGGTTGACTAACCAGCTGCCTGATCGTGATC